>RXJD01000031.1 GCA_003987775.1 Mycobacterium sp.
CGGCGCCGGTTCGGTGGCTTGCCAGGAGTTCATCGCCCAGTTGGGCCGCAACTTCCAGGTGATCTACGAGCAGGCCAACGCTCACGGCCAGAAGGTCCAGAGCGCCGGCAGCAACATGGCGCAGACCGACAGCGCCGTCGGCTCCAGCTGGGCCTAAAACCCAACTCCAGGCGCGGCAGCACACCAATTCCTCGGTGTGCTGCCGTGTCCTGCGGTTTACTGGAAGTTCGAATAAGTAAAGACCATTGAGGTAGGGATGGATCAACAGAGCACCCGCACCGACATCACTGTCAACGTCGACGGCTTTTGGATGCTTCAGGCGCTGCTGGATATCCGGCACGTCGCCCCGGAGCTCAGGTGTCGGCCGTACGTCTCCACGGACAACAACGACTGGCTCAACGAGCATCCGGGCATGGCTGTGATGCGTGAGCAGGGCATCGTGGTCGGCGACACGGTCAACGAGCAGGTCGCCGCCCGGATGAGGGTGCTCGCCGCGCCCGACCTCGAGGTCGTCGCGCTGCTGTCGCGCGGGAAACTGCTCTATGGCGTGGTCGACGACGAGAACCAGCCCCCGGGTTCGCGCGATATCCCCGACAACGAGTTCCGGGTGGTCCTGGCCCGCCGCGCTAACCACTGGGTCTCCGCGGTGCGCGTCGGCAGCGACATCACCGTCGACGACGTCGTTGTCTCGGACAGCGCGTCGATCGCCGCATTGGTGATGGACGGCCTCGAGTCGATTCACCACGCTGACCCGGCGGCGATCAACGCCGTCAACGTGCCCCTGGAAGAGATGCTCGAAGCCACCAAGTCGTGGCAGGAGTCCGGCTTCAACGTCTTTTCCGGCGGCGATCTGCGACGCATGGGCATCAGCGCCTCCACTGTCGCCGCGCTGGGTCAGGCACTGTCCGACCCCGCGGCCGAGGTTGCGGTGTATGCGCGCCAGTATCGAGACGACGCCAAGGGCCCCAGCGCCTCCGTCCTGTCCCTCAAGGATGGCTCGGGTGGCCGGATCGCGCTCTACCAACAGGCCCGCACGGCGGGTTCCGGCGAGGCCTGGCTGGCTATCTGCCCCGCCACCCCGCAACTGGTTCAGGTCGGCGTGAAGACCGTCTTGGACACTTTGCCGTACGGCGAATGGAAATCACACAGCAGGGTTTAACAGCGCCGTTACCAGACGCGCAGTGCGACAACATTTTTGAACATAAAATGCGAGCTGGATGCCAACACGGCATACTGCTCTGGAACGGGCTGCACAACTAAAACGCAATACGCCAACCACAACCAATAACCGCGAGGCAGGCAAATGAAATCGGAATCAGTCCGGCCGCAGCGCTACCCGGGCAGCGACGCCCCGGTCAGTGCACCGGCACAGCGCCACACGCGGTCCACGACCAACTCATTCGCTAGGGCAGGGGGTGCAGGACGATGACCGCAGTAGCTGATGCGCCACAGACTGACATTGAGGGTGTTTCGTCGCCCAGAGCTGTGGTTGTCGGAATCATGGCCGGCGAGGGGGTGCAGATCGGCGTTCTGTTGGACGCCAACGCCCCGGTTTCGGTGATGACCGACCCACTGTTGAAGGTGATCAACAGCCGCCTCCGAGAGCTGGGGGAGACCCCGCTGGAGGCCACCGGCCGCGGCCGGTGGGCGCTGTGCCTGGTTGACGGCACGCCGCTGCGCGCCACCCAGTCGCTCACCGAGCAGGATGTCTACGACGGAGACCGGCTGTGGATCCGGTTCGTCAACGACACCGAGCACCGGTCTCAGGTCATCGAGCACATTTCGACCGCCGTCTCGGCCAACCTCAGCAAGCGGTTCGCGGCGATCGACCCGGTCGTCGCCGTTCAGGTCGGTGCGACCATGGTTGCGTCCGGCGTGATTCTGGCCTCCGGAGTGCTCGGCTGGTGGCGCTGGCACCACAACACGTGGCTGACCACCATCTTCACCGCGATCGTCGCCGCCCTGGTGCTGACCGTCTCCGTGATGCTGTTGATGCGCGCCAAGACGGACGCGGACCGCCGGGCCGCCGACATCATGCTGATGAGCGGCCTTGTCCCGTTGACGGTTGCGGCAGCTGCGGCGCCGCCGGGGCCGGTTGGGTCTCCGCAGGCCGTGCTGGGCTTCGGCGTCTTGACGGTGGCGGCGGCGCTGGCGCTGCGGTTTACCGGGCGCCGGCTGGCGGTTTACACCGCGATCGTGACGGTAGCCGCCCTGGTGACCATCGCCAGCCTGGCCAGAATGGTGGCGGCCACCAGTGCTGTGACCATGCTGTCCTGCCTGGTGCTGGCCTGCGTGATCCTCTACCACGCCGCTCCCGCGCTGTCCCGGCGTCTGGCGGGCATCCGGTTGCCGGTGTTCCCGTCCGCGACCAGCCGCTGGGTGTTCGAGGCCCGGCCTGACCTGCCGACCACCGTGGTGCGCTCCGAGGGCGGCCCGCCGACCCTGGAGGGGCCGGCGTCGGTCCGGGACGTGCTGCTGCAGGCCGAGCGCGCACGGTCGTTCCTGAGCGGCCTGCTGGTGGGCCTGGGTGTCCTGATGGTCATCTGCCTGACCGCGTTGTCCAACCCGCACACCCACGAGCGGTGGCTGCCGCTGCTGCTGGCCAGCTTCAGCGCCGGGTTCCTGCTGCTGCGCGGCCGCTCCTACGTCGACCGGTGGCAGGCCATCACCCTGGCGACTACCGGGGTGCTGATCATCGCGGCGGTGCTGGTGCGGTACGCGCTGGTGCTGTCCTCGCCGCTGTCGGTGTCGATCTCGGCGGCAATCCTGGTGGCGCTGCCGGCCGCCGGTCTGACGGCCGCGGCCGTCGTGCCCAACACCATCTACAGCCCGCTGTTCCGCAAGTTCGTGGAATGGCTCGAGTACCTCTGCCTCATGCCGATCTTCCCGCTGGCATTGTGGTTGATGAATGTTTATGCAGCGATCCGATACCGGTAACAGCCGCTCGCGGCGCGGTCGTGCGTTGAGCGCGACCGTCGCCGCGATGCTGCTGACCTCCGGCGCGCTTGCCGGGATGCCGCCTGCATATGCGATTGCGCCTCCGACGATCGATCCGGGGGCGCTCCCGCCTGATAGCCCTCCTGGGCCGATCGCACCGATGAAGCAGAACTCGTACTGCACGGAGGTCGGGGTCATGCCCGGCACCGACTTCAAGGTGCCGCCGAAGTACATGGAGATGCTGAACCTCAACGAGGCGTGGCACTTCGGCCGTGGCGAAGGCGTCAAGGTCGCTGTCATCGACACCGGCGTCACTCCGCACCCGCGGCTGCCGCGCCTGATCCCGGGCGGCGATTACGTCATGGCCGGGGGTGATGGTCTGTCTGACTGCGACGCCCACGGCACCTTGGTGGCTTCGATGATCGCCGGGGCTCCGGCCAACGGAGCTGCGCCCCCGCCGGCATCGCCGCGCCGGCCGGTGACCATCCCGACCACCGAAAAGCCACCGCCACCGCAGACCGTGACCCTGTCACCGGTGCCCGGCCCGACCATCACCGTGATTCCGGCGCCCCCACCGCCCTCGGAGGGGGCCGGGCCCGGTCCCGCACCCGGTCCGGGTCAGGCGCCGTCGGCCAGCCGCGGCGGCGGCACCGTGACCATCCCGGGCTACGCGGGCGGCGGCAAGATTCAGCCCGTCGACCACCCGCGTACTCCGCACCCGCTGGCCCCGTCGACGACCACCACGACATCGCCGAGCGCGACATCGTCGTCGTCGACCCCGCCGCCACCACCTCCGCCGCCGAGTCCCAATGCGGCGCCGCCGGACGCTTTCAGCGGGATCGCACCGGACGTCGAGGTGATCTCGATCCGGCAGTCCAGCCAGGCGTTCGGCCTCAAGGACGCTTACACCGGCGACGAGGACCCGCAGACGGTGGCTAAGATCGACAGCGTCGAGACGATGGCGCGCGCGATCGTGCATGCTGCCAACATGGGCGCTTCGGTGATCAACATCTCCGACGTGACCTGCATGAGTGCGCGCAACGTGGTGGATCAGCGGACGCTGGGTGCCGCGGTGCACTACGCCGCGGTCGACAAGAACGCGCTGATCGTTGCGGCGGCCGGCGACAGCAGCAAGAAGGACTGCAAGCAGAACACCATCTTCGACCCGCTGTCGCCCAACGACCCCCGCGCCTGGAACGCCGTGACCACGGTGGTGACGCCGTCGTGGTTCAGCGATTACGTGCTCACCGTCGGCGCCGTCGACACCAGCGGGCAGCCGCTGTCACAGATGAGCATTGCCGGGCCTTGGGTTTCGATCTCTGCACCTGGGACCGACGTCATGGGGCTCTCGCCGCGCGACGACGGCCTGATCAACGCGATCGACGGTCCGGACAACACGTTGCTGGTTCCCGCGGGCACCAGCTTCGCCACCGCAATCGTCTCGGGGGTGGCCGCGCTCGTGCGGGCCAAGTTCCCGGAACTGTCGGCGTACCAGGTGATGCAGCGGTTGATTCACACGGCCAGGCCGCCCGCCCGCGGCGTCGACAATCAGGTCGGTTACGGTGTGGTCGATCCGGTCGCGGCACTGACATGGGACGTCCCGCAAGGACCGCCCCAGGCACCTAAACAACTTTCGGCGCCGCTGTCGCTGCCGAAGCCTCCCGCTCCGCGCAACATGGCGCCGGTGTGGGTGGCCACCGGGGGCCTGGCTGCGGCATTACTGATAGGCGGAGCAGTGTTCGGTACAGCCTCTTTGATGCGACGATCGCGGAAACAACGATGAAGGCGCAGCGCAAGCTCGGATTGTCGTTGTCCTGGCCGCGCCTGACCGCGGTATTCCTGGTCGACGTGCTCATTCTGGTGCTCGCCAGCCATGCCCCGGATTCGTGGCAGGGCGAGAACCGGGTGGCGTGGTGGGTCGGTGTCGGCCTGGCGGTACTGGTGACGTTGCTGTCCGTGGTCACCTACCACGGCATCACGGTCGCCTCCGGCGTCGCCTCCTGGCTGTGGGATTGGTCGGCCGACCCCGGTACCGCTCTCGGCGCCGGCTGCACGCCGGCAACCGACTTCAAGCGGCGCTTCGGGCGCGACACGGTGGGAGTACGCGAGTACCGCGGCCAGCTGGTCGCGGTGGTCGAGGTGGACGGGGGCGAGGGTGACCCGGCGGGCCGACACCGCCACCGCACCGTCGCCGGCGGAGCAGCGCCGTTCCTGCCGGTTGCCGCGGTCGCCGACGGGCTGCGCCAGTTCGACATCCACCTCGACGGCATCGACATCGTGTCGGTGCAGGTGCGCGGTGGTGCGGCCGCAGCCCGGGCCTCGGCCTCACTCGAGGAGTGGCAGCCGGAAGGCTGGGAGGCCAACGAAGGAGCGGGCGAGCGCCCGGCCGCCGACCGGCGCCGCACCTGGTTGGTGCTGCGGATGAACCCGCAGCGCAACGTGGCCGCCGTGGTGTGCCGCGACTCGCTGGCGTCGACGCTGGTCGCCGCCACCGAGCGGCTGGTCCAGGACCTGGACGGCCAGACGTGCAGCGCCCGTCCGTTGACGGCCGACGAGCTGGCCGAAGTCGACGCCGCCGTGCTGGCCGACTTGGAGCCGACGTGGAGCCGGCCCGGTTGGCGCCACCTGAAGCACTTCAACGGGTTCGTGACCAGTTTCTGGGTGACGCCCTCCGACATCGACTCCGAGACGCTGGAGAGCCTATGGCTGTCGGACGCTCCGGAGGTAGGCGCTACTGTGCTCACCATGCGATTGACGACGCGGGCCAGACGGCCGCAATTGTCGGCGTTCGTGCGCTACCACAGTGAATCCCGGCTCCCTAGGGAGCTGACGGCCGGCCTCAACCGCCTGACGGGACGCCAGCTGGCGGCCGTGCGGGCCAGTCTGCCCGCGCCGTCTTCACGGCCACCGCTGGTCGTGCCGGGCCGCGACTTGCGCGACCACGATGAGCTGGAGTTGCCAGTGGGGCATGAGCCGGAGCGCGTAACCAGCTCAGCAACACCATGACCCGCGCGCAGTCAGCCGCCGAAGATGCCAGAAACGCGATGGTTGCCGGGCTGCTGGCTTCGGGCATCTCGGTCAACGGACTGCAGCCGAGCCACAACCCGCAGGTGGCAGCGCAGATGTTCACCACCGCCACCAAGCTCGACCCCGGCATGTGCGACGCCTGGCTGGCGCGGATCCTCGCCGGTGATCAGAGCCTCGAGGTGCTCGCCGGTGCGTGGGCGGCGGTAAGGACCTTCGGGTGGGAGACCCGCCGCCTCGGTGTCACGGATCTGCAGTTCCGTCCCGAGGTGTCCGACGGCCTGTTCCTGCGGCTCGCCGTGACCAGCGTCGACTCACTGGCCTGCGCCTACGCGGCAGTGCTCGCGGAGAACAAGCGCTACAAGGAAGCCGCGGACCTGCTTGACTCGGCCGACCCCCGCCACCCGTTCGACGCAGAACTAGTCACCTATGTGCGCGGCGTGCTCTATTTCCGCACCAAACGGTGGCCGGATGTGCTGACCCAGTTCCCTGAGGCGACGCCGTGGCGGCACCCCGAGCTCAAGGCGGCGGGGGCGGCCATGGCGACGACCGCGCTGGCGTCGCTCGGGGTCTTCGAGGAAGCGTTCCGGCGCGGACAGGACGCCATCGAGGGCGACCGGGTGCCGGGCGCGGCGAACATCGCCCTGTACACCCAGGGCATGTGCCTGCGCCACGTCGGCCGTGAGGAAGAGGCCGTCGAACTGTTGCGCCGCGTGTATTCGCGCGACGCGAAGTTCACCCCGGCCCGCGAAGCGCTGGACAACCCGAACTTCCGTCTGGTTCTGACCGACCCGGAGACGATCGAGGCCCGCACGGATCCGTGGGATCCGGACAGCGCACCGTCGCGGGCGCAGGCCGAGGCTGCCCGCCATGCCGAGGAAGCCGCGAAATACCTGGCCGAAGGCGACGCCGAGCTCAACGCCATGCTGGGCATGGAGCAGGCCAAACGCGAGATCAAGCTGATCAAGTCGACCACCAAGGTGAACCTGGCGCGGGCAAAGATGGGACTCCCGGTTCCGTTGACGTCCCGGCACACCCTTCTGCTCGGGCCGCCCGGCACCGGCAAGACGTCGGTCGCCCGGGCGTTCGCCAAGCAGTTGTGTGGTCTCACCGTGCTGCGCAAGCCGCTGGTGGTGGAGACCAGTCGTACCAAGCTGCTGGGCCGCTACATGGCCGATGCCGAGAAGAACGCCGAGGAAATGCTCGAGGGCGCGCTGGGCGGCGCGGTGTTCTTCGACGAGATGCACACCCTGCACGAGAAGGGCTACCAGCAGGGCGACCCGTACGGCAACGCGATCATCAATACCCTGCTGCTCTACATGGAGAACCACCGCGACGAGCTGGTGGTGTTCGGCGCCGGATACGCCAAGGCCATGGAAAAGATGCTCGAGGTGAATCAGGGTCTGCGGCGCCGCTTTTCGACCGTGATCGAGTTCTTCAGCTACACGCCCGAGGAACTCGTTGCGCTGACCGTGCTGATGGGCAGGGAGAACGAAGACGTCATCACCGAGGAAGAGGCCTCGGTCCTGCTGCCGTCGTACACCAAGTTCTACAACGACGAGACGTACTCCGAGGACGGCGACCTGATCCGCGGCATCGACATGCTCGGCAACGCCGGGTTCGTCCGCAACGTGGTGGAGAAGGCGCGTGACCACCGTAGTTTCCGCCTCGACGACGAAGATCTGGACGCAGTGCTCAACAGCGACCTCACCGAGTTCAGCGAAGCCCAGATGCGCCGTTTCCGGGAACTCACCCGCGACGACCTCGCCGAGGGGCTCAGCGCCGCGGTCGCCGAGGAGCGGAAGAACAAGTAACGCCTTCCGTCGGCACGCGTCCGCCCACCCGCGGCGCTGGCCGGCGCGGCGCGCCGAATGGGTTGTGGCTATTGCCCTGCCGCTGCGGCTTCCGCCGGATACGCTGTCTGCAACTCGAGCTAGGACGAGTGGGGTAGGCGCACCCTGTCACGGTGGCGCTCCCGTGTGCCCTGATGGTGACGGGAGGTGGGGCCGCACTGATCCAACCGAAAACGTCTCTGCACATTCGATGACCATTCTTCCCGATCCGGTCACGGCGCTTTCCCGTCGTCGGAATCGGCTGGCGCAAGAATCCGGACGCGCGGTGGCCGCGGTATTCACCACGGCGCCCACGTCATCGGAGGCACCCCGACACCACCGCAGCGGCCAAGTCCCGTAGCTGGGTCGGACTATCTCGTAAGGAGAAGTCCGATGTCTTTCACTCAAAGCGCTTGCGCTGCATCGCTTTTTCCCGTTCATATCGTCGCCGCGGTCGGCTGAGGCGGTGACGACGATGGATTTTGGAGCATTACCACCGGAAGTCAACTCGCTGCGCATGTACTCCGGGCCCGGCTCGGCACCACTGCGGGCCGCGATTTCGGCCTGGGAGCGGTTGGCTGCCGAACTGCAGTCCACGGCTGCCGCCTACGACACAGTCGTCTCGATACTGACCGACGACGGTTGGCGCGGGCCTGCCTCGGACGCCATGCTGACGGCCATCACGCCATATCTGACCTGGATGACCCTGACCGGCGCGAAGGCCGAGGAAGCTGCCACCCAGGCGGCCGCCGCGGCCGGGGCGTACGAGTCCGCATACGCCATGACGGTGCCGCCGGCGGTCATCGCGGCCAACCGGGCCGAGCTGCAACAGCTGGTGGCGACCAATGTGATCGGCCAGAACACGGCGGCGATCGCAGCCGCCGAGGCCGCCTACGGCGAGATGTGGGCCCAGGATGCGGCGGCGATGTATGGCTATGCCACCAGTTCGGCGGCCGCATCGACGCTGACGCCGTTCAGCTCACCGCCACAGGTCACCGACCCGGCGGGACAGGCCGGCCAAGCAAGCGCCGTCACCCAGGCTGCCGGAACCGCGGTGGGCACCGTGCAGTCGCAACTGCCGCAATTGATGTCGTCGGTACCGTCGACGCTGCAAGGCCTTTCGGCACCAGCGGCGGCGCTCGATGCCTTCCCGGGTGCCGGATTGCTCGCCGACCTGCTGAACTTCCTGGACGGCAACGACGGAAACCCGTACGGCATCTTCCTGAATTCCTCGCTGGTCAACGGCTTTGTCTCGGCCGGCTACGTCAGCCCCGCGATCGTCGCACCGGCTGCGTTCGCTGGACTGGCCGACATCAACGCAGTCGCACTAGGCGCACAGCAGCAAGCGCTGCCGCCGATGGGCTCCGGTGAGGGAAACGCCTCCTGGATACCGGCCGCATCACCGGCCAATCCCACCAACATCCCCCCGTTGATGGATGTGGCCGAGGCCTCGTACACCACGGGCGGCGGAGTGACGGGCGGAATCAACCAGGCGGCGATGGTCGGGCGACTGTCCGTTCCGCAGACCTGGACCGCAGCGACGGCGGTGGCCAATTACGCCGGCGCGGCCGCACCCGGTGGCGGCTGGACCAGTACCGCTGTTGCGCCCCAAGCGGCGGCGGGCATGCCTGGCATCCCCGGTTTACCCGCCGCCGGAATGTACGGAAACAACTTCGGCAACCCGCCTCGTTATGGCTTCCGTCCGACGATCATGGGGCGCCCGCCGGCCGCCGGATAACAGGAGGGAGACCGCCGCGACATCGCTCACGATGGGCGAAAGGAGGTGCTGTCATTGGATTTTGGAGCGCTCCCACCTGAAATCAACTCGCTGCGAATGTATACCGGGCCCGGCTCAGCGCCGATGCTGGCCGCAATGACGGCCTGGGATGAAACCGCAGCCGAATTACATTTGACCGCAACGGCATACGAGTCCGTCATTGCCACATTGGTCAGTGAGGGCTGGCTGGGGCCGGCAGCGGAGGCGATGACGGCTGCTGTTGTCCCGTACATGACGTGGATGAGAATGACCGCCGTCCAGGCCGAACAGACGGCCGGTCAGGCGGCCTCCGCCGCCGCGGCATTCGACGCCGCGTTCGCGATGACCGTCCCGCCGGCTGCCGTCGCCGCCAACCGGGCAACACTGCTGATGTTGGTCGCCACGAACTTTCTGGGCATCAACACGCCGGCGATCGCGGCTACCGAGGCCGAATACGCGGAGATGTGGGCCCAGGATGCGACGGCGATGTACGTCTACGCCGCCGATGCGGCAGCAGCCTCGACGCTGACGCCGTTCCGCGAACCGGGTCAGACCACCGATCCGGACGGGCTCACAAGTCAGGCGGCGGCTGTCACGCAGGCCTCCGGGTCCGCAACGGGCACAGCCACCCAGTCGGAGCTACCGCAATTGATGTCCGCCGTGCCGGCGAGCCTGCAGCAGATGGCATCCCCGGCCGCGGCCTCACCGTTCGACAACATCCCGCAAACCGGTCTGCTGGCCGACATCCTGAACTTCCTGGACGGCAATGACGGCAACCCCTACGGAATCTTTCTGAACTCGAACCTCGTGAACGGGTTCGTGTCAGCCCAATACGTGTCGCCGGTGACCATCTTCCCTGCCACGACCGACGCGCTCGCGGACGTCGAGGCGGTAGCCGAAGGGGCCCCCGATGCCGCGCCCGCTGCCGCCGACGCCGCGTCTGCAGGCCTGACGTCCTCGCAATCGGGCGGGGTGAGCGCAGGAGTCAATCAAGCGTCGTTCGTCGGCCGGCTGTCCGTACCGCCGAGTTGGACCACGGCCGTCGAAGTCGCCGACCGCGTGACCCCTGCCTCCGGTGCGGCGGTCACCGCGGCGCCGGAAGCCGCAGCGGGCATGCCCGGTATGCCCGGTATGCCGGCGCCCGCCGCCTACTCCCGCAGCTGGGGCAACGGCCCGCGCTACGGATCCAAGCTGACCATAATGCCGCGTCCGGTGGCGGCAGGCTGAACTGCCGCATCGTACCGACATTTATTGTCACCATGTCGAACAACAATTTTCGTGGGATCGAATTTCGACACGAAACTGTGAAATGTGGGTCGTGAGTTGACTGTCGACGATTCGAGTGCCACGATGACTTTGCATGCACCTCGCTAGGTGAGGCGTCTGCACGGACATAGGCCACTGACCTCGAACGTCGAAAGACGCCCAGGGTCAGGACAGCTCTTCCCGGCTTAAGGGTTGAGCCCAAGTGGCTTCCGGCTTCGGCCGGATACGCCGTGTGGTGCCAAAGCTCTGTCGAGAGAGGTGCTGGCCCAGCGGTTTTGCCGCTGGTCTCATCTCGGTGGCGTGCACCCGGCATCCCTGCGTGCCCTGGCCCTGAGGAGGTGAGAGCGGAGTGAGTCCCGACGACAGTCCCTATCCGAGATCGACGACCATTTCGTTTCGATCCGACCCGGGCACTTTGTTCGTAGTCTGAGCCGGAAATTCCGGTATTTGTCGGCGCTGGCTGATTTCGCAGCCGCGTGTCATTCGCGTGCGCAAATGCCGCCGTATCAATTGCGATAAATGCTGCCCTGACTCGGATTCGTCCTGCCGGAAACCCCAGTCAGCTAAAAGGAGGCGGCCGATGACTGCCGCACTGGATTTTGCAGCGTTGCCGCCCGAGATCAACTCTGCACGGATGTACAGCGGGCCGGGCTCCGGTCCGATGCTGGCCGCGGCTTCGGCGTGGAAGGGGTTGGCCGCCGAATTGCGGGCCACCGCGCTGTCCTATGACGCCGTGCTCTCGTCGCTGACCGATGAGGAGTGGCTCGGACCGGCATCGGCCGCAATGGCCGCGGCAGCGATGCCGCAGGTGGCGTGGATGAGCGCGACCGCCGCGCAGGCCGAGCAGACCGCCGCGCAGGCCGAAGCCGCCGCCGCAGCCTACGAGGCGGCATTCGCGGCCACGGTGGCGCCTGCGCTGATCGCGGCCAATCGAGCCCAGCTGGCGACGCTGGTCGCCACCAACGTCCTGGGGCAGAACACCCCCGCGATCGCGGCGACCGAGGCGCAGTACTTCCAGATGTGGGCGCAGGACGCGGCGGCGATGTACGGCTACGCCGGCTCATCTGCCGCCGCTGCCGAGTTGAGCCCGTTCGCCGAACCGCAGGAAGCCACCAATCCCAGCGGGCTGGCCGCACAGGCCGTGTCGGTCACCCAGGCTACCGGCACCTCAGGTCAGCAAAGTGCGCTCTCGCAACTGATTTCGGCTGTACCAAGCGCACTGCAGCAACTCTCAGGAGCGAGCGGCCCGGCGGGACAGAGCTTTTGGTCGGATTGGGGCCCCAACGCCAACGTGTGGAACACCATCGCGTCCACCGGACTCCTGGTGCCCGGCAGCACGTTCGGCCCCTTTCTGGACATGCTCGGCGGCGGTTCCGGCGCGGCGGCCGACGCAGCGGACGGCGCGGCAGCGGCAACCGGCGCGGTGTCCGGCCCGCTGGGTTCCAGCAGTGGCCTGACCGGCATCGTGTCCGCCGGCGCGGGCAACGCCGGCGTTGTCGGCAAACTGTCGGTGCCACCGGGCTGGACGGCGGCCACTCCGCTGACAAGTCCGCTGCACTCCATGTTGGGGGGCACCCCGATGGTGGCGCCACCGCCGGCGGGAGCACCCGGAATGCCCGGTCTCCCAATGGGTAATGTCGCCGCACAACCCTACGGCCGGGCCGTCCCGCAATACGGGTTCCGACCCACCGTGGTCATGAGACCACCCGCCGCCGGCTGAAGCCGGCCGTATTGGCCTGCGAGCTCTGCCCTTTCAGGAAACCTTCAGGAAAGGCGCAGTCACGTTACAGGTGTTAACGACAATCGTTCCCTAACGTCTTACGTAGGTTGTTCCTGACGTTAGGAGAACTTCTGATGACGGCCGGCACCGCACCAGGCGCTGCGCCCCCTTACCCCGGGGGCCGCGGCGACGCGCGGGCCCGGCCGATCCCGGACGGGCCACGGTACGGTCCGCACTCGCCACGCTTCGCATGCGGTTCGGGGTGACACTTGCGACCTGAGCGCGAGATATTCGCATTGCAATCCGACACTGGATTTATTTCTCGATAACCTGACTTAATTCGGTTATCTAGGAAGGGCTTATATTTAGCTCTTCTCCTAAATAGTGCGCAGCTTTGTATTTGCGCGTTTGATTTTGCCCACCGTGCTTAGCATGCCGTTTAAGCTGGACTGATACGTTTTTACAGTATTGCTGTGGTTCAGCTTCACACCGGGTCTAGTGACGATGAGAGGTCTTGTTTACTTCGCGATTACACACCGGGAACGCAATGACAATATGATCGAATGACGATTGCGTTCGAAATCGACAGGGGGGCCTGTTGTAGCGAAGTAACGCCACGCTTACCAAGCCCTTTCAAGAGCACTTTCGATAGCACTTCCAACAGCAGGAGTGATGACCGCCCGCCGTGAGCCACCCGAGCGGTCATCAAGGGGATGAAGGGGTAACACCGATGGATTACGGGGCACTGCCACCCGAAATCAACTCAGGTCGCATGTACACCGGCCCCGGGCCGGGGCCGATGTTGGCCGCAGCCGCCGCCTGGGATGCTCTGGGAGCCGAATTGCATTCCACTGCAGCGTCTTACGCGTCCGCAATCGAGAATCTCACGGCCGGAACCTGGCAGGGGCCCACCGCGATTGCGATGGCAGCGGCGGTCGGCCCCTACGTCTCGTGGATCTCTGCCACGGCCGCCCGGGCCGACCAGGCGGCGGCGCAGGCCAAGGTCGCGGTCGGAGCATACGAAACCGCTTTCGCCGCAACGGTTCCGCCACCGGTGATTGCCGCGAACCGGGCGCTGCTGTTGTCGTTGATCGCCACCAATATCTTGGGGCAGAACACGCCGGCCATCGCCGCGACGGAAGCTCAGTATCTGGAGATGTGGGCTCAGGATGCCGCCGCGATGTATGGGTATGCCGGATCATCCTCGGCAGCAACACAATTGATGCCGTTCACCCAGCCGCCACAAACCACCAGTACCTCGGGGCCGGCGCTGCAGGCGGCCGCAGTGACCCAAGCTACCGGCGCCTCAACGGGTTCCGATGTGGCGACGAAGCTGTCACAGCTGGTCACGTCGGTGCCCACGGCGCTGCAGAACCTCGCGACGACGGTCGGGGCTGCACCCACGACGGGGTCCACATCGTTCTTGCAGGGACTGGCCGTGCCACAGCTCGCGACGGTGTCACTGCCGCCCGGGCTTTCGGGGGACCTCGCGAACTGGAACACCGTCATGGGAACGCTCACCGGACCGTTCTCGCTGCAAGGTCTGAGTTCTGTTCCCGGTGGTCCGTTCCTGTCGTTCGGGCAGGTTTACGCCTACGGGCAGAACGGGCAGGGCCTGGCGTCCTTCTTCACGCCCCCACAGCCGATTACCGGGGCACTGGCGCCCATCGCGCAGTCGATTCCGCCGCACCTGACCGGCTCGGTCGGAGCCTCGGGCGCCATGGGACGCGCCGCGCTGGTGGGCAGCTTGTCTGTGCCGCAGGGGTGGACCACTGCTGCGCCAGCCATTCGAACCGTCGCCGCCACACTGTCAGCCAATCTGGCGGCCGCACCGGCGGCCGCGATGACGGGGGAGTCCGGTGTCTTCGGCCAGATGGCTCTGTCCAGCCTGGCAGGACGGGCCCTGGCCGCTTCTACGGCCTCCACCGGAAGCGGAGGTGCGGCGGCCGCATCACTGGGCGGCGTGGTCGCGGAAGCCGACCCCGCCGCAGCCATGATCTTCGTCCTGCCGGCTCTGGAGGAATGAGCCATGGAGATCGCGAATCACGTTCCGACACAAGCAATCCTGATGCGCCAACGGGGCAGGGGGTAGGGCGACATGTTTTATGCAGCGTTTCCGCCAGAGGTCAATTCCGGCCGGATGTACAGCGGGCCGGGGGCCGGGCCCATGCTGGCCGCTGCGGCAGCCTGGAACGGGCTGGCCGCCGAACTGCAGTCCACCGCCACGTCCCTGACTGGGGTGATCACCGGCCTCACCAGTGGACCGTGGGTCGGTCCGTCGTCGGCGGCCATGGCGGCAGCGGCGGCGCCCTACGTGACCTGGGTGAGCGCCACCGCCGCGCAAGCCACGCAAACAGCGAGCCAGGCCACCGCAGCGGCCGCCGCCTACGAGGCGGCTTTCGCCGCTCATGTGCCACCGGAGGAGATCGCGGCCAACCGTGCCCAGTTGGCCTCGCTAATGGCCACCAACCTATTCGGACAGAACACCGCGGCGATTGCCGCCACCGAGGCCCAGTACGCCGAGTTCTGGGCGCAGGACGCGCTGGCCATGGACACCTACGCCGGTTCGTCAGCCGCCGCGACCCGGGTGACACCGTTCACCGAGCCGCCGCAGATCGCCAATGCCGGCGGGTTGGTCAACCAGGCCGCCGCCGCCGCGCAGTCAGCGGGCACATCCAGTGGCACTGTCGCGCAGAGCATTCTGGCTGCCGGCGACCCGGCCTCGGGGTTACTGCAGACGCTGGCGAACCTGAGCACCGACTACACGGCCACCATCAACGGCCTGCTGAACGGCATGTTCGGACCGGCGGGGGCATCCACCTACTCGACGCTGTATTCCGCCCTCAAGGTGCCGTTGGGCTTCACGACGCAGTTCAACGACATCGGGCTGCTGATCAACTTCCCGGTATCGCAGTTCCTCAAGTTCGGGCCGCACTCCGCCGCCGGTCTGGCCGAGCTGCCGAAAGACGCGCTCGGCGGCGGGCTGGCGGCGCCGCACTGGGGCCGGGGTTGGCTGACCAGCGCCACGGCGCCGACGGCGAACTTCGGGCGCGGCACGCTGGTCGGGTCTTTGACGGTTCCGCCGAGCTGGGCCGCGAACACCCCGGCGATCAGGACTGTCGCCGCGGCGCTGTCAGCGGCCGGTCCCGAAGCCGTGCCGGCCGCCGAACTCGGCCAGGGCGGCCTGCTCAGCTCGATGTCGCTGGCCGGTATGACCGGAGCCGCCCTGGGCGCCGGCGTACCCGGCCCCTCCGGGCGGACGGGTACGCGCAGCCGCCTCACGCCGGTGAAGGACCTCAAAGACCTGAAATCGCCGGAAATGCTCAAACGCATGGTCGCCCAGATCTCCGAAAGACCGGACAGCGTCCAGCACCACACCGTCGATCAGGAAGGTCTCGACAGTCTGCTCGAACAACTGGCCAAGAAACCCGGAATCCATGCGGTGCACCTGTCTAAAGGCGAGAAGACAGTAGTGCCGTCGGATGCGCAATTGGGCTGACCGAATGGGGCGGTTATGGGCGCCCGGAAAGCAAGAAAGGTATCGACATGAAACTGCTTCTCGCACTGATCGGCGTCTGCGCATCGATCGGCCTGGCCGCCCCGGCGTATGCCGACCCCGCAGACGGCGGTGGCGGGGACGACGCGGCGTTCCTCTCGGCTCTGCACACGGCCGACATCGGCTACAACTCGCCGGCTCAGGCGATTCGGTCCGCCCAGGCGGTGTGCACCTGCCTGAACAACGGCGAGTCGGGCTTGGAACTCGTCCACGATGTGCAGACGCACAACCCGGCGTTCAACTTGGACGCCGCGGCCGAGTTCGCTGTTATCTCGTCGAAATACTACTGCCCGCAACACCTCTCGAAGAGCTGATGCAACCCTCTCCCGTCTCCTGATTCCGGGTGCTGCGCGGCAGCGGACCCGACCCGCCCGACCCGGACCCGACTCCGCATCCCGGTGCCCAAACCGGAAATACGTGGAATTGCGCGGAATGTCATTGGGGCATCTGGTGGACTTCATATGAGATCGACCGGACGTGCCCGCAGAATGGGACACCGGCGATTACCATGGCGCCCACAATGGGGACCGGAGGGAATAGATGGACTTCGGGGCGTTGCCGCCGGAAATCAACTCGGGACGCATGTATACGGGGGCGGGATCGGGGCCGATGCTGGCTGCCGCGGCGGCATGGGACGCGCTGGCCGCCGAGTTACATTCGACCGCCGCGGCCTACCGCTCGACGGTCGACGGTGTGACCGTAGGGTCCTGGCACGGCCCGGCCGCCACGTCCATGCTGACGGCAGCGGCGCCCTTCGTGGCCTGGCTGACCTCGACGGGGACACAGGCGGAACAGACGGCGGTTCAGGCTAAAGCTGCCGCGGCCGCCTACGAGGCCGCGTTCGCGGCGACCGTGCCGCCACCGGTGATCGAGGCCAACCGAAGTTTGCTGATGGCGTTGATCGCCACCAACCTGCTGGGTCAGAACACAGCCGCCATCGCGGCCACCGAAGCTCTCTATGTCGAGATGTGGGCCCAGGACGCCGCCGCGATGTACGGCTACGCGGCATCGTCGGCGTCCGCGACGGTGCTGGCGCCGTTTACCGAGCCACCGGAGACCACCGACCCCTCGGGTGTGGGGCGACAGACCGCGGCGGTGACCGAGGCAGTCGGTGCCGCCGAGACCCAGGCGGGGCTGTCGCAACTGATGACCGCGGTGCCCAACGCGCTGCAGGCGGTGGGTCCGGCGGCTGCAGCACCGGCGGCGGCCACACCGGTCTCCTCGATCATCGATGCCATCAATCCGTTCGTCGTTGCCGTGCGCCCCTTCTTCGCGGCCATCACCGGCGCGTACAGCCCCATCGCGGGAATCGTCCTGAGCGGCGGCTGGTGGTTGTTCGCCCTGCAGATCCTCGGCTTGTCCCAGAACGCGCCGGGGGTCGCCTCCCTGCTGAATACCGGCGGCAAGCCACTGGCCGGGCTATCGCCGCTACGCGGGGGATACGTGGCGGCGGTCACGCCGGCAGGCGGCGTCGCCGGGTCGATGGGACAGTCGACCCTGGTCGGGTCGCTCTCAGTGCCGCAGGGCTGGGTGACGGCCGCGCCGGTGATGAGGACGATGACATCAGTTCTGCCCGGCGCCACCCCCGCTGCACTGGCGGCCGCACCGGCTGCGGCCGAGGGCGGCGTGTTCGGCGAGATGGCCATGGCCAGCCTGGCCGGGCGGGCGCTAGCCGGCGCTACCGTACGCACCGTCAGCAACGGGACCGTCACGGGAGGCGCGACCGCTGCCGAAGACGTGGCCGCCACGGCGACCATCATCGTGATACCGGCGGACTGACCCATGGTGTCCGCAGCGGAAAGGCTGGAGATATGAGCTTCGCGGTGCGACCACCGGAGGTCATCTCCGCTCAGATGTACTCCGGGCCCGGCCCGGGGCCGATGCTGGCAGCTGCCGCGGCCTGGGATGCGCTGGCAAACGAACTGCAGTCCACCGCGGCTTCCTACGGCACCATCGTCGAAGGCCTGGCCAACGAATGGACGGGACCGTCGTCGGCGGCCATGGCAGCCGCGGCCGCGCCGTATGTGATGTGGATGATGGAAACCGCGGCGCAGGCCAAGGCCGCGGCCGGCCAGGCTCAGGCGGCCGTGAGCGCCTACGAGACGGCTTTCGCCGCAGTGGTGCCGCCTACGGAGATCGCGATCAACCGCGCCCAGTTGGCATTGCTGATGGCTACCAACATCTTTGGGCAGAACACCGGCGCGATCGCGGCGCTGGAGGCGCAGTACGGCGAAATGTGGGCTCAGGACACTGCCGCGATGTTCGGCTACGCCAGTTCATCGGCGGCGGCCGCGAGGCTCACGCCCTACACCCCACCGCCGCAGGTCACCGACACCGCCGGCCTCGCCGGTCAGCAAGCGGCGGTCGGACAGGCCGGCGCCCTGGCCGCCGGCACCGGGGCCGCGACGACGGCGGCGACGGCCGCGGCGACCGCGGCGCCGGTCTTCCCCTTCGACATCGTGCTGCAGGTTCTGCAGGCTCTCGGCAGTGGCGGCACCGCGTACATCCAAGCCATGGGCCAGCTGCTCAATGCCCTGACCGGCACCCCGCTGGCGGCCTCTACGTGGGAGAACACCTTCGGGATCATCGCAGACATCGGCCGGTTCAGCACGGTGGCCAACGACGCGATGAGCGGGCCGAACCTGGGCATGACCGAGTTCAAGCTCTTCTGGAAACCTCCGCTCGAGGACATCCCCAAGTCGGCGCTGGGAGCGGGGCTGGGCATGGCGCCGACCAGCGGTGTGAACAGCGTGACCTCGGCCAGCGTCGGCGGAGCCAATGTCGTGGGGAAGCTGTCGGTCCCGCCCAGCTGGGCCTCGGCCACCCCGGCCATCCGGATGGTCTCCAACGTGCTGCCGTCCACCAGCATGGCCGCGGCACCCGCCGCCGAGGTGCCGGCCGATGTGATCAACCAGATGGCCCTGGGCAGCCTGACCGGTGGTGCCGCGGGCGCCGTCGGGGCCCAGGTCTACAGCGGAAGCGGTGCCCGGGCCCGCGCCAGCGGTGCCGAGGGCCCCGTGGAGCCGGTCAAGCTGGACAAGGTCATCGCCAAGCTGCAGCAGGAGCCCGACGCGGTACAACATTGGAACGTCGACAAAGCCGGACTCGACGGCCTCCTCGAACGACTGTCGAAGAAACCCGGCATCCACGCCGTCCACGTCTCCAATGGGGACAAGCCCAAGATCATGACGCCCGAGCCCGGGCAGGGTGGCTGATGAGGTTCCTGTCCGCGGTCATCGCCGCCGCTGCCGCACTCGTGGGTTTCGCCGCTTCCGCACATGGCGACCCGGCAGGCGACGACGCGGCGTTTCTTGCCGCACTCAGGCAGGCCGGCATCACCGTCCCCGACACGAACCGGGCCATCACGTCCGCCCAAGCGGTATGCGGTCTGATGCGCAACGGCGAAACCGGTCTGCAGGTCCTGACGGACGTGCGGAACCAGAATCCCGGACTGACCCTGGATGGCGCGGCCCTGTTCACGGCTATCGCGTCGAATACCTATTGCCCCGAGCACCTGGGCCAACCCGAGGGCGGATACTTCTAGCGGCAACCGGGTTCGCCTGGCCGCCACCGAGTGTTAACCCGATTCTGGTTGCCTTGCGGTTCGAGGAGAGGAGTGGCGCCGTGCACACGCTGACGATCGCCGATTTCGCGCTCCGCCTGGCCGTCGGCGTGGGATGCGGCGCCCTGATCGGGCTGGAGCGGCAATGGCGGGCGCGCATGGCGGGCCTGCGCACCAACGCGCTCGTGGCGGCCGGCGCGACGCTGTTCGTGCTCTACGCCGCTGCCACCGAGGACAGCAGCCCCACCCGGGTCGCGTCCTATGTGGTGTCCGGCATCGGATTCCTGGGCGGCGGTGTCATCCTGCGCGAGGGTGCCAATGTCCGGGGGCTCAACACGGCCGCCACGCTGTGGTGCTCGGCCGCGGTCGGCGTGCTGGCCGCCTCCGGTCATCTGGTATTCGCCCTGATCGCTACCGGCACGGTGGTCGCCATCCACCTGCTGGGACGACCGCTGGGCCGGCTCATCGACCACGACAACTCCGGCGACGACGACGAGGGACTGGAGCCCTACCAGGTCCAAGTGGTGTGCCGGCCCAAGTCGGCGAAGTACGCGCGCGCCCAGATCGTGCAGCACACCCGCAGCAACGACATCATCCTGCGCGGCATTCACACCGGACAAGCCGAAGACAACGTCGCCTTGACGGCACACGTACTACTGGGCGGTCACTCCGCGGCCAAGCTGGAACGGCTGGTGGCTGAGTTGTCGCTGCAACCGGGCATCTATGCGGTGCACTGGTACGCCGGCGAGCAGACCACCCCGATGCTGCCCTCCGGCCAGCCCGACTGATCAGGGCCGCGCCTGCAGCTCCGGCGCGGCGGCGGCGAGCAGGTCGGCGCGATGGGCGGTCAGGGGAGGATAGATCCGCTTGGTGTTGATCGTCTGCTTGGTGGCCTTTGCCTGGGCACCCTGCGCGACCACGACGCGGTCCCATCCCTCGGTGTATACCGCGCCCGCCGGGCCGAGGTCGAGAACCGTGACGTACCAAGGGATCCGGAGCGCCAGCAGCGGTTCGCCGAACAGATCGCTGATTACGTTGTACCCCGCGTATCGCCCCATCGGCCGGCCATGCTGACACGACATGACCGAAAGGTGCTCCTCGTCCATCCGGGCAGCGGCCACGTCGCCGGCCGCGAAGACAGCCGGAACCCCGATCACCCTTAAATAGTCATCGACCGCGACGCGCCCCAACCGGTCGCGGGCCACCGGCAACTGCTCGGTCAGCGCGCTGGCCCGCATCCCGGCACACCACACGACGGTGGCGGTGTCCAGCTGCTCTCCCGAGGTCAGTGACACGCTCGCCTGGCCGACGGCCGTGACGCCGACGCCGGTGCGGCACTCAACACCGTTGTCGGACAACGCTTTCTCTATCACCGGCCGGGCCGAGGCGCCCATGTCGGAACCGAGCAGCGGATTGTGATCGACCAGCACCACCCGCGGCGTCCTGCCCAGTTCGCGCAGCCGGTGCGGCAACTCGCACGCGGTTTCGATCCCGGTCAGGCCGGCCCCTACCACCACTACGGTGGCCGCCGCCGGTTCGTCGGGCAGCGCTTCCAGATGGCGTCGCAGGCGCATGGCCCCGTCGTAGGTGTCGACGTCGAAACCGAACTCACGCAGTCCCGGAACGTCGGGTTTGTTCACGCCACTGCCCGCCGCCAGGACCAGGCGGTCATACCGGTACTCGGCGCCGGCCGATGTGGTCACCACGTGGGCGTCGACGTCGATACCCGTCACCTGCGCGGTGACATGGGCGACGCCGACGGGGTCGAGCAACTCCGCGAGCGGGATGCGGCAGCTGCTCAGGTCGGCCTCGTAATTGCGCACCCGGATGTCGTGGAACGGCTGAGTGCTGAGCACCGTCACCTCCACACCCCCCGACGGGACGGCGAGCTCGTCGAGGCGTCGCGCGGCACCCAGCGCGGTCCACAGCCCGGCGAAACCCGAGCCGATGATCAGGACCTGGCGGGCACCGACAGCACGTCGCGAATCTGGCCCAGCGTCGCCTTGGCCTGTTGCCCGGGAAGCAGCATCCATGTGTGCATGCCTCCCTCGAGTTCGTACCAGCCGATGTCCAGCCCTTCGGACGCCGCGCGGCTACGAAAGGCGCGGGCGTCGGGATTGAGTACATCATGGGTTCCGGTGAAAACCGTGAGCCTTGGCAGCCCGTCCAGTGGACCCACACTCGGGCTGAGCAGGGGAGTGTCGAGCGGGTCGCCGCCGGCGTAGCGGATGCCCGCGGCGCGCAGGTCGTCGAGATTGAGGAACGGATCGATCTTGGCGACGTTGGGCACCTCGGGGTCCGGCAACCCGAGGTGCATCCACGGCGAGAGCAGCACCGCATCCGTGGGCTGCGGCAGGCCCGCGTCGCGCACGGCGTGACACAGCGCAAACGCCATCCCGCCACCGGCCGAATCGCCCATGAAGGCAACGGAATCCGGTTCACGCGTCTCCAGAATGCTGCGGTAGAGCTGCAGCAGGAACGGAAACACCTGTCGGTAGTTGCTCTCGGGCGCGATCGGGTAGATCGGCACCGTGATGGTGCGGTTGAGCATGGTTGCCAGCCGGGCAATGGCCGGCCAGTGAAAATGGGGGAGCAGATCCAGCACGTAGGCGCCACCGTGCAGGTAGATCAGGTGACCGCGGTGCTGCCGGGAGTCGACGTGGCGGGGGCTGACCTGATAGACGGGGCGACCGTTGAGATCGCCGCGCACGACTTCGATCTTCTTCTGGACCAGCTTCGACGGCATCCCGCAATAGGGCGGCCGGGGGTTGGCGGCCCAGCTCGCCAGCTTCGCCGGCGGGAACATCCGGTTGCGCATGCCGGACGCGCGGAGCAGACGCTGCGTCACGTGGGGTTTGCGCACCGGGCGCCTCAGAGTCCTCACTGCTGCCCACCGTGACAGAACCCGGCACGGTCAGTCCGCGATGACAGTAATCTGTCTGCCGTGAGTGCTATAGCGGGCTTCTTTGCGGGGCTGCCTCCGGAGATGCGGGACCCGGTGCTGTTTGCCATACCGTTCTTCCTCTTGCTGTTGACCTTGGAGTGGACCGCGGCCCGCAAGCTGGAAAAGCTTGATGCCGCTGCGGCGAAGAACCCGTCGAAGGACAGGCCGTCATCGGGTGCGTACCTCACCCGCGATTCCATGGCGAGTATCTCGATGGGCCTGGTGTCGATAGCCACGACTGCGGCCTGGAAGACCCTGGCGCTGTTCGGGTATGCCGCGATCTATGCCTACCTCGCTCCGTGGCACCTCCCTGCGACCAAGTGGTACACCTGGGTCGTCGCGATCGTCGGCGTAGACCTGCTGTACTACGCCTACCACCGCACCGCCCACCGCATCCGGCTCATCTGGGCTACCCACCAGGCGCACCATTCAAGCCAATACTTCAACTTCGCCACTGCGCTGCGGCAAAAGTGGAACAACAGCGGCGAGATCCTGATGTGGCTGCCGCTGCCGCTGCTCGGACTTCCCCCGTGGCTGATCTTCTTCAGCTGGTCGCTGAACCTGATCTATCAGTTCTGGGTGCACACCGAGCGCATCGACAAGCTGCCGCGCTGGTTCGAGTTCATCTTCAACACTCCGTCGCACCACCGGGTGCACCACGGCATGGATCCGGTCTATCTGGACAAGAACTACGGCGGAATTTTCATCATCTTCGACCGGATGTTCGGCAGCTTCCAGAAGGAACTGTTCCGGCCGCACTACGGCCTCACCAAGCAGGTGGACACCTTCAACATCTGGAAATTGCAGACCCACGAGTACGTGGCGATCGCTCGCGACGTCCGATCGGCCACCCGGCTGCGCGACAGGTTCGGCTACGTGTTCGGACCTCCCGGTTGGACGCCGCGCACGGCCGGGCGGGCCGAGAAAAGCAGCCCGCTTGCGGCGTCTCGGTAACGCATCGGTCACGAGGCGCGAAAACCACTATGGGGTTATCAATCCGTAACCTCGATAGGGGAGGTCGGCGCTGTGTCGGCCCGGGATGGATCGGAGTCCGATGGTGCGCCGGACGGTGTTGCGTTCAGTAACGGCATCCCTGATGCTCGTGGCGTCGGTGTCGGCGCTTGCGCCGGCAACTGCCGTCGCGGACCCCGCGGTCGTTTATCCGGGGATGGAGATTCACCAGGACAACCGGGTGTGCACGCTGGGATTCGTCGACGTCCGGATGCACATGGCTTACACGGCCGGACACTGCCGCGGGGGCGGCACCGTGACCGACCAGGCCAACAACGTCATCGGCCGCATGACGACCTTCCGTGACAACACTCCGACCGGTTCGACGGTGGCCACCGACCAGATGATCGCCGACTACGAGGCGATTGCCCTGGCCGACAACGTGACCGTGAGCAACGCGCTGCCGGGTGGCCGGCAACTGCGCTCCGGACCGGGCACGGTGGCGCCGGGCCAGGCCGTCTGCCATTTCGGCATCATCACCGGCGAGACCTGCGGAACGGTCGACAGCGTCAACAACGGCTGGTTCACCATGAGCAACGGTGTCCAGACCCAGCAGGGCGACTCGGGCGGCCCGATCTACCTGGCGGGTGACGGGTCCGGCCAGATCGTCGGGATCTTCAACAGCGTGTGGGGCACGCTGCCGGCGGCGGTCTCCTGGCAGGCGGTCACCCAGCAGGTTCACGAGGACACCGGCTTCAATCCGTAGTCTTTCGTGCGACGGTTCGCCACGGACTAGAGCCGGATTCCAATTATCGCAGTGTCCGTCGGCATCGGGTTCATGCGTTTCTCACATTTTATTAGCTGTGGTTGACTCCTGAAACTCAAATACATTGCCGATTAGCGTTTTTGGCATTCGAAATGCTCGCGATTTCGTTTGCCCTGAACTGGCGGCGCGGATCGCTTATATACCAATTAGGCAGCCAAATCAACGGCCGAAATAGTCGAGCAGAATTGCTGGAAATCAGGCATTTTTCTGAAAACCGAAGTTACGATCCGAGCCTGGGTCCTTCGGGGTCGCCGATCACACGAACGGTGGCAGCCGACGGCCCACGATCGGGACTTTGCCGGGATCGGGCCCCCGGGATCATCACCTCCCCTCACCACATAGAAAGACAGGGCCCGTTTCATGTCGCAGGTGATCGCGTTCCCCGCAGCGATGACGGCAGCAGCCGCAGACGTCGCCGGAATCGGATCGGTAGTCAGCACCGCCAACCAGATGGTGGCCGGCGCCACGACCAGTGTGCTGGCCGCGGCCGAAGACGAGGTGTCGGCGGCTATCGCGGCCCTGTTCTCCCTCCACGGCCAGACCTATCAGACCTTCAGCGGCCAGGCGGCCGCGCTTCATGACCAGTTCGTGCGCACCCTGATGGGGAGCGCCAATGCCTACGCATCCGCCGAAGTGACCAGCGCCGAACAGTTGGTGCTCGAGGTGGTCAACGCCCCCACCCGAATGTTGTTGGGCCGACCGCTGATCGGCAATGGCGCCGACGGCGCAGCAGGAACCGGAGCCAACGGCGGGGCAGGTGGGCTGTTGTGGGGCAACGGGGGCAACGGCGGGTCCGGAGCGGCCGGGCAGTCCGGCGGCCGGGGCGGCGATGCTGGCCTTTTCGGCAACGGCGGCCGGGGCGGTGCCGGCGGTATCGGCCTGACCGGGGCCACCGGCGGCGCGGGTGTTCAAGGTGGCACCGGCGGGGCCGGCGGCACTGGTGGAGCCGGCGGTAACGGCGGATTGCTGTGGGGCGCCGGCGGCGGCGGCGGCATCGGCGGCGCGGGCGGCGTCGGGGGGACGGGCGGAGCGGGCCTAGCCGGAACCGCCGGTGTTGACGGAGTGAATGCCGGGGCCGGCGGCGCAGGTCAGACCGGTGGTCAGGGCGGTATGGGCGGCGTCGGCGGGGCGGGCGGAGCCGGTGGCGCGTCCGGATTCTTCGGCGGCAACTCGGGTACGAGCGGCAGTAGCGGCAACGGCGGTGTGGGTGGTACCGGCGGGATGGGCGGCCACGGTGGCGCGGGCGCAGCAGACAGTGGCTCCGGTGCCGGGATCGGTGGTGCCGGTGGCACAGGCGGGGCCGCCGGTCTTGGCGGCAGTGGGGCGGTCACGGGCGGCGCGGGCACCGGCGGGACCGGGGGCACCGGGGGTACGGGTGGTACGGGGCTGGAAGGCGAAACCGGCACGGGCTTTAACGGCGGCGGTGTCATGGGCGCTCAAGGTGGAACCGGAGGCGTCGGTGGCACTGGCGGGGCTGGCAACGGCGGTGTCAACGGTAACGGCGGTACGGGCGGAACCGGGGGCACCGGCGGCAGGGGAGGCGACGGGATCGGTGCAGGCGATGGCGGCACCGGTGGGACGGGCGGTGACGCCGGACGCGGCGGGGCCGCCGGCACCGGCGGCACCGGAGGACGAATCGGCGACTCCGGCGTGGGCGGCACCGGCGGCGACGGCGGGACCGGGGCCGCCGGCGGCTACGGCGGCGACGGGGGCGTATCGCGAGGCTATGGGGTGGGAACCGCCACCGGCGGGACCGGCGGGGCCGGAGGTGCCGCGACGGTAGGCGTGGGTGGCGACGGCGGCCGCGGCGGAGGTGCGTTCCATGAAGGGAGCGGCGACGCCTTCGGTGGCGAGGGCGGGACTGCCGGCGTCGGACCTGCTGGTAGTGGCGCCGGAGGCACTGGCGGCGATGTGCTTCACTCGGGCACCGGAAACGCTTTCGGCGGAGCCGGCGCCGCCGGCACGGACGGCGGTGTCACCTCCGCAGGCGGTAATGGCGGCAGTGGCGGCAGCGCGATCATCGACAACGAGACGTCTGCGGCCACGGCGACCGGCGGCGCCGGCGGTGCCGGCGGCACGGGAACCGCCGGCGGCTATGGCGGGGGAGGCGGATTCGTCGAAACCCGCGGCATTGGCGACGCCGTCGGCGGCGCGGGCGGGGCCGGGGGCGTCGGCATCAGCGCCAGCGGAGGCGACGGCGGAGCAGGCGGGTTGGCGTATACGAACAACATCGCGTCGCCGGGGCTCGCCACCGGCGGTGTGGGTGGAGCCGGCGGCGCCGGTGTCACCGGAGGGTTCGGCGGTGAGGGTGGTGCCGCGGGAACCGAGGGCACGACAACCGCGATTGCCGCTGTGGGCGGCGCCGGCGGGTCGGGAACATCCGGCAATGGGGGTGACGGTGGACGAGGCGGACTGGGGTATGCCGGCGCATCGTCGACGGTCGATGCCTTAGGTGCCGCCGGTGGCGCCGGCGGGGACAGTGCGACCGGCAGCGGCGGAGCGGGCGGAAGGGGCGGCGATGCCAGGAATTTGGGCAGCGGCGACGCCATCGGCGCCGACGGAGCGCGTGGCGGCACCGGCGGGGGCGGCGGCGGCGCAGGCGGCCGCGGCGGTGATGCGGCCAGCGAGGGTTCCGGAAACGCAGTGGGCGGCAACGGCGCGGCCGGTACCGCCGGCGGTGCCACCGCGACCGGCGGTGCAGGCGGCGAGGGCGGCTCGGCCTTGATTGGCAGTGAGACGTCGACAGCGACTGCTACGGCCGGCCGCGGTGGCGATGGAGCCGACGGCGGTGCCGGTGGCGGCGCGGGCGGACGCGGCGGCGACGCCGTCGTGTTGCAGGCCACTTCCACTGCCACCGCCGCGGGCGGGGACGGCGGCAACGGCGGCAACGCGACGCAACCTGCCGGCAACGGCGGTCCTGGTGGCGACGGCGGCGATGGCTTGGGTTACGCGCAGGTCAGCGCCGGTGCCGGCGGCACCGGTGGCCTGGGGGGCGCGGCCGGCGCCGACGGCTTGGACGGATCCCCAGGGACTACCGGCACCCCTTAACGAGCGAGAGCGAACACCGGAATGCGGGTCGCGGCGGCGCGCAACTCGTCGTCACCGGAGTCCGGCGTCACGCCGCCCACATAACCCTTCACCTGCCAGTACCACCGCTGCAGATACCGGCGCAGGATCTCGGGTTTACCGTCGTCGGCGACCTCGGTGACGGTGGCACGTCGCCGTCGCCAGCGCGGGCCGGTTTCGACGACCCCGGCGGCCCTGACATTGCGCGCCCACTGCGTGTTGCCGCGGGGCGACACGAGATACTCGGCCCCGTTGAGGATCAGCAGGTTGACCACCACGCTGCGCGGCTTCCCGGTCTTGCGGCCTCGCACTCGCAGCGCCCGGGTCCCGGCGATGCTGATGCCCAATTCGGCGAGCCAGCGGATCACCGCATTCGCGGACCGGGCGGCCGCATTCGGTTGTTGATACTGCGTGGACATGCTGACCTCCCTCAACCCAATACGAGAGCACTGCTCTCGTATTGGGTTGACCGTGTCACAACCGTGACCGAAAAGCAAGAGCGGTGATCTCGGTCCTGCCAGACTTGACCCCGTGGGCACACGCCAGGAATCGCGGGAGCAGATCGAGGCGAAGATCATCGAACTCGGGCGCCGCCACCTGGTGGAGCACGGTGCGGCCGGGTTGTCGCTGCGCGCCATCGCCCGCGAGTTGGGCATGGTTTCCTCGGCCGTTTACCGCTACGTCGCCAACCGGGACGAACTGCTGACCCTGCTCCTTGTCGACGCCTACTCCGACCTGGCCGACGCGGTGCGCCAGGCCCGCGACGGCACCGAGAGCGACTTCTGGAGCGACGACGTGCTGGCCATCACGCACGCGGTGCGCGCCTGGGCTGTCGCGCACCCGGCGCGCTGGGCGCTGCTGTACGGCAGCCCGGTGCCCGGATACCACGCGCCGCCGGACCGCACGGTGGGAGTCGGCACCCGCGTGGTCGCAGACCTGTTCGACGCCATCGCAACCGGAATCACGACGGGCGACATCAAGCTGACCAGTGATGCTGCGCCGCAACCGATGTCGTCTGATTTCGAACGCATCCGGCGCGAGTTCGGCTTTCCGGGCGACGATCGCGTGATGGCCCGTTGCTTCCTGTTGTGGGCCGGCGTGCTGGGGGCGATCAGCATGGAGGTGTTCCAGCAGTACGGGTCCGATACCGTGACCGACCCCAGGAGCGTGTTCGACACCCAGGTCCGGTTGCTGATCGGCCTGTTCGACCAGCCGAACTAGAACATGTTCAGCAGGCCGCCGTGGGGCCGGTGCTGGCCGCGGCGGCAAAGTTTTTCCCCGTTCTTTCTGCCAACCGCGCGCTGCGATAGTCTGCGAGACGATGAACTTTCTTGCTGCGTCACCGATCCAGATCGCCTGGGTGACGCCGGACCTCGAGGCCACGGAAACGGCTCTCACCGGGCTTTTAGGTGCTCGCAAGTGGGTCCGGATACCCGACGTCCACTTTGCGCCGGACACCTGCAGCTTCCGCGGTGAGCCTGCCGACTTCGTCGCGGGCATTTCACTGAGCTACCTCGGAGACATGCAGCTGGAACTGATCGCACCGGTCCGCGGAGAGAATATCTATAGTGAATTTCTGCGGGACCATGGCCCCGGTCTGCACCACATATGCATGGAGGCCGAATCGCTGGGGGCGTTCGACGCCGCACTTGCCGACGCGGCCCGTCACGATGCAGAGGTGGTGCAACAGGGCGTCATGCCCGGCGGCATTCACTTCGCCTACGTCAGCGCGCCGCAGGCGGGTGTCCCGTTCGTGGAGATCGCGTACCTCTCGCCCGAGATCAAAGCGTTCTACGACTACATAAAACAGGAGCAGCGGTGAGCACCGACATCCCCACCACGGTCAACGTGGACACGGTCGAGTCCTGGTCGGACGAGGTCGACGTGCTGGTGATCGGCTTCGGCATCGCCGGTGGCTGCGCTGCCGTCAGCGCCGCCGCCGCGGGCGCACGGGTACTCGTACTGGAACGGGCAGCCGCCGCCGGTGGGACCACCGCAATGGCCGGCGGCCACTTCTATCTGGGCGGCGGCACCGCGGTCCAGGAAGCGACGGGTCATGCCGACTCTCCCGAGGAGATGTACAAGTACCTGGTCGCGGTGTCCCGCGAGCCCGAGCTCGACAAGATCCGCGCCTATTGCGAGGACAGTGTCGAGCATTTCAATTGGCTTGAGGCACTTGGCTTTCAGTTCGAGCGCAGTTACTACCCCGGCAAAGTGGTGGTGCCGCCGGGCACCGAGGGGCTGAGTTACACGGGCAACGAGAAGGTGTGGCCGTTCTGCGAGCAGGCCAAGCCCGCGCCGCGCGGACACTCCGTGCCGGTGCCCGGTGAACTGGGCGGCGCAGCGATGGTGATCGACCTGCTGGTCAAACGCGCTGACGAACTCGGCGTGCAGGTCCAGTACGAGACCGGGGTCACCAACCTGATCGTCGACAACGACGGCGCGGTTGTCGGCGTGAGCTGGAAGCACTTCTCCGACACCGGCGCGGCGCGGGCGAAAGCAGTTGTCA
Organism: Mycobacterium sp.; assembly: GCA_003987775.1. Lineage (GTDB taxonomy): Bacteria > Actinomycetota > Actinomycetes > Mycobacteriales > Mycobacteriaceae > Mycobacterium. The sequence goes on from RXJD01000031.1 coordinate 29,950, forward strand.
TCGCGGCCGGCGGCTTCGCGATGAACCCCGACATGGTCGCCGAGCACACGCCGGCGCTGGGTCAGCCGCGGCGCACCAAGCACCATGGCCTGGTGGCGCCGTACATCCTGGGCAATCCACACGACGACGGGCTGGCCATCCGGCTGGGCGAGTCGGCCGGGGGTGCCACCAAATACATGGACGAGCTGTTCATCACCGCGGCGGCTTATCCGCCGGAGATCCTGCTGACGGGCATCATCGTCAACAAGGACGGCAAACGTTTCGTTGCGGAGGACTCCTACCACTCGCGCACTTCGGCCTTCGTGCTCGAACAGCCGGAGCAGACCGCCTACCTGATCGTCGACGAAGCACACATGCAGATGCCGGCGATGCCGCTGATCAAATTCCTCGACGGGTACGAGACCATCGCCGAGATGGAGACGGCTCTGGGCATACCGGCGGGCAATCTCGCCGCATCCCTGGACCGCTACAACGAATTCGCCGCCAAGGGCGAGGACCCGGACTTCCATAAGCAGCCCGAATACGTTGCGCCACAGGATAAAAGCCCATGGGCGGTATTCGACCTGTCGCTCGGGCGGGCGATGTACTCGGGATTCACCATGGGCGGTCTGGCGGTCACCCTTGACGGGGAAGTGCAGCGGGCCGACGGCAGCGTCATCCCGGGGCTGTACGCGGCGGGGGCCTGTGCATCCAACCTCGCCCAGGACGGCAAGGGATATGCCAGCGGAACGCAGCTGGGGGAGGGCTCCTTCTTCGGCCGCCGCGCCGGAGCGCACGCGGCCCGGCGGGCCGTGAGCGCGTAGGCGTTACAGGCGCCATCCCACACCGCCGGAGCGCACGCGGCCCGGCGGGCCGTAAGCGCTTAAGTCGTTTCCGAGGCAACGGCTTTCGTCTCGACCGGACCGAGTCGCCACTGGGCTTCACCGAGCAGTTCCAGGTGCCGCTCGTGGTGTTGCTCGACGGTGGGCCGGTGGCTGACGCTGATCACGATGGTGTCTGGCAGTTCGGTGCGCACCAGGTGATACAGCGCATACTCGAGACCGGGATCCAGCGCCGAGGTGGCCTCGTCGAGGAATACCGCTTTGGGTTTGGTGAGCAGGATCCGCGCGAACGCAACCCGTTGCTGCTCACCCGGCGAGAGCACCTTGGCCCAGTCCTGATCCTCGTCGAGGCGGGAAATCAAGGGCGCGAGAGCAACTTTGGTCAAGACATCGTGCAACTCGGAGTCGGACACATTGTCGGTCGCCAAGGGGTAGCACACCACCGACCGCAGATCGCCCAGCGGCACGTACGGCAGCTGCGACAGGAACATCGTCTCGTTCTCACCGCCGGGGCGGTGCAGCGTTCCGGTGGCGAACGGCCACAGTTCGGCCAGACTGCGCAGCAGGGTGGTCTTGCCCGATCCGGAACGGCCGGTGATCACCAGCGAGTCCCCGGTCTCCAGCCGCACGTCCAACGGGTCGATCAACCGGTCGCCGTCGGGCTTGCGCACCTCGACGTTGTCGATCTGCACCGAACCGTCGGTGCTCGGCAGGGCCAGCACGGCCGGCAATGCGCGTCCCTGCTCGTTGGCTTCCACCAACCCGTGCAACCGAATGATGGCCGCCCGGTACGACGCAAACGCATCGTAGGCATTGCGGAAGAACGACAGGGAATCCGAGATGTTGCCGAACGAGGACGCCGTCTGGCTGACATCGCCGAAATCGATTGTCCCGGCGAACAATCGGGGGGCCTGAATCAGCCAGGGCAACGGCACGATCGCCTGACTCACCGCGAGGTTCCAGCCGTAGAAGCCGACGCTGCGGTTGACGTAGTGCAGGTAGTTGTCGATGACGGGGGCGAACCGCTTGCGTAGCTGGGTGCGCTCAGCCCGCTCGCCCCGGTAGAAGCCGACCGCCTCCGCCGCGTCGCGCAGCCGCACCAGCGCATACCGGAAGGCGGCATTGAGCTTCTCGTTGCGGAAACTCAGCCAGATCAACGGACGACCGATGATGAACGAGATGATCGTGGCCACCAGCACGTAGACGATGACGGTCCAGAACATCACGCGCGGGAAGGAGACGCCGAAGATCGTCAGCGTGCCGGACAGATTCCACAGGATGCTGGTGAAGGACACCACCGAGATCACCGATTGCACGGCGCCGAACAAGAGAATGCTGCCGGTTCCGGTGCCCGGCTGGTTCGGGCCGTTGCCCGTGCCGGCGGTGAAGATGTCGATGTCCTGCTGGATGCGCTGGTCGGGGTTGTCGATCGTCTCGTCGATGAACAGGTCGCGGTAGTAGGCCCGGCCTTCCAGCCAGTCCCCGGTGAGATGGTCGGTCAGCCACACCCGCCAAGCGACCACGAAACGCTGCGTTAGGTAGATGTCGGCCATCACCCGGGACACGTGGATGACGGCCATGATGCTGAAGATCCCAATCGACATCCAAAAGCCATGCACACCAGAGTTTTTCACGACGTCGTTGTCGCCGGCGGCGCCCTGGAAGGCCTTCTGCAGAGCCGTGTACATGTCGTTGCCCTGGTAGCTGAACAACACATTCAGCCGCACCGCCAGCACCACCGAGAGCAGCAGCACACCGAACATCAGCCAGACCCGGATACTGTGGCGGCCGGTGAAGTAGCCCCCGGTGATCCGCCAGAACTGGCGGCCCCAGGGGGTGACGAACCGGAACACCACCAGCATCAACAGCAGCGCAACCGCGCTGATCGTCCACGCGATCGCCGTCCACCGCAGCGAATCCAGCAACGCATGAGACCAGTCGATCGACGGCGTAAACGGCTTCGGACCCACGGTGTTGTCTCCTCAGAGTCGAACTGCTGCGCAACAGAAATCCTCCGGCGAAGGTACCGGAAGGCCGGTGGATAGGCTGCGACGATGAGTGAGAAGACCACTGAAACCCTGCCCGCGCAAACCGTGGACGCCGGCCGACTGATCGCTCGCCGGCTCAGGGCAAGCGGCATCGACACGCTTTTCACGCTCTCGGGCGGCCATCTGTTCTCCATCTACGACGGCTGCCGCGACGAGGGGATCCGGCTGATCGATACCCGTCACGAGCAGACCGCCACCTTCGCCGCCGAGGGCTGGTCCAAGGTGACCCGGGTGCCCGGGGTGGCCGCACTGACGGCCGGGCCCGGCATCACCAACGGGATGAGCGCCATGGCGGCTGCCCAGCAGAATCAGTCGCCGCTGGTGGTACTCGGCGGCCGGGCACCGGCGTTGCGCTGGGGGATGGGTTCGCTGCAGGAGATCGACCACGTGCCGTTCGTCGCGCCGCTGTCCCGGTTTGCCGCGACCGCACAGTCGGGGCAGGATGGCGGCCTGCTGCTGGACCAGGCCTTGCGGGCCTCTGTCGGCGCCCCCTCGGGTGTCGGATTCGTCGACTTCCCGATGGATCACGTCTTCTCGATGGCCGAGGACGACGGCCGCCCGGGCGCCCTGAGCGACCTGCCGCAACCGCCCGCCGTGGACGGCGGCGCCTTGGACCGGGCCGTCGAGCTGTTGGCAAAAGCCCAGCGGCCGGTGATCATGGCCGGCACCAATGTCTGGTGGGGGCACGGCGAAACCGCACTGCTGCGGCTGGCCGAGGAGCTGCAGATCCCGGTGCTGATGAACGGGATGGCGCGCGGTGTGGTGCCCGCCGACCACCCGCTGGCGTTCTCGCGGGCCCGCTCAAAGGCGTTGGGCGGAGCCGATGTCGCGCTGATTGTCGGTGTGCCGATGGATTTCCGGCTCGGCTTCGGCGGCGTCTTCGGCGCCGACACCCAACTCATCGTGGTCGACCGCGTCCGCCCGGAGCGCGCCCACCCGCGTCCTGTCGCCGCCGAACTGTATGGCGACCTGAGCGACATCCTGTCCGCGCTGGCGGGCGCCGGCACGCCTGGGCAGCAGGATTGGGTCGACGGCCTGCGCACCGCTGAGAGCGCGGCGCGGGATCTGGAGCGGGCCGAACTCGCCGAAGACCGCATCCCGCTGCACCCGATGCGCGTATATGCCGAACTGGCTCCGCTGCTGGACCGCGACGCCATCGTCGTCATCGACGCCGGTGACTTCGGGTCCTACGCCGGCCGGGTAATCGACAGCTACCAGCCTGGCTGCTGGCTGGACAGCGGGCCGTTCGGCTGCCTCGGTTCCGGTCCGGGCTATGCGCTGGCGGCCAAGTTGGCGCGGCCCGAACGTCAGGTCGTGCTGTTGCAGGGCGACGGAGCATTCGGGTTCAGCGGCATGGAATGGGACACGCTGGTGCGGCACAACGTGCCGGTCGTGTCGGTGGTGGGCAACAACGGCATCTGGGGACTGGAGAAGCACCCGATGGAGGCGTTGTACGGCTATTCGGTGGTGGCCGAGCTGCGCCCGGGAACCCGGTACGACGAGATGGCCCGCGCGCTGGGCGCCCATGGTGAGTTGGTCGCGGCGCCTGCGGAGCTGCGCCCGGCACTGGAACGCGCGTTCGCCAGCGGCCTGCCGGCCGTCGTCAATGTCCTCACCGACCCGAGCGTGGCCTACCCGCGCCGATCCAACCTGGCCTGATGCCAACCGCGTACCGTGGGGCTGTGCCGAAGACCACCCGCTCCCAGCCCGGACGGCTGAGCAGCCGCTTCTGGCGCCTGCTCGGCGCCTCGACGGAAAAGAACCGCAGCCGCTCGATGGCCGTGGTGACCGATGCCGAGGAATTCGACAAGGAAGCCGCAGATCTCAGCGACGAGAAGCTGCGCAAGGCGTCGGGGCTGCTCAATCTGGACGACCTGGCCGACTCTGCCGACATTCCCCAGTTCCTCGCGATCGCGCGGGAGGCGGCCGAGCGCACCACCGGGCTGCGTCCGTTCGACGTGCAGTTACTCGGGGCGCTGCGGATGCTGGCCGGCGACGTGATCGAAATGGCCACCGGTGAGGGCAAAACGCTGGCCGGGGCGATCGCGGCAGCGGGCTACGCGCTGGCGGGACGGCACGTGCACGTGGTGACCATCAACGACTATCTGGCCCGCCGCGACGCGGAGTGGATGGGACCGCTGATCGAGGCGATGGGACTGACCGTCGGCTGGATCACCGCCGAATCGACGAGCACGGACCGTAAGGCCGCCTATGACTGCGACGTCACCTACGCCTCGGTCAACGAGATCGGCTTCGACGTGCTGCGCGACCAGCTGGTCACCGATGTCGACGACCTGGTCTCACCCAATCCCGATGTCGCGCTGATCGACGAGGCGGACTCGGTGCTGGTCGACGAGGCGCTGGTACCGCTGGTGCTCGCGGGCACCACGCACCGCGAAACACCGCGGCTCGAGATCATCAAACTGGTCGGTCAGCTCGTCCACCACAAGAACGCCGACGACTACTTCGCCACCGACGCCGACAGCCGCAATGTGCACCTGACCGAGATGGGCGCCCGCAAGCTCGAGAAGGCCCTCGGCGGCATCGACCTGTACTCCGAGGAACATGTCGGCACCACGCTCACCGAGATCAACGTCGCCCTGCACGCGCACGTGCTGCTGCAGCGCGACGTCCACTACATCGTGCGCGACGACGCGGTGCACCTGATCAATTCCTCCCGCGGCCGCATCGCCCAGCTGCAGCGCTGGCCGGACGGGCTGCAGGCGGCCGTCGAGGCCAAGGAAGGCATCGAGACCACCGAGACGGGCGAGGTCCTCGACACCATCACGGTGCAGGCCCTGATCAACCGCTACACCACGGTCTGCGGCATGACCGGCACCGCGCTGGCTGCCGGTGAGCAGCTGCGCCAGTTCTACAAACTCGGGGTGTCGCCGATACCGCCGAACACCCCGAATATCCGCGAGGACGAGTCGGACCGGGTCTACATCACCGCCGCCGCCAAGAACGACGCGATCGTCGAGCACATCGCCGAGGTGCACGAGACGGGGCAGCCGGTCCTGGTCGGGACCCGCGACGTGGCCGAATCCGAGGACCTCTACGAGCGGCTGACCAAACGCGGTGTGCCGGCGGTGCTGCTGAACGCCAAGAACGACGCCGAAGAGGCTCAGGTGATCGCCGAGGCCGGTACCTACGGCTCGGTCACGGTATCCACACAGATGGCCGGTCGAGGCACCGACATCCGCCTGGGCGGGTCCGACGAGTCCGATCACGACCGCGTCGCCGAGCTGGGCGGACTGCACGTGGTCGGCACCGGACGGCACCACACCGAGCGCCTGGACAATCAGCTGCGCGGCCGGGCCGGGCGCCAAGGGGACCCGGGCTCGTCGGTGTTCTTCTCGAGTTGGGAAGACGACGTGGTGGCGGCCAATCTCGACAGCAACAAGCTGCCCACCGAGACCGACGAGGACGGTCGCATCCTGAGTCCCAAGACCAACGCGCTGCTCGATCATGCGCAGCGCGTCGCCGAGGGCCGCCTGCTCGACGTGCACGCGAACACGTGGCGCTACAACCAGCTCATCGCCCAGCAACGCGCCATTATCGTCGACCGGCGAAACACTTTGCTGCGCACGCCAACTGCGCGCGAAGAGCTGGAGGAGCTGGCGCCCAAGCGGTACAAGGAGCTGCGCGAGGAGATCTCCGAGGAACGCCTGGAGAAGATCTGCCGGCTGATCATGCTGTATCACCTCGACCGTGGCTGGGCCGATCACCTGGCGTATCTGGCCGACATCCGCGAGAGCATCCACCTGCGCGCGCTGGGCCGGCAGAACCCGCTCGACGAGTTCCACCGGATGGCGGTGGACGCGTTCGCGTCGCTGGCCGCCGACGCCATCGAGGCAGCCCAGCAGACGTTTGAGACGGCGAACATTCTCGAGGACGAGCCGGGCCTGGATCTGTCCAAGCTCGCCCGCCCAACGTCTACGTGGACCTACATGGTCAACGACAACCCACTGTCCGACGACACGCTGTCCACGCTGAGCCTGCCCGGCGTCTTCCGCTGAGTCCCGTCCGCCGTGCGGACCGCCATAGAACGACGCTAATGTCACGGCACATGGAGCCAGTGCTCGTGCAGAACCGGGTACTGACGGTGCCCAACGTGCTGAGCGTCGTCCGCCTTGGCCTCATCCCGGTCTTCGTCTACCTCATGCTGGTCACGCACACGCTGAGCTGGGCGGTGGCGATCCTGATGTTCAGCGGGGTCTCGGACTGGGCGGACGGCAAGATCGCCCGCCTGCTCAACCAGCAGTCGCGGCTGGGCATGCTGCTGGACCCCGCCGTCGACCGGCTCTACATGGTGACCGTGCCGATCGTGTTCGCGATCAGCGGCATCGCCCCGTGGTGGTTCGTGCTGATGCTGCTGGCCCGCGACGCGGCGCTGGCCGGAACGCTGCCGCTGTTGTGGAGCCGCGGGCTCTCGGCGCTGCCGGTCACCTATGTGGGCAAGGCCGCGACGTTCGCGCTGATGTCCGGCTTCCCGCTGGTCCTGCTGGGACAGTGGGACGCGCTGTGGAGCCGCGTCGTGCTGGCCTGCGGCTGGGCGTTTCTCATCTGGGGCCTGTACATGTACTTGTGGGCGTTCGTGCTCTACATCCTGCAGATGGTGCTGGTGATGCGCCGGATGCCGAAGGTCAGGCATGGCTGAGCCGGACCGGCTGCTGGGCGGCTATGACCCCAACGCCGGCTACAGCACGCACGACGCGGCCCGTCCCCAGCGCATCCCGGTGCCGTCGTTGTTGCGCGCGCTGCTGTCCGAACATCTCGACCCCGGATACGCCGCGGCAGCCGCCGAGCGGGATCGCCGCGCCGAACCCGAGACCGGGCGTGACCGGGCGTTCAGCTGGCTGTGGCAGGCGCTGGCCGCGACCCTGGTGGCAGCCGTGTTCGCGGCGGCGGTGGCCCAGGCCCGCTCGGTCGCACCCGGGGTGCGCTCTGCGCAGCAACTGTTGGCCACCAACGTGCGTCTGACGCAGGCGACCGCCACCCGGTTGGCCCAGCAGCGCAGCGCGCTGGCGGCGAAGGTGGATCAGGTGCAGCGCCTCGCTCTGGCCGACGACGCCGAGGGCCAACGACTGCTGAACAGTCTGGACGCGCTCAGCCTGGCGGCGGCCAGCACGCCGGTGACCGGCCCGGGCCTGACGCTGACGGTGACCGACCCCGGCGCCGGCCCCAATCTGTCCGATGCGTCCAAGCAACGGGTGAGCGGCAGTCAGCAGATCATCCTCGACCGTGACCTGCAACTCGTCGTGAATTCGTTGTGGGCCAGTGGCGCCGAGGCCATCTCGGTCGACGGAGCCCGGATCGGGCCGAACGTGACCATCCGGCAGGCCGGGGGAGCGATTCTGGTCGACAACAACCCGACCACAAGTCCGTACACCATCCTGGCGGTCGGGCCATCGAAGGCGATGCGGGACACCTTCGATCGCAGCCCCGGACTGCGTCGGCTTAGGCTGCTGGAGGCCTCCTACGGGGTAGGCGTCAACGTGAACCTCGGCGAGAGTCTGGCGCTGCCCGCCGGAGCGATCCGGGACGTCAAGTTCGCCAGAGAGATTGGGCCCAAGTGATCGGTATCGCCGCGCTCGTGATCGGCATCGTGCTGGGATTGGTGTTCCATCCCAGCGTGCCCGAGGTCATCCAGCCGTATCTGCCGATTGCGGTGGTCGCCGCGCTGGATGCGGTATTCGGCGGGCTGCGCGCCTACCTGGAACGCATCTTCGACCCCAAGGTCTTCGTCGTCTCGTTCGTGTTCAATGTGCTGGTCGCCGCATTGATCGTCTACGTCGGCGACCAATTGGGCGTCGGCACCCAGCTGTCGACGGCAATCATCGTGGTGCTGGGAATCCGGATCTTCGGCAATGCGGCCGCGCTGCGCCGCCGGCTGTTCGGGGCGTGACGGAGTGGCTGAGATGGAACCCGGTCCGCCCGGTCCCGAAGAAAAACCCGAAGAGAAACCCGAGAAACCCGACAAGTCGGCACACCGCGGACGTCACGAACTTCCGGCCGACCGCCCCCGGCGCGAGATTGTGCGCCGGACGGGTCTGCGGGCGACGCTGACCGCCGGTAGGTCCCGACTCGTGTTCGGCACTCTGGCGGTGCTGCTCTGCCTGGTCCTGGGCATCGCGATCGTCACGCAGGTGCGTCAGAACGAATCCGGCGACTCGCTGGAAACCGCTCGTCCCGCAGACCTGTTGGTGCTGCTCGACTCGCTGCGGCAGCGCGAGGCGACGCTGAGCACCGAAGTGGCCGACCTGCAGAACACCCTTAATGCGTTGCAGGCCTCCGGAAACACCGATCAGGCCGCGATCGAAAGCGCACAGGCCAGGTTGGCCGCTCTGTCGATCCTGGCCGGTGCGGTCGGGGCCACCGGTCCCGGCGTGACGATGAAGATCGACGATCCCGGTCCGGGGGTGGCGCCAGAAGTGATGCTCGACGTGATCAACGAGCTGCGAGCAGCCGGCGCCGAGGCGATCGAGATCAACGACACCCGCCAGTCCGTGCGAGTCGGCGTGGACACCTGGGTCACCGGCTCGGCGGGTGCCCTTACCATCGACAGCAAGTCGTTCTCCCCTCCGTATTCGATTCTGGCGATTGGTGATCCGCCCACGCTGGCCGCCGCGATGAATATTCCGGGTGGGGCAGAGGACAGCGTGAAACGAGTGGGCGGACGCATGTCGGTACAGCAGTCCGACCGCGTCGAAGTGACCACCTTGCGGCAACCAAAACAGCACCAATACGCTCAGCCCGGCAAGTGAACCACCCCCGACCAGAACAGGATCACCGTGACCGATATCCCGTCCGATCTGCACTACACCACCGAACACGAGTGGGTTCGCCGCAGCGCGGAAGACACCGTCCGGGTCGGGATCACCGATTTCGCCCAGTCGGCGCTGGGTGACGTCGTCTTCGTGCAGTTGCCCGACGTGGGGGCCGAGCTCAGTGCCGGCGATTCCTTCGGCGAGGTGGAGTCGACGAAATCGGTGTCGGATCTGTACGCGCCGATCGCGGGCAAGGTGTCCGCGGTCAACGGGGATCTTGAAAGCACGCCGCAGCTGCTGAACTCCGACCCCTACGGCGAAGGCTGGTTGCTGGAACTCCAGGTGGACAGCGCCGGCGTCGCCGGACTGGACGAGGCGATCGCCGGGCTGCTCGACGCTGAGGCGTACCGCGGCACTCTCACCGAATGAGAGTTGCTAAGGTCCGAATGCGTTGCGAGGCAGGATCCTGGACGAGTCGGGGGATTCGGCAGGTCTAGGAGAAGCCGGGATGTCGGGCTTAGGATCCTGCAGGGGTCGGCACACGGCCGACCCGTGCGCGGTACGGTCGAGACATCAGTTATTTCAAGCAGTGGACAGCAGCGCAGTACAAGCGGTAGATCCGAGTGGGCGACCGGCCGAACGGCCCGGTCAGAGAACGCCACAGCGGCCAGTGAGGAGCAGCGGGTGACGGACATGGATAACGACCAGAGTGACGAAGTCACGGTGGAGACGACCTCGGTCTTCCGCGCCGACTTCCTCAACGAACTGGACGCGCCCACTCAGTCGGGTACCGAGAGTTCGGTGTCCGGGGTGGAGGGACTCCCCGCGGGCTCGGCGTTGCTGGTCGTCAAACGCGGGCCCAACGCCGGGTCGCGCTTCCTGCTGGACCAGGCCATCACCTCGGCGGGCCGGCATCCCGACAGCGACATCTTCCTCGATGACGTGACCGTGAGCCGCCGGCACGCCGAATTCCGTTTGGAAGGCGGCGAGTTCAACGTCGTCGATGTGGGCAGCCTGAACGGCACCTACGTCAATCGCGAGCCGGTGGACTCCGCCGTGCTGGCCAACGGTGACGAGGTTCAGATCGGCAAGTTCCGCCTGGTGTTTCTGACCGGCCCCAAGGGTGACGACGACGGGGGATCCGGAGGCCAGTGACCGCGCCCGATAGCCCTGCGCTCGCCGGGATGTCGATCGGGGCGGTCCTGGACCTGCTGCGACCGGACTTCCCCGACGTCACAATCTCCAAGATTCGTTTCCTGGAGGCCGAAGGGCTGGTGACGCCACAGCGTGCGGCGTCGGGTTATCGGAGGTTCACCGCCTACGACTGTGCGCGACTGCGCTTCATCCTCACCGCACAGCGGGACCACTATCTGCCGTTGAAGGTGATCCGGGCTCAGCTGGACGCCCTGCCCGACGGAGAACTGCCGACAGTCGGATCTCCCTACGGAGTACCGCGATTGGTGTCGGTGGCCGACGGCGCCGGATCCGAGGCGGCCGCCGCCGATGCGGTGGCGCCCACCCGTGTCCGGCTCAGTCGCGAAGACCTGCTGGAACGCTCGGGGGTCGACGGCGAGCTGCTGACCGCCCTGTTGAAAGCCGGCGTGATCACCACCGGGCCGGCCGGTTTCTTCGACGAACACGCCGTGGTGATTCTCCAATGTGCACGGGCGCTGGCCGATTACGGCGTCGAGCCCAGGCATCTGCGGGCGTTCCGTTCTGCGGCCGACCGGCAGTCGGACCTGATCGCCCAGATCGCCGGTCCGCTGGTCAAAGCCGACAAGGCCGGTGCCCGCGACCGTGCCGACGACTTGGCACGAGAGGTCGCCGCACTCGCTATCACGTTGCACACCTCACTGATCAAGTCCGCCGTTCGCGACGTACTGCACCGCTGAGGACTAGACTTCGTTCGACAGCTGGTATTCGGCGAATTGAGTCACTGCAGCGCGTGCGGAGGGCAGACACAGATGGGTGAAGTTCGTGTTGTCGGCATTCGCGTCGAGCAGCCCCAGAACCAGCCGGTGCTGTTGCTGCGCGAGGCAAACGGTGACCGCTACCTGCCGATCTGGATCGGCCAGTCGGAGGCTGCGGCCATCGCGCTCGAACAGCAGGGCGTGGAGCCGCCCCGGCCGCTGACTCATGATCTGATCAGGGATCTGATTGCCGCGCTTGGGCATTCGCTCAAGGAGGTGCGCATCGTCGATCTGCAGGAAGGCACCTTCTACGCCGACCTGATCTTCGATCGCGACATCAAGGTGTCGGCGCGGCCGTCCGACTCGGTGGCTATCGCCCTGCGGGTGGGTGTGCCGATCTACGTCGAGGAGGACGTGCTCGCGCAGGCCGGTCTGTTGATTCCGGACGAGGGCGACGAAGAGGCCAGCAGCGCGGTCCGCGAGGACGAGGTGGAGAAATTCAAGGAGTTTCTCGACAGCGTCTCCCCGGACGACTTCAAGGCCACCTGACCGGTAGTCGCCCGTGTCCGCCGGATACCCCCCGGATATCACGGATGCGTCTCATATCACACAACGGATTGTCGACACGCCTGGCAGATATCACCGACTCATCCGAGTGGCAGCCATACTTTGTTGACGAGTTGATGATCGACCACAGCACAGCAGCCACCGAACAGCGTATGCTCTCTAACACTCGCACCTGAGATAACGTGGCTGTTGGGGCAGCCAGTGCCGCAGCTAGTGACAACAGCGCGATCGGCGAGAGGACGCACCGTGAGCGAGCAGCCACGTCAAGGACAGCTGGATCTTGCTGACCACCCGGCCACCGCGCCGAAAGGCAACGTCAAACCGGCCGAACCCGTGCAGCCCGGACTATTCCCGGACGATTCGGTGCCCGACGAGCTGGTCGGTTACCGCGGACCGAGCGCCTGTCAGATCGCCGGGATCACGTACCGCCAGCTCGATTACTGGGCCCGTACCTCGTTGGTGGTGCCCTCCATCCGCAGCGCAGCCGGATCGGGCAGTCAGCGCCTCTACTCGTTCAAGGACATCCTGGTACTCAAGATCGTCAAGCGGCTGCTGGACACCGGGATCTCGCTGCACAACATCCGCGTTGCCGTCGATCACCTGCGCCAGCGCGGCGTGCAGGACCTGGCCAACATCACCCTGTTCTCCGACGGCACCAGCGTGTACGAGTGCACCTCGGCGGAGGAGGTCGTCGACCTGCTGCAGGGTGGCCAGGGCGTGTTCGGCATCGCCGTCTCCGGCGCGATGCGCGAGCTGACCGGCGTCATCGCCGACTTCCCCGGTGAGCGGGCCGACGGCGGCGAGTCGATCGCCGCACCCGAGGACGAACTGGCCTCCCGTCGCAAACACCGCGACCGCAAGATCGGCTAGCTGCCCCATAGGGCGTAAACTGGACCCTGCATCGCACTCGCGCGGGAGAGTTCTGTGGCCGCCAGCTACAGACGCCGAAGGAGCAATACCTCTCCGTCAACCTCTCAGGCACCCGGACCGCCCGAGCTAACGATGCCTCTGGAAAGCGGCTCGACCGGGCACCGGTCATCAAACAGAGCCCGCCGATGGGGAAAGGCGCCGCACGCGCCGAATCTCTCAGGCGCCCGCCATACGGGTGAAGACAGAGGGAGAGGGCCCCGTCTTCAGTGGTGCCCTACGTCAGGAGAGTTCGCGTGTCCGACCATTTCACGTTCGCAGACCGCCACATCGGCCTGGACAGCTCGGCCGTCCGGAAAATGCTTGACGTCATCGGCGTCGACTCGCTGGACGAACTGGCCGCCAAAGCGGTGCCCAGCGGCATCTTGGACCAGCTGACCGACACCGGACTCGCCCCGGGCCTGGACGCACTGCCGCCGGCCGCCAGCGAGGCCGAGGCGCTGGCCGAACTGCGGGCGCTGGCAGACAGCAACACCGTCGCGGTGTCGATGATCGGGCAGGGGTACTACGACACCCTCACCCCGCCGGTATTGCTGCGCAACATCATGGAGAACCCGGCCTGGTACACCGCCTATACGCCGTACCAACCCGAGATCAGCCAGGGCCGGCTGGAAGCGCTGCTGAATTTCCAGACGATGGTCACCGACCTGACTGGCCTGGAGATCGCCAACGCCTCGATGCTCGACGAGGGCACCGCGGCCGCCGAGGCCATGACGCTGATGCATCGTGCCTGCCGCGGTCCGGCGAACCGGCTGGCGGTCGACTCCGACGTGTTCGCCCAGACCGCGGCGATCCTGGCCACCCGGGCCACGCCGCTCGGGATCGAGATCGTCACCGCCGACCTCCGTGCGGGCCTGCCCGACGGTGACTTCTTCGGCGTCATCACCCAGCTGCCGGGGGCCAGCGGACGGATCACGGACTGGAGCGCGCTGGTGCGCGAAGCGCACGACCGCGGGGCGTTGGTGGCGATCGGCGCCGACCTGCTCGCCCTGACGTTGCTGACGCCGCCCGGTGAAATCGGCGCCGACGTCGCCTTCGGCACCACCCAACGGTTCGGCGTGCCAATGGGATTCGGCGGCCCGCACGCCGGCTACCTGGCGGTGCACACCAAGCACGCCCGGCAGTTGCCGGGGCGCCTCGTCGGGGTCTCGAAGGACGCGGACGGCAGCGACGCATACCGGCTGGCACTGCAGACCCGCGAACAACACATCCGCCGGGACAAAGCCACCAGCAACATCTGTACCGCGCAGGTGCTGCTGGCGGTGATGGCCGCCATGTACGCGAGCTATCACGGTGCCGACGGCCTGACCGCCATCGCGCGCCGGGTGCACTCCCAGGCCGAGACCATCGCCGGCGCCCTGGGCGAGGCGCTGGTGCACGACACCTTCTTCGACACCGTGCTGGCGCACGTCCCCGGCCGCGCCGACGAGGTGGTGGCTGCGGCCAAAGCCGGCGGGATCAACCTGTGCCGCGTGGACGCCGACCACGTGTCGGTGGCGTGCGACGAAGCCACCACCGACGCCCATGTCGCCGCGGTGCTGGACGCGTTCGGGGTGTCGGCCGGCCAGCCCCATCGATCCGAAATCGCCACGCGCACATCGGAATTCCTCACGCACCCGGCGTTTCGCCAATACCGCACCGAGACCTCGATGATGCGTTATCTACGCACCCTGGCGGACAAGGACATCGCCCTGGACCGCAGCATGATTCCGCTCGGTTCCTGCACGATGAAGCTCAACGCGGCCGCAGAGATGGAGTCGATCACCTGGCCGGAGTTCGGCCGCCTGCACCCGTTCGCGCCCGCCTCGGACGCCCCGGGCATGCGCCGGTTGATCGCCGACCTGGAGAACTGGCTGGTCGCCATCACCGGTTATGACGCCGTCTCGCTGCAGCCCAACGCGGGCTCGCAGGGAGAGTACGCGGGGCTGCTGGCCATTCACGACTACCACGCCAGCCGCGGCGAACCGCACCGCGACATCTGCCTCATCCCCTCCAGCGCGCACGGCACCAACGCGGCCTCGGCCGCTTTGGCGGGCATGCGGGTGGTGGTCGTGGGCTGCCACGAGAACGGCGACGTCGATCTCGACGATCTGCGCGCCAAGGTCAGCGAACACGCGGACCGGCTGTCGGCGCTGATGATCACCTACCCCTCCACCCACGGTGTCTACGAGCACGACATCGCCGACATCTGCGCGGCCGTGCACGACGCCGGCGGCCAGGTGTACGTCGACGGGGCCAACCTCAACGCGCTGGTCGGCCTGGCCCGGCCGGGCAAATTCGGCGGCGACGTCAGCCATCTGAACCTGCACAAAACGTTCTGCATCCCGCACGGCGGCGGCGGTCCCGGCGTCGGCCCGGTGGCGGTGCGTGCGCACCTGGCGGAGTTCCTGCCCGGCCACCCGCACGCACCCGAGTTGCCGCAGGGACACCCGGTGTCCGCCGCACCCTACGGGTCGGCGTCGATTCTGCCGATCAGCTGGGCGTACATCCGGATGATGGGCGGAGACGGGCTGCGGGCAGCCTCGCTGACCGCGATCGCCTCGGCGAACTACATCGCCCGTCGCCTCGACGAGTACTTCCCGGTGCTCTACACCGGCGAGAACGGCATGGTCGCCCACGAGTGCATCCTGGACCTGCGTGGCATCACCAAGGCAACCGGCGTGACGGTCGACGATGTGGCAAAGCGGTTGGCGGACTACGGCTTCCACGCGCCCACCATGAGCTTCCCGGTAGCCGGGACGCTTATGGTAGAGCCGACCGAGAGCGAGAGCCTGGCCGAGGTGGACGCGTTCTGCGAGGCGATGATCGGCATCCGCGCCGAGATCGACCGCGTCGGGTCCGGACAGTGGCCGGTGGACGACAACCCGCTGCGCGGCGCCCCGCACACCGCCGAGTGCCTGGTGGCATCCGAGTGGAACCATCCCTACACGCGCGAAGAAGCCGCATACCCGTTGGGCAAGGCGTTCCGGCCGAAGGTCTGGCCGCCGGTACGGCGCATCGACGGCGCTTACGGCGACCGCAATCTGGTCTGCTCGTGCCCGCCTGTCGAGGCCTTCGCCTAGATACGCGTCAGCCGAAGCGGTCCACGATGGCCGCGGCCATCTCCTCGGGCGCATCCTCCTGGATGAAGTGCTTCGCGGCCGGTAACTCGACCAGCACATGGTCGGGGAACGCCGCGCGCATATGCGGCAGCGACGGTCCGGGCCGGAACGCGAAATCCTTCATGCCCCACACGAACAGGGCCGGTTTGGCACCGAGCTTGGCCGGCACTTCCCGGCCGAGTCGCTCCAAGAGGGGATGGGCGGCCAGAATCTGCTTCGGCATCTCCGCGACGCCTCTGCGCGCCGCGGCGTCGGGTTGCACCGCCCGGTAGTGCTCCATCACCGACGGGCTGAGCCGCCGCGAGGTTCCCACCGGAATCATCTGTTCGACAAAGAAATTGCGGTGCAGGATCGCCCACTGCATGGGCGGGCTGGACATCACCCGGCTGAAGATCTTGGTGGTCAGCACATCCGTCGGCCAGAACCAGGTGTTGCCCAACACGACTCCGCGGATCCGGTCGGCACGCTCGACCGCCACGGCCATGCTGACCGGACCTCCCCAGTCCTGCCCCACGGTCACAAATCCGTCGAGCCCCAGGTGGTCGACGAATTCACCGACGACCCCGGCGTGCTCGTCGACTTTGTATCCGAAGCCCGGCGGCCGCTCGGACAGGCCGAAGCCGAGGTAATCCGGTGCGATGCAACGGAATCGATCGCGTAGCGCCACGATGATGTCGCGATAAAGAAAACTCCAGGTGGGGTTGCCATGGCAGAACAGGATGGGCGGCCCGGCTCCCTCGTCGATGTAGTGGACCCGGCCGCGCGAGCTGTCGAACCAGCGCGACGTGAAGGGGTACAGGGCAGGATCCGGGGTGAAGTCCATCCGGGTCGCCTCAGCTCAAGAAGTTGTTGACGGCAGTGCCCAGGTCCGGTCCGGCCGAGGTCGGCAGGTTCTGGTAGTTGCCGCCGCTGAGCCGGGCGACCGCCTCCCAGGTGGCGCGGTCCGGATCCGCACCGAAGTCGATCACGTTGACGGCGACGGGCCTGGCCGGGTCTGCGCTGTTCTTGATGAAATCCTGCAATCCGGGACCGTCGAGGCTCTGGTCGGTGTGCGGGCCCGCGGTGATCACCAGAATCGAATTCTGTTGGCCCGCACGGTAATTCGCCAACATCTCCTGGTAGATCATGCGCAGCGTGGTGAACGACACGGCTCCGCCGCCGGACGAATACTGTTTGTCCAGCGCGGCCGCCAGCGCCGTCGAGCGGGGCTGACCGTTGACCTGATCGGCCAGCGGCCCGGCCGGCACTTCGGCGCGTCCTTCATGCCCGTCGAACGTCCACAATCCGATGACCGCGCTGGGCGGCAGCGCCTTGATCCGGCTGTCGAGGGCCGCGATCACATTCGCCAGCCGGGTCTTGCCGCCGCCGTCGTCGTTCGGCAGCGACTGGTCGAGCATGATCGTGGCGGCGACCCCGGTCGACGGGGTCGCCATGGTGTCGGCCAGGGTGGCGCGCAGGGCGTCGTCTCCCACCGAAAGGGTGGAGGGCAGCGCCGCGAAACTGGTCACCGGGCTGCTCGGCGGTGCGACACCGTTGACCCGGAAACCGGCCTTGGCCAGCTTCGCGAGTTGCTCGGGGGTGTGCATGTACCGCGCGAAGGCGCTGGCGGCAGTGGTCTGTTCCTGCTTCAGCCAGGAGCCGCTGAGCAACACGGTCGGATAGTCGGCCACCGGGACCGCCCCGGGCGGAGTCCAGGATCCCAACTTGCTCTTGGCATCCTGCAGCGATTGGCCGCGCGCGAACAGCTGCTGCTCGGTGGTGATGACGGCATGCACCGGAGCGGCCGCCACCTCCTCGGCCTTGGTACCCGGCTTGAGTAGGGCGTTCATCGCCTCGTTGAGGGAATCGTCGGGCAGTTTGGGTTGCCCACCCACCAGCGTGCGCACAGCGGCGCTACCGGATGTCGGCGGCGCGCCGGGAGGTGCCGACGCCGCGGCGATGGCTTCTCCCGCCAGGAACGACGCGTCACCGTTGCCGCCGACCGGCAGGGCCAGCCGCAGCGATCCCCAGTTGCCCATGGACGTCGGGTTCGATTGCAGGCCAGGCAGAGCCGCCCAGTTCTGTTTGGACAGGGGCTGGCTGAACTCGGGCCGGATCGCCAGCAGCACCGGCGAGGTCACCAGCGAGCGACTGTCGCTGATGATCTTCTGCCCCGCCGCACCGGACAGCCGGGCCGCCGAGACGGAACTACCGGGAATCCACAGGCCGGGCTGGCTACCCAGCTCGGCCGGCCACTTGCCGATGAAGCCGCTGATGACGGCGTCGGAGTTGGCCGATTTGACCGTGACGTCGACGCAGCGATCGCCGATGGGTCCCGCTTGCTTGTTGTAGCCGTCGGCGAGCTCTTTCACCTGGTCGGCGATCGAGGGGTCGGCCAGGACGGCGACGGCATCTTTGCCTCCTACGCAGTTCGCGGCGGCCGTGTGCGAACGGTGCGACAACGCGTCTCCGAAGAACTGCCACAGGATCACCCCGGCAACCACGACGACGACGGTGACCAGCGCGACGATGACACCGATGCTGACACCGCGCCGGCCGCCGGCACTGCGGTGCCCGCCCTGCCAGTCCCGCAGTCCGCGGTGGCTGGCCCGGAACAGCGGCGGCGGGGGAGTTGCCGCCGGCGGCTCCTCGGCCGCCGGTTCCTGCGCAGCCGGCGGTTCGGCGCCGCCCGGGCGGTACCCGAATTCGGGGTAGTCGTCGGCAGCGGATTCCGCGTATTCGTCCTCGAACCGGCCCACACCCCAGGTGCCGGCGGGCGGTTCGGTGGCAGGTGGCTCGTCGGACGGGCGTCCCTCCGCGAAGGGACCGGGCTCGTCATACTGACCGGGCTGGTCAAACCGCTCGGGTTCGTCGAACTGCTCCGGTTCGTTGAACTGCTCCGGTTCGTCGAACCGCTCGGGCTCGCGATCGGGTAGGGAATCCCCGGAGTCGGGCTTGCTGTGCCTACCCATGCCGGTGTCTGCGTCCTTTCCCTGGAATCGTGTGCAGGTTGCCGCCCGTCAGGGGCACATCACGCACCCGCGCGAGCCTTGAACTCCCGACGACGCCGGTGCAGGATCGGCTCGGTGTAGCCGTTGGGCTGCTGGCCACCGGACAGGATCAGTTCCTGGGCAGCCAGGAAGGCGATGCTGTCGTCGAAGTTCGGTGCCATCGGCCGGTAGGCCCGGTCGCCCTCGTTCTGCTTGTCGACGAGCGGCGCCATCCGCTCCAGGCTGGCCCGCACGTCCTCGCTGGTGATCACCCCGTGGCGCAGCCAGTTGGCCAGCAGCTGACTCGAGATGCGCAGGGTGGCGCGGTCTTCCATCAGCGCGACGTTATGGATGTCGGGCACCTTCGAACAACCGACGCCCTGTTCCACCCAGCGCACCACGTAGCCCAGGATCGACTGACAGTTGTTGTCGACCTCCTCGCGAATCTCCTCCGGCGCCCAGGCCAGCTCCTTGGCCAGCGGAATGGTCAGCAACTCGTCCAGGGTGGTCCGCTTCTTGCCCGCGAGTTCGTCCTGGACTGCCGAGACGTCCACCTGGTGGTAGTGCATCGCGTGCAGCGTCGCCGCGGTGGGCGAAGGCACCCAGGCGGTGGTGGCGCCGGCCTTGGGCTGACCGATCTTCTGCTCGACCATGTCGGCCATCAACTCGGTCATGGCCCACATGCCCTTGCCGATCTGAGCCTTGCCCTTGAAGCCGGCGGCCAGACCGGTGTCGACATTGGCGTCCTCGTAGGCCTTGATCCAGGTGCTGTTCTTCATCGCGCCCTTACGGATCATCGGGCCGGCTTCCATCGAGGTGTGGATCTCGTCGCCGGTGCGGTCCAGGAATCCGGTGTTGATGAAGACAACGCGGTCGGCGGCGGCCTTGATGCAGGCCTTGAGGTTGACGGTGGTCCGCCGCTCCTCGTCCATGATGCCGACCTTGAGGGTGGCCTGCGGCAATCCGAGCACGTCCTCGACGCGGCTGAACAGCTCGCAGGTGAACGCCACTTCTTCGGGACCGTGCATCTTCGGCTTCACGATGTACACCGAACCCGTGCGGCTGTTCTGCAGCGGTCCGTTGTCGTCACCGGTGCGCAGACCGTGGATCGCGATCAGCCCGGTGAACAGCGCGTCCTGGATGCCCTCCGGAACCTCGTTCCCGTCGGCGTCGACGATGGCGTCGTTGGTCATCAGATGACCCACGTTGCGCACGAACAGCAGGCTGCGACCGGGCAGTGTCAGCTCCCCGCCGTCGGGCGTGGCGTAGGTACGGTCCGGGTTGAGCACACGGGTGAAGGTCTTGCCGTCCTTGCTGACCTCTTCAGACAGGTCGCCGCGGTTCAGGCCGAGCCAGTTGCGGTAGCCGAGCACCTTGTCATCGGCGTCGACGGCGGTCACCGAGTCCTCGAAGTCCATGATCGTGGTGATCGCAGACTCCAGGATCACGTCCTTGATGCCTGCGGCGTCGGTCTGGCCGATCGGCGACTGCGGGTCGATCAGGATCTCGATGTGCAGGCCGTTGTTGACCAACAGCACCGACCAGCTCGGCGAGCCCAGCTCACCGGAGTACCCGAGGAACTTCTCCGGGCTGGCCAGGCCGGTGGACTCGCCGCCGAGGGCGACCTGCAACTGGCCATCCTCGATGCTCAGGCCGGTGGCGTCGGCCCACGAGCCCGAGGCCAGCGGCACAGCGCCGTCGAGGAATTTGCGGGCGTAGGCGATGACCTTGTCGCCGCGCACCTTGTTGTAGCCCGAGCCCTTCTCGGCTCCGTCGTCCTCCGAAATGACGTCGGTGCCGTACAGCGCGTCATACAGCGAGCCCCACCGCGCATTGGCCGCGTTGAGCGCGAAGCGCGCGTTGAGCACCGGCACCACCAGCTGCGGACCGGCCGTGGTGGTGATCTCGTCGTCGACGCCGGAGGTGGTGATGGTGAAGTCGTCCGGTTCCGGCTGCAGGTAGCCGATCTCGGTGAGGAACTGCCGGTAGGCGTCCTGGTCGACCGGCGCGATCACCCGCTGCTTGTGCCACCTGTCGATCTGGGCCTGCAGCTCGTCGCGAGTCGCCAGCAGTTCCTGGTTGCGGGGGGTGAGGTCGGTGACGACTTTGTCGACACCCGCCCAGAAGCTGTCCGGGTCGATACCGGTGCCGGGCAGCGCCTCGTTGTTCACGAAGTCATAGAGCACCCGAGCCACGCGCAAGTTGCCTTCGGTCACCCGATCGGTCATTGTTCTCCTCCGTAATGGCCTTACCGGCCCCTCACCAACCTCGCCGAACCACGTCCAAACCGGCCGACTAGCTACCCTCAGACTACCGATGGGTAGCTCGACGAGCCTAGCCCGGCCGACCCTCAATGCCAGGTCACGGCGCGCTGACTGCTTCGCCCGCAGCAACGCGGCGGGCCATGTGAATCGCTTTCTGGCAACGCGGACACAGGGGATTTCGTTCCCTGCAGCACTTGTCTGGTACCCGCGGCCGCTCAGATCATACGGGCTTGTCGATCACTCCCGGGGCGCGCGGTCGCGCATGCTGCCGACGAGGTCCTCCACCAGATCCTCCAGCGCCACCAGCGCGACCACCTCACCGTCATCGGCTGTCACCAGCGCGAGGTGGCTGTTGCTGCGGCGCATCCGCGACAGCGCCTCCGGCAACCCCAGCGCCTGCGGAATCGTCGGCAGCGGACGCACCAGCGCCTGGCCGATCACCGTGTGCGGATTGTCACCCAGGGCGAGCACATCCTTGATGTGCAGATAGCCGATGTAGTTGCCGGCAGCGTCGACCACCGGAAAACGGGAGTAGCCCGTTTGAGCCAGAGCCTGCTCGACGGCGCCGATGGTGGGTCCGGTGCCGGCCGCGGCAACCGGGACCGCGTGCACTCGCGCCAGTGGAACCGCGACGTCTCCGACCACCCGGGTACGTACCCGCAGTGCGCGGGTCAACCGGACGTGCTCCTCCTTGTCGAGCAGACCTTCCGACAGCGACTCGGCAATGAGCTCCGACAGCTCCGCGGTGGACACCGTGATGTCGAGTTCCTCTTTGGGTTGCACGCCCAGCAGCCGCAGGATCCCGTTCGCGCATTTGTTGTAGAAGACGATGACCGGCCGCGCGGCGCGCACGTAGGGCAGGTAAGCCGGGACCAGCAACATCGCGGTGCGTTCCGGACCGGCCAGCGCGATGTTCTTGGGCACCATCTCGCCCAGCAGCACGTGCAGCGTCACCACCAGGCCCAACGCCAGAATGAAAGCCAGCGTGTGCACCAGGGCGGGATGCACGCCGGTCAGCTCGAACGCCGACCGCAATAACGAGGCGACCGCAGGTTCGGCGATCCGCCCGAGCAGCAGCGAAGCCACCGTGACGCCGAGTTGAGCACCGGCCAGCATCGCAGGCAGCTGCTCGCCGGCGCGGATGACGGTGACCGCACTCGCCCTGCCCTGCTCGGCCAGTGCCTCCAACCGGTCCCGGCGGGCGGAGATCATGGCGAATTCCGCGCCGACGAAAAAGGCGTTGAGCGCGATCAGCAGGATCGCCAGCAGCACCGCCACGATCGAGTTCATCGCTCGTCCCCATTCGACCGGGGCAGTTCCTTGAGTTCCAGCAGGTCCAGCCGACGACCGTCCAGCCGGACCACCTTGGCCTGCCAGCGCATCGTTTCATCGGGCAGCCCGTCCCGGTTCAGGGCGGGAATCTCGACCGTCTCGCCGGCCACCGGCATGTGCCCGAGCTCGCGCAGCACCAGGCCGCCGATCGTCTCATACGGGCCTTCCGGAGCCCGGTAGCCGATCGCGGTCTGCACTTCGTCGATGCGCAGCAAACCCGACACCCGCCACCCGCTGCCGTAGGCCACCACGTCCGGCGTCGCGTCGTCGTGCTCATCGCGCACGTCACCGACGATCTCCTCGATCAGGTCCTCGACCGTCACCATGCCCGCGGTGCCGCCGTACTCGTCGACCACCATCGCGGTCTGCAACGAGTTGGCGCGGATCTGGGCCATCACCGCGTCGCCGTCCAGCGTGGAGGGCACCACGGCGACCGGTTTGGCCACCGTCCGCAGCAGGGTGCGCGCCCGTTGCGCCGCCGGCACCTGGAAGGCCTGCTTGACGTGCACGATGCCGACGGTCTCGTCCAGGTCACCCTGCACGACCGGGAAACGGGAGAAACCGGTGGCGGCGACCGCGGCAACCAGATCGACGACGGTGTCGTCGGTCTGCAGGGCGACGATCTTGGACCGCGGGGTCATCAGCTCCTCGGCGGTTCGGGTGCCGAACTGCAGTGAGCGGTGCATCAGCGACGCGGTCATGTCGTCCAGCGAGCCGCGCCGTGCCGAGGTCCGTACCAGCGAGACCAGTTCCTGGGGCGTGCGCGCCGAGCGCAGCTCCTCGGCCGGTTCGATACCCAGCCGCCGCACCAGCCAGTTCGCCGCCCCGTTGGTCATCCGGATCGCCGGAGTGAACAGCACCGAGAACAGCCATTGCGGCAACACGACGGCGCGAGCGGTCCGCAACGGACGCGCGACGCCCAGGTATTTGGGCACCAGTTCGCCGAACACCATCGACACCGACGTCACGACCACCAGCGCCAGCACGGTGGTGATGGTGTCGGCCAGTTTGTCCGAGACCCCGATCGCGTCCAGCCACGGATGAGGCAGCGCGGCGACCAGCGGCTCGGTCAGATAACCGGTGGCCAGCGTCGTGATGGAAATGCCCAGCTGTGCACCCGAGAGCTGGAACGACAACCTGCGGTGGGCCCGTCGGATCAACCGGTCCCGGCCGCCCCCGCTGCGCGCGTTGGCTTCCACGGTGCTGCGGTCCAGCGCGGTCAGCGAGAACTCAGACGCGACGAAGACCGCGGTGCCGAACGTCAGTGCCAGAATGGCCAGCACGCTCAGCACGGTGCCGGAATGGTTCATCAGCCCTTCACCAGCCGGTGGGCAACGGATGCCCTTCAGCGAAGCCGGCGGCGGACTGCACTCCGACCACCGCCCGCTCGTGCAATTCCGCCAGGTTCGCGGCGCCCACATAGGTGCATGTGCTGCGCACGCCGGAAGTGATGTGGTCGATCAGGTCCTCGACGCCGCCGCGGTCGGGGTCCAGCCCCATCCGGGACGTGGAGATGCCCTCTTCGAACAGCGCCTTGCGCGCCCGGTCGAACTGACTTTCCGCACCGGAGCGGGCGACCACGGCCCGCTTGGACGCCATGCCGTAGCTCTCCTTGTACGGCTGGTTGTCTCGGTCACGCATCAGGTCGCCCGGCGATTCGTAGGTGCCGGCGAACCACGACCCGATCATCACATTCGAAGCTCCGGCGGCCAGCGCCAGGGCCACATCGCGCGGGTGCCGGATTCCGCCGTCCGCCCATACGTGGCCACCCAATTCCCTTGCCGCTGAGGCGCATTCGACCACCGCAGAGAATTGCGGGCGACCCACGCCGGTCATCATCCGGGTGGTGCACATCGCGCCGGGCCCGACGCCCACCTTGACGATGTCGGCACCCGCCTCGAGCAGATCCCGGGTCCCCTGCGCCGACACGACATTTCCGGCCACCAGTGGCACACCCAGATTCAGCGCCGCGACCATCTTGATCGCCTCCAGCGTCTTGACCTGGTGTCCGTGCGCGGTGTCGATGACCAGGACGTCGACCCCCGACTCGACCAGCGCCGCAGCCTTGGATGCGACCTCGCCGTTGATGCCGACCGCGGCGCCGACCCGGAGTCGGCCGCTGCTGTCGAGCGCGGGACTGTAGATGCCGGTGCGGACGGCGGAGGTGCGCGTCAGCACCCCGGCCAGGGTGCCGTCGGTGTGGGTCAGCACGGCCACAGCGATCGGCGCGTGTTCGAGCAGATCGAAGATCTTGCGCGGGTCGGTGCCCGCCGGCGCCGTGACGAAATCCGTCACGGCGATGTCGCGCACCCGGGTGAATCGGTCGACGCCGACGCAAGCCGATTCCCGGACCAACCCGATGGGCCGGCCCTCGAAGGCCACCACCGCGACACCGTGGGCGCGCTTGTGGATCAGCGCGATCGCGTCGGACACCGAGTCGTCGGGCGCCAGCGTCACGGGAGTGTCGAGCACCAGGTCGCGACTCTTGACGAATTCCACCGTCTGCCGCACCGCCGGGATGGGTAGATCCTGCGGGACGATCACGATCCCGCCGCGGCGGGCCACCGTCTCGGCCATGCGCTTTCCCGCCACCGCAGTCATGTTTGCGACGACGACCGGGATCGTGGTGCCGGAGCCGTCGACGGTGGACAAGTCGACGTCGAACCTCGACGCGATATCGGACCGGCTCGGCACGATGAACACATCGTTGTAGGTCAGATCGAATGCCGGGCGGTGCCCGTCCAGAAACTTCATCGTCTCTCGCTAGGCAGGAACTTCACTTCGGTCGCCGCTCCACAGGGTGTGGAACTTCTTGCCGGACTCCTCATCGGTGCGCCCGTAAGTGTGCGCACCGAAGAAGTCGCGCAGGCCCTGGGTCAGCGCGGCGGGAAGCCGTTCGGTGCGCAATCCGTCGTAGTAGGACAGCGCCGAGGAGAATCCCGGAATGGGGATACCCAACTGGGTCGCGGTCACCACCACCCGCCGCCAGCTGTCGATGGCCGCTTCGATCGCGCTGCGGAAATAGGGGGCCACGATCAGGGACGGCAGGTCGGGGTCCTCGTCGAATGCCTCCTTGATGCGGTTGAGGAACTTGGCCCGGATGATGCAGCCGCCGCGCCAGATGGTCGCCAGGTCACCCGGCGTGATATCCCAGTCGTATTCGGCACTGCCGGCCTGAATCTGGTTGAAACCCTGCGCGTAGGCGATGATCTTCGAGGCGTAGAGCGCCTGCCGGACGTCCTCGGTGAACTGTGCTGCATCGCTCGGCTTGTCACCCAGTTCACCGGAGGCCAGGCCCGTCGTCGCCTTGCGTTGGGCCACCGAACCCGAGAGCGCGCGTGCGAACACTGCCTCTGCGATGCCCGTCACCGGCACGCCGAGGTCGAGCGCCGACTTCACCGTCCAGCGGCCGGTGCCCTTCTGTTCGGCCTCGTCGACGATGACGTCGACCAGTGGCTTACCGGTCCTGGCGTCGGTCTGACGCAGCACCTGCGCGGTGATCTCGACGAGGAAGCTATCCAGATCACCGGAGTTCCATTCGTCGAAAACGTCGGCGATCTCGCCCGCCGACTTGCCCAGACCGTCGCGCAGCAGTTGATACGCCTCGCCGATCAGCTGCATGTCGGAGTACTCGATGCCGTTGTGCACCATCTTGACGAAGTGGCCCGCACCGTCGGGGCCGATGTGCGTGCAGCAGGGCACGCCGTCGACGTGCGCGGAGATCTCCTCGAGCAGCGGGCCGAGCGACTCGTAGGACTCGGCGGGTCCGCCGGGCATGATCGACGGCCCGTTCAGCGCGCCTTCCTCGCCACCGGAGATGCCGGCGCCGACGAAGTGCAGACCACGCTCACGAATCGCCTTCTCCCGGCGAATGGTGTCGGTGTACAACGCGTTGCCACCGTCGATGATGATGTCGCCCTCTTCCATGGCGTCGGCGAGCTCATTGATGACGGCGTCGGTGGGGTCGCCGGCCTTGACCATGATGATGACCCTGCGCGGCTTTTCCAGTGCGGCAAGGAATTCCGGGATCGTCTCACTACGTACGAAGTTGCCGTCGGAGCCGTGCTCGTCCAGCAGCGCGTCCGTCTTGGCCACCGACCGGTTGTGCAGCGCCACGGTGTAGCCATGCCGGGCGAAGTTGCGGGCCAGGTTCGATCCCATCACGGCCAGCCCCGTCACACCGATCTGTGCGGTCGCGGTCTTCGAATCCGACGAACTCATGTCCTGCCTCTCAGTCGGGCCCAGCAGTGGGAGAACCGGGAAAACCTAGGAAACCTGGGAAATACTGTCGCACAGCGGCCGCGCCGGCGTTCCACGACGCTCGGCTGGGTGCCTACGAGGCGACCAACCGGTGCAGCTCCGTGAGCCACGGTACGGCCAGTGCGATCGTGGGCACCACCAGCACTGCCGCGGCGGTCAGGTACGCGCCTGCCGACAGCAGCGGGCTGTTGCCCCGGCCGGAGAGCCGCCGGACCCGCAATACGGTGCTGGGTCCTCCCGCCGCCAGTGCACCCGAGGGTGCGCGACCGGAAGCACAGGCCACCAGGGCGCGGGCCAGGGGAGTGCGACCCACCGTGCGCACCGCGGCATCATCGGCCAGCAGCTCCACCAGCAATTGCACGGCACCCAGCGCGTTCGCGCTGCGCACCAGGCGTGGGAACGCGGCATGCACGGCCGTGAACGCTTCCAGCACCAGGTCGTGGCGGGCCCGCAGGTGAGCCCGCTCGTGGGAGAGGATGGCAGCGACTTCGGTGTCGGCGAGTGTTTCCAGTGCGCCTTCACTGACCACGACCCGGCTGCGCACCCCGGGCAGGCAGTAGGCGAGGGGTTGCTTGACGTCTAGGACCCGCAGGTCACGGGCCTTGGCGCAGGGCTGGCACAGGGCGGAATCATGGCTGACGCCAACCAGGTCGACAACCATCCGATGGTGCGCGCGGCGCCGCCGGGTGGCGATGGCCACCCGCACCACGGCCACCATCAGGCGCGCCCCTACCAGCACGGTCAGTGCGAAGACGGTCACGTAGGCAGCCCACAGCGGCCAGCCCAGGCGACTCTCGGCATCGACGATGCCGGCGGTCGGCCGCCCGTCCGGGCCGGGCATCAGCAACCGGCTGGCGATGGCGATACCGGCACTGAAAGTGGACAGCACCGCCGCGAGCGCGACCGCCTGCCAGAGCACCATGGCGGCCCGGGGAGCCCGCAGCGGCCACTTCGCGCGGGACAGGACTGCCGGTGTCGGCCCAGCCAGCAGCACCGCAAGGATGGTGAAGGCCAGCGCAGACACGCTGTAATTCTCCCTCAGTCGTCGGCCGGAGGTCCAGCAGATAGCGAATTGCGTTGGTTTGCTTCGAGTTCGGCGAGCGCCCGGCGCAGCGCATCGGCCTCATCCGCACCCACCCGCTCGACGAAGTGCACCA
This sequence comes from Mycobacterium sp., assembly GCA_003987775.1. Classification (GTDB taxonomy): domain Bacteria; phylum Actinomycetota; class Actinomycetes; order Mycobacteriales; family Mycobacteriaceae; genus Mycobacterium. The sequence goes on from RXJD01000031.1 coordinate 58,076, forward strand.
GCGCCGCCTGACGACTGCCGGAGTCCTCGGCCTGGGCAAGCGCGTCGACCATCAACCCGGCCACCAGTTCGTCGCGCCCGTGCACCGGCGCATATCGATGGGCCCTGTCATCCCGGATCTGGGACACCAGGTTCTTCTTCGCCAACCGTTGCAGCACGGTCATGACGGTCGTGTAGGCCAGGTCGCGCTGCGCCGACAACGCCTCGTGCACCTGGCGAACAGTCTGAGGTTCCGGCGTGGACCAGAGGTGGTCCATCACCGCGCGTTCTAAATCCCCCAGCCGCGTCAGCTTGGCCATAGTTCATCTCCTGAGCGTTAGAACCAGCGTACTCCGGCTTACTACCGAGTGTCGTACCCATCGGGCCGTCGATTCATCACACTACGCAACCGACGCTTGCGAAATTAGGGCAGCCTTGCCTATGCTGAACCCGGTCGAGCGAAGACGGCAGCGGAGAGTCCTGAGGGCTGCAGCGACCCCGCGCCTCCTCGATCGGCGAGCCCCGTGCCATGCGTACGGGGCTCGCCTGTCTTCAGGGACCGTTGCACCAATGGTGTAGACACAAAGCGTGTCATCAGCGCCCGAGCAGGAATTTGTTGCAGCGTTCGACAATGAACTGGGTCTGCAATTCACCGAACTGACCCCTGACAGCGCCCGCGCGCAACTGGAGGTCAAGCCGAAGTTGCTGCAGCCGATGGGCCTGGTCCACGGCGGCGTCTACTGCTCCATGGTCGAAAGCATGGCCAGCGTGGCCGCCTACACCTGGCTGGCCGCCAACGGCGGCGGCAATGTGGTGGGGGTCAACAACAACACCGACTTTCTGCGCGCCATCAAGTCGGGCATGGTCTACGGCAAGGCCGAACCGATCCACCGCGGCCGTCGCCAGCAGCTGTGGCTGGTCACCATCACCGACGAGGACGACCGACTCGTAGCGCGGGGTCAGGTGCGTCTGCAGAACCTCGAGGCCTGACCGGCACTCACGGCACCGGGATCGCGTCGGCGTAGGGCGCATCGCTCTTGGTGTGCGCCCGGGTGGTGGCCATGTAGAGCAGCCCGAAGCCGATCACCAGTCCGGCCATCAGCAAGACGACGTAGTTGTCGTACCAGGGCGCGTCGGGGGAACGGGGCCAGCAGATGTTCGCGATCGCGGCGACGCCGTAGCCCAGTGCACCGATGTTGACCGGCAGTCCCCACCGGCCCAAGCGGTAGTTACCCGAAGGCTGCCAGCCCTTGGCCCGTGCCCGCAGGGCCGCCAGCACCACCATCTGAAACCCGAGGTACACGCCGACCGTTCCGAAGCTGACCAGTTTGTTGAGTGGATGCTCGGAGACGATCGTCCCGATGATCAGCCCCGCCGGGATGATGACGGCGGCCAGCAGGGAGTACGGCGGTACGTGCCGCTTGTGGTCGAACCGCGCCAGCAAACGGGAACCCAGGATCATGTCGTCGCGGCCGTAGGAGAAGATCAGCCGGCTGGCAGCGGCCTGCAGGCTCAGCGCGCAGGACACGAACGAGATCAGCACGATGCCGAGCACGACCCGGGACCCGAGGTCGCCGAACGCCGAACTCAGCACGGTCGAGATCGGGTTCGTGTCCTCACCGCGGATCACCGCGCCGAAGTCGGTGACCGACAGCACCAGGCTCAGGCAGACGAATGTGGAGGCCGCACCACCGATATAGATGGTGCGACGCATCGCCTTGGGGATCTGGATTCCGGGGTTGCGGACCTCCTCGGCGACATCGCCACACGCCTCGAAGCCGAAGAACTGGTAGAGACCGATGAGGCTCGCGGCCAGAAACGCATAGAGAAAGCTGTGGTCACCCTGCGCGCCGAAGCTGTGGAACAGCACGCCCAGCCCGTGGTGCCGGTGTGTGAATAGCAGCCAGATGCCGACCACCAGGGCGCCGATCAGTTCGGCGGTGAAACCGAAGATCGCGAAGTAGCCGAGAATCTTGGTGCCGGTCAGGTTGATCAGCGTGGCGACGGCCAAAACCGCCAGCGCACAATAGATCTTGGCCTGCGCCGTCGGCCGGAAGCCGACCATGGCGGCCAGGTACGGTCCCGCCCCGAAGGCGGCGTCCGCGATGAGCGCCAGCAGGCAGAAGATGTATACCCAGCCGGTCATCCACGCCCATTTGCGGCCCCACAACCGGCGCGCCCACGGGTAGACCCCGCCGGCCACCGGAAATTGAGCGACCACTTCGCTGAAAACCAGCGCGACGAGCATCTGCCCCGCGCCGACGATGAGCAGGCTCCAGATCATCGCCGGCCCCGCGGTGGCCAGCGCGAACGCAAACACCGTGTAGATGCCGACGACGGGGGACAGGTAGGTGAAGCCCAGGGAGAAGTTGGCCCATGGGCTCATGTCCCGCCGGAACTCCGAGGAGAACCCGAGCGCTTCGAGTTGAGCCTGATCGGCATCCTCGGCCGGGTGTTCCCGTCCGTTCTGCGCGTGCGGCGCTTCGGCCGCCACCTCACTTTGCGCGGGTTTCCCCGTACCAGCGAACACCACGATATCGACCTCCCATCGTTGAGATTTCAAAGTTTCTGCGCCATAGAGCATTTGGTCGGCTACCTATCCGTTGCCTCCTGGATCAGCGTCGCCGCCGTGCGCTTGAGCACGTCCCGCTGCCGCGCCACATCGGCTACCGCACGCCGCAGTTGATTGAGCTCGTCCCGCTCGCTGAGCGCACCGTCCTCCGGGCGGTCCTGAGGCAGGCACGGATCGCTCGCGATGGCCGGGACCACCTTGTGGCGCAACCGGGAACGCGGCTGTTCGCCTCTCGGTGCGTTGACCACGCTGGCCACCGGACCTCCGAATGCCGGCATGCCGCCGAAGTACGTCGCTCCTGCGCCCGCCGGGACGCCCTCGAAACCACCGGCGGGCAGTGCCGTTGCGGTCAGGCGCACGGCCGGCGCATTACCCCACGACGACGGCACGGACAACGTGCCGACGCTCATTGCCTCACCCAGGCCGGCTGACGCTCCGGCGCCGGCACTGCCGACCGGCGCGGCGGTGGCCGGTGTGGTGATATCCGAAGCGGCTGCTGCAACCGGCGCGCTGAGCGAGTCGGCCAGCGGGTTGAAGGCCACCGCGATCATCGGCGCTGCCGTCAGCAAGACACCGGAAATGGCGAAATTCACCCCGTAGGAGAGGATTCCCAGGCCCAGGGTGTCCTCACTGGCCTGCTCGAATGCCTGGACCGGATAGCTGTTGAAGAAGTCGAGCAACGCGTTGGATCCGGGAAATGTGCCGGTGGCGAGTTGATTGAGCAGATCGGGCACCGCCCCCAGTTGGGCGGCCGTCGACTGAGTCGGGGTCGCCGCGGCTTGACCGACCGCCGCGGCTTGGGTGGCCGCTCCGGACGGGTTGGTGTTCTGTTGTGGCGAAGTGAACGGCGACAACGTCGTCGCGGCCGCCGAGGCGCCCGCATAGCCGAGCATCGCCGCCGTGTCCTGCGCCCACATCCGGGCGTACTGCGCCTCGGTGGCCGCGATCGCCGCCGCGTTCTGCCCCAGGACGTCGCTGTCGACCAGGGCCGCCAGCAGCGCCCGGTTCACCTCGATTTCAGCCGGCGGCACGGTGGCGGCGAAAGCGGCTTCGTACGCCGCGACTGCTGCGCCCAGCTGGGCGGCGGTCTGCTCGGCCTGCCCAGCCGTCGCGCTGATCCAGGACACATAGATGGCCGCCGCGGCGGCCATCGATGCCGACGACGCGCCCACCCACGGACCACCGGTCAGCTCCGCGATCACCGCGGAATAGGAGGCTGCGGTCGCCTTCAACTCGGCCGCCAACGACGACCAGGCCGCTGCCGCCGTCACGAGTGACCCGGAACCGGCGCCGGCATACATCCGACCGGAATTGATCTCCGGCGCCAGAGCCGCAAAATCGAGGACCGGCGTCACAGCATCGCTTCCTTGATCAACCGGGCCGCCGCATCGCGCTCGCTGGCTAATTCGCCGAGCTCCCTGCGCAATTGGGCCATCTCATCGCGTTCGCGTTCGCTCAGGGCGCTGGCCACGTGGTGCGGACGTTCCGCACCCGGCGCGACAGGCGGCGGCGCACCGGTTTCGGCCACCCACGGCGGCAGCATCTTGCTGCGCGCGCCCGAGCGGGGGGCGGTCTCGCTGCCGCCGCGTGGTGAGTTGACCACGCTGCCCACCGGCGGTATCCCGAAGCCGGTGCTTTCCGCTTGCGGTGCGGCGCCGGCGCCTGCGGTGGGCAAGGCAGCGGCGGCCAGCCGGATATTCGGTGACTCGACCCAGCTCTGCGGCACCGAGAGCTTTCCGACGGTCGCCGCCCCGCCCACGCCGGCTGAAACCGGACCTTCCTGCGTACCGGAGCTCACCAATGCCGAGCCGTCCGCGGCACCGGACACGTCCGACGCTGCGGCCGCGGCCGACGCCGGCAGCGCCAACGGGTAGAGGGAGACGAAGAACGGTGTGATGCCGGAGGCCACGAACGCGAATCCGCTGAATTCCGTTGCCACGTTTCCCACGTCGGTGCCGAATTTGTTGATTGCCATGCCCAGCGGGCTGGTCGCGAAGGTGTGTAGCAGGGCAAGTGGGTCGATCGATCCGGGCGTGGCCAGCCCTTGCAGCAGATTGGGTACCGCCGCTATCTGGGCCAGTGTCGACTGCGCCGTGCCACCCGGGGTCGCGGCCGCCTGACCGACCGCAGCCAGCTGCGTCGCCGTGCCGGACGGGTCGGTGGGTTGCGGTGGCTCAGTGAACGGCGCAAGAGTGGTTGCGACCGCCGAGGTGGCGGCATAGCCGAACATCGCGGCGGCGTCCTGCGCCCACATCTGGGCGTACTGAGCTTCGGTGGCCGCGATCGCCGCCGTGTTCTGACCCAGGAGGTTGGTGGCCACCAACGCCGCCAGCAGCGTGCGGTTCACCTCGATCTCCGCGGGCGGCACCGTGGCGGCGAATGCGGTCTCATAGGCCGCCACCGCCGACTTCAACTGGCCGGCGGTGTGGCCGGCCTGGCCGGCGGTCGAGCTCAGCCAGGACAGGTAGGGCGCAGCGGTGGCGGTCATCGACGTCGCCGACGGGCCGGTCCACAGCCCCCCGGTGAGCTCGGCGATCACCGCCCGGTAGGCGGAAACGGTCGAATCCAGTTCGGCCGCCAGCCCCTCCCACGCGGCCGCCGCGGCGACCAACGGCCCCGAGCCGGCACCCGCATACATCCGTCCGGAGTTGATCTCCGGCGGCAACACCGCAAAACTCACCGTTAAAGCCCCCTAACAAGCGGCCCGGTGTGCGCGGACATGGTCGCTGCCGAGAGCGTCCCGAGCGCTGAGACGGCGTGCGAATCGCCGGACCGCATTCATCGTCGGTCGGCTGGCTGTAATCCCACTGGTTAATAGCTGCAAATTTGCTGCGGATACGTTATTTCGTTTGCTGGATTGCAATTTCGGCTTTGCTTCTCCACCGTCGGCAAGACCGGGCTGGCGGGTGGCGGACGAGCAGGGCCCGGTTCGGTACGTCGGCTATAACTGCACGAAATATCAATCTTGACTGGAGCATTAAGTTGGATCGGCGCCATGCCGCCGGGGGCGGCAACCCATTCGGTACCGCCCCCGGCGAGGAGAGAAGAGCGGTCGGTACCGACCCGCCTCCGACTTTCAACCAAAGTAGCCAGCAGAAGCAGAAAGACCGCTATCGAATTTGCCCTTTACATCTGGGCAAGCTTAATTTCAGTCCACGAAGGGTCCCCACGCGTGCCGCTTGAGCGAAGCAGGCTTTTTGCCGAGTTTTCCGGCCCGCACCATGACCGCCAGGCTGTCCAAGATGATCCGGCTGCTCATGAGCGCCGTCTGCTCTGCCCAGTCGTACGGCGGCGAGCACTCGACCACCTCGATGCCGTTGAGACCCGGCTCGGAGATCATCCGGATCAGGTTGAGCGCTTCGCGCGGCAGCAGACCACCAGGCTCGGGCCAGCCGGTGCCAGGCACGAATCCAGCGTCGATCACGTCGATGTCGAAGGACAGATACACCGCCTTCGCGTCCTTCCAGGCCGTCTCGAGCGCGATTTCGGCGACCTTTTCGATGCCGACACGTTCGATGTCACCGACCGTGATGACGGTGCTGCCGCGCTGGCGGCCCACCTGGACGCCGGCGCGCGGCGCCTGCCAGCCGCCGATGCCGATCTGCACCAGGTTGGTGGCCGGGGCGTTCTTGATGTTGGTCGCGTGGAACCACGGCGTGGTGTGCATCCGCTCGTCGAGATCCGTTTCCTGGGTGTCGACGTGGCGGTCGAAGTGAATGATCCCGACATTGCCGTCTAGGTAGGGGGCCAGGCCCCGCACGGTCGGGAAGCCGATCGAATGGTCACCGCCGAGAACCACCGGGAACACGCCGCGGGAGACGACATGCGCCATGGCCTGGCTGATCTGGTCGAACGACTTCTCGATGTTGGCGGGAATCGTCAGAACGTCACCGATGTCGACGATATTGAGCTGTTCCCGGAGATCCACGCCGAGTTCGTAACAGTAGGTGCCGAACAGGTTGGTAGATCGTCGAATTCCGGTGGGGCCGAAGCGGGTTCCCGGCCGGTAGGTGGTCCCGGCGTCCAGCGGCGCCCCGAAGACGGCCACCTCTGCGTCGGCGACGTCGTTCACGTCCTCGAGGAACGGCGCTTTCAGGAACGTCCCGCGTTCGCCCGCGAAGTGCGGCAGTTCGCCGCGGGCGAAGGTCGACAGAGTGCGGTCGTTGATAGTGGGGGCGGCTTCGAGCCCATGGGTGAGACAGCGGTCGATCTCTTCGCGCAGCCGCCTGGTGGGCAACTCGGCTTCGGCCTCCTGGGCCCACTTGCCTTCACGGTTGGGAATATCGGCCTGTCCAGCGAACGGATTGAACATCACTGCTTCCTCTCGTCGATTCACGGCGGAGCATGCCTTGGTTACCGGCATTGAAGCGGAGAAGGTCTACCAGGTGATTTGGTGAGCCGGCGCGCCAGGCATCCAGTACTCACCGTCTTGTCGCTGTCCGGGTACGGCGAACTCGTCCGGGCGGCCCCGGGTGGCTCGCCTCTGTTCAAATTACCCACCGCGGCGGCGACCGCAAGCCACACATGGCCTGATTCAGGTTGGAGATAACTGTGAGTTTCCTTGGCGCTTCCGTGGTGTTCCGGCGGTCCGGGATGCCAGTACCTGCTCGAGCGTGGCAGGATCCGAGGACATGCGTCTGACGCCGCACGAGCAAGAGCGACTGCTGTTGTCCTACGCCGCCGAACTGGCGCGTCGCCGACGGGCCAGGGGGTTGCGGCTGAATCACCCTGAGGCCGTTGCGGTGATCACCGATCACATTCTGGAGGGAGCGCGCGACGGCCGTACCGTGGCCGAACTGATGGCCAGTGGTTGTGCTGTGCTAAGCCGCGACGATGTGATGGAGGGAGTGCCCGAGATGCTCGACGACGTCCAGGTGGAGGCGACGTTCCCGGATGGCACCAAACTGGTCACCGTCCACCATCCGATCGCATGATCCCCGGCGAAATCCTTTATGGCAGCGGCGATATCGACATCAATGCGGGTGCACGACGCATCGAGATCGAGATCGTCAACACCGGCGACCGCCCGGTCCAGGTGGGTAGCCACGTGCACCTGCCCCAGGCCAACGCGGCGTTGTCATTCGACCGCACAAGGGCTTTCGGCCACCGACTGGATGTGCCGGCGGCCACCGCGGTGCGCTTCGAACCCGGAGTGCCACAGCGAGTCTCGGCGGTGCCATTGGGTGGACGGCGCGAGGTGCACGGGCTGACTCTCGATCCTCCCGGCTTGCTGGACCCGTCATGACGCGGCTGTCCAGAGAGCGCTACGCGCAACTGTTCGGCCCCACCACCGGCGACCGGATCAGGCTGGCCGACACCGATCTTCTGGTGGAAATCACCGAAGATCGCAGTGGTGGGCCGGGCCTGTCCGGTGACGAGGCGGTGTTCGGCGGCGGCAAGGTGTTGCGCGAGTCGATGGGGCAGGGACGCGCCACTCGGGCCCAAGGCGCGCCCGACACGGTCATCACCGGCGCGGTGATCATCGACTACTGGGGAATCATCAAGGCCGACATCGGAATTCGTGACGGGCGCATCGTCGGAATCGGGAAGGCCGGAAACCCCGAAATCATGGACGGCGTCCACCGGGACCTGGTGGTCGGTCCGTCCACCGAAATCATCGGCGGTAACGGACGTATCGTCACCGCCGGCGCGATCGACTGCCATGTGCATCTGATCTGCCCGCAACTGATGGCCGAGGCGCTGGGCTCCGGCATCACCACGATCATCGGCGGCGGCACCGGGCCAGCGGAGGGCAGTAAGGCCACGACGGTCACGCCAGGATCCTGGCATCTGGCCCGCATGCTCGAAGCCCTCGACGGCTGGCCGGTGAACTTTGCGCTGCTCGGCAAAGGCAATACCGTCAACCCCGAGGGGTTGTGGGAGCAATTGCGCGGCGGCGCATCGGGTTTCAAGCTCCACGAGGACTGGGGTTCCACGCCGGCGGCGATCGACACGTGCCTGACGGTGGCCGACGCCGCCGGGGTGCAGGTGGCGTTGCACACCGACACCCTCAACGAGATGGGGTTTGTCGAGAACACGCTGGCGGCCATCGCCGGCCGGTCGATTCACACATACCACACCGAGGGGGCCGGCGGTGGGCACGCGCCCGACATCATGACCGTCGCGTCCCATCCGAACGTGCTGCCCAGCTCCACCAACCCGACCCGGCCGCATACCGTCAACACCCTCGACGAGCATCTCGACATGCTGATGGTCTGCCATCATCTCAATCCGGCGGTGCCCGAGGATCTGGCCTTCGCGGAAAGCAGGATTCGGCCGTCGACGATGGCGGCTGAGGACCTGCTGCACGACGTGGGCGCCATTTCGATGATCGGCAGCGACTCCCAGGCGATGGGGCGCATCGGCGAGGTGGTAATACGGACATGGCAGACCGCGCACGTGATGAAGCGCCGCCGTGGCGCCCTGCCCGGTGACGGCGCCGCCGACAATATGCGCGCCCGGCGCTACGTCGCGAAGTACACCATCTGCCCGGCCGTCGCGCACGGCATGGACCGCCTGATCGGCTCGGTGGAGGTCGGCAAGATGGCAGACCTGGTGCTGTGGGAGCCGGCTTTCTTCGGCGTGCGCCCGCACGCCGTGGTCAAGGGCGGGGTAATCGCCTGGGCCGCAATGGGTGACGCGAACGCATCGATCCCGACCCCGCAGCCGGTGCTGCCGCGGCCGATGTTCGGGGCCGCCCCGGTGACCGCGGCGGCATCCTCTGTGCACTTTGTCGCGCCGGCGGCTATCGAAGCCGGGCTGGCCGACCGGCTGAGAGTCAATCGGCCGCTGGTGCCGGTCGGCGATGTGCGCGCGGTGGGCAAAACCGACCTGCCGCTCAACGATGCGATGCCGAGCATCGAGGTGGACGCCGACACCTTCACCGTCCGTATCGACGGCGAGGTGTGGCAGCCGCAGCCACCGTCCGAACTTCCGATGGCGCAACGCTATTTCCTGTTCTGATGACTTCACTCGCGACGCTTCTCGCACTCGCCGATTCACGGTTGCCCACCGGCGCACATGTGCACTCCGGTGGGGTCGAAGAGGCGGTCAGCAGCGGCCTGGTGACGAGTCTGGGCACCCTGGAAGCGTTTCTCATCCGGCGGATTCGCACCAACGGCTTGGTCACCGCGTCGCTGGCCGTCGCCGTCCAGCGCGGTGACCTGTCGACGACGGACGCCGACCGCGAAACCGACGCCCGCACAGCGTCTCCGGGGGCCCGGGATGCCTCTCGCAAGCAGGGCCGCGGGCTGGCACGGCTGGCGCGGCTGGTCTGGCCCGACCCCGTCTGGGAGGCGCTGGGCCGGCAGCCACACCTCGCCGTGGCCGCCGGCCGGGTCGGTGCGCTGTCCGGCCTGCCCGCCGAACACAACGCGCTACACATCGTGTACACCACGATGACTGGGTCGGCGACCGCCGCGCAGCGGCTGCTGGCACTGGACCCGGCCGAGGTGGCTGCGCTGACGATCCGGCTGGCGGGTCTGTGCGAGAGCACCGCCGCCGAGGCGACTCGTGGCCTGGCCGATCTCTCCGACCCGCTGCTGGACACGCTGGCACAACAGCACGCGCAACGCGAGCGACCCCTGTTCGTCTCCTGAAAGGTCAGACATGCCAACACATTCCCACTCACACACGCGCGGCGACCGGCCCAGAAGGGTTCGCCGGCCCGGTGAGCCGCTGCGCATCGGAATCGGCGGCCCGGTCGGTTCCGGCAAGACGGCACTGGTCGCGGCGCTCTGCCGCCAGCTGCGTGACGATCTCTCACTGGCCGTGCTGACCAACGACATCTACACCACCGAGGACGCCGACTTCCTGCGCCGTCACGCCGTGCTGCCCGACGACCGGATCGCCGCGGTGCAGACGGGAGGTTGCCCGCATACCGCGATCCGCGACGACATCACGGCCAACCTGGATGCGATCGACGACCTCGAAGCCGCACACCAGCCACTGGACCTGATTCTGGTGGAGTCCGGCGGCGACAACCTGACGGCCACCTTCTCCTCGGGCCTGGTGGATGCGCAGATCTTCGTCATCGACGTGGCCGGGGGAGACAAGGTGCCACGCAAGGGGGGCCCCGGCGTCACCTACTCGGACTTGTTGGTAGTCAACAAGACTGACCTGGCGCCGCTGGTGGGCGCCGACCTCGCGGTGATGGCACGGGATGCCGACGCCGTGCGCGGCGGACGCCCCACGGTGCTGCAGTCGCTGACCGAAGACCCAGCGGCCGGCCAGGTGCTGACGTGGGTCCGCGATCAACTGGCCAGTTGATGGAATCGCGGCTACTGGTGGTCGCAGCACGCGATCGATTGGCGCACCTGGAGTGGCACGGTGGCATCCAGGCCAGGTGCACCGGTCGCGACACCGTGCACCTCATCTCGACGGCGGCGATCCCACTGGGCGGCGACACCATCGACATCCGGGTGATCGTCGAAGACGGTGCCCGACTCCGGTTGCGTAGCGCCGCCGCCGCCGTGGCGCTGCCGGGGCCCGGGACCGACACCTCGAACTCCTGCTGGGACATCGACGTCGCGGGGGACCTGGACGTGGATCTGCAGCCGACCGTCGTGGCGGCGACCGCCCGGCATCTGTCCGCGATGACCGTGCGCCTGCATGGCGACGGCCGGGTCCGGTTCCGGGAGCGGGTGCAGGTCGGCCGGCACGGCGAGAGTCAAGGCTTCTGGTCGGGATCGACGCACGCCGACCGGCATGCGCTTCCGATGCTGCGGCACCGCGTGGAACTCGGCGCAGGCTCCCTGGCCGATGACGAGCTGTCCGCGCCGCGCGCGATGATCAGCGAACTATGCTATCCCGCAACGCAATCCGTCGCAGAAGCCGGCGCCACGGTGCTCACGCTGGCCGGCGGCGGAACGCTGACCACCTGGCAGGCCGATCGGCTGACCGGCTAACTGGCTTTTCGCGTCACAGCCCCGGAACTGCGCGCCTCGGCCGCAGCCTCGGCGAGTTGTTCCAGCCGCGTTCGCGCGAAAGCCTGTTGGTCGGTGATGGTCAGCTGGCCCCGCCGGGTGCTCAGGAAGGTCACGGTCCACGACAGCAGCGTGGCGACCTTGGTCTTGAACCCGACCAGGTACACCAGGTGCAGCACCAGCCACATCAGCCAGGCAATGAACCCGCTGAACTCGAGCGGGCCGATCTTGGCGACCGCGGAGAAGCGCGACACCGTGGCCATCGAGCCCTTGTCGAAGTACTCGAACGGCTCCCGCTCGGACGGGTCGGCCCCCGCCAGCTCGGCCTTGATGTTGTTGGCGACGTACTTGCCGCCCTGAATGGCTCCCTGCGCCACGCCGGGAACACCCTCGACCGCGGCCATGTCGCCGACGACGAAGACGTTGGGGTGCCCGGGTATCGAAAGGTCGGGCAGCACCTGAACCCGGCCGGCCCGGTCGAGTTCGACGTCGGACTGCTCTGCGAGGTCGCGGCCCAGCCTGCTGGCGGACACCCCGGCCGACCACACCTTGCAAGCCGATTCGATGCGCCGCTCGGTGCCATCGGCGTCCTTGACCGTGATGCCATTGCGGTCCACGTCGGTGACCATCGCGCCCAACTGGATCTCGACGCCCAGCTTCTCCAACCGCGCGGCGGCCCGCTCGCCCAGCTTCTCTCCGAAGGGAGGCAGCACGGCCGGCGCGGCATCAAGCAGGATCACTCGCGCTCTCGTCGAATCGATGTGCCGGAACGCGCCTTTCAGGGTGTGCTCCGCCAATTCGGCGATCTGCCCGGCCATTTCGACGCCGGTGGGACCGGCGCCGACGACGGTGAAGGTGAGCAGCTTGGCGCGCCGCTCCGGGTCGCTGGACCGTTCGGCCTGCTCGAAAGCACTCAGAATCCGGCCGCGCAACTCCAGCGCGTCGTCGATCGTCTTCATGCCGGGTGCGAATTCGGCGAATTGGTCGTTGCCGAAATAAGACTGGCCGGCGCCGGCCGCCACGATCAAGCTGTCATACGGGGTCTCGTAGGTGTGTCCGAGCAACTCCGAGATGACGACTTTGCGAGCCAGGTCAATGTGGGTGACGTTGCCCAGCAGCACCTGCACATTGCGCTGCTTGCGCAGGATGACGCGGGTGGTCGGCGCAATCTCACCCTCGGAGATGATGCCGGTGGCGACTTGGTACAGCAAAGGCTGGAACAGGTGGTGCGTAGTGCGCGCGATCAACTTGATGTCGACGTCTGCGCGCTTGAGCTTCTTTGCCGCCGTGAGTCCGCCGAACCCCGATCCGATAATGACGACACGGTGTCGCTGACGCGGTTCAACTGTGGGTTCTTGTTGCGGGCTCATGTTCTCGCTGCTCCTGACGGATCTCCTCGAGCGGACGACTGCAGTTAGCTATTACCCAAAGCCTAGTCAACCCACCCGCACAAACCCAACCGCGAGCCTGTGTAATTAGCCACACTCAGCGAATTGCCTTATGTGGCCTGGCTTTCGCTATCCGCCCAGCAGCGGGCGCAGCGCCTCCGCAACGCTGGTGATGACACCCGGGATGTGACCGCCCGGGATGTTGATGATGGCGCCGTCCAGGCCGGCGGCCAGCACTTTGGCCTCAACCTGTTCGGCGATCTGAGCCGGGCTGCCGATCGCCATGCGGGCCGTCAGATTCTCGGGAAGGTGTTCGGGTTTGGCCTTTTCGTCGACCATCACCGTCAGCATCATGCTGGTTTCCAGAGTGGCCGGGTCTCGACCCACTTCCGCGCAGCGCGCCTTCACGGCGTCCATTTTGCGGGGCAGTTCCGCGAACGCCGCGACGATGTTGAGGTGGTCGGCGTAACGCGCCGCGATGCCGAACGTCTTCTTCTCGCCACCACCGCCGATCAGCACCGGAATCCGTTCGCGGTAACGGGGTTCGGCCATCGCCGACTCGGCGGAGTACCACCGGCCGGAGAACGTCGGGCGCTCTCCCTTGATCATCGGGTCGATGATCTGCATCGCCTCCTCGAGACGGTTGAACCGGTCGGTGAAGGTTCCGAATTCGAAGCCCAACTGCCGGTGTTCGAGTTCGAACCAGCCGGCCCCGATCCCCAGCACCGCGCGGCCGGCGCTGACCACGTCGAGAGTGGTGATCACCTTGGCCAGCAGGGTCGGGTTGCGGTAGGTGTTTCCGGTCACCAGCGTGCCGAGTTGCATGCGCTCGGTAGCGGTGGACAGCGCCCCCAGCGCCGTATACGCCTCGAGCATTGGTTGATCCGGGGTGCCCAGCATCGGCAGTTGGTAGAAGTGGTCCATCACGAAAAGCGAGTCGTAGCCGGCCGATTCGGCTTCCCGGGCTTGCGCGATGACGGTGGGGAACAGGTTTTCGACACCGGTTCCGTAAGAGAAATTGGGAATCTGGAATCCAAGCCGTATAGCCACGGTGACTACCGTAGCTTCCGGCCGCAGACCCGGTTCAGGCGAAGTGGGCGAGTGCGCCGTGACTGACGTGCAGCGTCTGCCCCGTGATGTGGCGGGCCGCCGGAGTGGTCAGAAACAGCGAAAGTCGGGCAATCTCCGCCGCGACCGGTGCGGGCGTACGCGAAAGACCGTCGTAGCCGGCCTGGACGCTACGGCCAGTGGCGACGGCGTTCACCGTGATCCCGCGGGTGCCGTAGACCTCAGCCTGCCCGCTCACCCAGCTGGACACGGCAGCCTTGATCGAGGCGTCGACACTTCCCGCGGGCGGGTTCTCGGTCAGCACGGTGATGATGTGCCCCCCGGAACGCAGGTGGTCGCCCACGCACTGCACCGTCAGCACCGCCGAGAGCAGGGTTGCGTCCAGCGTGCGCCGCCATGCGGTGGCCGTGTCGGACAGCGAGTAGGTGCGCGGGTCGCCCGCGTCCCAGGTGGGCGCGGGGATGTTGACGATGGTGTCGAGGTGGTGGGGGAACAGCGACCGGGCCTCCTGGAGGCTGGCCGGGTCGGTGGTGTCGCAGACGATCGCGTCGACGTCCAGTTCCTTGGCCACGACCTCCAGGTCGCCACCGCGGGCACCCACCAGGGTTACCTTGTGTCCGTCGTCACGAAAGCTCTCGGCTACTGCGCGTCCCAGATCGGTGTCTCCACCGGTGACCACAACCTCCACTGCCACGACCTCCTCGTGCTATGGCGTCAGCGCGGTCCATGTTACTGGACAGTAGCTATTCGACGAAACCACGCGCCGAGGCGACGCGCTGATCAATTGCATAACTATTCGACCGCTTCATCGCGGCGCTAGGTTTGACCGATGCGTCGCATTCAGGTGCTGGCCGGATTTGTGACGATGCTGCTGGTCTGCAGCCTGACGGCGTGCGATTCCGGGTCTCGGCAGTCTCAGCAGTCCCGGTCGGTCGTGGTGTTCGCCGCCGCTTCGCTCAAACAGGTCTTCACCTCGATCGGCGAGCAGTTCCAGTCGGACAACCCGGGTGTGACCGTGAGCTTCAACTTTGCGGGTTCCTCGGAGCTGGCGACCCAGTTGATCCAGGGCGCCGGCGCCGACGTGTTCGCCTCCGCGGACACCGCGCAGATGGACAGAGTGGCGCAGGCGGGCATGCTCGCGGCTGCAGCGACGAACTTCGCAGCCAACACCCTGGTCGTCGTCACCGCGCCGGGCAACCCGAAGAACATCGGCTCCTTTGCCGACCTCACCCGTCCCGGGCTGAGCGTGGTGGTGTGTCAGCGACCGGTGCCCTGCGGCTCGGCTACCCACCGCATCGAGGACACCACGGGCGTGCAGCTGCACCCCGTCAGCGAGGAACCCAGTGTCACCGATGCACTGGACAAAGTGATCACCGGTCAGGCCGATGCGGCTCTGGTTTACGTCACCGATGCGAAGAACGCCGGAAGTAAGGTCACGACGGTCGCGTTCCCCGAGGCCGCGCGGGCGGTGAATGTCTATCCGATCGCGGTGCTCAAGAAGGCACCGCAAACGACGCTGGCCGAGAAGTTCCAGGCTGCGGTGACGGGCCCGGCCGGGAGAGGGGTGCTGGACCGGGCCGGCTTCGCCAAGCCCTGAGTAGCGATGTCCACGCCATCCCACCTGCCGCGCTGGGTCTACCTGCCGGCCGCGGCCGGCACGCTCTTTGTCGGCCTCCCGCTGCTGGCGGTTGCGGTCAACGTCGACTGGACCCACTTCTGGGCATTGATCAGTAGTGATTCCTCGACGACGGCGCTGCTGCTGAGCCTGAAGACCGCCGCGGCCAGCACCCTGCTGTGCGTGCTGGTGGGTGTTCCGATGGCGCTGGTGCTGGCGCGCAGCCCGTTGCGTCTGGTGCGTGCGCTGCGACCGGTGATCCTGCTGCCGCTGGTGCTGCCTCCGGTCGTGGGTGGCATCGCCCTGCTGTACGCCTTCGGCCGGCTCGGCCTGGTGGGGCGCTACCTCGAAGCGGCAGGCATCAGCATTGCGTTCACGACCACGGCCGTCGTGCTGGCGCAGACGTTCGTCTCGCTGCCGTTTCTGGTGATCTCGCTGGAAGGCGCGGCCCGCAGCGCCGGAGCCGACTACGAAGTCGTGGCGGCGACGCTCGGAGCGCGGCCCACCGCGATCTGGTGGCGGGTCACCCTGCCGCTGCTGGCGCCCGGTCTGGCCTCCGGAGCGGTGCTGGCGTTCGCGCGGTCGCTGGGGGAGTTCGGCGCGACACTGACGTTTGCCGGCTCCCTGCAGGGCGTTACGCGCACGCTGCCGCTGGAGATCTACCTGCAGCGCGTGGCCGACCCGGACGCGGCTGTGGCACTGTCGCTCCTGCTGGTGGCGGTCGCGGCTGTGGTGGTGCTCGGCCTGGGCGCGCGCCGGCTGACCGGGACCGACGCGAGGTAGTAGCCGGCGATGAGCGATCTGCGACTGCGTGCGGTGGTGTCCGATCGGGGCCTGGACGTGGAATTCTCGGTGGCCGCCGGCGAGGTGTTGGCCATGCTGGGCCCCAACGGCGCGGGTAAGTCGACGGCGCTACACGTCATCGCCGGGCTGGTGCGGCCGGACTCCGGTGTGGTGCGGCTGGGGGATCGGGTGTTGACCGATACTGCGCACGGAGTACAGGTGCCCACCCACGACCGGCGGGTGGGGCTGCTGCTGCAGGATCCGTTGCTGTTCCCGCACCTGCGCGTGGTCGCCAACGTGGCCTTCGGACCGCGCAGTCGCGGCGGCATGCTCCCGTCCCGCCGGGCCCGGGAGACGGCGCTGCGCTGGCTGCGGGAGGTCGATGCCGCAGATCTTGCCGACCGCCGACCGCGCCAGCTGTCCGGGGGCCAGGCCCAGCGCGTGGCGATCGCGCGGGCGCTGGCCGCCGAACCGGAGTTGTTGCTACTCGACGAGCCGCTGACCGGACTGGATGTGGCAGCGGCGACGGCAATTCGGGCGGTGCTGCGCGACGTGGTCCGCCGCACCGGCTGCGCGGTCATCCTGATCACTCACGACCTGCTCGATGTGTTCGCGCTGGCCGACCGGGTGCTGGTGCTCGAGTCCGGCAAAGTCGCCGAGGCCGGGCCGGTGGCCCAGGTGCTGGCGGCGCCGAGGAGCCATTTCGGTGCCCGGATCGCCGGCGTCAACCTGGTCGGCGGCACCATCGCAGCCGACGGCACGCTGCACACCCAGTCCGGGTTGCGCTGGCACGGTACCGGCGATGTGCCCCTGGCCCCGGGCCGGCACGCGGTCGCGGTGTTCGCCCCGGCGAGCGTGGCCGTCTACTCGGACCCGCCGCACGGCAGCCCGCGCAACACCGTGGAGGTGACAGTGGGCGAGCTGGACACGCGCGGCCCGACGGTGCTGGTGCGCGCGGCTGATCAGGCCGACGGAGCGCCGGGGCTGGCCGCCAGTATCACCGCGGACGCGGCGGCGGAACTGCAGCTCACGCCCGGCCGGCGCGCGTGGTTTAGCGTCAAAGCGGCCGAGGTTTCGCTGTACCCGGCGCTTGACGACAGATAGCGCCGTGACCTCAGATGCGAGACACCGGCTGGGCCTTCCTTGCTTCGGGCCGGCGAGAGGGTAGGTTCGTCGCCATGCACCAGGTGGACCCGAACCCGTCACGCCGCAAGGGATTACTGGCGTCGCTGGCCATCGCCGCGGCGACCGCCGTCACCATTGCGATGCCGGCAACTTCCAGCGCCGACCCAGAGCCGGCGCCTACACCGACTCCCACCGTCGCGCCGCCTGCGTCGCCCGCTCCCGCATCCCCGGCACCGGCCGCCGGGGCTCCGGCGGCCACCCCCAGCCCGTCGGCCACGCCCGCACCGGGTGCCTCGCCCGCGCCCGGAGCCAGCCCCACCCCAACCGCCCAGCCTGCCGATCCCAACGCGGTGCCGCCGCCGGCCGACCCCAACGCCCCGCCGCCGCCTGACCCGAATGCTGTGGAAGCCGGACGGGTGACCAACGCCGTCGGCGGATTCAGCTTCATCGTCCCGCCAGGGTGGGTGGAATCCGACGCCTCCCACCTGGACTACGGATCGGCCCTGCTGAGTAAGGCGGCCGGCGAGGCGCCCATGCCCGGACAGCCGCAGCCGGTGGCCAATGACACCCGCATCGTGCTGGGCCGGCTCGACCAGAAGCTCTACGCCAGCGCCGAGGCCACCAACCCGAAAGCCGCGGTCCGGCTGGGATCGGACATGGGTGAGTTCTTCATGCCGTATCCCGGTACCCGGGTCAACCAGGAGACCGTTCCGCTCAACGCCAACGGTGTGTCCGGCAGCGCGTCGTACTACGAAGTGAAATTCAGCGACACCACCAAGCCGAACGGCCAGATCTGGACCGGCGTGGTCGGCACCCCGGCCGGCGCCACGCCTACCGCAGGCCCTCCGCAGCGCTGGTTCGTGGTGTGGCTGGGCACCTCGAACAACCCCGTGGACAAGAACGCGGCCAAGGCGCTGGCCGAGTCGATCCGGCCCTGGACCCCTCCCGCGGCTCCCCCTCCGGAAGCGGTTCCGGGCGCCCCGGCACCGGCACCCGCCGAGCCCGGCGCCCCAGCCCCCGCGCCCGCTCCGGCACCGGCGCCCGCTCAGGCACCGGCCGCGCAGAGCCCGGCGTCGACGCAACCGCGGAGCACCCAACCGGCCTGAAACTTAGGCCGAAACGTTCCTCCATTCGTTACGCAGAAGGCGTATACCGATAGCACGGTCCAGTGACTGAGCTGGACCTGCCATCGGAGAGGAACCTTGATGAACGTCATGGCAGCGACCGAATTTCTCGCCCGCTCCACCACGCTGACCAGCGTCGGATGGATCGGCTACATCATCATCGGCGCGCTGGCGGGCTGGATTGCCGGCAAGATCGTCAAGGGCGCCGGGTCGGGCATCCTGATGAACATCGTGATCGGCATTGTCGGCGCGCTGATCGGCGGGTTCCTGCTGAGCTTCGCCTTCGACACCGCATCAGGTGGCTGGTGGTTCACCTTCTTCACCGCCATCCTGGGTTCGGTGATTTTGCTGTGGCTCGTAGGCATGGTGCAGCGGCGCTGAATTACCGCGCTGTGCGGGGAGATTCGCCGATTCTGCACGATTGACGGCATACACACCGGGTACTACGACGGGGTCCCCTCGACAAGTTAATACCCGAAGGAGCTGGTCATGGTCCTGCACATCATCGGAATGATCGTTCTCGGACTGATCGTCGGACTGATTGCGCGACTCGTCGTGCCGGGCAGGCAGCCGATGGGCTGGATCGCCACGGCACTGCTCGGCATCGTCGGTGCCTATGTCGGCGGCACGCTGGGCAGCGTGGTCTTCCCGCCACACAAGTTCACCATCACTCCGCCTATCAACCACTCGTTCCTCGGAGCGCTGGTCGGCGCAGTGCTCCTGCTGCTGATCTACAAATTCGTCACGTCGCGCACCCGCACCCTGTAGGAGACCGGGCCGACGCGGCATGATGAAGTGATGGCCGCCAGCCCGACCAGCACCAGCATGACCGCGTGGCGGGTGCGTCAACCTGGGCCGATGCAGAGCAAGCCGCTGGAACGCGTCACGACCGAGGTCCCGCGGCCCGCTCCGTCGGAGTTATTGGTTGCCGTATCCGCATGCGGGGTCTGCCGCACCGATCTGCACGTCACCGAAGGCGACCTTCCCGTGCACCGGAACAGGGTCACTCCCGGCCACGAGGTGGTGGGGGAGGTCGTCGAGGTCGGCTCCGATGCCGGTGACGAGTTCCACGTCGGGGACCGGGTGGGAATCGCCTGGCTGCGGCACACCTGCGGAGTGTGCAAGTACTGCCGCCGGGGCGACGAAAACCTGTGCCCGGAGTCCCGCTACACCGGTTGGGACGCCGACGGGGGATACGCCGAATTCGCGACGGTCCCCGCCGCTTTCGCGCACCCTCTGCCGAGTGGTTACAGCGACTCCGAACTGGCGCCGCTGTTGTGCGCAGGGATCATCGGGTACCGGTCGCTGTTGCGGGCCGAGCTGCCGGCCGGGGGCCGGTTGGGGCTGTATGGCTTCGGCGGCAGCGCCCACATCACCGCCCAGGTCGCGTTGGCCCAAGGGGCGGAAGTGCATGTGATGACCCGCGGAGCCCGGGCGCGCGAGCTGGCTCTGGGGTTGGGAGCGGCATCCGCCCAGGGCGCGGCCGATCCGCCGCCGGTGCCGCTGGACGCGGCCATCCTGTTCGCTCCGGTCGGCGATCTGGTGCTGCCGGCAATGGAGGCCCTCGACCGGGGCGGCACGCTCTCGGTGGCGGGCATTCATCTCAGTGATATTCCGACGCTCAATTACCAGCGGCATCTGTTCCAGGAGCGCCAGATCAGATCGGTCACCTCGAACACCAGGGCCGATGCGCGCGCTTTCCTGGATTTCGCCGGCCGCCACCACATCGAGGTCACCACACCGGAGTACTCGCTGGCCGACGCTGATCGTGCGCTGACCGACCTGAGCACGGGCGAGATCGCCGGCGCCGCAGTGTTGTTGGTCTAGGTCGACGGTTTGGCGGTCTAGGTCGACAGGTGCCAGACCAAGGCGGCGGCCAGGGCGCCGACGCCGTTCAGCGACCAGTGCAGCGCAATGGGAGCGATCAGGCTGCCGCTGCGACGCCGTAGCCAGCTGAAGACGAATCCGGCGGCACCAGTGGCCAGCACAGCCATCGTCACTCCGGCAAGCATGCCGAAAACGCCACCGCCGAATAGGCGGGTGAAGCCGACGTTGTTGCTGGTCAGGCCCAGAGACGTCGCGATGTGCCACATTCCGAACAGCAGCGATCCGGCCAGGGCGACCCCGCGGAAACCCCATGCCCGGTGCAGCGCGCCGTGCAGCACCCCACGGAAAACCAGCTCCTCCGGGATGACCGTCTGCAGCGGAATGATGACCATCGAGGCGACGAGTGCGCCGGAGATGGTCGCGTAGTGGTTGTTGAGGAACATCGGCCGGGTGATCGGCAGCGCCACACCCACCGCGATGACGGACACCACCAGCGCCACGGCGGCCAGGGCGTAGCCCACCCCGGATCTCCAATGCTCGCGGCCGAGGCCGAGTTCGGCCCAGTCCAGACCGCGCCACCGGACCAGGAGCACCAGGCCGATGGCGGCCAGGGGGACCGTCGCGATGCTCGCCCACGCCGTGGTGAAGTGCGCGACCACGTTCGTCAGCACCAGGACGGCGACGACCACAGCGATGTCGGCGTAAAGGCGGAACCGCTCGCTTTGCGGGAGTGCTGGGCTGTGATCGGACATTGCCGCGAGTCTACCTGCGGGTCCGCTGCGCGACCTCGGCTTTGATTTCCGCTGAGAGCGCATCGGCGACTGCGAGCCTGATCAGCAACTCGGGTTGCAATAGGCGTGCCCGGAAGACCAGCCCGATAGTGACGTCATGATCAGGGCGGTGCGCGACGGTGATGTCATCGCCGGCGCGAACGGTACCGGGTGTGATCACCCGCAGATAGGCGCCAGGAATGGCGGCCTGGGTGAAGGTCTTGATCCAGCCGCGCTGCTCGAGCATCGCCGCGAAGGTCCGGCATGGCGTGCGGGGCGCGGAGACTTCCAGGACCGGACCGTCGTTGCCGACGCGCCAGCGTTCCCCGATGAGGGCCCCGGTGACATCGATGCCGGCGGTGGTCAGGTTCTCACCGAACATTCCGTTGGTGAGGGTGCGCTTCAGCTGGCCTTCCCAGTTATCGAGGTCCTCGCGCGCGTAGGCGTAGACGGCCTGGTCGTCGCCGCCGTGGAACTTCGGGTTGCCGATGGCGTCGCCGGCCAGGCCGCTGCCCGTTTTGCCCGGCGCCTGCACCAGGACGGTCTCGTCGGTGGGGACCTTGTAGATGCCGGTCACCTTCGATCGCGCGCGCGGATCGGGGTTCGGGCGAGCCTGAGCCACGTTGACGGACAAGACTTTCGGCATCTGGCCAGAGTAACCGGGCGTCAGGTCACGCTAGTCAGTCGATGACAGCAGGAGGACACAGCACGCCCGCCTCATCTCGCGCCGGTCACCGTCAGGATGGTCCGGGCCACCAAGGCGGGGTCATCCACCATGGGAACGTGCCCGACGCCCGGCAGGGTCGTGAATGAAGCCTGTGGCACCCGCCGACGGGCGATCGGGTCGCACAGCGGTACCGGAACGATCGCGTCGTTCCCCGACCATGCAATGGTCACCGGGCATGGCAGCGGATCCAACGGTGCGATCTGTTCACCGGAACCCAGAAAGTCGTCGACGTCGACGGTGCAGCCGATCATGTCATCGATGGCCGAGACGCTTTGGGCCGTGGTGATCCGGTCTGCGTGGCAGGCGGCGTCCCGCAAGCCGAGTCGGCGCACGGTCGCCGACTTCATTGCGACAGCGACCATCGGACGTAGTGGACGCGCGACCCGCCCAATCGCCACGAACTTGTGAATCTGCTTGAGCACGTGGGCCTGAGCGCTGTCCCCGGAGGACCAAAATCCGGCCGGGGCGAACGCACACACGGTTGCCGCGCGGCCGCGCCGGGCCAACTCGATGGCCATCCAGCCGCCCAGCGAGAGACCCACAACATGCGGACGCTCGAGGCCGTGCGCGTCGAGGTAGCGCTCCGCGTCGTCAACCAAATCGCTGACGGTAGCCGGACGCGGCGGAGCCGGTGACCCGCCGCGATGCCCGGCCGTGGTGAACGAGTGCACGCGGTGCTGATCGGACAGCAGTGGCACGACGTCCTGCCAACCGTTGCCCGACATGAGAATGCCGTGCAGCAGGACCAGGGGAGACTTCTCGGGCGTCACGCGGCAAAGTCTTGCATCTGCCTGCACGGATGGAAACGGTCCAGTTAGTCGAACCTGGGCGTGAGTCCGGTACGGGGAGTTGTCGGCGGGCCCGAGTAGTATCGCACACATGTTCGAACCGATGCCCGCTTCGGCGTGGGAGGGGAAACCGTTCAGCGAGCTGACCGCGGCCGAGCGGATGGCGCGTTTCGATGCGCTGATGGGCCAGATGTTCGAACACCGCGAGGGCCTGCTGGGCAAGACGGCGGAATCGCGTGGGTGGGTGACGCGGGTGTGCGAGGCGGCGCGACTGGTCAACCAGGGCACGGCCGCGGAGTTGGTGGCGATTGGGGAGTTGTTCGCCTACCGGCTGGCCCGGGGCGGGGAGCGAGAGGACTGGGCGATCGACACGATGAAGGCGGTGGCTGGGGAGGTGGCCGCGGGGTTGAAGATCAGTCAGGGCCGTGCGGAGACGAAGGTGCGCTATGCCCGGGCGATGCGTGAGCGGCTACCGCAGGTGGGGGCGGTGTTGTGTGCCGGGGATATCGATCTGGAGGCGTTTGCGACGATTGTGTTCCGTACCGATCTGATCGAGGACCCGCAGGTGCTGGCGGCGGTGGACGCCGCGATCGCCGCGCGGGTGACGCGCTGGCC
>RXJD01000006.1 GCA_003987775.1 Mycobacterium sp.
TCTCGGCGATGGTGGCCGCGAACACCGGCTCGTTGGCCAGCAGGTCCTTGCCCATCCCGGCCCACTGCGAACCCTGCCCGGAGAACACCCAGACCGGACCGCGGTCATCCTGGCTCACCGCGGGCGGAAGGGGCAGCTCGCCACCGGCGAGCTCGCGCAGCGCCTCGGACAACTCGGTTGTGGTGCCGGCCAGCACGGCCGTGCGCACCGAGCGGTGACCGCGGCGGCGTGCCAGTGTGTAGGCGAGATCCGGCAGCGACAGGTCCTCCTGCGCGTCGATCCAGTCGGCAAGCCGCCCGGCCGTCGTGCGCAGCGCCTCTTCCGAACTCGCCGACACGGGAAAGACCAGCGTGCCTTCCAGGCCGGTGCTGCCGTCCGGGGACACGGTCACGGGTTCCGGGGTCGGCGCCGGGGCCTGCTCCAACACGGCGTGCACGTTGGTGCCCGACATGCCGTACGACGACACGGCGGCCCGTCGCGGCTGATCCGGGTCGCTGATCGGCCACGATGTAACCTCTTGCGGCACAAAAAGATTGGTCTCAATCTCGGCCATCTTGTCCGGCATGGTGTGGAAGTGCAGGTTCTGCGGCACCACCCCGTGCTGGACGGCCAGGATGGCCTTCAACAACCCGAGCGCACCGGCGGTCGATTGGGTGTGGCCGAAGTTTGTCTTGACCGAACCGACCGCGCACGGCCCGTCAATCCCGTAGACGGCAGCCAGGCTCGCGTATTCCAGGGGGTCACCCACCGGGGTCCCGGGTCCGTGGGCTTCGACCATGCCGACGGTGGCGGGGTCCACGCCGCCGGCCGCCAGCGCCGCCCGGTACACCGCTTCCTGCGCTTCAGCCGAGGGCGTGACGATGTTGACGGTGTGGCCGTCCTGGTTGGCGGCCGTTCCGCGGATGACCGCCAGGATCCGGTCGCCGTCGCGCTGCGCGTCCGGCAGTCGCTTGAGGAGCAGCATCACGGCGCCCTCGCCGGAGACGAACCCGTCGGCCTCGACGTCGAACGCGTGGCAGCGGCCGCTGCGCGACAGCATGCCGTTGGCCGAACCAGACGCGAAGCGGCGTGGCTCGAGCATCGCGTAGACACCGCCGGCAAAGGCCAGGTCGCTTTCGCCCTCGCTCAAGCTGCGGGCGGCCAGATGTGCGGCGAACAGACCCGACGAGCACGCGGTGTCGACGGTGACCGCGGGACCACGCAGTCCGAGGGCATAGGCCACCCGGCCGGAGGCCATGCAGGAGTTGGTGCCGGTGTTGCCGTACGGGCCTTCCAGGGCGCCGGTCTCGGCTTGCACGAACTGGTAGTCGGCGTGGGTGAAGCCGATGAACACTCCGGTGAGGGAGTCAGCCATCTGGGTGGGGGTGAGGCCGGCGTGCTCCATGGCCTCCCATGAGGTCTCCAGCAACAGACGGTGCTGGGGATCCATGGCGATGGCTTCGCGTTCGGAGATGCCGAAGAACTCGGGATCGAAGTCGCCGAGGTTGTCCA
Organism: Mycobacterium sp.; assembly: GCA_003987775.1. GTDB lineage: Bacteria > Actinomycetota > Actinomycetes > Mycobacteriales > Mycobacteriaceae > Mycobacterium. The sequence continues at coordinate 1,492 of RXJD01000006.1, forward strand.
TGAAGGCGCCCCACTTGCAGTGGGAGCGACCGGGCACGCCAGGCTCGGGGTCGTAGTACTCGTCGATATCCCAGCGGTCGAGCGGCACCTCGGTGACGAAATCCTCGCCCCGGAGCAACGCCTGCCACAGCTGGTCAGGTGAGTCGATGCCCCCCGGCAGTCGGCACGCCAGACCAATGACCGCAACCGGCGTTACGCGTGCTTTTTCCACGGTGGTACGTCATCTCCTTAGCCCGCGTCCAAGTCATCTTCGGCAAGTTCTCGTCGAACTTCGCTCCCTGCTGCCCCAACCCGCAGCAGCGGACGCAATCGCCGACCCCCACATTTCGGCGCCCACGTCATAGTCAGGCGCGATCAGAAGCGTATCGGGTCGCTCCGCCGCATGTAGAAAAATCGTGCGAACGTACAAAAAATTTCGATCAAGGTGACGCTGATCACACCGCCCGCAGCCGACCGGATAAGACTCGCGATGAGCGGCAAAACGCCAGCATAGGGCCCTCGAACCGGAAAGTGGGACGGTTGTGCCGACACGGCCGGGCGGTATGCGGCCCGCAGCAGCCTTCCCTGCCTTGAGATGGTGAACCGGCGTCATCCGGTCGACCTGTTTCCGGCATGGCTCAATACGGCTGTGACTGCAATCGTGCGGTGTCGCGCAGTGGCGAGAGTTCATGTCCCGCGGCCACCCACCGAAAGACCGATTTCACCGTCTCCAGATACCGGGCGACGGAATCCTAAGCGATCGGATTGCGCGGGAAGGAAGCGGTTGTGCTGCAACGGTATTGGTGGCCGGGGCCCGGCTGCGCAGTCGGCAGCAGCGGCCGCTTGGTCTATGCCGGCAGCGGTGCGTCCACCAGGCGGCCGTCCGGATTGAGCGCCGCGAAACCCAGGGCGGCACCTGCGCTGTAAAGATCGGCCACCAGTGCCAACCGGCCGTGTGGGTAGCGCTGGCCGCGGGGCCGCCGATGATCGCTTCCGGTGTGATTCCGGGACGTGGCCGCCTGACTTCGGCGATACGGACCACGTGGGGCGTGTTCCGGCGGGTAGTGTGCGATCCCGTGGTTGGCTCTTCTATCCCTGCTGTGCTGCGCGAACGCGCGAGTCTCAATCCGAACGGTGCGGCGCTCACCTACCTCAACTACGACCTGGACTGGGAAGGCGTCGAGGAGACGCTCACCTGGGCGCAGCTGCACCGTCGCACCCTCAACATCGCCGAGCAGCTCAAGCAGACCGGTTCGCCCGGTGACCGCGCGCTGATCCTGGCCCCGCAGGGACTCGAGTACGTCGTCGGATTCCTCGGTGCGCTGCAGGCCGGATTCATCGGGGTACCGCTTTCGGTGCCCTACGGCGGCGCCCATGACGAGCGCACCATTTCGGTGCTGGCCGATACCGCGCCGTCGGTGATCCTGACGACGTCGGCCGCTATCACCAACGTCAAGGAGTGCGTCGAGCCGCAGGCCGGTGAAAATCCACCGGCCATCATCGAGGTCGACCTGCTGGACCTGGATTCCCGGCCGAAATCTTCCCGGCCGGAACGCATCGCAGACGAGGGTGCGCGCACGTCGTATCTGCAATACACGTCCGGATCGACCCGGATGCCAGCTGGCGTCACCGTCTCGAACGCGAACGTTTTCGCCAATTTCGAGCAGATCATGGCCGACTTCTTCGTCAACGAAGGGGGAGTGCCGCCGGCGGACCTGGACGTGGTGTCCTGGCTTCCGCTGTACCACGACATGGGTCTGCTGCTCGGGGCGATCATGCCGATCCTCGCCGGCCGACGGACGGTGCTCACCAGCCCGGTCGCGTTTCTGCAGCGCCCGGCCCGCTGGCCGCAGTTGCTGGCGCGCTACGGGACCACTATCTCGGCCGGGCCGAACTTCGCGTTCGACATCGCGGTACGCAAGACCTCCGACGAGGACCTGACCGGGTTCGACCTCAGCGGTGTGCACACCGTGCTCAACGGCAGCGAGAGGGTCCAGCCCGCGACCCTCAAGCGCTTCGCCGACCGGTTCGCCCGCTTCGGGTTCGCCGCCAAGGCATTACGCCCGGCCTACGGCATGGCCGAAGCGACCGTGTACATCGCCACGCGCAAGGTGGGTGATCCACCGGAGATCGTCGATTTCGACTCACAGAAGCTGCCGGACGGGGAGGCCGTGCGGGTCGAAAGCGGCAGCGGCACACCGCTTGTCAGCTACGGCGTGCCGAAATCACAGCTGGTTCGCATCGTCGACGGCGACACCCGCACCGAGTGCCCGGAAGGCAAGGTCGGCGAGATCTGGGTGCAGGGCGGCAACGTCGCGTCGGGGTACTGGGACAAACCGGAGACCACAGCGGACACGTTTGGTGCGACGATCGTCAATCCGCCGGAGGGAACTCCCGAAGGCCCGTGGTTGCGTACCGGAGACTCCGGTTTCTTTTCCAACGGTGAGCTTTTCATCATGGGCCGGATCAAGGACCTGCTGATTGTCTACGGGCGCAACCATTCTCCCGACGACATCGAAGCGACCATTCAGGAGATCAGCGCCGGCCGTTGCGCCGCAATCGCCGTTCCGCAGGACGGTGTCGAAAAGCTGGCGGCGATCGTGGAAGTCAAGCAGAAATCCGACGAATCGGCGCAGGAGCTGGCGGAGCGACTGGCTGTGCTCAAACGCGACATCACTGCCGCCATCTTCGACTCGCACGGGCTGAATGTGGCCGACCTGGTGCTCGTGTCACCCGGGTCCATCCCCATCACCACCAGCGGCAAGATCCGCCGGCAGCAGTCGGTTCAGATGTACGAGGACAAGGCGTTCGCCCGGTTGGACGCCTGACAAGCCCGCATGAGCAAGCCCGCCCGGATACCGTTGCTGCCTGTCGAAGAGGCCAAGGCCGCCGCCGACCAGGCCGGCGTCCCGGACTACATGGCCGAACTCAGCATCTTTCAGACGCTGCTGAACCATCCAGTGTTGGCGGGACCATTCAACGACCTGCTCGCCAGCATGCTCTGGCACGGTGTCCTGGACCGCAGGCTGCGCGAACTGGTGATCATGCGGATCGGGTGGCTTACCGAGTGCACCTATGAGTGGACGCAGCACTGGCGGGTGGCCACCCGCCTCGGCGTCTCGGCAGAGGACCTGCTGGGCGTGCGAGATTGGCAGGGCTACGGCGGTTTCGGGCCCACCGAGCGAGCCGTGTTGGCGGCGACCGACGACGTCGTGCACGACGGCGCGGTGAGTGCCGCGAACTGGGCTGCCTGCGAACACGAATTGGGCGGCGGCAAAGCCGTTCTCATCGAACTGGTCACCGTCATCGGTGCGTGGCGGATGGTTGCGTCGATTTTGCAGAGCCTCGAGGTGCCGCTGGAAGACGGGGTGGCCGCGTGGCCGCCCGACGGCCGGGCTCCGTCCTCCCCTGATCGGTAGGGCGTAGCGTCGGCGACATGCGAACCAGAGTTGCCGAGATGCTCGGCGTCGAGTTTCCGATTTGCGCCTTCAGTCACTGCCGCGACGTGGTGGCCGCAGTGACCAATGCGGGCGGGTTCGGGGTGCTCGGTGCCACCGCCCACAGCCCGAAACGGCTGGAAAGCGAGCTCACCTGGATCGAGGAGCAGACGCACGGCAAGCCCTACGGTGTCGATCTGCTGCTACCGCCGAAATACGTCGGCGCCGACACCGGTGGCGTCAACTCACGGCAGGCCCAGGACCTGTTGCCGGCCGAGCACCGCGCTTTCGTCGAGGAGATGCTGAACCGTTACGGCGTTGCGCCACATGGCGAACAGGAGCAGACGATCAGAGGTGGGCTCAACATCTCACCCAAGGGCTACGAACCGCTGCTGGAGGTGGCCTTCGCCCACAAGATACGGCTGATCGCCAGTGCACTCGGTCCGCCGCCGCACGATCTCGTCGAGCGGGCGCACAGCCACGACGTCCTGGTGGCCGCGCTGGCCGGCACCACCGAACATGCCCGCCGGCACGCGGCGGCCGGGGTCGACCTGATCGTCGCGCAGGGCACCGAGGCAGGCGGACACACCGGTGAGGTCGCGACCATGGTGCTGGTGCCCGAGGTGGTGGACGCGGTGGCCCCGACGCCCGTGCTGGCGGCCGGTGGGATCGCCCGCGGACGCCAGATCGCGGCCGCCATGGCCCTGGGTGCCGAGGGGGTGTGGTGCGGTTCGGTATGGCTCACCACCGAGGAAGCCGAGACCGCGCCAGTGGTGAAGGACAAGTTCCTGGCGGCGACGTCGTCGGATACCGTGCGGTCGCGGTCCATGACCGGGAAGCCGGCCCGCATGCTGCGCACCGCCTGGACCGAAGAGTGGGAACGCCCCGACACCCCCAACCCGTTGGGAATGCCGCTGCAGACGGCGCTGATCACCGACTCTCAGGTCCGGATCAACCAGGCGGCTGCCCATCCCGGGGCGAAAGCGCGCGAGCTGGCGACGTACTTCGTCGGCCAGGTGGTCGGCTCGCTGGACCGGGTCCGTCCGACCCGCGCGGTGGTGCTCGACATGGTGGAGGAATACATCGAAAGCATCGGCCGGCTCAACGATGTGACATAGCGAACTCATACCGAAACGTAACCTGGGAGATCGTCCCGCGGCTTTCTCGTTTCCGCAGCTCAGATGCGTTTTTGCTGAATGGAAGCTGTGGGCGTCCGTAGTGAAAGCATAAAGATCCCGAAACCCGCGGGTGCCGCGTTGACCGGCGCCCGTACGTCGTGCATTATCGGTCAGGCAGGCACCTCGTTAGGTGAGGCGGCTACACGAACACAGGCCACTGACCCCGAACGTCGAAAGACGCCCCGGGTCAGGACAGCTCCTCCCGGCTTAAGGGTTGAGCCCAGGTGGCTTCCGGGTTACCGGACACGTCGGGTAGTGCCAAAGCTCTGACGAGAGGGGTGCGGATTTCCGGCGGATCGCCGGCTTTCTGTTCTCCTTGTGCGCGCAGCAGATCACGCGAACACTCGCGTGGGTCGTGACCGAGAGGAGGTGAGGGACGCATGAGTTCCAGTGGCAGTCCGGGTCGATATCCGGGCGCTGTTTCGTCCCTGACCGGTCTCCGGCGCGACGTTCTCGGCTGAGTCTTCACACAGCCTCCACGTCGGAACCGTTGCGGGACGGGACTTCCCAAGATTCCTTTGAGTTCCACCTGCCAACGTCTTATCCGAGGAGGCGATCATGACCGCTGCACTGTATGACGAAGTAGTTGCCGTTCCCGCTGCGCCCAAGCTGCACGTGGTGCGCGACCTGCCGGTCGCTCCGGCGCCGAAGAAAGCCCGTCGCACCGAGCAGGTGCTCGCGGCCGGGGGCGACCCGCTGGTGGCCGGCGCCGCCCGCCTGCTGAACATCCCGCTGCGGCACATGTACGCCGCGCTGTGGCGCATCGGCGTTCTCGAAGTCCAGGCGTGACGCCCATGGATAGTGCGCTACCCGGCACTCCAAGGGGCTAGCCGACCGCAGGAGCGTCCTGCGGCGGGCCGGCCCCTTGGAGTGCTTCCCGTCTTCTGATTGCGACCCGCGGCACCCGGCTTCGCCGGGTTTGCGATCGCACTGGACCTTCATGATTGCGACCCGCGGCACCCGGCTTCGCCGGGTTTGCGATCGCAATTAGAATCAACGGCAGACCAGCGTCGATCCGGCCATCACCGGGGAGCTTTCGGAAGAACAGCCAATCGGCCCAGTAGAACCGAACGGGCGGGCCCGTCACAGCCTTTCGAGTGGTCACGCATCAGCGTGGCAAGCGGGGTGGTACCGCGGCGTTCGCGCACCAGCGCGCCCGTCGTCCCCGTGCCTGAAGATCTCGAGGCACCGGAGACGACCCACGTGAGCGACGAAGCTGAATTCGAGGCTGAACTCGAAGCCGGCCGTACGGCCTACCCCAAGCTGGCCAGCGGCGCGCCGGATTTCCCGGCGCTCGAACTCGAGGTGCTCGATTACTGGTTCCGGGACGACACGTTCCGGGCCAGCATCGCCCGCCGTGAGGGCGCTCCGGAGTATGTGTTCTACGACGGCCCGCCGTTCGCCAATGGCCTGCCGCACTACGGGCACCTGCTGACCGGCTACGTCAAAGATATCGTGCCGCGCTATCGCACCATGCGCGGAAACAAGGTAGAACGCCGATTCGGCTGGGACACACATGGTCTGCCTGCCGAGCTAGAAGTCGAGCGGCAACTGGGCATCACCGACAAGTCCCAGATCGACTCGATGGGCATCGCCGCCTTCAACGATGCCTGCCGTGCCTCAGTACTGCGCTACACCGATGAGTGGCAGCAGTATGTGACCCGCCAGGCGCGCTGGGTCGATTTCGACAACGACTACAAGACGCTCGATCCCAGCTACATGGAGTCGGTGATCTGGGCCTTCAAACAGCTGTGGGACAAGGGCCTGGCCTACGAGGGCTACCGGGTGTTGCCGTATTGCTGGCGTGACGAGACCCCGTTGTCCAATCACGAACTGCGGATGGACGACGACGTCTATCAGAGCCGCCAGGACCCCGCCCTCACGGTCGGGTTCAAGGTCGTGGGTGGTGACTCACAAAATGGACTGGACGGTGCCTACCTGCTGATCTGGACGACGACGCCGTGGACCCTGCCGTCGAACCTCGCCGTCGCGGTCAATCCCGACGTGAGCTACGTCCAGGTGCAGTCCGGCGATCGGCGCTTCATCCTGGCCGAGGCGCGGCTGGCCGCATATTCCCGCGAACTCGGGGAGGACCCTGAAGTTCTCGGCACCTATCGCGGCGCCGAGTTGTTGGGCACCCGGTACCTACCGCCGTTCGCCTATTTTCTGGACTCGCCCAAGGCCTTTCAGGTGTTGTCCGCCGACTTCGTCACCACGGAGGACGGCACCGGGCTGGTGCACATGGCGCCGGCCTACGGCGAGGACGACATGGCCACCACCGACCCGGTCGGCATCGTGCCTGTTACGCCCGTCGATTCCAAGGGCCGATTCGACGCGACGGTTCCGGACTACCAGGGGCAGCATGTCTTTGACGCCAACCCGCAGATCATCCGCGACCTGAAAAGCCAGAGCGGTCCCGCCGCGACCAACGGCGCGGTGCTGCTACGGCACGAGACCTACGAGCACCCCTACCCGCACTGCTGGCGCTGCCGCAACCCGCTGATCTACCGTGCGGTGTCGTCGTGGTTCGTGCGGGTGACCCAGTTCCGGGACCGGATGGTGGAGCTCAACCAGCAGATCACCTGGTACCCCGAACACGTCAAGGACGGACAGTTCGGCAAGTGGCTGCAGGGCGCCCGCGACTGGTCCATCTCGCGAAACCGCTACTGGGGCACACCGATTCCGGTGTGGAAATCCGACGACCCGGCCTATCCGCGCATCGACGTCTACGGAAGCCTGGACGAGCTGGAACGGGACTTCGGAGTGCGCCCGGACAACCTGCACCGGCCGTTTATCGACGAACTCACCCGGCCCAACCCCGACGACCCCACCGGCAACAGCACGATGCGGCGCATCTCCGACGTGCTCGACGTGTGGTTCGACTCCGGTTCGATGCCCTACGCACAGGTCCATTACCCGTTCGAGAACAAGGAGTGGTTCGACGGGGTCCAGTGCGACGACCCTGACAAGCAGGTCGACGGCCACTATCCGGGCGACTTCATCGTCGAGTACATCGGCCAGACCCGCGGCTGGTTTTACACGCTGCACGTGCTGGCCACCGCGTTGTTCGACAGGCCGTCGTTCAAAACCTGTGTGGCGCATGGCATTGTGCTGGGCTCGGACGGCCAGAAGATGAGCAAGTCGCTGCGCAACTACCCGGATGTCACCGAGGTGTTCGACCGCGACGGCTCCGATGCCATGCGCTGGTTCCTGATGGCGTCACCGATCCTGCGCGGCGGCAACCTGATTGTCACCGAGCAAGGTATCCGCGACGGGGTGCGGCAGGTATTGCTGCCGTTCTGGAACGCGTACACGTTCCTGGCGCTCTACGCGCCGAAGGTCGGTGTATGGCGCACCGATTCGGCGCATGTGCTCGACCGCTACATCCTGGCCAAACTTGCGGTACTGCGCGACGACCTGACCGCTTCGCTGGATATCTGCGACATCTCAGGCGCCTGCGAACAGCTGCGTCAGTTCACCGAGGCGTTGACGAACTGGTATGTGCGACGGTCACGTTCACGCTTCTGGGTGGAAGACGTCGACGCCATCGACACACTGCACACGGTGCTGGAGGTGACGGCACGACTGGCGGCACCGCTACTGCCGCTCATGACCGAGCTGATCTGGCGCGGGCTGACCGGCGGCCGTTCGGTGCACCTGACGGACTGGCCCGAGGCGGCCGAACTGCCCGCCGACCCCGAGCTGGTGGCCGCCATGGACCAGGTGCGGGACGTGTGCTCGGCGGCATCGTCGCTGCGCAAGGCCAAGAAGCTGCGGGTGCGGTTGCCGTTGCCCAAACTGACGGTGGCCGTGGAGAACCCGTCTCAGTTGCAGCCGTTCACCGGGCTGATCGGGGATGAACTCAACGTCAAGCAGGTCGAGCTGACCGATGCGATCGACACCTACGGCCGGTTCGAGCTGACCGTCAACGCGCGGGTCGCCGGCCCGCGGCTGGGCAAGGACGTGCAGGCCGCGATCAAGGCCGTCAAAGCGGGGGAGGGCGTGGTCAACCCGGACGGCACCCTGACCGCGGGACCCGCGATCCTGCAGCCGGAGGAGTACAGCTCCCGATTGGTGGCCGCCGACCCGGAATTCACCGCGGCCCTGCCGGGTGGTGCCGGGCTGGTGGTACTGGACGGAACGGTAACCCCGGAGCTCGAGGCAGAGGGCTGGGCCAAAGACCGCATCCGCGAACTGCAGGAGCTGCGTAAGTCGACCGGCCTCGAGGTGTCCGACCGGATCACCGTGGTGATGTCGGTGCCTGCCGGGCGGGCCGAGTGGGCGGCCACGCACCGTGATCTGATCGCGGGTGAAATCTTGGCCACGAGTTTCGAGTTCGGTGAACCCGCGGACGGGGCCGCCGAAATCGGGGACGGAGTGCGGGTATTCATTCAACGTGCCTCCGCGTGAGGTACGGGCCGAACGGAGGGGGACGATGCGGGTTCTGGGGCTGTTCCGGGTGCACAACGGTGAGGACATCCTGCCGCGAGTCCTGGACTCGTTGTCCGGCTGGTGCGACGACATCTATGTGATCGACGACCGCAGTACCGACAACTCCGCCGACATCCTGGCTGAGCATCCCGCGGTGACGAATGTCGTTCGCGCCCGGTCGGATCTGCCGCAGACGCCATGGCTCATCCCGGAACCCCCGGGGCTGGAATTGTTGTATCGCATGGCCGATTTCTGCCGTCCCGACTGGATCGCCATGATCGACTCCGACCAGGTGGTCGAGGCCGACGTCGACGTGCGCGGCATGCTGGCCGATATTCCGGCCGACGTGGCGGCGCTGATGTGCCCGATGATCCCGACGTGGCATGATCAGGAATTCCCGGACATGATCCCGATCATGGGGCCGGCGGAGTCTGTGCGAGGACCGTTCTGGCGCTGGCGTCCGGAACTTCGGGCGGGGACCAGGATGATTCACAATCCGCACTGGCCCGCCAACATCACCGAACGCGGTCGCATCGGGATGGTGTACGACGTTCGCCTGGTGCACCACGGCTGGTCCACGCTTGCCGAACGAGTGGCCAAGGTCGACCACTACCGCAGAATCGACCCGGATTGCCGGCTGAACTACGGCGTCCCCTACGACCGCGCGCTGTTGTTCGGTTATGCGCGCGACGAGGTCGACCTGCTCACGGCTGACTACGGTCGACGCCGCCGAGGCGATTTCGATCCGGTCGACGTCGATGCCCGCTTGCCGATCGACCGCGAAAAACTGTCAATCGGAGCGGGTTACGGTCCACGGGCCGGCGCATTCCACCCCGGTATCGATTTCGCCGCTGCGCCGGGCACCGCCATCCACGCTGTCTCGTCCGGAACCGTCACTCGCACAGACGATCTCGATGACCGTGGGCTCCGGTCGGTGACGGTGTCGAACGCAGAGGCCGACCTCGTCTATGTGTTCCGCGGCGGCGAGCACCGAGTGGGCGATGAGATCGCTGCCGGGGCACAGATCGGCGCCGTTGGCCTGGAAGCCGAATCAGCGGACGGCTACCTGCATTTCGAGGTCCACGCGGGCGGCGGGCACACCAGCCCGCTGCGTTATCTGGGCAACCGGGGTTTGCAGCCGTGGCCACCGCAGGGCCGGCCGCGGCCGGTGTCGGGTACCTATCCGGCGGCCACTCCGTGCACCATCACCGTTGCCGGGTGAGCCGCTCGGCCACGGCCCGCGCGGACCGGATCGCCGATCGCGCCTCCTGCAGGATCTTGGCCGGATGCTGCTCGTCCAGCTCGCCGAGACGGTTGTACCGCTCGATCCCGAATCCCGCAGACTCCAAACGGATTCCGAACGGCAGCGCCAGCGTGCGCAACGCCTCGAAGTGCAGATAGGGAACCACCGGTTGGCCGGTCACCAGCAGGCACGTCGACCCGCGCATACCTACCGTCTGCGCGGCGAAGGTATACGTGTCACCGGAATTCGCCCGGCGGTTGTCCGGATCGGGTGACGGCGTTTCCAGCAGAGTGACCGGCACGCCCAGTTCGTTGCTGTCCGCTGGGAACCGCCAGACGGCTCGGTCGCGGTGCGGCCGATCGACGCGTCGTCGTGCATGATCCTCAACCTCGCGGATATCGAGCCCCAGCATTTCACCGGCGGCCGCGGCCACCAGGTCGAACTCGCTGCGGGCCGCCGGCGCGAGGACGGCTACCGCGTCCCGCTCGGAATCCATGAGGGGGCGTGAGGCCGCAGCCAACACCACATGCCCGATTTGCCGCCCCGCCGCCACCTCTCGTGCGTAGCCGACGCGCAGCCGGTTCGTGTACCGGCCGCCGCCGATCACCAGCAGGTAATCGAAATCGGTTGCGCTGGGCATCGATTCGCCGATCAGGCCGAGTTCGTCTGCCAGTGCGACGATCTTCTGCTGCTGGCCGGCAGGTACGTCCAGGCGGGGAATGAGCCACCGCACTGCTCCGGCAGCGTCCTGGCTGTTCACCCGCCCCGCTCCTGCCCGTGCCCGCGCCCGGTAATCCCACACGGTGCTGAAATCGTCGAGCCAGCCGAGGCGCTCGACGAGGACGAGGTCTGACGGAACGGCCCCGCCGAACATCTCCACCAACTCCGTCAGAGCCGGATGCGTAGCCCAGGCGTGGATCTCCTCGCGGACATGGGCCGCGACGTCAGCGGATCCGGTATTCGACGGACACACCGAGGAACCCCCCTCTCAATCTCTATCGGCCACCGTACGTGTCGCGACCGGCTAACCGGATGTGCCACGGCGGGCCAGTAAGCTATGAGCCGGTTCAGCGAAGAACGGCACGGAACGCGGGGGGCTTTGTGCAGTGAGAATTCTCGTGACTGGGGGAGCGGGTTTCCAGGGAAGCCACCTTGCCGAGGCGCTGCTTGCCGTGGGACATCAAGTGACCGTTCTCAATACGTTGTCCAGCGCCGCCAAGCGCAATACCAGACGACTGCAGGCCGACAGTCGGGCCGATGTGGTCTTCGGTTCGGTGACTGACGCCGAACTGACCGCCAAGACGGTGCCGGAGCACGAGGTCGTCTTCCATCTGGCTGCCAACGTCAATGTCGACAAGTCGCTCAGCGATCCGAAGAGCTTTCTGGACACCAATGTGATGGGCACCTACAACATTCTCGAGGCGGCCCGCCGGAGCGGATCGCGCGTCGTCTACGCCTCGACGTGTGAGGTGTACGGCGACGGGCAGGACCTCGGCGCGGATGAGCTGCTGGACGAGACCGCCGAGCTGATGCCGAACAGTCCGTACGGCGCGTCCAAGGCGGCGGCCGACCGGCTCTGTTATTCCTACTTCCGTTCCTACGACATGGATATCACCGTGGTCCGCCCGTTCAACATTTTCGGCGAGCGGCAGAAGAGCGGCGCATTCGGTGCGCTGATCCCGATACTCGTGCGCCAGGCGATGGCGGGCAGGGATCTCACCGTCTTCGGTGAAGGGACCGCGACGCGCGACTACCTCCACGTCAGTGACGTGGTGCGGGCCTACCTGCTGGTTCTGGACAATCCGGAACTCAAAGGCCGCGCAATCAACTTCGCTAGCGGTATCAATACGAGCGTGCGCGACATCGCCGAGTACATCGCCGCCAAATTCCAGGTGGACGTAGTCAGGGGGCCGGCGCGACCCGGGGAGGTCGCACGCTACCCCGCGGATATCCAGCTGGCGCGCAGCATCGGTTTTGCGCCTCAGGTCGAGATCTGGACCGGGATCGACCGCTACGTCGACTGGGCGATAAGCCAGTCGGACAACGAGATTGAGCTTGCGGCTACCTGACGCCGCTACAGCAGCCCACCCAGGAGCGGCGGCAGCGGCGATCCGGTCAGCCCAGGCAGGGTCGGCAGGCTCAGACCGGACAGCAGAGATCCCAGCGACGGCAGACCCGGCACCGTGATCTGCGGCAGGGGCAGCAGCGGGCTCGGCAGCGGTGGCGCGCCTATCGCCTGGGCGAGCTGCTGAGGTGCGTAGAGCAGGAGCCCCGGCAGAATCCCGCCAGTGGGCGTGCCGCCCATCGGGACGCTGACGATGGGACTGCCGGGTAGCGGATCGATGTTGACCGTCACGGTCGACAACGGGGTCAATATCCCGCCCAGGGGGATGCTGGCGTGCAGCGGGACAGTGATGGCAGGGAGACCGCCGAGCACGGGCAGGGGCACTCCGGGCAGGGTCACCCCCAGCGTGTACTGGCCGTTCAGGAACCCGTTCGCGACGACGGCAGGGGAGGTCAGGACCGCGACAGCAGCCCCGAACCCGTCTCCGCTCTGCACGGCGCTGCTGAAGGCCGCACCGACGGAGGCGATGGCATTCGCCGTGGTGACGGGCGAACCGATGGCGTCGATGCCGAGCGCTATGGGCATCCCGAAGAAGGCGGCCCCGATTTGCAGGGGATCGGTCAGGTTGACGCCGACGGAGTAGGAGAAGTCGGTGACGGTCGCGAGCAGGTTGACCGCGTTCTGACCGATCCGGCCCGGTATCGAGGCGATGGGCGCCAGATCGGCCAGGATCTGGGTCGCGGCGGCCCCGTTGTTCAAGTGCTGAGCCGCGTTCGAAAAAGCCGACGTGATTATCTGCCCGTAGTTCGACTGGTTAGTGATGAATTGGCGCAGGAACGGAAATGGGTTGGTGGCCAGACCAGTGCCGAGGCTTTGCAGATTGGTGATCGTGTTGGAGACAAATGCCTCGTAGGGTCCGGTGATCGCGGCCAAGCTGGGCGGCGTGGGTCCGGGAGTGGCACCGAATATGCCGGGCAGTAGGGATTGAAGGGACGGGAAAGTCCCGAGACCGCTCAAGAGGCTGCCGGAGCCGCCCAGCAGTCCGCCGAGGTTGCCCAGGCTGCCGGTGAGACCGTCCAGGATCGAGGCGGCCGAGGCGGCTGCGGCCGCGGGTACCAGGCTTGCCAAAGTCTTTTGGGCGTTGGCGATTTCGGCGCCGAGGTACGCGCCGACGCTCGAGTTCAGGGTCTTGACGAACTCGGCGTGGAATGCCTGAGTCTGCGCACTGAGTGTCTGGAACTCCCGGCCCAGGTCGCCGAACATCGCGGCGACGGCGGCCGAAACCTCGTCGGCTGCTGCCGGTGAAATCGATGTAGTGGAACCCGCGATGGATTTGGCGGCCTGCTCTATCGTCGAGCGAATGCCGGACAATTCCTGAGCCGCCGACTGAACCCATTCAGGAGCGATCAACACCGACATAGCCATCCCCCTTGATGCATGCCTTTGGCAAGCGCACTCGCCTCAAGAGAAGTGACCCCGAATGGAACTTCTTAAACGTGTGCGCAACGAAATACTTACTCCTGCGTAATCCGTATTTCCTTCGCAAATCGGCTTGTACGGCGATCGGAAGTCCCTGATGCGCCTCGGCCGCAAGGGCTCAGCCGTGCCGCAATAGCATCGACAGTCGTGGAGTCCCGTTGGGTGCTGCACCTGGACATGGACGCGTTCTTCGCCTCAGTCGAACAACTCACCCGGCCGACCCTGCGGGGCCGTCCGGTGTTGGTGGGCGGCTTGGGTGGCCGAGGGGTAGTGGCCGGAGCCAGCTACGAATCGCGCGTGTTCGGTGCTCGTTCTGCCATGCCGATGCACCAGGCCCGTCGGCTGGTCGGGGTGAGCGCGGTCGTGTTGCCGCCGCGCGGAGTCGTTTACGGCGTGGCCAGCCGGCGCGTCTTCGACACCGTGCGCAGTGTGGTTCCCGTTGTCGAGCAGCTCTCGTTCGACGAGGCGTTCGGCGAGCCCTCGCAACTGGTCGGGGCCTCGGCGTCCGACGCGGAAGAATTCTGCGAAATGCTGCGCCGCAGGGTTCGCGATGAGACCGGTCTGATCGCGTCGGTGGGCGCGGGTTCGGGCAAACAGATCGCCAAGATTGCCTCGGGCCTGGCCAAACCCGATGGTATTCGCGTGGTGCGCCGTGCCGAAGAGCGGCTGCTGCTGGACGGCCTGCCGGTGCGGCGGCTGTGGGGGATCGGTCCGGTCGCCGAGGAGAAACTGCACCGACTCGGCATCGAGACCATCGGACAGTTGGCGGCGCTGTCCGACGCGGAAGTGTCCAACATTCTCGGTGCCACCATCGGTCCCGCGCTGCACCGGCTGGCCCGCGGGATCGACGACCGCCCCGTCGCCGAACGCGCCGAAGCCAAACAGATCAGCGCCGAGTCCACGTTCGCGACTGATCTGACCACCCTGGACCAGCTGCGGGAGGCGATCGAGCCGATCGCCGAGCACGCGCATCGGCGGCTAGTCAAAGACGGCCGCGGCGCGCGCACGGTGACGGTGAAACTGAAGAAGTCCGACATGAGTACCCTCACCCGCTCGGCGACGTTGCCCTATGCGACGGCCGAAGCGAGCGCGCTGACGGCGGTGGCCCGCAGGTTGCTGTTGGACCCACTGCAGATCGGCCCGATCCGCCTTCTCGGCGTTGGGTTTTCGGGTCTCAGCGACGTGCGGCAGGAATCGTTGTTTCCCGAGCTGGACCTGTCACCCACCGAGGCACACCAGGATTTCGAGACGATGCGCGCCACACTGCTCACCGGACAGGACGGCTCGTCGTGGCGCATCGGCGACGACGTCACGCACCGCGACTTCGGACACGGCTGGGTGCAGGGCGCGGGCCACGGCGTCGTCACCGTCCGATTCGAGACTCGCGGTTCGGGACCGGGGCCGGCCCGCACCTTTCCGATCGATACCGGCGACATCACCGCCGCCAACCCGGTTGACAGCCTGGACTGGCCCGACTACGTCGGTGAGCTGCGCGACCGGGATCAGGATTCGGTGCCGGCGCCTTCAGCCCCAGCGCCCGACCAGCCTGATGCGCCGGAGAGCCGTCAATGACGTCGGCGACGTCGGCGACGACGGTTTCGATGATGTAGGCAGGGTGGAATTACGGCAAAAGATGTCTCAAAATGAGCAAGCGATGCCCATATAAGACCGATATGTGTCATATAAGTCGGATTTGATCGGGTGGGTGAAGACTGTAAGTACTGGAAGTAGAATATCCAATTACCAACGGTCTATCAGCACGCACTCGTTATCAGGAGCAACAAACGTGAACCAAGCTCAGCTTGCCGATTGGCTTACTGGAAGAATTGCCGCCTATCTCAACATTCCTCGCGACTCGATCGACGTCGAAACCCCGTTGCCGGAATATGGCTTCGACTCGACAATGAGTCTTTCGCTGTGTGCCGATCTTCACCTTGAGCTCGACATCGAGGCGGATGCAACGATCGCGTGGGACTACCCAACAATTACTGAACTGTCTGCGCATCTCATATCCGTGAGGGCGGAGAGCGCTCGCATGTGTGTGTCATGAATGCCGGCCGCGGCTCGCCTTTCTCGACCTGACATTCGTTGCCTGACGAAGATGCGGATTCGCCGCTCCTCGCTCCCGTGGTCAGAATCATCGTCTCCGCCGCCGTTCGACTGTGCGCAGGCCACGATCGTCCGCGGTGAGAAGCCTCAGCAGCGTTCGCCGATCAGATGGGGCGCTCAATGAAGCCTTCCCTGCCTGGATCGTTGGCGAAATCCGGATACCAGTCCCGGGCTGCGGTTTCAAACCGGTTGCCGCCCAATGCAATCTCGTTTGACAAGAAATCGAGAAAGGACCCGATGTCTTGAGCACGCTACTCCGCGACATCTTCCTAACCGCCGAAACCTCGCCCCACGCCCTGCGCGTCGGTTCGATCGATGAACCTCTATCGATAACCTGGCGGGAGGTTCACACGCAGGCCTGCGGCATGTCAAATGTTCTGTCCAGCATGGATATCGGTCGCAACGACACCGTCGCCGTGTTGGCGGCAGAGGCATCTGACGTGGCGCCCCTGGCGCAGGCCCTGTGGATTCGCGGAGCCGCGTTGACGATGTTGCAGCAACCCACCCCACGCAACGATTTGGCGGTGTGGACCGCCGACACCGTACAGGCGTGCCGGATGTTGAATGCCCCGTTGGTGGTGCTGGGCGATCCGTTCGAGGTGGCGGCAGAGGCCCTCGCTGCGGAGGGATTGCGCGTCTGCACCGTCAATTCTCTGCGTGGCGCGGGTCCGATCGCGTTGGTGGAAACCGACGACGACGACATCGCAATGCGCCAGCTCACGTCTGGCTCCACCGGAGTGCCCAAAGCGGTGGAAATCAGCCATGGGAACCTGGCCGCCAACGTCGAAGCATCATGTCGTGCAGTCGAGATCAACATCGACACCGTGATGGCCAGCTGGCTGCCGCTCTGCCACGACATGGGTATGGTCGGTTTCATCTGCCTGCCGATGAAGACCGGCAATGAAGTGATTGTCATTCGAACCGACGCGTTCCTTCGGCGGCCCATTGTCTGGGCTGAGATGCTCAGTAAGTTTCGCGCCGAGGTGACGGCTGGTCCCAACTTCGCCTATTCAGTCCTGGCTCGTGTACTCGAAAAAGCCGACCCCGATTCAATTGACTTGTCAAGCTTGCGAGTTGCGGTCAACGGTGCCGAACCGATCGACCATCGTGACCTGGAATATCTGACCTCGGTGGGATCGCGGTTCGGTATGGGTGCCGGCGTGGCGACGCCATTTTTCGGATTGGCCGAAGCAACTCTCACGGTTTCCGCGGGCGACTTCCGGGCGCCGGCGGTCGTCGATTACGTTTCCCGCCGGAGCCTCGCCGAGAACCACCGCGCCGAACCGATCGATCCCGACTCACAGGACGCCCAGCCCGTGGTGTGTTTGGGATTACCGATCCCGGATATGCAGGTCCGCATCGCCAGAAATGGTCAGGTGCTGCATGAGGCCAGGCAGGTCGGCGCCATCGAGCTCTGCAGCCCCTCCATCGGCCGGCAATACGTCACCGTCGACGGTACGGTTCCGTTGCTCGACGACACAGGTTGGTTCGACACAGGAGACCTCGGATATCTCGATGAACTCGGTCGGATCCACGTCTGTGGACGCCTCAAGGATGTCATCGTGCTAGCCGGCCGCAATCTTCATCCTCACGACATCGAGCGCGCCGCGGCGAGCGTTGAGGGTGTGCGCAAAGGCTGCGTCGTAGCGCTGCGGTTGGACACCGAACGTGAAGGTTTTGCGGTTCTCGCAGAAGTCTACGAACGCTTCAACGAGTCCGAGCGGGCCGGAATCCGTCGGGCCGTCGCGGCACGGGTGAGCAGTCATGTAGGCCACCCGCCGCGCGAGGTGCGGCTCCTTCAGCCTGGGAGCCTTCCGAAGACCACGTCTGGCAAGCTGCGCCGCAATAGCGCCCGTGCCCTGCTGTAGGCGAGCCTCGCGTCTACCCCGGACAGTCATCCTCTGACGTGGCTCTCGCCAGATCGGCGCAGCCACGTCACCTCGAACCGGGCAGGGTCCAGGTGAGGTCAACCCCATCGGCCGACGACATCGGCGACCGGTAACTCCAGCGCCAGCGCCGCCATCACCAGGACCCGGGCCTGTGGCGGGGCCAGCTGCGGCACCAGCACGGCACCCGCTTCGACCAAATCGTGACCGGGGCCGTAATGCGCACTGACCCGGCCATTGGGAACCCGGGTCGACACCGCCACGACGACGCCGTCGCGGCAGAGACGACGTACCCCATCGACCACGGCCGGCCCGGCGTTGCCCGTTCCCAACGCTTCGAGCACCACGCCCCGTGCACCGGCCGCGGCGAAGGCGTCCAGCGCTACCGCGTCGCTGCCCAGGTAGGCGGCCGCGATATCGACGCGCGGCGCCTCCGCTGCGCGCAGGTCGCCGAGAAACGGCCGCACCTTGGGAGCGGTCATCGCGCCGGAAACGGTGCCGAGCAGGTGCCCGGTGAAACCGCTCAGATCCTGGGTTGACGCCTTGCGCAGGCCCAACGGCTGCAACACCCGGCCGGCGAAACACAACAGCACACCCAGGCCACGGGCCTGCGCACTGCCTGCCACCGTGATCGCGTCGCGCAGGTTGGCCGGACCGTCGGAGTCGGGGGCGTCGGAGCTGCGCATCGCCCCGGTCAGCACCACCGGCGCCGCGCCGGAGTACCCCAGCTCCAGCCACAGCGCGGTTTCCTCCATGGTGTCGGTGCCATGGGCGATGACGATTCCCGCGGCTCCGTCGTCGATCGCGGTGAGCACCGCGGCCCGGATCCGGTCCCAGTCGGTGGTGACCAGTTCCGAGCTGTAAACCGCCATCAGGTCGATGACGTCGACCTCGAATGCCGGGCTGAGACCGCTGGTGAGCTGGGCGCCGCGGTGGGCGGGCCGGCGGACGCCGTCGGCGCCGGTGGTCGTCGAGATCGTCCCTCCGGTGGTGATGACGGTGATGCGGACCATGAGGGGATCATTCCGCACGCGCGGGCCCATCCGCGTGACGGGCATGAACACCTCTTAGTGGATGATGGTGGGGTGCCTGACGAACCAACGGGATCCGCTGATCCGCTGACTTCAGCCGGTGACGCCGAAGGAGCCCGCGACAGCGGTGCCCCCGCGCCTCAGGCGCCGCCCCGTCGATTGCGCCTGCTCTTGTCGGTCGCGGGAGTGGTGCTGGCGCTCGACATCATCACCAAGGTTCTGGCGGTCAAACTTCTGCCGCCGGGCCAGCCGGTGTCGATCATCGGGGACACCGTGACCTGGACGCTGGTGCGTAACTCGGGTGCCGCGTTCTCGATGGCGACCGGTTACACCTGGGTGCTGACCCTGATCGCGACCGGCGTCGTGGTCGGGATCTTCTGGATGGGGCGGCGGCTGGTCTCGCCATGGTGGGCGCTGGGCCTGGGCATGATCCTGGGCGGCGCGATGGGCAACCTGGTCGACCGCTTCTTCCGGGCTCCCGGGCCACTGCGCGGCCACGTCGTCGACTTCCTGTCGGTCGGGTGGTGGCCGGTGTTCAATGTCGCCGACCCGTCGGTGGTCGGCGGCGCCATCCTGCTGGTGGTGCTGTCCATCTTCGGCTTCGATTTCGACACGGTGGGGCGACGGAAGTCGAACGGGGACAAGGACCAGGACGCCGTTGACTGAGCGCTCGCTGCCGGTCCCGGACGGATTGGCGGGCATGCGCGTGGACGCCGGCCTGGCCCGCCTGCTCGGGCTGTCCCGCAGCGCCGCGGCGGCCATCGCCGAAGCCGGCGGTGTCGAACTCGACGGCGTGACAGCGGGTAAATCCGACCGGCTCAACGCCGGCGCCTGGCTGCAGGTGCGGCTGCCGGAGCCGCCGAAACCGCCGGAGAACACTCCCGTCGACATCGAGGGAATGACCATCCTCTACTCCGACGACGACATCGTCGCCGTCGACAAGCCGGCCGCGGTTGCTGCGCACGCCTCGGTGGGCTGGACGGGCCCGACAGTGCTGGGTGGGTTGGCGGCCGCGGGCTACCGCATCACCACCTCCGGTGTGCACGAACGTCAGGGGATCGTGCACCGCCTCGACGTCGGCACCTCCGGGGTGATGGTGGTCGCCATCTCCGAACGCGCCTATACCGTGCTCAAGCGGGCATTCAAACAGCGGACCGTGGAAAAGCGTTATCACGCTCTGGTCCAAGGCCATCCGGACCCGTCCAGCGGAACCATCGACGCACCGATCGGCCGTCACCCCGGCCCCGAGTGGAAGTTCGCGGTCACCAGGGACGGCCGGCATAGCATCACTCACTACGACACCATGGAAGCGTTCGTCGCCGCCAGCCTGCTCGACGTGCACCTGGAAACCGGGCGCACCCATCAGATTCGGGTCCATTTCTCCGCGCTGCACCACCCCTGCTGCGGCGACCTCGTTTACGGCGCCGACCCGAAGCTGGCGAAAAAGCTTGGGCTGGAACGGCAATGGTTGCATGCACGATCACTGGCCTTTGCGCATCCGGCCGACGGCCGGCGGATCGAGATCGTCAGTCCCTACCCGGCCGATCTGCAACACGCACTGGACGTACTACGCGCCGAGGGCTGACGGCGCGGGCTTGCGTGCCTCCACCAACACCCGCGTCGGGTGCGTGACGAAACGGCCCTCGGCCACGATCAGATCATGCAGTTCGCGCAGTCGCGCGTAATACGGTTCGGCGGTGAAATCGGGCACCGTCCAGATCAGCTTGCGCAGGAAATAAATCACCGCGCCGATGTCGAAGAACTCTGCCCGCAGCCGCTCCATCCGCATATCCAGCACCTGCAGCCCGGCAGCTTGCGCGCCGGCGCGCTGGGCATCCGGCTCGTAGAGCGCCCACAGTTGTGGCTGCGGGCCCACAACGTGGGTCACCAACTCCGACACCGTCGCCGGACCGGGATGCTGTGCGAAATAGGTGCCACCGGGTCGCAGCACCCGGGCGATCTCGCTCCACCACACCGCTGTCGGGTGGCGGCTGATCACCAGATCGAAGGCCTCGTCGGCGAACGGCAACGGCGGCTCGTTGCCGGTGGCGATCACGACTACGCCGCGGGGATGGAGTCGTTTGCTCGCCAATGCCGCATTGGGAGGCCATGATTCGGTGGCCGCCATGGTTGGCGGGAACTTTTCCGCGCCCGCGAGCACCTCGCCGCCGCCGGTGTGAATGTCCAGCGCCGCCGACACGTTCGCCAGTCTGCGACTCATCAGCCGCTGATACCCCCACGAGGGCCGCTGCTCGGTCGCCCGGCCGTCCAGCCAGGAGAAGTCCCAACCTTCTACCGGCACGGCCACGGCTTCTTCGACCAGCTCCTCAAACGAGCGCATGCTCAGCATTGTTACTCACGCTTGCGCGCCTCGACGAGGACCCGCGTCGCGTGGCAGACGAACGGTCCGTCGGCTTCGATGCGTTCGTGCAGTTCGCGCAGGCGTCCGCGATAGCGCTCGACGGTGAAGTCGGGCACGGTCCAGATCACCTTGCGACCTCCCCGCCGCCGGTCTGGATGTCCAGTGCCGCCGAGACGTTCGCCAACCTGCTGCTGATCAACCGCTGATACCCCCACGAGGGCCGCTGCTCGGTCGCGCGGCCGTCCAGCCAGGAGAAGTCCCAGCCGTCGATCGGGGCCGAATCGGCTTCGGCCACCAGTTCGTCGAAAGTCCGGCCCATCTCAGGCATTCTCGTCTTCTGGAGGACGCCGATGTCGATCGGGCGTGGGGTCGGTCGTCATAGGGATGACATTGTCGAGCGGAAAGGGGACAACTGATGCAGTACTGCTTGCTCATGCACTACCAGGAGGGTGGCGAAATCGGGCTGACCGACGAAGACATGGCACCCGCGCGGGCAGCCTTCGCAAAGTACGCCGACGACCTGGACGCGGCGGGTGTCCTGATCGGCACCCAAGTGCTGCAACCTGCTTCCGCGTCCACAACGTTCACCACACGCAACGGACCGTCAGAGATTCAGGATGGCCCGTTCGCCGACACCAAGGAACGTCTTGGTGGGCTGTTCGTGATCGACGTGCCTGATCTGGATGCCGCATTGACGTGGGCGCAGCGATGCCCGGCCGCGACCTGGGGAACGATCGAAATCCGGCCGGTAAGTGTGACGTATGCCGGCGGCAAAGGTTGGTATCAACCTGAGTGAGGTAGGGACCCGCTTGGAAGAGTTCGTTCGTACTTCGTACGGGCGGCAATTGGCGCTGCTGGCCGCACCCACCGGCGACATTCCCGCGGCCGAGGACGCCATCGCAGACGCGATGGAGCGGGCGCTCACCCGATGGCCGATTGACGGAATACCCGCCAATCCGGAGGCCTGGATTCTCACGGTCGCCCGCAATCGCCTGCGCGACCGCTGGAAATCACACGCCTACCGTATGACCGAAACCATGCCCGAAAAGGATTTTGCCGCAACTGATTTGGGTGAATCACCGGCGGTGATCCCCGATCGCCGGCTGGAGCTGATGCTGGTATGCGCGCATCCTGCGATCGCCGCCAACTGCCGAACACCGTTGATGTTGCAGACGGTGCTCGGTGTCGATGCCGCCGCCATCGCCCGCGCATTTTCGGTACCTGCTGCCACGATGGCGCAACGGCTGGTGCGCGCGAAACGCCGAATCCGCGACGCGGGAATCCCGTTCGCGACGCCGCAGCGTGCGGATCTGGACGTCCGTTTGCCCGCGGTGCTGGAAGCGGTCTACGGCGCCTTCGCGATTGATTGGCAGCTCCAGCCGGACGGCGAGCCGATCGAGTCGCTCTCAGCCGAGGCGCTGCATCTGGCACTGATCCTGGCCGAATTGCTGCCGGACGATCCCGAGGTGCTCGGGTTGGCCGCATTGATCTGCCTGTCGGAAGCGCGCCGGGCTGCGCGGCGCACCGGTGACGGCGAGTTCGTACCTCTAAATGAGCAGGACAGCCGGCTTTGGGACGAGGCGCTGATCGCACGCGGAGAGGACCTGTTGCACCGGGCCCACGGGGCAGGTCGCCCGGGCCGCTATCAGTATGAGGCGGCGATCCAGTCGGCGCACTGCGCCCGCGCGCGGGATGGCTCCGTGGACAAGGTTGCGCTGCGAGCCTTGTATCGCGCCCTGGTGCGGCTCGCGCCCTCACTCGGTGCTTCGGTCGCGTTGGCGGTGATCGATGCCGAGGTCGACGGGCCACAAGCAGGGCTCGGGGCCCTCGACGCGATGACCGCGACCGAGCGGTTCCAGCCAGCCTGGGCTGCCCGCGCTCACCTGCTGGAAGCTGCCGGCGAATCCGAGGCCGCCGCGCATGCCTATCGTTGCGCCGTTGACCTCACCACCGACGCCGGGGTCGTCAAATATCTGACCCGGCGGCTTGCCGCGCTGGCCGGCGATAAGACGTGAATCACGGTGTGCTGCAAGCGAATAACTGATGCGCCCCGTTGATACCAATCGATGGCCGCATCCGCGTCGGTCACGGTGACGCCGACGTGCGTGATCGTTTGCGGCGGTTGCAGGCTCGCTGAAGATTCGGTCACGTACCGAGTGCAGGACCGCCCGCCACGCCAGGACTGCAAGCGTCCGCAAAGCCGCTATCGATCTGAGCGCTTTGCTATATCGGTGCCCCCGCTTCACCGGTGACGTATTCGCGTGGTGTGGCGCCGAATCGGGTGCGGAATTCCTTGATGAAGTGTGAGGCGCTGGTGTAGCCGACCCGATGGGCGACGTCGGCGACGCCGACGCGTCGGTCCATCACCAGTTCCCGCGCGCGGTTCAGGCGTACCTCTTTGACGTACTGGTAGGGGGACGTCCCCGTCAGCTCCCGGAACGCGCGCGTGAATGCCGACGGGCTCAGACCCACCTGGGCGGCCAGGGTGGTGACCGTGATCGGTTCGCCCAGATGCGAATTGATGTACGTCAGTGCGGCGCCGACGGGATTACCCGCCGCCTGCTGGGCGGCGAAGAGCAGCATTCGCGCGAATTGCTCCCGCTGCAAGACCCGGTAGACCAGCTCCCGCAGATAGAGCGGAGCCAGCACACGCCGGTCGACGTCGCTACCGACTGCGCGAACGAATCGCAGCACGGAACTCATCACCTCGTCGTCGAGTGTGGAGACCACAGACCTCTCGGCCAGTTCACGGACGGATGCCGGTTCGACACGGCCGCGGCCCGGCATCTTCTCGGAGATGGCGCTCACGGTGGAAGGGGCGACCTCCAAAACGAGGCACAGGCAAGGGCAATTCGGCGAGGCCTCGAGAACCTCGCTCTGGAACTGCAGATCGCCATTGATGACCAGGTAGTGGAACTGGTCGTACACATGGCGTCTGCCCTTTTCGGTCACCGCCTTGCGGCCCTGGGCGACGATGCCGACGGAGAGCCCTTGGATCTCCTGCCACTCGGGTTGCGTGGGCCGGCTGAAGCGGTAGATCGTCAGGCCCGGCCACAGCCCGACGTTCGCTCCATCGTGCGTCGCCCGGGTGGTCAGTTCGGCGACGAGCTCGCTGTACGTCGCGCGTTGCTCGACGTACTCGCTCGCGGTCAGGTCCGCACCTCCTCGATCATCGACGGCGGCGTATTGGATTTGCTCTGTGAGAAAGGTATCTGACCGCGATGCCGTCCGCAGGATGTGCCCGGCGCAGACCGCTCCCGTAACGAAATGGAACAGATATCGAGCAGGAATCTGGTACCGCGACTGTCGCCGATCGGGTTCGCTAGGACTATCGGGCACGCGTCATCCCTCTATTTCGAACACCATGCTTCGGACACGAAGCTCCGGACGCAAAGGAGAAACAAATGAAAATGCGAGCAGCGCGCATGCATGGCTACAACCAGCCGCTGGAGATAGACGAAGTTCCGGTGCAGGACGTCGGGCGTGAGCAGGTGCTGATCAAGGTCGCTGCGACCGGCATGTGCCGCAGCGACTACCAGCTCGTGGACGGCTACTTCCGGGACGGCCTTCCCGTCGACTTTCCCTTCATCCCCGGACACGAAGTGTCCGGCACCATCACCGACGTGGGGCCTGACGTGCCGGATTCGGCCGGCATCTCCGAAGGAGATCTCGTCGTGGTCGACCCCAACTGGGGTGACGGCACCTGCCGTCAATGCCACGAAGGCAACCAACAGCTCTGCGCCAATGGACAACTCGTCGGTTTCGGGCCCAATGGCGGCTTCGCCGAATATATGGTCGCCCCGTATGACCACGTCATATCCGTTTCCGGCCAACCAGATCAACAACCGGAGTACCTGGCCCCGCTGACCGATGCCGGTCTCACTCCCTATCGCGGAATGAAAAAGTTGCGAGACGCCGGAAAGCTCGGCGCCGGCCGCACCGTCGTCGTCAACGGCATCGGGGGGCTCGGCAGCTATGGCGTGCAGTACGCCCGACTTCTCGGCGCCGGTGCCACCGTGCTCGGATTCGCCCGGAGTGACGAAAAGCTGGTGGTGGCAAGGGAACACGGGGCGGATCACACCGTAAACGTCCGCGATAAGACGACCGAGGACGTCCAGAATGAACTCGAAGACCTGACCGGGCGGCGAACGGTCGATGCGGTACTGGACTGCGCGGGATCGCCCGAGTCCCTGGGACTGGCCGCGGCCATTCTGGAAACCGAAGGCGCGCTGTCTCAGGTCGGCCTGATGGGCGATCGCGTCGAGCTGCCGTTGCTTCCGTTCGTGAGCGGTGAGAAGTCGTATTTCGGCTCGTTCTGGGGCAACTACAACGACCTTCGAGAGGTACTTTCGCTGGCAGGCCGAGGTCTGATCAAGCATCGCGTGGTCCAGGTCGAACTGAACGACATCAATGACAACCTGGAGGCGTTGGGCCGGGGCGACATCGTCGGACGGGCCGTCGTCGTTTTCGACTAATTACCCGTCGTCGTCTTCGACCAGCTACTGGGTGCGGCAGACGAACTTGGTGCCGCTGAGGTCGAGCGTCACTTCGCCCTGGTGCTCCCAATACTCCGATCCCTGCCGGCCGTACCGGGCGCCGCTGCCCGAGGGCTGCAGGAACAGAATGACCTGCACGCCCTTCCAGTCCAGCACCGCCGTCTTGGGATCGAGTTGGTTGTAGAACTGCGCGGTCAACGTTCCGGCGTCAGCGGGGCAGGTGTAGGTGACGACCGGCGGCGCGACGGTGGCCGGATCCGCGATCGTCAACTCGACCAGCCGCGTCTGATAGGCCTCCAATACGCAGGTCCGCATTTCGACCCGATCGGCGCACCCATCGCGGATGGTCGCGAACGCGCTCTGTGCGGTGGTCAGCGTCGCCTGGTCGGCGCCCGGTCGTGCCAGGGCCTGCTGGTAGGCAGCCTGTAACCGGCGGTCGAGGTCGGTCAGTTGGGGGTCGTCGCATACTGACTGCTGAGCTTTGTTCGCCGGCTTGGCGCAGTCGAAGGTCATCGCCGGGGCGGGCGGCTGGGTGGTGGTGGTCGCCGACGACGAGCTCGACTGCGTCGTCGGCCGGGTTCCCCCTGACTCGCTGCTGCAGGCGCTGACGAGCAGAACGGCCAGGACGACGACCAACAGTCTCATACCTGCTGACTACCGGGTGGCGGGGATTAGCACGTCCTCGACACGCCGTGGACAGCGTCCCGACTTTCACCGCGCCGCTCGCCCGGCTCGCGTGCGCAAACGTGTCAGTCAACCCACCCGGTGGGCGGACCACCGGGACCGAATTGCCGGCCCACGGGAATGGGCTCACGACGAGGGTGTGTGACAACGGCGGGGGCGCGATCGCCGTCGCGGCCGTCGCTTCCCGGAATGACAACCCGTATACCTATTCACCGGGCGATGTCCTAGGTTGGCTTCATGACGCCCCGTCACACCTTCCACACCGCCATCAGGAGCAACTGCCGATGAATCTTGGGGACCTCACGCATCTGGTCGAAAAACCGTTCGCGGCGATGTCGAACATGATCAACACGCCGAACTCCGCGGGCCGCTACCGGCCCTTCTATTTGAGGAACCTGCTCGACGCCGTGCAGGGTCGCAAGCTCAGCGACGCGGTGCAGGGCAGGGTCGTTCTCATCACGGGCGGGTCCTCGGGAATCGGCGAGGCGGCTGCGCACAAGATCGCGGAGGCCGGTGGCACCGTGGTGCTCGTCGCGCGCACTCTGGAAAATCTCGAGAAAGTCGCCGACGACATCCGCGCCAACGGTGGCACCGCCCATGTCTACCCGTGCGATCTGTCGGACACCGATGCGATCGCCGCCATGGCCGACAAGGTGCTCGACGACCTCGGTGGGGTCGACATCCTGATCAACAACGCGGGCCGCTCGATCCGGCGGTCGCTGGCTCTGTCCTACGACCGGATTCATGACTACCAGCGCACGATTCAATTGAATTATCTGGGCGCGGTCCAGCTGATCCTCAAGTTCATCCCCGGCATGCGCGAACGCGGCTTCGGCCACATCGTCAACGTCTCCTCGGTCGGCGTACAGACGCGCGCGCCACGCTTCGGCGCCTACATCGCCAGCAAGGCCGCGCTGGACAGCCTGTGCGACGCGCTGCAGGCGGAGACCGTCAGCGACAACGTCCGGTTCACCACGGTGCACATGGCGCTGGTGCGCACACCGATGATCAGCCCGACGACAATGTACGACCACTTCCCGACCCTGACGCCCGATCAGGCGGCCGGAGTGATCACCGACGCGCTGATCCACCGGCCGCGGCGGGCCAGTTCGCCTTTCGGGCAATTCGCCGCCGTCGCCGACGCCGTCAACCCGGCGGTGATGGACCGGGTGCGTAACCGCGCATTCGGGATGTTCGACGACTCCTCGGCGGCCAAGGGCAGCGAAAAGCCAACCGACGAAACAGATCTCGACAAGCGAAGCGAGACCTTCCTGCAGGCGACCCGAGGGATCCATTGGTGACGTCATGAGCCTCCCCAAGCCCACCAAGCAGAGCACAGTCGTCATCACCGGCGCCTCGTCGGGAATCGGTACTGAACTCGCGAAAGGCCTGGCGCGGCGCGGCTTTCCGCTGATGCTGGTGGCCCGGCGCCGCGAGCGCCTCGACGAGCTGGCCGACCAGCTGCGAGACAGCGACGGGGTTGAAGTCGAGGTCTTGCCCCTGGACCTGTCGGACGCCGATTCGCGGGCCAAGCTCGCGCAGCGGCTCAGCACCGATCCCATTGCCGGGCTGTGCAACAGTGCCGGATTCGGTACCAGTGGGCGTTTCTACGAACTGCCCGCCGAGCGCGAGAGCGAGCAGGTCACCCTTAACGCGCTGGCGTTGATGGAGCTCACCCGCGCGGTACTGCCCGGCATGGTGGAGCGGGGCGCAGGTGCCGTGCTGAACATCGCGTCGATCGCCGGGTTCCAGCCGCTTCCCTTCATGGCGGTGTATTCGGCGAGCAAGGCGTTCGTGCTGACCTTCTCCGAAGCCGTCCAGGAGGAGTTGCACGGGACGGGAGTATCCGTCACGGCGCTGTGTCCCGGTCCCGTTCCCACCGAGTGGGCCGAGATCGCCAATGCCGAGCGGTTCAGCGTCCCGCTCGCGCAGGTGTCCCCGGAAGAAGTCGCCGAACAAGCCATCCAGGGCATGTTGTCCGGAAAGCGGGGCGTGGTACCGGGTTTGGTGCCTAAGGTCGCCAGCACCACCGGCCGGTTGCTGCCGCGCACCGTGCTGCTGCCGGCGATCCGGATCGGAAACAAACTGCGCGGCGGCCCCAGCCACTGAGGCCGGCCGCCAGGCGGTTACTTCTCGGGCACGACCTTGAGCACTTGACCCGGGCGCACGGACTTGTCCGATTGATCGGCAATTGCGCCCGTAAGGACGTAGAGATTGTCGGCCGAGTCGACAGCGACACCGTGTGAGCTCGCGGGGATCGGTATCGAAATGGCGCTGCCGCCACCGGCCGGCAATTCGAAGAATCGCCTGCCGAAGCCGTCAGCGACGAAAACATTGCCCGCGCTGTCGAAAGCAATCTGGCGAGGTTCCAAGATATCGGGAATGGGCAGCGTGGTCGTCGAGGTGGCGCCGGGCGCTAGTTTGACGACCTTGCCGTGGCCGGTGTTCTCGATGCCGGAACTGACGTAGACGTTGCCAGCTTTATCGACCGCGATGCCTTTGGGCACGTACAGGCCGCTGAATGACAGGTCGGTCGGGCGGTTTTCGCCCGGGGCCAGCTTCTTCACCCCGTACTTGAGTTTGAGGTCGGACGACAGCATGCCGCCGACCGCATAGACATTGCCCGCCGAATCGAACGTGATGGCGTCGATCTTGGAGAACCCGCGGAACTGTAACCGCATCGGGCTGGTCTTGCCGGCCTCCAACATCCACACCTGGGCGCCCTCGCTGTAGTAAATGTTGCCGGCCTGGTCGACCTTGAAGTCCGTTGCCGAGCGAACATTCACACCGGGGATGTCGACGGCGGCCGCATCCCCGGCACCGGGTGCCAGCTTGAACAGCATCGTCGGCATCGTGTCGAATGACCCGTCACCGATGAGGGAAGCCAGCGCGTAGATGTTGCCGGCACCATCGACGCCCACGCTTGTCGTCACGCCCAGACCGGGAAACGGTAGCGCGGTGGGCAGTCCGGTGTAGTTGCGCTGGGGTGGGGTCGATGTGGTTGTGGTTTTGGGGGCTGCCGAATTCCCTGGGTGGTGGACGAGTTTGGGAATCGCGAAGGCGGCGGCCACCACCGCCACAACGATCACCACGACCGCAATCACCGGCGCCAGATGCCGTCGTCGGCGTGGGGGCGGTGGAAACGCCACGGGACGTGTGTGTGGGTAGGACACCGTGCGGTTGTGCGCCGGATCCCATTGTGGGGGAGGCGGATTGGGCTGGCGTGGTGGCAGATGGATCGTCTGGGTGACCGCCGCCGACAGCGCAGCTTGTGCGGCCTCAACCAACTCGGTGGTGCTTTGGTACCGGTCATCGGAGTTGGCCGCCAGGCCGCGGGCGATGACGGCGTCGAAACCGGCTGGGACGCCGGGCTTCTGCTGACTCGGCGGCATCGCTGAGGCGTTGGGTGGGCGTCCGGTGAGGCACTCGTAGAGCACGGCGGTCAGCGCCGAGATGTCCGCGCCGTACGCCGCCTCGGTATCGGTGACCAACGTGCGGGTCCGCTCGGTGGACGGTGTTGTCCCCTGAGTGTCCGCCAGACGTGCCGAGCCGTCGTCGGCCAACAGGACTGTTTCGGTCGTCACGCCGTGGTGCACGCTTCGGTGCGCGTGGGCATCGTCGATCGCCGCCGCGATCTGGCGAATAACGTCGACTGCACGACCCGGATCAAGCGGACCGTGTTGCGCCAGTTGGGTTTTCAAGTCGCCCATCAACCGGCTCCAATTTTGAGCAGTCTGTTGCTTTCGGTCAGGTAGACGGTCCCCGCTGCGTCGACCGCTATGCCGTCGAAGGACTGATTCTCTGGCACGGTGGGCGCTGTCGACATCGAGGCCCCCGCCGGGAGTTTCAAGAGCTTCCCCAGATTGTCGGAGTTGTCGACTACGTAGATCGTGGACTTGGCGTCGATGGCGATGCCTTGCGCCCGGCCCAGCTGCGCAAAGGGCAACTGTGTGGGACTGGTTGCGCCGGGAGCCAGTTTCAGGACGCGGCCCATCTGCAGGCCATAGACGTTGCCGGCGGCGTCCAGGGCGACACTCTCGAACAAACCGGCTCCGAACGGAAGCACGGCGGGAGCCGGAGCGTCGACGGCAAGCCGAAGCACCTGGTCCCGTGCCGTGACATAGACGTTGCCGCCACCGTCGACCGCGAGACCGGACGGAAGTATCTCGCCGAAGGGCAGTTCGACGGGTGAGGTGGCGCCGGGGGGAAGTTTCCACACCTGACCCGTACCGGGTCTGGACCAGTCGGTGAGATACAGCGTTCCGGCCGAGTCCACGGCCACGGACTTCGGTTTGGTCAGCCCGCGAATCGGAATCTCGGTGGGGGCGTTGGAGTTCGAGGCAAGTTTGAATACCTTTTTATTGCCCGTGTCGACCACGAACACATTGCCGGCGGCGTCGACCGCCACACCGCCCAGATCGCCGTAGCCGATCGTCGTCACCGGGGTGGCGTTCAGGGGAGGTGCGGCGTTGACGGCCGGGGTGCTCGGGCTGGGCGCGGCGCTCGTTGAGTTGGAGGCCGGGCTGGAGGAGTTCGGTGTGCCGGAGACCGCGACCACGACGGCGGTGATCACGGCAACGGCGGCCACGGAAGCGATTATGACCGCGGTGCGACGGCGAGAGTTGCGCCGAATTGGCTGAGGCACTTGATTTCTCGGCGCCATGGTCGGCGCCGGCGGATGCCAGGCCTGCGTCGGCGGGGCGGCGGGCGGTGGCCACGATGGATTGGCTACCGGTGTGGACAGCGCACGCTGGGCAGCGGCCCCCAGTTCGCCGGCGGTCCGGTAACGACGCTCGGGCTCCTTGGCCATCCCCCGGGCGATCACTTCGTCGAAGCCGATTGGAGTCCCGGGCCGTTGCTGGCTGGGACGCGGTGGCGGCGAAGTCAGGTGGGCGGCGACCAGGGCGGGGATCTCGGTCCGGTTCTCGAAGGGCGACGCTCCGGTCAGGCATTCGTGGAGCACACAGGCCAGCGCGTAGATATCGGCGCCGGGTGTGACCTCACCCGAGGCGAGCCGCTCGGGGGCAAGGTAGGCGAACGAACCGATGGTGGTGCCCTCGCTGGTGAGCTTGGTGTCGGTGGCGGCGTTGGCCAGCCCGAAGTCGACGAGGCAGGCGAAATCGTCTTTGCCGAGCAGGATGTTGGCCGGTTTGACGTCGCGGTGAATCACCGTTTCGGCGTGGGCGGCATCGAGGGCCGCCGCGATCTGACGCACGATGTTCACCGACCGCGCCGGCCCCAGCGCACCGTCGCGCTCCAGCGTGCTCTGCAGGTCGGTTCCGTCGATGAGCCGCATGTCGATGTAGAGCTGCCCGTCGATCTCGCCGCAACCGTGGATGGGCACCACGTGCGGGTCGTGCAGGCGTCCGGCAGTGCGGGCTTCGCGGAAGAGTCGCTCTCGGAAGGCCGGATTGTGGGAGTAGCTGCTGGACAGCAGCTTCAGCGCCACGACCCGGTGCATGACCGTGTCTTCGGCTTCGTAGACTTCGCCGAACCCGCCGGTGCCGAGCAGGCGGCGCAGCAGATAAGGCCCGAAGCGGGTGCCGACCCGCGAACTCGATGAGTGGCGGACGGTGGGATCGTCGGTCATTGCGGCGGCCCCAGTTCCAGCACCTTCCCGGTCGCGCAGTCGTCGGTGCGGTGGCAGTCGACGACGAAGATATCGCCACTGTTGTCCACAGCGATGCCGAGCGGATAGTTCAGGCCGGGGAAGGTGAGTCGACCGGCGCTGGTGGCGCCGTTGGCCAATCTGATGATCCCGTGACCCTCCAAATCGGAGACGTAAACGTTGCCACTCGGATCCACCGCCACACCGTAAGGTTTTTCGAGACCGGCGAACGGTAACTCCGTGGGAGTGGCGGCGCCGACGGGCAACTTCAGCACGCGGCGGTCATCGCTGTCAGCAATGTAGACGTTGCCGTCCTTGTCCACCGCAATGCCGCCGGGCCCGTTCATCGGAACGGTGGGCATCAGTTGGGTGGCGCTGGTTGCACCGGGCGCCAGCTTCAGCACCTGTTTGAGGGCGTTGTCGGTCATGTAGACGCTGCCGTCCCCGCCCACCGCGACACCGGCCGGCCGACCAACGTGGCCGAATGGCAGCAAGATCGGGCCGCGGGCGCCCGGCGCGAGCTTCCATACTCCGGGCGCGTGAACGTCGGCGAGGTACACGTTTGCTGCTGAATCCACCGCGACGTCTATGCCGTAAACCTCTCCGAATGCCAATTCGGTGGGGGAGGCCTGTCCGGGCGAGAGTTTCAGCACCCGGCCCTCCGGAGAGTGTCTGGTCATCTCCGCGACGTAAACCGTCCCGTCGCCGCTGACTGCCACTCCCCGCGCCAGCACCAGGTTGGGGAATTTCAGGACCGTCGGGACCGTCGAAGAGGGCCGTGGCGCGCTGGACATGGAGGAATGAGCAGCCTCGTGCCGGTGGGTGAGGGCCACAACCCCGACCGTGACCGCGACGGCCACCAGCGCGATCGCGGCCACAACCAGCGCGGCGCGACTGCGGCGCTTCCGGCTGGGCGGCTGCGCCCACGGCGGCCGGGGATCGGGTTGTGTCGGGGGTGGCGGTGGGGCGTGCTGGATCGGCGGCGGCGGTGGTTCGACGGCCCACTCGCGGGTCGGGCCGGCCGGGTTCAGGGCGTTCTCCGCGGCGGCGGCCAGTTCACCGGCGCTGTGGTAGCGCGCGTCGGGATTCTTTGCCATGCCCCGTGCAATGACGTCGTCCAGCCCTGCCGGGATGCCCGGGCGCTGTTGGCTGGGCCGCGGAATCGGCGCGGTCAGGTGCGCCGTCATCAGTGCGGACAGATCCCGGTGCTCTTCGTACGGCGCCTTGCCGGTGAGTAGTTCATAAAGGACGCAGGCGAGCGCGTACACATCGCAGCGATGGTCTACCGGGGCCTCCGAAAGCCGTTCCGGAGCAACGTAATCGAAGGTGCCGACGGCTTTGCCGGTCTTGGTGAGCCGGGCGTCGCCGGCCGCGCTGGCCAGACCGAAATCGACCAGGCTGGCGAAGTCGTCGCCGGACAGCAGGATGTTGGCCGGCTTGACGTCGCGGTGCAGCACGGTTTCGGCGTGGGCGGCATCAAGGGCGGCGGCCACTTGGCGGATCAGCTTCACCGCGCGCGCCGGGTCGAGCGGCCCATCCCGTTTGAGCAGAGTCTCCAGGTCGACGCCCCGGACCAGCCGCATGTCGATGTAGACCTGGCCGTCGATCTCGCCGCAGCTGTGGATCGGCAGCACGTGGGGTTCGCGGAGGCGTCCGGCGGTGTGGGCCTCCCGGAAGAGGCGCTCGCGGAACACCGGGTCCTTTGAGTACGTATTGCTCAGCAGCTTGAGCGCCACGGTGCGGTGCATGGCGGTGTCCTCGGCTTCGTAGACCTCGCCGAACCCACCGCTACCCAACATCCGGATCAACCGATACGGCCCGAACTGCGAACCCGCCCGATCCTCGACCACTCGCCCCTCCTCTGTTGCTGAGCGTAACGGCATCGCGGACCATCCCGCGGCGGCCAGCCGCATTGCTCGGGCCCGCGGCGGCCGGCTGCGCCGGCCTTGCGACCCTCGCTGGGTTGTTGGCTCGGGCCCGCGGCGGCCGGCTGCGCCGGCCTTGCGACCCTCGCTGGGTTGTTGGCTCGGGCCCGCGGCGGCCGGCTGCGCCGGCCTTGCGACCCTCGCTACGCTCACCCGATGGCTTCCGTTGAGTTGACCTCAAACGTTCCGATGGCCCCGCAGGACATGTGGGAGCGCGTGTCGGACCTTTCCGAGTTGGGTGAATGGCTCGTCATGCACGAGGGATGGCGCAGCGACATCCCCGACGAGATCACTGTGGGAACCGAGATCATCGGCGTGGCGCGATCGAAGGGGTTGCGCAACCGGGTGACGTGGACGGTGACCAAGTGGGACCCGCCCCACGAGGTCGCCATGTCAGGGTCGGGCAAAGGCGGAGCAAAGTACGGTGTGACCGTCACGGTCGCGCCCCACGAAGACGGTTCGACCATGGGTCTGCGCCTTGAGCTGGGCGGGCGTGCCTTGTTCGGCCCTGTCGGCTCGGCCGCGGCGCGGGCGGTCAAAGGGGACGTAGAAAAGTCGCTGCAATTGTTCGTCGAGCGGTACGCGTAAATCCGCCAAGACACACTTGCGCGACACGCCCGAAAGACGTCGGTGCCCGGTCATAGACTGGCTCCCCTATGAACCAATCGTCGTTCGTGCACCTGCACAACCACACCGAGTATTCGATGCTCGACGGTGCCGCGAAGATCTCGCCGATGCTGGCCGAGGCGCAACGGTTGGAGATGCCCGCGATCGGCATGACCGACCACGGAAACATGTTCGGCGCCAGCGAGTTCTACAACTCGGCCACCAAGGCCGGGATCAAGCCGATCATCGGCGTCGAGGCCTACATCGCTCCCGGTTCCCGGTTCGATACCCGGCGCATCACCTGGGGTGACCCCAGCCAGAAGTCCGACGACGTCTCGGGCAGCGGCTCCTACACGCACATGACGATGATGGCCGAGAACGCGACCGGCCTGCGTAACCTGTTCAGGCTGTCATCACTGGCGTCGTTCGAAGGCCAACTCGGCAAGTGGTCGCGGATGGACGCCGAACTGATTGCCGAACACGCCGAAGGCATCATCGCCACCACCGGCTGCCCCTCGGGGGAGGTGCAGACGCGGCTGCGCCTGGGGCATGACCGCGAAGCGCTGGAGGCGGCCGCCAAGTGGCGGGAGATCTTTGGCGCCGAGAACTTCTTCCTCGAGCTGATGGACCACGGTATCTCGATCGAGCACCGGGTCCGCGAAGGCCTGCTGGAAATCGGGCGCAAGTTGGGCATTCCGCCGCTGGCCACCAACGACTGTCACTACGTCACCCGCGATGCCTCGCACAACCACGAAGCCCTGCTCTGTGTACAGACCGGCAAGACGCTCTCGGACCCGAACCGGTTCAAGTTCGACGGCGACGGCTACTACATCAAGTCGGCTGACGAGATGCGCCGGCTGTGGGACAGCCAGGTCCCTGGTGCCTGCGACTCCACGTTGCTGATCGCCGAGCGGGTGCAGTCCTACGCCGACGTATGGACGCCGCGCGACCGGATGCCGATCTTCCCGGTGCCCGATGGCCACGACCAGGGCTCATGGCTGCACCACGAGGTGATGGCAGGTCTGCAGCGGCGCTTTCCCGATGGTGTCGGCCAGGACTACATCGACCGCGCCGAGTACGAGATCAAGGTCATCTGCGATAAGGGTTTCCCGGCGTACTTCCTGATCGTGGCCGACCTGATCAACTACGCACGCTCGGTCGACATCCGGGTGGGGCCGGGGCGTGGTTCGGCCGCGGGGTCGCTGGTGGCCTACGCGATGGGTATCACCAATATCGACCCCATCCCGCACGGCCTGCTGTTCGAGCGCTTCCTCAACCCGGAGCGTCCGTCGGCTCCCGATATCGACATCGACTTCGACGACCGCCGTCGCGGTGAGATGGTGCGCTACGCCGCCGACAAGTGGGGGCAGGACCGCGTCGCCCAGGTCATCACCTTCGGCACCATCAAAACCAAAGCTGCGCTGAAGGACTCGGCGCGGATTCACTACGGCCAGCCCGGCTTCGCGATCGCCGACCGGATCACCAAGGCCCTGCCGCCGCCGATCATGGCCAAGGACATTCCGCTGTCCGGCATCACCGACCCGGCCCACGAACGCTACAAAGAGGCCGCCGAGGTGCGCGGCCTGATCGAGACCGACCCCGACGTGCGCACGATCTATCAGACGGCGCGGGGGTTGGAGGGCTTGATCCGCAACGCCGGCGTACACGCGTGTGCGGTGATCATGAGCAGTGAGCCGCTGACGGAGGCCATTCCGCTGTGGAAGCGGCCGCAGGACGGCGCCATCATCACCGGCTGGGACTACCCGTCCTGTGAGGCCATCGGCCTGCTGAAGATGGACTTCCTGGGCCTGCGGAACCTGACGATCATCGGCGACGCGCTGGAAAACATCAAGGCCAACAGAGGGATCGACCTCGATCTGGAGTCCTTGCCGCTGGACGACAAGGCCACTTATGAGCTGCTGGGCCGCGGCGACACCCTGGGCGTGTTCCAGCTCGACGGTGGCCCGATGCGCGATCTGCTGCGCCGCATGCAACCCACCGAGTTCAACGACATCGTCGCCGTGCTGGCGCTGTACCGGCCGGGGCCGATGGGTATGAACGCCCACAACGACTACGCCGACCGCAAGAACGGCCGTCAGGCGATCAAGCCGATCCATCCCGAGCTCGAGGAGCCACTGCGCGAAATCCTCTCGGAGACTTACGGTCTGATCGTCTACCAAGAGCAGATCATGTTCATCGCCCAGAAGGTCGCCTCGTACACGATGGGCAAGGCCGATGCGCTGCGTAAGGCCATGGGTAAGAAGAAGCTCGAGGTGCTCGAAGCCGAGTACAAAGGCTTCTACGAGGGCATGACCGCCAACGGCTTCTCTGAAAAGGCCGTGAAAGCGTTGTGGGACACCATTCTTCCGTTCGCCGGTTACGCATTCAACAAGTCGCATGCCGCAGGGTACGGGTTGGTGTCCTACTGGACGGCGTATCTGAAAGCCAACTATCCCGCCGAGTATATGGCCGGCCTGCTCACCTCCGTCGGCGACGACAAGGACAAGGCCGCGGTGTACCTGGCCGACTGCCGCAAGCTGGGCATCACCGTGCTTCCGCCGGACGTGAACGAGTCCTTGGTGAACTTCGCGTCGGTGGGTGAGGACATCCGCTTCGGTTTGGGTGCGGTGCGCAACGTCGGCGCCAACGTGGTCGGTTCGCTGATCAAGACCCGCAACGAGAAAGGCAAATTCACCGACTTCTCGGACTACCTCAACAAGATCGATATTTCGGCATGCAACAAGAAGGTCACCGAGTCGTTGATCAAGGCCGGTGCCTTCGATTCGTTGAAGCATGCCCGCAAGGGTCTGTTCCTGGTGCACACCGACGCCGTCGACTCGGTGCTCGGGACCAAAAAAGCCGAGGCGATGGGCCAGTTTGACCTGTTCGGGGGGGATGACGGGTGCACCGAGTCGGTGTTCACCATCAAGGTGCCCGACGACGAGTGGGAAGACAAACACAAACTCGCCCTGGAGCGGGAGATGCTGGGTCTCTACGTTTCCGGGCATCCGCTCAACGGCGTAGCGCATCTGCTGGCGACGCAGGTCGACACCGCCATCCCGGCGATCCTGGACGGCGACGTCGCCAACGAGACCCAGGTGCGGGTCGGCGGCATTCTGGCCTCTGTGAACCGGCGCGTCAATAAGAACGGAATGCCCTGGGCCTCAGCGCAATTGGAAGACCTCACCGGTGGTATCGAGGTGATGTTCTTCCCGCACACTTATTCCAACTACGGTGCCGAGATCGCCGACGACGTGGTGGTACTGGTCAACGCCAAGGTCGCGATCCGCGACGAC
The DNA here is from genome assembly GCA_003987775.1 of Mycobacterium sp. Lineage (GTDB taxonomy): Bacteria > Actinomycetota > Actinomycetes > Mycobacteriales > Mycobacteriaceae > Mycobacterium. Next base: position 39,307 of record RXJD01000006.1, read on the forward strand.
CGCATCAGCCTGATCGCCAATGAGCTTGTGGTCCCTGACTTTTCCAACGCTCAGCCGAACCGTCCGCTGGCCGTGAGTCTGCCCACCCGGCAGTGCACCATCGACAAGGTGACGGCGCTCAAGCAGGTGCTGGCCCGTCACCCGGGCACATCGCAGGTGCATCTGCGGTTGATCAGCGGCGACCGGATCACCACGCTGGAGCTGGATCAATCGCTGCGGGTGACGCCGTCGCCGGCGCTGATGGGTGACCTCAAGGAGTTGCTCGGCCCGGGGTGCCTGGGTAGCTGAGTCGGCTCGCGGCCGCCGCGAGTGTGCGGCCAGCTTCACGTTCGGCGTCGAGTGTGCGGCCAGCTTCACGCTCGGTCCGGGGCTCTCGTCGGGCTACAGCTCAACCCGGACGATGGCGCTGTCAGGCCACACCTCGCGGTGCCGCGCCCGCCGCAGCTTCTCACGCAGCCCGAGGTCGCGGTGCACATTCGTGACGCCCGGAATCTTCAGTAGCGGCACGATATTCCACTGCCAGCCATAGCGCTGGTGTAGCAGCCGATTGGCCCGCTGCGCGTCGGCCCCGGACAACACTGTGGCGCGGCCGGGCGCCCAGTCCGTGGCGCCGCGGCCGCGGTAGTCGCAGGCGGCCAGTGCAACGTCGGGGCGTCGTGCCAGTCGCGTGGTTTTCGGCCCGATTTTGGTGCGGAAGACCACCGCGTCACCGTCGAATGCGAACCAGATCGGGGTGTCGGCAGCCGTGCCGTCGCGACGGAACGACCGCAGCATGGCGTACCGCGAGGTGTTCAGAAGTGTGCGCATAACCGACAGTCAACGACTTAGAGTTAACTCGAAGTCAAGCCCTGGAGGTCTCGATGCGCCTGACCATCGGAGAAGTGGCCCGCCAAGCCGGTATCGCGGCGACCACGTTGCGCTACTACGAACAGATCGGTTTGGTACCGCCACCGGCCCGCCAGGGCGGCCAGCGTCGTTACGACGGCTCGGTGCTGGCTCGGCTGGAGGTGATCCGGCTCTGCAAGTCCGCGGGATTCGCGCTGGAGGAGATCCAGCTGTTGTTCGCCGACGACGCGCCCGGGCGCCCCGCCAGCCGTGCGCTCGCCGAGGCCAAACTCGCGCAGATCGACGCGCAGATGGCGTCATTGGCGCGCGCGCGGGAGGTCATCGAGTGGGGAATGCGCTGCACCTGTCCGTCCATCGACGACTGCAGCTGCGGAATCCACCACGCGCTGCCGGCGTGAGGGCGACGCCCGGCCGAGCGGCACAGCAGCGTCAGCTCGGCATTGAGCGATCCCCGATCCAAATGCGCACCGACGTCCGCCCGGTCCCGTGTTCCGTGGGCCACGAGTGCGGACGTAGGCTCAGCGGTGAGAAGCGATCTGCTGCCGAGGAGTGCGGAAGATGAGCCCGACCCAGCGTCCGCGCACCATGTGTGAGGCCTTCCAGCGTGCCGCGTTGGTCGACCCGGACGCCGTCGCCCTGCGCACTCCAGGCGGCACACAAGAACTGACGTGGCGCGACTACGCCGAACAGGTTCGCAAGGTCGCCGCCGGGCTGACCGGTCTGGGCGTTCGCCGTGGCGACACCGTGTCCCTGATGATGGCCAACCGCGTCGAGTTTTACCCACTCGAGGTCGGCGCCCAACACGTTGGGGCGACATCGTTTTCGGTCTACAACACCTTGCCCGCCGAGCAGCTGACCTATGTGTTCGGCAACGCCGGTACCCGGGTGGTGATGTGCGAAGAACAATATGTCGAGCGGATCCGGGCCAGCGGCGCACCGATCGAGCACCTCATCTGTATCGACGGCACACCCGAAGGTGCACTGTCCATAGCCGACCTTTATGCGGCCGCACCCGCGGACTTCGACTTCGAAGCAACCTGGCAGGCCGTGCAACCCGACGACGTCGTCACCCTCATCTACACCTCCGGCACCACCGGGAATCCGAAGGGCGTCGAAATGACGCACGCCAACTTGCTTTTCGAGGGATACGCGCTGGACGAGGTGCTGGGAGTGCAACGCGGCGACCGCATCACCTCGTTTCTGCCATCGGCCCACATCGCCGACCGGATGACCGGCGTGTACTCGCAAGAGATGTTCGGTACCCAGGTGACGGCGGTTGCGGACGTGCGCACCATCGCCGCGGTGCTGCCCGACGTGCAGCCCAACGTCTGGGGTGCGGTGCCCCGGGTATGGGAAAAGCTCAGGGCCGGAATCGAATTCGCGGTGAGTCAGGAACCCGACGACACCAGGCGGCAGGCCCTGCAGTGGGCGATGTCGGTCGCCGCCAAACGCGCGGCGGTCGAGCTGGCCGGCGACACCATGCCCGCGGACCTGGCAGCCGAATGGGCCACGGCCGATGAACTGGTGTTGTCCAAGCTGCGCGAGCGAATCGGTTTCGGCGAGCTGCGCTGGGCGGTGTCGGGCGCAGCCCCGATTCCCCGCGAAACACTCGCCTTTTTCATGGGTATCGGCATCCCGCTGTCTGAGGTGTGGGGTATGTCCGAGCTCAGCTGTGTGGCCACCGCATCTCACCCGCGTGACGCGAAGCTGGGCACCGTCGGCAAGTTGCTGCCCGGGCTGGAAGGCAGGGTCGCCGAGGACGGCGAGTATCTGGTCCGGGGGCCGCTGGTGATGAAGGGTTACCGCAAGGAACCGGAGAAGACCGCGGAAGCGATCGACGGAGAGGGCTGGTTACACACCGGCGACATCTTCGAGGTCGACGACGACGGTTATCTCCGGGTGGTGGACCGCAAGAAGGAACTGATCATCAATGCCGCCGGAAAGAACATGTCCCCGGCCAACATTGAGAACACCATCGTCGCCGCCTGCGGCATGATCGGTGTGATGATCGTGATCGGGGACGGGCGGCCGTACAACACCGCGCTGATGGTTTTCGATGCCGACTCGGTCGCCCCCTACGCCGCGCAGCGGGGGCTCGATCCCTCGCCGGAGGCACTGGCGTCGCATCCCGATGTGATCGCGGAGATCGCGGCGGGCGTTGCCGAGGGGAACGGCAAGTTGTCGCGGGTGGAGCAGATCAAACGGTTCCGCATCCTGCCGACCGTGTGGGAGCCCGGCGGTGACGAGATCACGCTGACCATGAAGCTCAAACGCAAACCGATCCACGCCAAGTACTCCGCCGAGATTGAGGAGCTGTACGTGAGTGAACCCGGACCGCACATCCACGAGCCCAGCGCCACACCGGCGCCACAGCCGGCGTAGGGAGGGGCGATGACGGCACGGGAGGTCGGTCGCAGCGGAGTGCGAAAGCTGCTGCAGCGCACCGGATTGGTCGACGAATCGACGACGGCCTTGGGCACCGATCCCGAAGCGGTGACCCAGCTGCTGGACGCCGACTGGTTCGGTGAGCGGCTGGAAGCGCTGGCCGCCGAACTCGGGCGCGATCCCGCCGGCGTGCGGGTGGAGGCCGCGGGATATCTGCGTGAGGTGGCTGCGTCGCTCGACGAGCGCGCGGTGCAGGCGTGGCGGGGTTTCAGCCGATGGCTGATGCGGGCCTACGACGTGCTCGTCGACGAGGACCAGATCGCGCAGTTGCGTTCGCTGGACCGCAAAGCGACACTGGCGTTCGCCTTCTCTCATCGGTCCTACCTGGACGGCATGCTGCTGCCCGAGGAGATCGCCGCCAACCGGCTCTCGTCGGCGTTCACCTTCGGCGGCGCCAACTTGAACTTCTTCCCGATGGGCGGCTTCGCCAAGCGCACCGGCACCATCTTCATTCGCCGTCAGACCAAGGACATTCCGGTCTACCGGTTCGTGCTGCGCGCCTACACCGCCCAGCTGGTGCAGAACCACACCAACCTGACCTGGTCGATCGAAGGCGGCCGCACCCGCACCGGCAAACTGCGGCCGCCGGTGTTCGGCATCCTGCGCTATCTCACCGACGCCGTCGACGAAATCGACGGTCCCGAAGTGTATTTGGTGCCGACATCAATCGTCTACGACCAGCTGCACGAAGTGGAGGCGATGACCACCGAGGCCTACGGGGCGACCAAGCGCCCGGAGGACCTGCGCTTCCTGGTGCGGCTGTCCCGTCAGCAAGGGGAGCGACTGGGCCGCGCCTATCTCGATTTCGGTGAGCCACTTCCGCTGCGCAAACGCCTGGAGGAATTAAGGGCCGACCCGTCGGGAACCGGCACGGTGGTCGAACGCATCGCGCTGGACGTCGAGCACCGCATCAACCGCGCCACCCCGGTGACGCCCACCGCGGTGGTGAGTCTGGCGTTGCTGGGTGCTGACCGGTCCTTGTCCATCAGCGAGGTCTTGGCCACGGTGAGCCCGCTGGCCAGCTACATCACCGCCCGCAATTGGGCGGTCGCCGGGGCCGCCGACCTGACGAACCGCTCGACGATCCGCTGGACCCTGCACCAGATGGTCAATTCAGGGGTGGTGAGTGTCTATGACGCCGGCACCGAGGCGGTGTGGGGAGTTGGCGCCGACCAGCATCTGGTCGCAGCGTTCTACCGCAACACCGCCATCCACATCCTGGTCGACCGCGCGATCGCCGAGCTGGCTCTGCTGGCGGCGTCGGAAACCGCGGAGAGCTCCGGGGACGGTTTCGTCTCTCCCGCGGCGGTGCGTGACGAAGCGCTGAGTCTGCGCGAGTTGCTGAAGTTCGAGTTCCTGTTCTCGGCGCGCGCGCAGTTCGAGGTCGAACTCGCCGACGAAGTCAAGCTGATCGGGCCGGTGGAGGACACGTCCAAGGAAGTCATCGCGGCCGATGTGCGGCGCCTGCTGGAAGACGCCGATCTGCTGCTGGCGCACCTGGTGCTGCGCCCCTTCCTGGACGCGTATCACATCGTCGCCGACCGGTTGGCCGCGCTCGAGGACGAGGCGCTGGACGAAGACGCGTTCCTCACCGAGTGCCTGGAAGTGGGCAAGCAGTGGGAGTTGCAGCGCCGGATCGCCAACGCCGAGTCGCGTTCGATGGAACTGTTCAAGACCGCGCTGCGGCTGGCGCACCATCGCGAGCTGGTCGACGGTGCCGATCAGGCCGACATCGCCAAGCGGCGGCGGGAGTTCGCCGACGAGATCGCGACGGCGTGTCGCCGGGTCAACGTGATCGCGGAACTGGCCCGTCGTCAGGAATAGGGGCGGCACGCGGCTCCTGGGGACATGGCACCATTGACCGGTGTCCGCCGAACTGAGCCAGAACCCTCGCGAGCTGCCGCTGTGCGCGGCTGACATCGACGGCGCGGCCAAGCGAATTGCTCCGGTGGTCACGCCGACGCCCCTGCAGTACAGCGACCGGTTGTCCGAGATCACCGGCGCCACCGTCTACCTCAAGCGCGAAGACCTGCAGGTAGTGCGATCGTACAAGCTGCGTGGCGCCTACAACCTGCTGGTTCAGCTCTCCGAAGAGGAGCTGTCCGCCGGAGTCGTATGCTCCTCGGCCGGCAACCACGCGCAGGGGTTCGCATACGCCTGCCGCTCACTGGGTGTGCACGGCCGCATCTACGTGCCGGCCAAGACACCCAAGCAGAAACGGGACCGGATCCGGTATCACGGGCGCGAGTTCATCGAACTGATCGTGGGCGGCTCAACGTACGACATGGCCGCCGCGGCCGCCCGCGAAGACGTCGCACGTACCGGCGCCACGCTGGTCCCGCCGTATGACGACCTGCGCACCATGGCCGGTCAGGGCACCATCGCCGTCGAGATCCTGGACGCCCTGGGCGACGAGCCGGACCTGGTCGTGGTGCCGGTCGGTGGCGGCGGGTGCATCGCCGGTATCACCAGCTACCTGGCCGAACGGACGTCGAAGACCGCGGTCCTGGGCATCGAGCCGGCCGGCGCCGCGGCGATGATGGCGGCACTGGCCGCCGGCGAGCCGGTGACCCTGGAACACGTCGACCAGTTCGTCGACGGTGCCGCGGTGGCGCGCGCGGGAACGCTGACCTACGCCGCGCTGGCCGCCGCCGGGGACATGGTTTCGATCACCACGGTCGACGAGGGCGCGGTGTGCACCGCGATGCTGGACCTGTATCAGAACGAAGGCATCATCGCCGAGCCCGCCGGGGCGCTGTCGGTGGCCGGTCTGCTGGAGGCCGACGTCGAGCCCGGTTCCACCGTGGTGTGTCTGATCTCGGGCGGCAACAACGACGTGTCCCGCTACGGCGAGGTGCTCGAGCGATCCCTGGTTCACCTGGGTCTCAAGCACTACTTCCTGGTCGACTTCCCGCAGGAGCCGGGCGCGCTGCGGCGGTTCCTGGACGAGGTGCTGGGTCCCAATGACGACATCACGCTGTTCGAGTACGTCAAGCGCAACAACCGGGAGACCGGCGAGGCGCTGGTCGGGATCCAGTTGGGTTCGGCCGCGGACCTGGATGGTCTGCTCGCCCGGATGAGGTCGACCGACATGCATGTCGAAACCCTGCTTCCCGGCTCGCCGGCGTACCGCTACCTGCTGCTCTGACGCGCGGCGGTCTAGCGCAGATACGCAGGCAGCGGGGTAGCGGGGTCCAGATCGCCGTCGGCAATGGGCGATTCGGCCGTCACCCGCAACGGCACCACGCCGGCCCAGTACGGCAGCGTCAGATCCTCCTCGTCGTCGGATACCCCGCCTTCGCGGATTTTGGCCGAGACTTCCACCAGATCCAGTGCGAGCACCGCGGTCGCCGCGAGTTCGCGGGCGTTCGGCGGTCGGCAATCGTCGGCACGGCCCGCCTGGATGTGGTCGAGGACGGCGTGCAGCGCACGCCCCTTCTCGTCCGGGTCGTCGACGAGGCGCGCGGTCCCGACCGCGACCACCGAGCGGTAGTTCATCGAGTGGTGCATCGCTGCACGGGCCAGCACGAGTCCGTCCACCAGCGTGACGGTGACGCACACCGGCATGCCGGACAACCGAGTCGTCAGCATCGGTCCGCTGCCCGACGAGCCGTGAATGTAGAGGGTCTCGTCGATGCGGGTGTGGATGGTCGGCAGGACCACCGGCTGCCCGTCCCTGATGTATGCGAGGTGGCAGATCAGCGACTCATCGAGGATGCGGTGCACCGTCTCGCGGTCATAACGGGCCCGCTCCCGGTAGCGGGTCGGGGTGGTGCGTGGGGTCGGGTGAAAAGCCGTGTCCATCCGCTTGCCTTCGCTATTGTTCTAGTACATAATTAACACTGTGCCAGTACGATACACCATTTCCGGGACGGGTGCCGAGTCGATCGCCGCCAGCATCGAAGAGGGCATCTCAGAGGGCGCCCTCGCGCCCGGTGATGCGCTGCCGTCGATCCGGGAAGTGGCCGCCGAACTCGGGGTGAACGCCAACACCGTTGCCGCCGCATACCGGCTGCTGCGTGACCGCGGGGCCGTCGAGACCGCGGGCCGCCGTGGAACCCGGGTGCGCAACCGGCCGGCGACCACGCCGCGGTCGCTGCTGGGGCTCGCGGTTCCCGACGGCGCACGCGACCTGTCGACCGGCAACCCGGACCCGGCGCTGCTGCCCATCGCCACCGCCAGGCTGGATCCGGCGAAGCAGGAGCGGCCGTTGTTGTACGGGCAGTCCGCGATGTCGGCCGAACTGGTCGATCGCGCCCGTGCGGATCTGGGCGGCGACGGGGTGCCGGCCGAGCATCTCGCGGTGACCAGTGGAGCACTCGACGGCATCGAGCGGGTGCTCAGTGCTCATCTGCGACCCGGCGACCGGGTGGCGGTGGAGGATCCGGGTTGGGCTAATATGCTTGATCTCGTTGCAGCACTTGGTCTTTCGCCGGAACCTGTCCGAGTCGACGACGACGGGCCGGTGGTGCTCAGCATGGCGCGGGCGCTGCGCCGCGGCGTGAAGGCCGTCATCGTCACCACCCGCGCGCAGAACCCGACCGGCGCGGCCTTGTCGAAGGAGCGTGCCAAGGCGCTGCGCAGTCTGCTGGCCGCGAAGACCAGCGACGTGCTGGTCATCGAAGACGACCACTGCGCCAAGATCTCCGGCGTGCCGCTGCACGCCCTGGCCGGATGCACGCGCCGCTGGGCATTTGTCCGCTCGGTGTCCAAGGCATACGGTCCCGACCTGCGCCTGGCCGTGCTGGCCGGAGACCGGCGCACCATCGAGCGAGTGCACGGACGTCTGCGGCTGGGCCCGGGATGGGTGAGTCGGCTGCTGCAGGATCTCGCGGTTCGCATGTGGTCGGACGACGAGGCGACGACGCTGGTGCACGCTGCGCGGAAACAATACGCCGGCAACCGCACCGCGCTGTGTGAAGCACTGGCGGAGCGGGACGTTGCCGCTCACGGCCGATCCGGCCTCAACGTGTGGATTCCGGTGCCCGACGAGACGGTCGCCATCACCAGGCTGCTCAACGCGGGCTGGGCGGCGGCGCCGGGGACACGGTTCCGGATGGACACGCCGCCGGGCATGCGCATCACGATCGCCGACTTGACGGACGAGGAGATCGAACCGCTGGCGGATGCCATCGCGGAAGCCGTTCACGGCACCGGACCGGCGAGCGTGTGAGTTAGCTGCTGGTGAGCAGCCAGATGAAGACGAAGGTGTAGACGGCGAAGTGGATGACCGACAGCGCCAGGCCGGCGATCGCCACCGCGCGACTGGGGGCGTTGGCCTTGTCGGCCTGGTGCAGCGCGTGTACTCCGAACGGGATCGTGACCAGCCAGCAGGGGATGAAGAGAAACACGTACTGCAGGACGCCCAGGACGAGGCTCATCACGGCGAGGCCGCTGATCCGGGTGACGGCAGCGCGCTTGACGGTGGGGACCTTGACGGCGGGGGCGGGGGCTACCAGCTGGGGGGCGATCGTCGTCATGGGAGATAGCGTCGCCCACGGCGCTTGAAGGATTCTTGGAGCCTGCTGATGCCGGCTGAGGCCGAGCAGACGCGAAATCGCGGTGGAGCTGACGCTCCACCGCGATTTCGCGTCTGCTCGCGGGGAGGGCGTGGCGGGCGCCGACTATCGTCTGCACCCGTGATCGTGCTGCTGCCCCCGTCGGAGACCAAGCGAGCGGGGGGCGACGGCCCACCCCTGCACATCGACAGCCTGGGTCACCCGGCGCTGAATCCATTACGGTCGGCGCTGGTGGCGGAGCTCGTCGAGCTGGCGGCGGACCCGGCGGCGAGTAGGGCGGCGCTTGGCGTCTCGCCGTCGCAGCTCGCCGAGATCGAGCGCAACGCAGCCCTGCGCGTGGCGCCGACGCTGCCGGCCATCCGCCGCTACACCGGGGTCCTCTACGACGCGCTGGACATCGATTCGCTGCGCGGCGCCGAGGCGAAGCGCGCGGGTGCCCGCTTGTTCATCGCGTCGGCATTGTTCGGGCTGCTTGCCGCCGACGATCAGGTGCCCGCCTATCGGCTCTCGGCGACGTCGAAACTGCCGGGCAAGCCCACTTTGGCCACCCGGTGGCGCCCGGTGCTGGAGCCGCTGCTTCGCGAGTTGGCCGCCGAGCACCTGATCGTCGATCTCCGTTCGGGGTCCTACGTTGCGCTGGGCAGGGCGCCTGAGGCCGTCGGGGTGAACGTGCTGGCCGAGTATCCCGATGGGCGGCGGGCGGTGGTGACCCATTTCAACAAGGCGCACAAAGGACGGCTGGCCCGTGTTCTGGCCGCGACCAGGGCCGAGCCCGACGACGCGGCGGCCGTCGCGGCCGTCGCCCGCAGAGCCGGCCTGCGGGTGGAGCGCAGCGGGAACGAGCTGACCGTCGTCGTTCCCGCGGGGCCGGGTCAGCCAGCGAGCAGTCGCAAAATCACCCAAATCAGACCCGATTAGGGCGATTTTGCGACTGCTCGCGCGGGGACGCTACCGCAGGGACTGCTCGCGCGGGGACGCTACCGCAGGATGGCTACGGAATGCCCGGGAACCCGGGTGGCGTCCTTGCCGATCTCGGGGGCGTCCCAGGCGAGCACCAGCTCACCGCTGACGGGTATGGATACCGCCTCCTCGCCGAGGTTGCACGCGACCGTCAGGCCGCCGCGCCGCAGCACGATCCAGCGCTGATCCTCGTCGTAGTCGACGACCAGATGGTCGAGCCACGGGTCGGCGAAGTCGGGCTCGTTGCGCCGCAGGTTGATCAGATCGCGGTAGAACGCCAGGAGCCGGGTGTGCGCTCCCGATGCGATTTCACCCCAGTTCAGCTTCGACCGCTCGAACGTCTGCGGATCCTGGGGGTCGGGGATCTCATCGGCGTCCCACCCGTGTTCGGCGAACTCCGCTTTGCGTCCCTTGCGGGTAGCCTCGGCCAGCTCCGGCTCAGGATGCGAGCTGAAGAACTGGAACGGCGTGGATGCTCCCCACTCCTCACCCATGAAAAGCATTGCGGTGTAAGGAGATGCCAGCACCAGAGCGGCTTTGACGGCCAATTGTCCCGGCGTCAGGTTCTGCGACGGGCGGTCTCCGAGGGCGCGGTTGCCGACCTGGTCGTGGGTACAGGTGTAGGCCAGCAGCCGGGTCGCCGGGATGCCGGTGTCCTCGGTGGTGTCCAGCGGGCGACCGTGGCGGCGCCGCCGGAACGACGAGTAGGTGCCGGCGTGGAAGAAACCGTGGCGCAGCGTCTGGGCCAGCGTGGCGAGAGACCCGAAGTCGCCGTAATAGCCCTGCCGTTCGCCGGATACCGCGGTGTGGATGGCGTGGTGGATGTCGTCGGCCCACTGCGCGGTCAGGCCGTATCCGCCGTGTTCGCGTGCAGTGATCAGGCGCGGATCATTCAGGTCGCTCTCGGCGACCAGAGCCAGGGGGCGGCCCAACTGCCTTGACAGCCAGTCAGTTTCGGTGGCGAGCTCCTCGAGCAGGTGCACTGCGGTGAGGTCCACCAACGCGTGCACCGCGTCCAGCCGCAGACCGTCGGCGTGGAAGTCGCGCATCCACCGCAACGCACATCCGATGATGTACCGGCGCACCTCGTCGGAGTCGGCGTCGGCGATGTTGATGCCCTCGCCCCACGGATTGCTGGCCGACGACAGATATGGTGCGAACTTCGGCAGGTAGTTGCCCGACGGGCCGAGGTGGTTGAACACCGCGTCGATCAGCACGCCAAGGCCGCGGGCGTGACACGCGTCGACCAGTCTGACCAGGCCGTCGGGACCGCCATAGGGTTCGTGCACGCTGTACCACAGCACGCCGTCGTACCCCCAGCCGTGCGTACCGGCAAATGAGTTCACCGGCATCAGCTCGACGAAGTCGACGCCGAGATCGACCAGGTAGTCCAGCTTTTCGATGGCGGAGTCGAAGGTACCCGCGGGCGTGAAAGTGCCGACGTGCAGTTCATAGATCACCGCGCCTTCGACCGACCGACCCGACCAGTCACTGTCGGTCCAGGCCGCGTTCGACGGGTCCCAGAGCTGGGAACGTTCGTGCACCCCGTCGGGCTGGCGGGCCGAGCGCGGGTCCGGCAGCACCGTGTCGTCGTCGTCGAGCAGGAAGCCGTAGCGGGCGTCCGCCGGCGCGTCGACGTCGGTGTGCCACCAGCCGTCGTCGGAGCGGACCATGTCGTGCACCGTGCCGTCGACGTCCAATCGCACCAGCTCGGGTTTCGGTGCCCATACTTTGAATTCAGTCATCACGACGCTCCAGCAGCACCACGGGCAACTCACCGAACAATTGCGCGGCTGACGTCGGCCCGCTGGCCACCGCGCCCGTCAGTCGATCGGTCCACGACCCCTCCGGCAGCGGCACTACCGTGTCACCCCAACCGGTGTCGGCCAGCGCCACCGTCCAGCGGGTCACCGCCACCAGAATGCCCGGACCACGGCGGAACGCCACGACATGATCGCTGGCCTGACCCGCGGCGAGCACCGGCACGTAATCGCCGTTCAGGAAACAGTCCGGCCGCGACCGCCGCAGCCGCAGTGCGGTGGTGACCACGCGAATCTTGGGGTGCTGCAATTCTTTCAGTGCGTTGCGCCGCGTCGTGTAGTCGACCTCGCGGCGATTGTCCGGATCGACCAGACTGTCATCCCACAGCTCGGTGCCCTGGTAAACATCCGGGATGCCGGGCACGGTCAGGGCCAACAGCTTCTGGCCCAGCGCGTCGCTGGCGGCATGCGGGTTGAGTTGCCCCACGAGTTTGGTCAGCTCGCCGGCCACCGGCCCGTCCAGCACGGTATCCAGCCAGCTGTGCACGGCGCCTTCGAAGTCGGAGTCCGGGTCATTCCACGACGTGTGCCAGGCGGCCTCTCGAATCGCCTTCTCGGCGTAGGCGTGCAGCCGCTCGCGCAGTTCGCCGGTGACTTCGCCGCTCACCGGCCAGACGCCGAAGATGTTCTGCCACAGGAACTGTCCGGTTGCGGGATCGGGGGAGGGGGCATGATTCTCCCAGCGCCCGACGAACTCGGCCCACAGCGACGGCACCTGAGAGAGCACTCCGATCCGCGCCCGCACATCCTCGCCGCGTTTGGTGTCGTGCGTGGTCAGCGTCGTCATCGCGGCCGGCCACAGCCGTGCGCGGGTGGCCGAACTCTGGTGGAACTCGGCGGCTCCGACTCCGAACCGGTGCGGTTCACCGCCGACCTCGTTGAGCGACACCAACCGGGCGTCGCGGTAGAACAGGCAGTCTTCGACAGCCTTGGCCGTAACCGCGCCGCAGAGTTGCTGCAGGCGGGTGGCCGGCTCGCCGCCCCGGGCCAGTGCCGCCGCCAGCACCGTCAGCGCGGGACCCAGATCCGGTTGCACTGCTTGGGTTTCCGCCAGGGCAGTGGGCAGGATCGCCGACAATGACTGGTAGTCGCACCGGTAGACGTCGATGTGGGTGAGCAGGGCGGCCACGGCGTCGGACAACCGCGGATCATCGGCACCTGCGCTCGCGACGATGCTGCGCCGCAACCTGGCCAGCTCACTGCCCAGGGTGTCGGTGGCGGCGCGGATCTTCAGTTGCGCCAACATATCCGGCATTGCACTGTAGTCCACGCCCGCGGACCCGACGAGTTCGGTGAGCGTGGTCTCGCCTGCCGGGTCGACGAAAAGCCCGCCGACCTCCCGCAGCACGTCATAGCCGGTGGTGCCGGCGACCGGCAGCGTGGGTTCCAGCGCCTCGTCGACGCCCAGGATCTTCTCGATGACGATCCAGGCGTCGGGTCCGACCGTCTCGCGCAGCCAGATCAAATAGCCTGCCGGATCTGCTAATCCGTCCGGATGGTCGATGCGCACCCCGTCGACGAGCCGCTCGCTGAACCAGCGGGCAACTTCGGCGTGGCTGGCGTCGAAGACGCTGCGGTCCTCCTGACGTAGACCGGCCAGCGAGGTGATCGAAAAGAATCGGCGGTATCCGACCACCCCGTTGCGCCATCCCACCAGCCGGTAGTGCTGGCGCTCGTGCACCTCGGGGCCGGGGCCGTCGCCGGTGCCCGGGGCGATGGGAAGCGCCAGGTCACCCAGTCGCAGCAGGTCGCCATCCACCGTCAGATCGGCCGCATCATCGTCAGAACCCAACAGCGGCAACACGATTCGGCCCGCATCATCTAAGGTCCAGTCGATATCGAAGTACCCGGCGTAGTTGGATTCGCGCCCGTGCCGCAGCACATCCCACCACCAGGCGTTCTGATCCGGCTGGTCGATGCCCACATGGTTGGGCACAACGTCAATCACCAGGCCCATACCGCGCGCCTGCGCCGCTTCGGACAGCCGTGCCAGCCCTTCCGGGCCGCCGAGTTCGGGCGACACCGTGGTCGGATCCGTGACGTCGTAACCGTGCGACGAGCCCTCGGTCGCGGTCAGGATCGGGGACAGGTAGACGTGAGACACCCCGAGCTCGTCGAGGTAATCCAGGAGCTTTTCAGCATCGCCGAGGGTGAACGCGAAGCCGCTGGACGCGCCGCGCAGCTGCAACCGATAGGTTGCCGAGACCGGTAAAGGCATACGTCACAACGTCTTACGTAAAATGAGCACGGAGCGTCCGGGCAGTGCGACCTCGTCGCCCTCGTCGACCACCCGTTCGGTCACTCCGGTCGGGCTGGTGGTGTCCAGCTCCACTGTCCACTGCTGTGCATAGTCGCCGTGCGGCATGACAAATGTGACTTCCTGGTCGTGGGCGTTGAAACACAGCAGGAACGAGTCATCGACGATCCGTTCGCCACGGCGGTTCGGTTCGGGCAGGGCCTGGCCGTTGAGGAACACCGCGATGCTCTTGCCGAAATCGTTGTCCCAGTCCTGCTCTGTCATCTCCTGCCCGGCAGGCGTCAGCCAGGAGATGTCGTGGACTTCCGACTCGCCACTGCGGATGGGCCGGCCCTTGAGGAAGCGGCGGCGGCGAAACACCGGATGCTTCTTGCGCAGGCGCGTCACCTTGCGCGCGAAGGTCAGCTGATCGGCGTTCTTCTCGACCAATGACCAATCCATCCAGGACAACTCGGAGTCCTGGCAGTAGACATTGTTGTTGCCGACCTGGGTGCGCCCGATCTCGTCGCCGTGGGAGATCATCGGGGTGCCCTGACTGACCATCAACGTCGCCCAGAAGTTGCGCATCTGTTGGCAACGCAGCGCGACAACGTCGGGATCGTCGGTAGGTCCTTCCACGCCGCAGTTCCAGGACCGGTTGTGGCTCTCACCGTCGCGGTTGTCTTCACCGTTGGCGGCATTGTGTTTTTCGTTGTAGGACACCAGATCCTGCAGGGTGAAACCGTCATGGGCGGTGACAAAGTTGATGCTCGCGCCGGGCCGCCGGCCGGTCGCTTCGTAGAGGTCCGACGACCCGGTCAGCCGGGAAGCGAACTCGCCGAGGGTTGCGGGCTCGCCCCGCCAGTAGTCGCGCACAGTGTCGCGGTATTTCCCGTTCCACTCCGTCCACAAACCTGGGAAATTCCCGACCTGGTAACCACCTTCGCCGACGTCCCACGGTTCGGCGATCAACTTGACCTGGCTGACCACCGGATCCTGCTGCACCAAGTCGAAAAACGCTGACAGCCGGTCGACGTCGTAGAACTCGCGGGCCAGGGTGGCGGCCAGGTCGAACCGGAAGCCGTCGACGTGCATTTCCAGCACCCAGTAGCGCAGCGAGTCCATGATGAGCTGCAGGGTGTGCGGGTGCCGCACGTTGAGGCTGTTGCCGGTGCCGGTGAAGTCCTTGTAGTGGCGAAGGTCACCGTCGACCAGGCGGTAGTAGGCGGCGTTGTCGATGCCGCGGAAGTTGATCGTCGGGCCTAAATGGTTTCCCTCGGCGGTGTGGTTGTAGACGACGTCGAGGATCACCTCGATGCCGGCCTCGTGGAAAGTGCGCACCATCGACTTGAACTCGGCTACCGCACCACCCGGTTTGCGCGTCGCCGCATATTGATAGTGCGGAGCCAGAAAGCCGAAGGTGTTGTACCCCCAGTAATTTCGCAAACCCAGGTCCAGCAGCCGGTGGTCGTGCATGAACTGGTGGACCGGCATCAGCTCGATGGCGGTGACATTGAGCGATTTGAGGTGGTCGATGATCGCCGGATGCGCCAGCCCGGCATACGTGCCGCGCAGTTCGTGCGGGATACCCGGATGAGTCTGGGTCATGCCCTTGACGTGCGCCTCGTAGATGATCGTTTCGTGATACGGCGTGCAGGGCGCCCGATCGGAGGCCCAGTCGAAGAACGGGTTGATCACGACGCTGGTCATGGTGTGGCCCAGCGAGTCGACCATCGGGGGAGTACCGGTTTCGGACGGGTCCTCGGCCGCCACCTCCAGGTCGTAGGAAAACAGCGCCTGAGTGAAATCGAAGTCGCCCACGAAGGATTTGCCGTACGGGTCGAGCAGCAGCTTGCTCGGATCGCAGCGGTGACCCGCCGCCGGATCGAACGGTCCGTGCACGCGAAACCCGTACCGCTGCCCAGGGGTAACGGTCGGCAGATAGCAGTGCCAGAGATAGCCGTCGACTTCGTCGAGATTGATCCGGGTTTCGCTGCCGTCGCGCGCGATCAGGCACAGCTCGACCTTCTCGGCGACTTCGGAGAACAGCGAGAAGTTGGTGCCGGCGCCGTCATAAGTGGCTCCCAAGGGAAATGGCGCCCCGGGCCATACCGTCGCCAGTTCGGGTGAGGCGTCCGCGCCGTCATATGCACCCTGGTTCCCGCGCTCCGTCGACGACATCACCAAACCTTATCCGTGTCGGCTGCCCTTGGTCGCGTGTCACCACCAACCGGTGATCGCCGCGATCTGCCGTCCCAGTTCCGGTGCCAGCGTCCGCATGTAGGTGGGCGTCAGGTGGTGCGGATCCCGGTAGATCAGCACGTTTCCCTCGACCGCACGGCACGTGTCGGGCCGGCAGATCGCGTCTGACAGGTCGATCGGCTTGAGCAGCGGGAACTGACCGACGAAGTCCAGCGTGCCGTTGTGATCGGACAGCAGCTCGGAGCGCTTCACTCCGCAGGACTCCGCGTTGCCGGCCTTGGCCAGGCAGTCGGCGGGGTTGAACGGTTGACCGTCCTTGACCAGCCAGGGTGTGTCACGCACGCCCAGGATCGGAATGTTGTTGTCGGACAACGTTTGCCAGATGCCGATGTAGGTGGCGGGCATCACGTCGCCGGCCTTGATGTTCCAGGGCCGGGTCGAGGTGGTGAAGACGTAGTCGGGGCGGTCGGTGACCAGCTTGGCCATCGTCGTCTCCACCCACTGCCGGCACTGGGGGTAGGGCGCATTGTTTCCCATGATCAGCGGGACCTGCTCGGTGGACAACGCGCAGCCCATTTTGAGGTAGGTCACCACCTTGAAGTGGTGCAGCCGGCCCAGCAGATCCAGCGCGGGCAGCCAGTGCTCGGCGTGTGACCCACCTGCCAGGGCAATGGTTCGCGGAGCATCGGTGTCGCCGTAGGTGCAGTTGACCACCGTCGGGTTGACGAAGTCGCTGATGCACCCGTCCCGGGTGGAGGCGGGCAGGTCTTCCTTGACTTCGAGCACCGTGGGCCGCATCCGCAGTTTCGGTACCCGCACGTGGTTGACCAGTGCCCGCGCGCCCGGGTAGTCGGCGGAGCTGAGTCCACTGAGCTCTTTGCCACCGGCGCGCTCGGCGACGAGATGTTCGCGCCAGGTGAATGACGTCGCGGTCAGGGTGACACCGAGCAGCGCCACCACTGATCCCAGCGCGATCGTCGGCCGGCGCCACCTCAGCCGCCAGGGCACCGGCGCGGACGGTGCCGCGGCTGCCCGGTAACGCAACGGGTCCTCGACGTGGCGGGTGGTGAGATAGGCCAACACCCCCGACACCAGCAGCACGCCCATCCCCTCGAGGAAGTTGGCCTGGCGGTGGCCGGTGTAGGAGAGCCAAAAGATCAGCAGCGGCCAGTGCCACAGATACAGCGAGTAGGCCATCGCACCCAGTGTCACCAGAGGACCGGCCGCCAGCACCCGGTTGGGCAGGGGCATCCGGCCGCGGGTGGCAGGGTCGCCGGCCATGTTGGCTCCCGCCATGATCATCAGCATTGCGGCGCCGACCGGTACCAGGGCCCACGGTCCAGGAAATTCCTTGACGCCGTCGATCAGGGCACCGCACGACAGGATCGCCGCCAGCGCCACCGTGGCGGTCACCATCCGTAGCCACATGGGCCAGCGGATGTAGGGGACCACCGCGCCCACCAGCGCTCCCAGCAACAGTTCCCAGGCCCGGGCGAAGCTGTTGTAGTACGCGGTCGCCTGATAGGCCTGATGGGCGATGATCGCGTACACGAACGACGCCACCGTCAGCGCGCTGAGCAGCACCACGAAAACCGTGCGCAAATGCCTGCCCAGCGGCCGGCCCAAATAAGCGACGGCCGCGACCAGCATCAAAAATGCCACGTAGAACTGGCCCTGCACCGACATGGACCAGATGTGCTGCAACGGACTGACCGCCTCGCCGGCGCGCAGGTAGTCCGCCGCCGAGTGGGCCAGTTCCCAGTTCTGGTAGTAGCCGAGACTGGCCAGGCTCTGGTCGGCGAACGCCTCCCACCGGGTCTGCGGCTGGATCAGAACGGTCAGCAGCGCGCACCCCGCCAGCACCACGACCAGCGCCGGCAACAACCGTCGGATCAGGCGGACCACCTCGGTAGCCGGAGACAGCCTCCCGCCCAACCCGGCCCGCAGCACCTTGCCGCCGAAGAAGAATCCGGACAGGGCCAGGAACACGTCCACCCCGCCGGACACCCGGCCGAACCAGATGTGGAACACGGCGACCAGAGCGATCGCGATGCCGCGCAGACCGTCGAGATCGTGCCGGTAGAAGCCGGACGAGCGCGTGCCCATGCCCGCTGCCTGCGTGGTGGCAGCCGGGATCGGAGGAGGCGGCGGTGTCGGCATGATCACCGCTAACTTACCGAAAACCGCCGCCCGCTCCGTGCGGAGCAAGCGGCGGCTTGGGGGAAAGCCCGGGAACCCGGTCGGTCAGCGCGGGGCGGTGGCTCCCGGGGCCGGCTGCGCCGGCATCAGCTGCAGCGGCGGCTGCGGCGTGGGAACCAGTGGATTCGGCGGCTGGGGGATCACCTGCTGCAACGGTGCCTGCGGGAGGGCCTGCTGCTGCAGCGGCGCCTGCTGAACGGGAGCTTGCTGACCGGGGATCGTCTGGACCGGGGCCTGTTGGCCGGGGATCGTCTGGGCCGGAGCTTGCTGGCCGGGGATCGTCTGGGCCGGAGCCTGCTGACCGGGCACGGTCTGGGCCGGAGCCTGTTGGCCGGGCACCGCCTGGGCCGGGGCCTGTTGACCGGGCACGGTCTGAGCTGGGGCCTGTTGGCCGGGGATCGTCTGGGCCGGAGCCTGCTGACCGGGCACCGTCTGCGCCGGCGCCGGCTGCACCGGTCCCGTCTGCAACGAATTCGTCCCCAGGATCCGGACCAGGTACGGCGCCATACCGCTGGCGCGCACCGGCGAGACCTGCACGACGTCACCGACCTCGAGCATCTGCCCGTTCCCCAGGTACATCGCGACGCTCTGGGTGCCTTCGGGGCCATAGAAGATCAGATCAGCCTTGCGGGCCTGCTGGGGAAGGACTTTCTCACCGACCCGGTACATCTGACCCGAGGAACGCGGCAGCTTGAGCCCGGCGCCGGCATAGGCGTACTGGATCAGGCCCGAGGCGTCGAACCCGACGGTGTTGATGCCCGAACCGGTGCCTCGGGTGGGTCCGGTGACACCGCCGCCGGCCCACGAGAACGGCACGCCGCGCTGCGAGAGTCCGCGCGCGATCACCGTGTCGGCGAGCTGCTGGTAGTCGTTGGACCGGGTGTAAGGATCTGCGGACGCTATCCCCGCGGCAGTCACCATTGGCGCCACGAACATCAGCAGCCCGATCGCGAAGGCGTAGACGCGTTTCATTTCGTTCCCTCGTTTCCTGGGGCCGGGTGGCCCCTCTGTGCCTCAGCGCGGTGACCGCGCGCATCCGCCGGCGTTCAGGAGCGATGGGCCGCCTCTTCGGGGCCGAGCGCCGCTGGACCTGATGGCGTGACCGACCCCGTTAGCCGAGCCCAAATCACACCAGTCACTACAGACACTTTGACAACAGAGATAAGTGACCGCCAGAGTGGCGAAACATTATTTGTAGGAACGTGACCCGACGGTGATGGAGGGGGTCAATCTTGTGATGGCAGTTGTGATTTCGGTCTCAAAGACGTTGCCGCCACGTGATGTCGCGAGAACGCGTTCAGCGCCCGAACGTGTTGCTGAAATCCGTCAGGGCGTGGCCCAGCACCGAGGCCAGGCTGAGCACGCCGACCGCGACGATCGGCCAGAAGGACATGAACCAGCCCTTGACCAGTGACACGAATGGACCCACCAGGGCGGCGGTCCCGGCGGCGCCGATACCGCCCCACACCAAGGGGTAGATGTAGTAGTTCACCCCGAACGGCACCATCGGGCAGTCGTCACCCTGGCAGACGTTGTCGGTGAAGGCGAACAACCGGGTCGGCCAAGTCGTCATGGTGACCGCGGCGATCAGCAACCCCAGCAGCACAAACATGGTGATGACGTCCCACGGAACCAGGCGGAGCCGGATGACCCGGCGCTGATCCTGGTCCGGGTCGCGGGACTGTTCCGGTGCTGCCATGCCCTGCATGCTTCCCGATGAACGGGTTTTCTGCGACCGCAACCGACTAAGGTCGGCTTTCGTGGCAGCGGCCGGACAATCACCAACCCGATTGACGCCCGCGCAGATCAGCGCGATCGATGCCGCACACCTCTGGCATCCATACAGCACGATCGGCAGGGAAGCGATACCGCCGGTGGTGGCCGTCGCGGCGCGTGGCGCCTGGCTGACACTGGTCCGCGACGGTCGCCCGGTCGAGGTGCTGGACGCGATGAGCTCCTGGTGGACCGCCATTCACGGCCACGGGCACCCGACCCTGGATGCGGCGATGATCGCCCAGCTGAACACCATGAACCACGTCATGTTCGGTGGACTGACCCACGAACCGGCCGCCCGGCTGGCCCAACTGCTGGTGCAGATCACCCCGCCGGGCCTGGAGACCGTGTTCTTCAGCGACTCCGGTTCGGTGTCGGTGGAGGTCGCGGTGAAGATGGCGTTGCAGTACTGGCGCAGCCTGGACCAACCGGCCAAGCATCGCCTGATGACCTGGCGAGGCGGCTACCACGGCGACACGTTCACGCCGATGAGCGTCTGCGACCCCGAAGGAGGCATGCACTCGCTGTGGTCCGACGTGCTGGTGCCCCAGGTGTTCGCCCCGCAGGTGCCGCGGGACTACGACCCCGCCTACAGTGCGGCGTTCGAAGCCCAGGTGGCCGACCATGCCGCCGAGTTGGCAGCCGTCATCGTCGAACCCGTGGTGCAGGGTGCCGGCGGGATGCGATTTCACGACCCGCGGTACCTGTCCGACCTGCGCGAGATCTGCCGTCGCCAGCGGGTGCTGCTGATCTTCGATGAGATCGCCACCGGCTTCGGGCGCACCGGCGAGCTGTTCGCCGCCGACCACGCCGGCGTCAGCCCGGACATCATGTGCGTCGGCAAGGCCCTCACCGGCGGATATCTGAGCCTGGCCGCGACCCTGTGCACCACCGATATCGCCCACACCATCAGTGCCGGTAGCGCCGGTGCGCTGATGCACGGGCCGACGTTCATGGCCAATCCGCTGGCGTGCGCGGTTTCGGTGGCCAGTGTCGAGGTTCTGCTGAGCCAGGACTGGCGATCCCGGGTCACCGAGATCGCTGCCGGACTGAGCGCCGGGCTGGCACCAGCCCGCGCGCTGCCGGGGGTCACCGATGTGCGGGTGTGCGGCGGCATCGGCGTCATCGAATGCGACCGCGCGGTTGATCTGGCGGTTGCCACGCCCGCGGCGCTGGACTGCGGTGTGTGGCTGCGCCCGTTCCGCAACCTGGTTTACGCAATGCCCCCTTATGTCTGCACACCCGACGAGATCGCTCAGATCACCTCGGCGATGGTGCAGGTTGCTCGGCTCGTAGTCTGATCAGCGATGAAGTCAACCGAGACGTCCCCGCTGGCCTGGCTGGAAGCGGTGGAGATCCAGCGCCGTCAGGCCGGTCTGCGCCGATCCCTGCGGCCTCGTCCGCCGGTGAGCACCGAACTCGACCTGGCCTCGAATGACTACCTGGGCTTGTCTCAGCATCCCGACGTCATCGAGGGGGGCGTCCAGGCGCTGCGGGTGTGGGGTGCCGGGGCCACGGGTTCCCGGCTGGTCACCGGCGACACCGAACTGCACGCGCAGTTCGAGGCCGAACTCGCCGAGTATGTCGGTGCGGCCGCCGGGCTGGTTTTCTCCTCGGGTTACACCGCCAACCTGGGTGCGGTGGTCAGCCTGTCCGGTCCGGGTTCGTTGCTGGTGTCCGATGCCTACTCGCACGCATCCCTGGTCGACGCCTGCCGGCTGTCCCGGGCTCGGGTGGTGGTGACGCCCAATCGCGATGTCGGCGCGGTGGAGTCGGCGTTGGCCGCCCGCGACGAAGAGCGCGCCGTGGTCGTCACCGACTCGGTGTTCAGCGCCGACGGCTCATTGGCGCCGCTACGCGAACTGCACGACGTGTGCCGGCGGCACCGCGCGCTGCTGATCGTCGACGAGGCTCATGGACTCGGCGTGCGGGGCGGCGGCCGCGGCCTGCTGTATGAGGCTGGGCTGGCCGGAGCGCCCGACGTGGTGGTCACCACCACCCTGTCGAAGGCGCTCGGGAGTCAGGGCGGGGTGGTACTCGGCCCGGCCGAGGTGCGCGCCCACCTGATCGACGCGGCACGCCCATTTATCTTCGACACCGGCCTGGCGCCCGCCGCGGTGGGCGCCGCACTGGCGGCGCTGCGTCTGCTCATTTCCGAGCCGTGGCGGCCGGCGGCGGTACTCAGCCATGCCGACACGCTGGCCCAGGCGTGTGGTGTAGCCGAGGTTCCGCAGTCGGCGGTCGTGTCGGTCATCCTGGGTGATCCCGAGGTCGCGCTGGCCGCGGCCACGGCATGCCTGGAGGCGGGCGTCAAGGTGGGTTGCTTCCGGCCGCCGACCGTACCCGCCGGGACCTCCCGGCTTCGCTTGACCGCGCGGGCCTCGCTGAGCCCCGACGAACTCGACCTGGCCCGGCGGGTGTTCGCCGACGTGCTGTCCGGCGCCCGCCGTTGACGGTCCTGGTCGTCACCGGCACCGACACCGGCGTCGGGAAGACGGTCGCCACCGCCGCGCTGGCGTCCTGCGCCCGCCAACTGGGCATCGATGTGGCTGTCTGCAAGCCCGCCCAGACCGGCACCGCCGATGGCGACGACGACCTGGCCGAGGTGCGGCGACTGGCTGGTGTGACCGAACTCGCGGGCTTGGCGCGCTTCCCGCTACCCATGTCTCCGGCGGCGGCGGCCGAGCAGGCCGGGATGTCGCTGCCGGCCCGCGACGAGATGGTGGAACTGATCCGCGGCATGGACCGACCGGGCCGGCTGACCTTGGTAGAGGGTGCCGGTGGATTACTGGTGGAACTCGCCGCCGGCGGCGTCACACTGCGTGATCTCGCGGCGGACCTCGAGGCCCCCGTGCTCGTCGTGACCAGAGCCGGTCTGGGGACCCTCAACCACACCGCGCTGACACTGGAAGCGCTTGCAACACATAAACTTTCGTGTGCCGGATTGGTGATCGGCAGTTGGCCGGCGCAACCCGGAGCGGTGGAGCGTTCGAACCGCCCGGAGTTGAACCGACTGGCGCCGGTGCGCGCCGCGCTGCCAGAGGGCGCCGGCACGGCCGCCGGCTTTGCGGCGATGAGTGCGGCCGCGTTCGACGGCGACTGGGTGAAGTCGCTGGTGTCCTGATGGCGCATTCGATCGAGCTGCTCTTCGACTCTGACACCGAGGCCGAGTTGCGTCGGATGTGGGACGACGTCGGCGCGTTGAAGAAGGCGGGGCTGCCCATCCGCGTCCCGCCCGGCCGTCCGCACGTGACGGTTGCGGTCGCCCAGCGGATCGACCCGGCCGTCGACGAATTGCTGGTTCCGGTGGCGCGGCAGTTGCCGTTGCGCTGCACCATCGGCGCACCGGTGTTGTTCGGCCGGGCCAACGTCGTGTTCACCCGGCTGATCGTGCCGTCACGAGAGTTGCTGGATCTGCACGCCGAGGTACATCGGCTGTGCGGCCCACATCTGATCCCCGAGCCGATGGCGAACAGCCTGCCGGGGCAGTGGACGGCACATGTGACCCTGGCCCGGCGCATGGACGCCGCGCATCTCGGTTCGGCACTGGCCGTTGCGGGCCGGCCGGCGCAGTTCGAGGGCCGCTTCGCCGGACTCCGCCGCTGGGACGGGGACGAGCGCGTCGAATTCAGTCTCGGCTAACCGCCGAACAACAGATATAAGCCCATGAACGTGTAGCCGACCATCACCAGCATCATGGTGAGCTGCCCGGTCAGCTGATGTGCCGATGGCAGCAACCGCAACGCCTTGTCGTGCGCGGCTATGACCGCCACGATGTGCCCGGTAACTACGCAGGCCACTTTGATGGTGGACAGCACGGCGGGGTGCATCGACAGGATGTAGGCGACCTGCCAGTCACGGCTGAGCGGGTCGGCCAGCGCGATCACGGCCTGCTGGCCACGCTCCACCAGGTACGTGAGGTAGTGCGCGAAAATGTAGCCGACCACGATGGGGATCAGCGAGTGCGCCATCTCGCCGGGCAACGCCCGCCGCTGCTCGGCATCCACTCCGCCGGTGGCCCGAGCTGCAAGGGAAAATGTCAGTGCCACAACGGAAATGAAGACGATCAGGCCGGCGGTGCGCAGCGCCGACGACGTCAGCGTCTCCGGCACCCCGGATGCCTCCCGTGCCACCCCGTCGGAGAAATTGCGCCATGTCGGCGATGCGGAGAAGCTGTCGAACGCCGTGGAGCCCAGCAGCACCGCCAGTACCACCACGACGCCCGGCCGCACCGGCAGCGACGGCAGATGGTCGAACGGGTTGCCGACGACGATCTTTCCGGTGCCGGCATCACGCCGAAAAGGCGACAACCGGGACACCGCCATGCTGTAGACGCCGAACGGGTCGGCCCGGGCCAGCCAGCGCTGACCGCACAGCCAGGCGCCCACCAGGAGAACGACGGTGTAAACCAGCAACCAGATCTTCACGGCGAACACCGACGCCGAGTCGGGGCTGGCCAACTCCATCCAGACGAACGCGAACAGCCCCAGCGCGGCAGGACGGTAACCCCAGCTCTCGGGATAGGCGAACCGCGCCCGTCCCAGCCGCTCCGGCAGGCACCGCCGCAGCATGACGTACACCGTGCGGACCGGCGAGACGATCCGCCATACCGGCCCGAAAACCAATGAGAGAGCCACCAACCCGACCCACAGCACGACGTAGAACGCCCCGAGGAGACCGTTGGCCTGCGTCTGCGGGCCGAACAGCCCGGCCAGCAGCACCCACACTGCCAACAGCAACGCCAGTGCCGCCACCGTCCAGCGGGTGGCACGGGCATCGACCAAGCGGGTGACCGCGTCGGGCAGGGCGTGTCCCGGCTTGGCCGGATCGAACCGGGGCTTCTTCCACGCCAGGGCAACCAGTGCGAATGTGAACGTCAGCGCCCACGCCGCACCGATCAACGCGAAGGTGTAGGGGACCGGAAGATCGTTCGACCCGCCGAGGCCATGCGCCAGCACCGCCCCGGCGGTGGTCACGGCTGGATCTGGATGGTGGCGATAGTGCGCTTGAGGTGGTGCAGCTCGACGTCGACATTGCCGGGCACGTCGACGGAGAACTGGAATGTCTGGTTGGGCGCCGCCGCGATCTCGAACTTGTGGTCGGGCACCGAATGAACATGCAGCTCGTCGGTGACGTCGCTGGTGATCTTCAGCGTGATCTGTTCTTTCACCCTGGCTTGCAGCGTGGCGTTGGTCGGGTTCACCTGTCCGTTGGCGATGGTGACCTCGATCGTCAGGCCCGGACCCACCGCACCACTGGTCTGATGGTCACGGTGCGAACTGCCACCGCAGCCGACCAGCGCGCAGGCCACCACGGTCGCCCAGACAGCGGCGAAGATGCGTGCCGTCATCAACTCATGCCGCCCGCGGGAGCGGGTGTCGTTCTTCCTCCGCTCGCTTGGGTTTGCTGGTCTCGCCGTTGATCCGTCCGGCACCCCAGGTCAGGGCCGCGACCACCATCAGCGTGAAAATCAGCACCAGAATCGAGCCCGCCGTGAAGAGCCACTCGGGGGCGTTCGGGTCGCGTTCGCGCTGCAGGATCGTGTTCTCCAGGACGAACGGCCGGGTGATCACCGGCTGGGCCGGAATTTCGGGAGCCGGGATCGCCTCGTCGGCCGGTGCGTAGATCGGCACGGCGGTCATGGTGTAGCCGTCCTGGACGCGCAACAGGGTCTTCCAGGAGCCCCAGACCGGGATGGGTTGAGTGCTGCGGTAGTGCCCCGGGCCGACCCGCTGCAGCCGATCGATGACCAGACCACGCTGGTTCTCCATCTTGCCCTGCCAGGACGTGATCGACACCCAGTCAGGTTCGTCCTTGATCAGGTCAGGCGGATTGATCTGGACGTCCGCGGACACCATCTGCTTGCCGGGCTCGCTGGGCAGGTCGGTCAATTTGATGGTCGCGGTGTTCTTGCTCGGGATGACGATGTGCAGCCCGTTGGCCACCGCGCCACCGATTACGACGACGGTCGCCGCGACAATGGCGATGCCGATCGCCCGACGCGGCAGCGGTTGCCCGGTGAGCACCATCCCGGTCAGCGCGCCGCAGAGGCCCATCATCACCGCCACGGGCACCGACATCGCGAGGGCCTCGCCCCACATGCTGGTCGGCCATGGGTAGTGGTAAACCGCGCCCACCCACAGTGAACTCAGCCAGAGGCCGACGGTTCCGATCAGCAGACCGGCGACGGCGCCGAAGGCGATGGGGCGCTTGAACAAGGGACTGAGGGCGAGCAACTCGACGATCACCGCCGGCCCGAGGTACAGCGGGAACCAGTTGGTCGGAGCTCCCAAGATTGGGCCGACGGTGAATGCGACCGCACCGCGCAGTGCGATGGCGAACAGCGCCGCGATGATCGCCGCGCCCTTGCCCAGCGTCACGCGGGCCACGACCAGCGCCAGCGATGCCACGCCGGCGATCATCATCGGGTGGAACGCCAGGCGGAACTGCTGGACGCCGAAGTCGTATTCGATCTGGTAGACGGACAGGCCGATCAGCAGCCCGCCGCAGGACAGATAGCGCAGGAACCGCACGAACGGCTTCTCCGGCGGCGCATCCGGCAGCGCCCGTCCGCCTTCGTACTCGAGCATGAGC
Organism: Mycobacterium sp.; assembly: GCA_003987775.1. Classification (GTDB taxonomy): domain Bacteria; phylum Actinomycetota; class Actinomycetes; order Mycobacteriales; family Mycobacteriaceae; genus Mycobacterium. The sequence continues at coordinate 65,901 of RXJD01000006.1, forward strand.
ACCGAGAACAGCGAGAGCCCGGCGCCGCCGATCATCATCAGGTGCGTTGGTCCCCACAGCGTGACGTCCTGGCCGAAGATGCGGTGCCAGATGTCATCGAGCGGGAATCCGAACAGGGCGTACATTCCACAGCCCGCCATCAAGATGCCGCCGACGGGAGCATGCCAGTTGTCAGTGATGCGCACCGGCGCCGGACCAGGCTCGTCGAACGGCAGCACGATGGCGATCATGCCGGCCAGGAATATCCCGAACAGGCCGAAGATGATGAAGTAGTGCGCCGGATTGGCCAGTGGGCCCGGGTCGCGGCCCTCGCCGATATGCCAGCTGACGTCCCAGATGAAACCGAACAGCGCGCAGATGATCGACGAGGTGTAGACCAGCACCGGTAGCGCCACCCACGACGGGCGCTTGAATTTGACGCCGAGCCAGTCGGCGAACCGCCCCAGCCACGTAATCCGGCGGGTGCGGTGCGCATACCCGATGGCCAGCATGGCCAGGGTGATGACCAGCGCAGCGACTGAAAGCCCTATCACCTGGTTCAGCGCGGCTCCCCGAGCCGCCGGAGCCTCCGCAACAACTGTCAATATCACCGCGATCGCCTCCCGTTGCGCACGGCTGACTGGGACGAACCTGTAATGCCCAAAAGACGGGCAGGTCAATCCTGCTTTTTGCCGGAGCGTCGCCGGTTTTTCATTGCGACGTACAGCACCACGCCCGCGACAATCAGCGCCGGCAGAAACGCCGGTATGGCCAGCCAGATCCCGTGGTCGGCCAGGTAGGTGACGGGCGGATTGCTCATGGTGCTTCCATACCCTCCCGTAACCGGTCGTATCCCGGCAACCGCACGGCATCCGCCGACCGGGCGCCCGCTACCCTAACCTGAACACCATTTCATTCCGGCTGCCACGAACGCCGCGGCCGCGAACAGGTCCGACCGTGCTCGGACGCGATCAACAAACAGGGGAGTACCCGGTGACTCAAGCGCCCGCTCGACCGACCAGCGATACCGGCCAGGATGGCAAAGACAGCGACGACATCCTCGCGGTTGCCCGCCGGCAGGTGCTCGACGGTGGCCAGGGACTGAGCAAAGACCAGGTGCTGCAGGTCCTGCAGTTGCCCGATGGCCGGCTGGAAGAGCTGCTCGCACTGGCCCACGAGGTGCGGATGCGCTGGTGCGGCCCGGAGGTCGAGGTCGAGGGAATCATCAGCCTCAAAACCGGCGGCTGCCCGGAGGACTGCCACTTCTGCTCACAGTCGGGCCTGTTCCAGTCCCCGGTGCGCAGCGCCTGGCTGGACGTCCCCAGCCTGGTCGAGGCGGCCAAGCAGACGGCCAAGTCCGGTGCGACCGAATTCTGCATCGTGGCCGCCGTGCGCGGACCCGACGAGCGGCTGCTCGCCCAGGTCGCCGCCGGCATCGAAGCGATCCGCAACGAGGTCGAGATCCACATCGCCTGCTCGCTGGGGATGCTCAACGCCGAGCAGGTGGAGCGGCTGGCGGCGATGGGTGTGCACCGCTACAACCACAACCTGGAGACGGCCCGCTCGTTCTTCACCAACGTGGTCACCACGCACACCTGGGAAGAACGCTGGCACACCCTGTCGATGGTGCGCGAAGCGGGCATGGAGGTGTGCTGCGGCGGGATCCTGGGCATGGGGGAGACGCTGGAGCAGCGCGCGGAATTCGCCGCTGAGCTGGCCGAACTGGACCCGCACGAGGTGCCGCTGAACTTCCTCAACCCGCGCCCCGGCACCCCGTTCGGCGACCTGGAGGTGCTGCCGGCCAGCGAGGCTCTCAAGGCGGTGGCAGCGTTCCGGCTGGCGTTGCCGCGGACCATGCTGCGGTTCGCCGGCGGCCGGGAGATCACCCTCGGCGACCTGGGCGCCAAGCAGGGCATCCTGGGCGGAATCAACGCCGTGATCGTCGGCAACTACCTCACCACGCTGGGTCGCCCCGCCGAGGCCGATCTGGAGCTGCTCGACGACCTGCAGATGCCGCTCAAGGCGCTCAACGCGAGTTTGTAGAAAGAGAAGCGTGGCGGGAAATCTGGGTGCTCCGGTCGGAGCCGGTGTCTACAACGTCTACACCGGGGAACCGGCGGGCTCGGCCACGCCCACGGCAGCACAACTGGGGCTGGAGCCGCCCCGGTTCTGCGCCGAATGCGGACGACGGATGATCGTGCAGGTCCGGCCCGACGGCTGGTGGGCACGATGCTCCCGACATGGCCAGGTGGACTCGGCAGATCTGGAGGCGCAGAGATGACCGAGGAAGCGGTAACCGACGTTTCTCCACCCCTGGATCGCCCGGTGGGGCCGCGCACGCCCCGCAATCGCGCGCTGCTCACCGTCGTGCTGGCACTGAGTGCTGCCGGTGTCCTGGCCGGTGCGCTCTGGGCGTGGATCGCCCCGCCGATCCACGCCGTGGTCGCGGTCAGCCGCAAGGGTGAGCGGGTGCACGATTACCTGGGCAGCGAATCGCAGAACTTCTTCGTGGCGCCGTTCATGTTGCTCGGTCTGCTCGGCGTGCTTGCGGTGGTCGGCGCCGTGGCGGTGTGGCAGTGGCGCGACCACCGGGGACCGCAGATGGTCGCCGCGCTGACCGTCGGGCTGATCGGGGCCGCGGCGGCCGCCGCGGGCGTCGGCGCGCTCCTGGTCCTGTTTCGTTACGGCGCACTGAATTTCGACACGGTCGCGCTCGCGTCAGGCGATCACAACGTGACCTATGTCAGACAGGCGCCACCGGTTTTCTTCGGTCACCTGCCGCTGCAGATCGCCGCCACGCTGCTTTCGCCGACGGCTACCGCGGCCCTGATCTATGCCCTCGCGGCAACCGGGACGGTGCGCGACGACCTGGGCGGTTACCCGCCCGTCGACCCGCGTCCTGCTGTGGTGCCGCCCGTTCCTGCCGGACCGGTCGCCCCCTAGAGGGGACGCCGGTGGATCTTCCTGCCGGTGATGACCTTGGCCGCGATCACGGCCAGACGTGCCATCCCGGCGTAGGTCATCGGGTTGAACATGGTGGGCCAGGTGGTCCGGATGAGGTTGTCGGTGATGGGCCGGCCGGCGAACCGGTCGATGAGCCAGCGCAACGCCATCGGTGAGGACAACGGGTGCAGCAGCATGTGCTCGTTGAAGGCGTCGCGGTGGTAGGTGACGTCGGCGCCGCCAGCTGAGTAGGCGTCGGCCAGCGCGTCGATGTCGTCGACACCGATGAGGTAGTCGTGCACGGCCTGCACGATCAGCACCGGCGGCGTCGGCACGGCGACTCCCAGGGTGGTGCTGTCGAAGACATGCGCGACCGCCGGGGTGGCCAGGATGTCGTCCAGTGGCTCGTCCAGGTAGTCCGCCATGTTCTTCTTGGCCATCGAGATGACGGCCTGCGCGGTCGTCATCCGCTCCATGCTCTCGAGCATGGCCAGGCCGTCTTCGTTGGCGTGTTCCTTGATCACCGCGTCCAAGTCGGGGTAGGCGTGCGTCAGCGCGGCCACGACCATGGCGGGCAGGCCGGCGAGCAGACTGCCGTTGAGTCGCTTGAAGGTGTTCCCGAGGTTGCCGACGGGCGATCCGAGCACCGCACCGACGATGTCGAGCTCAGGGGCGTACTGGCCGCACATTTCCGCGGCCCACGCGCTGGCCAGCCCGCCGCCGGAGTAGCCCCACAGCCCGATCGGTGCCGACGCGGGCACACCGAGCCGTTCCGAACTGAGCACGGCCCGCAGACCGTCGAGAACCCGGTAGCCGGGTTCGTACGGGGTCCCCCACAACCCGCGCACGCCCTCGTGGTCAGGCACCGACACCGCCCACCCTTCGGCGACGGCCGCGCTGATCAGCAGCAGCTCCAGCTGGGTCAGCGAGCCGACCGCCTTGGCGCGGCGGCGCAGCGCGTAGGACGGAAAGCACCGGGACGAGATGGCGTCGATGGCGCACTGGTACGACAGCAGCGGCATGGTCTTGCCGGGGGCGGGTTCCTTCGGGAGCAGGACGGTGGTGACCGTCGCCTCAGGATTTCCGTTCATGTCCGTGGTCCGGTAGAGCAACTGCGTCGCCGTGATGGACTGCGGGATCAGCCCCATGAACGCCAGTTCGACCTCGCGGGAGCGCAGCACGGTCCCCGGCGCGGCATGCTGGAAGCCGGCGGGCGGCTGGTAGAACGGGTCGTCGGCCGGGAGCAGCGGGCGGACCTTGCGCTGCAGCTCTTCATGCGGGGGTCGCCCGATCCATTCCGCCCCGGTTTCGCCTCCCAGCTTTGCGAGCTCGACCATTAAGGCTCCCTTCGTGGCCTTCGTCGCGCCCAGCGATCCCGAATGAGGGCGGAGTTCAGGCTAGTCATAATGCGGCGCCGGCTGCGCGTGGCGGCCAGCGCCTCTTACCAGTATCTTAATTCGCCTTATTCTTCTCTTATACAAGCTACTGTACAAACCGTCGACACGCCTAAAACCGCGCCGGGTGCCGCTCGTCACAATCCATTGTCAGCCCTATCCGGGGGGCTTCAGTGCAGCAAATTCGTCGGTGACCCGCAGCTGGGAGTCGGTGAAGCGGTAGAGCGCGGCCGGTCGCCCGCCGCTGCGGCCGGACTGGGCGATGGTCCCGGTGGCGGTGATGACTTTGCGGCGGGCCAGTACCCGCTGCAGATTGGTCGCGTCGACCTGATAGCCCAGCGCCGCGCCGTAAATGTCGCGCAGCGTGGACAGTGCGAATTCCTTTGGCGCCAAGGCAAATCCGATGTTCGTGTAGGACATCTTGGCAACCAGGCGGGTGCGCGCGTGGGCCACCATCGGTCCGTGGTCAAAGGCCATCGGTGGCAGCGCATTGACCGGATGCCAGCGTGTGTCCGGGGGTAACTCGGGTGTCGCGGGGGAGGGCACCAGCCCCAGGAACGTCGAGGCGATCATCCGCCCGCCCGGCACCCGCTGCGGATCGGAGAACACCGCGAGCTGTTCGAGGTGGGACAGTTCGCGCAGATCGACCTTCTCGGCCAGCTGCCGGCGGACCGAGGTGGTCATGTCCTCGTCGTTGCGCAGCCGTCCACCGGGCAGCGACCACGCGCCGCGCTGCGGATCCTGGGCGCGCTGCCATAACAGCACGTTCAACTGGGGTTTTCCCTTGTGTGAGCCGCCGGTAACCATCCCAACCTGGAACACGACGGCGAGCACTTCGTGGGCGGTGCTACCATTGGGCATGTTTTCGATTGTAAGTCGAAAACCTCCTGAGTGCGAAAGGAGCCGCCATGACGATTTTGAATCGCATGGACACGCTCGCGGAGCGGCGATCGCAAGCACGGCGCAGCCGGGCGCTGGGGGTCGGCGCCATCTGTGATGAGCTCGCGGCCCGCATCATCAGCACGCCCACCGGCTATACCGGGGTCGACGGCGACGCGCAGTGGGCAGCCGAGATCCGCCGGCTGGCACGGTTGCGCGGCGCCACCGTGCTGGCGCACAACTATCAGCTGCCCGCGATCCAAGACGTCGCCGACCACGTAGGGGATTCGCTGGCGCTGTCGCGGATCGCCGCCGAGGCGCCCGAGGACACCATCGTGTTCTGTGGCGTGCACTTCATGGCCGAGACGGCGAAGATCCTCAGCCCGGACAAGACCGTGCTGATCCCGGATCAGCGGGCCGGATGCTCCCTGGCCGACTCGATCACGCCGGACGACCTGCGCGCCTGGAAGGCCGAGCACCCCGACGCGGTGGTCGTCTCCTACGTCAACACCACGGCCGAGGTCAAGGCGCTCACCGACATCTGCTGCACGTCCTCGAACGCCGTCGACGTCGTCGCCTCCATCGACCCCGACCGTGAGGTGCTGTTCTGCCCGGATCAGTTCCTGGGCGCGCACGTGCGGCGGGTGACCGGCCGCAAGAACCTGCACGTGTGGGCCGGTGAATGCCACGTGCACGCCGGCATCAACGGCGACGAGCTCGCCGAACGGGCGCGTGCCAACCCTGACGCCGAGCTGTACGTGCATCCCGAATGTGGTTGCGCCACTTCGGCTTTGTACCTTGCGGGCGAGGGGGCCTTCCCGGCCGAACGGGTCAAGATCCTGTCCACCGGCGGCATGCTCGACGCCGCGCACCAGACCCGCGCGCAGAAGGTACTGGTCGCCACCGAGGTCGGCATGCTGCACCAATTGCGCAGGGCGGCACCGGAGGTCGACTTCCAGGCGGTCAACGACCGCGCGTCGTGCAAGTACATGAAGATGATCACCCCGGCGGCGCTGCTGCGCTGCCTGGTGGAAGGCGCCGACGAAGTCCACGTCGATCCGGATGTCGCCGCGGCGGGCCGGCGCAGTGTGCAGCGGATGATCGCGATCGGTCAGCCCGGCGGTGGCGAATGAGCACCCGGCCGGTGTGGCGTGACAGCGCCGATGTCGTCGTCGTGGGGATGGGTGTGGCAGGCCTGGCCGCCGCGCTGGCCGCCCACCGCGCGGGAGCCCGGGTCGTGGTCCTGAACAAGGCGCCGCAGACGCGTGGGGTTACCGCGACCCATTACGCCCAGGGCGGCATCGCCGTCGTGCTGCCCGACAACGACGATTCCGTCGATGCGCACGTCAGTGACACGCTGACGGCGGGTGCGGGACTGTGCGACCCGGACGCGGTGTACTCGATCGTCGCCGACGGCTACCGCGCCGTCACCGAATTGGTCGGGGACGGAGCACGATTCGACGAAGCCGTGCCCGGCACCTGGGATGTGACCCGCGAAGGCGGCCACTCCCGTCGGCGGGTGGTGCACGCCGGTGGCGATGCCACCGGAGCCGAGGTGCAGCGCACGCTCGACCATGCCGCCCGGACCCTGGACATCCGCAGCGGCCATGTCGCGCTGCAAGTCCTGCACGACGATGCGGGCGTGACCGGCCTGTCGGTGGCCCGTCCGGACGGTACCGGCATCATCAGCGCACCCTCGGTGATCCTGGCCACCGGCGGTCTGGGACATCTCTACAGCGCGACCACCAACCCGAACGGATCCACCGGCGACGGCATCGCTCTGGCCCTGTGGGCGGGCCTGGCGGTCAGCGATCTGGAGTTCATCCAGTTCCACCCGACCATGCTCTTCATTCCCGGTGCGCAGGGGCGGCGTCCGCTGATCACCGAGGCCATCCGCGGCGAGGGCGCGATACTGCTTGACAGTCAAGGCAATTCGATCACCGCCGGTGTGCACCCGATGGGCGACCTGGCCCCGCGAGATGTGGTTGCGGCCGCCATCGACGCGCGGCTGAAAGCCACCGGCGACCCGTGCGCCTACCTCGACGCGCGCGGCATCGCCGAGTTCGCCTCGCGCTTCCCGACCGTGACGGCCGCGTGCCGGGCAACCGGCATCGACCCGGTCCGCCAGCCCATCCCGATCGTCCCCGGAGCGCATTACAGCTGTGGCGGCATCGTCACCGACGTGTACGGCCAAACGGAGCTGCCGGGTCTCTACGCGGCGGGTGAGGTGGCCCGCACCGGAATGCACGGCGCCAATCGGCTGGCCTCCAACAGCCTGCTGGAAGGCCTGGTTGTCGGCGGCCGTGCCGGGCAGGGGGCAGCCGCCCACGCGGTGGCGTCCGGTCGCCCGTGCGCACAGCCGGCCGAGCCGATCACGCGCACCTCGCTGCGGCGCAGCGACCTGCAGCACGCGATGAGTCGCGACGCCTCGGTGGTACGCGACGCCGAGGGCCTGAACCGGTTGGCCGACATGCTGAACGCGGCCGCGACGCGCACCGTGACGTGCCGGCAGGATGCCGAGGATGCGGCGTTGACGCTGGCCGCGCGCACGGTCACGGCCGCTGCGCTGGCGCGCACCGAGAGCAGGGGTTGCCATCACCGCGCCGAGTCCCCGGCTGCCGCCACCGACCAGGGACGCAGCGCGCTGGTACGGCTCGGCCCCGACCGCAGCTCCGTTCAGGTGGAGACCCTGGCGGCGGTGGGCTGATGAAACTGGATGCCGCCGAGCGGGCCGATGCGATAGCGACCATTCGCCGTGGCCTGGACGAGGACCTGCGCTACGGGCCGGATGCCACGACCCTGGCCACGGTGTCGGCGAGCGCCGTCGCCACGGCGTCGATGGTGCCGCGCGAGCCCGGTGTGATCGCCGGAGTGGACGTGGCGCTGCTGGCGCTCGACGAGGTGATCGGCAGTGACGGCTACCAGGTGCTGCACCGGGTAGATGATGGCGCGCGGGTAGTGCCGGGTGAGCCGCTGCTGACCGTGCGGGCCGAGACACGCGGCCTGTTGACGGCCGAGCGGACCATGCTCAACCTGGTGTGCCACTTGTCCGGCATCGCCACGGCGACCGCTGCGTGGGTGGATGCCGTGGAGGGAACCAAGGCCAAGATCCGCGACACCCGCAAGACGTTGCCCGGACTGCGGGCACTGCAGAAGTACGCGGTGCGCGTTGGTGGCGGCGTGAACCACCGCCTGGGCCTGGGTGACGCGGCGCTGATCAAGGACAACCACGTCGCGGCCGCGGGATCGGTGTTGGCGGCGCTGCGTGCGGTGCGTGCCGCCGCGCCGGAGTTGTCCTGCGAGGTCGAAGTCGACTCCCTCGAGCAGCTGGATGAAGTGCTGCCGGAGCAGCCCGAGTTGATCCTGCTGGACAACTTTCCGGTGTGGCAGACCCAGATCGCGGTGCAGCGCCGCGACGCTCACGCGCCCGATGTGCTGCTGGAATCCTCCGGAGGGCTCAGCCTGGACACCGCGAAAACCTATGCCGGGACCGGGGTGGACTACCTCGCCGTGGGCGCACTGACCCACTCGGTGCGGGTGCTGGACGTCGGCCTGGACATGTAGGCCCGACCTCGACCGCCCGCGTCCGTTCCGACGCGCATCGTCGCCCGATCAGGGCGTGGGTGGGGGCGCCGGCCGGCGGTTGACCCGGACCGCGATCCGCGGGAGCAGCCTGCCCGGTGACCGCTGGATGTCGTAATCCCAATCCAATCCCGTCCAGAGCTGCCAGCCACGCCAGCGGGCCAGCAGGACGAAGCCGGCGCCGACCAAAGTGGCGATCACCATGCCCGCCGACGCCCGGCCTACGTAGTCGAAGGCCACCGCCACGACACTGGCGGCCGCCGCGCACGTGGCGTAGAGGGTATTGCCCCCGAAAATCTGCGGCGTCCGTCGCACGGCCAGGTCACGCAGGGCGCCGCCACCGACCGCGGTGATGGTGCCGAGCAGAACCGCGGGCAGCCAGCCTAGGCCGACGTGCAGGGTCTTCTGGGCGCCGGCCGCTGCCCAGCACCCCAGGGCCAGCGCGTCGACCACCGGGAACACCAGCGCCCACGCGCGGTCGTGCACCGGCGTCAGGAACGCGACGATCGCTCCCGCGATGACCGCCAGCGCATAAAGGTAGTCGGTCAGTGCGACCGGCGGGCCATGCTGCAGCAACGTATCGCGGATCAGTCCGCCGCCCAGACCCGACAGCGTGGCCAGCGCGGCGAATCCGATGGGATCCAGATGCATCTCGCGCGCCACGATCCCGCCAAGGATGGCGTTGCCGAAGACTCCGGCCAGGTCGATGACCCGGAGGAATTCGCCAACGGTGTCGGTCACGCCAATACGTTAAACCGTCAGCAGCAGCCGGGCCGCGGCCTTCGCGGCGTTGAGTGCGGTCGTGTCTCCGCTGGTGCGCGACAGGATCAGCGCTCCCTCGATCAGCGAGATCACCGCAAACCCGGCCTGCTCGGCGCGGGCCGCCGGCCAGCCGTCCCGGCGCAGCCGGTCGGTGATCGCCGCGCACCATCCCGCGAAGGCACGGGCGGCGGCGTCGCGTATCGCGGGACTGCCGTGCACGGCCTCGGTGGCCAGTGGTTCCACGGGACAGCCGTCGCGGGGGTCGCCGGCCAGTCCGGCTGCCAGCACGTCGATCCAGCGGTCGACGATGTCGCTGACCGGTCTGTCGGTGGACAGCAGCTGGCGTAGCAGCTGTTCGATGGCCGAGCCGGTGGTGTCGACGGCCGCCGCGGCGAGTTGCTGCTTGCCCTGCGGGAAGTGGTGATACAGCGACCCTGGTTTGACGCCCGCCTCTTCGAGGATCTGGCTCAGGCCGGTCGCCGCGTAGCCCTGGCGCCGGAACAGGGTGGCGGCGGTGTCGACGAGCGCGGCGCGGCTGCGGTCGGGTCTCGGCATGGTCTTGACTTTACTTGAGTAATCACTCAAGAATGTTGCAATGAGGCAACTGATGCATGTCGATCCGGGTCGCTACGAGTGGCGCGACGCCGCGGACCTGCAAATTTCGGCCCCCGGTCAGGCCCTGGTCCGGCCATTGGCGGTGGCGTGCTGCGACCTGGACGTGGCGGTCTGTGCGGGCCGGTTGCCCCTGCCGCCGGGATATGCCGTCGGGCATGAGGGGCTGGCCGAGGTGGTGGCGGTCGGCGACGAGGTGTCCGGCGTGCGGGTGGGCGACCGGGTGGTGGTGCCGTTTCAGATCAACTGCGGAACCTGTCGCGAGTGTCGTCGTGGCGTCACCGGGTCGTGCGCCTCGCTGCCGCTGCTGGCGATGTACGGGATGGGACCCATCGCGGGTCTGGATGGCGGTGGTTTCATGTCGGATCTGGTGCTGGTGCCCTACGCCGACGCCATGCTTATCCCGGTGCCGGACGGGGTGGATCCCGTGGCGATTGCGTCCCTGTCGGACAACATCCCCGACGGGTGGCGAACGGTGGCGCCGTTCGCGGAAGAACTCAGCGCTGTCGATGCGGGGGATCGCCGGGTTCTGGTGGTCGGCCGGGCCTCGATCGGGTTGTATGCGGCGGCGTTCGCCGCGGCAATGGGAGCCCACGTCGACTACGTCGACACCGACCCGCACCGGTTGTCGGCCGCCGAGAAACTGGGCGCCGCGGTGCACGATCGGGTGAAGCCCGCCAAGCAATGGGATCCGTACCCCGTGACGGTGAACACCTCGGCCGACCCGGCGCTGCTGGCTGCCACACTGCGCGCGACCTGGCCCGACGGCGTGTGCACCGACACCGGCATCTACTACCAACCGACCGTCGAGCTGGCGCTGTTGGCGCTTTACACCCGTGGCGTGCGGTTCGTCACCGGCCGGGTCAACGCCCGCGCCGCCATCCCGCAGGTACTGGGGATGCTGGCTGACGGCTGCGACCTGTCGCCGGCCGTCGACCGTGTGGTGCCGTGGGAGGACGCACCGGCGGGGTGGGCCGAGATGACGGGCAAGACCGTCTTCGTCAGGAGCTGATCAAGTGTGCGACTACGGCGGCGAAACGGCCCTTGGGCTCAAGTGATCGCTGCAACACCTGATTCGTTGGAGAGTGGTGTTGCCTCGTGGCTTTTCGTGGTTCTGGGGTGAAGCTGGACGCCGAGGGCGGTAGGCGCACACTCGACGCCGTGATTCAGGCGATGTCGCCGACGAAAACGGCCATCCGGCGCAACTGCGCCCGCGCCATCTTGGGCAGACCTTCGGCCTCTGGGCCGTCGGTGCCCGCAGGCAGGATGCGCGTGTTGGTGATGTGCACGGTCTGGCGGGCATAGTGCACGTCGGCCTGGCCGGCAGCCAGCACGTTCTTCACCCAGTCCGTCTTGCCGTGTCCCAATGCGATCGCCAGCACATTGCCCTTGCGGTAGGTGGTCACGACCGTCTTGTAAGCCTTACCGGACTTGCGGCCGCGGTGTTCGATGGTTGCGGTACCGGGCAGGAACCGGGCGATCGGCTTGATCAGCGGGTTGAGGTACTTGACCTGGATGTTCTCGAACCACACCGGGAAGATCATCGGGACGCCGGGGGCGTTGTTGGGGTGTCGATCGCTTGCAGACATGGCTGGCTCCTTCTTTACCCGCGCATTTACCCGCGCACTGTACCGGTCGAATATCGACTTGAGCTGCTCTGGGACAATGGTCCACGTGACCCCATCGCCTTCGCCACTGTCCCGTATCGATTTGCGGGGCGTGGAGTTGACCGCTGCGCGGTTGCGGGCTGAGCTGCCACGTGGCGGCGTCGACGTGGAAGCGGTGCTGCCCAGGGTGCGGCCCATCGTCGAAGCGGTGGCCGAGCGCGGGGCGGTGGCCGCGCTGAATTACGGCGAAGAGTTCGACGGTGTGCGGCCGGCGGCCGTGCGGGTGCCCGACAGCGCGCTCGAAGCGGCAGTGGCCGGCCTCGATGACGACGTGCGGGAAGCGCTGCAGGTGATGATCGAACGGACCCGCGCCGTCCACGCCGATCAGCGCCGTGCCGACACGACGACCACGCTCGGCCCGGGTGCCGCCGTCACCGAACGCTGGGTCCCTGTCGAACGGGTCGGGCTGTACGTGCCGGGCGGCAATGCCGTGTACCCGTCCAGTGTGGTGATGAATGTGGTGCCGGCCCAGGAGGCCGGTGTCGACTCGCTGGTGGTCGCCAGCCCGCCCCAGGCGGCCTTCGGGGGACTGCCGCACCCGACCATCCTGGCCGCGGCCAAGCTGCTGGGTGTCGACGAAGTCTGGGCGGTTGGTGGGGCACAGGCGGTGGCGTTGCTGGCCTACGGAGGCACCGACACCGGCGGGGGCGAGCTCGTCCCGGTCGACATGATCACCGGACCCGGCAACATCTACGTCACCGCCGCCAAACGGCTGTGCCGCTCCCAGGTCGGTATCGACGCCGAAGCCGGCCCTACCGAGATCGCCATCCTCGCCGACCACACCGCCGACCCCGCGCACGTGGCCGCCGACCTGATCAGCCAGGCCGAACACGACGAGATGGCGGCCAGCGTCCTGGTCACCCCCAGCCCCGAGCTGGCCGACGCCACCGACACCGAACTCACCGCCCAGCTGCAGACCACCGTGCACCGCGAGCGCGTGACCACTGCGCTGTCCGGCCCCCAGTCCAAGATCATCCTGACCGACGACCTCGATGCCGCGGTCAAAGTGGTCAACGCCTATGCCGCCGAGCACCTGGAGATCCAGACCGCCGACGCCGCGGCGGTCGCGGCCCGGATCCGTTCGGCCGGAGCCATTTTCGTCGGACCGTACGCGCCGGTGAGCCTCGGCGACTACTGCGCCGGGTCCAACCACGTGCTGCCCACCGCGGGCAGCGCCCGCCACTCCAGTGGCCTGTCGGTGCAGACCTTCCTGCGGGGAATCCACGTCGTCGACTACACCGAGGCCGCGCTCAAAGACGTCTCCGGCCACGTCGTCACGCTGGCCAAGGCCGAAGACCTGCCGTCGCACGGCGAGGCGGTACGCCGGAGGTTCGAGCGGTGACTCGACCCACCCTTGACGACCTGCCGCTGCGCGACGATCTGCGGGGCAAGTCCCCTTACGGCGCACCGCAATTGGATGTTCCCGTGCGGCTCAATACCAACGAGAACCCGCACCCGCCCACTCAGGCGCTGATCGACGATGTGGTGCGCTCGGTAAGGGAGGCCGCCGCCGATCTGCATCGTTACCCCGACCGCGACGCCGTGGCGCTGCGCACCGATCTGGCCGCTTACCTCAGCGCCCAGACCGGCACGCCGGTGGCCGTCGAAAGCGTCTGGGCCGCAAACGGTTCCAATGAGATTCTGCAGCAGTTGCTGCAGGCATTCGGCGGGCCGGGCCGCAGTGCCATCGGTTTCGTCCCGTCGTATTCGATGCACCCGATCATCTCCGACGGCACCCGTACCCAGTGGCTCGAAGCCGCCCGCGCGGACGACTTCAGCCTCGACGTCGACAGGGCCGTCGCCGCCGTGGTGGACCGCCAGCCTGACGTGGTGTTCATCGCCAGCCCGAACAACCCCTCGGGACAGAGTATTTCGCTGGCCGACCTGCGCAGGCTGCTCGACGTGGCGCCGGGCATCGTGATCGTCGACGAAGCCTACGGAGAGTTCTCCTCGCAGCCCAGCGCCATCACCCTGGTCGAGGAATATCCGACCAAGCTCGTCGTCACCCGCACCATGAGCAAGGCGTTCGCCTTCGCCGGCGGCCGACTGGGCTACCTGGTCGCGACTCCCGCCCTGGTCGACGCGATGCTGCTGGTCCGGCTGCCGTACCACCTGTCGTCGGTCACCCAGGCGGCAGCGCGGGCTGCGCTACGGCACGCCGACGACACCTTGGGCAGCGTCGCCACCCTGATCGCCGAGCGGGAGCGGGTGTCAACGGCACTGACCCACATGGGGTTCCGGGTTATCCCCAGTGACGCTAACTTCGTCCTGTTCGGCGAATTCGCCGACGCGCCGGCTGCCTGGCAGCATTACCTGGAGGCCGGCGTCCTGATCCGCGACGTCGGCATTCCCGGATATCTGCGCACCACCATCGGAATGGCCGACGAGAACGACGCGTTTCTGAAGGTGAGCGCCCAGGTTGCCACCACCGATCTAGCCGGCGCGGCCACATCGGGTGCCGCGGATCGTGAACAATTCTTAGGAGCACCGTGACAACCGCAAACCGGCGTGCGCGCATCGAACGTCGCACCCGTGAATCCGACATCGTCGTCGAACTCGACCTCGACGGCACCGGCGAGGTGGACGTCGACACCGGCGTCCCGTTCTACGACCACATGCTCACCGCCCTGGGCTCGCACGCCAGCTTCGACCTGATGGTGCGCACCAAGGGCGACGTGGAGATCGAAGCGCATCACACCATCGAAGACACCGCGATCGTGCTGGGCACCGCTCTCGGACAGGCTCTGGGCGACAAGAAGGGCATCCGCCGGTTCGGCGACGCGTTCATCCCGATGGACGAGACGCTGGCGCATGCTGCCGTCGACGTCTCCGGGCGGCCCTACTGCGTGCACACCGGGGAGCCGGATCACCTGCAGCACACCACTATCGCCGGCAATTCGGTGCCCTACCACACCGTCATCAACCGGCATGTGTTCGAGACGCTGGCCTCCAACGCCCGCATCGCGCTGCACGTACGGGTCCTGTACGGCCGCGATCCGCACCACATCACCGAGGCGCAGTACAAAGCGGTGGCCCGGGCCTTGCGTCAGGCTGTCGAGCCCGACCCCCGGGTGTCCGGCGTTCCGTCCACCAAAGGTGTTCTGTGACTTCGCTTATCCGGCCAAAGTCTGTGGTGGTATTGGACTACGGCTCCGGCAATCTGCGCTCCGCGCAACGTGCGCTGGAGCGGGTGGGTGCTGACGTCGACGTCACCGCGGATGCCGAAAAGGCGCTGGCCGCAGACGGACTCGTGGTGCCCGGCGTCGGTGCCTTCGAGGCGTGCATGACGGGCTTGCGCAAGATCGGCGGCGAGCGGATCATCGCCGAGCGGGTTGCCGGCGGACGGCCGGTGCTCGGCGTTTGCGTGGGCATGCAGATCCTGTTCGCGCGCGGCGTCGAGTTCGGCGTCGAAACCACGGGGTGCGGTCAGTGGCCGGGAGCGGTGACCCGGCTGGATGCGCCCGTCATCCCGCACATGGGGTGGAATGTGGTCGATGCCCCGCCGGACAGTGTGCTGTTCAAGGGCATGAGCGCCGACACCCGGTTTTATTTCGTACACTCCTACGCCGCGCAGCGGTGGGAAGGTTCACCCGAAGCGATGTTGACGTGGGCGACACATCAGGTGCCGTTTCTGGCGGCGGTGGAGGACGGTCCGCTGTCCGCTACCCAGTTCCACCCGGAGAAGAGCGGTGATGCCGGCGCCGCGATCCTGCACAACTGGGTTGAAGGGCTGTAGTCATGTCGCTGATTCTGTTGCCGGCCGTCGACGTCGTCGAGGGCCGCGCCGTGCGCCTGGTACAGGGCAAGGCGGGTAGTGAAACCGAGTACGGCTCGGCGCTGGACGCCGCGCTGGGCTGGCAGCGCGACGGCACCGACTGGATCCACCTGGTGGATTTGGACGCCGCCTTCGGGCGCGGGTCCAATCGTGAACTGCTGGCCGAGGTGGTGGGCAAGCTCGACGTGCAGGTCGAACTGTCCGGAGGCATCCGCGATGACGATTCGCTGGCCGCCGCGTTGGCCACCGGGTGTGCCCGGGTCAACGTGGGCACGGCCGCGCTGGAAAACCCCGAGTGGTGTGCCCGGGCCATCGCCGAGCACGGCGACAAGGTCGCCGTGGGGCTGGACGTCCAGATTCTGCAGGGAGTTTCGGGCGGCGCACACCGCTTGCGCGGCCGTGGTTGGGAAACCGACGGCGGCGACCTCTGGGAGGTGCTGGACCGCCTGAACTCCGAGGGCTGTTCGCGCTACGTCGTCACCGACGTCACCAAGGACGGCACGCTGGGCGGGCCCAACCTCGACCTGCTGGCCAGGGTCGCTGAACGCACCGATGCGCCGGTGATCGCCTCCGGTGGGGTGTCCAGCCTGGACGACCTGCGCGCCATTGCGACGCTGACCGACCGGGGGATTGAAGGGGCCATCGTGGGCAAGGCGCTCTATGCCGGCCGGTTCACGCTGCCGCAGGCGCTGGACGCGGTGCGGGAGTAGCGCCATGGATCTGGATGTGCTTGTCCAACAAGCATCGGACATCCTGGACGACGCCGTTGAGCCGTTCCTCGCGGGCCACCGCGCAGAGTCCGCGGTCAGCAAGAAGGGCAACGACTTCGCCACCGAGGTCGACCTGGCGATCGAGCGCCAGGTCGTCGACGCCCTGGTGACCGAGACGGGGATCGAGGTGCACGGCGAAGAATTCGGCGGTGCCGACGTCGACTCGCCGTGGGTGTGGGTGCTCGACCCGGTGGACGGGACCTTCAACTATGCCGCCGGGTCTCCGATGGCGGGCATTCTGCTTGGGCTGCTGCGTGACGGCGAACCCGTGGCCGGGCTGACTTGGCTGCCCTTCACCGGCCAGCGCTACACCGCGGTGGCCGGTGGTCCGCTGGTGAAGAACGGTGAGCCGCAACCGAAGTTGGCCCCTGCCGAGTTGGCTGACGCACTGGTCGGAGCCGGGTCGTTCAGCGCGGACTCGCGGGGCCGGTTCCCGGGGCGCTACCGGGTGGCGGTGCTGGAGAACCTCAGCCGGCTGTCCTCGCGATTGCGCATGCACGGCTCCACCGGACTGGACCTGGCCTACGTCGCTGACGGAATCCTGGGTGGAGCAATAAGTTTCGGCAGCCATGTGTGGGACCATGCCGCAGGAGTGGCGCTGGTGCGATCCGCGGGCGGCATCGTCACCGACCTGGCGGGCGAGCAGTGGACCCCGGCCTCCCGCTCGGCGCTGGCAGCCGCACCCGGGGTGCATGCGGAGATACTCGAAATCCTGCGCAGCACGGGACAACCGGAGGATTACTGAGATGCAGCATCACTCCGGTGACGGACTCGCGGTACGCGTGATCCCATGCCTGGACGTCGACGCGGGCCGCGTCGTCAAGGGTGTCAACTTCGAAAACCTCCGGGACGCCGGTGATCCCGTCGAACTGGCAGCAGCATATGACGCCGAGGGTGCCGATGAACTCACCTTCCTCGACGTGACCGCATCTTCCTCGGGCCGGGCAACCATGCTGGATGTGGTGCGCCGCACCGCCGAGCAGGTGTTCATCCCGCTCACCGTCGGTGGCGGGGTGCGCACCGTGGCCGACGTGGACACCTTGTTGCGTGCCGGAGCCGACAAGGTGTCGGTCAACACCGCCGCCATCGCCCGGCCTGACCTGCTGGCGGAAATGGCGCGGCAGTTCGGCTCGCAGTGCATCGTGCTGTCCGTCGACGCGCGCACGGTGCCCGAGGGCGCGGCACCGACGCCATCGGGGTGGGAAGTCACCACCCACGGTGGCCGGCAGGGCACCGGCATCGACGCGGTGCAGTGGGCGGCCCGCGGCGCCGAGTTGGGCGTGGGCGAGATCCTGTTGAACTCCATGGATGCCGACGGCACGAAGGCCGGATTCGATCTGGCCATGCTGCGGGCGGTGCGGGCGGCGGTCACCGTGCCGGTGATTGCCAGCGGCGGGGCGGGGGCGGCAGAACATTTCGCGCCCGCGGTCGACGCCGGGGCGGATGCGGTGTTGGCGGCCAGCGTGTTTCACTTCCGCGAGCTGACCATCGGACAGGTCAAATCCGCCATGGCCGCGCACGACATCACGGTTCGGATCACGACATCATGACCCTCGACCCGGCAATCGCCGCACGGTTGAAACGCAACGCGGACGGATTGTTCGCCGCGGTGGTGCAGGAGCGTGGCAGCGGTGATGTGCTGATGGTCGCCTGGATGGACGACGACGCGCTGGCCCGGACCCTGCAAACCCGGGAAGCGACGTACTTTTCGCGCTCGCGCGGCGAGCAGTGGATCAAGGGAGCGACCTCCGGGCACACCCAGTACGTGCACTCGGTGCGGTTGGACTGCGATGGCGACACCGTGCTGTTGACGGTCGATCAGGTCGGTGCGGCCTGCCACACCGGCGACCACAGCTGCTTCGACGCCGCGGTATTGCTCGAACCCGAGGGTTAGCCCGCCGGCACGTCCAAGCCGGTGGCGGCGGCCAGCGCGGCGCGGGTCCATTCGCGACGGTCGACGTCAGGCTTGATGCGGTCTCTGCGGAGTGCCTCCAGGTCGATGGGCCGACCCGCGGTGACGGCCGCCGGCACGTGGAAGACGAAAGACGGCTTGTCGATGGTGATGGCCAGCAGGACGTCGCTGTCGCTCAAACCGTTGGCGCGGATCACGTTTTCGGCCCACTTCGCAGATTTCGCGTTACCGAAATCGTTGACGTAGACCACCCAGAGCCGAGTCCCCTGCTGCTGATAGAGCTTATTGACGGCGCGCTCGATCACGAGGCGTTCGCCGGGCCCGAGTACGTGGGCCTGATCGGTGATCTGGTCGGCCAGTTTGAGCGCCGGGGGAGCCGGGTTGCCGCTCGTCGGCGCCGCGCCGGCCGATGAGGACGCGGAGCCCGCGGACGGCTGCCCGCCCGAATGGCCGCGCATCACGACCACCGCGAGAACCGCGGCCACCACCACCAGCGCAACGGCCACCAGCGTGGCGATCATCGCGCTCCGACGGCGGCCACCGGCGGCCGATGATGTCGCGATCGCCTGGGTCGGCACTTCGACGGCGACCGTCGGCTGTGCGGCGTCCGCCGTTGCGGCTGCGGCGGCGACCGTGCCCGCCGGGGCGGCCAGCGCCGCGGCGAAATCCGAGCAGGACGCGAAGCGCGCGGACCGGTCCTTCGCGAGTACCCGGGTGACGATGGGATCCAGGTGGGCCAGCTCCGGCCGACGCTCGCTCAGCAGTGGTGGCGGCGCCGACAGATGCTGACTGATCACCACGGCGGGATTGGAATTCTGGAACGGGGCCATGCCCGTGAGTAACTGGTACGCGGTGCACCCCAGCGCGTACTGGTCGGAGCGCCCGTCGAGGTCGGAACCTTGCAGCTGCTCCGGCGGGCAGTAGGCGGTGGTGCCCATCATCATGTTGGTCGCGGTCAGCCCGCTGATCTCGCCGAGTTCACGCGCGATGCCGAAGTCGGCGAGCAGGATCCGCCGTCGTGGCGCGGTGTCGCCCAACAGGATGTTGGCCGGTTTGACGTCGCGGTGCAGCAAGCCCCGGGAGTGCGCGTAGTCGAGCGCCTCGGCCACGGCCGAGACGATCTCCACGACATCCGGCAGGGGCATTCCGGACGGATATCGGTCGCGGAGCAACCTTGCGCCGTCGGTTCCTTCCACGTAGTCCATCGACAGCCACAGCTGACCCTGGTACTCACCGCGGTCGTGAATGCCGACGATGTGTTCGTTGTACAGGCTGCCGGCCAGGTCGGCTTCGCGGTTGAACCGTTGCCGGAACTCCTGGTTCGAGGTGAACTCCGCGGGCAGGATCTTCAGGGCATCCCGGCGGGGCAGCCGTGGATGCTGCGCCAGGTACACCTCGCCCATTCCACCGGCACCGAGCCGCCGCACGATGGTGTACCCGGCGAAGAGCTCGCCTTCCTGTAGGCCCTTCGCGGGGTCACGGTCTGCGCTGGTCGGCATGGGAGCATGTTACTGAGGCGCAGTTAGGCGGAATTAACGCACTGGTACAATCGAGGCGCCGGGAGTTTTCGCTGACAGGGACCGGTCCGGTTGCGATCCGCTGAAGCGGTGGCCGGCGGTCGGATAATCCTAATCGGTTGCGTGTGAACGTGTTTCGGCAGCGCCGAGTCGGGTATGGCCGCTCAGGCGTTGCACGGCAACCTGATTCGCGGCATGCGTCTCGCCGGCCGAACGCGATGAAGTGGTCCGCAATTTGCCTGTGCGGCAAATATTTTGGCGACCTGATGAGGAAAGGGGCGATCGATGGTCAAACGCATGTCCTGGAACGTGCTGGCGCCGCTGATCGCTCTGGTCGCGCTGGCGTTCACCTGGGGGCAGGAGATCGGCCCGGTGGTGGGCGCGCTGGCGGCGGTGCTGCTCGGCGGTGCCGTGCTGGCCGCGGTGCATCACGCCGAGGTGGTGGCGCACCGGGTCGGGGAGCCGTTCGGATCGCTGGTGCTGGCCGTCGCCGTGACCGTCATCGAAGTCGCGCTGATCGTCACGCTGATGACCTCCGGCGGTGACAAGGCGGCGACCCTTGCCCGTGACACCGTGTTCGCCGCGGTCATGATCACCACGAACGGGATCGTCGGGCTGTCGCTGCTGCTCGGCTCCCGCCGCTACGGCGTGACGCAGTTCAACGCCCACGGCAGCGGCTCGGCGCTGGCCACCGTCGCCACTCTGGCGACGCTGGGCCTGGTGCTGCCGACGTTCACCACGAGTCATCCCGGCCCCGAGTTCTCGCCCGGGCAGCTCGCGTTCGCGGCCGTCGCCTCCCTGGCCCTGTATCTGATGTTCGTCTTCACCCAGACCGTCCGGCATCGCGACTTTTTCCTGCCGGTGGCGCAGAAGGGGGCGGTCGACGAAAACCACCACGCCGAGCCGCCGAGTACGAAGTCGGCGCTGCTGAGCCTCGGAGTGCTGCTGGTCGCGCTGGTGGCGGTGGTGGGCCTGGCCAAGGTGGAATCGCCGATCATCGAGCGGATGGTGGCCGCCGCCGGTTTTCCGCACTCGTTCGTCGGTGTGGTGATCGCTCTGGTCGTCTTGCTTCCGGAAACACTCGCGGCCGGGCGTGCAGCACGGCAGGGCCGCATGCAGATCAGCCTCAACCTCGCTTACGGCTCCGCGATGGCCAGTATCGGGCTCACCATCCCGGCGATCGCCCTGGCGTCCCTCTGGATCCGTGGACCGCTGCACCTGGGGCTCGGGCCCACCCAGCTGGTGCTGCTGGCGCTGACCATGGTGGTCAGCGTGCTGACGGTGGTGCCCGGCCGGGCGACCCGGCTGGAGGGCGAGGTGCATCTGGTGGTGCTGGCCGCCTGGTTGTTCCTGGCGATCAGCCCCTAGACGCGGTGCGGGTCGCGTCGCCGCGGCCCGAGTCCGTGCGGGCAGGGGACCACGAGACCGCCGGGGATGCGGGACGGCGGCTCACCGGCCGCGCAGCGTCTCCAATGCCTTGTCCGCGTGAGTGTCCATGCTGATCTCGCTGGAAATCACGTTGAGAACCGTGCGGTCGGTGTCGATGACAAACGTGGTGCGCTTGACGGGCATCAGCTTGCCGAGCAGACCGCGCTTGACGCCGAATTGAGTGGCCACCGTGCCGTCGCTGTCCGACAGCAGCGGATAGTCGAAGTTCTGCGTATCGGAGAACTTGGCCTGCTTCTGCACGGGATCGGTGCTGATACCGACCCGGTTGGCGCCCACGGCCGCGAATTCGGCAGCCAGATCCCGGAAGTGGCAGGCTTCTTTGGTGCAGCCCGGCGTCATCGCCGCCGGATAGAAGAACAGCACCACGGGCCCGTTGCTCAGCAGCTCGCTGAGTCTGCGCGGCGTGCCCGTCTGGTCGGGAAGCTCGAAGTCGGCCACGGTGTCACCAATTTTCATGGGCGCCACGCTACGCGGGCGGCCGCCCCGCAATCTGATTGGATGGTCCGGTGCAAGCCAACCTCGCAGCCACGACAACGCGGGAGGATTTCCGCGTGCTGGCGGCCGAGCACCGGGTAGTTCCGGTGACTCGCAAGGTACTGGCCGACAGCGAAACTCCGCTGTCGGCGTATCGCAAGCTCGCCGCCAGCCGTCCCGGGACTTTTCTGCTCGAATCGGCGGAGAACGGCCGGTCGTGGTCGCGCTGGTCGTTTATCGGGGCCGGGGCGCCGACGGCGTTGAGCGTGCGAGACGGCCAGGCGGTGTGGCTGGGCGCGGTGCCCCAGGACGCTCCGGCCGGCGGCGACCCGCTGGAGGCGCTGCGCGCCACCCTGGAGGTGCTGGCGACCGCCGCGCCCCAGGATTCGAGGCCGGGGTTGCCGCCGCTGTCCGGAGGCATGGTCGGCTACTTCGCCTATGACATGGTGCGGCGCCTGGAGCGGCTGCCCGAGCTTGCCGTCGACGACCTCGGGCTGCCGGACATGCTGTTGCTGCTGGCCACCGACGTGGCCGCGGTGGACCACCACGAGGGCACCATCACCCTGATCGCCAATGCGGTCAACTGGAACGGCACCGACGAGCGGGTGGACTGGGCCTACGACGACGCGGTCGCGCGACTCGACGTGATGACCGCGGCACTGGGGCAGCCGCTGCCCTCGACGGTCTCCACATTCAGCAAGCCGGAGCCGGTGTACCGCTCGCAACGGACGGTTGAAGAGTACGGCGCCATCGTCGACCACCTGGTGGAACAGATCGCCGCCGGTGAAGCCTTTCAGGTCGTGCCGTCGCAGCGTTTCGAGATGGACACCGACGTCGACCCGATCGACGTCTACCGGATGCTGCGGGTGAGTAACCCGAGCCCGTACATGTACCTGCTGCAGATTCCCGATAGTGAAGGCGCAGTGGATTTCTCGATCGTCGGGTCGAGTCCCGAGGCGCTGGTCACGGTGCAGGACGGACGGGCCACGACGCACCCGATCGCCGGGACGCGGTGGCGCGGCGAGACCGAAGAAGAAGACGTGCTGCTGGAAAAGGAGTTGCTGGCCGACCAGAAGGAGCTCGCCGAGCACCTGATGCTGGTGGACCTGGGCCGCAACGACCTGGGCCGGGTGTGCACGCCGGGCACCGTCCGTGTGGAGGACTACAGCCACATCGAGCGCTACAGCCATGTGATGCACCTGGTGTCCACCGTGACGGGGGTGTTGGCGGAGGGTAGGACTGCCCTGGACGCGGTGACGGCCTGTTTTCCGGCCGGGACCCTGTCCGGTGCTCCGAAGGTGCGGGCGATGGAACTGATCGAGGAGGTCGAGAAGACCCGCCGCGGCCTGTACGGCGGCGTGGTGGGCTACCTCGACTTCGCCGGTAACGCCGACTTCGCGATCGCCATCCGTACCGCGTTGATGCGCGACGGCATTGCGTACGTGCAGGCCGGGGGAGGCGTGGTGGCCGACTCCAACGGGCCCTACGAGTACAACGAGTCACGAAACAAGGCGCGGGCGGTGCTCAATGCGATCGCCGCGGCCGAGACGCTGACCGTGCCCGGTATGCCCGGTGGCTGACACGGCTCGCCGCGGCCGGCTGATCATCGGCGTCGCCCAGGTGTTGCTGGTGGTGGCGGCCGGTGCGCTATGGGGGGCCTCGCGGTTCACCTGGGTCGTCATCCGATCGTTCGACGGGCTGGGGCCGCCCAAGGAGATCGCGCTGTCGGGTGCCTCCTGGTCGACCGCGCTGCTGCCCCTGGCGATCGTGAACCTGGCCGCCGCGGTCGCGGCGTTGGCGGTGCGCGGCTGGCAGCTGCGTGCGCTGGCGGCGCTGCTGGCGGTTGCGAGTTTCGCGATCGGCTATCTCGGCTTCAGCCTGTGGGCCCTGCCGGATGTCGCGGCGCGCGGTGCCGATCTGGCGCACGTTCCTGTTGCGACCCTGGTGGGCAGTGCCCGCCAGTACACCGGAGCGGTGGCGACGGTGGCGGCCGCGACGTGCACCCTGATCGCCGCGGCGCTGCTGATGCGCTCGGCGTCGGTTGCCGGGTCCACCCGGTCGACCAGCACGAAGTACCTGGCACCCGGGGCGCGTCGATCGGCCGCGCGGGATATCGAGGGGACACCGACGGAGGAACCCTCGCAGGAGCGGGACGGGCAGTCGCAGCTGTCCGAACGCATGATTTGGGACGCTCTCGACGAGGGCCGCGACCTTACCGATCGGCCGCGCGACCCGGACACCGAGGGGCGGTGACGGACCCCATCGTGACAGTCGCTACCCTTCTTGCACGCCGTCGAAATCGGTTGGCGAGCGTGGGGTGATCCAGAGTCACAGTGGGTTACAGGAGGAAGGAACCGCAGGTATGAGTCCGGCCAACGTGCTTGACTCCATTCTTGAGGGAGTCCGGGCCGATGTTGCCGCGCGCGAAGCCCGCGTGAGTCTTTCTGAAATCAAGGCCGCCGCCGCAGCCGCCCCGCCGCCACGAGACGTGATGGCCGCGCTGCGCGAGCCCGGTATCGGCGTCATCGCCGAGGTCAAGCGCGCCAGCCCGTCCAAGGGTCCGCTGGCGACCATCGCGGACCCGGCGAAGCTGGCCCGTGCCTATGAGGACGGCGGCGCTCGGATCATCAGCGTGCTGACCGAGGAACGGCGTTTTCACGGTTCGCTCGACGACCTCGACGCGGTGCGTGCCGCGGTGTCGATTCCGGTGTTGCGCAAAGACTTTGTGGTGCAGCCCTACCAGATCCACGAGGCCCGTGCGCACGGCGCCGACATGTTGTTGCTCATCGTCGCCGCGCTGGACCAGTCGGCGCTGGTCTCGATGCTTGACCGCACCGAGTCGCTCGGCATGACGGCGCTCGTCGAGGTTCACACCGAAGAGGAAGCCGACCGGGCATTGAAGGCGGGCGCCAACGTGATCGGGGTCAACGCCCGCGATCTCACCACGCTGGAGGTCGACCGCGACTGCTTCGCGCGGATCGCTCCCGGGCTGCCCAGCAAGGTGATCAGGATCGCCGAATCCGGTGTACGGCACACCGGTGACCTGCTGGCGTACGCCGGCGCGGGCGCCGACGCCGTGCTCGTCGGCGAAGGCCTGGTGAAGAGCGGAGACCCCCGTGCGGCGGTCGCCGACCTGGTCACCGCCGGAACCCATCCGTCCTGTCCGAAACCGGCTCGCTAGCCGTTGATGTACCGCGCACGTTCTGAGTCTTTGTGATGGCCGACCTGTCGAATCCGGATATTCCGCGCACCAGCGCCGCCATCGTCGAACGCACCCACTACGACCCCGACGCGGGCGGTCATTTCGGTGTGTACGGCGGACGTTACGTGCCTGAGGCGCTGATGGCCGTCATCGAGGAAGTCACCGTCGCCTACGAGAAGGAACGCGTCAACCAGGATTTCCTGGACACCCTGGACAAGTTGCAGACGCACTACGCCGGGCGTCCGTCGCCGCTGTACGAGACGACCAGATTGGGCGAGCACGCCGGGTCGGCACGGATCTTTCTCAAGCGAGAAGACTTGAACCACACAGGTTCTCACAAGATCAACAACGTGCTGGGTCAGGCGTTGCTGGCTCGCCGGATGGGCAAGACGCGAGTCATCGCCGAGACGGGCGCCGGCCAGCACGGCGTCGCCACCGCCACCGCCTGCGCCCTGATGGGCCTGGACTGCATCATCTACATGGGTGCGGTCGACACTGCACGCCAGGCATTGAACGTGGCCCGCATGCGCCTGCTGGGCGCGCAGGTCGTTTCGGTGGAAACCGGTTCGCGAACCCTGAAAGACGCCATCAACGAGGCATTTCGGGACTGGGTCACCAACGCCGACAACACCTACTACTGCTTCGGCACGGCCGCCGGACCGCATCCCTTCCCGACGATGGTGCGTGACTTCCAGCGCATCATCGGCATGGAGGCACGGGTACAGATCCAGCAGCAGGCGGGCAGGTTGCCCGACGCGGTGGTCGCCTGTGTCGGTGGCGGTTCCAACGCGATCGGTATCTTCCACGCCTTCCTCGACGATCCCGGTGTGCGGTTGGTGGGTTACGAGGCCGCCGGCGATGGCGTCGAGACCGGTCGGCATGCGGCGACGTTCACTGGCGGCTCGCCCGGCGCTTTCCAGGGTTCGTTCTCCTACCTGCTGCAGGACGCGGACGGGCAGACCATCGAATCGCATTCCATCTCAGCAGGTTTGGACTATCCCGGCGTAGGTCCCGAACACGCCTGGCTCAAGGAGGCGGGCCGCGTTCAGTACGAGCCCATCACCGACACCGAGGCGATGGATGCGTTCGGACTGCTGTCCCGCACGGAGGGCATCATCCCGGCGATCGAATCCGCGCACGCGGTGGCCGGCGCCCTCAAATTGGGTGCCGAATTGGGAAGGGGCGCGGTCATTGTGGTGAACCTCTCGGGCCGCGGCGACAAGGACGTGGAGACCGCTGCAAAGTGGTTCGGGCTGATGGACGAGTCGTGACAGTACAACAGGGTGCGGCCAGCAAGCTGGGCCCGCTGTTCGATACGTGCCGCGCCGACGGTCGGGCCGCGTTGATCGGTTATCTGCCCACCGGCTACCCGGACGTGCCGACATCGCTGCAGGCCATGACCGCGCTGGTCGAATCCGGTTGCGACATCATCGAAGTGGGTGTGCCGTACTCCGATCCGGGGATGGACGGCCCCACTATTCAGCGGGCGACCGGGCAGGCGTTGAGCGGGGGAGTCCGGGTACGCGACACACTGGCCGCAGTCGAGGAGATCAGCGCCGCCGGTGGCCATGCCGTGGTGATGACCTACTGGAATCCGGTGTTGCGGTATGGGATCGAGGCGTTCGCCCGCGATCTCGCCGCGGCGGGAGGTAAGGGCCTGATCACGCCCGACCTCATTCCCGACGAGGCGACGCAGTGGATTGCGGCGTCGGACGAGCACGGATTGGATCGCATCTTCCTGGTTGCGCCGTCGTCGACGCCGGAACGGTTGGTGACCACTGTCGAGGCCTCGCGCGGATTCGTCTACGCGGCTTCGACGATGGGTGTGACGGGCGCGCGTGATGCGGTTTCGTCGGCCGCGCCCGAACTTGTCAGAAGGGTCAAGGCGGTGGCTGACATACCGGTCGGCGTCGGCCTGGGCGTGCGGTCGGGAGCGCAGGCGGCGCAGATCGGCAGCTACGCCGACGGGGTGATCGTCGGATCGGCCCTGGTTTCGGCGCTGGGTGAGGGATTGCCCGCCCTGCGGGCGCTCACCGAGGAGCTCGCCGCCGGCGTACGCCAGAGGGATTCGGCATGACAATCAGCTACCTCGCCTACATACCCAGTCCGCCGCGCGGCGTCTGGCATCTGGGGCCGCTGCCCATTCGTGCTTACGCGTTCTTCATCATCACCGGCATATTGGTGGCCCTGCTGATCGGGGACCGGCGCTGGGCGGCCCGCGGCGGTCAGCGGGGCGTGGTCTACGACATTGCGCTGTGGATGGTGCCGTTCGGATTGGTCGGTGGCCGTCTCTATCACCTGGCCACCGACTGGCAGACATATTGGGGCCCCGGTGGTGCCGGTCTGGCTGCGGCGCTTCGGATCTGGGACGGCGGCCTGGGCATCTGGGGTGCGGTGGCGCTCGGTGTCGTCGGTGCGTGGATCGGCTGCCGGCGGCATGGGGTTCCGTTGCCCGCCTTCGTCGACGCGGTGGCTCCGGGAGTTGTGTTGGCGCAGGCCATCGGACGGCTCGGGAACTATTTCAATCAGGAGCTCTACGGGCGCGAAACAACGATGCCGTGGGGGCTGGAGATCTTCTATCGGCGCGACCCTGCCGGGTATGTCGACGTCCACTCGCTCGACGGCGTGTCGACGGGCCAGGTGGCACTCGTCGTACAGCCCACGTTCCTCTACGAATTGCTGTGGAACCTGCTGGTTTTCGGCATTCTGCTGTTGCTGGACCGGCGTTTCACCCTTGGGCATGGGCGTCTGTTCGCCTCGTATGTCGCGCTGTACTGCGTCGGGCGATTCGGTGTCGAGCTGCTTCGCGACGACACCGCGACACACATCGCCGGGATTCGGATCAACACGTTCACGTCGACGTTCGTCTTCATCGGCGCGGTCGTCTACATCATCCTGGCGCCGAAGGGCCGGGAGGATCCGGCGCTGCTCCGCGGCCGCGGGGCCGAAGAGGCCGAGGAAGTCGCAGAGCCCGAGGAAGTCGCAGAGCCCGACCAGGAATTGGCCGCGGTCGGTGCGGCATCTGCCGCGGGGGCGGCGGCAGGCGGCGTCGGCGGAGCCGATGGTCCGGATGTAGCGGCTGCCGACGGTGAGACGTCCGAGGGTGGCGAGGAGACGGAGGTTGCCGAGGCGGAGGCTGAGGTGGCAGAGGGCGCGGTCGTCGAGGACGGCGACGAGGGCGTCGAAGGGGATTTTGCCGAGATCGATGAGGCTGTCGAGGCCCCAGAGGTAGCGGGCGAGTCCGGGAGCGCCGACGAGCCCGAGGTGGCCGAGGCGGAAAGTGCCGATGCGGGCGAGGAGTCGGAGGTTGCCGAGGCGCAGGCTGAGGTGGCAGAAGGCGCGATTGATGAGGACGCCGAAGAGGGCGTCGAAGAGGCTACCGCCGAGTCCGATGAGGCTGTCGAGGCCGCGGAAGTAGCGGGCGAGCCGGAGGGCGCCGACGAGGTTGTTGAGGCCGAAAGCGTCGAGGCCGACGAGGAGTCGGAGGTTGCCGAGGCGCAGGCTGAGGCACCAGAGCATGCTGACGCTGTCGTGGCGGAGGAAGCCGAGGCCGTGGGTGAGGTCGGGGAGACCGACGCCGCCGAGGCTGAAGAGCCGGCGGACGCTGAGCCCGCCGGTCATGAGGCGGCAGGAGCCGTCGGGGCCGAGGCGGACGAGGTCGAGCGGGACGAGCCTGCAGCCGTACCGCAGGACACGGCCGAAGCGGTGATCGATGAGTCCGAGCAGTCGGACGCTGAGTCCGAAAGCGCGGGGGCAACGCCGGCGGAACCGGCTGAAGCAGAGCCGGTTGACGCTGAACCGTCCGGTGAGGTGCCCGTCGCCAAGTCCGGTGGCCACCCATTGCTCGGTGCCGGCCCGGCGGCGTCCGAGGACGTCGATGAGGCCGAGGAATCGGCCGCGGCGACTGAGGCTGAAGTCGCTGAAGGCGACGCACTTGAAGAGCCTGATGAGGCGGAAAAGCCCGCCGAGGCCGAAAAGCCTGACGAGATCGAAGAGCCCGACGAGCCTGCCGACCAGGAACAGTCCGACGAACCCGACTCGACCGAGCCGGAGGTCGTCGCGCCCGGCGCCGTCGAGTCCGAGGCCGCACCCGCTGAGGCGGTCGAGGAAGGCGCGGACGAATCCGAGGGCGACGAGTCATCGCCGGAGACTCCGCTACCCGACGGCGCAGCCCGGCAGCGCTGGCGATTGCGGCTGAGACGGCAGCGGTCCTGACGCCCGCACGTCTAATTCATTGCGCTGCAACGACTTC
The DNA here is from genome assembly GCA_003987775.1 of Mycobacterium sp. GTDB lineage: Bacteria > Actinomycetota > Actinomycetes > Mycobacteriales > Mycobacteriaceae > Mycobacterium. Next base: position 95,070 of record RXJD01000006.1, read on the forward strand.
AACATCGTGGCGGGTGAGCAGCTGATTGGTCGTTGCCCGGGTGGCTGAAGTGAGCACGCAGCGATGGCCCGCGGCATCTGGCATGCTGAAACCGTGACTGACCAGCCGTGGGCCGGCGCGAGCGAGCCGGGCTCTGGGCCGCAGGACCCGGGATGTCCGCCGCCGCCCTTTCCTCCGCCCTACCCGTCGTATCCGCAATACGGGGCCGGATACGACCCGTCGGCGCCGTACGGCCGGCATCCCGTGACCGGGCAACCGTATTCGGACAAGTCGAAGACCGTCGCGGGCCTGCTGCAGCTCTGTGGGCTGTTCGGTCTTGTCGGAATCGGGCGGATCTATGCGGGGTACGTGGGGCTGGGTATCGCACAACTGGTGGTCGGCTGGGTGACCTGCGGGCTCGGCGCCTGGATATGGGGCATCGTCGACGCAGTGCTGATCCTGACCGACAAAGTCACCGACCCTCAGGGTCGGCCGTTGCGCGATGGAACCTGAGCACCGGGCCCCGGCAGCGCCGAAGATCATCGCCGCAGGATCTGCTGTCCTGTTGGCCGGTGCGCTGGCATACGTGGGGCTCGCCGATCCGCACAACCCGGATTCGGTTTATCCGCAGTGTCCGTTCAAATTTCTCACCGGTTGGAATTGTCCGGCCTGCGGTGGCCTCCGGATGACCCACGACCTGCTCCACGGTCACCTGATGGCCAGCGTCTACGACAACGTGTTCCTGCTCGTCCTGCTGCCTCTGCTGGCGGCCTGGATTCTGCTGCGCCGGTTCAGCGGCCGATCCTGGTTGCCGATTCCGACCGTGGTCACGCTGGTCGTCGCCGCCACGGCGTGGACGGTAGTGCGCAATCTGCCCGGTTTCCCGCTGATGCCGACCGTCCTGAGCGGCTGATTGGCGCACAACGCGCCCTTCGTTTCGACCACCGCGAACGTGACGCTGGTTTCACGTTCGGCGCCGAACGTGAAACCAGATTCACGCTCGGCACCCATGACCGCGACGCGCGCCGTACCTTCCAGTCGCCGTGATGCCAGCCGGCGCGACTATGCTTTGTCGTCGTGACTAGACGCGGAAAGATCGTCTGCACCCTCGGGCCGGCCACCCCCACCGACGACTTAGTCCGTGAACTGGTTGAAGCCGGAATGGACGTCGCCCGAATGAACTTCAGCCACGGCGATTACGCGGATCACGAAGCCGCTTACAACCGCGTCCGCCGCGCGTCCAACGCCACCGGCCGGGCCGTCGGCATCCTCTGTGATCTGCAAGGCCCCAAACTCAGGCTCGGACGTTTCGCTGACGGGCCCACCTACTGGGCCGACGGTGAGACGGTGCGCATCACCGTCGCCGACTGCGAAGGAAGCCATGACCGGGTTTCCACCACCTACAAGCGGCTGGCGCAAGATGCGACAGCTGGTGACCGGGTGCTGGTCGACGACGGCAAGGTCGGACTCGTCGTTGACCGCGTCGAGGGTGACGACGTGGTGTGCAAGGTCGTCGAGGGCGGACCGGTCAGCAACAACAAGGGAATCTCGCTGCCGGGGATGAACGTGTCCGCCCCGGCGCTGTCCGAAAAGGACATCCAGGATCTGACGTTCGCGCTCGAGTTGGGCGTCGACATGGTGGCCCTGTCGTTCGTGCGCTCACCCTCCGACGTCGAACTGGTCCACGAAGTGATGGACCGCGTCGGGCGGCGGGTACCGGTGATCGCCAAGCTGGAGAAGCCCGAAGCCATCGACAATCTCGAGGCCATCGTGCTGGCGTTCGACGCGGTGATGGTGGCGCGCGGTGACCTCGGCGTCGAGCTGCCACTGGAGGAAGTGCCGCTGGTGCAAAAGCGGGCCATCCAGATGGCTCGCGAGAACGCCAAGCCCGTCATCGTGGCCACCCAGATGCTCGACTCGATGATCGAGAATTCCCGGCCCACCCGGGCCGAGGCTTCCGACGTCGCCAACGCGGTGCTCGACGGCGCCGACGCGCTGATGTTGTCCGGCGAAACCTCCGTCGGCAAGTACCCGCTTCTGGCGGTCAAGACCATGTCACGCATCGTGTGTGCGGTCGAGGAGAATTCGACGGCCGCGCCGCCACTGACGCACGTACCGCGCACCAAGCGGGGAGTGATCTCCTATGCCGCGCGTGACATCGGCGAGCGGCTGGACGCCAAGGCCCTGGTGGCCTTCACCCAGTCCGGAGACACCGTCCGGCGACTCGCCCGCCTGCACACCCCACTTCCGTTGCTGGCGTTCACCGACCTGCCCGAGGTGCGCAGCCAGCTGGCCATGACATGGGGCACCGAGACCTTCATCGTCCCGCACATGAAGTCCACCGACGGCATGATCCGCGAGGTGGACAAGTCGCTGCTCGAACTGGGCCGCTACAAGCGCGGGGATCTCGTGGTCATCGTCGCGGGCGCGCCTCCCGGCACGGTCGGCTCGACCAACCTGATCCACGTGCACCGCATCGGTGAGGACGACGTCTAGCAGCGTGTCCGACTTCGACGAATTGCTGGCGGTACTGGATCTCGACTGTGTCGCCGACGACCGCTTCGTCGGATCTCATCCCACCAAGAACCCGATGCGCACGTTCGGCGGTCAGCTGGTGGCGCAGTCGTTCGTGGCGAGCACCCGCACGCTGATCCGCGGAAACCTGCCGCCCAGTGCGCTGTCGGTGCATTTCATCAACGGTGGCGACACCCACAAGGACATCGAATTCCACGTCGTGCGGCTACGCGACGAACGGCGCTTCGCCAACCGGCGCGTGGACGCCGTCCAGGACGGTACGTTGCTGTCGACGGCGATGATCTCCTACATGGCGGGGGGCCGCGGCCTGGAGCACAGCCTCGAACCGCCGCAGGTCGCCGAGCCGGAATCGGTGCCGCCGCTGAGCGAACTCCTGCGTGGCTATGAGAAGACGCTGCCGCATTTCGTCAACGCGCTACAGCCGGTCGACTGGCGCTACACGAACGACCCGTCCTGGGTGATGCGGGACAAGGGCGAAAGCCTTGCCTACAACCGGGTTTGGCTCAAAGCATCGGGCCGTCTGCCCGACGATCCGGTACTGCACACCGCGACCATGCTGTACTCGTCGGACACCACCGTGCTGGACTCGGTGATCACCCGGCACGGCCTGTCCTGGGGATACGACCGCATCTTCGCGGCCTCGGCGAATCACTCGGTGTGGTTTCACCGCCAGGTCGATTTCGACGACTGGGTGTTGTACTCGACGTCGTCGCCGGTCGCCGCCGACTCCCGCGGTCTGGGTACTGGCCACTTTTTCGATCGCTCCGGGCTGGCCGTCGCCACCGTCGTGCAGGAGGGCGTGTTGAAGTACTTTCCCGCACCGAGCAGATAGCCGTGCCTGCGGCCGCCACATCGCGCACCCGCGACTACGACGCGTTCCTGTCCTACACCCGCCCCGACCGCGCCGCCGCCGCCGGCATCCAGCAGGGCATGCACCGCATCGGGCGGCGGCTGGGCCAGCTTCGCGCTCTGCGGGTGTTCCGCGACGATACGGATCTCACGGTCAGTCCGGATCTGTGGGGCAAGATCACCGACGCGCTGGACCGGTCCCGATTCCTGGTGGCGGTGCTATCGCCAAAAGCGGCCGAATCCTATTGGGTGAACCGGGAAGTCAGCTACTGGCTGGAGCGGGGCGGCCGGGAGCGGCTGCTGTTGGTGCTCGCCGGTGGCCGGCTGCACTGGGATGCCGAGCATCAACGTTTCGACCCTGAGGTGTCGAACGCCGCGCTGCCGGTGCTGACCGAGCCGGGTGTGTTGCCCGCCGAGCCGTTCTTCATCGACGTCAGCGACAACGCTCCCTGGAATCCGCACGCCGGAACGCTGCGGGAGAAGATCACCGCCCTCGCGGCGCCGATCCACGGCGTGCCCAAAGATCAACTGGCCAGCGACGACCTGCGCGAGCGACAACGGTTTCGGCGCCTGCGGGCCGCTGCAATCGCCGGGATGGCCGTGCTGACAGTGGTGGCCGTGGTCGCAGCGGTATTCGCGGTCGTCCAGCAGCGCGAAGCGGTTCACCAGCGCCAGCAGGCGTTACGGCAACGCGACCAGGCGGTGGCGCTGAAGTTGACCTCGCAGGCGCAGACGATGCTGGCCGGTATCGCGCCCGGCGGCGACGTGCGGGCGATCCAGCAGATTCTCGCCGCCCCGGTGATCGCGCCCGCCACCGAACTCGGTGCCCTGCTGGACACACTGGTCGCGCGGCGCAGCACCCTCAAGATTTTTCCGCTGGCTCCATCGTCCGGGGTGATGGCGCTCAGCCCGGACGGCCGGCGCATCGTCTCGGCCAGCGACAACGCGCTGCGCTTGTGGGACGCCGGCAGCGGTGCGCCGATCGGAGCGCCCCTGATCGGGCATACCGAAGCCGTGTCGAGTGTCGCCTTCACTCCCGACGGAACCCGGATCGTCTCGGGCGGACGCGACGACACCGTGCGGATCTGGGATGCCGCGACCGGAGCGGCGATCGGTGCGCCGATGACCGGGCATACCGATGCCGTGTCGGGAGTTGCCGTCAGCCCGGACGGCCGGCGCATCGTGTCCGGCAGCTGGGACAAGACCGTCCGGCTCTGGGATGCCGGCACCGGCGCGCCGATCGGCGGACCGCTGCGCGGGCACGCCGACCAGGTCACTTCTGTGGCGTTCAGCCCGGACGGGCGCCGAGTCGCCTCGGGAAGCGCTGACAACACGGCACGACTCTGGGACGCCGACACCGGTGCTGAGGCGGCACCGATATTGGCCGGCCACACCGACGACGTCGTCGACGTCGCGTTCGGCGCCGACGGCCGCCGCCTCGCGTCGGCGAGCTGGGACGGCACCGTGCGGTTATGGGACGTCGGCACCGGCGCCCCGGTGGGCGCGCCGCTGGTCGGGCACACCGATCAGGTGTTGAGCGTGGCGTTCAGCCCGGACGGGCGACGTCTCGCCTCAGCCAGTGCCGATGACACCGTGCGGTTGTGGGACTCCGCCACCGGGGCCGCGCTGGGTGCGCCGCTGACCGGGCACAGTAACCCGGTGTTCGACGTCGAATTCAGCCCCGACGGACGGCGCATCGTCTCGGGCAGCACCGACGACACCGTGCGGTGGTGGGACGCCGTCGTCGACGCGCCGCTCGGTCTCGCGCTTACCGGGCACAGCAACGGCGTCGAGAGTGTGGCGTTCAGTCCGGACGGCCGGCGCATCGCCTCCGGCAGTACCGACGGGACGCTGCGGTTGTGGGATGCGGGCAGCGGCGCGCCGATCGGCGCCCCGCTCGTCGGGCACACGAACAAGGTGAACAGCGTGGCGTTCAGCCCGGACGGCACGCGCATCGCATCCGGCGGAGACGACAGCACGCTGCGACAGTGGGACGCGGCCACCGGGGCGGCAATCGGCGCCCCGCTGACCGGGCACACCAGCGCCGTGACCAGCGTGGCCTTCAGCCCAGACGGCCGACGTATTGCATCCGGCAGCACCGACAAGACACTGCGGTTGTGGGACGTCGCCACCGGCGCCCCGGTCGGTGCGCCACTGACCGGTCACAGCGGCTTTGTGGAAGCTGTCGCGTTCAGTCCGGACGGGCGGCGGATCGTCTCCGCGAGCTGGGACAAGACGCTGCGCCTGTGGGACGCCGTCACCCGGGCACCCGTCGGGTCACCACTGACCGGGCATACCGCACCCGTGCGTGGCGTGGCGTTCAGCCCGGACGGGACACGCATCGTGAGCGCAAGTTGGGACAAGACGCTGCGACGGTGGGACGCGGTCACCGGCGCTTCGATCGGTGCGCCGCTGACGGGTCACACCGAGGTGGTGCGTGCGGTGGCCTACAGCTCCGACGGGCGGCACATCGTCTCGGCCAGCGCCGACCGCACCGTTCGCTTGTGGGACGCGGGCACCGGCGCGGCGGTTGGTGCGCCACTGACCGGTCACACCGGGGTGGTGACCAGTGTGGCGTTCAGTCCGGACAGCCGCGAGTTGGCGTCCGGCAGCCAGGACCAGACGCTGCGGGTATGGCCGGGGCCCACCGCATGGTCAGAGTTGTTGTGCGACAAGATAACTGCCAACATGAGTCACCGGCATTGGCGGGACTGGGTATCGCCGGACATCGGCTACCGCACGGTGTGCCCGCGCCTGCCGATCGCACCCGATTAGCTTCTGACGGCGCCCGTTTCCTCCAGCAGCGTCACCGCAGACGCGCGAGAGATCTTCCAGCCACCCTGGTCGACGAACGTCAGATTCTGTGTAACCGGGTTCAGCTTGGGGCCCGAGATCGTGACGTCAGCCGAAACCGTGTCGGCGCCGGCGGGCTGGATGTTGCTCACCGTGGCCTTCAGCGGCAACTCGCCATGCGCGACAGCTTGTTTGAGCCGGGCGTCGGCCAGGTGAGCCTCCATGGGGCTGATGCCACCCTCGACGAGATGGCTCTTGTCGGAAAACGGGACGTTCGGGTCCTGCAGGGCGTTGAGAAGGTCGAATAACTGTCCGGCAGTGGGCAATCCGGTTGCCGGGTCGAGCGGCAGCGGCGCCCCGAAGGCGACGGGCTGGACCCGGGTTGTGATCACGTCCGCAGGCCACATGGCAGTCATGACGGTTGCCGCCGCGATCACCGCGACGCCTGCGGCGAAACGTTTTGCTGGCACGCTCCGATACTAAACCCGACGTGATCAGGCGTAACGTTTTTGGTAAGCGCAGCTCGAGAGTCGGGAGGTGCGAATGAAACAACCATCAATTGGTCTGGTGCCCCGCATCCACCGGCACGAACGCGTTGTGGTTCAGGTCGATTCCCTTGCAGCCCGCTGTGTCGGCGCGCTGGGGGTGCTCGTCGCGGCCTGCTGGCTGATCGCGATATTCGCCCGCGACCGTCGGCACGAGGACTGGCAGGACGGCGGAGGTCTGGTGTGGTCGCTGACCATGCTGGCCGCGGTGGCGTTGATCGCACGCGGCATTTACCTGGGACGTCCGGTGACGGCGGTGCACGCGATGTCCGCCGGATCGCTGCTTGTGATCGGCCTGGGCGCCCACGTGCTGGCGATGAACCTGCTGGGCCAACTGCTGATTGCCGGTTCGGGGCTGGCACTGATGTGGCCGATGCCCGCACGTGCCCGGCCGGAGGACCTGCCCCGGGTGTGGGCATTGGTCGATGCCACCCAACAGGACCCGTTGGCGCCCTTCGTGATGCAGACCGGCAAGTGCTATCACTTCAACGACGACGCCACCGCGGCGCTCGCATACCGGACCAGGTTCGGGTTCGCGGTGGTCAGCGGGGACCCGATCGGTGATGAAAAGCGATTCCCGGCTCTGGTCGCCGATTTCGCCGCCGTGTGTCATTCCCGGGGCTGGCGGATGGTGGTATTGGGATGCAGCGAGCGCCGGCTCGCGCTGTGGACCCCCTCAGCGGTCGGACAGTCGTTGCGCCCCATACCGATTGGCCGGGACGTGGTCGTCGACGCCACCAGTTTCGAGCTCGTGGGCCGCAGGTTCCGCAACTTGCGGCAGGCGGTGAACCGGACGCACAATGCCGGCATCACCACCGAGATCGTGGCCGAGCGGGACCTCGATGCGCAGCTGCGTGCCGAGCTGACGGCGGTGCTGCTGGCTTCGGCCAAAGGCGCCCATACCGACCGCGGCTTCTGCATGAATCTCGACGGGGTGCTGGAGGGTCGCTATCCCGGGACGAAGTTGATCATCGCCAGGGACGCCGACGGAATCGTGCAGGGCTTCCACCGATACGCGACCGCCGGCGCCGGCGCCGATGTCACCCTGGACGTGCCGTGGCGGCGTCGCGGGTCGCCGAACGGAATCGACGAGCGGCTCAGCGTCGATATGATCAACGCCGCTAAAGAGCAAGGAGCCCAACGAGTGTCGCTGGCCTTTGCGGCTTTTCCGGAGCTGTTCGGTGACGACAGGCAAGGCTGGTTCAAGCGGTGCTGCTACGTCCTGATCCATGTGCTGGACCCGTTGATCGCTCTTGAGTCACTTGCCCGGTACCTGCACAAGTTCCACGCCGAGGACGCCCGGCGCTATGCGCTGGTGTCGTTGACGCAGATCGTGCCGTTGGCCTTCGTGTTGCTTTCGCTGGAATTCATGCCGCGCCGGCGACAGCTGTGACCGCGCAATCGAGATCACCGGGCAGGTGATGAGTCGCCACCACCACGGTTCTGGTGGCGGGTATCAGATCGCGGCCAGGGTCGAGCAACTCGTGCAGGATCCGGTCAGCATCCGCCGCATCGAGGTGTTCGGTGGGTTCGTCGAGCAGCACGATGGACGCGGGGGAGAGTAGCGCGCGGGCCAGCAACAGCCGCCGGCGCTGACCGGCCGACACCGCCTGCGCGCCCGCAGTCAACACGGTGGACAGACCCTCCGGTAGTCCGGACAGCCAGTCACCCAGGCCGACCGCCGTCAGGGCCTTCGTCAGCTCTTCGTCATCGCAGTCGCCGCGGGCCACCAGCAGGTTGTCCCGGACGGTGGTCGCGAACAGATGCGCATCTTCGGCGAAGAAGCTGACTGCGCGCCGCAACTCGTCCTCCCGGATGCGCTGCAGGTCGATTCCGTCCAGGGTCACCTGTCCCTGCACCGGCGGGATGAGCCCGGCCAGTGTCATCAGCAGGGTCGTCTTGCCTGAGCCGCTGGGACCAGTCACGGCCAGCCTCGCACCCGGCGGCAGATCGATCGTGGCGTCGAGGGTGCGTGTTGCCTCGTGGCCCGCCGTCATCCGCGCGCACAGCCGTCCCAGCGGCCTGGCTGGGGATACTTTTTCCATGTCGGGTTCGGCGACCGGCGGCGCCAGCTCCAGCAGGCGACGTGCCGCAATTCGTGACCGCGTCAATTGGATCGCGGCGGCCGGCAGGACGCTGGTGGCTTCGAAGGCCGACAGCGGCAACAACATCAAGACGGCCAGCGTCGTCGGGGCCGTGGTGGGTGCCATGCCCAGTGCGGCCACCACCGCGCCGATCACGCTGACCCCGATGGCGGCGGTCGGTACGGCCTCGGCGAAGGCGGCCGGTTTGGCGGCGGCATCCAACGCTGCGCCCCAAGCCCGTTGTTGCCGTTGTGATTCGGCGATGACATTCGGCAGTGCACCCGCGACGCGGAGTTCGGGCGCATGGTCGAGGGCGAGCATGGCCGCGGTATCGCGCTGCGAATGATGTTGACGGGCAATCGCTTCCTGCGTGGCGGCGGCGCGTCCCGCCAGCCGGGGTGCCACCACACCGGCCAAGACCAGACATAGCGCCAAGACCACCGCTGCCGGCAACGAGATGATCCCGACGACCGCCACGGCCGCCACCGACAGCACCGCCGCGACACCGATAGGCACCAGGGCCCGCACCAGCACATCGGCAAGCGTGTCGACGTCGGATCCGACTCGCGCGACCAACTCTCCGCTGTGCAGCCGGACGGCCGTCGCCGCCGGACCCTTAGCGAGACGGTGATAGATCTGTTCGCGGGCCGTGCCCGCAGCCCTCAAGGCGACGTCGTGGGTGACCAGTCGTTCGCAGTAGCGCAGCACGCCACGGGAGATGGCGAAGGTACGGACGGCGACCACTGCGATGGACAGGTCGAGAACGGGCGGCATCTGCGAGGCGCGCGTGATCAGCCATGCCGACACCCCGGCCAGCGCAAGCGCGCTGCCCAGCGCCAGCACGCCCAGTGCGATGGCGGCCAGGAGGCGGGGGAGGCGGGGCCGCAACAGATCTGCGATGCTCAGTAGGTTCTGGCGGCGACCCTCTGCAGAATCAGACCGGCGCATAGCGCACCTCACGCCCGGCGGTCACGTCCACGACCCGGTCGCCGATCGCGACCACCGGGCCACGGTGCCCGACCACCACCACCGTCGCGCCGGCGCGGGCGCGCGCAACGACGGCGGCCAGCACCCGTTGTTCGGTGTCGGCGTCCAGGTGTGCGGTCGGTTCGTCGAGCAGCAGCACCGGCGCCGGTGAGCCCAGGGCCCGCGCCAGGCCCAGCCGTTGCCGCTGCCCGAGCGACAGTCCGACGCCGCCGCGGCCCAGTACGGTATCCAGCCCAGCCGGCAATTCAGCCAGCACCGCGTCGAATCCGGCTGCACGGCAAGCATCCTCGAGATTGACCAGCGGGCTGAACAGCTCGAGGTTGGCCCGGACGGTGCCCGGTATCAGCACCGGGCGTTGAGGTAGCCACGAGATCTGGGGCCACCATCGCGTGGGTTCCAGTTCGGCGAGGTCGATTCCGGCCACGGTGACCCGGCCCGAAGACGGCGTGGTGAGGGCAGCGATCACCTGAAGGGTGGTGCTTTTCCCGGCGCCGTTGCGTCCGGTCAGCACGGTCACCTCACCCGGTTCGATGACCGCATTCAGCTGCCGCGGCGCGTAACCGTCGCGTCCGGCCACGCTCATATTCTCGACGCGGATCTGTGCCCCGCGAGCGACCACCGACCCCTGGTTCGGTCCGACCGGCACCTGTTCGCCGATGAGCGCGAAAGCTTTGTCCGCGGCTGCCCTGCCGTCCTGGGCCGCATGGTATTCCACTCCGATGCGTCGCAGCGGCCAGTAGACGTCAGGTGCCAGCAGAAGCACGGTGAGGCCGACGGTCAGGCTCGTCTCACCGAAAACCAGGCGGAGGCCGATGCTGACCGCGACCAGGGCAACACCCAAGGTGGCCAGCAATTCCAGCACGAGTGCCGACAGAAACGCGATTCTCAGGGTGGCCATCGCCGAACGGTGATGGGCGGCACTGAGTTCGGCGATGCGCTGCTCGGGGCCTGACGCGCGGCCCAGGGCACGCAGCGTCGGAATGCCGGCGACCAGATCCAGTAGGCGTGATTGCAGCGTGGTCATGGCGGCCAGCGAGGACGCCGATCGCTGCGCGGTGGCCAATCCGATGAGCACCATGAAGATCGGGATGAGGGGCAACGTGATCACCACGATCAGCGTCGATTTCAGGTCGTAGAGGGCGATCACGGCCACGGTGGCCGGTGTCAGGATCGCGGCCAGCAGCAGGTTGGGCAGGTAGCCGGTGAAGTAGGGGCGCAGACCATCCAGTCCCCGGGTGACCACGACCGCTGCGTCGTCACGCTGGGCCGCCAGTTCGCCGGGCTGACGTGCGGTGACTGCGGTCAACACCTGACCGCTCAGGTCGGCGATCACGGCACTGGCCCCCCGTTGCCCCAGCCGCGCCTGCAGCCAGTGCGTGATCGCGCGGAAAGACCAGAACGCGGCCAGGATTGACAGCGGTCCGAGCCAGCTGCGCAGGTTACGTGCCGACGGATCCATCGCCACCCGGGCGACGATGCTGCCCAGGACGATCGCCGACCCTATCGCGCAGCCGCTGATAATTACCCCACAGGCCACCTCGGCGGCCAGAAACCGACGCAGCGCGCCCGATGCCCGCCACAGTCGTGGGTCCAGCGGTGCCCGAGAGCCTCTGTCGCTCAGGACGGGCGCCTGGTCAGGCCGATCGACGGAGGGATGCCGTCAGCCGAGATACGTTGCCGGAAAACCCAATACGTCCATCCCTGATAGGCCACCGTCAAGGGTGTCATGATCGCGGCCACCCAGGTCATGATCTTGAGCGTGTAGGGCGTCGACGATGCGTTGTAGATCGTGACGTTCCACTGGCTGTTGAGGGTTGACGGCACCAGGTTCGGGAACAGCGCGCCGAACAGCAGCACCACCACGCTCGCCACGACCAGCAAGGCACATACGAAGGCCCACCCGTCGGAGGCCTGCCGCCACGCCAGCAACACGGCCACCAGTTGCGCGAGAACAGCGACTCCCAGCACGGCCCAGGTCCAGTCCTTGCCGTAGCTCAGCTGCGTCCAGACCCCGAAACCCGCAACTAAAACGGTGGCCGGCAGTGCGAACCAGCGCGCGAATCGGTGTGCGTCGTCACGGATGTCGCCGGCCGTCTTCAACGCCACGAACAACGCGCCGTAGAACAGGAACAACGCGGCGGTGGCCACGCCACCGAGCAGCGTGTAGGGGTTGAGCACATCGGTGATCGACAGGTTGACCTGACCGTCGGCGTCCACGGGCAAGCCGCGCACCAGGATCGCGAAGGCCGTGCCCCACAGGATTGCGGGCAGCCATGATCCGACGGCGATGCCGAAGTCGGCCCAGCCGCGCCACCTGGTGTCGTCGACTTTGCCACGCCACTCGATCGCCACGACCCGCAGGATCATGCCGAACAGGATCGCCAGCAGCGGCAGGTACAGCGTCGAGAACACGGTGGCGTACCAACCCGGAAACGCCGCGAACATCGCGGCGCCGCCGGTGATCAGCCAGACCTCGTTGCCGTCCCACACCGGGCCGATGGTGTTCAGGGCGGCGCGCCGGTGTGCTTCCCGGTCACCCTTGCTGACCCGGGCAAAAGGCTCCATCAGCATGCCCACGCCGAAGTCGAAGCCTTCGAGGACGAAAAAGCCGAGGAACAGCGCCGCGATCAGGCCGAACCACAACTGTTGCAGGTTCATGTGTCAGCTCCTTTCGGGCTCAGTCAGTAGGCGAAGGACAGGGTTTTCACGTGCTCTTGGTCGGAGTCCTGGTCCTCGGGCGGCGGCGCGGCCGGTTCGGCGTCGTGCTCCTGCGGTCCTTCGACGATGTAGCGCTTAAGCAGCCAGAACCAGATGACCGCCAGGACGGCGTAAACCAGAGTGAAGGTGGCCAGCGAGGTGACGACCATGGCGAAGGTGTTGTGTGAGACGCCGGCAGCGACGGTGAGGTGCACGCTCTGGTCTCCGGTGGGGTTCGGCGCCACAATCCATGGTTGCCGGCCCATTTCGGTGAACACCCAGCCGGCGATGTTGGCCAGGAACGGCGTCGGGATGGTGAGCAGCGCGAACCGGGCGAACCACCGCTGGCTGGGGATCCGCCCACCCCGGGTGAGCCACAGCGCCAGCAGGGCGAACAACACCGGGATGGCCAGGAACCCGATCATCGCGCGGAACGACCAGTAGGTGACAAAGAGGTTGGGCCGGTAGTCATTTGGCCCGAATCGCTGGACATAGTCCTGTTGGATGTCGCGCACGCCCCGGAGCGTGACGCCCTCGGTCTTGCCCTCGGCGAGGAAGGGCAGAACGTAAGGCACCTCAATGACCCGGGTCAGGGAGTCGCAGTTGTTCTGCCGGCCGACCGTCAGAATCGAGAAGTCCGGATCAGTTTGCGTGTCGCACAACGACTCTGCGGACGCCATCTTCATCGGCTGCTGTTGAAACATCAGCTTGCCCTGGTGGTCGCCGGTGAAGAACAGGCCGACGGTCGCCACGAGGACGACCCAGCAGCCTAATGCGGTGGCAGGCCGGTACATGGCCCGGGTCCCCGGGTCGACGGTGGTGGTCTGTGACCGGACCAGCCACCATGCACTGACGGCGGCGACGAACGTACCGGCCGTCAGCAACGCGCCGGTGACGGTGTGGCTGAACGCGGTTAGACCGGTGTTGTTGGTCAGCAGCGCCACGATGCTGTTGAGCTCGGCGCGCTTGGTCTGCGGGTTGTAGTGCACGCCCACCGGGTGCTGCATGAACGAGTTCGCCGAGATGATGAAGAACGCGGACACGTTCACCGAGATCGCGACGATCCAGATGCAGGCCAGATGCACCAGGCGCGGCAACCGGCTCCAGCCGAAGATCCACAAGCCCAGGAACGTCGATTCGAAGAAGAACGCGAGCAGGCCCTCCATGGCCAGCGGCGCGCCGAAGACGTCGCCGACGAACCGCGAGTACTCGCTCCAATTCATGCCGAACTGGAATTCCTGCACAATCCCGGTTGCCACCCCAATCGCGAAGTTGATCAGGAACAACTTGCCGAAGAACTTCGTCAAGCGATACCAGGCGACGTTGCCGGTCGCCACCCATGCGGTCTGCATGATCGCGAGCAGCGGGGCCAGGCCGATGGTCAGCGGCACGAAAAGGAAGTGGTAGACGGTCGTGATACCGAACTGCCACCGCGAAATATCGACGACGTTCATCTGTTTACTCCCCAGGCTGCATCTACGACAGAGTGTAGTAGTTGTGGTTGGCCATCGCTAACGTCTGTGAATTGGGGGACTGGTTACCTGAGGTTCTGGGACGCCTTGCGGATGCCGAATGCCGACACGATCTCGAACACGCCGATGACGATGCACCAGACGCCGACGACCAGAGCCAGGGTGAGGATCGAGTCGAACGGTGAGGCCATTACCACGATTCCGGCAAGCAGGCTGATGACGCCGATGAAAATCTGCCAGCCACGACCGGGCAGAGCCGGATCGCTGATGGCCGAGACCGTCGTCGCGACACCGCGGAAAATGAAGCCGACACCGATCCAAATGGCAAGCAGCAGAACGGCATTACCGAAGTGCCGGAAGGCCAGCACGGCCAGAATCAGTGACGCTGCGCCGCTGATGAATAGCAGGATGCGGCTGCCCGCGGACACATGCAGCGCGAAGGCGAAGGCGACTTGCGCGGCGCCGGTGATCAGCAGGTATACGCCGAACGCAATGGCGGCGACCAGCACGGACATACCTGGCCACGCCACGATCACTACGCCGACGACCAGTGACAAAACGCCCGAAATCAGCGTGGTCTTCCAGAGATGTGGCAGCAAACTCGGAGGAGGCAACGTTGCGGAACTGTTTTCCATGAGCACCAGTGTGGCGCATGTGGTGGTTCCGGGGTAGGGGCTTTTGACCTCAGACGTGCGCGGCTTCGGCGTCCTCGGTCCGCAGGTCGGCGGTCTCCTCGGGCGTCTTGCGGCCGACCAGATACCAGGTGCGCATCACACCCTTGCCCTTGACGTCGATGTGCCCGCGCTCGCGTAGTACGAAATCGTCCTTGAGGCGCTCATAGACCTCGTCGGGAACCTGAATCTGGCCGACCGAATCGGTGGACTCCATCCTGGATGCGACGTTGACCGCGTCACCCCAGACGTCGTAGAAGAAGCGGCGCGATCCGACTACGCCGGCCACCACGGGTCCGGTCGCCAGGCCGACCCGCAGCGGCACCGCGCGGCCGTGCGGGTCTTTCAGCGCGGCTGCGACGTCGGCCATGTCGAGGGCGAAGTCGGCCAGAGCTTGGACGTGGTCCGGCCGGGGCCGGGGGACGCCGCTGACCACCATGTAGGAGTCGCCGCTGACCTTGATCTTCTCCAGGCCATGCTTGTCCACCAGTTCGTCGAAGGCGCTGTACAGGCGGTCGAGAAATTTGACCAGCTCGGCGGGCGGGGTGCTGCTGGCGCGTTCGGTGAAGCCCACGATGTCGGCGAAAAGGACCGAGGCTTCGTCGTACTTGTCGGCGATAACGCGCCGCTCCGGTTCCTTGAGGCGTTCGGCGATGCTGGCGGGCAGCATGTTGGCCAGGAGCGCTTCCGAGCGTTCGTACTGGTCTTCCATCGCCGCCTCGGCGCGTGCGGTGTCACGCAGGGCGAACCAGACGGTCACCACCACCACGACACATGCCGACAGCGTGGTGATGACGAAGCCTGTTGTCTGCGCCCAGGGCGGCTGCAGGCCGGTGTCTCGGGGTATCACCAGCTCGGCGGTGATGACCAGAGCGGCGGCGAGCGCGGCCAGGAAGCCGGCCAGCACGATGTGCTCGATGCCCAGCACGAGCACCACCAGGCAGGCACCGACCAGGAAGAACAGTTTGGCGCCCGAGCCGGTGCCGACTTCCCAGCAACTGGCGAAGACCGTGGTGTACGCCGTGAAGATGAACGTCAGCGGCGCCACCAGTTCCCCGAAGCGGTGCAGCAACGGAACGATCGCAAAAATCACCATGGCGGCGATGTTGATCCAGAGGACTTCCCACAGCCACGAACCCATGAAGAACTGCACGCCGATGAAGCTGGCGCTGACCACGACCGACATCCAGGCAGCGATATTGAGAATGCGTGCCCGGCGAGCGGCGCTGGCGGCGTAGTGCTGCCGCAGGTCGCGAGCCGGCGAGCGGACGGCGGCCACACAGTTCGGCCGGCGTTCTACGCCGTCCGCGCCGACCGATCGGGCTCCGCATTTTTTAGCGGCCACGGATAAAGCCTAACTGTTGACCTGGCCAGACGAGCGGTCTTGCCGCCGCGTTCTGCTCAGTGAGCAACATCACGACCGGCGTCCGCATTCCGGCTTGTCCGTGCGGGGACGGCCTGCCTGCACAAATCGCCATACTGTTGCTGACGCCGCGAAGGGAGGTGATCGGTGGCGCCGCTGGAGGTGAACCCGGGTGAGTTGTCGGCCGTCGGGGACAAGCTGTCCGGTGACGCGGGCGCGCTGGCCGCCGCGCTATCGGCCCTGACCGGCGGCTTTTCGCGGGTGAATTCGGGTCACGATGGAGCCGGGGTCAAGTTCGGGACGCAGTACCTCAACTCCGGTACGAAGGTGCTCGCCGCCGGAGCTGCGGCGATCAGCGCGTGTCAGCGGATGGGCTACGGCGTCAAGATGTCGGCGTACAACTACGCGCTGAGCAACGCGATGTCCGTGCCGGGTGGAGGCCAGCCGTCACTGCCGATTCCTCCGTGTCCTGCCCCAGCGCAGGCACCCGCAATGCCGAGTCCGTTCGGTCCGGGCATCGCGGCTCCGGCGTTGTGGGCGGTGGTGGAGGCTTTCGTCGGGGACCTGTGGCCGGACGGCGATCCAGCTTCGATGCGGGCGGCGGCCCGGGCCTGGACCTCCTACGCCGACGCATTGAGCCACACCTCCGCAGATGTGGGCGGCAGGAAGGCTCTTTTCGCTGCTCAGCAGCTGCCCGAGGCCGACCTCATGTCCTCGGCCATTGACGATCTCGGCCACAAGGTAGGCGCCGTTGCGGACCAGTGTCGCAAGGTCGCGGACTCGCTGACGGCGTTTGCCGACAAGGTCGAGGCCACCCAGAACGCGATTCGGGACCTACTCAACCGGTTGAACCCGATGAGCGGGGGCCTGGTCGGTCTGGCGGTATCCCTTTTCCAGGACGGCGATCCACTGGCGACCGTCAAAGCGATAGCCAACGACATCAAAGTGGTGCTGAGCCACATGAAAGATGAAGCGGACGCCGCTGCGTGGGCGTTTCAGCAGGTCATGAGCGGTGTCGACGGGGTCACCGACGACCTGGAGCGGTGGGTCAGCAAAGAGTTCCCCGTGGTAGCACCGGTGGTCAACGGCTACATCGACATCGAGAACGGCGTGATCCACAGCGTCGCCGGGGCGGTGCAGGGCATTGAGGCGCTGGACCCGAGTCGCTTCCTCTATGACTTCAGTGGCGCGCTGGACAGCTGGAAAGGCATGTCGGACACGTTGGGTATGGCCGTCCCGCCAATCCTCGCCTCCCAGCTGGCTACCAACCCGCAGGGTGTGCTGGATCGGGTTAAAGCGTTGATCGACTACAACGACTGGAATTCCGATCACCCGTTGCGTGGCTTGGGCCACAACGTTGGTGATATCGCGCAGTTCTTCATCCCGGGCGTGGGTGAGGCCAAGCCCGCGGTGACCGCTGCCGAGACCTCAGCGCGCGCCGGGGAAGCCGGAGTGGGGTTGGAGTCGAAGTTGGGAGCGACCACCCACGACGGTGTCGGTCTGCTTGGGCGCGCCGGAGAGGTTGGCGGAGACATCGGTTCGCGGGCCGGCCAGGTCGCTCACGACCTGGATCAGATGAAAGCTCCGATCATCGAGCCGCCCAAGCCCCCGCCCGGCCCGGAACCGCCGTCGCGGAGCGCGTTGCCGGCCGAGCATCCGGACGGGCCCGCGCCGCCGTCGCAGCCTGGGATACCGGCCGCGGAGGTCAAGCCGACGGCGGCGGAGCCGGCGCCGCATCCGCCGGTTGAGCGCCCTGCTGAACCGAGCCCGGTACCGCGGGCGGAGCCGGCGCCCGCCGAGCCGGTGCATCCGGTGGCGTCGGAGGTACCACGGAGCGAACCGCCGGCGCAGGTTCACGCACCGGCCCAGCCTCATGAGGCGCCGCTGAGCGAGCGTCCCGCCGCGCATGTCCCCGTCGAGCCGGTGGAGTCACCGCGCACCGAGGCGATCCCGCGCACTGCCGAGCCGGCGCCATCCGAACTGGTGAAACCACCCCATGACGAGCCTCCGGTGGCCTCGGATCCCGTGGTGACGCCGCATTCCGAGTCGGCGCCGGGCGCGCATCCGCCCGAGCATGCACCGATCCCGCCTGTCCAGGTGCACCCGGTCGAGCCGTCGGGAGTGCCGGTTCGTCCGCCCGATCCCGCGCCTCACGCCCTATCCGATGTGCCAACCAAGCCGGGCGCGGCAGCTGGGGGAGCAGCGCATACGGCGGGTCAGGCGGCCGAAGCCGCCAAGGCTGCACCGGTGGCGCCGAGCGACGCTGCGGGCGCCCGCAGTGCGCCCTCGCATGTCAAGAGTCCGCTGACCGACGGCGGTGCGCATGGCCCGACCGACACCCCGGTCGGCGTCGGGGACAGAACTGCACTCGCGGGTGAGAGAGCGCCGGCTGCTGCGGGCCCACACGAGGGGCGACCGGGGGACCCGCACCTTCCCGACAACGAACACGATCCGCTGACGCAGGCCGAGCGGGATCGTGACATCGCCGACGATGCCCGGGAGCCGGGCAGTTCCAACCAACCGTCTGATCGCTGCGCGAACGGTGAGCCGGTGGACATGGCGACCGGCGAGTACTTCCTGCCGATGACCGATATCGAATTGCCCGGGGTCCTGCCACTGGTATTGCGGCGCCAGCACCGGTCGCAGTATCGCCGCGGCATCTGGTTCGGGCCGTCGTGGACCTCGACGTTCGATGCGCGGGTGGTGGTCAGCGACGACGGCGTCACCACGGTCGACGCCGACGGAACGATGCTGGCATTCGCCCATCCGAGCATCGATGCGCCACAGCAACCGAGACACGGCCGGAACTGGTTGTTGTTCAGGACAACTGGCGGTGGATACCGGTTGTTCAGCCAGGACACCGAACACAGTTATCACTTCGAACCCAAGCTTGGGCTCAACGGAACCGATCTGGGCGTCGGAGTGCTGTTGATCTCGGCGATCACCGACCGTCACCAGAACCGAATCCTGTTCGATTACACCGACAACGGCATACCGAGGGCTGTCACGCATTCGGGCGGCTACCGCATCGACGTGCATTCGGACGGCGCCCGGATAACCGGCTACGACCTGGCCGGTCCCGTCGACGGCGCAGGTGTTGCGATCCGCCGCTTCGGTTACGCCGGCGGTGATCTGGCTACGGTCACCGACGGATGCGGTGCGACAACAACTTTCGTCTATGACGGTGACCATCAGATGACCGCCTGGACGGATTCGGTGGGCTCGCACTACGACAACGTCTACGACGCCGAAGGACGGATCGCCAGCCAGCAGGGCATCGACGGGGTGTGGGCCGGTACCTTCGATTTCCTGTCCACCGCCGACGGGCTGGTGTCGACCTTCACCGACGCCTACGGCGCACAGACGGCGTACGAGTTCGATGCCGACCTACGGTCCCGGCGGGTGATGGATCCCGACGGACGGCTCACGACAACGGAATTCAACCGATGGCGTGATCCGCTGGTGGTAACCGACCCGTCCGGTGCGGTGACGCGCTATGAGTACACCGAGCACGGTGACATCGCTACGATCACCGATGCGCTCGGCGCGGTGACACGCTACGAATACGCCAGTCCGCGTCACCCCAATCGGATTCTGCGCGAGGGCCACTCACCGGTGGTGTTGACCTACGACGCCTTGGGGAACCTGGTGGAGGCGACATCCGACGGAGCGACTCGGCGGTTCGAGTACAACCGGACCGGCGCTGTTGTTGCGACGGTCGACGAAGAAGGGCGACGCACCGACATCGTCGTCAACGCCGGCGGGTTACCCACGAGGCTCACCGACGCGGACGGCAACACGACGGTCATCCAATACGACGGGTTCGGTCGGGCGGTGTCAGCGACCGACCCGCGCGGATACCGCACCACTGTTACCAGGGACGCCGAAGGTCGTGTGCTGCAGCGCGTTGCCAGCGACGGAACCGTTCGTTCCTGGACATACGACGGCGAGGGTAACTGCGTCGCGCAGACCGATGAGTTGGGCGCCACTACCAGGTTCGAGTACGGCTTCTACGACAAGGTGACCGCCCAGATTGCGCCAGACGGTGCGCGCACCGAATACCGATACGACCGCGCGCGTCGACTCATCGAGGTCGTCAATCCCGACGGATTGATTTGGCGCTACACGTATTACGCCGACGGTCGCCTGCAGTCGGAGACCGACTTCAATGGCGCGACCACGACGTACCGTTACGACGACGCGGGCCGTCTGGCCGAGAAAACCAACGCCGCGGGCCAGTCGATTAGCTACTCCTACGATGCGCTTGGTAGGCCGGTCGAGGAAATCACCGGTGCGGCAGCCGGTTTCGGTGAGTCCGGGGATTTTGCCGGTGAGGTCACCCGGTATCAGTATGGGGTGGACGGGGAGCTGATCGGGGCGGCCAACATCCACGGCGCCGGAACCTACTCGTATGACCTGGGTTCGCGGGTGCGGGTGGGGGTGTGGGATGAGCAGTTGGTGACGGCGTCGTTTAACGCTGCGGGGCAGTTGGTGGGTGTGGGTAGTCCCAGTGGTGTGCGCACGGAGTACGGCTATGACAGCCGTGGTGTGCTCAGTGGTCTTCGGGCGGCGGGGCGGGTCGTTGATGTGGGCAGCGATGCGGCGGGGCGGATTACTCGTATGGAGGTCGGCCGCACCAGTGTTGAGCGTGAGTTTGATCCGGTGGGGCGGTTGTCGGCGCAGTCGTGGATCGCGTCGGCTGAGGGGCGGCTGTTCTTGGGGGCTGGTTCGGCGCCGGTTGGTCGTGTGTTGACCGGGTCGTCGTTTGGTTATCGGCCCGATGGCGCGTTGAGTGTGCGCATTGTCGATCAGGTGCAGACGCGGTACGGGTTGGATGCGGTGGGCCGGGTGGATGCGGTGGCGGTGGGTGGTGTGGTGGCCGAGCAGTTCGGTTATGACGCCAGTGACAACATTCGCACTGCGGTGGTGGCGGGGTCTTCTGGCGGTGCTGGGCGTTGGGAGTATCGCGGCACGCTGTTGGTTGATGATGGGCGTTCGCGGTACAGCTATGACCGGGCGGGGCGGTTGGTGCGGACGGTGAGCCGGCGGTTGAGCCGCACGGCGCAGGTGTGGCATTACCGCTGGGATGCCTATGACCGGTTACGCAGTGTCACGACTCCGGATGGTCAGACCTGGACCTATGGGTATGACCCGGCGAGTCGGCGGACCCGTAAGACCAACGGGAGCACCGGGGAGTCGGTGGTGTTTGCGTGGCTGGGCGATCAGCTTGTGGAGCAGACTGCGACCGGCGGGGTGGGTGGCGCGACGACTACGTGGTGTTATTTGCCGGGGGCGGTGACGCCGTTGGCGCAGGTTCATGCGGCTGTTGAGTCAAGTGTGGATGTGCCGTTGCGTCTGGGCGGTGCGCCTGTTGCGGCGGGGGTTGGCTGTGGTGGTGGCGTGTGGTCGCAACCGGAGGTCGATCGTGCGTTTTATGCGTTGGTGACCGATCATCTGGGTACGCCGACGCATCTGGTGGATCCGGATGCGGCGACG
>RXJD01000028.1 GCA_003987775.1 Mycobacterium sp.
TCTTGCGGCTGGTGGAGGCGGGTTGGGATGCCGAGGCTGCCGCGCGTCCGCACGCCGCGCACACCACGGTGGTGGTGCACGTCGATGTCGACAAGCCCGTGGGCGCGCTGCACCTGGGCCCGGTGTTGAGTGAGGGCCAGCGCCAGTACCTGAGTTGTGATGCCACCTGTGAGGTGTGGTTCGAGCGCGAGGGCCGGCCGATCGGGGCCGGGCGGACGACTCGCACGGTCAACCGGCGGTTGCGCCGCGCGCTGGAACACCGCGACCGCTGTTGCGCGGTGCCTGGTTGCGGGGCGACCCGGGGCCTGCACGCTCATCACATCCGGCACTGGGAGAACGGCGGCCCCACCGAGCTGTTCAATCTGATCTTGGTCTGCCCGTATCACCACCGGTTGCATCACCGCGGGGAGATCACGATCTCCGGTGACGCCGAGCATCTGACCGTGACCGACCGCGACGGCGACGTCCTGCGCCCCGGGTCCCTGGCCCGCCCACCCACCAGCGCCCCACCCGATGTCCCGCCCTACCGCGGGCCCAGTGGCGAACGCGCCCAATGGAAGTGGTACACCCCCTTCGAACCCAAACCGCCGCCCACCAATAGCTAGGGTGAATTCTGGTGCGCGCCAGGGCGGCCAACTGTGCCGGCCGGTGGGTGATCTCTCGCTGGTAAGTGCATGCAGCCGTTGGCGTCACGAAGTGCTGTCGGGCCCCAGCCGGCCCAGACGGAAACGAGCTGCCGTCACCCTGCACGTGGCCTTGATCAGTCACCTGGCCTTGATCAGTGAGGTATCGGCCATGATCAAATGGGCCAGTTGTCGATATGTGCGCAGCACGGAGTCAGTTGCGCCACAACGCCTCCGGAGATGGGCAGCCCGAGCAACACCAGATTGGCAGGGGAGAACGGAAGACCTGCCGTCAGAGGCCGAACCACACGATCGGTCCCAACACCCACAAGGGACTATCCGGCACCAGCCGAGCCAATAGACGGCGAAGCCGACGTTGTACGCAGTTCGGGCCGGAAATCGACAACTCAGCCCGCCGAAGACCGCCGCATCGTCAACGGCACGGCGACTGGAATCGCAGCCACGGCGGCGCGGCCCCGCGACGGTCGGCCGTGCCCGTAGCCACGCGACCGCTTACTGGTCGATCGATTCAACCGGCTTCGATGGCCGCTCGGGTCGACATGCGGGCCGACGACGCCCGCCGGGTGTCTCGACGGAGGGCCAGCTGGCCGGTATGCGATCGTCGCCGAGAACCTTCGCCCTCTGAATCAGGTTTGGAGGCAGCGAGATTGACGCGCCTATGCGCTCTGAACGGGAGACGTCGACGGAGTCGGCGGAGCCGTGCTGGGGGCGGTGGGAACCTTGCTGGGCACACTGGGCGGGGTGAGGGAGCCGTACTGCGGGCAGTAGGCCTGAATCGCGGCACCGGTGAAGTAGGCGGCGTTGAGAGCCGGCCAGTTCGTCGCGTTGGTGACCTTGGTGGTCAGCTCTGCGTTGGTGGTGCTGGGGTTGTCCTTGAGCGAGCCGCAGACCACCGTCTTTGCCACCTGGATGGCCTTGTCGGGAGCTCCGAAATTCATGCCGGAGGTGTTGAGGTTCATGATGAACGCGTCGTCGGTGGAGTCCGCGGAGGCCGGTGCGGCGAACCCGACGGAAAGGACTAACAACGCGATGGCTCTCGCCAGCATGGCGTGCCCCTCCCTGGTTGACTCCGTACGCCCGACGACCCGCAGGCGCAACACGATTTCCTGGGATTTTACCGGAGCACGGCCCTGCCGGCAGATCCATTGCTTTTGTCCCGCGGCGCTTCAGATCAGCGGTGGTCTACGGGGACCGCGCCGACGCTTCGGGCGGGCTTGGTCGGTGCGCTACCGAGGAAAGCGATTGCAAGGCGGAACAAGCGGAGCCCGAGCAGGTTGCTGCCGAGCTAAACGACGCCGAAATCCGGCGTGCGCTTGGGTGAAACCCGTTGCTGCAGCGACGTAGTCCCGCAACTGCGCCCCGCCCGCGCCGCGGACGAGCCACCGGCGATTGACTGCGGTGGATACTATGGGCCAATGCAACAGACCGCCGAGTGCTGGCTAACGCCGGCGCCGACGGCTTTACGGGGCGCACAACCACACCGCTCGACGGGTTATCGCAGATGAGCACCGTGGTGGTCGACACAAGCGACCTCGGTGAAGTCGAACACGCGGTAACTGCCAGCTATTCGCATGTGCGACTGGTACGTCCCGCCGATGAGACCAACGTGCATGCCCGGATCACGCGATCTCAGCTGTGTTCGACGCCTGTCGACGATGTCAACTTCGGCCTCGACGTGACCTACCAGATGGAACCGTTGGACACGATCCTGCTCGGACGGGTCTACTCCGGAGCGATGTCGGTGGATCAACCGGGCCTCGAGCCCAGGCTGTTCGGTCCCGGCGAGGTGGCCGCGGCCGGCGCCCTCGAGGCACTGCCGATGTTCGGCACGGTCTCGTACTGCCACTACGTTCTGGTGTCCATCGCCCGGAGTGCGCTCGGAGAAGTTGCTTCCAACATCGCTTCCCACGATGGCGCACCCGTTCGACTCACCGCGAATGCCGCGGTGACGCCTGAGGCCAACCGGTTTCTCGTCCGTGCCGTCGACCATGTCTGCAATGACGTCGCCGCGGACTCGCACGTCGCGCAGAGCCTGTTGATCGTCGGTGCGGTGCGGCGATTTCTCGCGGCGAGCATGTTGGCGACGTTTCCGCACACCGCGGTGCTCGAGCCGACAATCGAAGACCGCCACGACTCGACGCCGGTCCTGCTGCGGCGCGCGATCACGTTCATCGACGACAACGCACACAACGACATTTCGCTGGTCGACATCGCGCGTGCCGCCTGCATCACGCCCCGGGCGCTGCAGTACATGTTCCGCAAGCACCGTGACTGCACACCAACGGAGTACCTGCGCCGGGTCCGCCTGCATCATGCACACCTCGAGCTTCTTGAAGCCAGCAGTGAAACGTGCACCGTGAGCGCGGTCGCCGCCCGGTGGGGCTTCGCCCATCTCGGTCGCTTCGCTGCCTCCTACCGCAGCGAGTACGGGGAGAGCCCGCAAGTCACGCTTCGTCGCTAGAGACCACGCCGCGCGATCCCCGGGTTCACTACAGTGAAAGGCACAGGTTTCATCGGGGGAACGATCGAGGAATGGGTTCGGACGCGATATGCCAACGCGCGCAGCGACATTGGTGGCTCGCATGACGACCCTCCCGGCGGCCCACCGAGAGCCGCCCGGTCGGGAGGAGAGAATGCATGCGGTCAAAGCGCATCACGCCCAATCTTCGGGTCGCTGACATCGAGGCGACGAAGAGCTTTTACACGGACTATCTCGGGCTCAGCGACGAGGAGTTCAACATGGGTTGGGTCGCCCGCTACACCGACCCCGACTCCGGAGCGAACGTGCAGTTGGTGACCGGGGACGCAACCGCCGCAGAGGATTCGGTCGCTTCGATTCACACCGACGACGTCGAGGGTGCCTACGAGGAGGCCCGGCAACGGGGCTACGACATCGTTCATCCGCTGACGACCGAACCGTGGGGCGTGCGCCGGTTCTTTGTTCGGGCGCCCGACGGCAACGTCCTCAACATCGTCTCCCATCGCGACTGATGGAGGAGTTTCGGCGCGGAAACCTCGTTTTCGACGTGGTTGACCGCGGTCCCGCCGAGGGGCCGGTGGTCGTGTTACTGCACGGCCACCCGCAGACGAATGCCGCATGGGACGAGATCATTCCGCGGCTCCACGTGCGTGGTTACCGCTGCCTGGCCCCGAACCAGCGTGGCTACTCCCCGCGGGCGCGCCCAACGCGCCGTCGGGAGTACCGGATGCCGGAACTGGTAGACGACGTCGGCGCCCTGATTGATGCCAGCGGCGCCAAGGACGTTCACCTGGTCGGCCATGACTGGGGTGCGCTGGTGGCATGGGCCGTCGCGGCGGAACTTCCGGATCGGGTCCGCACACTGTGCGCCCTGTCCGGGCCTCACCCGACCGCGCTGCAGACGGCGATGGTCACCGGCCGCCAGGGCCTCGCGTCCTGGTACGCCTACGCGTTCTTGCTTCCGCGCCTGCCCGAGCGGTTCTACCTGGGAAAGAATGGCAAAGGCGCGAGGTTGTCACGCATGTTGCAGGCCGGTGGCCAAGGTGCTGAGCTCGCCGAACGCGACGTGCGGGCCATGACGGAACCTGGGGCTTACACGGCCGCCCTGAACTGGTATCGGGCCGCGCCGCTGTCCGGCCGTACCGGCCGGGTGACCGTTCCGACCATGTTCGTCTGGAGCGATCGCGACAAGTACATCCTGGAAGCTGCCGCTCGCCGATCTGGCCGCTACGTCACCGGGCACTACCGGTTCGAGGTGCTCGCCGGTGCTTCCCACTGGATGCCGGACCAGCGGCCCGACGCGGTCGCCGAGCTCCTGCTCGATTGGTGGGCCCGGCACCCGTAGCGCCCGGCGGCTCGAATTTGTGGCCTGGGCCACGTCTGAGACCGGAATGTAACCGGGGTGGCAGTGAGTATCGGACGTTCCTATGCATTGAATGTGAAATGTGGAGATTGCTATGCCATTGTCAACCAGATCATCGTAGCTGCTCAGCGGGTCAGAGTCGTTGGTAGCGTAATTTGCCATTGAATAGCTTCATTCACAGTAATCACTTCTGTTCCACTTTCTAGATTATCGTGTGACATAGACGCGGTATATGCAGGTCAATGGGCTTATTCGAATTCGCGTGATTAGTGCCACAAATTTTGATTTCCTATGCATATGGTCGGTAGGTTTCTGGCCATGATTGCTCTAGCAACGCTGTTGGCACTCGTTAATCAGGTCTCCGGCACCCCGTACATTCCGGGTGGCGATTCTCCTGCCGGGACCGACTGTTCAGGGCTCGCGTCGTGGGTCGCAAATGCGGCAGCCGATCGACCGGTTTTCGGAAGCCGGTTCAATACCGGCAATGAGGAGGCTGCGCTGGCGGCCCGCGGCTTCCAGCACGGCACCGCTCCCAACGCAGTGGTGATCGGTTGGAACGGCGGCCACACCGCCGTGACCCTGCCCGACGGAACTCCCGTCTCCAGTGGTGAGGGCGGTGGTGTCCGCATCGGTGGCGGCGGTGCCTACCAGCCACAATTCACTCACCACATGTTCCTGTCGGTCGAGGACCTCGACCTTCCTGAGGGTCTGCCGGCTCCGGACGCGCCGGTGCAACTGGTCGATGCCGTCGCTCCCGACCCGGCACCGGAAATGCTTCCCCCGGCGCCTGACGCCGCGCCGCCGGCGCCCGAGCAGGCTCCCGAGCCCGCTCCGCCCGCCGACCCGGCAATGGCAGATTCGTAAACCCGTCCTGCGACCCAGATCACATATTTACTGAAAAACCGCAGCCACATCCGGCGCGCGCATTTGTGGATCAGATCACAATGCGCGACGGGTGTGGCTTGCGTCATTCAATTCAGCAAACTCCCGGGTCGGGAATTATTCGATCTGAATACCACTTTCCGGCCGGAAGTATGCGTCGCAATTTGATGTTCGGTTCAGGGCGAGCCGGACCGTCGATCGCCGCGCCGCGGCACGGTAGCTTTGCGGCGACGGGAAGGACTGCTGCTGTGACGACTTCGGTTACCCATCTGGGCGGCATCATCGAGGCCACCGCGAATGCGGTCGGTGCGGACTCCACCAAGGCGCGCGCCGTCTTCGAGGCGACGGCTGTCGCCCACGACGCTGTCGCCAGCACCGTCACGCTCGGCCGGTATCACGTCGAGGTGGACGAGCCGCCGCCGCTGGGCGGGGAAGCCAAAGCGCCCAACCCGGTGGAGTACTACCTCGCCTCGCTGCTGTCCTGCCAGATCGTGACGTGGCGGTTCTGGGCGGAAAAGCTGGGCATCGCGGTGGACTCGATCACCGCCCGCGCCGAAGGCGACCTCGACGTGCGTGGCTTCTTCGGCTTGGAGGACGCCGCCGAGACTGTTCGGGCCGGTTTCCAGGAAGTCCGGGTGGTGATACGGGTGAGCGGACCGGACACCGCCAAGCGCTACCGCGAGCTGCAGGACGCGGTGGACGCGCACTGTCCGGTGCTGGATCTGACCCGCAACCCGACTCCGGTGGTGACCCGAGTCGAAATCGGCTGAGCTCAGGGGGCGATTACCGCGATCTCCTTGCCCAGTTCATAGCCCGGCGCCAACGGCAGCGTGTCACCACTCCAGAACTTTCCGGGGTCGAACCAGTTGGTGTCCTTGTCCGTGCGCAGCAGCCCCATCTCCTCGTAGGTGATGGCCACCGTCTCCGCGCAATACGCCGTCGCCAGGCCCATTTTGCGCCGCTCCGTCCTGCGGCGCTCGGTGTGCTCTCGAACCTTGTTCTCTACCAACGGTATTCCGCGAAACCAGTCGTTGATGGTGGGTAACCGGCCGCGCAGCCAACGGCCAGTCAGCTTGGCGGTGGTCGGGAAGGCGGTGCCGTCCATCCGCGCAATCACCCGCAGCAGTTCGTTCTCCTGCTTGTGGTTGGCGTGCGGCGCCAGCTGCCGTAGCCAGCAGCGCTGTTGGTAGCGCCCGGTCCACTGCAGAAAGACATCCCGGGCGTCGTTGAGCTGGACACCGCGGTGGTTGGTGCCCGTCCACATGTCCACGAGCTTGTCGCCCAGCTCGGCATGCCAGATCAACGGCGGCAGGTCGTCGATGGCCACCGTCATACCGACGTGATTCACCGGTGCGTTCGTCAGTGTCTGGATCGCGCGGTCGGGTCCCGAACCGCCGCGAAACAGCCACAGGTCGCCGGTCCGGGTTTCTTCGAGCGCTTGATCCAGGGTGAGCGTGCTGGAGTTCACGCAAGCACTCTAGAGGGGGATAGCCTGTGCCGATGCGCAACGTTTGGAAGTGGATCGGACTGGCCGGAGTGGCGGGCGTCGTCGCCGGTGGTGCGCTGGTGGTGCGCGACCAACGGAAACGGCGTGCCTACACGCCCGACGAGATCCGGGCGCGGTTGCACCAGCGGCTGGCCGATTCCGACGCGGAGGGCTACGGCTCCCGCTCGGCGTCGGGTTCGGCTTCCACCGCGTACAAGCGGTAACTGCCGGAGAATCCCTTCAGTTCCACCTCGCGTCCGTCGTCGAAACTCATGCCCTCGCAGTCACGGACGGCATCCCGCACGGGCTCACTCACCAGAATCTGACCGCCGACGGCCTGGCCGGCCACGCGGGCGGCCATGGCGACGTTGCGGCCGAACAGGTCATCGCCGCGACGCACCGATCGGCCCATGTGAATGCCGATGCGGACGCGAATTTCCGGATGCCGCTTACGTTTTGCTTCCTTACGCAGCGCCTTCTGCAGATCCATGCTGCAACGCACCGCCTGCTCGGCGCGCGCGAAGGCGACCATGAATCCGTCGCCCTGGCTCTTGACGACATGGCCGGACTGGCGCTGCACGAGCTGGTGCATCAGTTTGTCGTGGGCGCCGATGAGTTTCACCCAGGCGCGGTCGCCGATCTTCTCGTTGAGCGCGGTGGACTCCTCGATGTCGGAGAACAGAATCACCACCCTGCCGTCCGGAGTGACCCTGGCCAGGTCGGGCCGTTCCACCTCGGCCCAGTCGGCCAGGTCTTCGATCGAGCTGCGCACGGCGGCGCCGAATCCCTCCTTGCGCATCAGGTTCGCGGTGTTCCAGACCGTTTTGACGGCCTCGCGGCCACCGGTCCACAGCCGGTTGCGGACGTCGGCGCGCTGCTGCAGTTCCTCGACGTCCCGTCGGCTGCGCTCGAGTAGTTGCCACAGCGCGATTAGGCCCCCCGCCTCGATCACCGCGATGCCGGCCAGCACGTAGACCGCCACATGCAGCGCATCACCCATACCCCCATCCTGACAGGCCGCAGTTCAGCAGCCTTGTCCGGCCGATAACGCAGTGTTTAGGGTTGAGTTCGCCCATCGCGGGGAAGCACCACCTCAAGTAACCGGACCATCAAGGACTTGAAGGAGACGCAACAAGATGCAACTCGGGATGATCGGTCTCGGTCGGATGGGTGCCAATATCGTGCGCCGTGTGGTCACCGGTGGGCACGAATGTGTGGTCTACGACCACAGCGCCGAGGCCGTCGAGGCGATGGCGGGTGAGGACCGCATCACCGGGGTTTCCTCGCTCGCGGAGTTGCGCGACAAGCTCACCGCGCCACGGGTGGTCTGGGTGATGGTGCCCGCAGGCACGATCACGACCGGGGTGATCGAGGAACTGGCCGATACGCTGGAGGCCGGCGACATCGTCATAGACGGTGGCAACTCCTACTACCGCGACGATATGAAGCACGCAAAGTCGTTGGCGAAGAACAATATTCGGCTACTCGACTGCGGTACCAGCGGCGGCGTGTGGGGGCGGGAGCGTGGCTACTGCCTGATGATCGGTGGCGATCCGGATGCCTTCGAGCACGCCGAACCCATCTTCGCCACCGTCGCGCCCGGCGTGGACGCCGCGCCGCGCACGCCGGGTCGCGACGGTGAGGTGGCCCAGCCGGAGAAGGGTTATCTCTATTGCGGCCAGGCGGGGGCGGGGCACTTCGTCAAGATGGTGCACAACGGAATTGAGTACGGGATGATGGCCTCGCTTGCCGAAGGCCTGAACATCCTGCGCAACGCCGACATCGGCACTCGCATCCAGGAGGGTGACGCCGAGACCGCTCCGCTGTCCAATCCCGAGTGCTACCAATACGATTTCGACATCCCGGACATCGCCGAGGTGTGGCGCCGCGGCAGCGTGATCGGTTCGTGGCTGCTGGATCTCACCGCGATCGCGCTGCACGATTCGGCCGACCTCGCCGAGTTCTCCGGTCGGGTCTCCGATTCGGGCGAAGGCCGCTGGACGGCCATCGCGGCCATCGACGAGGGGGTGCCGTCGCCGGTGCTGACCACCGCTCTGCAGTCCCGCTTCGCGTCGCGCGACCTCGACGACTTTGCCAACAAAGCGCTGTCGGCCATGCGCAAGCAGTTCGGCGGCCATGCGGAGAAACCCGCCAACTGAGTCCCTCTTCTCCGCCGCCGAGCGTGGAATACGCGACGCTGCAACCGGCGTGTCACGTCGTGAGGTTCACAGTCGGCGCGAACGTGAGGTGGCGGGTGAGGGGGACGGGGCCGGCGCTCCGGGCCTAGGCCCGTTCGACGAAGGCCACCACCGCGTCGCTGAACGCGTCGTTGTCGTCACCCGCGGCGGTGTGCCCCGCGTTGGACAGCTCGACGAACTCCGCACGCGGTACCTGGGACAGGAAATGCTCGACGCCTTCGAGGCTGACTACGTCGGACAGCTTTCCGCGGATCAACAGCACCGGGATGGCCAGGTTGGCGGCGGCTTCCTCGAAACCCTCGGTGCGCAACTCGGGATCGTCGCCGGGCTTGGTCATGAACGCGGGATCCCAATGCCAGTACCAGCGTCCGTCGCGCTGCCGCAGGTTCTTCTTCAGGCCCTCGGGGCTGCGCGGCTTGGTGCGGTGCGGCAGGTAGGCGGCGACCGCCTCGGCGGCGTCCTCCAGCGACTCGAAGCCGTCGATGTTGGTCATCATGAACTCGCGGATGCGGGCGCTGCCGTTCTTCTCGAACCGGGGCACCACGTCGACGAGCACCAGCTTCGTCACCCTCTGCGCCCCGGCCCGGTCGGCGACCAGGATGCCGGTCAGTCCGCCCATGCTGGCGCCGATGATCACCACCGGTCGCCCAATCGCCTCCAGTACGTGCATGACGTCGGCCGTCAGCGTCTCCACGTCGTAGTCGGCGTCCGGTGCGCGGTCGCTGTCGCCGTGGCCGCGGGTGTCGAGGGCGATGACGTGGTAGCCGTCGTCGGCCAGCACCTGCCCGGTGTTCTTCCAGGAGAACCGGTTCTGGCCGCCGCCGTGCAGCATCAAGATGGTGGGCCGCTCGTCAGCGGCACCGCGGTTCCATTCGTCGGCGACCAGCGTGATCCCGTCCACCCCGGCGAATTCCACTGTCTCGGGGCTGCTTGTCATGGTCATGAATCTCCTTGGGTTGAGGCCAGGTACGCGGTGATGACTTCGGCGAGCATCGCTCGATCCCGGGTGCTGTCCAACGGCCTGGGCCACGTCAGCTGCACGGCCACCAGCCCGCGGATGGTGGCCCAGATCAGATTGCCCAGCCGGGTCGCCTGGGCCGGGGCGATCCCGCTGCCCAGATGTTCGCCGATCTCGGTCATCCGGGCTGTCATGGCGGCGAGGTGGGCGTTGGCCTTGTCGGTACGCGCACTGCGGGTGGCGATCAGGATCTCCAGCGCCGCCATCGAGGTCGGGCTTGAGAACGCCCGCCACACCGCGTCGACGACGAAAGCCGGGCGGTCCTGTGGCGAGACCTGCGCGGCCTGAGCGGGCAGCTGGTCGAGAGTCTCCAAAAGGTCGGCAAAACCCTTGTCCAGCACCGCCATCAGAATCCCGTTGAGATCGCCGAAGTGGTATTGCACGACGCCCCAGGTCAATCCGGCGCGTTCGGTGATCTGGCGCACGCTGGGCGGGGCGAAGCCCTCCTTGAGGATGTAACGGACGGCTTCGTCGATGACGGCCTGGCGGCTGCGTTCGGCGCGGGCTTGTCCACCGCTGGCGGGTCGGCGCGGGGCTGTCAACGCATCACGCCGCGGAGGTGGTCGAGTGGCCGCAGATCGTGGGCGGCCAAAATGCCGCTGGGAGCGGCACACACCGCATGGATCAGGTTGACCACGCGCGCGGCGGTGGCGATCACGCCGCCCTCGTTGTGGTCGATCTCGCCGCCCAGGTGGGTGTTGATCTCCACACCCGGACTGCCGGTCACCATCACCCGGTGCACGCCGGCGCGGCCATCGGGGGGATAGGCCCAGTCCGGTGCGGTGTCCGGGCCCAGGCGGTTGACGTGCTCCATGGTGATGACGACCTCGCCGCCGCGCAGGCCTTCGACGCCGAACCGCACCGCGGCGACCTGTCCCGGATCGACATGCATCATCGTGCAGTCGATCGGTACGGGCGTCACCCATTTTTCGCACCGCTCCCGTACCTCGTCGAGTTCGACTCCCAGGTCTTGCGCCAGGCTGCGCACCTGCACACCCCACATCGACGTCAGCACGCCGGGTAGGAACATGACCGGCGTGTGATCCGGGTCGGTGCCGAAACCGAAACTGACACCAGTGAATTCGGCATCGTCGTAGCTGGCGTAGTCGCAGATCTCCTGCACCGTGACACTGGTGGCGCGTTCGGTCAGACTCAACGCCGTGTAGGCCAGCGTGTCACCGGAATAGCCCGGGTCGACGCCGTTGATGTAGAGCGTCGCGTCGCCGTCTGCGCAGGCCTGTTGCAGCGGATCGCGCAGCCAGTCGCCGGCCTGCTCGGGGGCCACCATCCACACGAACGACGAGCCGACCACGTTGGTGCCGGCGCGCAGGAAGCGACTGATCTCCTTGATGGCCTCTTTGGGCCGGGTCTCGGCCTGCGAGGTGTAGACCACGCAGTCGGCGTTCAGTGCCAGCAGGTCATCGATGTCGTCGGTGGCCGTGACGCCTGATGGCGTTGTCAGCCCGCACAGTTCGGCGGCGTCGCGTCCCACCTTGTCCGGGCTGCGGGCGTGCACACCCACCAGTTCGAAGTCGGGCCGCTCGATGAGCATGCGCAGGGCGTGCCGGCCGACGTTTCCGGTCGAGTACTGGATGACGCGAGTCATGACAGCACCTGGGGAACCGGCCACAGCGGTGCGCTCATCTCGGACCAGGACCGGTAGTGACCGGGCTGCCAGTCCTCCCAGAACGCGTCGAGATCGGTACGGTCATATGTCACGGGATGCTCCTCACATCAGGTCGGTGATCGTCTTCAGGCCCGCGTCATAGAGCACTCCCGGCAGCATGCCGCCGTCGATCTCGATGGTGGTGCCGTTGATGAAATCGACTGTGCCCGATGCTAAGAAGACAACGGTGCGACCCACTTCGGCGGGCTCACCGCCGCGCTTCATCGGGACCTTCGCGAAATATTCGGTGCCGGTCGGGTCGTCCTTGGGCAGCACGAAGGCGCGGAAGTTCTCGGTGATGGTCGGTCCCAGCGCCACACAGTTGACCCGCACCTTCGGGCCCCATTCCTGAGCCAGCGAACGTGTCAGATGGTTGAGCCCGGACTTGGCCGCGCCGTAGGACACCAGCGTGGGCGCGCCAGCTGGGTGCCCGGCGCCGCTGGAGATGTTGACGATGCACCCCGTGCCGTCCTGTGTCTTCATCTGCCGGTAGACGCGGATGGCGAACCACAACGGGCTGATCAGGTTCATCTGAACCGCGAAGGCGTGGAACAACGCGGTGCGTTCGAAATCGTCGGTGCTGCGCGGCGCGCCCTGCAGACGCTGCACCAGTTCGGGAATGTCTTCGACGTGCGGGGCGGGTACCGTGCCCCCGGCGTTGTTGACCAGGATGTCGATGCGGCCGTAGTGGTCTACGACTTGGCTGACGAAAGCGTCGATGGCGCGGTAATCGCCTTGATCGCAGACCATTTGGGCGCAGCGCCGGGCCCAATCCGGCTCCGCGTCGGGGCCGCTGAGGCCGGGCAACTGGTCCAGTGGCGATCGGGAGCACCCGACGACGGTGGCCCCTGCCCGCAGCAACTCATGTGCGATGCCCACGCCCACGCCACGACTGGTCCCGGTGACGACGGCGACTTTGCCGTCCAGCAACCCCACCACCAGATAATTACATCCGTAATCTTTCTGGGCAAGTGCGGTGAGTTCACCGTCCGCGGGTGGTCTATCCCTGCACAGACCCCGACAGCTAGGAGACGTTCATGCCGGCGATCACGCCCTCACTGTGGTTCGACAACAACCTCGAGGAGGCGGCCGAGTTCTACACCTCGGTGTTCCCCAACTCGAAGGTCGAGCAGATCAACCGCTGCACCGACGCCGGACCCTACGAACCGGGGACGGCGCTGAGCGGCACGTTCGTCCTGGACGGGATCCGGTTCATCGGCATCAACGGGGGGCCGGCGTTCACCTTCAGCGAGGCGGTGTCCTTCACCGTCCACTGCAAGGACCAGGACGAGGTCGACTACTACTGGCAGCGGCTGACCGACGGCGGCGAGGAATCGCAATGTGGCTGGCTCAAGGACCGTTTCGGGCTGAGCTGGCAGATCATTCCGGACCGGCTCTATGAGTTGGTGTCCGATCCCGACCCGGCCCGCGCCACCGCGGCCACCAGGGCCATGCACGGGATGCGAAAAATCGTCGTCGCCGAGCTGGAGCAGGCCGCCGCGGCCGTGTGAGCTCACTCGGTGATCTGGTCGATCCATTCGATCGTGGCGTCGATGATCGGCGGCACCTCGGTCGGGTCGTCGCAGCCGATGACCATCAGCGTCGACTCGGCGACCGTCGCGATCAGGACGCGGACCATCAGCTGCTGACGCGGTGAGGTGTCCATGTCGAGCGCTTCCATCCAGTTGTGCAGGACCGATGCCAGGCGCTTGCGACGGGTTACCTCGAAGCCCGGGGGAGTATCTCCAGACGACAGCACCCGGGCCGCGTGGCGGTTTTCCCACATCCCGGCCAGGTAGGCCCGCACGTGCAGCTGAAAAAGGCGGCGCCGGTCCTGGGTGGCTGAGCC
Organism: Mycobacterium sp.; assembly: GCA_003987775.1. Taxonomy (GTDB): domain Bacteria; phylum Actinomycetota; class Actinomycetes; order Mycobacteriales; family Mycobacteriaceae; genus Mycobacterium. The sequence continues at coordinate 13,586 of RXJD01000028.1, forward strand.
GGGTCCGTTCAATGCGGCCCGGATACGTCGGTCGACGGTATCGGCCATCTGCTCGAAGATCGCCATGAACAGTTCGCTCTTGCCGCCGAAATGGTGGTAGATGCTGCCGATGCTGGCTCCCGAGCCGGAAACCACTTCGGCGATCGTCGCGGCGGTGAAGCCCTTGTTGGCGAATACCTGGGTCGCCGCGTCCAGTATCCGGCGCTGGGTCTCGTCGGTCTTGGCCCAGCGGCGGGCCCGTGCTGACGAAGTCATGTCTGCCATCAGCCAACCGCCTCCGGGAGGATTCGCAGGGTGGGGAGTTCGAGCCGGGATTCGGATGTCGTCATCGTCCGGCCGGGGATCTGTGTCAGCGGCAACCCGCCCAGCAGGCCTTCCGGGCGGACGCTGTCCAGGGCACGGACCGTGGCACCGGCGGGGCTGCCCTGCAGCGCGGTGGCCCCGGAGAGCACCGGTGCCGCCGACGTCCAGGCGCGCGGTACGGACAGCGCCCCGACGCCGGCCGCCTTGCCCAGGCCGGCCGACACCGCGCCGGGCAGGGACGCCGAACTCGCGGTGAGGGCCGGCGCCACCGACGAGGCGATCTGGCCGCCGATGGCGGCTGCCGCGGGGGCCAGGCCCTTCAGGGTGGACATCATCGACATCCCCAGGCCCGCCAGGGAGGTCGTGGCGAAAAACGGTGTGCCGAAAATACTCATCACCGTCTGCAGGTCGCTCACCCAATCGGGCAGCCCGCTCCACCCGATGCCGCCCAGCACGGTGGGGATAGCCTCGATCAGCTGCGACAACGCGTTCATGATCTCGGCGGTCACCGAGGTCGCGCCGGCCTGCGCGACCGCCTGCGCAGCCGGAGCGGCCGGATTGGCCGGCCGCGGCGGTGCGGTCAAGGGTGCGAGCCTGCCGGCGGCCGTCGAGGCGGCGGCGTAGATGTACATCGCTGTGGAGTCCTGCGCCCACATCTCGCCGTACTGGGCTTCGGTGGCGGCGATGGCCGGGGTGTTCTGGCCGATGAAATTCGTGGCGGTCAGCGCCGCGAGCTGAGCGCGGTTGGCGGCGACCAGCGCCGGTGGGACGGTCATCGCGTAGGCCGCCTCGTAGGCCGCGACGGCCGCCTTGGCCTGGCCGGCGGTGTGAGCGGCCTGCCCGGCGGTGGCGGTGAGCCATCCGAGGTACGGCACCGCGGCGGCGGCCATGGTCGTCGCGGCGGCGCCCAGCCACGGGCCAGCGATCAAGTCGGTGATCACCGCGTCGAATGAGGCTGCGGTCGATTCGAGCTCGGCGGCCAGCTGCTCCCAGGCCGCCGCGGCGGCGAGCATCGAGCCGGGACCCGGCCCGGTGTACATACGAACGGAGTTGATCTCCGGTGGTAAGGCGGCGAACATCATCGTTGCTGCTCCTCCCTCTGCGCCCTTGCACTAAGGCTCCCGTGACGAGGGGCTGCAGTCTGTCGGCCGAGCGGCTACACCGGGGGAGGAAATTCGTGTCCCCCGATCGACGGGCTTCTTGTCCCCCGTGCGGCCGGTTACGTTGGACGGTGCGGGCTGTACACGGCGAACAGGAGTCGAGTTGTCTGAACCACGGTGGATCGACGTGAAGGGCCCCAACGGTGACCTCAAAGCTCTGACCTGGGGCCCCGCCGACGGCCCGATTGCGTTGTGCCTGCACGGTTTTCCCGATACCGCCTACGGATGGCGCAAGTTCGCGCCCCGACTGGCCGAGGCCGGCTGGCGGGTGGTGGCGCCATTCATGCGGGGGTACGCGCCCTCGTCCATTCCGGTGGACGGGAGCTACCACGTGGGCGCCCTGATGCACGACGCGCTACGGGTCCGGACGGCGGCCGGCGGCTCCGAGCGTGATGTGGTGATCGGTCACGACTGGGGAGCGATCGCCGCCACCGGACTGGCCGCGATGCCGGACAGCCCGTTCGCCAAAGCGGTGATCATGTCGGTGCCGCCGTCGGGTGCCTTCCGGCCGCTGGGCCGGCTCGACGACCGTGGCCGGCTGGCCGCCGAACTCTCCCGCCAGCTGCTGCGCAGCTGGTACATCAGTTACTTCCAGCTGCCGTTGCTGCCGGAACGATCCGCCTCATGGGTGGTGCCGCTGCTGTGGCGCCGGTGGTCGCCCGGTTACCACGCCGAGGAGGACCTGCGTCATGTCGACGCCGCGATCGGAACGCCGGAGAGCTGGCGCGCGGCGCTGGGTTATTACCGCGCCACGATCCGCAATACGCGGCCGCCGGCGCAGTACGCCGAATTGCACCGGTATTGGACCCAGCCGCCGAAGCTGCCGACCCTGTATCTGCACGGGCGCGACGACGGCTGCATGACCGCGGCGTTCGCGCACTGGGTCGAACCCATCCTGCCGCCCGGCAGCGAGGTGTCCATCGTCTCGCACGCCGGTCACTTCCTGCAGCTCGAGCAGCCCGACCAGGTCGCGGAGTCGGTCCTGTCCTTCATCGGCTCACCCGGCGCTGCAAAGCCCTAGTGGCCGCCGGGCAGCGGATGGCCGCCGTCGACGCGCAGTTCTACTGGATGTCGGCCAAGATCCCCAACGACGAGTTTCTGCTCTATGCCTTCGGCGGCGAACCCGCCGACCTCGACGCCGCGGTGTCGCAGGTGGTGCGCCGGGCCCGGGCCTGCCCGGAGTTGGGGCTGGTGGCCGAGGAAGGTGGCCCGCTGACGTATCCGAGGTGGGTGCGGGCGCCGGTCGACGCCGGGCGGGTGACCCGGCACGAACTGCCCGACAACGGCTGGGCGGGCTGCCTGGACGCTGTCGCCGGGTTGGCGGGCCACCAACTGGACATTCGCGAAAAACCCTGGCAATTACATGTTTTCACATCCGTAAGCGGGATCCCGGGGGTTCAGGGCAGGGGCATGGTTGCCGTGTTGCAGGCCGCGCATGCGCTGGCCGACGGCGCTCGGGCGTCGGCCATGGCGGCGTGGTTGTTCGGCCGGCAGGAGCCGGTGCCGGCCGTGCGGACGCGGGCGGGCTTCCTGCCCTGGCGCGGCGTTCTCGCGGCCCGGGCGCACCGCCGGTTCGTCCGTGACACCGCCGGCGGATCTCTGGCGCCGAGTCTGGGATCGCGGCCGTTGCTGGCCACCAATTCCGCACCGGGCGGCACCCGGATGATGCGCACGGTGGTGCGCCGCCGCGGGCAACTCAACGGCCCGACGGTCACGGTTGCGGCGCTGTCCGCGATATCCACGGCGCTGTCCGACGTGCTGGGGGAGTCGGCGGCGTCGCTGGCTGCGGAGGTACCCATGGCCAAGCCCGGTGTTCCGTTGGGCTTCAACCACTTCGGGAACATCGTGGTGGGGCTGTACCCGGCGCTCGGGCACGACGACAGAGTGCAGCGCATCGCCGCCGACCTGGCCAATGGCCGGCGCCGCTTCGAGCATCCGGCGACGCGCGCCTCCGACGCGGCGTTCGCCGCCGTGCCGGCGGTGCTGTTGCGTTGGGGTGTCAGCCAATTCGATGTCGAGGCGCGCCCCGAGCAGGTATCGGGGAACACGGTGGTGTCCAGCGTGCACCGCGGCGCCGCCGATCTCAGCTTCGGCGATGTGCCGGTGGTGTTGACGGCGGGCTATCCGGCCCTTTCGCCGGTGATGGGTCTGACCCACGGCGTACACGGCATCGGTGACACCATCGCGATCAGTGTGCATGCGGCGGAGTCGGCGATGCCGGACATCGACGGATATCTGCGGCGGCTGGAGGCTGCGCTGTGAGTTACTGCGCGTCGCCCGATCGGGCCGCCTGTTCGCGGGTCAGACCGGCGGCCAGGATCAGCTCTTCATGCAGCTCGAACCACACGGTGTGGTAGGAGTCGATGAGTGGCCCTGTCAGCCAAGCGATTTCGCCGTTCGTCACCCTTGTCAGCGCGGCGGCAAGTTTTACCGGGTAGCCGTGCAGGCGGGGCAGCTGCGCGGCGACCGCCGCGATGATCGGCGTCACCCGCCGGTGCACGTCGTCGAGGCGGGCCAGCACCGCGGCGTCGTAGTCGGCGTCCCGGTGATCGTTGGGCTGGCCGTCGCGGAGTTGCCAGTCGGTGACCAGAGCTTTGAAATCCGCGTTGACCGAGCGGAATTCGTGGTAGGCGGCGTCGATCGTCGCGGACTCGACGTCCTGCCGCTCAGCGGCCAGCAACTCGGCGAGGCGGGCGCGCCCGTCGGGGCTGATCCGCACGGTGGGGCCCGCGATCAGCAGGCCCGCGTCGACCAGCCGGCGCACCGCAGCCTCGGTCTCAGCGTCATCGGCATCCAGGGTCCGGGCCAGGTCGGCGGGGCTGACCCGGCCTTTCAGGCGAACAGCTTGCAGCACGGGCAGATCCGTCATGAGCCGGCCCGCAACCGTATCGCGTTGAGCATGGTGATCAGCGGCGTTGCCGAGACGACGTCGAGGTGTCCGGCGGCCATGGCCGCCTGCAAGGCCTCGTCGGAATAGTCGTCGAGGCGCGGATGGTCGCCGGTCGCGTGCGCACGCAGCGGGCTGACGCGGAGGGCGATCCCGGCCAGCTCACGCAACTCCGGCGTGTCGTCTTCTGACCATGCCGTCAGACTCAGAATCCCTTCTCGCACTTCGCCTTCGTACCCGTCGACAGTGATCTGCCGGCCGGCCAGCGAAGCGGCGACACCCTGGCCGCAACCCACCACCGCGACGCGGCCGAGTTCGCGGCTGACGACGGCCGCGTGGCTGGCCGGCCCGCCCACTTCGGTGACGATGCCCTGTGCGGCCAGCATGCCCTGCACGTCTTCGGGCCGGGTGTGATCGCGGACCAGGATGACCGGCTCGCCCCGGTCGGCGGCGTCGAGAGCTTCGTCGACGTCGGTGTAGGCGGTGCCGGTCACCACGCCGGGACAGGCGGGCAAACCCCGGGCCAGAAGTGGTGCGCTGAGCCGGGTTTCGGGTTGCAGTGACGGTTGCAGCACAGCTTGGACGTGGGCCGGGGTCACCCGCCGCAGCGTCTCGACGTCATCGATCAGTCCCTCATGGCGGAGTTGCAGCGCCAGCCGCGCGGCAGCGTGCGCCGAACGTTCGGCGCCCCGGGTCTGCAGCAGCCACAGTTTGCCGTCTTCGACGGTGAACTCGATCTCCTGGACGTCGGCATTGAGTCGCTCGAGGGTGCGGGCGGCGTCCATCAGCTCGTCGAAAACGGCGGGTTGTTCGTCGCGCAGCGCGGTGATCGGTTCGACGTCGACCAGGCCGGACACCACGTCGTCACCCTGGCCGCCGGGCAGCCATTCGCCGAAGGGCTCGTTGGCTCCGGTGATCGGGTTGCGCGAGGACAGCACGCCGGCGCCCGACTTGGCCGCCTGGTTGCCGAACACCATCGCCTGCACCACCACCGCGGTGCCCTGACGTTCGTCGAGGCTGTAGTGATCGCGGTAGGCCAGCGCCCGCGGAGAGTTCCAGGAGGCGAATACGGCCTCGATGCCGGTGCGCAGCTGGGTGTACGGGTCGTCGGACGGGTCCGAGTCGGCCCCGACGACGCGCCGGTACATCGCGGTGAACCGGCGGCGGGTGTCGCGGGCGAACTCGACGGTGCCCTGTTCGGCCAGTGCACCTTCGACGTCGTCGTTCATGCCGAGGTCCAGAATCGTGTCCATCATGCCCGGCATCGACTGGGTGGCCCCGGAGCGCACGCTGACCAGGAGTGGACGCGGTCCTCGTCCAAAGGTGCGCGAGGTTTGCTCTTCCAGCCAGCTCATCCGGTCGAGCACGTCCGCCCAGATCGCATCGATGGTGGGCCCGGGGTCGGTCAGATAGCGCAGGCCCACCTCGGTGGTGATGCAGAATGCGGGGGGCACCGGCAGGTTGTGACGGCGCATGGTGTCGATTCCGTGGCCCTTGTTGCCGAGGATTTCCCGCGGATGGCTCGATCGGCCGTCCAGCGCGACGACAGCGTCCGTCAGCGTGCGCGCGGGGGAGTGCCGGCCGTGCGCCACACCAGCCAAGATTCACCCCCTCGTCGTTGCCGGAACGCCGCAATGGTCCCATACCGATCACCGGGCTCGGCTGCTCGCCGCTGTTGCTTACCCGTTAGTTTTGACGGTATGACTCCCTATGACGTCGCGTTGCTGATCCTGCGGCTGGTGCTGGGTCTGACCATGGCCGCGCACGGGTTGAACAAATTCTTCGGTGGTGGGCGGATACCGGGTACCGCGCGCTGGTTCGAAAGCATCGGGATGAAGCCCGGCAAGTTCCACGCCACCGTCGCCGCCACCACCGAGACGGCGGCCGGTCTGGGGCTGGCGGCGGGGTTGCTGACGCCGATTCCCGCGGCCGGATTCGTCTCGCTGATGCTGGTGGCGGCGTGGACGGTGCACCGGGCCAACGGGTTCTTCATCGTCAAGGAGGGCTGGGAGTACAACCTGGTGCTGGCGGTGACCGCGGTGGTCGTCGCCACCCTGGGTGCCGGGAAGCTCAGCCTGGATCACCTGATCTTCGGCAAGAACTGGTTCGACGGCTGGCAGGGTCTGGCTATCTCGGTGGGCCTGGGTTTGGCCGGGGCTGTCGGCCAGTTGCTGATCTTCTACCGGCCGCCGGCCAAACAAGCCGGGTAGCCCGCAGGGTCAGGCCGTCTGAATATTGCCATCCCGGCCGAGCAACAAGCCGGCCTTGCCGCCGGTGCCGGGTTTGCCGGGCGGCGTGCCCGTGCCGCCGTTGCTGCCGTTGCCGCCGTCGCCGATCAGGACCGCGTTGCCGCCGTTTCCGCCGGCCCCTCCCGCGCCGCCATGACCGTCCGCACCGGCACCGCCGTCGCCGCCGTCACCGATCAGCCCGGCCTTGCCGCCGGTTCCGCCGGCCCCGCCGCTGGTGAGGGCGCTCAGCCCGGCCGCGCCGCCCGCCCCGCCGGTGCCTCCGGACCCGTTGAGGATTCCGCCGCTACCGCCGCTGCCGCCGGCGCCACCGTTCGCGTTGAACACGCCTGCGCCGCCGCTGCCGCCGGCTCCGCCGCCGCCGAAGACGAGTCCGCCGCTACCACCGCTGCCACCGGCTCCGCCGGTGCCGCTGAACACGGCTCCGCCGGTGCCGCCGGTGCCGCCGGCCGCCCCGGGACTCAGCATGCCGGCGTTGCCCCCTGATCCGCCGGTTCCGCCGACGCCGGAGAGGTTGAAACCGCCGACGCCGCCGATGCCGCCGGCGCCGAACAGCCCACCGTTGCCGCCGCTCCCGCCGGTCCCGGCGAGGGTGGTGCCGGACCCACCGGCCCCGCCGTCGCCCCCGGCGGCGAACAGTCCACCGGTTCCACCTGCGCCGCCGGTCCCGGCGATGCCGCCGAACCCGCCGTACCCTCCGGCACCACCGTTGGCGAACAGCCCGCCGTTGCCACCTGCGCCGCCGGCTCCGCCCCGGCCGGTGCCGGCACCGGCCCCTCCGGTCCCGGCGGCACCCCACAGCCCGCCGGCGTTGCCGCCCGCGCCGCCCGCCCCGCCTGTGGTGCCGGTGCCCGACGTCTTCCCGCCCGCGCCGCCGGCTCCACCGGAGCCGAACAGCAGGCTCGACCCGCCGTTGCCGCCGGCCCCGCCATTGCCGGCCGCCGATGGTCCGCCGGCTCCGCCGGCACCGCCCGACCCGAACAGGACCCCGCCGGCGCCGCCATTGCCGCCGGTGGAGCCCACCGCCCCCGAACCGCCGAGGCCGCCGTTGCCGAACAGGATCCCACCGTCGCCGCCGGGCGCCCCGGTCCCGGCCGCCCCGTTGGCGCCATTGCCGATCAGGGGGCGCCCGGTGATCGCCTGAACCGGCGTGTTGACCGCGTTGAGAACTTGTTGCTGCATCGCGTGCAGCGGTGAGGTGCTGCCGGGGGCGTTGAACCCGTCGAGCCCGAGCAGCTGCCCACCGATGCCGCCGGGGCCGGCCTTACCCAGGGTGGTGCCGGTCCCGCCGTTGCCGCCGTTCCCGCCGTCGCCGATCGACACCGCATTGCCACCGGCCCCGCCGGTTCCGCCGGTGCCACCGGCCCCCGTACCGCCGGCGCCGCCGCTGCCCCCGTTTCCGCCGTTGCCCACCATCCCGGCGTTGCCGCCGGCGCCGCCCGCGCCGCCCAGTGTGGTGTTGCCCGCCCCGCCGGTGCCGCCGGCTCCGCCGGAGCCGGTCAGCATGCCGGCGTTGCCGCCCGCCCCGCCCTTCCCGCCGTTCATGGCACCAAAGCCGCCATTGCCGCCCGCGCCGCCGTCACCGAAGAACATGCCGCCACGGCCACCGGCTCCGCCGGCCCCGCCGAGTCCGCCCGGGGTGACGCCCTCCCCGCCGGTGCCGCCGGCCCCGCCCGCTGCCCAGAGGCTGAGCATCCCGGCGTCGCCGCCGGCGCCGCCCGCGCCTCCCGCTGTTGCGCCGTGTCCGCCGCTGCCGCCGGTACCGCCGGCACCGAACATGGTGCCCGCCCCGCCGGCGCCGCCGAGTCCGCCTTTGCCGCCCAGGCTTTCGCCGCCGGCTCCGCCGGTGCCCCCTGCCCCGAACATCCCGCCGGCCCCGCCGGCCCCACCGGCGCCGCCGACCCCGCCGGCGCCGCCCTCGGTGAATCCCCCGGCACCTCCGGCGCCGCCGGTGGAGAACAGCCCGCCCGCACCGCCCGCGCCGCCTGCGCCACCGAGTGCGGACGCGCTCTGGGTGACGCCGCCACCACCGCCGGCTCCGGCCGCCCCGAACAGCAGTCCTGCGTTGCCGCCTGCGCCGCCCGCCCCGCCCGCCCCTTGGATCGATCCGCCGCCGGCGCCGCCGGAGCCGCCACTGCCGAACAGGCCGGCGGCCCCGCCCTGACCCCCGGTGCCGCCGGTTCCCGTGGTCGCGGCCCCGCCCGCTCCGCCGGCGCCGCCCAGGCCGATCAGTCCCGCCGCTCCGCCGTTACCGCCGGCCCCGCCGTCGGTACCGGCTTTGCCGGACCCGCCGGCGCCGCCGTTGCCGATCAACCACCCGCCGGCGGTGCCGTTCTGTCCGGTCCCCGCCGCGCCGTTGGTGCCGTTTCCGATCAGCGGACGACCGGTGGCGGCCTGGACGGGGGCGTTGATGCCGTCGAGGAGGCTCTGCAGCGGATTGAGGTTGGCCGCCTCCGCGCTCGCGTACATGGCGCCGCCGGCGTTGAGCAGTTGCACGAACTGCTGATGGAACAGCTCCGCCTGGGCACTGAGCGCCTGATAGGTCTGCCCGTGGCCGGAGAACAGGGCGGCGATGGCCGCGGACACTTCGTCGGCCCCGGCCGCCAACACCCCGACGGTCGGGCCCGCTGCCGCCGCGTGGGCGGCACTGAGCGCCGTTCCGATGCTCTGCACATCCGCGGCCGCTGCCGCCACCATCTCCGGGGCTACCGATACGAACGACATTTCTGCACTCCTGAACCTCGAGGAATGACTCGACAGTGCGCGAGGGTGCGGTGCAGAACGTCGGTCGAAGGACGTAGATCGTGCGGCGCAGGGGTCGTATATCGGCGTCAGCCGTGGGAAACACCTTCGTGGGCGAGCTGTACCCGGGAGCTGATGCCCAGCTTGGCGTACACGTGTGTGAGGTGGGTCTGCACCGTCCGGCGGGAAACGAACAGCCGCGCGGCAATCTCGTTGTTGGCCAGGCCCTCCGCGACGAGGCGGACCACATCGCGCTCGGTGGGGGTCAGTGCCGCCCAGCCGCTGGACGGGCGTTTGCGTTCGCCGCGCCCGCGCCGCACGTAGGCGATGGCCTCGTCCAGGGAGAGGCCGGCGCCTTCCCGCCACGCTTCACCAAACCCACTGTCGCCCAGAGCTTCCCGTAGATTCGTGATGGTGTTCTGATGGTCGGCGTCGTAGACCTTGAACCGGACGCAACCCAGACGGTGACGAATATTGTTGGCCGCGGCGAAGAGTCGCGTTGCATCCCGATGGCCCTGGCCGTCCGCGGCCAGCCGGCCCAGGCACTCGAGGATGTCCGGCACGGCCAGGTGCGCCTGATGCTCGGCCGCGCCGGCGAGCGCTTTGTGGGCGTCGCGTTCGGCCTGATCCGGTTCATTTTTGGCGATTGCGATGCGGGCACGCGTCGTCAACGCCCGCGCCAGATGCCAGCCCGAGGACGCCGCGACCTCCTGGTCGGCCCAGCGTCCCGCGGTGATCAGATCGCCACGTGCCAAGGCCACTTCGGCCATCGGGTTGGTATTGGCGCCGGCCAGCTCACCCTGCACGCTCAGGAGTTCCCGGGCCGCCTCGCTGGCCGTCGCCGCGGCCGGGACGTCACCGGCGGCCACGGCCGCGGTCGCCAGGACCGCATAGCTGAAGCCCTGGTTGTGCGGCCACAGGTCCGCAGCGGCCGCCAGAGATGCCTGTGCTGCGGCCTTGGCCGCTTGGGTGTCGCCGCGGAACGCGAGTGCGTTGCACAGCGCGAGCCGGCTGCCCCACCTGAACAACACGTCGTGCGCCGCATCGGCATCGGTGGTGACGGCGCGGAATTGTGTGATCGCTTCGGCAAGAGCGCCTTTCATCATCTGCGCCAGACCCAGCGTCCAGCGGCACGAGCGGGCGTGGAACTGATCGCCGATCTCCTCGGCGAGGTCGCGCCCCTCCCGGGAAGCCGCAAGCCCGCCGGTCGGGTCACCGGCATAGAACGCGCCGTATGCCTGCCACGTCAGGATCTGCGTCAGGCGCCACCGGTCGCCGAGGTCGCGGGCGATGCCGATCGCTTCCGACAGATACGGGCGGGCCGCCTCGGCGCTGTAGGAACTGATCGCGCCGCACGAGGTGAGCGCGCGCGCCAGCAGGGCCGGATCGTTGATCTCACGCGCGATCGCGACCGCTTGCTGCGCCTGTTCGAGGTTGTCGTGAACGCTGCGCGAGGCGTCCAGGGCTGCCCTGTCGGCCAGCGCCCGTCCGCGCACCACTGCCGAGACAGCGGACAGGGCGGAGCGGTCGGAGAGCGCCGCGTCGAACCACGCGAGCCCTTCCTGGATGCGCCCGCGCGTCAGCCAGAGCGGCTGCAGCGCAGACGTGAGTTCCAGGGCGGGCTCGAGTTCGTGGTTGTCCCGGCAGCCGGCAAAAGCCGCGCGCAGATTGTCGATCTCGCGCTCCACCTGTTCGATCCGGCGCTGGTGCTCGCCATCGGTGGGGCTGTCCAGCAGCGCGGCCATCCGCCCGTAGTGCTCTCGATGGCGGGCGAGCAGCGCCTCGGCCTCACCGGATTCGTGCAGCCGTTCCGTCGCGTAGTGCCGCACCGTTTCCAGCATCCGGAAGCGCGTGCGGTCATCGGAGTTCTCGGCCAGCACCAGTGATTTGTCCACCAACAGGGCGAGCTGATCGAAAACCTGATGCGGCGCCAGCTGATCGTCCGCGCAGACCGCCCGCGCGGCTTCGTGGTCGAAGCCTCCGCTGAACACGGCCAGCCGGCGGAACAGCATCCGCTCGGGCTCGGTGAGCAGGGCGTGCGACCAGTCGACCGATGCGCCCAGGGTTTGGCGGCGGCGGGCGGCACCGCCGTCGGTGAGCAGCCGGAAGCGGTGGCGCAGCCCGTCCAGGATTTCGCCGAGTGACATCACCCGCACGGCCGCGGCCGCGAGCTCTATTCCCAACGGCAGGCCGTCCAGTCGGCCGCAGATATCCTGCACCGCTGCGGCGTCGGACGCGGTGATAGCAAAGTCGGGCCGGGCCAGCCGGGCGCGGTCGACGAATAGTTCGAGGGCTTCGTCGGGGAGTGACAGGGACGGAACCCGCCAGGTCAGCTCGCCGGGTATTCCGATGGGTGCCCGGCTGGTGGCCAGGATGGTCAGCCGCGGGCACTCGCCCAACAGCGCACGGGCCACCGCGGCGCATTCATCGATCAGGTGCTCGCAATTGTCCAGCACCACCAGCGCGTCCCGGTTGCCGAGGTAGCGCAACAGCGTGTCGAGTGCCGACCGGCCCGGCTGGTCGGGCAATCCCAGCGCGCGCAACACGGCCACCGGCATCAGCTCGGGCTGATTGACCGGTGCCAGATCCACGAACCACACGCCGCCGCCAAACTCGGTGGCCGCCTGCGCGGCGATCTGCGCCGCAAGCCGGGTCTTGCCCACACCACCAATACCTGCGAGGGTGACCAGCCGGTTGTCAGCAAGGAACTTGCGTACGTCGTTGATCTGCGTGGCGCGGCCGACGAAGCGCGTCAACTGCGCTGGAACATTATGTGGCGCAGTATCTTTGGCAACCAGCAGGGGCGGGAATTCGATGCGCAGGTCGGGGTGGCACAGCTGCGTCACGCGCTCGGGGCGGGGCAGGTCGCGCAACTGATGGGTGCCGAGGTCGGCCAGCCAGACATCGTCCGGGAGGTGGTCGACAACGAGGTCGTGGGTGGTGCCCGAGACCACCACCTGGCCGCCGTGTGCCAGATCTCGCAGCCGCGCTGCGCGGTCGACGGTGGGACCCGTGTAGGTGCCAGAACCGGCTACCTGCACCTCGCCGGTGTGCACCGCGGCTCGCAGTTGAATCGGAGCCAACGGCGCCTGCTGCAAATCGATCGCACAGGCGAGTGCGTCGGTGGCCCGGGCGAAAACGGCCAGGAACGAGTCGGCACTGCTGTCTTCGGCATGTGGTGTGACCGGACCCAACCCGCCATGGGTGGCGATGATGTCCGAGACGGTGTTGTGGACGCGCTCCCGGTCGCCTGCGCTCGTCTCGGGCAGGTCGTCCCACGGCGGCGCCGAGCGCTCGGCATCGGCGAGCAACAGGGTCACTGTTCTCGTCGGCAGGAACTCGCTCACGCACATCTCAAACCCGATTCACACTGCCCTCATGCCGTGCCGGTGACTCCCAGTGTCACGCACGCAGGCCGATCACGGTTCAACATGGGCGCAAAAAGTTCGCTATCCGGCCGCGGGGCTCCTGCCCGCCGCCGGGTGTCCTGCCCCCGATCCGCGAGCGCCCGCGTGTTGCCGGTGACATGCCGCCGCGGGTGGCATTTTGCGGTCGCTCGCGGTGGGGCCGCGCACACCGTACGACCCTCACCCCGCCCGATGTACGACCCCCCGAGGCGCCGGTTTACGCCCTGTAACCGACGTTCCTTCAGCCACCGCCGCGCATCGTGGGACTCCGCAAGGAGGGACGACGGGAAATGAATTTTGCGGTGCTGCCGCCGGAGATCAATTCGGCGCGGATGTATCTGGGTGCGGGGCCGGGACCGATGTTGACGGCTGCGACGGCATGGGACGCACTGGCCGGCGAACTCGACACGGCGGCGCGTTCCTTTTCGGTGATTGCGTCAGGGCTGACCGGTGAGCTGTGGCAGGGTCCGGCGGCGACCGCGATGGCCCGTTCCGCCGCGCCCTATGTCGGGTGGCTGTCGGTGGCGTCGGCCCAGGCGCAGGGCACGGCCGGGCAGGCGCGGGCCGCAGCGTCGGCGTTCGAGGCGGCGGTGGCGGCCACGGTCCATCCGGGAATGGTTACGGCGAATCGCAATCACTTTGTCTCGCTTGTCTTTTCAAACCTGTTTGGCCAGAACGCAGCGGCGATCGCCGCGGCCGAGGCTGCCTATGAGGACATGTGGGCCCAGGACGTGGCGGCGATGGTGGGCTACCACGGCGGGGCGGCGGCAGCCGTCGCGCAACTCGCACCGCTGCAGCAGACGTTGCCGAATCTGCCCGGTCTGGCTCAGGTGCAGGCGCTGCTGGGCAACATCGGCGGCCCGAACCTGGGCGGCGGTAACCACGGCAGCGGCAACGTCGGCAACGGCAACTTCGGTGATGCGAACTTCGGCAGCGGCAACTCCGGCAACGGCAACGTCGGCGACGGCAATCGGGGCAATCAGAATGTGGGCAGCGGCAACTCGGGCCTGGGCAATGCCGGTGCGGGAAACTCGGGCCAGGCCAATATCGGCAGTGGCAACCTCGGCAACGCCAACCTCGGAAACGGGAACCTCGGCAGTTCCAACGTCGGCAACGGCAACCGCGGCGACGCCAACATGGGCATCGGCAACCGGGGTAGCAACAACGTAGGGCTGGCCAATACCGGCAACCACAACATCGGATTCGGCAACACCGGCAACAACAACATCGGTTTCGGCCTCACCGGCGACAACCAGGTGGGCATCGGCGCACTCAACTCCGGCACCGGAAACATCGGTTTCGGCAACTCGGGCACCGGCAATATCGGGTTCTTCAACTCGGGCACCGGCAACGTCGGCATCTTCAACTCGGGCAACCACAGCTTCGGCCTGGAGAACTCGGGCAGCTTCGATACCGGCTTCGCCAACGCGGGCCAGGGGAATACCGGCGCGCTCAACGCGGGCTTCAACAATTTCGGCGCCGGGAACGCGGGTGCGAACAACATGGGCATCGGCAACGGCGGCTCGCAGAATCTGGGCTACGGAAACTCCGGATTCCAGAACACCGGAAGCATGAACGCCGGCTCGCTGAATACCGGTGATTTCAATGCCGGTGATATCAACACCGGTTGGGCCAATTCCGGCCGCAGCAATACCGGAGGCTTCGACTCGGGCAACCTCAACACCGGTTTCGGCAGCGTCATCACACCGGCCGGGGTCAAGAACTCCGGCTTCGGCACCACCGGCCTGGACTCGTCGGGGTTCTTCAACACCGGCGGCGGCAGTTCGGGATTCATGAACACCGGTCTGGCATTCGAGTCCGGCTTCGGCAATTCCGGCAACGGCAACAATGTCGGCTTCAACAACCACGGAAGTTTCCTGGCCGGCATCGGGAACATCGGTTTCGACAACATCGGCATCGGCAACTCGAACGTCTTCAATTCCGGCATCGGCAACTCCGGCAACGACGACTCGGGGTTCTTCAACAAGGGCGATGCGAAGTCGGGTCTCTTCAACTAACTCAATCATTCGAGGGGGGTTCACATGTCGTATGTGACCGCGGCGCCCGAGCTACTGCAGGGCGCGGCGCAGGATCTGATGGGCATCCGGGCCGCGCTGAGCGGGGCCACCGTCGCCGCGGCCGACCCGACAACCGGGATCGCGGCCGCCGCCCAGGACGAGATCTCCACGGCGATCGCATCGATGTTCGGCAGTTTCGGTGCCGAGTTTCAAGCCGTCCATGCTCAAGCGCTCGCGTTCGGCGAGCGTTTCACCCGATCGCTCGACACCGCCGCCGCAGCCTACGCGAGTGCCGAATGGTCCTCCTATCAAACACTTTTCACCCAAACAGCCACCAACCTGCAGATCCTGCACGACGCTGTCGCCGCCAATCCAGCGCCGGTGCTGCGCCAGTTCGTCAGCAATCAGACCGGCTTCGGGCAGACGATCGCCACAGCACTCGGCACCCCGCTCGCAATACCCGCCAACCCGGCGGCTGTTTTGCAAACCATCGTCAATCAGCAAATCGGCTACGGCCAAACGGTTTCCACCGCGCTGAGCAACGCCGCCCTGAACTTCAGTGCCAACGCGAACGCCCTTCCGGCGACATTGCAGACCGCCGCGCAGCAGCTCGCGACGGGCGACGTGACGGGAGCGGCACGCGGCGTCGCGACCGGATTCGGAAACCTGTTCCTGACCGGCCTGGTGGCCAACCAGGACATGGAGACGATGCTGATCAACATCACCCCGACGGGCACCATCGCTGACCTGTTGCCGATTCTCGCCATCCCGGGCCAGATGGCGCAAAACGTCACCGATCTGCTCCCCGCCGGGTCGATTCCCGCCCAGATCTCGCAGCATCTCACCAATGTGATCACCACGGTCACCGACACCTCGCAGACCTTGGACCTGGTCACCGGCGACCTGCAGGTGGGCCTGCCACTGGTCCTGGGCCTGGAAGCGATCGGTCCGGTCGTCACCACGTTCAACGCGGTCGGCTCCAGCGCGAACGCCGTACTCGGCGCGCTGCAGACCGGCGACGTCCTGGGCGCGGGCGCCGCGCTGTTCGACGCACCCGCGACGGTGCTGAACGGCTTTCTCAACGGCCAGGCCACTCTGCCGCTTTCGGTCTCACTCGGAGAACTGACCACGACCACCAACGTGCCCCTTGGCGGGATACTCACTCCCGCTCAAACCGCGTCGCTGACAGTGGAGATCTTCGGGATGACCGGAACGATCCCGCTTTTCGGTACGACCTTCGGTGGCATCGTGCCGGGCCTGTTGACCTTCCTGCCGGAACAGCTTGCGGCGGCGATCGGCGGCGGGGCGGGACTGCCTTGAGACGGCCTGGGATGTTGCTGAAAGTCAGCTGAATCCATGACCGTGCGAGGCGACAAGTGGCGACAGTAGTGAGATACCGCTCGCGGGGGTTGGGGTTGTGATGATTTTGGACTTTGCGTGGTTGCCGCCGGAAATCAACTCGTTGCGGATTTTCGGCGGGGCGGGACCGGGTCCGCTTCATGCGGCGGCGGCGGCCTGGGACGGTTTGGCGGCGGATCTGGCCGCGTCGGCGTCGTCCTTCAACGCGGTGATCACGGGTCTGACCGGTGGGCCGTGGGCGGGGCCGGCGTCGGCGGCGATGGCGGCCGCGGCGTTGCCGTACCAGGACTGGATGACGACGGCGGCCGGTCAGGCGGACACGGCGGCACTACTGGCGCGCGAGGCTGCCACGGCGTTCGAGGGCGCGTTGACGGCGACGGTGCATCCGGCGGTGGTAGCGGCCAACCGGGTGTCGTTGATGACGTTGATCGCGACGAATTTCCTGGGGTTCAACACGCCGGCGATTGCGGCCAATGAGTTCGATTACGCGGAGATGTGGGCGCAGGATGTCGCGGCAATGGTCGGTTACCACGGTGGTGCGACGGCGGTGGCCGCGAGCCTGACACCGTTCGCTGTCCCGCCGGTCGATCTGGCCGGCCTGGCCGCCAATATCGGCGCTCAGGTCACCGGCCTGGCGAGCACCGCGTCGGCCGCGATCAGCCCGGCCCTGCAAGGCGTGATGTCGGCAGCGCCTGGATTGGTGGCAGGGGTGCAGTCGGCGGCGTCGGCTCTGCCGATCCAGTCGATCGCGTCGGTGGCCCAGCTGGGCGCCATGCCGGCCAGCATGATGATCGGCCCGCTCATGCAGGCGGGGCAGTCGGCCACTGCCGGCACAGCCGGATTGGCAGGTGCCACAACGGGTGTGGCCGACGCGACCAAATTCGTCGGGGACACCGCTCCGGCGATGAAGGGACTCGGCGGAGGCGCCGGCCTGGGGGCAGGCATGTCCGGGAGCCTGGGTCAGGCGCGGATGGTGGGTGCCATGTCGGTGCCGCCGACCTGGGAAGGATCGGCGCCCAAGGGCATGGCCAGTTCGGCGATGCACGGCTTGGGTGCGATACCCAGCGCTGCCTCGGTGCCGACGGGATCTCCCACCGGCGGCGGGATGCCGATGATGCCGATGCCGATGGGCGCCGGCGCCGGTGGTGCGGGAGCCGGAATGCCCGGCGGGATGACGGGCCGCGGCGGCGCGAGTCCGCACGTGACGCAGAACCGGCCCAGCGTGATTCCGCGTACCGGGGTCGGCTAGGTCTGCGCCGCAACCACTTCGGCCGCGGCGCGCTCACCGGAGCGGATCGCGCCGTCGATCCACCCGCACATGACGGCTGAGCTTTCGGTGCCGGCCCAGTGCACCCGCCCGCAGGGCACGCGCAGCGCGTGCCCGTATTCGGTGAGCACGCCGGTGGGGGTGTGGCTGATCATCCCGCCGCCGGAATAGTGCTCGAGAGACCAGTTCTGTTCGTGGTATTCCGTTGGTGTACGCGCTTTTTCGCCGAACCGGTCGACGAGTTCGCCGATGATGGCGGCTCTGCGGCCGGAGTCGCTGAGGTCGGAGAGACGGCGCGCGGCGGGCCCCTCGGTGATGGCGCACAGGATCCCTGGATTGCCGGTATCGGTGCATGCGTCGATGGTCAGTGTGGCCGGTGTTCCCGGCGCGGCGGTCTGGCCCGACAACCCGTCGGTACGCCAGAACGGTTCGTCGTAGATGACGGAGGTCTTGATGACGGCGCCGCTGGGCATGCGCTGATTCAGAAAGGCGCGGTCCGCAGGAAGTGCCGGTTCATAGACGATCGAACTGGCGATGGCCATCGGGATAGCGACGACGGCGCGGTATGCGCGCACGGAAAATCCGTCGGATTGGACGGTGACGCCGTCGGTGTCCTGAATGATGGTCCGCACCGGCCGCGACAGGTGGACTGCGTCGCCAAGTTCCGCCACCATCGGGCGGTAGATGGCGCCCATCCCGCCGACGGGTCGGGCATCCTGCGAGCCGCCCTTGCCGGAGATGACGAAGGTCGGTCCACCCGCCGAAGACATCTGCAACAACATCCACAGCAACGAGACTTCGGAAGCCGTCGAGGTGTACGTACCGCCCAGCACCATGTCCAACATCTCGCGGGCCGGCCGGGAAAGTACGTTGCGCTCCAGCCAGTCACCGATGCTCATCCGGTCCCACTCGGCGGCCTCCTCGGCCTCCCACGGGGCTTCGCGCGGAATCGACTTGCACATCTGCTCGATGCTCATCAAGCCCATGCCGAGGTTGGCGACCGCCCACGGACTCATCGTCCACGGCAGCTTCCCGCCGTAGCGGCGCTTCTTGCCGTCGACGATCATCATGGCGTCACCGTCGTTGTGCTGCTTGTATTCCGGCACACCGAATTCCTGCATCAGCGCGTAGATGCGGTCCTGGCCCGGTCCGATCCAGGCACCCCCGCGATCGATCCATACCCCGTCGCCGCGGGTCACAGTAAAGGTACGGCCGCCGACTCGGTCGCGGGCCTCCAGCAGTGCCACCGAGTGACCCGCCTGCTTCAGGCGCAGCGCGGCCGTCAGTCCCGCGAAGCCGGCTCCGACAACGCAATAGTCGACATCTGTCATGCTGGCTCCTCGTTGACGCCGTGCCGCCCCAGCAGGAAGCTACACCGATCCCGGCACCGCCGAAACGATTCCGCGATATTGACGCTTCTGTCAGCGGGTTTGCCTGTCGCCGAATGAAACTCAGCCGACGGAGGTCTGACCGGTGGTCACCGGTGGATAGGGGAGGTCGGTGCTGACGTGCGGGTCGACATGCACCGGAGAGCCCAGATAGGGGAAGGCCCGTTGCGAGCAGGCGGGGCGGTCGCAGATTTTGCAACCCGCGCCGATCGGAACCGTCGCCTCGGCGTCGGCCAGATCGATTCCCACTGAATAGATTAGCTTTTCGGCGTGGGCCACGTCGCAGCCGAGCCCGACGGCGAAACTCCGGTCAGGACCCAGGTACCGACTTGGTTCGGTGGTGGTGGTTCGGGCCACCCAGAAATAGGTGCGCCCGTCCGGCATCTCAGCGACCTGCGTCAGGAACTGACCGGGCCGGGCGAACGCATGGTGAACCACCCACAACGGACAGTTTCCGCCCACGCGTGAAAAATGAAAAGCAGTGGCCGACTGTCGCTTTGAAATATTACCGGCGATGTCGGCACGGACGAAGATGAACGGCACACCGCGCGCACTGGGGCGTTGCAGGGTGGACAGCCGATGACAGATGGTCTCGAATCCCACCTCGAATCGTCGTGCCAGTTGGTCGATGTCGTAGCGCACACGCTCGGCTGCCTCGAGAAACCGTTGGTACGGCAACAACAGCGCCCCGGCGAAATAGTTGGCCAGGCCGATGCGGGCCACGCCGCGTGCGTCGTCGCTGAGTTGATCGTCGGCGGCGATGATCCCGCTGATCAACGAATTCTGGGTCAGCAAGGCGATCTGGGTTGCCAGCTGGAAGGCGCGCTGTCCGGGATGCAGCCAACGCGCTACATGCAGCGTCCCGGACTCCGGGCGAAAGTGCCGCTTGGCGTTGGGGCTCAGCATCTCTCCGTCGTCGATGACGACGGTCACGCCCAGCTCTGCGGAGAGCAGTGAGGCCAGCTGAACGTCGAGTCCGCCGACGCGCAAACGGTTTTCGTCGAACATTCGCTCGGCCGCGACGTCCAGTTCGGCGATGTAGTTCTTGCGGTCGTAGAAGAAGTCGCGGACTTCCTCGAAGGGCATCGGTTGTTGTGGTGTCGTCGACGAATCGACGTTGGCCCGACCGTGCAGAGCCTCCAGATCGCTGGTGGCGTCGTGCAGTCGTCGGTGCAGATTGACCAGCGTCTGACCGACCGCCGGCATTCGCGCGACGAGTTCCTCGATCTGCGCGGCCGTGGCGGGTGCCTCGGCCAGCACCTCGCTCAGGTCGGCGATCAGCCGGGCGTCCGTATCGGGCGCGAAGTAGGTGTTAGGCAGGTTGAACCGATCTGTCAGCGTCAGCAGCACCGGCACGGTGATCGGGCGCTGGTCGTTCTCCATCTGGTTGACGTAGCTGGTCGACAACCCCAGCGCACGCGCCAGCGCCACCTGGGTCAACCCGTGGTCTTCGCGTAGCCGCCGCAAACGAGCGCCGGCGAAGGTCTTCGCCACGGTGGACACAGTACGCCAGCCATCGTTCACAACATTCGCAAACCTCGAAGTCCAAGGACGCAAAATTACGCTCTTACAGTGGATTTACCGCGGCTGGGTGGCTGCGTACTGTGCGTGTTATGCGCATTCACGACGTCAGGGCGCGGCGCAGCGCCGACGACTTCCCCCGCCGCGAACACCTGGCCGCCAAGATCGCCGACGTCGCGGCCGACCCGGTCGCCGTGCCCCCGGACACCGAAGCCATGGTGATCAACCGCATCATCGACAACGCCGCCGTCTCGGCGGCCTCGGTGATCAGGCGGCCGGTCGCCACCGCACGGGCCCAAGCGCTCGCGCATCCCGTTGCGGTCAACGGCGCCAGAGTCTTCGGCGTCGAGGGCAGCTACTCCCCGGAGTGGGCCGCCTGGGCCAACGGCGTGGCGGTGCGCGAATTGGACTTCCACGACACGTTTCTGGCCGCCGACTACTCCCACCCGGGTGACAACATCCCGCCCCTGGTGGCGGTCGCCCAGCACCTCGGTATCGGTGGCGCCGACCTGATCCGCGGCCTGGCCACCGCCTACGAGATCCAGGTCGACCTGGTCAAGGGAATCTGCCTGCACGAGCACAAGATCGACCACGTCGCGCACCTCGGCCCGTCGGTGGCCGCCGGCCTGGGAACGATGCTGCGGCTGGACCAGGAGACTATCTATCAGGCCATCGGCCAGGCCCTGCACCTGACGACGTCCACCCGCCAGTCTCGCAAGGGCCTGATCTCCAGCTGGAAGGCGTTCGCTCCCGCCTGGGCAGGCAAGGTGGCGATCGAGGCCGTCGACCGCGCCATGCGCGGGGAAGGGGCCCCGGCACCCATCTGGGAGGGCGAGGACGGCGTGATCGCCTGGCTGCTCTCGGGTCCCGAGCACACCTACCGGGTGCCGCTACCCGAGCCGGGGGAGCCCAAGCGCGCCATCCTGGACAGCTACACCAAGGAGCACTCGGCCGAGTACCAGAGCCAGGCGCTGATCGACCTGGCCCGCCGCTTGCGGGAGCGGATCGGGGACCTCGAACAGGTCGCGACGATCGTGCTGCACACCAGCCACCACACCCACTACGTCATCGGTACCGGCGCAAACGATCCGCAGAAGATGGATCCCGATGCGTCCCGCGAGACCCTGGATCACTCCGTGATGTATATCTTCGCGGTGGCGTTGCAGGACGGCGCCTGGCATCACGAGCGGTCCTACGCCCCTGAGCGGTCGCACCGGCCGGACACCGTCGAGCTGTGGCACAAGATCTCGACGCGCGAAGATCCCGAATGGACCCGCCGCTACCACTCGGACGACCCCGCGGAGAAAGCGTTCGGCGCCCGCGCGGAGGTCACGCTGCGCAGCGGCGAGGTGATCGTCGACGAGATCGGCGTTGCCGATGCACACCCGTTGGGCGCCAGGCCTTTCGGGCGTGAGCAGTACGTGGCAAAGTTCACCGAGCTGGCCGGGGGTGTGATCGACGACGATGAGCGGCAACGGTTTCTGTCCGTGGTCGAAGGCTTGCCCGAACTGCAGGCCGGCGGACTCGGCGCGTTGAACCTGATCGCCAATCCTGACGTGCTGAACAGGGCGCCGACAGTCCCGCCGGGGATCTTCGATTCCGGCGTCAACACATTCACCCGGCAAGGAGTCACGCCATGAGCACGATCGAAGACCGGCCGCGAATCTTCAAGGGCCTTGCCGGAGTCGTCGTGGACACCACCGCCATCTCCAAAGTGGTGCCGGAGACGAACTCGCTGACCTACCGCGGTTACCCGGTCCAGGATCTCGCCACCCGCTGCAGCTTCGAGGAGGTGGCGTATCTGTTGTGGCACGGCGAGCTGCCCGACGAGGGGCAGCTGGCCCTGTTCATCCAGCGAGAACGCGCCAACCGCCGGCTGGATCGCTCGCTGCTGTCACTGATCGTCAAGCAGCCGGACACCTGTCATCCGATGGACGTGGTGCGCACGGTGATCAGCTACCTCGGCGCCGAGGACGCGCAGGAGGACGACAGCAGCGCGGAGGCGAACTACGCGAAGGCCGTGCGAATGTACGCGGTGCTACCGACCATCGTCGCAGCCGACATGCGACGCCGGCGCGGCCTGGAACCCATTGCCCCGCATAGCCACATGAACTACGCGCAGAACTTCCTGCACATGTGCTTCGGGGATGTGCCCGAGAAGGTGATCGTCGATGCCTTCGAGCAGTCCATGGTGCTCTATGCCGAGCACAGCTTCAACGCCTCCACGTTTGCCGCACGCGTGGTCACCTCCACCGGGTCCGACATCTACAGCGCCGTCACGGCCGCCATCGGCGCGCTCAAGGGTCCGTTGCACGGTGGCGCCAACGAGGCCGTGATGCACGACATGCTGGAGATCGGCACCGCGGACCAAGCGGCGGACTGGCTGCAGGACAAGATCTCCCGCAAAGAGAAGGTCATGGGCTTTGGCCACCGGGTGTACCGCAACGGCGACTCGCGGGTGCCGACCATGAAGAAGGCGCTGGAGCGGGTGGCTGCGGTGCGTGACGGCCGGCGCTGGCTCGACATCTACCACGTTCTCGAACAGGGCATGGCGGCCGCCACCGGCATCAAGCCGAATCTCGACTTCCCGACCGGTCCGGCGTACTTCCTGATGGGCTTCGACATCGCCTGTTTCACACCGATTTTCGTGATGAGCCGGATCACCGGCTGGACCGCCCACATCATGGAGCAGACCGCGTCGAACGCATTGATCCGCCCGCTCAGCGAGTATGTGGGACCGCCTCAGCGTGCCCTGAGGTGATTGCCAGAGTCCGACAGGGGCGTTGATCCCGGGCGGTGAGACCATAGCGGGCGGTGAGCACAACAACGATTTCCCGAGGGGCCACCCGGTGCCGGGTCTGCTGATAGCGGGCACGACCAGCGACGCCGGCAAGACCACCGTCACGGCCGGGCTGTGCCGCGCGCTGGCTCGGCGCGGGGTGCGGGTCGCGCCCTTCAAGGCGCAGAACATGTCCAACAACTCGATGGTCTGCGCGGGGTCGGACGGCGCGGGGGTGGAGATCGGCCGGGCGCAATGGGTGCAGGCTCTTGCGGCCGGAGTCCCACCCGAACCCGCCATGAATCCGGTCCTGCTCAAACCGTCCGCCGATCAGCGCAGCCACGTCGTGCTGATGGGCAGACCGTGGGGCGAGGTCGTGTCATCGGACTGGCTGGACGGTCGGCGGGCACTGGGCGAGGCGGCACACCGCGCCTTTGACGACCTCGCCACCCGGTACGACGTCGTCGTCGCCGAGGGTGCCGGCAGCCCGGCCGAAATCAACTTGCGCGCAGGCGATTACGTCAACATGGGCCTCGCGCGGCACGCGGAGCTGCCGACCGTCGTGGTCGGTGACATCGACCGCGGCGGGGTGTTCGCGGCATTTCTGGGCACCGTCGCCCTGTTGTCTGCCGAGGACCAGGCGCTGGTTGCGGGGTTCGTGGTCAACAAGTTCCGTGGCGATCTCGCACTGCTGACGCCGGGTCTGCGCGACCTGGAACGGGTCACCGGGCGACGGGTATACGGCACGCTGCCGTGGCATCCCGACCTGTGGCTGGACTCCGAGGACGCCCTGGATCTGGAAGGCAGACGAACGGCCGCCACCGGTGCCCGCCGGGTGGCCGTCGTGCGGCTGCCCCGGGTCAGCAACTTCACCGACGTCGACGCGCTGGGCCTGGAACCCGACCTCGATGTGGTGTTCGCCTCCGACCCTCGCGCGTTGGGCGATGCCGACCTGATCGTGTTGCCGGGCACGCGTGCCACGATCGCCGACCTCAGCTGGCTGCGGACCAGGGGACTGGACCGTGCGGTGCTCGCACACGCCGCCGCGGGGAAGCCACTGCTCGGCATTTGTGGCGGATTTCAGATGCTGGGCCGCACGATTCGCGACCCGCACGGTGTCGAAGGGGCGGTGGCCGAGGTCGACGGCCTGGGGTTGCTCGACGTGGAGACGGTGTTCGGCGCCGACAAGGTGCTGCGGCTACCGCAGGGTGAGGGACTCGGCGTGGCTGCATCGGGATACGAGATCCATCACGGCAGGATCGCCCGGGGCCACGCGGGGGAGGAGTTTCTCGGCGGCGTCCGCGACGGCCAGGTGTTCGGCACCATGTGGCACGGCTCGCTAGAAGGCGACGCACTGCGCCGGGCGTTCCTGTGCGAGACGCTCGGGCTCACACCGTCGGCCGTGAGCTTCCCGGTCGCCCGCCAGCGGCGCTTGGATCTGCTCGGCGACCTGATCGAACGTCACCTCGACGTCGACGCGGTGCTCGAACTGGCGCGCAGTGGTTGCCCGCCGGCCCTGCCGTTCCTGGCGCCCGGCGCGCCGTGAGGATCGTCTAGCCAGGACCGCCGTACTGCCACACCAGGCTGTGGCTGCCCGTCATGGTCGGGTTGCACCACATCGTCTTGCCGTCGGCGTCCTGGGTGGTGGCGTGCAGCACCGTGCACGCATCACCCGGGGACGGCGCTTGCGCCTGCGCGGGGGCGCTGCCGAGGACGAATGCGATTGGTATGGCGGCCCCGGCGACCGCCCTTTTCAGGTATCGGGCTGCACGCATGCTCCCCACTCCCTTCGACACCTTCACCTCACGTTATCGCTCGTGGCAGCCGCTGACCACGGATTCGGAGCGGCGGGCTGGGCAGATAGCTAGAACACGTTCTAATCTGTGAAACCATGGGATTTCTCAAGCCCCAATTGCCCGAGGTCGACATCGCCGAGTGGAGCAAGGGCACCCGCAGCGAGAAGATCCGCCCGATGGCCCGGCACTGGGCCGAGGTGGGCTTCGGCACGCCAGTGGTGATGCACCTGTTCTACGTCGTCAAGATTCTGCTGTACATCCTGGTTGCCTGGCTGATCGTCTTGACCACCAAAGGGATTGACGGGTTCACCAATGTTCGGGCCTGGTACTCCGAGCCGATCGTCTTCGAGAAGGTCGTGCTGTACACGATGCTGTTCGAGGTGGTCGGGCTGGGTTGCGGCTTCGGACCGCTGAACAACCGGTTCTTCCCGCCGATGGGCTCGATTCTCTACTGGCTGCGGTTCGGCACCATCCGGCTGCCACCCTGGCCGGATCGCGTCCCGCTGACCTTCGGCACCAAGCGCAAGCCGGTGGACGTCGCGCTTTATGCCTTGCTGCTGGTGCTGCTGACGACCGCGCTGTTCACCGACGGCACCGGGGCGATCCCGGCGCTCGGCACTCAGGTCGGGCTGCTGCCGACGTGGCAGATCGTGGCCATCCTGCTGGTGCTGGCCGCTGCCGGGCTGCGCGACAAGGTGATCTTCCTGGCCGCCCGCGGTGAGGTGTACGGGTCGCTGACCGTCACGTTCCTGTTCGGCGCCTGGAACGCCATCGACATGATCGTCGCGGCCAAACTGGTATTCCTGGTGATCTGGATGGGCGCGGCGACGTCCAAACTCAACAAGCACTTTCCGTTCGTGATTTCCACGATGATGTCGAACAACCCGTTGTTCCGGCCGCGGTTCATCAAGCGCATGTTCTTCGAGAAGTTCCCCGACGATCTACGGCCCGGGCTCTTGTCGCGGCTGTTCGCTCACGTCAGCACCTTCATCGAGATGTTCGTGCCGCTCGCCCTGTTCTTCTCGCACGGCGGGTGGCCGACCACCGTCGCTGCGATTGTGATGGTGTGCTTCCACCTGGGCATCCTGACCGCGATTCCGATGGGAGTGCCGCTGGAATGGAACGTGTTCATGATCTTCGGCGTCTTCGCGCTGTTTGTCGGCCACGCGAAGTTGGGCATCAGCGACGTGCAAAACCTCGCACCGGTTGCCATTCTGTTCACCGTGCTGGTGGGCACGGTGATCCTGGGCAACATGTTCCCGCGCAAGATCTCCTTCCTGCCCGGCATGCGCTACTACGCCGGCAACTGGGACACGACGCTGTGGTGCATCAAGCCGTCGGCGAGTGAGAAGATCGCCCGCGGCATCGTCGCGATCGCCAGCATGCCGCAGGCTCAGCTGGAGCGGTTCTACGGCAAGGATCGCGCGCAGATCCCGATGTATCTGGGATATGCGTTCCGCGCCATGAACACTCACGGCCGCGCGCTGTTCACGCTGGCGCACCGCGCGATGGCCGGACAGAACGAGGACGATTACGTCATCACCGACGGTGAACGCATCTGCAGCACCGCCATCGGCTGGAACTTCGGTGACGGCCATATGCACAACGAGCAACTGATCGCCGCGATGCAACGGCGCTGCCGATTTGAGCCGGGGGAGGTGCGCGTCGTGCTGCTCGACGCGCAACCGATCCACCGCCAGATCCAGCGGTACCGGTTGGTCGACGCTGCCACAGGCGAATTCGAGCACGGCTACGTCCGGGTGGCCGACATGGTGACGCGGCAGCCCTGGGCCGACGACATCCCCGTCGTGGTGGAGTCCAGTTAGGGCGCGAGCAGTCCAGTTAGGACGCGAGCAGGCGCAAAATCGCACGTTCCGGCGCGCCGGAACGCGACTTTGCGTCTGCTCGCCGGGGAGCCGCAGCGGTGGAGTCTATTCGCAGTTGTACGCGTTGAATGTGGCTTGCGGCATCGCATATGCCGCCTCGTCCTCGGAGAACAGAACTTCGTGAGTCATAGCTGAAATTTTCCTTGATCCGCATAGTGAATCTGATAGATTCGTATAGCGGAGATTAACACGTTCGACAGTCGAGCGGTAGCCTGCCGCAGGTTGATGTCCGTCAAGGGAGCCGACGTGGAGAAACAGCCTCGGCTATTTGCGTTTCCGCCATGCGACGCGCTGCTGGCGCTGTACCGGCAGCAAGGCCCCGTTATCCATGTCCGCCGACGCAATACGGTCATCCTGCTCGGCGCCGAGGCCAACGAGTTCGTGTTCACCCATTCCGATGCCTTCAGTTGGAAGGAAGCGTTCGAAGCGCTGATCCCGCTTGACGGCCCGACGGCGTTGATCGTCAGCGACGGCGCCGACCACCGCCGGCGGCGAAGCTTCGCGCTCCCGGCGCTGCAACACCGGCGGGTCGGGGATTACGTGCACACCATCGTGGACAACACGGACGCGGTCATCGACACCTGGCGGCCCGGGGCGCGGGTCGAAATCTACGAGCAATTGCGTTCGGTGGTCCGGCGCAATACCGCCGAGTGTCTGTTCGGCCCGCGCATCGCTGACCATGCCGACTTCCTCGGTGAACAACTTCAGCCTCTGATCGACCTGACCAATCTGGACCCGAGGAAGCGGCGACTACACCGCCGGCTCGGGTCGCCCCTGTCGCGACGGGCGATGGCCGCGCGCGAACGGATCGACCAACTCGTCGACGCCGCAATCGCCGATTGCCGCCTGCGGCCCGGAGTCGACGACGGCATGCTGACGACGATGGTCAACGGCCGCGATGGCCGTTGTGAATCGCTGAGCGACAAAGAGATTCGTGACATGATTGTCTCTCTGATCGCGGATGGCTACGAGGTCACCAGCGGCGCGATCGCGTGGGCGATCTACGCGTTGCTGACCATCCCAGGCGCCTGGGACACCGCCGCCGCGGAGGTGCGCCGCGTACTGGCCGGGGGCCCACCGAGCCCGGCCGCCCTTCGGGAGCTGACCTACATCAACGGCGTCGTGCACGAGACGGTGCGGCTATGCACGACGAACTCCGCACGAAAAGTCAAGCGTGACTTGTGGTTCGGCGGGCACCCCATCCGAGCGGGGCAGCGCCTGGTGTTCAGCGCCTACGTCACCCACCGGCTTCCCGAGTTGTGGCCCGACCCATGGCAATTCCGTCCTGAACGCTGGGATTCCAGCGCACCCGATTACCGAAAACCGACGCCCTACGAATTCATCCCGTTCGGCCGTGGTGTGCATCGTTGCATCGGCTCGGCGATGGCGATCACCCAGATGACCGCAATGATCGCCCGACTCGTCGCAAGAACGACGCTCCGGCTACCCGCACAACGCATCGAGGCTCGCAACATCGCGGCGCTGCGGCCCTGGCCCGGTTTGTTTGTCGACATCGCCGCATGCACCGATTTGCGCGGCCGGAGCTAGCCACGGGCGGGGGCACGCCTCCACTCAAGGGGCGTGCCCCCAAGCCCGCCCTACTCCGCGCGCACCTGCTGCGCAGCGGCCACCATGTTCCGCAGCGATGCGGTCACCTCCCCGACATTCCGGGTCTTCAGGCCACAGTCCGGGTTAACCCAAAGCCGTTCCGCGGGGACCGCTTTGACCGCAGACCGCAAGGACGCCGCCATCTCGTCGGTGCTCGGCACCCGCGGCGAGTGGATGTCGTAGACGCCCGGGCCCACGCTGTTGGAGAAGCCGATCGCGTTCAGGTCGTCGAGCACCTCCATGTGCGAGCGCGCCGCCTCGATGGACGTGACGTCGGCGTCCAGATCGGCGATCGCGCCGATCACCTCACCGAACTCCGAGTAGCACAGGTGAGTGTGGATCTGGGTCGAGTCGGCGACACCAGAGGTGGCCAACCGGAAAGAGCCTACGGCCCAACGCAAGTACTCGTCCTGATCGGCCCGGCGCAGCGGCAGCAGCTCCCGTAGCGCCGGCTCGTCCACCTGGATCACGGCGATGCCCGCGGACTGCAGGTCGACCGTCTCGTCCCGGATCGCCAGCGCCACCTGGTTGGCGGTGTCGGCCAGCGGCTGGTCGTCGCGGACGAAGGACCACGCCAGGATGGTGACCGGTCCGGTCAGCATGCCCTTCACCGGCTTGTCGGTCAGCGACTGCGCGTAGGTGATCCAGTCGACCGTCATCGGGTGGGTGCGTACCACGTCGCCGAACAGGATCGGCGGACGCACACAGCGGCTGCCGTAGGACTGCACCCAGCCGTTGTCGGTGGCGAAAAAGCCTTCCAGCTGCTCGGCGAAGTACTGCACCATGTCGTTGCGCTCGGGCTCGCCGTGCACCAGCACGTCGATGCCCAGTTGCTCCTGCAGTGCGATCACGTCGGCGATCTCCTGCTTCATCCGGCGCTCGTACTCGGCTTGGTCGATCTCTCCGGAGCGCAGGGCGGCCCGGGCGATGCGGATCGCCGACGTCTGCGGGTAAGAGCCGATGGTCGTGGTCGGCAGCGCGGGCAGCTTCAGGCGGGCTTCCTGGCTGGCGCGACGCTCGGCGGGATCACCGCGGTGGACGCCGGAGGCGACGATCGATCGGATGCGGGACCGGAGTTCGTCATTGTGCAGGCGTGGGTCTTGCTTGCGGGAGGCCACGGCGGCGTCCGAAGCCGCGACCTCGTCGGCGACGGCGTCGGGTCCGTCGCGCAGCGCCCGCGCCAGCACGACCACCTCGCGAACCTTCTCGGCCCCGAATGCCAGCCAACTGCGCAGGTTGTCATCCAGACCGGTCTCAGCTTCCAGCGAATACGGGACATGCAGCGTTGAGCACGACGTTGAAACCGCCACGGCTGCAGCCGAATTCCGCAACGTCGCCAGCCTGCCCAGGGCCGCGTCCAGATCGGTGCGCCAGATGTTGCGGCCGTCGACGATCCCGGCCACCAGCGTCTTGTCCGCCAACTCCGGTACTGCCGCCAGCGCGGTGTCAGGACCGTAGACGAGGTCGACGCCGATCGCCTCGACCGGTGTGCGGGCCAGCCCCGCCAGCGCGGCACCCGGGTCGCCGAAGTACGTCGCGACGTAGATGGCCGGGCGGTTGGCCACCCCACCCAGCGCGTTGTAGACGGCCTCGGCCAGCGCGGGTGCGTCCGGGGAGATGTCGGTGACCAGCGCCGGCTCGTCGAACTGCACCCACCGAGCGCCGTTGCCGGCGAGCAGCGAGAGCAGTTCGGAGTAGATCGGCACCAGCTCCTGCAGCCGCTCGACCGGTGGGCTTCCGCCCTCCACCGCCTTACTCAGCAGCAGGAAGGTGACCGGCCCGATGATCACCGGACGCGCCGGAATGCCTTGCTCTTGAGCTTCTTTCAGCTCGGAGAGCACCTTGTCGGGGTGCAGCGAGAATCGGGTTGCGGGACCGATTTCGGGAACGAGATAGTGGTAGTTCGTGTCGAACCACTTGGTCATCTCCAGTGGGGCGACGTCGTCATTGCCTCGCGCGGCGGCGAAGTAGCGGTCCAGATCGTCGGAGATCCCGGCGACCCGGGCCGGCAGGGCTCCCAGCAGCACCGAGGTGTCCAGCATCTGGTCGTAATAGGAGAAGGTGTTGATCGGCACCGAGTCGAGGCCGGCGGCGGCCAGGTCGGCCCAGGTGTCGCGGCGCAGCATGGCAGCGACGGATTCCAGGTCGGAGCGGCTGGTTCGGCCGGCCCAGTACCCCTCGGTCGCGCGCTTGAGTTCGCGGCGCGGGCCGATCCGGGGGGTTCCGGTGATGGTGGCGGTGAATTTCGGAAAACTAGCTGGAGCGGTCACGAGCGGTCCTTCATTCGACGGTATGGACACCGCCCGCGGACGCGCAGCCGACAGTCGGGGCGATGCGCATGTGCTCTCCAGAGCCCGCGTACCACCACAGCTGGCCGGCCAAACGCCCATTCCACGAGGCGATGTGCCGCCAGGCGCGGCGCGCCCGGCACAGCTGGCAGGTCTTCGGACTCACAGGCGCGCACCGCAAAGGTGCCCCTACTGGCCGTCGCTTCCCAGTCCGATTGGACCAGTGCCGATGACGGCGGTCGTTCCTGCATACCGCTGCGGGACAGTCCCGGATTCTCACCGGGTTCCCTCTCACAAGGCGCGTGTGCCTTGCTCGATGCCGACGCCACGGGGGCGCCTGCAGACCAGTTGCGAGGCCCAGGCTACCCCGTGCGGCGCGTCTGTTACCGCGCGGTTGCCACCGCGACGGCGATCGGTACGTCCCCGTTGTTGAAGTCGATCGTGTGGCGGATCGTCGCGTCGTCAGCCAGCGCGGCCGCGACGACGGCCGCCACATCCTCCCGCGACACCTCGCCCTTGGCCTTGCCCACCGCGATGTGTCCGGTGCCCGGGTCCAGGGTGAGTCGTCCCGGCCCGAGCACGGTCCAATCGAGGTCGCTGGCGCGCAGGTGGGTATCGGCGGCGGCCTTGGCCTCGGCGTAGGGGAAGAACGAATTCTCCGGCGAGACGCCATGTCCGGGGCCCGCGCCGAAATAGGACACCATCACGAATCGCCTGACGCCGGCCCGGCCGGCGGCGTCGATCACCCGGATGGCGGCGTCGCGGTCCACCGCGTACGTCCGTGCCGGGTCACCACCGCCCGCGCCGGCGGTGAAGACGACCGCGTCGTGCCCGCTCAGCAGGTCGGCCAGGGCGTCGGTGTCGAGGTGCTCGATATCGGCGGTGATCGGCGTGGCTCCGGTGGCCGCGACCTCGTCGGCGTGGTCGGGGTTGCGGAATACCGAGCTGACCTGATCGCCGCGCCCAGTCAGGATCCGGGCCAGATGCAGGGCGACCTTGCCGTGGCCGCCGATGACAATGATGTGCGCCATAATTCGACGCTACCCCGCTACGGCTTGGCGCGGATCGCTACTCCGCGCAGGACGGTGTCACGAGCCAGGATGAGCGACGAGCGGGTGCCTATCGCGCGCAGGATGTTCTCCGGTATCCACTGCATGCCGATGATGCTGCGGGCCAGCATCGTGATGCCGGGCGCGTCGACCCGGATTTCCGATGACCGAATACCCTCGGAGAGAAGCGATTTCATTTGACGCAGCCGAGTCGTGTACAACCAGCCGGGGTTGGCGGTGTTCGGGGGTGACTGGCGCATCCAGGCGAGCTGGATCCGGAACTCGTCGGAGAACTGGTCGAGCGCATTGACATTGACCCAACTCAGCGCGTCCAGCTTCTCGATCGGGGTGGACGGGGAGCGCAGCACGTCCACCCAGCCCGCTTCCACCTTCTGGCCGAAGGAACGCATGATCGACGCCAGGAGTTCGTCCTTAGACCCGATTACGCGGTATACGGTGCCCGTTCCCAGGCCCGCGGCCGATGCGATGTCCCGGATCGTGGTGACTTCATATCCCTTGCGGCCGAACTCTGTTCGTGCCACCGCCCGCAGGTGTGCCGCTTTGTCGCGTGGGTCGGCTTCGCTGTCGTCGGCCCAGGAGGCGATGACGGAGCCCGCGGCGGCGAACGCTTTCGAGCGGTCCAGTGCCCCGTCGGTAGGGGGCCGGGACGCCAACCCCTGCAGGATGATCCGGCACATCAGGGCGGCCACCTGGTCGGCGGAGGAGTTGTGCCGAATGACGTCGAGTCCCACTTGGAGCATGGTCTGGCAGATCCGGTCGGCCAGCGTCGGGAGGTCGATGTCGGCTTTGATGTAGCCACTCCAGCGCGCCGCACGCAGCGTCTGCAGCATCGCCTCCTGGATGGCGACGGGCCGCTGCTGCGTCAGCTTCATCAGTTCGGGATCGGCGCTCGGGCCCTCGTAGAAGGACATCTGCAGCGCGGCCCGATGCCGCACCGCACAGTTGGCGATCGCCGATCCCAGCTCGATGATCTTCTCGGCCGGGGGGCGCGAGTCCGGTTCGTCCAGCTTGGCCTGGGCGCTCTCGCCGATTCGGGCGAGGTCGGCCTGGTAGCGGCGGATGAGTTCGACAAGGATCGCTTCCTTGGACTCGAAGTGGTGGTACAGGCTGCCGGGGAGAATGCCTGCCGCGTCGGCAATCTCCTGCAGCGAGGTGCGCAGACCCGACGAGGCGATCAACGACGCCGCGGTCTCGAGTATCTCCGTTCGGCGCGTTCCGGTTTCGGTTGCGCTGTCGGTCATGGCCGGTCGGCAGCGAAGGACAGCGGTGCCGGCAACGTGCGCAAGTCGTCCTCCTGCTGAACCAAATCTTTGGTAGAGGCTATCAGACCTGCCGCGGCAAACGCGCTGCTGAGGAAGCCGACGGGGCTGTGGGCCACATCCTAGAGCGCTCCATGCTCAGACGCCGACGTCGACGCCCCGGTGACGATCGCGACTTGTCCCGCGAAGTCGAGGGAAGCGGTCACCGCCGTGCCTTCTTGGCGAGCCGCGCACCGACTTCGGTGAGATACCGGTCCGGTCCGCCGTGCAACGAGCTCCAGCTCAACAGGCGCTTGAGATAGAGGTGGGCGTCGTGCTCCCAGGTGTAGCCGATACCCCCGAAAACCTGGATTGCGGTGTCGCCGACGGTGGCCAGCCGTCCGGCGAAGGCCTTCGCCCGGATGGCGGCCAGCTGACGTTCGCCGGGTGAGTTCTCCGCCGCCCATAGAGCGTGGATCACGCCGCTGCGGGCCAGTTCCACCGTCTCGAACATGTCGACGCACAGGTGCTGGACCGCCTGAAACGAACCGATGGGTGCTCCGAACTGGCTGCGCGTCTTGGCATATTCGATCGCCATGTGCATGACGGCACTGGCGGCACCCAGGGCGTCGGCGGCCGCGGCGATCAGCACATCCTCGGTGACCGCCTGGACGTCGTCGGGGGACAGGGCGCCGAGTCGCTGGGCGCCGGCATCGGCGAACGCGACGCGAAAGTGCTTGCGAGTCGGGTCGATACCGGGCTCGGCGGTCACCGAGACACCGGTGTCGTCGGCCCTGACGGCGAAGAGCGCAGTGCCGTCGAAAACCAGGAGCAGATCCGCGGCCGCCGCGTCCGGCGTGGCCACCGGTGCCGAGCAGACACTGAAGGCCCCGTTTCGTGCCGAAACGCAGGGCCTTTCTGTCTGCTCGGCCAACCCGGCGACAGCGACTGTGCAGGTGCCGTCGGCGATTGCGGTGAGGATGTCGGCGCCCGCCTGGCCACCGGTGGCGGTCAACAGCCGGGTCGCCGCCACCGCCGTGGACAACCAAGGCCCGGGATGCAGGGCGGCGCCGAGTTCTTCGGCGACGATGCCCGCGTCGACCATCGTCATGCCGGCGCCGCCGAGTTCGGCCGGCACCAGTACCCCGGTCGCTCCGAGATCGGCGAGGCCGCTCCACACCGCATCGGTGGTGCCGGTGGGCTCGTCGAGCATCGGGCGCACATGGCCCGCAATCGATGCCCGCTCGGCAAGAAAGCGTCGTACCGTGTCCCGCAGCGCGATTCGCTCGCTGTCCAGTTCGAGGTTCATTTGCGCGGCAACCCCAGGACCCGCTGAGCGGTGATGTTCTTGGTGATCTGGGTGGTGCCGCCGGCGATGGTCAGCGATCGCGACGTCAGCCGGTAGTCACTCCACCTGCCGTGCACCCCGCGGGTGCCGAGCACGTCGAACGCCAGCGCGGCAAGCTCCTGGCCGATCTCGCCCCACACCGTCTTGGCCAGGCTCGCCGACCCGAACGCGGTGATTTCCGGACCTCCGTGCAGCGCCGCCGAAATGGACCGCTGGCACAGGACTTCGAGATACTTGATGCGGACCGCGATCTCGCCCAATCGTCTCAGCACCACCGGATCTGTCAGGGCATCGCCGACATCGGCGAAGTCGGCCACCAATTCGTCCAGCCGCAGTTCCAACTCCGCGTAGAGGCGGGCCGCTCCGGCGCGCTCATGGCTCAAGGTGGTGGTCGCCACCTGCCAGCCGCCATTGAGCGGGCCGAGCAGCGCATCGACGGGCACCCGCACGTCGTGGAAGAAGACCTCGGCGAAATCGGCGTCGCCATTGAGGGTTACCAGAGGACGGGCCTCGATGCCGGGCAGCGTCATGTCGACGATCAGGCAGGAGATGCCTTTGTGCTTGGGCGCGTCGGGATCGGTGCGGACATACAGCTGACACCACTTGGCCTTGTGTCCCAGCGAAGTCCAGATCTTCTGCCCGGTGACGACGAAGTCGTCGCCATCGCGCACCGCCCGGGTGCGCAGGGCGGCCAGGTCCGATCCGGCCTCGGGTTCCGACATGCCCTGACACCAGATGTCATCGGCCCGCATCATCCGGCGCAGCAGCGTGGTCTTCTGTGCTTCGGTGCCGTACTGCATGATCGCCGGTGCGATGTTGTTCATGCCGATCACGTTGAGCGGCAACGGCGCTCGGGCCCGCGTCGTCTCCTCGGTGTAGACGAGCTGTTCGAGCACCGTCGCACCGCGGCCGCCGTACTCGACGGGCCAGGAGACCGCCGCCCAGCCCGCGTCGGCCATGGTCGCATTCCAGGCGCGCAGCTTGTCGAACGCCGTTTCGTCGCGACCGGAGGGTCGCCGCGCCGCGATCAGATCGTCGGTCAGGTTGGCCGACAACCACGCACGCAGCTCAGCACGGAACCGCTCGACCTCGGCCGGATAGGAGAAATCCACGTTTGCGTTCGAACCCCGTCTGCGCGTGATTGACTGCAGCCAAGCCGAACTCTACGTTGGAACAGATATTTGGTCAATCCGGCCGGTCGTTCGGAGGTGGGCGCGTGGACGACCCGCAGGCTCACCGGCAGCAGGCGCTGGGCATGTTGGCTTCCGCATGGGCAGGCAGGCCCGTCGCCGTGGCACACACCCAGCCGGGCGCACCCGCCTGGACCGACGGCCAGACGATCTTCGTGGACGGTACTGCGGGACAGCGGGCAGGGCTCGAGGCGGTCGCGGTGCAGGCCTCGCTGATTGCCGCGGGCAGCCTGGACAGCCACGTGATGCGGTCCCTGGCGCGGCACCGTCGGCTGGCCAGGCGCTATCTGGCGATCGAGGGCCACCGTGCCCTGGTCGCCAATGCCGCTCTGCTGCCGGGCATCCTGACGCACCTGGGCGATGCCGAGGTCGCCGGCCACACCGACTCGCCGCAACGGTCGCTGCGCATCGCCGGCGGATCCGCGGCGATTGACGAGGTGGCGGGTTTCGGTGTGATCCGCCCGTCGAAGGTGCTGGCTCTCCGCGACCGGCAGTCCGCCCAACAGGATTCGTCGAGTCCGCAACACACGCCCCGACGAGATGGCAGGCGGCAGCTCGACGAGCTCGATGACGGCGAGACCGAGGACTCCGACGATCCGTTCACCAGCCCGGTCGGTGGCGGAGGTTTCATCGGTACCTGGCTGAAGAAGATGCTCTCCTCCGCGCGCAACACCGGTAGCGGTGGTGGGCCGCCCGGCGCGGACAGCCCGACGCACCGGATGAACTCCGGCAGGCGTGGATCGCACGCCGTCTCGTCACTGGCCGCGACCCGGAGCGAGGAGGTCGACGACCGCGCTGCCGCGCCGGACGGTGTCCGGTACCCGGAGTGGGACGTCACCCGCCGGCGCTACCGCCCCGCCTGGTGCACCGTGCGAGAGACCGAACCGACCATCGACGCGACGGCAAACCAGGCAATCGACGATGCGATCGCCGTGCGGCGGCCATTGTCGCGGCTGGGTATGGGATTGCACCGCCGTCACCGTCAGTCGCAGGGCGACGACATCGATATCGACGCCGCGGTCGAAGAGCGGGTGGGGATGCTGGCCGGCTCGGTCCCCGGCGAGGCGGTGTACCTCGACAGCCTGCGACGCCGGCGCGACCTGTCGGTGTTGCTGCTGCTCGATGTGTCGGGGTCGGCGGCCGAGCCGGGAACGCTGGGCCGGACGGTGCACGAACAGCAGCGCGCGGTCGTCGCCAATCTGACTGTGGCACTGCATGATCTGGGTGATCGGGTGGCGGTCTACGCCTACTGTTCGCAGGGCCGGGCAGCGGTGAGCATGCTTGCTGTCAAGCGCTTCGACGACCGTCTGGACGCCCGGGTGATCAGGAGGCTGAACAG
This sequence comes from Mycobacterium sp., assembly GCA_003987775.1. Lineage (GTDB taxonomy): Bacteria > Actinomycetota > Actinomycetes > Mycobacteriales > Mycobacteriaceae > Mycobacterium. The sequence continues at coordinate 50,426 of RXJD01000028.1, forward strand.
CCTGCCGCCCGGCGCGTATTCGCGTCTGGGCGCGGCTGTCCGGCACGGCTCGGCGGTGCTGGAATCACGGGGCGGTACTTCGCGGCGGTTGTTGGTGGTGGTCTCCGACGGGCTCGCCTTCGACCATGGCTACGAGCGCCCCTACGGTGCAGCGGACGCGCGCCGCGCGCTGACCGAAACCCGGCGTCGCGGAACCGGTTGCGTGTGCCTGACCGTCGGAACCGACGGGCCGTCCCTGCGCCGGGTGTTCGGCGACACCGCGCACGCGATAGTCGCGCGCCCGGATCAACTTGCCGGTGTGATCGGGCCGCTGTTCCGGTCCGCACTGAGCTCCGCAGAGGCCCGCCGGAAGTCGTTCGCCGGTGCGCCAGAGTTGTAAACAAACATCTGTTCCGGTTAGTCTCCGCGCAACGGCAGAAGGGAAGTCATGGCCCACGAGACCGCGCTCGTTCACCACGCCCAGCCCGGGGCGGACCGGGCGCGGCCGTACTACCGGGCGGTCGGTAACGAAGAGGCCGTCTTCAAGGCCGCCTACCGGCAGAACCTGACCCTGCTTCTCAAAGGGCCGACGGGTTGCGGCAAGACCCGGTTTGTCGAGGCGATGGCTCACGACGTCGGCCGGCCGCTGATCACCGTTGCCTGCCATGACGATCTGACCACCGCGGACCTGGTCGGTCGCTATCTGCTGCAGGGCGGGGAAACGGTGTGGGTGGACGGTCCGCTCACCAGAGCGGTGCGCGAGGGTGCGATCTGCTACCTGGACGAAGTGGTGGAGGCCCGGCAGGACACCACCGTGGTGCTGCACCCGCTCGCCGACCACCGGCGTCAGCTGCCCATCGAGCGCCTCGGCGTCACCCTGGATGCGGCGCCGGGCTTCGGCCTCGTGGTGTCGTACAACCCCGGCTACCAGAGTGTCCTCAAGGATCTCAAGGACTCCACCCGCCAGCGCATGGTGGCTCTCGAATTCGGTTTTCCGCCAGCCGATATCGAACAGGGCATCGTGGCGCACGAAGCCGGTGTGGACCATGGGACCGCGGCTGAGCTGGTGCGCCTGGGCCAGGCCGTTCGCCGCCTGGAAACCGGCGGTCTGCGTGAGGTTGCCTCGACCCGCGTGTTGATCGCCGCGGGCCGCCTGATCGCGGAAGGGCTGAGCCGGTCCGAGGCGGCCCGTGCCGCCATCGCCGGGCCGCTGACCGACGACCCGGCGGTGAGCAGAGCGCTCAACGAGATGATCGAGCTCTACCTGCGCGAGGATGGCCGATGATTGACGCTACTGAGGACCACCGCTAGCGTCTGAACAAATATTAGGTTTTACCCTTCCGGGGAGTCGGTGAGCTGGGGAGGCCGGATGTCCTACGAGAGCAGTGCAGAGCCGATCAAGGTCGGCTACCTGATGGACTTCACGCTGCCGCCCGGCTTTCCCGAGGAGATGCTGGCGGACTTCACCCGCTGCTTCGACCTGGTCTTCGAAGAGGCCCTGGCCAACGGTCAGCTGGACCGCCCGGTGCAGATGATCTACCGCGAAGTCGAGGGCCTGCCCAAGGGATCGGTCAAAGCGGTGATCGACGCGTTCGGCGACCTCGTCGACGAAGGATGCCTGGTGGTGTTCGGCCCGCACATCACCGACAATTGCGTCCCCACCCGGGAGGCGATCGAGGAGCGGTTCAAGGTTCCGGCGATCAGTGTGACGGGCACCGACGACTGGCTGGGTGAGTGGACATTCGCGTTCCCGCAGGGCTCGATGACCGACGAGCCGATCTTCCTTGCGGACCTGGTGGCGAAACGCGGGTTCACCCAGATCGGAGTTCTGGTCGAGCAGAACCTGATCGGTGAGAGCTATCTGAGAAATCTCCGGAACGCTGTGCGGCGCAAAGGTATTCGGATCGTCGCCGAGGCGCCGATCGCGCAGACCGCCCAGGACATCAACGACGCCGTGCGCACCCTGCACGACGCGAAGGCTGAAGCGATCGTTCATCTCGGGTTCGGATTCGGGATCGTCTTCATCAACCCGGCATTGCAGGCCGTCGATTGGGATCCCCCGAGATTCACCACCACCGCCTTCCAGAACGCCTGGGTGAACCCGATCATGTGGAACGCGTTCATGGGCTGGATCGGCGTGGATCAGTATGACGAGGCGAATCAGGTCGGGCAGGACTTCCTGGACCGCTACGCCAATAGATACGACGGACGCCGTCCCGAATACTGTGTGCCGCCGGTCAATCGCGACGTGGCCGAGACGTTGGTGCGCGCGTTCGCCGACGCCCACCCCCTCAGTCCACGCGGCGTCAAAGAGGCGCTCGAGCGGGTGAAGATGATGCCGGCCGCGGCCGGGGCGCCCGGCACCCGGGTGTCGTTCGGCAAGTGGACCCGCCGGGCCTGGATGGGGGCGGGCTATCTGGTCGCGCGGACGCTGGATGCTGACGGGGTCAACTCGCACCTGGTCGATCGCTTCGGAGAGGACGGGTGACGACATGGCCGCACCGGTGAAGACCCCCGAGCCCGACCTGCGGCGCCGGAACATTAACTGGGGCAGCTGGATTGCCGCGGTTGCGTTGGCCGCATTTGCGCTGTTCTTCCTCGCGAACTGCCGCACGGCGCTCGATCCGCGAGTGGCGAATCCGAATGTGCAGGGGCGGCCGCGCCCCGTGCGCTTCGTCTTCGGCCTGGACTACATCACCTTCCTCGAGATCTCCACCATCGTGATGCTGATCGTCCTGCTCGTGGTCTTCATCAGGGGATGGCGGCGCAACCCGGGCAGTCCGGTCATGCTGATGTTCCTGTGCACCACGCTGATCGTGTGGCAGGACCCGATCATGAACTGGGCGCCGTTCGCGGTCTACAACCCCGACCTCACGCACTGGCCGGAGTCCTGGCCGCTGGTGTCGCTGTCGCCGACCGTGGAACCCTTCGTGGTGTTCGGTTACGTCACGTTCTATTTCGGCCCGTACTTCCCGGCCGTCTGGATCCTGCGCAGGTGGCAGGCCAGCAAGGGGCCGCGGCATTTCGTGTCGCGCCACCCGTTGCTCAGCCTGGGTCTGCTGACGTGCGCGATCGGCTTCGTCTTCGACGCGTTCCTGGAAATTCAGCTCGTCCACATGGGCATGTACATCTACTCGCAGGTGATTCCCTGGGGCTCGGTGTTCACTGGGACCACCTTTCAGTTCCCGCTGATCTGGGAATCGTTCTCGGTGACGTTCGTGATGGTTCCCGCCGCAATCCTGTGCTACCGCGACGACACCGGCAAATCGGTGGCCGAGAAGCTCGCCGCGAAGGCCAGGCTGTTTCCCAGCCGCCCAGTACTCGGCACGTTCGTGGTCATGTTCGCCATCATCAACGTGTCCTATTTCGCCTACGGCGCGTGGTTCGCCGTCATCAAGGCCACCAAGGCGGCCACCTCCGTCGCCTGCCCATGGCCCTATCCGGAAGCCAAAGTCTATGACCCACAGGGATTTTACGAGCGCGCAGGGGCGCCGGGCCCTTACTCGGTCGGCATCTGGTCGACCTGGATGAGCGGAATGCCCGACGGCCGGCCGCACGTCGACTCGCCGCCGGCGGGCGAAGGCCCTTGCGCGGCCAAGCATGACTGAGCCCCGCACCGTCGTCATCACCGGTGCATCGCGCGGGCTGGGTTTCGCTTCGGCCGTGCGCCTGCACCGCGAGGGGTGGCGGGTGGTCGCGGCCATGCGCGACCCGGACCGCGCATTCCCGTTGCTACAGCAGGCAACCGGCGCGGCCCAAGACGTGGACCGGCAGGACCGGCTGGTCCCGGTGCAGCTGGACCTCACCGACCCCGCGTCGATCACGGCCGCCGCCAAGGCCATCGAAGAGACCGTCGGGACACCCTACGCATTGGTGCACAATGCGGGCATCTCGGCGGCGGGAGTGGTCGAGGAGACAGATAGGGCGTTGTGGCAGAGGATGTTCGCCACCAGCGTCCTCGGCCCCGTCCTGCTGACCCAGGCGCTGCTGCCGTCGATGCGGGCAGCGGGTGCGGGTCGCATCGTGCTGGTATCCAGCGCTGCCGGGGTTCGGGGCCAACCGGCTACCGCCCCGTACTCGGCGGCGAAGGGGGCCCTTGAGCGCTGGGGCGAGTCGATGGCATGCGAGATCGCTCCATTCGGTCTGGGTGTCACGGTGTTGGTGGCCGGCACCTACGACACGGAGATCATCACCGATGCCGGCACCACCGACAACCGCGACCTCGGCGGACCGTACGCCCGCCTGCACCAGACCATGAACACCCGTGGGCGGTTAGCGATGAAACTGGCCAGACCACCCGAACGGTTCACCGACGGGCTGCTCAAGGCGCTCGGCGACACTAAGCCGTTCCGTCGCCGCGGGGTGGGCATGGATGCCTCAATGTTGTTGGCGCTGAACAGGATACTGCCCGCCGCGGGCATGCACCATGTCTCCCGGCTGGTGTTGGGCATACCAAGGCAGGGTTCGATGCGGGGCGGAGCATATCCGTTGACGACTGCGCAACGGGCGATGGTATTCACCGCACGCGTGGTGCCGCAGCCGCTACTGCAGCGGGTGGCGTCGTTGGTGGCGAAGCGTAACAAGGGGAGTGAAAGGCAGTAATGGAACAGCTATTCGACGATCTGGAAGATTTCGGCGCCTTCGATGACGCCATCTCCGGTGATGTGCGCGACCCGTACACGGAGCTGGCCCGGTTGCGCCGCGAGGAACCCGTGCAGCGCCTCGAGACCTCCGGGGCGCTGCCGCACGAGGAGTCGCTGCCGATGTTCATCGTGTATCGCCACGAGGACGTCCAGCAGATGCTGCGCGACAACGAGACGTTCTCCTCGGCCGCCGTCATCGCCGCATTCGGCCCGGTGCTCGGCGAACACGTGATGCTCGGAATGGACGAGCCGGTGCACGGCCGACTGCGGTCACTGGTGTCAAAAGCCTTCTCGCAGAAGTCATTGGCGCGGTACCAGGACGAACTGGTGGCCCGGGTGGCGAACGGCCTGATCGACAACTTCGCGCCCAACGGCCGAGCCGACCTGGTCAAGGAGTTCACCTTCGACTACCCGAGTCAGATCATCGCCGGCCTGTTGGGCCTGCCCGAGCAGGACTACCCCCAGTTCCAGCGGTGGTCGATCTCGCTACTGAGTTGGTTGATGAATCCGGAACGCGGGCTCGCGGCCGCGGCGGCGTTGTGCGAATATTTCGCACCCATCCTCGAAGCCCGGCGCGCCGAACCGAAAGACGATCTGATCAGTGCCCTGGTCGCGGCCGAGATTGACGGACAAAAGCTGGCGGATGAGGAGATTTTCTCGTTCCTGCGATTGCTGCTGCCCGCCGGCGTCGAGACGACGTACCGCGCGCTGGGCAGTCTGCTACTGGCGCTGCTGTCCGATCCCGCGCAACTGGACGCGATCCGCGCGGACCGGTCGCTGCTGCCGCAGGCCATCGAAGAGGGTGTGCGCTGGGAGCCGCCGCTGCTCACCATCACCCGGGTGGCGACCCGCGACACCGAACTCGGCGGGGTGGCGATCCCGGCCGGCGCCACGGTGATGCCGATGCTGGGTTCGGCGAACCGTCAGGAAGATCGTTATCCCGACCCGGACACCTTCGACATCCACCGGCAGGCGCGGGCGCACCTGGGCTGGGGTCACGGCGTGCACGTGTGCCTGGGCATGCACCTGGCCCGGCTGGAGATGCGCACCGCGATCAACGTGTTGCTGGACCGGCTGCCGAACCTGCGGCTGGATCCCGACGCCGACGACCCCCACATTCGCGGACAGGTCTTCCGGTCGCCCACCTCGGTACCGGTGTTGTTCGATCCGCAGTAGACCAACCGGGTGCTTTCCGGTAAGGCTCACCGTAGAGTTAGTGTCTAGCGGGTGGCCGTTTACGTCCCGGCGCTCTCACCAGCGCCTTGTCAAAAGAGAGCTGAACAAATATGGCTGACACTGTAAAGGTCCGGTTCGAGCCGAAGATGATGATCGACGGCAAGCTCGTCGACGGCCAGGCGGGCACGTTCACCAACATCAACCCGGCCACCGAGGAGTCGCTCGGTGAGGTCGCCGACGCTTCGAAGGAGGACATGCACCGGGCCATCGACGCCGCGCGGCGCGCCTTCGACGAGACCGACTGGTCGACCAACCGGGAGCTGCGCAAGCGCTGCCTGCTGCAGCTGCACGACGCGATCGAGGAGGAGAAGGAGGAGCTGCGCGAGGAACTCATCCTCGAGGTCGGTTCGCCGCGCGCCATCACCTTCGGGCCGCAGCTGGACGCCCCGCTCCAGGACGGGCTGAAGTACCCGGCCCGGCTCATCGACGAGTACGCCTGGGAGACCGACCTCGGCGACCGGGTCATCAGCCTGACCGGCGCGAACACGTCCATCAAGGTGTGGCGGGAGCCGGTGGGCGTGGTCGGCGCGATCGTGCCATGGAACTTCCCGTTTGAGGTGACTCTGAACAAGCTCGGCCAAGCACTGGGCACCGGCAACACGGTCGTGCTCAAGCCGGCGCCCAACACCCCGTTCAACGCCACCCGACTGGGCCGGCTGATCGCCGAGAAGACCGACATCCCCGCCGGTGTGGTCAACGTCGTCACCGCGTCCGATCACTTTGTCGGAGAGGAGCTTACGCTCTCTCCGAAGGTCGACCTGATCTCGTTCACCGGGTCGACGGTGGTGGGCAAACGGATCATGGAAAAAGGCGCCGCGACGATGAAGCGGCTGTTCCTCGAACTCGGCGGCAAGTCGGCCACCATCGTGCTCGAAGACGCCGATTTCGGCCTGGCCTGCGCGATCGGCATCGCACCGTGCATGCACGCCGGCCAGGGTTGCGCCAACCCGACCCGGATGCTGCTGCCGCGCTCGCGCTACGACGAGGGCGTGGCGATTCTGAAGAGCATCTACGAGAACGTCACCTGCGGTGATCCCCAGGACCCCGGAACCCTGTGCGGCCCGGTGATCTCCGAGCGTCAGCGCGACCGCGTCATGGGCTACATCCGCAAGGGCGTCGAGGAAGGGGCCACCGCCCTGGTTGGCGGACCGGACGCGCCCACCGGCTTCGACAAGGGATTCTTCGTCCGCCCAACGCTTTTCGTCGACGTCGACAATTCCATGACCATCGCCCAGGAGGAGATCTTCGGCCCGGTTCTCTCCGTCATCCCGTTCGACGACGAAGAGGACGCGATCCGCATCGCCAACGACAGCGTGTACGGCCTGGCGGGCAATGTGATGTCGGGTTCGCTGGAGCACTCACTGGCGGTGGCGCGACGCATCAAGGCCGGCTTCATCGGCGTCAACGGCGGTGCCCCCTACGGAGCCGACGTACCGTTCGGCGGCTACAAGCAGAGCGGCGTGGGACGGCAGAACGGCATCGCCGGATTCGACCAGTACACCGAGATCAAATCGGTGGGCTACCCGGTCGGATAATTTTCGGGCCAGGTGTCCTTTTCGGTACCGCGGCAATCGTCCTGTTGGTGAGATCGGGAAATGCCCGCATCATGATCGGTACAGGAGGACACCATGCCGCAATACGCCGCGCTCACCTACACCAGGGACGTCGACTGGTCGGCCCCTGAACAGGCCGCCGACATGGCCGAATACATGAAATTCGGCCAAGACCACGGGGCCGCAATCCGGGGCGGAGCCGCCCTGTATCCCACCGGTACCGCGACCACGGTGCGCGTCAGCGGCGCGCGTGGTGGCGACGTCGTCACCAGCGACGGGCCCTATGCCGAAACCAAAGAAGCGCTGACCGGGTTCTACCTGATCGAGGCGGCGGACCTGGACGAGGCCCTGCGCATCGCCGCCGACATCCCGGCCGCCTGGGACGGGGCCGTCGAGGTGCGTCCGGTCATCGAATTCGGCGGCTGATGCTCCCGGTCGGTTGATGGATACCGACGCTGCACTCGCCGAAACCGTCCGGATGGAGGGCACGCGCATCCTGGCGACCCTCATCCGGACGGTGGGATCGCTACAGCTCGCCGAGGACGCGGTGCAGGAGGCCGCGCTGCGGGCAATGCGCGACTGGCCCCGTACCGGGGTGCCTGCCGAACCGCGCGCCTGGTTGACGGTGACCGCGCGCCGGGTCGCCATCGACCTGCTGCGCCGGGAAGGCGCCCGGGCGCAGAAGGAGCGTGCCAGCGTGGAACTGTCGGTTCCCGACCTGCCGCCGGACAGCGTGGTGGCCGACGACCGGCTGCGGCTGATCTTCACCTGCTGTCACCCGGCACTCGCGTTGGAGGCGCAGGTGACCCTCGCGCTGCGCACCCTGTGCGGCCTGTCGCCGGCGCAGATCGCGGCGGTGTTGTTGACCAGTGAGGCGGCCGTTGCCAAGCGCCTCACCCGGACCCGCAAAAAGATTGCTGCGGCGGCGATTCCGTATCGGGTACCGGCAGACGACGAGTTGCCGGCGCGCCTGGCGGCGGTGTGCGCGGTGCTGCACACCTCCTACACGATCGCCCACACCGCGGCCGGCGGTGACCGGCTGACCGACGTCGACGGAACCCGGGAGGCGCTGCGACTGGCCCGCCTGGTGCACGAGTTGATGCCTGACGAGCCCGCGCCGATGGCCGTGCTGGCACTGCAACTGCTGACCGAGGCGCGCCGGGCCGCGCGCCTGGACGAGGCCGGCGAGCCGATTCCGCTGTCTGACCAGGACCGCACACGGTGGGATACCGCCGCGATTACCGAAGCGCTCGGGCTGCTCGACGACTCGTTGCGGCGCACCGGGGGAGTCGCCGACCCCTATCAGCTGCAGGCCGCGATCGCCGCGGAGCACGCCCGGGCTTCGTCCTATCACGCCACCGACTGGGCCGAGATCGTCCGGCTCTACGACCTGCTGCTGTCGGTGCGGCCGAGTGCTCCCGTCGCGCTGGCCCGAGCCGTCGCGATCGCCGAACGAGACGGGCCCGCAGCGGGATTGCAGGCACTGGCGCCCCTGGAACCGGACCAGCGCTGGCATGCCGTACGCGGCGAATTGCTTTCCCGGGAAGGAAGATTCGCCGAAGCGGTGGAGGCGACGCGCGCGTCACTCACCGAGGCGGTCGCCGAGCCCGAGCGCCGGTACCGCGAGCGGCGGATTGCCGAGTGGCAGGCAAATATCTGAGTCTCACACGGTCGCTACGGTGCCGCCGTCGACCACGATGTCGGCACCGACCACCGCGGCCGCGGCATCGGATATGAGAAAGCCCACGACCGCGGCTATCTCCTCGGGGCGTGCGGGCCGACCGAGAGGAATGCCGCCGAGCGCGTTCATCATCGAGTGCAGGGCGGCGTCGCGGTCGCCATCGCCGGCGGCGGCGATCCGGGTGATGAGATCCTCGGCGGCGTTGGTCTGGATGAACCCCGGCGACACCGTATTGACGCGAATACCCTTGGGCGCCAGCTCGTTCGCCAGACCCTTGCTGTACGCGCGCAGCGCGGCCTTGGCCGCGGCGTACCCCAGGGTGCCGTCGAAAAGCGGCATCCTGCTCTGAATCGAGCCGACATGCACGACGGACCCCGCGCCCGCTTCGATCATCGTGGGCAGCAACGCACGGTCCAGGCGGACCGCTGCCAGCAGATTCAGGTTGAGCTCGTCGGTCCAGTGCCGATCGTCGAGTGCGGCGAAGCCGCCCGAGGGTGCACCGGATCCGCCCGCCACATGCACCAGGATGTCGAGTCCGCCGAGTTCACGGATCCGAGCGGCCACCTGCTCTACTCCGGCCGGCGACGAAAGGTCGCCGGCGATGAAATCGTCAGTGTCCGAGCTGTGTTGACGAGCCACCGTCGTGACGCGCACTCCCCGCGAACGCAGCCAGGCGGTGACCGCGGCGCCGGTCCCCTTAGTGCCCCCGGTGACGACCGCACGCCGGCCCTGCAGCGTGGTCATGCGTCGGCCCGAAACACCGGCCAGCACAGCGAGGTCAACCAGTCCGCGGAATCGTCAGTGTCCCAGGCGAACCGGTCGTAGTACTCGCGCAGCGGGCCTTCGACGCTGATCTCGTGGCGGGTCGCGTACTCGCCCAGCACGCTGTAGTGGACGTCGACGTCGTCGTGCGGACCGCGGTGTGAGATGACCACCAATTCGGCTGCCGGAATGGTCATCGGCGTCACTCGCCCGACCGCTCGCACCGCCCCGGCGACCGGGATGAACACGGTCGTACCGCCCCGGTCACCGGCGAAGATGTCGAAGTCGAACAAGGCCCCGGGCACCCCGGCCGGAGCGAGCAGACGGTCAGCCTGCACCGTCGCCCGCAATTCGCCCACCGCACCTTGCCACCAGGGCAGCAGATCGTCGCGATCGACGGTCGCGGTGATCGCGGCGGCGGGGGTCTCGGCGACGGTGCGGTGTTCAATCCGCGAATCGCGAGCCGGGGCATCGAGAATCGCCCGCAGCGATTCCACGGCGCTCCGCGTTGCGGCGAGCTGGTCTTCCAGGCGTGCCAGGTGAGCGCTGATGAGTGCGTTCCGGTCGGCCGGTGCAGAGACGAGGACGGCGCGAACGTCGGCCAACGGCATCCCGAGGTCGCGTAGCCGTCGGATTACCTGGGCGGTCGGCGCCTGATCGGTGCTGTAGTACCGGTAGCCGGTGGCCGGATCGACACGATGCGGTTCGAGCAAACCGACTTCGTGGTAGTGGCGCAGCGTCTTGACCGGCAACTGCGTCATCCGGGAGAAGTCGCCAATCGATATGCCGGTGGTCATGGGCTCATTGTGAAGTCTCCCGTTGCGGGAGAGTCAAGGCCGCCAAACCGCCTTGACTCTCCCGCGGCGTCGGCGCCCACGGTTGGTGCATGACTACTCACACGCACTCCGTCGCTCAACGTTACGTCGCAGCTGTCAACGCTTTCAGCATCGACGCCGTCATGCGGACGTTCGCCCCCGATGCGGTCGTCAACGACAACCAGCGCGAATTCGCCACCGCGGCTGCCATCGAAGGCTGGGTGGCCGCGGAGATCGTCGGTGACCGCGTGACCATGGAGGTGTTGGACACCGATGACCGCTCCGGGCTGACCGTACTTCGGGCCCGCTACGACGGTGACTTCGACAAGACGGGCCTACCCGACGAACTGGTCCTGACCAACTACATCGTCGCTCGAGACGATTTGATCACCGGCCTGTTCATCGTCTTCAATCGCGGCTGAACGCGCCTCCGTCCGGTGCGGTTGCTCGAAGAGTTCGACAAGGACGGGCCGCCGGAGCTGCGACCGGGCCGGATGCATAGGTTCTATAGCTAAATGACACCCCGCCCCGCGCCCTCCCAACCGGATGGTTGACAATCTAAGGAATTACTTATTGTCAAAGGAGACATCTCATGGCTGAAGCCGTCATCGTCGAGGCAGTGCGTTCCCCCATCGGAAAGCGCAACGGAGGACTGTCCGGGGTGCACCCGGCCGAGCTGTCCGCGCAGGTCCTCAACGGTTTGGTCACCAAAGCCGGCATCGACCCCGAGCTCGTCGACGACGTCATCTGGGGCTGTGTGATGCAGGCCGGCGAGCAGGCCCTCGACATCGGCCGGACGGCGCTGCTGACCGCCGGCTGGCCGGAATCGGTGCCCGGGGTGACCGTGGACCGCCAGTGCGGCTCGAGCCAGCAGTCGGTGCACTTCGCCGCGGCCGGTGTGGTGGCCGGCCACTACGACGTGGTGGTCGCCGGTGGTGTGGAGTCGATGTCGCGGACCCCGATGGGCGCTTCGCTGGCCAACGGTGGCCGCCCCTACCCGGAGAACTTCCTGAGCCGCTACGAGGGCAAGATCCCCAACCAGGGCATCGGCGCCGAGATGATCGCCGAGCAGTGGGGCTTCTCCCGCCTCGACCTCGACCAGTTCTCCCTGGACTCGCACGAAAAGGCCGCTGCCGCACAGGATGCCGGTGCTTTCGACGACCAGATCGTGGGCATCAAGGACGGCGACGGGAACGTGGTTCTGAAGGACGAGGGCATCCGCCGCGGCACCCCGATGGAGAAGATGGCCTCGCTGAAGCCTGCCTTCAAGGAGGACGGCGTGATCCACGCGGGCAACTCCTCGCAGATCTCCGACGGCTCGGCGGCGCTGCTGTTCATGTCTGCGGAGAAGGCCAAGGAACTGGGCATGAAGCCGATCGCCAAGGTGCACACCGCGACGCTGGCCGGGGCGGACCCGGTGATCATGCTGACCGCGCCCATCCCGGCCACTCAGAAGGTGCTCAAGCGCTCCGGCCTGTCCATCGGCGACATCGGCGCCTACGAGGTCAACGAGGCGTTCGCGCCGGTTCCGCTGGCCTGGCTCAAGGACATCGGTGCCGACGAGACCAAGCTGAACCCCAACGGCGGGGCGATCGCCCTCGGCCACCCCCTCGGCGGCTCCGGTGCCCGCATCATGACCACACTGCTCTACCACATGCGGGACAAGGGAATTCGTTACGGCTTGCAGACCATGTGCGAGGGCGGCGGGCAGGCCAACGCCACCATTTTAGAGCTCCTGTGGCCCACGTTCCCAACGATGCGCCCGGCGCTCTGGTCGAGCGCCGCGGCAACGTCATGATCATCACCATCAACCGGCCGGAGGCCCGCAACGCGGTCAACGGCGCGGTGAGCATCGGGGTCGGTAATGCGCTGGAGGAAGCCCAGCAGGATCCCGAGGTGCGGGCGGTCGTGATCACCGGCGCAGGCGACAAGTCGTTCTGCGCCGGTGCCGACCTCAAGGCGATCTCGCGCCGGGAGAACATCTACCACCCGGATCGTCCGGAGTGGGGATTCGCCGGTTACGTGCACCACTTCATCGACAAGCCCACCATCGCCGCGGTCAACGGGACGGCACTGGGCGGCGGCACCGAGCTGGCGCTGGCCAGTGACCTGGTGGTGGCCGACGAGCGTGCCCAGTTCGGTTTGCCCGAGGTGAAACGCGGCTTGATCGCCGCTGCCGGCGGCGTGTTCCGGATCATGGACCAGTTGCCGCACAAGGTCGCGATGGAGCTGCTGTTGACCGGCGAGCCACTGACGGCGTCGGACGCCTACGAGTGGGGCCTGATCAACCAGGTGGTCAAGGAGGGCACGGTCTTGGATGCCGCCCTGACCCTGGCCGCCCGGGTGACCGTCAATGCGCCGCTGTCGGTGCAGGCCAGTAAGCGCATCGCCTACGGCGTTGACGAGGGCGTGATCACCGCCGAGGAAGTGGGCTGGGACCGCACGATGCGCGAAATGCGTTCGCTGATCAGGTCTGAGGACGCCCGGGAAGGGCCGCTGGCGTTCGCCGAAAAGCGCGATCCGGTGTGGAAGGCACGCTAGGAGGCGAGCACGTTGACGCCCCACTGGAACAGGGGTGGCATCGCCGTGCAGGCCGGCACCAGCGCCCGGCGCACCACGCGGGGGGTGCTGGCCAGTACCAGACCCCGGGTGAGTAGCCGGTAATCGCGGGTCACCCGGTGCCAGGCACGCTCGTAGGCCTGTGGGGCGTCGTCGACGAGGGCGCCGACCGCCGCGGCGGCTTGCTTGACCGCGAGGCTGATGCCCTCACCGGTCAACGCATCCTCGTACCCGGCGGCGTCGCCGACCAGCAGCACCCGGCCTGCCACGCGCCGGGACACCACCTGCCGCAACGGCCCGCAGCCGCGCGCCGGCGTGCGGTCGGCCCCGTCCAAATACGCTGCCAGCCAAGGGAACCAGTCGAGCTCCGGGCGCTGGCGGGACAAGATCGCGACGCCTACCAGATCCGGTTCCACCGGCGTCACGTACGCCTCGCCCCAGCGCGACCAATGCACTTCGACGAACTCCGACCAGGCCGGCACCCGGTAGTGCCAGCGCAGTCCGTGGCGACGCGGGGTGCCGCGCGTCGCGGCGATCCCGACGGCGCGGCGCACCGCCGAATGCAACCCGTCGGCGCCCACCAGCCACCGGGTCCGCACGCCCGCCGCCGACACACCGGAAGAGTCCTGCGCGACGGTGCTCACCTTCGTCCGGATCCACTCCGTGTCAACCTCTTTGGCGCGTGCCGCCAGTGCCGCGTGCAACGTGGTGCGCCGTACCCCCCGGCCGGGGCCGGTGCGGAACAACGCTTCGGCCCGGCGATGCTGGTTGGCATACGCGATTCCGCGAAAGGGCATGCCGACCGGGTCGACACCGAGTGAGGTGAGCTCGGCGAGGCCGCCGGGCATCAGTCCTTCCCCGCACGCCTTGTCGATGGGGCCCTCCCGGGGTTCGGCCACGATCACCGAAAGCCCCTGTGCGCGTGCATGTAGCGCGGTGGCCAGGCCGCCGGGGCCGCCCCCGACCACCAGTAGGTCTGCGTCGTAGTCCGTCATGCGTAACCCAGCACCGAGTTCTCCACGCGCAACCTGACCGTCAGCAGCGCGGCGTTGGCCAGCGTGAAGATGATCGCGGTCAGCCATGCGGTGTGCACCATCGGCAGGGCGATGCCTTCGGCCACCACCGCAACATAATTCGGGTGGTGCAGGAATCGGTAGGGGCCCTTCTTCACCAGCGGTTCGTGCGGCAGCACGATCACCCTGGTGTTCCACCTCTTGCCCAGCGACGTGATGCACCACCAGCGCAGCCCCTGGCAGAGTGCCAGTACCACCACCATCGACCAGCCGAGCCACGGGATGAACGGGCGGTGCAGCGCCCACGGTTCCACCAGGCAGCCGACCAGCAGGGCGGTGTGCAGGATGACCATGACGACGTAGTGCGGCCGACCGAACTCCTTGCCGCCCTGGGCAAATGACCATTTCGCGTTTCGGCGTGACACCGCAAGCTCGGCCAGCCGTTCCAGCACGACCGCCAGGATCAGGAGGTAGTAAGGACCTACCATCGGAGCAGTACCAATTCCGAGCAGAATGCCGGCCCCATCGCGATCATCAGTCCGATCGACCCGGCCGGCGGGGGATCGGCCATATTGGCGGCGAGCACGTCCAGTACCGACACCGACGACAGGTTTCCGTTGCTGCGCAATGACTTCCGAGTGTAATCCAGGGCATCGCCGGGCAGTCCCAATCCCTTCTCCACCGCTTCGATCACCCGGGGCCCGCCCGGGTGGCAGACCCACGTCGAAACGTCCTCCGGGGTCAGCCCGTGGTCGGCGAGGAATGTCCGCACGTCCTCGCCCAGGTACTTCTCGGCCACCGTCGCCACATCGGCCGACAGCACGATCCGGAAGCCGTCACTGCCGATCTTCCAGCCCATCACCTCTTCGGTGTCGGGATAGATGCGGCTGCGGGTGGCCAGCACCTGTGGGCCATCAGCGGCCCGACATGTGGCACGGCGGGCACCGGTGGCCACTACGGCGGCCGCGCCGTCACCGAACAGGCTGGATGCGACAAGATTAGCCACGGAGCTATCTTCGCGCTGAATCGTCAGAGAACATAACTCGACCGCCAGTAGCACGCCGACCTGGTCCGGAAATGCCCGCAGATAGTCGTGCATCCGGGCCACGCCGGCCGCGCCCGCGACGCATCCCAGGCCGAACAGCGGGACACGTTTGACGTCTTGGCGCAGTCCTACTCGTTTGGCCAGACGCGCCTCCAGGGTCGGCACCGCGAGTCCGGTGACGGTCGTCGAGAAGACGATGTCGACGTCGCACGGGCGCACCCCGGCCGTGTCCAGCGCCTGGAGCAGCGCCTGTTCGGCCAGATCAAGTGCCACCCCGATGAAGGTGTCGTTGGCTTCGCTGAACCCGCTGAGGTCGGCGTAGCGCGAGAGCGGCAGAGCCGTGTGCCGAGCTTGCACGCCGCTGCTCAGGGCGAAACGCCGGAACTCCGGCCCGGCGAAGTCGGTGAGTGCCGCGATGGTGTCCTCTTGGCTGTTGAGGTGCTGCGGGAACTGCACGGCAACCCCCGCGACTGATGGCGTGTTCTCGGCAACGGAAAGCTGTGTGACGGGACGTGCCGAATCTCCCCCTGAGGTAATGCTCATGTAGCCAGTCACGGTGCCGCTGTCGTCGCGGTTCACCGACCCGTTGACCTGCACCGATTTGCCGAGGCCCGGGTTGGGGTACCTGACTGGGGACAGTTGCCCTGCAACGCGGGGCTTTCGGCCCTTACAACTACCCCGAACGCGACAGTTAGGTTGGGAATATGCGGATTCTGGTGACAGGCGCCACCGGGTATGTGGGTTCACGTCTGGTCACAGCACTGCTGGACGTTGGTCACGAGGTAGTGGCCGCCAGCCGAAACCCGAGCAGCCTCAAGCGCTTTGGCTGGTCAGACGACGTGACGGCGGTCCAGCTGGACGCGGCGGATGCGGCGTCGGCGCGTGCCGCTTTCGACGCGGCCGGCCCCGTCGAGGTGGTCTATTACCTGGTGCACGGGATCGGTCAGGCGAACTTCCGCGAAGCCGACAACGCGGCGGCCACCAACGTCGCCATCGCGGCCCGCGACGCCGGGGTGCGCCGCATCGTCTACCTGGGCGGGTTCGTACCCGACGACGAAGCGCTGTCGGAACATCTGACCAGCCGTGCCGAGGTGGCCGAGTCCCTGACCGTCGACAACGGCCCGGAGCTGGTGTGGCTGGGCGCGGCACTGATCATCGGAGCGGGGTCGACGTCGTTCGAGATCCTGCGTTACGTCGGTGACCGGTTTCCCGTCATGCCGATGCCGAGCTGGATGCACAACCCGCTCGATCCGATCTCGATCCGCGACGTCCTGCACTACCTGGTGGCTGCGGCCGACCCGGACAAGGTCCCGGCCGGCGCCTACGACATCAGCGGCCCCGAAACAACCTCCTACCGCGACCTGCTCAAGCGATACGCGCACATTTCCGGCCGATGGCATGCCGCATGCCGTGTCCCTGGCATCGACACCTCGATCGCGTCGCTGTTCGCGGCGATAGCGCTGCCGGTGCCCAGGGGCCTGGCCGGAGACCTGGTGGAGTCGCTCGACCATCCGATGCGCGCGTCGGGCAGCGGTCTGCAGAACAAGGTGCCCGACCCGCCGGGCGGCCTGCTGGGCATCGATGAGGCGATTTCGCTGGCGTTGTCGGGCCACACCGATCACCCGCCCCGGCCGGTCAGCGCGCTGGCCGACCCGCACCATCTCGCCGACAGCGACCCGATATGGGCGGGCGGGGACGCCTTACGCATCCGCCGGCTCGCCCGGACCGTCACGCCGCCCATCGTGCGGCCCACCCTGCGACTGGTTAACATCGTCCCCGGCCCCCTTGCCGGTGCGTTGCGTACCAGCCTGGACATCCTGCTAACGCTCACCCCGAGGATCCGCACGGCATGACCCAAACTGCTACCCCCAACCGCACCAGCGCCTTCCAGGAGATCCGCCGCGCGATGGTCAAAGTCGCGGTGCCGCATCATGAACCGCCCGGCGTCGTGCTTCGCCGCCGCATCGTCGTCGCGATCACGCTGGTGCTCGGGGCCGCGATACTGGGCATCTCGCTGCGGACCCGGCCGGGCGAGGCCAGCTTCTACTGGCTGACGCTGGCGCTGGCCGCCGTGTGGTTGCTCGGCGCGTTCGCCTCCGGACCCCTGCACCTGGGCGGCATCTGCTGGCGTGGCCGCAATCAGCGTCCCGTCATCACCGGCACCACGATCGGTCTGATCCTCGGCGGCATCTTCGTGGTGGGCGGCCTGATAGTCCGGGAGATCCAGCCGATCGACACGTGGATCACCCGCGTGCTGCAGTACGCACACCAGGGGCCGTTCTTGCTGATCGTGCTGATCACCGTGGTCAACGGGGTGACCGAGGAGGTGTTCTTCCGCGGCGCCCTCTACACGGCGCTGGGCCGGCACCATCCGGTGGTTATCTCGACGGTGTTGTACGTCGCCGCGACCATGGCCAGCGGAAACCCGATGCTCGGGTTCGCCGGGGTGATCCTGGGCACCGTGAACGCGTTGTCCCGGCGTGCCACCGGCGGCGTGCTGGCGCCCATGCTGACCCACTTCGTCTGGGGCCTGATCATGGTGCTGGCGCTGCCGCCGATGTTCGGCGTTTTGTAGCTACTGGCCGGCGACGACGTCGCGCGCCAGTTTGCGGAGTTCAGCCATGTGCAGCGGGCGGAACAGGAACCAGTACAACCGGCCGGGGATGCCGCGCGGGTAGAAGATCGCCCGCTGCGTGTACCTGCCCGGCGCGGTGGTGATCTCCAGCCAGGCTTGTCCCGGTGCGCGCACTTCCGCCCGCAGTCGCAGCTTCTCGCCCGGTTCGCTCGCCGCGACGCTCCACCGGGTGGCCGAGTAGCGCCGTCGCGGCGCCAGCGGAAACGAATACCACCGGCCGCGGTTGGCGGCGTTTTCCGCGGCCTTCCACAGTTCGTCGGGCCCGGCTGAGGTCGCGGCTGACTGCACGTCGTCGAAGATGATCTCGCCGGCCCAATCCGGGTCGCTGGGCAACAGCTCGGCCGGCTCGGAGTCCAGCGAGTCCCAGGTCGGATCGGGCAGGCCGGCGAACGCGCGATTGAGGGCCACCGCGACGGCGCGCCGGTATCCCGTCAGCCCGCCCGGGGGTCGCTCGATGATCGAGTCGATGTCGCAGTTGTGCATGACCGCGTCGCACTCCAGCGACTCGATCAGCGGGCGTGCCAAACCGGGCGGAATCGGTGTCACGGTGCCCACCCACAGACTGGCGATCGTCGGCGTCAGGAACGGCAACACGATGAGGTAGCGCTTGTGCAGGCGCGCCACCTCGGCGTAGATCCGCATCATGTCGCCGTACTCCAGCACGTCGGGACAGCCGATGTCCCAGGTACGCGAGGACGGCACCGGCGCCGTTGCGGCCGCGACGAGGTAGTACAGCACGTCGCGCACCGCGATCGGCTGGATCTTGTTGTGCACCCACTTCGGGGTGGTCATCACCGGCAGCCGGTCGGTCAGGTGCCGGATCATCTCGAACGACGCCGAACCCGCCCCGACGACCACACCGGCCTGCAGCACCACGGTTTCGATTCCAGAGTCGATCAGGTGATCGCCCACCGCCTTGCGGGACCGCAGGTGCGGAGACAGCTCTTTGTCCTCGGGGTGCAGACCGCTCAGATAGACGATCCGGCGCACCCCGGCCCGGCGCGCGGCCGTCACCACGTTGCGTACCGCGCGTTCTTCCTCGGCGGCAAAGTCTTTCGCTCCACCGCCCATGGAATGCACCAGGTAGTAGACGACGTCGATCCCGTCGAATGCCTTGATGAGGGAGTCGACGTCGCCGAGGTCGCCGCGCGCCACCTCGACGTCGGATCGCCACGGCACGTCGTCGAGCTTGCCGGGGTTGCGTGCCAGCGCGCGCACGCGATGGCCCTCGTCGAGCAGGCGCGGCACCAGCCGCGCGCCGATGTAACCGGTCGCTCCGGTCACCAAGCAATGAATCGGTTCAGCCGCCACAGGACCCCGTTCGCTCACAGTCACCAATTATTCGGAGTAGACGCCAGAACGGATTGGTAATCCTGCAACTCAGGAGTCCGTGAAATTGGGGGAGCGGCGCTCCTGGAATGCCCGGGTGCCCTCCTTGAAGTCGGGTGCCTGCAACAAGCCTCGTTGACCGTCGAACTCCCGGTCCAGGGTGGGGCTGAGTTCGGTCAGTGTGGCCGCATTGATCGCGGCTTTGGTCTTGGCGAACGCCACCGCGGGGCCAGTCAGCAGGCGGGTGACCACCTTGGCCACCTCGGCGTCGAAGTCGTCGGCGGGGTAGACCGCGCTCACCAGACCCCATGACAGCGCCTCGGTCGCCGTGAGCCGCTCGGGCAGCAACGCCATCCGCAACGCCCTGATCCGGCCGACCGCGGCAGCGACCAAAGCCGAGGCCCCACCGTCGGGCATCAACCCGATCTTGGTGAACGCAAGCATGAAAAACGCTTTGTCAGAAGCCAATACGACATCACAGGCAAGTGCGATGGAGACGCCGACGCCGGCCGCAGGTCCCTGTACGACGGCAACCACGGGGTGCGGCAGTGCGGTGATGGCCCGGATCAGCCGGTTGATCTCGAGGATGATCTCGTCCGGCGGGACGCCGCCGCCGCTGGACATGTCGTCGGCGCTGATGCCGGCCCCGGAGCTGAAGCCGCGACCGGCGCCGCCGAGTCGCACCACCCGCACCGCGGGGTCGGTGGCGGCGGCCTCCATTGCGTCGGCCAGGCCGGTGATCACCGGAATGATCAGCGAGTTGAGGCTGTCGGGCCGGTTGATCGTCAACGACAGCACGCCGTCGGTCAGGTCGACGTCGAGGCCCGCGACAGGGGCGAGAGCGGCAATTCCAGATTCGGACATGCGATTCACAGTAAGCGACCCGGGCTGCACGGTCGCCCGAGGCGGCTGCGAAGATGCAATCAACCGGTTGTTAGGGCGTCAGAGCGGACGAAAGGTCGGTGCACCCATGGCGGGACCGCTGAGTGGATTACGTGTTGTCGAACTGGCGGGGATCGGGCCAGGCCCGCACGCCGCGATGATCCTGGGCGACCTCGGCGCCGACGTGGTGCGGGTCGACCGGCCCGGTCCGAGTGGCCCGGTCAAGGATTCGATGAGCCGCAACCGGCGCATAGTCACCGCCGACCTCAAATCCGCCGAAGGCCGCGAATTGGTGCTCAAGCTGGTCGCGAAGGCTGACGTGCTGATCGAGGGCTACCGCCCCGGAGTTACCGAGCGGCTGGGCTTGGGGCCTGAGGACTGCGCCAAGGTCAACGAGCGGCTGGTCTACGGGCGGATGACCGGCTGGGGGCAGACCGGCCCGCGCAGCCAGCAGGCCGGTCACGACATCAACTACATCTCGCTGAACGGCATCCTGCATTCGATCGGCCGGGCCGGTGAGCGGCCGGTGCCGCCGCTGAACCTGGTCGGCGACTTCGGTGGCGGCTCGATGTTCCTGCTGCTCGGCATCCTGTCGGCGCTGTGGGAGCGGCAGACCTCGGGCAAGGGGCAGGTGGTCGACGCCGCCATGGTCGACGGTTCCAGCGTGCTCATCCAGATGATGTGGCAGATGCGGGCCTCGGGCATGTGGACCGACGCGCGCGGCACCAACATGCTCGACGGTGGTGCGCCCTACTACGACACCTACGAATGCGCCGACGGGCGTTATGTCGCCGTCGGCGCCATCGAACCGCAGTTCTACGCCGCCATGCTCGAGGGCTTGGGGCTGGACCCGGCCACCCTGCCACCGCAGAACGACGTCGCGCGCTGGCCCGAGTTGCGGGCGCGCCTGGTCGAAGCTTTCGGCAGCCGCGACCGCGACCACTGGGCCAAGGTGTTCGCCGACTCCGACGCGTGCGTGACGCCGGTGCTGGCGTTCGGTGAAGCGCACACCGAACCCCACATCACCGAGCGCAACACGTTCTACGAGGTCAATGGTCATCTGCAGCCGATGCCCGCCCCGCGCTTCTCCCGCACCCCGGCCGAGACACCGCACCCGGCCGAAGCGGTGGGGGACATCGAAGCGGTTCTCTCGGACTGGGTATAGTCCCAACCAACCAGTAGGTTGGGACAACGGAAGGGGTTTGGCGTGGAGATCAGGGACGCCGTCGCAGTCGTCACCGGGGGAGCCTCAGGCCTGGGATTGGCCACCACGAAGCGGCTGCTCGACGCCGGCGCGCAAGTCGTGGTGCTGGATCTGCGGGGTGAGGAGGCGGTGGCCGAGCTGGGTGACCGCGCGCACTTCGCCCAGACCGATGTCACCGACGAGGACGGGGTTGCCAAGGCGCTCGATCTGGCCGAGTCCCTGGGCCCGGTGCGCATCAACGTCAACTGTGCCGGCATCGGCAACGCCATCAAGACGCTGTCCAAGGACGGACCTTTCCCGCTCAAGGGCTTCAAGAAGGTGGTCGAGGTCAACCTGATCGGCACGTTCAACGTGCTGCGCCTCGCCGCGGAGCGGATCGCCAAGACGGAGCCGGTGGGAGAAGAGCGGGGCGTCATCATCAATACCGCCTCGGTCGCGGCCTTTGACGGCCAGATCGGCCAGGCCGCCTATTCGGCGTCCAAGGGCGGTGTGGTGGGCATGACGCTGCCGATCGCGCGGGACCTCTCGCGCGAACTCATTCGCGTGGTGACCATTGCGCCGGGACTGTTCAAGACCCCGCTGCTGGGCTCGCTTCCCGAGGAGGCGCAGAAGTCGCTGGGCAAGCAGGTTCCCCACCCCGCGCGGTTGGGCGACCCGGACGAGTACGGTGCGCTGGCCGTGCACATCATCGAGAACCCGATGCTCAACGGCGAGGTGATTCGGCTCGACGGTGCCATCCGGATGGCACCGCGCTGAGCCTCGGGGGCCAAGACAGCCACCCGTGGCTTGTCGAGAACGTGCCCCAGAAACCGAAGAAGCCCCCCGCGGTCGCGGGGGGCTTACATCGGAACCACTAGGTGGCTATCGACGAAACCATCGAGAGACGGTGGGTTCGGCCATCAACAATCGTGCAATTACGCCCATGGTGTTACCTCAGCTCGCTGTAGGAAGCGGTTGCCATTCTTCGAACTGCTCTGAACACTCACCCTCGACGAGCATGTCGCCGTGGTAGAGAGCCTCGAAGTCAGCCTTGATGACATCGGCATTGGTGTCGTCGATCCACATGACACTGAGCGTAAGAGCCAGCATTAAGGAATCAGTGAGTCACGATTCGGAAATTGGTGGCAATTCTTACCGGTGGGTAGGGTGCCGCCGAGCTGCGCGAGATTACCCATTTCGCGCCCCGTTGAACCATCGCCTACCTGCGGCCGTGTCACTGCAGGGGTCTTGTTTGACACTTGTAAGTTAGCGTTGCTAAGTTAGCGCCGATAGTGTGCGGTTGCCCGGGACGGCGCGCGCTGGCCGGCCGGAGGGACACGACATGCTGCAGGGGATCGCTCGACTGGCCATCGCGGCACCGCGACGCATCATCGGCATCGCCCTGCTGGTCTTCATCGCCGCCGCGGTCTTCGGCATCCCGGTCGCCAACAGCTTGTCACCGGGCGGGTTTCAGGATCCCAACTCCGAGTCGGCACGTGCCATCACTCAGTTGACCGCCAAGTTCGGCCAGAGTGGCCAGCAGATGCTGATCCTGGTCACTGCGCCCGGCGGAGCCCGTGGCGATCAGGCCCGTACCGCAGGCACCGATCTGGTCGAACAGCTCGCGAAGTCGCCCCTGGTCTACAACGCGACCTCGCCTTGGACCGCGCCACCGGAAGCCGCCGCCGATCTGATCAGCAAGGACGGGAAGTCCGGGCTGATCGTCGTCAACCTCAAGGGCGGTGAAAACGACGCGCAGAAGAACGCCCAGACCCTGGCCGACCAGTTCGTTCACGACCACGACGGCGTCACCGTTCAGGCGGGCGGATCGGCGATGGAATATGCGCAGATCAACAAACAGAACCAGGCCGACCTGCTGGTGATGGAGATGATCGCCATCCCGTTCAGTTTCCTGGTGCTGGTATGGGTGTTCGGCGGGCTGCTGACGGCGGCGCTACCCATGGCGCTGGGTGCGCTGGCCGTGGTCGGGTCGATGTCGGTGTTGCGGTTGGTCACCTTCACCACCGAGGTTTCGATATTCGCCCTCAACCTGAGTACCGCCCTGGGACTGGCGCTGGCCATCGACTACACGTTGCTGATCATCAGCCGCTATCGCGACGAGCTGGCCGAAGGTTGCGACCGGGAACAGGCGCTGATCCGGACCATGGCGACTTCCGGTCGCACGGTGCTGTTCTCGGCGGTCACGGTGGCGTTGTCCATGGCAGCGACGGTCGCCTTCCCCATGTACTTCTTGAAGTCATTCGCGTACGCCGGTGTGGCGACGGTGGCTTTCGTGGCGACCGCGTCCATCGTGATCACTCCGGCCGCGATCGTGCTGATGGGTCCGCGGATCGACGCATTCGACGTGCGGCGCCTGCTGCGCCGGGTTTTCCGGCGCCCCGAGCCGGTGCACAAGCCCGTCGAGCAGCTGTTCTGGTACCGCTCGAGCAAGTTCGTGATGCGGTACTGGCTGCCGATCGGTTCAGCCGTCGTCGCGCTGCTGCTACTACTGGGGCTGCCGTTCCTCTCGGTGAAATGGGGATTCCCGGACGACCGGGTGCTGCCCAGCTCGGCCTCGTCACATCAGGTGGGCAACCAGCTGCGCGACAACTTCGCGCGCGACTCGGCGACGGCTGTGCCGGTCGTCGTTCCCGACGCCCGAGGCCTGACGCCGGACGACCTGAGCCAGTACGCCGCCGGGCTGTCCCTGGTGCCGGACGTGTCGGCGGTGTCGGCGCCGACCGGCACGTTCATCAACGGCAAGCCATCCGGCCCGCCGGTCGGGGCCACCGGAATGGCTGACGGCAGCGCCCTGCTGACCGTGAGCAGCACCGCGCCGCTGTTTTCACAAGCCTCGGACAACCAGCTCAAGCGGCTGCATCAGGTGGCCGGGCCGGGCGGGCGCAGCGTGGAGATGGCCGGCGTCGCGCAGGTCAACCGGGACAGCGTCGACGCGGTGACCGATCGCCTGCCCCTGGTCCTGGGGCTGATGGCCGTGGTGACCTTCGTTCTGCTGTTCTTGCTGACCGGCAGCGTGGTCCTGCCGTTGAAGGCTCTGATCCTTAACATGCTCTCGCTGAGCGCTGCGTTCGGCGCCTTGGTGTGGATCTTCCAGGATGGCCACCTCGGCGCCCTGGGGACCACGCCGAGCGGCACGCTCGTCGCCAACATGCCCGTGCTGCTGTTCTGCATCGCCTTCGGGCTGTCGATGGACTACGAGGTGTTCCTGGTTTCCAGGATCAGGGAGTACTGGCTGGCGTCCGGGGCCGCCCGGCCCGCCACACCGAGCCCGGCGCAGGCGCACGCCGCCAACGACGAGAGCGTGGCGCTCGGCGTGGCTCGTACCGGCCGGGTGATCACCGCCGCGGCGTTGGTCATGTCCATGTCGTTTGCGGCGCTGATCGCGGCGCACGTGTCCTTCATGCGGATGTTCGGACTGGGCCTGACCCTTGCGGTGTTCGCCGACGCCACCCTGGTTCGGATGGTTCTGGTCCCGGCCTTCATGCACGTAATGGGCAGATGGAACTGGTGGGCGCCCAAGCCGCTGGCGTGGGTGCATGAGCGGTTCGGCATCAGCGAGGGCGGCCACTTCGAGGAGCCCGCCGAGGCTGCCGGCCACCGGGTGCCGAGCGAGGCGGACACCGCCAAGATGCCGTCCCAGCGCAACGGCGCCGACGTGCACGCCTCGGTGACGCGCCGTGGTTGACGTGTCCGTGCACGGGCTGCGCCGCCAGCGCGCCCCGCGCGGGTCGGGCGACCGGCTTCGGCACGAAATCCTGGATGCGGCAACGGAATTGCTGCTGGAGACCGGGCAAGCGCGGGCGGTTTCGATTCGATCGGTCGCACAACGCGTCGGGGTCACGTCGCCGTCGATCTACCTGCATTTCCAGGACAAGAACGCGTTACTGGATGCGGTGTGCGCGCGCTATCTGGCACGCCTCGACGAGGCGATGGAGCGGGCGGCGGTAGGGCGCACGTGCACCGTCGAGGTTCTGCGCGCCCAGGGCATGGCATACGTGCGGTTCGCGCTGCAGACCCCGGAGCTCTACCGGCTCGCCACCATGGGCGAATGGCGCCCCGGAAGCAATGTCGATATGGCACTGGACAGTTCGGCGTTCAAGCACATGCGTGTGTCGGTGCAGTCGCTGATGGACGAGGGTGTCTACCGCGCCGAAGACCCAACCATGATCGCCCTGGAACTGTGGACCGCCGCGCACGGCGTGGCCGCGATTCTGATCGCCAAGCCGCACTTGCCCTTCGGTGACGTCGACGCGTTCGCTCAGCGGGTTCTGGGCGCGGTACTGTGCGGTCATATGGTTGCCGGGCTCGTCGGCGCCGACGCGACGTCCCGGCAGTTGGTGGACTGGGTGCTCGAACAGCGCCCCGCAGGGGAGGCGCAAACATGACGCCGAGTGTCGACAATCCTTTTTTCGCTCGGGTGTGGCCGGTCTTCGCCGCCCACGAAGCGGAATCGGTCCGGGTGCTGCGCCGGGAGAATCTGGCCGGCCTGGCGGGTCGGGTGCTCGAAATCGGTGCCGGCAGCGGGACCAACTTCGCCTACTACCCGGATGCCGTCACACACGTCCTGGCCGTGGAGCCCGAGAGGCGACTGGTGGACATCGCCAGACAAGCGGCGGCCGAGGCGCCGATCCCGGTGGAGGTGACCCACGCGACCGCCGAGCAGCTCGGCGACGTGGAGCCGTTCGACGCCGTGGTCTGTTCGCTGGTGTTGTGCTCGGTGCACGACCAGCTGGGCGTGCTGCGACGGCTGCACTCGCTGCTGCGGCCGGGCGGCGAGTTGCGGTACCTGGAGCACGTCGCCAGCGCCGGTGCCCGCGGCCGATTTCAGCAGTTTGCCGATGCGACGTTCTGGCCCAGGATGTTCGGCAACTGCCATACACATCGCGAGACCGAGCGGGCGATCGTCGACGCTGGATTCGAAGTGCACCGGGCCCGGCGGGAGTGGACGCTGCCGGCGTGGGCGCCACTGCCGGTGTCGGAATTGGCGCTGGGGCGGGCGCACCGCCCGTAGCGCCCCCGCGTCAATCGCCGAGCGGGAATTCTCCGACGCGACACGCCGCAGTGGCGTCGTCCGCTTCACCTTTCGCGGCCGACACGGCGTGCGGAACCTAGTTGAACAGCGCGGGCAGTCGCTCCAACAGCCCGGGCAACGCCTGGCTGGCCGGCTCCCGCACGCAGAGCGTGGCGTATTGCGACAGCGGAGTGGCTTCGGGGTTGACCTCGATCACCGCGGTGCCGCGGGCCAGCGCCATCTCCGGTAACCCGGCCGCCGGATAGACGATCGACGACGTGCCGACCACCACCACCACGTCAGCGTTCTCGGTCGCGTCGAGCGCACTCAGCCACGGTCCCTGCGGCAGCGCTTCGCCGAACCACACGATGTCGGGCCGGATCAGGCCGCCGCAGCGGCACACCGGTGGCTCCACCTCGATAGCGGCCTCCGTCATCACCGGGAGCGGGTCGGTGTATGCCATTCCGCAACGCGCGCAACGGAATTCAAACAAGCTGCCATGGAGGTGGTGTACCGGGGTGCTGCCGGCCCGCTCATGCAGGTCGTCGACATTCTGGGTGACGACGGTGACGGAAGTGACGTCAGGATGTTGCTGCCAGTCCGCGATGGCCCGGTGCCCCGCGTTGGGTTGCACGTCGGCCACCAGGTAGTGGCGCCACAGATACCAGCCCCACACGCGCTCGGGATTACGTTCCCAGCCTTGGACGCTGGAGAGCTCGTACGGGTCGAAGCGAGCCCACAATCCGTTCTTGTCGTCACGGAACGTCGGGACGCCGCTCTCCGCCGAGATCCCCGCGCCGCTCAGCACCGTCACTCGCATCCCACAAAGATAGCCGCGTGTGGGCAATACTGGTTATGTGGAGTTGCGCGATTTATTGAAGGTCGACGTGAAGGCGGGCAAGCCGATATTCGACCAGCTCAGAACCGGAGTCATCGACGGTGTCCGGACCGGTTCGTTGCCGCCGGGCACCCGGCTGCCGACGGTGCGCGACTTGGCGGGCCAGCTGGGGGTGGCCGCCAACACGGTCGCCCGCGCCTACCGTGAGCTGGAATCTGCGGCGATCGTCGAAACTCGCGGGCGTTTCGGCACTTTCATCTCCCGCTTCGACCCGACCGATGCTGCGATGGCGGCGGCAGCCAAGGAATACGTGGAAGTTGCTCGGGCGCTGGGGCTCACGAAGTCCGACGCCATGCGCTACCTGACCAACGTGCCGGACGATTAGAACTACGGCGTCGTCCTAAAATTCCAGCAGCGTCAGGGTCGGGCGCAGCGGATCGAGCAGCGGAACGTGATACACCGCCGACAGCGCGGTGTTGAAGATCAGCCCGCGCCCCTTCGGCAGCCGCACATCGTGGACCGCGGTGACGCCCGGCACCGTCGCGGCGAGATCGGCCGCCTCGGCGGGCGACAGACTGAACGGCATCGCCGGCACCTTGTAACGCAGTGAGGTGCGGATGCCCAGCCGGCTGAACACACTGAACCAGCGCGGCGGCAGGTCGAAGAGCATCTGGCCGCCGGGGAATCGCTTCGCGCACTCCGCTATCAGCCCCAGCGACTGCTCGGGTTGCAGGTACATCAGCAGTCCTTCGGCGGTGATGAACACCCCGTTCGAGGAGTCGACGGAGTCCATCCAGCTGTAATCCAGCGCCGACTGGGCGAGCACCGATATCCGCGGTGACGACGGCAGCAGCCGCTTGCGGATGTCGATGACCGGAGGCAAATCAACTGTCAGCCAACGGAACTGACCCTGGGGGAGGGCGGCTTCCAGGCGCCAGAAGCTGGTCTGCAGGCCTTCGGCCAGCGCCACCACGGTGGCCGCCGGGTGAGCACTCAGGTAAGCCTTCGCGGCGCGGTCGAAGGCTTGCGCCCGGATTGCGATGTCCTGACGGGTGGGGCCGAACTTGGCGAAGTCGAAATCGATGGAGTCGACCAGCTGCACCGCCATCGGGTCGTCGATGAGCCGGTCGTCGCCGCGGCGCGCTTCGGTCGCGCGGGCGTTGAGGGTCAGGAGCGCGGTTTCCGAGACGCCGGTCAGAGCGACCTTGTGCGACCGGGACGGGGAGTCGCTCATGCGAGCACCTTGGCCAGGGTGCGCAGATTGCGCGACGTGGTCGAGGATTTGTAGCGCTTCTTTCCCATCGTTTTGCCGATGCCGCTGTCCAGGGTGCTGCCCTTGGGGACCTGCCAGTAGATGACGCCCTCGCCGCGCTGGATCTTCTCGTCAGGGCCTGGGCTCAGTTGCGCCAGTTCGTCGAGAATCTCCGCGTCGGTGACAAAGGTGACGTACGACTGCAAGCCCTCGACCTCGCGCTCGAAGGGATAGCCGTCGTCGATCGCACGCACGGTGTCCAGGTCGTAGGCCAGCACCCACGCGTCGTAGCCGAATTTCTCGCGCAGCGCGGATTCGGCCTTTGTGCGCACTGTGGCGACCTTGGCCGACGACTCCATGAGCACGTTGCCGCTGGCCAGGATGGTGCGGACGTTGGTGAATCCGGCGTCGGTCAGTGCGTCGGCCACCTCGGCCATCTTCAGGTTGACGCCCCCCACGTTGACACCGCGCAGGAATGCCGCGTACTTGGTCATGAGTTTCTCCTATGTCAAGCCGCTGCCGGTTGGCAAGGCTTTTGACGGGTTTGTTGATCGGTATGCAGGTGATTGAAGACCACTCGGGCGAGCCTGCG
>RXJD01000087.1:0-78843 GCA_003987775.1 Mycobacterium sp.
GCCACCGAACCGGCGCCGCCCCAGAAGTCACCGGCAGCCAGCACATCGCGAACGATGGCCTGGTGCTCGGCCTCCAAGTTGGCGGCCTGGGCGCGAATCAGCGCACCGTGGGCGTCGACGTCGCCGAACTGGTAATTGATCGTCATTTTCCAAAGTCCCTTTCTTGGCTGCTGAAGTCTTAGCTGCTGAGGATCTGCTGCGAGGCCTGCTCTTGCTGCTCGTAGTTGTTCGCGTCGCGGATCAGTCCGTCACGAACGCCGTGCAGCATGTTGACGATGTTGCGGAAGGCCGTGTTCATCTGGCCCATGGTGTCCAGCGAGGTGGCCGAGGCCAGACCGCTCCAGCCCGCGCCCGAGATGTTCTGCGAGGACGCCCACATGCGGCGGGCCTCGTCCTCGACGGTCTGGGCGTGGGTCTCGAAACGGCCCGCCATGTCGCGCATCGCGTGCGGGTCGGTCATGAAACGTGTTGTCATATTTCGTCTCCTATCTCGAATGTGATCGTGCGTTAGCTTGCCGTCCAGCGGTAGAGATTACGGGTCGGCGGCAGATTACTGGCCTAAACGAGTGACTTGTCCCCCCCTTTTTTCTGGCGTCACACAACGACCTGTTTGGGCATAACGATCGGCCTGAACCCGTACCGCGGGCCCGCGGCCGCGCCGGCGCCCTTGGCGGCCGCCGCCATGCCGGGCATGCCGGCCATCATTCCGGGTGCAGCGGCTTCCTCGGGGACAGTCCACCCGCTGCCCGCCAGCGCCGTTCCAGCAGCCTCGGCTGCCGGGGCGGCACCGGCCCAGCTGGCCGGCACCGACAGGCTGCCGACGAGAGAGGCCTCGCCCAGGCTGGCTGCCGCACCGGCGGCCCCCACCTCGCTGGCCAGTCCAGCCGCAGCGCCTTCAGCAGCAGCGGCAGCCGCCGGCGCGGCCGCCTCGGCGGCGGCCGCCGCGATGTTGGCGTCGATGGTGTGCGCGGCGAAAATGCCGTTCGGGATGGCGGCGAACATGAACCACGACGCCGTGACACCGATCTGCTGGATGCCGTTGAAGATCAGCGGCGTACCCAGCAGGCCGTCGAGTGCGGTCAGCAACTCCTGCACGGGGACGGGCAAGGCGTTGAACAGGCCGGTGCCAATGGACGACGTGCCGAGAGCGAGGTTGCCCAACTCGGACTGCAGGCCGCTGACAATGTCACCCAGCGAGGCTGCGGGTCCTTCGGCGGCTGCTGCTGCGACGGCGGCGCTTTGCAGGCCCGCGCCACCCGGGTTGGTGGTGGGTGTTGCCGGGAGAATCGGCTCGAGCACCGCAGCAGCCGTGGCGGACGCCTGGTACGTCGTCATCGCGACGACGTCCTGGACCCACATCTCCATGTACTGAGCCTCGGTCGCCATGATCGCCGGCGTGTTGATACCCAGGAAATTGGTGGCGACGAGAGCTGCGAGCAGCGCCCGGTTGGCCGCGATCACCGGGGGCGGCACCGTCGCCGTGAATGCCGCCTCGTAGGCGGCCGCGGACGCGGCAGCCTGGATGCCTGCCTGCTCGGCGGCCGCCGCGGTGGTGGTCAGCCACTCCACGTAGGGCTGAGCGGCCGTAGCCGCTGACGCCGACCCGGCTCCGGTCCACTGCTCGGTGGTCAGCGAGGTGATGATCGATTCGTACTGGCTGGCGGTGGTGCTGAGCTCGGAGGCCAGGTTGTTCCAGGCCGCGGCGGCCGCCATGAACGGTCCGGCGCCTGCACCGCTGTACATCAGCCCGGAGTTGATCTCTGGGGGGAAACCTGCGTAAGACATTTTCTTTCCCGTTTCTCTTGGCTTGTTGTGTGGTCGCTGTTGGCTGCGGTGGCTTAGACGGCTGTCAGTTTCGGCATGACGATGGGCTTCACGCCGTAGCGCGGTGCGCCGAATCCGGCGCTGTTGCGGGCGGCGGAGGCGAGACCCGGAACGCCGGGGTAGATGCCTCCGGCGGCGGCCGCTGGTGCGGCCGTGAACCCGGCGCCGGACAGCGCGGACGGGGCGGTGCTGGACACCAGCGTGGTCCCGGCGGCCCAGCTCGGCGGTGCCGACATCGCCCCGACCAGCGTGGAGCTGCCGACACTCGCTGCGACAGGGCCGACGGCGCCGCCGGCGCCGGTCAGCCCGCCCTCGATCGCGGCACCCTCGATGGCCGCGTCGGCGGCGAGGTCTTCGGGGACGCCGAAGCCCTCGGGGAACAGGCCACCGCTGGTCAGACCCAGCATGTTCGACGAGGCCGAGGCGAAGTTACCGATTTCGTAGCTCATGACGTTGGCCGTGTTGCCCGACAGGCTGAACGGCTGGCCGCCGAAGCTGGTGACCGGGCCGCCCAACAGTGTTGCGAGGTTGGTAATCGCGTCGTCTATTGGCGAAGAAGCGGCCGGAGCGGCGGCCGCGGCGGACGCGCTGTCGGCCAGCGTCGTGGCAGCCGCGTTGGCCGCCTCGGACTGCTCGTACGTTCCGCTGCTCAGCCCCAGCGTCTGTACGAACTGCTCCTGGATGGCCTGCGCTTCGGCGGCGATCTGCTGGTACAGCGCGCCATACGCGGTGAAGATGCCCGATTGCAGGATGGAGACCTGGTCGGCGGCCGCGGGAGCGATTGCGGTGGTCGGGGCCGCGGCACCTGCGTTCTGCGCCGCGAGTGCGCTGCCGATCGCTCCCAGCTGCGCCGCCGCGGCGGCCAATTCTGCGGGCACTGCTGTCAGAAATGACATCTATTGCTCCTTAGGTGTGAAGACATGACGGCCGTAGAAATCCCCTGGTCGTCCCTGTGTGTTTGCGTACCGGCCCCTGTGCGTTGGCGTAACGCTAACTAGCCCGGGCTCCACAGTTATGGTCGAAAAGCGCAGGGTGACGGACGTTTACGGCTTCTTAACGAGGGCGCTCGCAGTTTTAACAAGCTCTTGGCGGGCGATACGGCCGTGTCATCTTGCCGAAGGGGTCCAGCGGCCTCTCTGGGTGCGCGGCGCGCGATCCTACATAGAAAGCGGCTATCCCGCACGCTAGCGTTTCGGGGTATGCAGCGTCCCGGATCTGGCCTGCGCACGCTAGATTCGCCACTGTTTGTCGTGCAAGCCCCCATAGCCCAATTGGCAGAGGCAGCGGACTTAAAATCCGCCAAGTGTCGGTTCGAGTCCGACTGGGGGCACAAGAAAAGTCCTGTTCAAGCGAGTTTTCGTCGGACGTGACTCACCGCAGAGCGAGATTCGTCCGGAAATCGTCCGCAGCAGTTTCTGCGGCAGCGTCGGAAGCGTCCGCGATACTGCCCAGGTCGTCGGGAAAGAGGTGGCCGTAGCGGTCCAATGCCAGGGTGGCCGTCTTGTGGCCCAGCCGCTGTTCGTTTGACCTCTTTGCTCGAATGACTTAGTGAGGGATTTCGTCCAGGCCATTGGCGGCCAGTGTTGCGGTCATCGCCGCGACGACTACGGTCAGCAGGCCAATCGTCTGGTGCGGATAGAAGCGTGCCTCCGGCCAGCTCGCAGGAGGCCAGACCTTCCTTTGTGTGGCGGATTGTTCCAACCTCCGCGTTGACCCAGGTTCGGTAACCAACGGGGATCTTCCATCCACCGCGACGAGCTGCTCGATTCACCAGCGGGTCGGACAGACTCAGGGTCAGCGGTTTCCATGTTTCGGCCACAGCCGCGCACAATGTGTCACCAACTGGCCCCGTCACGCCGCCGGACACCAGCTCGCGCAGATCGACGGTCAAGGAATGCAGCGGAATGCGCCTGCCCGTCGATTGCGAACCCGCTGAGACCTGGACGTGAAGCCCGATTTGCTGGCTGATACCTGACACTGTGAACAGATAGCCACTCTCGGGTTCCTTGTTTCCGAATGTGCCGACCGTAACGTGTCTCTCCACAACGCCGATCAGCGCATTCAGCGGCCCTTCCCAGCGTTCATGCTTGGGCGTTTCCCACCCGGAAACTTCCAACGCCGCCCCTAACTCGACAAGCAAGGTGTCTGTACGACGAGCAATCCATTCTGGGGACTCGCCGGCTGCAACCCAGACCGCGCGCAGTGACGACCGAGCCGCCCAAATTGGCCTAACGAGCGAAGGTTGGCTCACAACTTCGGAGCGTAAATGATGGTCCCGTCGTACAACCCGTTGCTATCGAACAACTCTCGGAGTGCCGCAGCGCCGTGGGGGTCCGAGTCCAGGGCCGTGATGTTGCCGTATTCGCGCCCGCCATGGCATGACGGTCCCGTTGGAAGTCATGGGTGCTCACGTAGGGGCGATCGGCGTGATCAGCAACGCGGGGATGGAGATGTCAGCCCTGATTGTTCTTGCAGTACCAGTAGCCCTTCATGCAGGTGCTGTAGTCGTCGGCTGGGATGTAGGGGTTGCCCCAGACGTCTTCCTTTCGGTGCATGGCCAGACAGGTGTCTCGCTCCGACTCGCAGGACGAGATCGACTCCGGCTCCAACGGAAGTCCGAATGCCGT
The DNA here is from genome assembly GCA_003987775.1 of Mycobacterium sp. GTDB lineage: Bacteria > Actinomycetota > Actinomycetes > Mycobacteriales > Mycobacteriaceae > Mycobacterium. The sequence continues at coordinate 4,452 of RXJD01000087.1, forward strand.
CAGCCCTGCAGGCTCCACGCAACCCGGCGGCTCGGCCGCCGCGATACCCGATGGGACGGCCATGCCGATCCCGAACGCAATGATCCCGGACACAGCAGCCGCGGCGACCGTGGACTTTGACACGAACTTTGCGGACATGTTCCTCCCTCGATTTGCCGTGCACCGCCCAAGCTAACGATGAGACCCACTCGGCAAATAGGGACATTGGTCCCTATCTGCGGGAAGCCTCAGAGACGGCGAACGTGTGGCCCTTGTCTGCAAGAAGATTGGTATTTGCGACGTCGTCGGCGATGACGTAGCGGACACGAGGGTCGGCGGCTCGATTCCGATGACCAAAACCGTTGCGTTGCAAAGCGAAAGAATGGTGATTAATGCCTCGAGTCGACGATTCGGGGCACCAGCGTCTGCTGCACCCACGGCGGCGCAGCCCCGGCGGATCAGGCGACCGGCCCCATCCGGCCCAGTCGCCGCTGCCGGATTTCAGCCAATTATGCTGTAGCGTAATAACTTTCGGCTGACCGTCACTACCGCCCAGCAAGGCCGGGGATGTAGGTGACGTGGTTGCTGGCCGTGTTGTTACTTCCCGACGTCGGCGCAGGTGTGTTCGTCCGGCAGCAGCGGCCGCATCGCGATCTGCCATAGTCCATTGCCTGAATGCCATGGCGCGCTGCGGCTCGTCCCGGCCGCCGACGCGTCCACGGCGCGAAGGTCGTCGCCGGCCACGACGAGGCACCGGGCCGACGGAGCGGGCCAGTCTGTCGGCGTGCCGACCGTGGCCAGGTCGCCGAGCGGCCACGTCGCCGCAGGCGCGGACGTCGAGGCCGGTGCCGGTCCGAGCACCCACACCGACACGCCCGCCGGTGTGTAGGTGTGCGGAGCGCCGGCACCGGCGATGCGCTCCGGATGCTCGAGCAGGTCGATGAAGCGCGAAACGCGCTCACGCGCGGCGACGGTGGCGGCGTCGAGATCGGAAACGGGATACCCCAGCGCGCGTACCAGCACGTCGTGGCGCTTGCCGTCGGTGACGGCGAGAATGCGGGTGTTGACGGCATCGAAGATTTTCGGAGCGCCGAAGTCCGGTGAGTCGGCGAGGAGTCCGGCGTTGTTCGCCTCCGTGAGCAGGTTCTGCAGGGTGGCTTCGGGGATTCGACGTTCCTCCAACGTGCCGAGCGCCGGGTTGTCGGTCGCTCCGGCGACCTGCCGGAGGTAGTGGCCGTCCCCCGAGATCCACACGCGGGGCAGCGTGTCGCCGACGCGCACGACGGGCAGCACCAGCCCGCCGCCGCGGGAGACTTCGATCACCACTTCGTCGGCGCCACCGGGGTGGGTGAATTGCCGGCTCGTCGTAGTGGCGGGGTGGTCGTTACCGGCATGGGTGCAACTCGCGATCAACACCATGGCAACGGCCAGAATCGCGCCCGCAGCGGGCTGAAGGCGGCGACGACCGCACCCGCCTTGAATGCAAACGTGACGATTTCCCAGCATGGCGACGATTCCTAGGGTCCGGTGCCGGATGAGACGATCTTGCCGCCGGACACCGTCCAGAAGGTCTGGAGCTGCCCACTGCCCGCAGGGAACGGTGTGTTGTACAGGGCCGCGAATTGCAGCTGGTACTCGTGGTCGCCGACGGCCTTGATGTCGAGCACACGAACGCAGCTGATGTGCTCGGCCATCCCGGCGGCGAACGCCTGCTGGGACCCCCACTCGGACTGGAGCTTGCTGCCGAGAAGGTTCCACGCCGTCGGGTAGTCCTTGCCGTTGATCGCCGTGAAATAGCTGACGAGCGTCTTCTCGTCGGAGGTCGTGGGGCTGAACGACGCACGCGGCGATCCGCAGCCCGACTCGGCCGGGGGCGTGCCCGTCGTCGAGGTACGACCTTCGACCAGGGCGACGTAGGTGACGATCCAGTTCCGAGGACCCTGGGGCACCAACTCGACGACGAAGATCGCATTGTTCGACATGGTGCAGGCGTAACCCTGGATGTTCGGCGGCAGCAGCCCCTTATTGCCTTCTTCGCAATGGTCGATCCGCAAGGGGCGGGCGAAATCGTCAGTCAGGCGCCACAAGTAGTCAAGAACCGGGATTGAACCGCACACGCCGGCGCCCGCCCGGTCGTTGTTGCGTCGGAAGGCGAGCAGTCGATTCACCGCGCCCTCGTACGTGTCGGCGCAGAGTCCGGCGCCTCCGCCCGTGCCGGACCCGCCGGTGGTCGTTCCGCCGCCGTCGTGTGGTCTGTCCAGGTCGCCGTCCGTTCCGGCGGGCCGGTCGAACCAACCGCCGGTCAGGGTGTCCAGGAGGACGAAGATATCGATGTTGATGGTGAGGTCGTTGTTGACCACGACCGTCCGGTTCAGGGCGAATCCCGGCCAGGTCTGCCCCCGGTAGCGCACATCACCTTCGATCGCCGCGGCGGGTGTGAGCGGGTTGCCGCACATGCAGCGGACCCGGGGAATCCCGTGTTTATCGACCAGTACGGCGGTGCCTGCTTGGAGCACCGATTGAAACGCGCTGGCCGTTCCGTTCACGAAGCCGTGGTTGGTGACCCGGGTGTCTTGGCGTAGCACCACGGGGGTGAGGCTGCGTAGATAGTCCGGTATCTGGCTGGGGGTGATGCCGAGGACGGAAGCGAAGGCGGCGGCCTTGTCGGGGGTGGCCTGAAGGAAGGCGATCTGCTTCTCGCGGTCACAGGACGCCTCGCTGAGGGTGCCGCCATAGAGGCCGACGGTGTTTCCGGCGACTGTCCCGACGACCGTCCGGCCTCCGGTGGGTGTCGTTCCGGCGCTGGTCGGGGTGGTCCCTGTCGTCCCTGTCGTCCCTGCCGAGCCGGTCGCGGCGGCGGTCGAGTCCGTGAACGGATTGGCGCCGGTCGAGGTCGCGGACTCGAGGAAGAGCTCACCGGACTGGCGGGAGGAACGGGTGAAGTACAGCGTGATCACGGCGGCGAGACCGACGATGAGTATCAGCGCAACCGCGAAGAGAAGCCGGGTTCGGCGCGTGTGCCGACCGGACGCGTCATCGGCGGTCTGCGCGGAGGGCCCTGGGGGCGCGGTTTCTGCGCTGGGCGCAGGGGACGGGGCCGGGGGCTCAGCCGAGGGGGTTTCGCCCAACGCATGCCCGCAGTTCGCGCAGAACTGCGCGTCAGGCTGGTGCGGAGTACCGCAGGAGGAACAGAAACGATCCGTCACACAGGCCGAAGGTAAGCATTGATCAGTCGGGTTAATAGAGACCAAGGTCATCTGAAAGCCCGTGCCCGTCCCCCGGCCGACTGACGCGATCAGCGAGGGTCGGTCACCTGTCCCGTGAACAAGACGGCCCCCGTCTTGTCGACGATGGCGAACAGGAACGGATGATCGATATTCAGAGTGATCGTCTCGGGTGTTGGTCCCATTCCTCCTCCGGTGACCGCCGATGTGGCCGCCGCGACCGTTCCCAGTTCGTCGATCCCCACATAAGCCTTCTGCAGGACCGAGGAGATCGCGAGTTGCTCATCGCTCATGTTCGAGAAGTCCGCCCGCTGGCGGTCGAACGCGGTGGGCATGCCCATGTCGATCAGAGTGTGGTCGAAGATCTCGCTGCCCCAGGTAACCCGGAATTTGGGCATTCGGAAGTCGACGTAAGTATCCGTGCGGGAGCCGAGAACATTGCGCATCCAGATGTCGTCCATGCTGTTGCGAACCGCCGCAAGCCTTCCCTCGGTTGGCAGCACGATCATCATCTCGAGATCGTCGCCGATATACGGCAACGTCGCGGCCTGAAAATCCGGACCGGAGAAGTAGGGCATCGACCGCACCGGGTCATGCATCATCGGCACGGTGACCGGTGACCCTGGCGCGATCCGGAAGGCGCCGTCGGCGGTCAGCTTCGGATCAAAGGACTTTCGCCAGCTTGCTTTGAGGTACGCGGCGTTGACCAGAACCGCGCGAGAGTTGCGGTCGATGAGCGGGGGATCGACTCGCGGGATCAGATCCGTGATCAGGTCCTTGGTCGCCGCACTGACGAATTTGTTGATCTTGAGCCGCTCGCCCTCGGCGTCGGCTTTGAAGTCGGCCGCGTGTACCCCGGCGTTGTACTGCGTCGAGAGGATGTCGAGGAATCGAGGGCGGGTCGAGAGGTCGCGTGCCGTAAAGGTCGCGTCCACCAGCGACAGTTCGATGCTGCGGGGATCACCCTCGAAGATTCCGCCCCGGCTGCGCGAGCGCAGAGCGATCAGCAGCTGATTGACCGCGCGGAAATAGGTGTCGTCGCCGAACGGGTCGCGCAGAACGGATTTCATCTGGGCGGCGGTGTCGCCGGCGGCACCCGCGTAGGCCATCGACATGGCGACGCTGAGGCTCAGCGGGGAAAAAACGACATTGCCACCTGCCGTGACTCGTCTGAAGACGTCCAATCCAAAAGCGTTGGCGCCGTTGATGAAACGTTGCTCATCGGCCGCCGACACGTTGGGGTTGTCGTTGTAGGGCAGGTTCGACCGGGTGTGTTGTGGCTGTGCCCCCGTCGTCGTCGCACCTGGACCGTGTTGGCCACCTGTCGTACAGCCGACCGCGGACAGCGCGACGCACACCGCGACGAGAAGATGAAGTCGACGGCGAAGTGCCTCGTTGATCCGCTTCATCGGCTGTGCACCTACGTGATGGGCGCCCACGTGGCGGTCCACTCAGATATCGGTTCGCGGGTCGGGTCTTCACCCGGATTGGGTTCCGGCTGGGAGGTGAGGCAACTGTTGGTGAACTTCCGCTGGTACGGACCCCAACGCGCCGAAAGGGTTCCATCGGGGCGAAAGACATAGGTGATGGGGCCCGACATCTCGGTGGTGCTGGTGCATTCGGGGCTCTGCGGATCTGGGTTCGTCGCGTACGACCTCGCGGACCCGTTCACCGTGAACCCGGACACCTTCCCGGTCATCGTGCCCGTGTACGACTGCGTCGGCTTGACGTTCTTGAGAGTTTCGTTGCAGGTCACCGAATTCGCGTTGATTCGGCAGTCGGAAACCAGATCGCCGTTCCGGATTTCGAAGTGGGCAGGCAAGCTCGCCGGAGTGCCATTGGTGGATGAGGATGCTATCGAGATCGAATGCGCGCTGGCTGACGGTGACGGCGTCGATGGTGCGGCCAGGCGGTTGCCACTCGTGCAGCCCGCAAGTTGTATCGCGGTCGCCCCCACCACCGTCACAACGAAGGCTCTGAATACTGATCCGGACAACGGCAGCCGCCTTTCCGCAACCCCTCGACCGCTGACCCTAAGGACGCAGTTTGTGCCACCGATAGGGCTTAAGGACCCTATTTGCGATCGTCAGGGAACTGGCGGGAAGGCAAAGCTGTCCACACCGGTGTCGACCTGTTTTGGGTCACGCCCTTCGGCATCGGTGAAGATGAGGTGCACTTCTGGCGAATTATCAAGGTAGGCAAGGACGTTGCCGGCACCCCACGCTGGTTCCTGGGCGGCGTAACAAACCCGTCCACCCCGCGGGGTGCTCTGACAAATCGACGTGGTCGGGACTTCGGAAACCGTCGTGCGTGGCACCGACGAACCTTTGTCGAGCACCTGAATCGCCTTCGAAGTAGTGGCATTTCGCCCGACTCGTTGCGCCGTGAAGGCCACCGCACCGGAGTCCAGGATCGTCATGTCGCGATACGACCAACCCTGAGCGGTGAACAGCGGAGTGGGCGCGGCCGGTGTCGCACCGGTTTCGACGGAGGCGGCGACCGAATAGACGCCACCCGTGCGCAGGGTGAAGGGGTTCTTGGGGAACATGACCGAATCCGAGGTGTCCCCGTTGGTGAACAGGATCGTCCGCCCATCCCTGGCGTAGATCACCGAGGAGGCGTTCGTACCGGTGGCGACAGGAGTGGATTCGCCGCCGACGGCCAGGGCGTTGACGTTCGTCGGCCTGACGTCGCTGCGTTCGTCCAACCAGGCGATGTGGCTGCCGTCGGGTGCCCACGCGAAGGCGGGTTCGGCGAACGGCGCCCAGGCGGTGGCGGATTCGGAGGCAGCCTTTGGTCTGGGCGTGATCTCTCCCGTGTTGGCCGCCGCGACGAGCAGGATGCCTCCCTCTACCGCCCCGTCAGTCGGGTTGCCGACGAAGGCCACATGTTGTCCGGTCGGCGACCAACGGGGCCTGGCGACCATCGGGGGGCGGTCGCCACTGCCATGCGGAAGGCCGGCCGGGTCCACCAGGCGCCGGGGTGGCGCGAGAGGTGTGAGTTGCGGTGAAAGGTCGAGCACCCACAGCTCACCGCCGTAGTCGGAGGCTGCTGCTTTCCGGACGAAGGCCACGTGTGCGAGGTCGGGGGAGGGCGCCGGTTGCGCGTCTGCCGGTCCGTCTGTCAATTTGCGGCCGGGGGCGCCGGCGGGTTCGCTGACGTACAGCGCCCCTGCTTTCGTGTAGAACAAGGCGCCCGCGATCTTCGGGGCAGTGGTCGCAGACGTCGCTGTGGTGTTCGTTTGCGTGGTGGCCGGGTTGGTCCTGCTCGCCGGCTGACACGCGGTGAGAACCAGCACGGCTAGCAGTGCAGCCCACCGACCACGGTGAGCCGTATTCATGGCCATCACCGTAACGCCGTGTTGGCTGTGCGCATTCGAAGTCGTGGGAATCAGTACGGCCACTTCGGAGCTGTTCAGCCTGGTCGTCGGAAGCGGCCCCGCGGGTTAACAGGAGGAGCACGTACTCAACGCGCCGCAATGAGTTTTGTCCGCCAGGGCAGTCTGATCTGTATGGGCAAACTCATCTATGGCTTCAACGTGTCGGTGGACGGGTACATCGCTGACGCGCACGGCGGCATCGACTGGTCCGAACCGAGCGAAGAACTGCACCAGTATTGGAACGACTTCGAGCGGGAGACCGCCCTGTCGTTCTACGGACGCCGGATCTACGAACTGATGTCCGCCTATTGGCCGACCGCCGATAAGGCACCGGACGCCACTCCGCTGATCGTCGACTTCGCCCACATCTGGCGCGACATGCCCAAAGTGGTGTTCTCGCGGACCCTGGAGTCCGTCGACTGGAACTCGCGCCTGGAACGCGGCGACCCGGTCGAGGTGGTGACGAAGCTGAAAGCCGAAACCGACGGCAGGCTGGAGGTGGTTGGCGCGACGCTGGCCGCACCGATCGTGCAGGCCGGACTGGTGGATGAGTACCGCATCGTGATCGCGCCCACCGCCGTAGGCGGCGGCACACCGTTCTTTCCGGCACTGCCGTCATGGATCTCACTGCGACTGCTGGAGAACCGCACCTTCCCGGGCGGCGCGGTACTGCTGCGCTACGAGGCGAAAAACGACTGATCGGGGCACCGGGATGGTTTACCGTCCCGGCGGCGCCAACCGGTAGACAGCGCCCGCGTCGTCGTCGCTGATGTACACCGCACCGTCCGGCCCCACCACGGCGGCCACCGGGCGGCCCCATCGGGAACCGTCGTCGGTCTGGAAGCCACCCATCAGGGTCTGCTGGTCGCCGAGGCCGCCGTCGCGCCACGGGAAGAACGACACCTCGGGCGCGCGCGGCGGCTTGCGGTTCCACGACCCGTGAATGCCGACCAGCGCGCCGTCCGCATACGGCGGCGGCAGCACGCCGGTGGTGAAGGACAAACCCAGTGGCGCCGAGTGAGCGCCCATGCTCTGCTCTACCGGCGGCAGGGTCTGGCAGTCCATCGCGGATCCGTCCTTGTTGGTCGACATGTCGCGCACGAACGGCAGATTCGCCGGCCCCCCGTCGGGATTGCAAAACGGCCAGCCCAGGTCGCGGCCGGACGTCAACCGTGCCAGTGACTCCGGCGGATGGTCGTTGACGTAGCCGACGTCGACGCGGCCCTGCGGGTCAGGCGTGTTGTCGCGGTTGTTGACCGCCGTCCACACCGAGCCGTCCGGGGCGACGGCAAGGCCGGTTCCGTTGCGCACCCCCGTCGCGAACGGCTGCGCCGGCCCGCCGCCGGGCGGAATCCGCATAATCGTCGCCCTGGGCGGGTTCGCGCCACGGTCCTGCGCCGTGATGTTTCCCGTCGAACCGATCGAGAAGTACACCCCTCCGTCGGGCCCGACGGTCACGCTCTTCAGCGCGTGCGCGTAGGCGCCGTGCAGATCGGGGCTGCGCGCATCAGGAAGACCGGCTGCGACGGTCCGGCCGTTGACGGCCCGGCCATCGGCGTAGTCGTAGGCGTCGATCTGATCGCTCTCCGCGACGTAGAGCGTCGAACCCGCGAATGCCATGCCGTGCGGCTGATCAAGACCTTCGAGCAGCGTCGACTGTCGGGGTGCGGCGCCAGGTGTCAACTCGACGATCTGCCCACGGCTCGGCACCGACACGAGCAGCGCGCCGTCGGGCGTCCATGTTTCCAAGCGCGCCTTAGGAATTCGCGCCCAGACGGCGATCGTCCAACCGTCGGGGATCAGCGCCTGGCGGGGCCGGTCCAGCGGTGCCTGCGCAAGATCGGGGGCCACGGCGACGGGAGCGGCCACCAGCCTGCCTGACGCCGGCGCCGGAACCCCGGATGGGGATGCGGATTGTCGCGGATTCGAGCACCCCGCCAGCACAAGGATCACGATCAGGGAGATGGCCGGCAGTGCACGCGGCGGGACTCGCACGTCAGCAGGGATACCCGGGGCGACCGTCATCAACACGAGCAAGCCGATGTGTGGCAGCCGGGCGCCCGGGTATAAAGGCGGGCATATGACTACATCGCGAACGCAACCGGATCAGCGCGAGCTCGACGGCATCCGGCAGATCGTCGACGCCATCTCGGAGGCGTTCGCCGCAAAGATCGTCGGGCAGCCTGACCTGCGGGAATCGCTGCTGATCGGACTGCTCGCCGGTGGCCACGTCCTGCTGGAAAGCGTCCCCGGACTGGCCAAGACCACCGCCGCCAAGGTGCTCGCCGAGTCCATCCACGGCCGCTTCCAACGCATCCAGTGCACCCCCGACCTGCTGCCCAGCGACATCATCGGCACGCAGATCTACGACTCGGCGACGAGTTCGTTCGTCACCCAGCTGGGCCCGGTACACGCCAACGTCGTGCTGCTGGACGAGATCAACCGGTCCAGTGCCAAGACCCAGAGCGCCATGCTCGAGGCGATGGAGGAGCGCCAGACCACGATCGCCGGCCAGGTGCATCCACTCACCGACCCGTTCCTGGTCATCGCCACCCAGAATCCCGTCGACCAGGAAGGCACCTATCCGCTCTCGGAAGCGCAGACCGACCGGTTCCTGCTCAAGGAGATCGTGCGCTACCCCTCGCCCGAGGAAGAGGTGGAGGTGATGTCGCGGATCGACGCCGGGGTCTATGACACGCGGCGGACCGCCGCGCCCGTCGTCAGCCTCGATGACGTACTGCGTCTGCAGGACGTGGTTCGCCACGTCTACATGGACCGGGCGCTGATGCTGTATGCCAGCCAGCTGGTCGACGTGACCCGCCACCCCGGCAAGGCATTGCCCAAGCAGATCGCGCGCCTGGTCGAGTACGGGGCCAGCCCGCGCGCGACGATCGCCTTCTGCAAAGCGGCGCGTGCCCAGGCGGTGCTGTCCGGGCGCGCCCACGTGCTGCCGGAGGACATCGCCAAGCTGGCGCACCGGGTGCTGCGGCACCGGCTCATCCTCGGATTCGAAGCCGCCAGTGCCAACGTCACTCCCGAGACCGTGATCGACGCCGCGCTGCGGGCCGTCCGGGTGCCCTGAGTCCCGGCCTTGGGCAAACATCTCAACCGGGCCAAGGCGCACTTCGGCACCGACACCCGTGGTCTGCTCGAAGGCGGTCGCTACGCCCTGTCACACACGCGCAGCATGGAATTCGACGATCTGCGTCCATACGTTCCCGGCGACGACGTCCGCGACATCGACTGGAAGGCCTCGGCCCGCTCGGGCAGCGTCCTCATCAAACGATTCGTCTCCGAGAAACACCACAAGCTCCTGCTGGTCGCCGACGCCGGCCGCAATATGTCGGCACTGGCCCCCAGCGGCGAGTACAAGCGTGACGTCGCCGCGCACGTCATGGGTGCGATCGGCCTGATCGGCCTGCGCCGTTCCGATCAGATCGGGATGGTCTTCGGTGACAGCCGCGGTTCGGTGAACATCCCGCAGCGCCGCGGCGAAATGCACGTGGAGGGACTGCTGCACCGCTGGTACCAGCACTCCATGACCGGCCCCGGTCCCAGCCGCATCGCCGCTCAACTCGACTACGTCGCAACGCATTACCGCCACACCATGCTGATCGTCGTGGTCTCCGACGAACCCGATGTCGACGAGGAACTCAACGGAGTACTCATCAGGTTGAGCGGGCGCCACGACATCCTCTGGGCGATGGTGTCGGACATGCCCGCGGTCGGTCCCGACAACACCGACGGCTACGACGTCGCCACTGGCCGCTTCGTCCTGAACGGCGCCGACCTCGGTCCGCGAGTCGTCGCCGCCTACCGCCGAGCCGAGGCCGCCCGGCGCGAGCGCCTCGCAAAGTTCCTGACCCGGCGGGCGATCACGCACGCCACGATCGCCGGCAGTGCTGACATCCGCCGCGAACTCGTCGGCCTGACCGAGGCGGCCGGCCGTGCCGGATGACCTGCTGCACTACGTGTTCGGTCCGCAGCCCTACTCGTCGCAGTGGCTGGTGTGGGCGGTGCTGCTGGTGCTGGCGGTATGTGGTTGGTATGCAGGAGTTTTCGTGTGGACGCTGCCATCGCACCGGTTGCGTCGCATCCCTGTGGTACGGCGGATGCACGCCCGCGTGATCCGGGAACGCTTCGCCCGCCGCGTGCAGCGCCTTGCCTCCGAGCACCACGCCGGACTTTTGTCGACGCCGCAGACCGGCGCGGCGATCAGCCAGGCGGTACGCAGCTTTCTGCATCAGGCGACGGGGACCAGGGCCCAGTATCTGCATGTCGGCGCGCTGGCTGACGGGGAGCTCGGGGCGGCCGCACCCTTGCTGACACTGCTCGACGATGCGCAGTTCAACACCGAGACCTCCGTGGACATCGGCGAGGTCAGTTCCAGGGCGCAGGAGTTGATCCGCTCGTGGACCTGAAGTGGTGGCCGTTAGCAGCCGTCGGATCGGGCTGCTTCGTCATCGTCGTCGTGCTGGCTGCGGTGCTGCCGATGACCGCGGCCCGCCGGCGGTTACGTCCACTGGCCAACATCGCACGACTGACCCGGTTGCCCGAATACGCCAAGGTTGCCCGGCTGCGCTCCCTGTCGACGATCGTGACCCTGGTCGTGCTGACGGTGATGTTCTGCGCGGCCATGTGGGCGGCTTCCCGTCCGGCCGCGGCCGGTGAGGATTTCGACGCCGCGCCCGCCGAGGACATCATGCTGTGTGTCGGGCAGCCGCTGCCGGATCGTGCGACGGTGGAGATGCTCGACTACTTTGCGCAGCAGGCCGGTTCGTCGCCGCAAACTCAACGTATCGGTCTGACGTCGGTGAACCGCCGGTTGGTGCCGTTGACGCGCGATCACCAATATGCCGTCTCACGATTCGGCGAGTATGCCCGCGCACCGCGATTGCAGTCGGCGTCGTTCGCTCCGGCGGTGCCGTACACCGACTATGCGACCAGCGTGGAAGATGTTCTGGCACTCTGTATCTCGGGTTTCCCGCATTTCGAGCAGCGCGGCACGCACCGGCGTTCGGTCATTTATCTGGGCCCGTCGGATATGCGCGTGCCGGGCGAACAACGTGCCGCGCTGTTCACCGGAGACGCGGTGCGGCAGCTGGCCGAGCGGGGCGGAGTCCAACTCAACGTCGTCGACACGGCTCCCTCCCCGAAGAGCGGCTCATTGCTCGCGCTCACCGAGCAGACCGGCGGGCGCTACCTGGTGCCGGAGTCGGTGACCGGGGCCCTCGACGACATCCGCTCGCACACCCGGTCAGGGCGCCCGGCGGGCGGCGCGGTTGCCACGGCGGACGCCGCGGACGCTCCGGTGGTGCCGTTGGCGATCGCGTTGTTCTCGGCGACCGTGCTGTCCGTGGCGCTGATGGGGTTGCGCCGATGACGTTCGAACCCGTGCTGCCCTGGCCTATTTTCGCCGTCGTCGCCGGCGCGCTGGTCTTGGCCCGCCTGGTGGCGCTGCGCCAGGTGTTGCTCGGGGCGGGAAGCCGCCGTACCCGCACCGTGCTGCGCTGGGGCGGCGTGACGCTGGCGGTGCTGCTGGTGATCGCCGCCGCCACCCGGCCCGCACTCCCCGACGACAAAACCCGCGCGGGCACCACGGCCGCGGCAGGGGAGAACCTCAATGTCTTTCTGATCGTGGACCGGTCGGTGGACTCGGGCGTCGATGATTACGGCGACCGGGCCCGGATCGCCGGTATGCGCGACGACATCGCGGCGTTGATCAAGCGCTATCCGGCGGCGCGGTATGCCCTCATTGACTTCGCCGCGCGGGCCACGCTGGACTGGCCGCTGTCCGAGGATGTTTGGAGTCTGCGACCCACCATCGCGGCCCTGGATGCCTACCGTGGCGGTCCGAATGCGCGAGTCGACGTCGATGCCTCGGCGGCCGGCAACGTGCTGCGCTACCAGCTCATCCAAGCGGCCCAACAGTATCCGGGTACGCGAAATGTCGTGCTGTATTTCGGTTCCGGTGCACCCGGGTCGACCGTTCCGCAAGGCGACTTCGCCAGCGGATCGGTCGACGGGGGAGCGGTGCTCGGCTACGGACGCACCATCGACGAAGCCCAGTTGCGCAAGATCGCAGGCCAACTCGTCGTGCCCTACCAGCACCGCGAACCCGGTCAGCCCTTCCAGCCGGACCTGCCCGACCGGCCGAGCGGCGCCGGGACCCGGGCCGAGGCCGGCGCCGCGCTCGAGTTGTACTGGCTGCCCGCGCTGCTTGCGGCGGTATTGCTGCTGGGCGAAATCTATCTGTCGGTCCGCGAATTCCGGCGCGGCCGCCTGACCCGGCGGGACATGGCATGACGCTGCGACCGGCACGGCTGCGGCTGCGACGGCGGCTGCTGATCTACTCGGCGCCGCTGGCCCTACTCATGGTGCTGGTAGCGGCGAAGCTGATATCGGTTGTGGTGGCCGGGGATTCGGCGGCTTCGGATTTCGGGCGCGGCGACGCGGGTGCGGTGCGCGACGATGCGGCGGTGCTGGGCGTGGCCAACCTGGTCGAGCCCGCGAAGGCGTCGTTTGCCGCGGGCGCCGCCGCCGTGCTCGACGGAAGGCTCGAGGAGGCGGACGCGGACTTCACCGCTGCTCTCGCGCGCACCGATGTCGCAGGTTCCTGTCCGGTGCGGGTCAACCTGGAACTGGTCCGCGAAACCCAGGGTGACCGCGCCGCCGCGGCCGGTGACCGATCCCGCGCCGACGAACGATATGCGAGCGCGCTGAGCGTCGTCGGTGACGCGCCGCCGGTGTGCTTCGCCGACAACAGCGACCCGGACACACGGCGGCAGACCATCCGCCGCGATGCCGCAAATCGGTTGACCGACAAGCGGAATGCGCTGAATGCCCCGCCGGCTGCGCCCGCGCAGGCCCCGCCGCCGCCTCCGCCGCCCGCCCCGGTGGCGCTCCCACTACCGGTCGCCGTATCGGCCGACGGGCGCGATATCCCGCCACGCCGGCTCGACCCGACCGACGGCGATCCGCTGGACAAGCTGCAGCAGGTGCTGCAGGACGCGGCGGGAGCGGCCCCGCCGGGTTAGGCCCGCCGCTGGGCTCACTCTGCGCGGCTCGTGGGTTGACCCTGCGCTGAGGGTGAAGTCGTGCGTGTGGCGGCCGCCGCCGGCGCAGTCTCAATGCCGCCGGGACTGGCGACTGCGCCCGGGCAGAAGTGGGTAATCACCTTGCCAGCGCGGGCCAGCCGCGCCTTGAATCCGGCGACTATCAGGGAGGGCATCGAATGGTTCATCAAGAGGGCGGCCGCTGGGATGTCGGTGTCGAGAACAACGCGGTGTACCTGGAGCGGGTCTCGGAGAGCGACGAGCAACTGTTCGATGATGCGCTGGAACCCGACGAGGCCCGTCAGCTCGCCGGGCTGTTGACGAAGTACGCCGACAAACTGGACGAGGCTAGGGAGTCGGGCGACGCAGATGAAGACGACGAAGACGAGGACGACGACGAAGACGACTCCGAGGACGAGGACGAGGACGGCGACTCGGACGACGACGACGAGGAGGACGACGACTCCGACGAGGACTCCGACAAGGACTCGAAGAAATCCGGGGACTAGGGCGACGAACGACCCCTTGACAGGGGCCTTAATGCCCTGGTAGCGCCCGGTATTGCGGGGTAATGTCCGAAATACCGCCAGGTCGGGATTGTCTTGAGCGCCCGGGCCAGACGGAGACAACCTCGCTAAGGGAGCACACAGATGTTGAACAGCGTACCGATGCACAAGAACGGGGTCTCTCAGCGGCGCACGCAGGACGCAGAGCTACTGAAGAAGTCCGGCGCGCACAAACTTGTCGTCGCCGATCGCGACGGCAATTGTCTGGCGTTCGTTCTGGCTTGGGACAGCTTCGACTACGACCCCGAGACCGACACCTATGTGTGCATTGCCGACAGCGACGGAAGGGAACTGTTGACGATGTACACCGCCGGCGAAATCAAGGCAGCTCCCGGCGCGAACATGTACGTCGTCACCGCGCCGGAACCGACGAATCGCAGCAGGCCGTTGCAGGCTCTGTAACCGCGAGTCCCCAAAGGGGGTTCACGCGCGATTCTTCGCGACCAGGGCCGAACGGCGATGTCGCGAAGGGGATGGTCACTCGGCGATGGTTATGATAGACCGTTCGTACGGTTAGTCTAAGCCGAAGGTGTCCAATGCCCAGACCGCCTGGCAGGCGTGGCGAGATCCTCGATGCGTTTGTCCGCTATGTCGCCGAACGTGGTTATGAGAGAACCAATATCGGTGACATCGCCGACGAACTCGGCATGTCGAAGGGCACCATCGTTCACCACTTCGGGACCAAAGCGCAGATGCTGCGCGAACTGGAAGAAACCCACCTCGCCAACCAACTCGACGTGCTGCGCATGGTCTGGGACCGCGTATCCGCACCGCACGAGCGCATCGCCGCGATCATCTTCACCTCCGCGCTGCTGCAGGTGATGGCCCGCGACGCCACCGTCGCAAGCCAGCGCGAGGTGGTGCAGTTGTCCGAAGACCCGGCCATGCAACAGGTACGCAAGCTGCGCCACCAACTGCAGGCGCTCACCATCGATGAGATCCGCAATGGAGTCGAATCCGGTGTATTCCGAAGCGTCGACGTCGATCTGGCTGCGCTGCAGCTGTGGGGATCGCTCGAGTGGATGTGGGTGTGGTTCGACCCCAATGACTCTCGGACGCCCGAACGGGTAGGGGCCGCATTCGTGGATGTGTTCCTCGGCGGACTGCTGCTCGACCGGCTGGGGTTGACCAAGTGGGCGAGCCCGTCATCGGACGTCGTCTCAGTGGTGCGCGAATGCCTGACCGTGGTCACGAGCGGCCCGGGCTGACTCGTCAGCGCACCGAAAACCTACGGCTAAAAGAACTTTGGCGTCGCGCGTGCGCGCCCGGCAACACCCGGTCTGATTGACTGTACGTGTAGTTAGTCACGGCGTATCGAGGCGCGCCCACCGAGGGTTATCCCGCCATAAAACAGCAGGTCATTCACCACGATGAGGGCGCGGACACTCCTGCGCGTCATTCGGATCTCTGATTCTGTTGACTGCACGTACGGTCTAGTGACATAGTTGCGGCGTGGCGCAACCGTGGGCGGCATGGAGCCGAAGGGTGGGGACCGGGACTGTCGGTCACCCGCACCGCGTAACGCTGCGGCAGGGTGCGACGGCAGGCGCGCACCTCACTCGATCTCCCCGAAATACGCTGAGCAATAGTGGGTTTCACTGCGCTGCTCGGCCGGCCTCCGACGGAAGTTCGCGTCGATGACCGCCTCGCACACCATGGCCCGCCGAGTGGGCAACAGGATACGGCCGGGCACCGAGGTGGCCGGCGGTTTCTTCCGGATGTGCGTGCTGACCGCCAAGGCACTGAAACGGCCCTTCGAATGGCGCGAATTCATCTGGATCGGCTGGTTTTTGATGCGGGTGTCGCTGCTGCCCACGATCGCGGTGTCGATCCCCGAAACCGTGCTGCTCATCTTCACACTCAACGTGCTGCTCGCCGAGTTCGGCGCGGCCGACGTCTCCGGGGCCGGTGCGGGCATCGGTGCCGTAACCCAGCTGGGCCCGATCGTGACGGTGCTGGTGGTCGCCGGCGCCGGGGGCACCGCCATCTGCGCCGACCTCGGGGCCCGCACCATCCGCGAGGAGATCGATGCCCTCGAAGTGCTCGGCATCGACCCGATCCACCGGCTGGTGCTGCCCCGCGTCGTCGCTTCGACCATCGTTGCGGTCCTGCTCAACGGCCTGGTGATTGCGGTCGGCCTGGGCGGCGGCTACCTGTTCAGCGTGTACCTGCAGAACGTCTCCAGCGGTGCCTATCTCTCCACATTGACCGCTCTCACCGGCCTGCCCGAAGTGGTGATCGCCAATATCAAGGCGGCCACGTTCGGATTGATCGCCGGCCTGGTCGGGTGTTACCGCGGGTTGATCGTCCGCGGCGGGTCCAAGGGTCTGGGCACCGCCGTCAACGAGACGGTGGTGCTGTGTTTCATCGCGCTGTTCGCGGTCAACGCGGCACTGACCACGATCGGCGTCAGATTCGGAACGGGGCGCTGATATGGCAACGGCCGCAACACATCTCAAGCTGCCCCGGGCAAACCTCGGTCGATACGGCGAAGCCCCGGTCAAGCTGTTGCTGGAGATCGGGCAGATGGTCTGGTTCGCGGTGACGGCGGTCGCCCAGATTCCGTTCGCCCTGCGCCGCTACCCCAAAGAGCTGATACGCATGGTCGCCCAGATGGGGATGGGGACGGGTGCGATGGCCGTGGCCGGCGGCACGGCCGCCATCGTCGGGTTCATCACCCTATCCGCGGGTTCGCTGGTCGCCATCCAGGGTTACGCGTCGCTGGGGAATATCGGTGTCGAGGCCTTCACCGGCTTTCTGGCCGCCATGGTCAATGTCCGGTTCGTGGCGCCGGTGGCCGCCGGTCAGGCGCTGGCAGCAACGGTGGGTGCTGGCGCCACCGCCGAACTGGGCGCCATGCGCATCAGCGAAGAGATCGACGCGCTCGAGGTGATGAGTGTCAGGTCGGTCGCTTTCCTGGCGTCCACCCGGGTGGTGGCGGGTCTCATCGTCATCGTCCCGCTTTACGCGTTGGGGATCACCATGGCCTTCGTGTCCACGCAGGTCACCACCGTCTTTTTGTACGGACAGTCCGCCGGTACGTACAACCACTACTTCCACACCTTCCTGCGCCTCAACGACGTCGGCTGGTCGTTCGCCGAGGTGATCCTGGTGGCGTTGGTTGTGATGACCACCCACTCCTACTACGGCTACACCGCCCACGGCGGGCCGGTCGGCGTCGGTGAAGCGGTCGGCCGGTCGATGCGGCTGTCGCTGATCACCATCGTCGTCGTGGTCGTGCTGACCGCGATGGCCGTCTACGGCAAAAACCCGAACTTCAATCTCACGGTGTAGCCGACATGACCATGCCGGTGAAGGAGAACCCGCCACGCATCCCGCCCTACAAGACCGCGGCGGTGGTCTTCATGGTGGTGTTCTCCGTGGTGCTGGGACTCGTCTGGTTTCAGTTCCGGGGCAAGCTGACGCCGAAGACGCCGTTGACGATGGTGGCCCCCCGGGCCGGCCTGGTGATGGACCCGGGATCGAAGGTCACCTACAACGGGGTGGAAATCGGTCGTGTCACCAACATTTCGGAGATCCAACGCGACGGCGTGCCGGTGGCGAAGTTTTCTATGGAAGTCAATCCGGAGTACATCAGGCTGATTCCGGCCAATGTGGAGGCCAACATCAAGGCCACCACCGTGTTCGGCAACAAGTACGTGTCGCTGACCTCGCCGAAAAATCCGACACCACAGCGAATTTCATCGAAGACCGAGATCGATGCGAGGTCGGTGACCACCGAGTTCAACACCCTGTTCGAGACCCTCACCGCGATCGCGGAGAAGGTGGATCCGATCAAGCTGAATCTGACGTTGTCCGCGGCCGCGCAGGCCCTGGCCGGACTGGGCGACAAGTTCGGCCAGTCGATTGTCAACGCCAATGCCATCCTCGACGACATCAACCCCCGGATGCCGCAGGTACGGCACGACATTCAACAGCTCGCCGCCTTGGCCGACACCTACAACAACGCCGCGCCGGATCTCTTCGACGCGCTCGACCACGCGGTGGTCACCGCGCGCACGCTGCACCGCCAGGAAGCCGAACTGGATTCGGCGTTGCTGGCCGCCGCCGGCTTGGGAGACACCGGTGCAGACATCTTCACCCGGGGTGGTCCCTACCTGCAGCGCGGCATCTCCGATCTACTGCCCACCGCCCAGCTGTTCGACGCCTACAGCCCCGAAATCTTCTGCACGATCAGGAATTACCGCGACGCCGAGCCGGCGGCATATGCGACGACGGGCGGTGGTAACGGCTACGGACTGAAAACCATGACCGAACTGACATCCGGGCTGGGTGGCATTCTGACGCTGCCCGGGCTGACCGGCGCGGTGCTCTCGCAGGGACTCCTGGGCGTGGCCGGACTGGTCGGCGGCGCACCCAATCCCTATACCTATCCGGAGAATCTGCCCCGGGTGAACGCCCGTGGCGGACCGGGCGGCGCGCCAGGCTGCTGGCAGCCGATCAATCACGACTTCTGGCCGGCGCCGAGCCTGGTGGTGGACACCGGCGCCAGCCTCGCACCGTACAACCACGTGGACACCGGCTCGCCATACGCGCTTGAGTACGTGTGGGGCCGCCAAGTCGGGGACAACACGATCAACCCATGAAAATCACCGGCAGCGCAATCAAACTCGGCATCGTCTCCCTGGTGCTGTCCCTGATCGTCGTGTCGATCGTGGTGGTGTTCGCTCAGATGCGTTTCATCAGCACCAACACGTATTCCGCGGAGTTCGCCAACGGCAGCGGCCTGAAAGACGGCCAGTTCGTGCGTGCCTCCGGAGTGGAGATCGGCAAGGTCAAATCCGTCAACCTGATCGATGGTGGCAACCGGGTGCGAGTCGACTTCGCCATCGACCGCTCGATCCAGCTGTACCAGTCGACCACCGCGCAGATCCGCTATCTCGACCTGCTCGGCAACCGCTTCGTCGAGCTCAAGCGGGGGATGGGTGACGGAGCAGATCAGATCCTGCCGGCAGGCGGACTGATTCCGCTGTCCCGGACTACACCGGCCCTGGACCTCGACGCGCTGATCGGTGGCTTCAAGCCGTTGTTCAAAGCCTTGGAACCAGACAAGGTCAACACCATCGCCTCGTCGATCATCACCGTGTTCCAGGGCCAGGGCGGAACGATCAACGACATCCTCGACCAGACCGCGCAGCTCACGTCGCAGATCGCCGAACGCGACCAGGCGATCGGTGAGGTGGTCAAGAACCTGAACATCGTGCTGGACACCACGGTCCGGCATCGCCAGGAGTTCGACGAAACGGTGGACAACTTCGAAAGGTTGATCACCGGTCTGCAGAACCACGCCGACCCGCTGGCCACCGGACTGGCCAACATCAGCAACGCCGCCGGCACGGTGTCGGAACTCCTGGCGGACAACCGCGCGCTGCTGCACAAGGAGATCAACTACCTGCAGGCCTTCCAGCAGCCGCTGATCGATCAGCGCGACCAGCTCAGCGACCTGATCCACAAGACCCCCACCGCGCTGAACCTGATCGGGCGCAGCATCGGTCTCTACGGCGACTGGGTCAACTTCTACGTCTGTGACCTCTCGATCCGGTGGAACGGATTGCAGGGCGGCGGTCCGGTTCGCACGGTCCGGATCTGGCAGCAGCCGACGGGCAGGTGCACGCCCCAATGAGGACACTCACCGAATTCAACCGCAACCGCGTCGGCCTGATGGGCATCGGGGTGCTGGTGCTCGTCGTCCTCGTCGGTCAGAGTTTCACCAGCGTGCCGATGATGTTCGCGGCCCCGGTCTTCTACGGGCAGTTCACCGAATCGGGTCAGTTGAACAAAAACGACAAGGTGCGCATCACCGGGGTCAATGTCGGAAAAGTGGAGGGCATCGAGGTCGAGGGCGACCACGTCCTGGTGAAATTCTCCATCGGCGCCAACACCATCGGCACCGAAAGCCGGCTGGCGATCAAGACGGACACCATCCTGGGTAAGAAAGTACTCGAGATCGAGCCGCGGGGAGCCAAGGTCCTGCGGCCCGGCGGGGTGCTGCCGCTGGGCCAAAGCACGACGCCCTATCAGCTCTACGACGCGAACTTCGACATCACCAGGGCCGCAACCGGATGGAACATCGACACCGTCAAACAATCGCTGAATGTGCTGTCTGAGACCATCGATCAGACCTACCCGCACATCAGCGCCGCGCTCGACGGCGTGGCCAGGTTCTCCGACACCATCGGCAAACGCGATGACGAGATCAAACATCTGCTCGCGCAAGCCAACCAGGTGGCCAGCGTGCTCGGCGACCGCAGCGAGCAGATCAACCGGTTGCTGGTCAACGCCAAGACGCTGCTGGTCGCGTTCAACGAACGCGGCCGGGCCATCGACGCTCTGCTGCAGAATATTTCGGGCGTCGCGGCGCAGATCAAGGGCTTCATCAACGACAACCCGAACCTGAACGCGGCGCTGGAGCAACTGCACGCCCTGACCGACGTGCTGGTGCAGCGCAAGGACGACCTTGCTCAAACGCTCACGTTCGTCAGCCAATTCGCGGCCGGGCTGGGCGAGTCCGTCGCGTCGGGACCGTTCTTCAAGATCGTCCTGTCCAACCTACTGCCGTACTGGATGCTGCAGCCGTTCGTCGATGCCGCGTTCAAGAAGCGCGGTCTGGATCCGGAAGAATTCTGGCGTAGCGCGGGCCTGCCCGCATTCCGCTTCCCCGATCCCAACGGCACCCGGTTCCCCAACGGCGCACCGCCACCCGCGCCGCAGGTACTGGAGGGCACCCCGGAGCATCCCGGACCGGCCGTCCCGCCGGGATCGGCGTGCTCGTACACACCGGCGCCTGATGCGCTGCCCCGGCCGTGGAATCCGTTGCCCTGCGCGGGCGTTGACGTCGGCCCGTTCGGCGGCAGCTTCCCGGCCCCCCTCGATGTGCAGGCGTCGCCGCCGAATCCCAACGGCGTGCCCCCGACGCCGGGAATCCCGATCGCGGGGCGGCCGGGTGAGCCGCCCCCGGATGTCCCGGGCACGCCGGTGCCGCTGCCGCCCAACGCGCCGCCCGGAGCGCGCACCGAAGGTACGACGGGAGGCCAGAGTTGAGCAACGGTTTCGCTTTTCCCAAGCCGAAGCTGCGTAGCGTGGTCGCAACGGTCGTCGTGATCGTCGGCCTGGTCGCCGCCTTCGTCGGCTGGCAGCTCTACCAGAAGATGAGCAACAACACCGTGGTCGCCTATCTGCCTGCGGCGATCGCGCTGTACTCCGGCGACAAAGTCCAGATCATGGGCGTACGTGTCGGTGCCATCGACTCCATCGAACCGGCCGGCGACAAGATGAAGGTGACGTTTCACTACGCCAACAAGTACAAGGTGCCGGCCAACGCGTCGGCGGTGATCGTGAACCCAACTCTGGTGGCGTCCCGCAGTATTCAGCTGGAGCCGCCCTACCGGGGCGGTCCGGTGATGTCCGATCACGCGGTGATTCCCATCGAGCGCACGCAGGTGCCGACGGAATGGGATGAACTGCGCGCCAGCGTCGCCAACATCATCGACAAGCTGGGCCCCACACCCGAGCAGCCCAAGGGCCCGTTCGGTGACCTGATCGAGTCTTTCGCCGACGGGCTGGCCGGCAAGGGCAAGCAGTTCAACACCACGCTGGACAGCCTGTCGCGGGCGCTGACCGCGCTGAACCAAGGCCGGGGTGACTTCTTCGCGGTGGTGCGCAGTCTGGCGCGGTTCGTCAACGCCCTGCACAAGGACGACAAGCAGTTCGTCGCGTTGAACACCAACCTGGCCCAATTCACCGACAGACTGACCAGTTCCGACCGCGCGCTCGCCGATGCCATTCAACAGTTCGACGGGTTGCTCGCCACGCTGCGGCCGTTCCTGACCGAGAACCGCGAGGTGCTCGCCCAGGATGTCGGCAACCTCGCCACCCTGACCACCACGCTGGTCCAGCCCGAACCACTCAACGGTTTGGAAACCGCCCTGCACGTGTTGCCGACATTGGAGACCAACCTCAGCCAGATCTACCACCCGTCCCACGGCGCGGTCATGTCGATCCCGGCCATCCCGAACTTCGCCAACCCAATGCAGTTCATGTGCAGCATGATTCAGGCCGGTAGCCGCCTGGGCTACCAGGATTCGGCGGAGCTGTGCGCGCAGTACCTGGCGCCGGTGCTCGACGCGATCAAGTTCAACTATCTGCCCTTCGGGCTGAATTTGTTCAGCACCGCCGAGACGCTGCCCAAAGAGGTCGCCTACTCCGAAACCCGTTTGCAACCGCCGAACGGCTACAAGGACACCACGGTTCCGGGGATATGGGTGCCCGACACCCCGTTGTCGCACCGCAACACCCAGCCCGGCTGGGTGGTTGCGCCGGGCATGCAGGGTACCCAGGTGGGGCCGATCACGGCGGGCCTGCTGACCCCCGAATCCCTGGCCGAACTGATGGGCGGCACGGACATCGCACCACCAGAGTCGGGGCTGCAGACCCCGCCCGGTCCGCCGAACGCGTACGACGAATACCCGGTGTTGCCGCCGATCGGCCTGCAGGCGCAGGTGCCCATTCCACCGCCGCCGCCCGGGCCGGGCGTAGTCCCGGGGCCGGCCGCACCGATGCCCGCGGCTCCCGGTCCACCCTTGCCCGCGGAAGCGGCCGTGGCGACAGGGGCCGGCTCGTGAAAGCCCGAATCCGCCCGGCGCTGGCCATCTTCGTCTGCACCCTGACACTCACGTCGTGCGCGAGTTGGCGTGGCGTGGCGAACATTCCGATGCCCGGCGGTCCGGGTAGCGGGTCCGGCTCCTACACCGTGTACGTGCAGATGGCCGACACTCTGGCCCTCAATACCAACAGCCGGATCCGGGTCGCCGACGTGTTCGTCGGCACGGTCCGCGCGATCCAATTGAAGAACTGGGTAGCGACGCTGACCCTTCGACTGGACAAGGGCGTCAAACTACCGCGGAACGCGACGGCCAAGATCGGGCAGACCAGCCTGCTGGGCTCACAGCACATCGAACTGGCCGCGCCACCCGATCCGTCTCCCGAGCCGCTGCGGCCGGGAGACACCATCCCGCTGAAGAATTCGTCGACCTATCCGACGACCGAGCAGACACTGGCCAGCCTGGCCATGATCTTGCGCGGGGGCGGAGTGCCGAACGTGGAAGTGTTGCAGAACGAGGTCTACGACATCGTGCACGGTCGGGCCAACGAGCTCAGAGCATTCCTCGGCAAACTCGACACGTTCACCGCCCAACTCGACGAGCAACGCGACGACATCACCCGGGCGATCGATTCCACCAACCGGCTGTTGGGCTACGTGGGCCGGCGCTCGGACGTTCTGAACCGGGTGCTCACCGAATTCCCGCCACTGCTCAAACATTTCGCGGACAAGCAGAACCTGCTGATCAATGCGGTCGACTCGGTAGGGCGGCTCGGCGGCGTCGCCAACCAGTATCTGTCTCCGTCGCGGGGCGATCTGCACCAGGACCTTGTTGCGCTGCAGTGTCCGTTACGGGAGTTCGGCCGCGGCGCACCGTATCTGATCCAGGCGCTGAAGCTGATGCTGGTCCGGCCGTTCGACGTCGACTCCGTGCCCAAGGCGTTCCGCGGCGACTACTTCAACCTGTCGCTGACGCTCGACCTCACCATGAGCGCCGTCGACAACGCCGTCCTCACCGGGACGGGCTTCTCTGGAGCCCTGCGCGCACTGGAACAATCCTGGGGCCGTGACCCGGAAACGATGATCCCCGACGTCCGGTACACGCCCAACCCCAATGACGCCCCGGGCGGCCCGCTGGTCGAAAGGGCGGACAGGCAATGCTGACCCGCTTGATCTGGCGCCAGATATTCCTGTTCACTCTGATCAGTCTGGTCACGGCAATCGCGTTGGGCTGGTACTACTTACGGATCCCCACCGCTGCGGGCGTCGGCCAGTACACGCTGAACGCCACCCTGCCCGTATCGGGTGGTCTGTACAAGACGGCCAACGTGACCTATCGCGGGGAAACCATCGGCACGGTCACTTCCGTCGAGCCGACCGAGAACGGCGCGCTGGTGCGGATGAGCATCGCGGACCGCTTCAAAATCCCGGTCGACGCGTCGGCGAACGTCCGTTCCATGTCGGCGGTCGGCGAGCAGTATCTGGACCTGGTGTCTTCGGGCAATCCGGGCCGGTATTTCGCGGCGGGACAGACCATCACGAAAGGCAGCGTGCCCAGCGAGATCGGGCCGGCGCTGGACGCCGCCAACCGGGGCCTGGCCGCGTTGCCCACCGGCAAGATCCCGCAATTGCTCGACGAAACAGCCGAAGCCGTCGGTGGATTGGGCCCTGCGCTGCAGCGGCTCGTCGACGCGACGCAGGCGATCGCCGGCGACTTCAAGGCCAACATCTCCGACATCGACGACATCATCCAGAACTCGGGTCCGGTCATCGACAGCCAGGTCACCTCGGGCGACGCGATCGGACGCTGGTCGCACAACCTGGACACGCTGGCCGCGCAGGCCGCGGAAAATGACCCACACGTACAGAGCATTCTGAACCAGGCGACGCCGACGACCGATCTGGTGAACGCCGTGTTCAACGATGTTCGCGAGTCGTTCCCGCAGACGCTGGCGAACCTGGAGATCGTGCTGGAAATGCTCAAGCGCTATCACAAGGGCGTCGAGCAACTGCTGGTCGCCTATCCGCAGGGCGCGTCGGAAGGCCAGACGGTGACATCGGCCTTTCCTGGGTTCGCCTCGCTGGGCACGCACCTGACCATCAACCAGCCGCCGCCGTGTCTGACCGGCTTCCTGCCGGCGCCGCAGTGGCGGTCCCCGGCAGACACCAGCCTGCAACCGATGCCGTCGGGCACGTATTGCAAGATCCCGCAGGACACTCCGTCCAATGCCGTACGCGGAGCGCGCAACCTGCCATGTGTCGATGTGCCGGGTAAACGCGCTGCGACGCCACGCGAATGCCGCGACTCCAAACCCTATGAGCCACTGGGCACCAACCCCTGGTACGGCGACCCGAACCAGATCCTGACCTGCCCGGCAGCCGCCGCTCGATGCGACCAGCCGGTCAAGCCGGGGCAGGTGATCCCGGCTCCGTCGATCAACAACGGCATGAACCCCGCTCCGGCCGATCGGGTACCCGGCACGCCACCACCGGTCAGTGACCCGCTGTCGCGGCCGCATTCCGGTTCGGTGGTGTGCAACGGCCAACAGCCAAATCCCTGCGTCTACACCGGAAATGAGCCTCCGGTAGCCGTCTACAGTCCACAGAGCGGTGAACTGGTCGGACCGGACGGGGTCAGGTACACCGTCGAGAATTCCACGCGCACCGGAGACGACGGATGGCGGGGCATGCTGTCGCCGCACAACTGATTGACACTGACCGGACGTACGGTCATATAATGATCGGGTAGCCGGCGGTGCCCGGTGCGTTCGAGGATCGAGGTGAGATGCCGGAAGTGATTGGCCTGGGCCAACTCCGGAGTGATGCCTGCGCGTACCTCGAACGGGTCGCCGCCGGTGAGACACTCGATATCGTCCGCCGCGGCAAGCTGGTTGCGCACCTCCAGCCGGTCGGTGACTGGCGGGTGGCTCCGATCCCAGCCCGTTCCGTCAACGCTGCGGAGCGGGGTTGGGTCGGTCTCGACGAACTGCGGACCCGCGCCGGGCGGTGCTTCGACCGGGTGACTGGTGGCGAGTCCCTCTATGTGGTCCGCGGCGGCCGGATTCTGGCCCGCATCGTCGCAGCCGGTGCGGCCGCGGTGCCGGCGGATGCCGGTCAGCGCATCGAACTCGACGAGCTGCGGAATCGCGCGGGCCGCTACATCGATAGGGCCGCGGCGGGCCAGACCATCGAGGTCAGTCGCGGCGGCAAGGTCGTCGCTCGCATCGTGTCCGTCGCCTGATCCCGGCCACGCAATCGAGACAACCCGGTTTCGCTCGCCGGCTTGGCACCGCGGATGTTTACTTTCCGACCGACTCGGGTAAGGGTCAGCCCATCGAAAAGGAAAACGCCAGCTCGTAACGTGTGCGGTCGGTGACAATTGGCGATCAATACCCGTCCGAACTCAAGGGGTCTGATTCGAATGAAGCGTGTCACCCGAGCCGCTGGATCGGCGCTGGTCATAACGGCATTATCCGGACTGTTTATGACGGCTCCGCCGGCATCGGCCGACCCGAACACCGTGGTATTCGAGGCGTTGGGCACGGGCACCGCCCTGACGATCGACACCGACCCGGCGGTCGATCGTGTCTACAACGCGCCGCTGCCCTGGAGCCGGACCATCCAGGCGGCTCCGGACGTCACCCTGTTCCAGGTCGTGGTGGTGGGAACCGGTACCACTCCTCCCGGATGTCGCATCACGGTCGGCGGTCAAGTGGTGGCCCAGCAGCCCGTCGGTGGCTCGGCGCACTGCATCTACACGCGCTGAGCAGCGAAAAGCCGCTTAGCGCAGGCGTCTTCACGGCGCTCATGCTTGACTAAGTCAAGTAAAGTTGCCTGGTGGCCACTGCACGGAAGCGCGATACGCTCGACTCGATCAGCGCGACCATTGCGCGGATCATGCGGCTGAGCGGTAGTAGGGCGATGTTCAAGCGGCAGGCCGCCGCCGCGGCGGTGGAGCTGTCGCAACCCTCCTACGTCCTGCTGCGGGTGCTGGCCGATGAGGGGCCGTTGCCGATGGGCCGGCTGGCGCGCCTGGCACACATGGATCTGGGCATGGCCGCCCGGCGGGTGCAGAGTCTGGAGAACGACGGGATGGTCGTCAGGCAGTCGGATCTGGAAGATGCCCGCAAGACCCTGGTGGAAGCCACCGGGGCGGGCGAACGGGCTGCGCGCGCCCTGCAGGACGTGCGCCGTGAACACTTGGCACGGGCACTGGCGCAGTGGTCGGCTGCCGACCTGCGTCAGTTCGACCGGCTGCTGTCCCGCTTCCTCGCCGACACCACCGTGACCTCAATCGACTGACGCCGGCCGCTCCCGCAGGTCCCGGATGCAACGTTCCAGCGACTCGTCGTCTGCGCTGCCTGGCGGTGGCAGCACCACACCGTCGGCAATGCGCCCGTACCTGTCCCGGAGCAGCTGGGGGAGTTGGTCATACCGGCCACGAACCACCAGTGCGTCCAGCACGGTGTCGTCGAGGACGGCGGGCAACTCTTCCCAGCGTTGACTGCGGGTCAGCGCGCGCAATCGATCGGGCAACGATGTCCATCCGCGCCTCTTCAGCGCTCCCGCATACGCCGGCGTGGAGAGCAGAAAGGCCAGCATTCGGCGTTGCCGTTCGCATTCGCCGTCCACCTCGGCATCGGTGCTGCCGGTGGCGATGGCCGTTGACACGACGAGCAACGGCCTGCCACGACCGGCCGCCTCGGCGCCGCGCTGCAGGGCCGGATGCACGACGTCGCGCAGATAGTCGGGATCGGAATTCGTCGAATGGGTGACCACGCCATGGGCCATCCGGCCGGCCAGCTCGCACATACCCGAATTGACCGCGCCCAGCCAGATCGGCGGCGGCGTGACATCGCCGGGGCCCGGGTTGAAGTACGGCTGCAACCGGGTCACGCGGTAACTCTGCCCGGCGTAGTGCACCGGCCCGCCGCTGCGGAAGGCGGCGAACAATGCCTGTAACGCCTCGACGTACTCGCGCATCCGGGCCTGCGGTTCCGACCATGGCATCCCGAAGCGGTCTTCGATGTTCTGTTTGATCTGGCTGCCCAGGCCCAATTCGAAACGACCGCCCGACAGTTTCGCCAGATCCCACGCGGCGTAGGCGGTGAGCGTGGGACTGCGCACGAAGGCCAGCGTCACTGCGGTGCGGATGGTCATCCGGGTGGTGTGCTCGGCGGCCAGGGCGGCAACCGTCAATGAATCGTGGATCGTCTCGGCGATGTGGACGCCGTCGAAGCCCAGCCGTTCCATCCGGCGGACGTAACCGCCGACTTCGGACAGCGGCAACTCCGGGGCCATCGCGGCGAACACCTGCATGCCAGCACCCTAGCCGAAAGATGTATGCCCAGATATTTGACAATGTCAAATATCTGGGCATACGCTCCCGGCTAAAGGTTGTGTGGGTGAGGGAATTTCATGTACGGGTCGCGCTTCTTTTTCGACTGGTCCAATTTCGCCACCATGCTGCGGCTGCTCCGTGACGATCCCGCCACGCCCCGCAAGCGCTACCTGACGTTCATGATCGCCATGCCGATCATCGCGGCGTTCCACGCCGTCTGTTTCGCGCTCGACCCGGTGCTCTTTCCGTCGTTGCGGCGCACCGAGGTTCGGGCACCCACGTTCAGCGTCGGGCACGCCCGCAGTGGCACCACATACCTGCACCGGTTGATGGCAGCCGACCCCCAGTTCAGCTACGCGCTGATGTACGAACTGTTCTTTCCGTCGCTGCTGCAGAAACGAATGCTGCGCCTGATCCTGAGCATCGATTCCAGGTTCGGCGCACCGCTGCGCCGCCGCCTCGACGCCGCGGAAGAGAAGATGTTCGCCGAAACCGACGACATGCACAAGACCGGGTTCTTCGTCCCCGAGGAGGACGACTTCTTCCTGACCTGGTCGCTGAGCTCCGGCTTCTGGATCGTGATGTTCCCCTACATGGGCGAGCTGGATTTCTACCACGTCGATCGATGGCCTGCGCGCAGGCGCCACCGCCTGATGAGCTTCTACCGCGAATGCGTCCGCCGGCAGTTGGCGCTGAACGGCGGCGGCATCCACCTGAGCAAGAACCCGACCTTCTGCGGCCGGGTGGAGGCGCTGATCGAAGCGTTCCCGGATGCGAGATTCATTGTGCCGATGCGTAATCCGTACGAGACGATTCCCAGCCTGCTGAAGATGATGCAGACCGAATGGCGCCTGCGCGGCCGCGACGAACGGCTCATCGAGCAGTCGCTGCGGGTGCTCGCCGACCAGTCCATCCACTCCTACACCCATCCGCTGGAGGTGCTCTCCGAGCATCCAGAAGTGCGGTCCTGCGTGGTGGACTACCGCGACCTGGTGGCGGCACCCACCGCCACCATGCGGCGGGTCTACGACGAGTTGGGGCTGCGTCTGGGACCCGAGGCGGCCGCCGAGTTCGAGGCCGCCGGGCGCCGGAACGGCCACGAGACGGCGCACCGCTACAGCCTCGCTGAGTTCGGTCTGGACCCGGCCGACATCAGGACCCGCCTGGCTTTGTTTTTCGACGAATTCGGCTGGGACGCCGAAGAAAAGGGGAGGGCGAATGTCAACTGAGCACACCCGCGGCGCGCTGCAGGCGGCCTGGGCGGACATGATCGGCGCGATCAACCGGGCCCGCGACCACGTCGACTCGCCGGGTTTGCACGCGCCGCCGCCGACCGAACAGGGGTTGGCCGAGGGACATCGCTACGTGCTCGGCTTCCTGTTCAGCTCGATCGAACGAGCCTGTTTCGAAGACCCCGAATTCCCCTACTTTCGGCGTGCCATTCAGCCGCAGGACAAGGCCACCATCGACAACGCCGACGCGCTCTACCTGTCGGCGCGGATCGACGGGACCCGCAGCTACCGGATCACCGGACGCGTCGCCGACCACCGGCACTGGAGTGGCGCCGCCAGGGCGTCGGGGCCAGTGGCGCCCCAGTACATCGTCTTCGAGGCACACAGCAGGTACGCGGGCGATACCGGCAGCCTGATGGAACTGGCGCCCGGCGGACGGGTGGTGACCGGCCTGCTCGACAGCACCGACCTGGTCGTCGATGCGGACGGACGATTCGAGATCCTCTGCGCGCCCGATCGTCCGGCTTCTCACACCGGCAACTTCATCGCCACCCGCAAGGACGGCACGGACACCGCGCAGTACCTGATCGTGCGGTCGCTGTTCCACGATTGGGCCAACGAGGTGTCACCGGAGCTGCGCATCGTGCCGATCGCCCGAGGCGCGACGCACCCGGTCCCGGCCGGTCCGGACGCCACGGCCGCCGCGCTGCGGCGCGTCGGCGAGCTGGTCGAGCACCAGATGCGGTTCTGGAACGAGTTTTACGACATCGTGCTGGAGTCCAACGGAGACAAGAACGGCGACGGCGTCACCTTCATGCCACACAACGGGCTCAACGAACCTGCGGCGGCAAATCTCAGCTCCGGCGGCGGCCAGAGCACCAACGTCTACTCCGGCGGCGTGTTCGAGCTCGACGAGGACGAGGCCCTGCTGGTGGAGCTCACCGTTCCCGTCGACCCCGCCTACCTGGGCTTCCACCTGTCCAACGTCTGGGGCGAGTCGCTGGACTACGCCAACCACGTCAGCAGCCTCAACGCGTTCCAGACTGTGACGGACCCCGACGGGGTCCGGCGCTATGTGATCGCGCACCGCGACCCGGGTGTGCCGAATTGGCTGGACACCGTGGGGCATCGCACCGGATTCCTCACCGTGCGCTGGACCTATCCGAAGCCACCGGAGCAGATGCCGACGACGGCCGTGCACAAGCTCGCGCTATCCGAGGTCCGGGGCCGGTTGCCGTCTGGTACCCCGACTGTGAGTCCTGAACAGCGCGCCGCGCAGATCGAGCTGCGACAGGAGCATGTCGCGCGCCGGTATCGGCAGTACTGAGTCGGTTGAACTGCAGGTCAGGGGGCCGGAAACCTGGTGTGATGGAAGGGCAGTTGCACCCCATCGAATTGGGAAGCCCTCGAACGCCGGGTCATGGCAAACGGCAAGCAGGCGGTATCGCAACTGATCCGCTGCCCACGCCGCGGTGCGACGGGCCATACACTGGCCCATCGTGGGCATGCTTTTTGGCTTTGCGCCGTGGATCGTCTACTGGGTCCTGGTCGGTAACGTCCCATTCGACACCGCTGTCTCGATCGCGCTGCTGATGGCCGTCGCGGTGTTCGCTGTCGGGCGCGCCACCGGCAAACCCGGGCGGACACTCGAAATCGGAGCTGTCGCAACGTTTGTGGTGCTGGCGGTGTTGACCTTCGCACTCAGCGAGGAGTTCATGGCGCGCTGGATCCAGCCACTGAGCAACCTGGGGATATTCCTGGTCGCGCTGGTCGGTGTGCTGATCGGCAAACCGTTCGTGCGTGACTTCGCCGCGGCCGAACAACCTCCCGACGTCGTCAACACCGACTTGTTCCGGCGGGTGACAACGGTCTTGACCTGGGTCTGGGTCGCCGCGTTCGGCGGTATGACGCTGTCCTCGGCCATCCCGCCGATCGTGCAGGGGAACGCGACGATCCTGGACACCAAGACGCCGTTGTCGTTCATCTGCTATTGGGTCATCCCATTCTCACTTCTCGGCGCGGCGGCGCTCGCTTCGCGCTTCCTGCCGGAGCGGATGCTGGCCGGAATCGACGACATCGCGCGGGAGACCTCCTTCGTCGCGTACGACGAAGCCACCATCGACGAGCTGTATTACCTGGCTCAGGAACACGCCAACCGGGAAGTCGGACCAGGTAAGGAGGCCTACAACGTGAAGGTGGGCGGCATGGGTACCCCGCTGACCGGCGACGAGTCGCGAAAATCGTGGCCGTCCACCTACAAGGTCAGGGACAAGAAGCATTAGCGACGCTCCGGCCCGCGTACACCGGCTCGTCAACTTGGCTTGCTAGGTAATGCATATGCGACGCACACAAAGAACCTTTGCCGCGCTGGCGACGGTGCTGGTCACGGTCGCGGGTTGCGCACAGAGCGCCAAGCCGTCGTCACCGACTGGCAACGCGGAGATCAGCGCGTCGGCCGGCAAGCCGCTCACCATCACCCCGGACCGCATGCTGGCCGCCACCGGCGGTATCACGCCCGTGGCGTTCGGTAAGCCCGCGCACGGCAAGATCAGCTATGGAGCCAAAGGTGCGGTGATTTACACCCCCGACGCCGGCTACAAGGGCAACGATGAACTGCCGGTCACCGTCAGTCGTGCCGTCAAGCTCTATTCCGAGGACCAGTTGCCGCTGGCCACCATGGGCGGAATCGACATCCAGGCCAGCGCCCACGGGTCCGGCATCGCCCCCGTACCCGGCAGTGCCAACGAGATCTACGGGCTCACCGACCGCGGGCCCAACGTCGAAGGTCGCACACCGAACGAGATCGTCTTCCCGGTCCCCGAATTTCACCCGCACATTGCCAAGCTCAAACTCGACGACGGCGTAGCCACCGTGGAGCGGACCATCATGCTGCAGGGGCCGGACGGTCATCCCCTGGAGGGGCTGCTCGACCCGCATGCCGTTCCCGGCGAGTCCATGGTCGACCTCAATGGCACACCCCTGCCGCCCGCGGACTACGGCATCGATCCCGAGGGCCTGGTCGCGACGCTGGACGGCAACTTCTGGGTGTCCGACGAGTACGGCCCCTACATCGTCCACTTCGACTCCACCGGCAAAGAGCTGGAACGTCTTTCGCCGTACGACGACACCCTGCCCCGGGAGCTTTCGCTGCGCGCTCCCAACCAGGGCCTGGAGGGGCTGACGATCACCCCGGACGGCAACACGCTGGTGGCCGTCATGCAGTCGGCGCTGCAGACCCCGGGCCTGCAGGGCCCGGCCAAGTCCGTCCCGATTGCCCGCATCGTCACCATCAACCTGGTGAACCGGACCATCATGCATGAGTACCTGTATCCGCTGGCCAACCCGCAGGACTCCAAGGTCGGGATATCGGAGATCACCGCGCTCAGCGCCACCACCTTCCTCATCGACGAGCGCAACAGCAAGAACCCACCGGACAACAACGCGAAGATCTACATCGCCGACATCGCCGCGGCCACCGATGTCGGGCCGAACTCGACCGTCCCGGGTGCCACCTACGACGCCGCTGCCGGCGGCCTGCTGGTCAACAAGATGCCGATCGAGACCTTGGTCGGCGTCAGTACCGACGCCGAGGCGCTGGCCAAACTCAAGGGCGCCGGAATCACCGCAGCCACAAAGACTCTGCAACTCGATGTGGCGGCGCTGCTGCGATCGCTCTCGCCCAAGGGGGACTTCTTCGGGCACGACAAGATCGAGGGCATCGCCACCCGCGACGGCGGGAAAACGCTGATGCTGGCCAACGACAGCGACTTCGGACTGGCCGGACTGGCTTCGGACACCCCGCCGTTCCGGCTGAAGCCCAAGACGTTGCCCAACGGAACCCAGGACAGCGGCGAGATCCTGGCGGTCGACACCGACCAGTTGCCGGCCAAAACCGAGAAGATGACCGTCGCCATCAAGGTCGGCTGACCGGGTCTCGGAGGCAAGGTGACAGCATGAATGCTCCTAGTCCAGACGCAATCCAGGCCGAAACCGTCAGCTTCACCGGTCACGGCGGTGACGAGATCGAGGCGTACCGGGCCATGCCACTGGCCCACGGCTTGCGCGGTTCGGTGGTGTGGATTCACCACATGCCCGGATATGACCGGCAGACAAAGGAATTCGTGCGGCGCCTGGCCGTCTCCGGGTATCACACGGTGGCACCGAACCTGTACTCCCGCGAAGCTCCCGGAGCCGCACCCGACGACGCCGCCGCGGCTTCCCGGGCGGCGGGAGGGGTGCCCGACGAGCGTTTGGTGGGCGACGTTGCCGGGGCGGTCGAGTACCTGCGGTCACTGCCAGGAGCCAACGGGTACAGCTTTTTCTCCGTCGACCGCCCGGCCTACCGGCCCGAGGCCGCGGTGGACGGGTGGCGCCGCATCGACGCGTTCTTCGCCACCCACCTGAAAGGCTAGGTCGGCCATGTGTACGTATCTCACCGAACACGTCGAGATCGAGGGCAGCGGCAAGGGCGCGACGGGATGGTTCGGAGCCAGCCGCGCGACGGTGTACGTCGACCATCCCGTGCATGCGCAGTACGGGCACACGGTCAACATCGACGTCATCAATCCCGATCTGGGGCCGTCTGCGCGGGTGGCGCTGGAACTCACCGAGGAGAGTGCACTGGCACTGGCTGACGCGATCCGTGCGGCCATCGCGCACGCGCCGGCCGGCCTGGCCTCCAGGGAGCAATCATGAGCAACGATTTTCCGCAGATGGCCGCTGCGCGAGGGCGGATCGAGCCCGCACCGCGGCGGGTGCGCGGCTACCTCGGCGCCGAACTGCTATTCGACACCACCGCGGCACGCTACGTGTGGGAGTTCCCTTACTACCCGGCGTATTACATCCCGCTGACCGATGTGCGCACCGAGTTCCTCGACGACGAGAACCATCCGCAGCGGGTCCAGCTCGGGCCGTCGCGGCTGTACTCCCTGGTGGGTGCCGGTCAGAAACACCTCTCTGCTGCAAGGGTTTTCGACGCAGACAGCGACGGTCCGGTCGCCGGCCTGGTGCGATTCGACTGGGATCCGCTGCGCTGGTTCGAGGAGGACGAGCAGATCTACGGACATCCGCGCAATCCGTATGCGCGGGTCGATGCGCTGCGCTCGCACCGGCACGTCCGCGTGGAGCTGGACGGCGTACTGCTCGCCGACACCCGGTCTCCGGTCCTGCTCTTCGAAACAGGTCTGCCCACAAGGTATTACCTCGATCCGACGGATGTCGCGTTCGAGCATCTGGAGCCGACCGCCACGCAGTCGCTGTGCCCCTACAAGGGGGTGACATCCGGTTACTGGTCGGTGCGGGTGGGCGAGACGCTGCATCCGGACCTGGCGTGGACCTACCACTACCCGCTGCCGGCCGTCGCGCCGATCGCCGGACTGGTGGCCTTCTACAACGAAAAACTCGACATCATCGTCGACGGTGTCGCCCCGCCACGCCCGCGGACCCAGTTCAGCTAGCCCGCCAGCAACGATCGCGCAGCAGGCGCAGGCCGTTGAGGCCGACGAGGACCGTCGAACCTTCGTGCCCCGCCACTCCCAGGGGCAAGGGAAGGTGTCCCAGCAGATCCCAGGTGACCAGGACGACGATGAAGGTCGCGGCGATCACCAGGTTGGCGGCGACCACGCGCCGGGCCCGGCGGGCCAGTGCGACGATGGCCGGTAGCGCGGCCAGGTCGTCGCGGGTGATCACCACGTCGGCCGTTTCCAGGGCAAGGTCGGATCCGGAACGGCCCATGGCGACCGCCGCGTGCGCGGCGGCCATCGCGGGAGCATCGTTGACACCGTCGCCGACGAACAAGACCCTGGCCCCGTGCGCCTCCAGTGCGCGCACCACGCCGACCTTGTCCTCGGGCAGCAGGCCGGCGTGCACGTCGGTGATCCCGACGTCGGCGGCGAGCCGCCCGGCGGCCCGGGCGTTGTCCCCGGTCACCAGTAACGGTGTTGTGCCGGTGAGTGATTCGAGCTCTGCGACGGCGCCTCTCGCGTCCTCGCGAGGGTCGTCGGTGAGCCCGAGCACGCCGGCGTGAGTGCCGTTGACGGCGACGACGACCGCGGTGTGGCCGGTCTGTTCCAACTGCACGACGGCGCCGTGGTGGCCGAGCAGTGCGGGGCTGCCCACCTCGACCGTGTCGTGGCCCACCCGCGCGCGGATGCCACGTCCGGGCGCGGACGTGAACTCCGTCGCCGGCAGGACCGCGGCGCCCGCCTCGCGCGCGGCGGCGACGATGGCCCGGGCCACGGGGTGCTCGGAGTGGTATTCCGCGGAAGCGGCCAGCGACAGCAGGGTGGTGCAGGTGTACCCGGCCTCCGGGTGAAGGCTGTTGACCTGCGGCGTTCCCTTGGTCACGGTGCCGGTCTTGTCGAACGCGACATGGCTAACCCCGGCGAGCTTCTCCAGAACCACGGCCGACTTCACCAGCACGCCGTGTCGGCCGGCGGTGGCGATCGACGCCAACAGCGGCGGCATCGTGGACAGCACCAGCGCGCAGGGTGAGGCCACGATCATGAACGTCATCGCGCGCAGCAGCGACGAGCGCAGATCGCTGCCCGCCAGCAGGGGAATCACCATTAACGCGACGGTCGCCGCCACCATGAGCACCGAATAGCGCTGCTCTACTTTCTCGATGAACAGTTGAGTGCGAGCCTTGCTCGCGCTGGCTTCGGCGACCATCACCGCGATGCGGCTGATGACAGAGTCGGCGCTCGGCCGCGTCACCCGGACCAGCAGCGTGCCGGTGCCGTTGACAGTGCCGGCGAAAACTTCGTCACCAGTGGCTTTTTCGACCGGCAGCGGTTCTCCGGTGATGGTGGCCTGATCGACCGCGCTGGCGCCCTCGAGCACCACGCCGTCACCGCCGACGCGCTCGCCGGGGCGGATCAGCAGCACGTCCCCCACCGCCAGCCGCGCGGCGTCCACCACCTCTTCGGCACCGGAATCATCGACACGGGTGGCGGTTTCGGGCGCCAGGCGCAGCAGTCCGCGCACCGAGTCCTCGGTGCGCCGGGTCGCGACGGCCTCCAGGGCGCCGGAGGTGGCGAAAATGACGATCAGCAACGCGCCGTCGAAGACCTGGCCGATCGCGGCGGCGCCGATCGCTGCAAGAACCATCAGCAGGTCGACGTCCAGTACCCGGTTTCGCAGCGCGTCCAGCCCGGCCAGGCCCGGCTGCCATCCGCCGGCGGCGTAGCAGGCCAGATACAGCACCCAGACGAGCCAGCCGGGGACACCGGCGAGCTGGCCGGTGAGCCCGAACACGAAGAACGCGGTCGCGATCAGGGCCCAGCGAACTTCGGATATCGACGCGACACCGGGCAGCGCCCGATGCGCCGCATCGGCGGTAGGGCGGACCGCGGTTGCAGACACGCGGCCACTATAGCTGCATATATGTGAAGGTATGCAACTGCGATTCCAGATGGATGCGTAATTGCACAGGTCAGCGGTACGATTGGCCCCGTGCATTCGTCGATCGCCGGCTTCTCCATGCCTTCCGAGGAACGAGTGACCCGTGCCGCAGAGACATTTCGCATGCTCAGTGATCCCACCCGGGTCAAGATTCTCTGGGCGTTACTGCAGGGCGAGACGTCGGTGGCCTGCTTGGCCGATCTTGCTCAGGTGGCGCCCACCGTCGTCAGCCAGCACCTGGCGAAGTTGCGACTGGCCGGGCTGGTGAAGGCCCGTCGCGAAGGGACCTTCATCTACTACTCGCCGGCCGATCAAGACATTCTGCGGGTGCTCAGTCAGGCCCTCGACGGTGCCGACCTGAGCGAAAATCGCCCTGCTCCCGGTTCCTAGCGACCGGCACAATTCTCGGCGACACGCGGCGCCACCGGATGTGATATTCGCCTCGTTGGGCGGTAAATAATAAGAAATTCTTATTTGAAGCTGGCGCCGCGGCGGTCGCATTCGTTCGCTGGGAGATTGATTCTGCACGTCAAAAGGTGTCTTGGCTTTGCTGGAGCGGGTATGCCCGAGCGTCATCGCCGGCCATCCTGAGCGTATACTTAGATGTCCACGTGATGTAGGTAACAGCCGCGAATTTGAATTCTTTTTAGCTGGAATTCGGCGGCTAGAATAGCGGTTAAACGTGTGTTGAAGCAGCACTTTCCGGTGCTGTTATGCGCTTTATCGGATGACCGCTCGTACATAGTCGCGCGATTGCGGTCAGCCGTCCGGAGAGTTCGACCAACAGAGTAGAGGCGGTGCCAGCGTGAGCTTCGAAAGCAAGGTGAACGGCCGGGTTTCAGAGGTCCTCGAGCTCGGGGCTAGCCCGGTTGCCGTCCAGATCCCGGTTTTCAGGGGGCCCATCAGCGGCATTGCGGCCAGCCCGGCCGGCGGCCGCCTGCTGGTGACCAACTACGGCAGCGACAGCGTCTCGGTCATCGACGCCGACAGCTGCCGGGTGGTGGACGCCATCGGAGGCCTGGCCGAACCGTTCGCAATCGCCCTCACCGCGGATCGTGCGTACGTGAGCACCGTATCCCCGGCTTACGACGCGATTCAGGTCATCGACCTGGCCACCAACACTGTCATCGCCTCGCACCGGGTCGCCTTGAGCGTGAGCGACCTCGCCGTGAGTGGCGACGGCAAGCACGTGTACATCAGCCGCAACGGTGCGCGCGGCGCCGACGTCGCAATCCTGGACGTCGAGACCGGGCGGATGCACGTCGTCGACATCGCGCGCACCGCCGGTACCACCACGGAATCCGTCCAGGCGAGTTCTGACGGCGGCCGGTTGTACGTCGGTGTGAACGGTCCGCGCGGGGGCCAAGTGGTCGTCATCGACACCGGGCTGAATCCGGACGAGCCCGCCGGACGTGCCCGTTGGCGTCGCAAGAGCGGGAAGCCCGCGAAGAGCTCCAAGTTGGTGGCCAAGACGTCGGCGCAGGCTGCGAGCCCGTCGGTGATCGCCACCGTCGAGATCGGCCTGCCCGTCCGCGACGTTGCCATCAGCCCCAACGGCGGTCTGGTCTACGTCGCCAGCAGCGGCCCCGAGGCTGCGGTGCTCGACGTCGTCGACACCCGCACCAACAAGATCGCCGGGACCCGCAAGATCGCCGAGGTGACCGGCCTGGTCACCCGGCTCACGCTGAGCGCTGACGGCGAGCGCGCCTACCTGGTGAGCGACGACAGCGTCACCGTGGTGTGCACGCTCACTCAGGACGTCATCGACCGCGTGGACGTCGCGAGCCAGCCGTCCTGTGTGGCCGAAAGTGCCGACGGCACCTCGCTGTATGTCGCCGACTATTCCGGTGCCGTCACCGTGGCACCGGTCGCGGTGAACGCCGAGACGCGGATCGAGCAGGCGGCACTGGAAAGCAGGCGTTCGGTGGACCTGTTCGTGCCCGACTTGCTGCAGTACGACGCCGCCCTCGTCTGACACCGGCCGCGCGTCGGCCCGACGTTCGCGAGCCCGCGCCGCGGCGATAGCATTCGGCCACGGGAACCGACAGGCGGTGCTGCGCCGAGACGCGTGAGGCGGTACATCGATGTACAGCACGATGCAGGAATTTCCGCTGACGATCACCGCGATCATGCGGCACGGCTGCGGAGTCCACGGACTGCGCGAGGTCATTACCGCGACCGGTGACGGCTACCGCAGCATCACCTATCGCGAACTGGGACAGCAGGCTGCCCAACTCGCGAATGCGCTGCGCGGCCTCGGCGTCACCGGCGATCAGCGGGTGGCCACCTTTATGTGGAACAACGCCGAGCACCTGGCGACCTATCTGGCGGTCCCCTCGATGGGCGCGGTGCTGCACACCCTCAACATCCGGTTGTTCCCACACCAGATCGCCTATGTGGCCAATGAAGCCGAGGACCAGGTGGTGCTGGTCGACGTGTCCCTGGCCAAATTGCTCGGGCCGGTGCTGGCCGAACTCGAGACCGTGCACACCGTGGTCGCGGTCGGCGACGGCGACATCACGCCGCTGCAGGACGGCGGCAAGACGGTGGTGCGCTATCACGAGCTGATCGACGGCGAATCAACCGAATTCGACTGGCCGACGATCGAGGAGAACTCCGCGGCCGCCATGTGTTACACCAGCGGCACCACCGGTAACCCGAAAGGCGTTGTCTACAGCCACCGTTCGAGTTTCCTGCATTCCATGGCGGCCTGCACCGTCAACGGTATCGGGGTGGGTTCCAGCGACCGGGTGCTGCCGATCGTGCCGATGTTTCATGCCAACGCCTGGGGCCTGCCGTACGCGGCCTTGATGGCCGGGGCCGACCTGGTGCTGCCCGACCGTCATCTGGACGCCCGGTCGCTGGTCGACATGGTCGAGACGCTGCGTCCCACCAGGGCCGGTGCGGTGCCGACCATCTGGAACGACGTCATGCACTACCTGGACAAGGAGCCCGGGCACGACATGTCGTCGCTGAAGATGGTCGCCTGCGGCGGCTCCGCCGTTCCGGAATCGCTGATGCGCACCTTCGAGGACAAACACGGCGTGCAGATCCGGCAGCTGTGGGGGATGACCGAGACCTCACCGCTGGCCACCATGGCCTGGCCGCCGCCGGGCACCCCGGACGACCAGCACTGGGCATTCCGGGTGACCCAAGGGCAGCCGGTGTGCGGCGTGGAGACCCGGATCGTCGACGACGACGGCAAGGTGCTGCCCAACGACGGTAAGGCCGTCGGCGAGGTGGAGGTGCGGGGTCCGTGGATCACCGGCGCCTACTACCAAGGTTATGACGAGTCGAAGTTCGATTCCGGCTGGTTGCGCACCGGCGACGTGGGGCGCATCGACGAGCAGGGCTTCATCACGCTGACCGATCGCGCCAAGGATGTGATCAAGTCCGGCGGGGAGTGGATCTCATCGGTGGAGTTGGAGAACTGCCTGATCGGTCATCCCGATGTGGTCGAGGCCGCGGTCGTGGGGGTGCCCGACGAGCGCTGGCAGGAACGGCCGCTGGCCGTCGTCGTCACCCGGGAAGGAGCCGACGTGCAAGCGTCGGATCTGCGAAAGTTTCTGGGAGACAAAGTGGTTCGCTGGTGGTTGCCCGAGCGGTGGGCGTTTGCGGACGAGGTTCCGCGCACCAGTGTGGGCAAGTACGACAAGAAGACCATCCGGTCGCGTTACAACGACGGGGACTACGAGGTCGTCGAAGCGCACGACTGAGCGACTGATCGACTGATCGCGAGCAGGCACAAACTCGCACTTCCGAGGCCCGAAACACGCGATTTTGTGTCTGCTCGCGAGGGAGAGGGGACCAGCACCATGAGCCTGCGGGTCGTCCAGTGGGCAACCGGATCGGTCGGAGTGGCCGCGATCAAAGGGATCCTCGAGCATCCCGAACTCGAACTCGTCGGTTGTTGGGTGCATTCAGATGCCAAGAGCGGCAAAGACGTCGGCGAGATCATCGGCGGGCCGGCGCTGGGCGTCACCGCGACCGCCGACATCGACGACATCCTGAGGCTCGATGCCGACGCGGTGATCTACGCGCCGTTATTGCCCAGCGTCGACGAAGTGGCGGCGCTGCTGCGTTCGGGCAAGAACGTCGTCACCCCACTCGGCTGGTTCTATCCGACCGAAAAAGAAGGCGCTCCACTGGAAGTCGCCGCCCAGGCAGGCAACACCACGCTGCACGGTGCCGGAATCGGACCCGGTGCGGCCACGGAGCTGTTTCCGCTGCTGCTCTCGGTGATGTCCACCGGCGTGACGTTTGTTCGCGCCGAGGAGTTCTCCGATCTGCGTACCTACGGCGCACCGGATGTGCTGCGCTACGTGATGGGATTCGGCGGGACCCCGGACAGCGCGCTGACCGGACCGATGCAGAAGTTGCTGAACGGCGGCTTCTTCCAGTCGGTGCGGCTGTGCGTCGACAAAATCGGCTTCGCCGCCGATCCGGAGATCCGCGCGACGCAAGAGGTGGCCGTCGCGACCGCGCCCATCGACTCACCGATCGGGATGATCGAACCCGGTCAGGTCGCGGGACGCCGCTTCCACTGGGAGGCGCTCGTCGGCGACACCCCAGTCGTCCAGATCACCGTGAACTGGCTGATGGGTGAGGAAAACCTCGATCCGCCATGGTCTTTCGGGCCGGCAGGGGAGCGGTACGAGATCGAGGTGCGGGGTAACCCGGACACCTTCGTCACCATCAAGGGATGGCAGCCGGAGAGCGTGCAGGCCGGGCTGGTCAGCAATCCCGGTGTCGTCGCGACCGCGGCGCACTGCGTCAACGCGGTTCCGGCCACCTGCGCAGCTCCGGCGGGAATCCAGAGCTTTTTCGACCTGCCGCTCATCACCGGCCGGGCCGCGCCCCGGTTGTCACGCCACGAGGGGATCTGATGCCGAAGTCCGTCGTAGTCCAGCAGTCACGCGCCATCCCCATCTCGGTCGAGGACGCGTTCGCCCAGACGCTGCCCATATCGCTGCCGGTCATCTGCGCCCAGTGGTACGGAATCATTCCGCCCATCAAAGAGGTACGGGACCAGGTCGGCGACTGGGATGCGCCCGGCCAGACCCGCACCATCCTCATGGTGGGCGGGGGCCGGGTGAAAGAGCGGCTGACCACCGTCGACCCGCCGCGGTCTTTCGGGTACACCCTGTCGGACATCAGCGGACCGCTGGCCACGCTGGTGAGCTCGGTGGACGGCGTCTGGTCATTCGCGCCCGCCGGCACGGGTACCCGGGTGAGCTGGCAGTGGACGCTGCACCCGAAGTCGTCGGCCTCGGCGCCCCTGCTGCCGGTGTTCGGAAAGATGTGGAAAGGGTATGCGCGGGTGGTGCTCGAAAAGCTCTCCGCGCAACTGGTGACCGACTGACCCATGTGTCGACTCTTCGGCCTACATGCCGGGACGGAAGTCGTGGCCGCGACGTTCTGGTTGCTCGAGGCGCCGGACAGTCTTGCCCGGCAGAGCCGCAAGAATCCCGACGGCACGGGCCTGGGGGTGTTCGACGAGCACGGCCGGCCGCAGTTGTACAAGGAGCCGATAGCGGCCTGGCAGGACGCGACGTTCGCCACCGAAGCGCATCAGCTGGACGGCACCACCTTCATCGCCCACGTTCGCTACGCCACGACGGGATCGCTCGATGTGCGCAACACCCACCCGTTCCTGCAGGACGGCCGGATCTTCGCGCACAACGGGATGATCGAGGGTCTCGACGTCGTCGAAGACCGGCTTCGTGAGCTCGGCACCTTCGATCTGGTACTGGGACAGACCGATTCCGAGCGGGTGTTCGCATTGATCACCGCGGGCATTCGCGCGCACGGCGGCGACGTATCGGCCGGAATCGTGGACGCCGTCAGCTGGCTCGCCGACAACGTGCCCGTCTACGCCGTCAACATCCTGTTGTGCATGGGAACGCAGATGTGGGCATTGCGCTACCCGGACACCCATCAGCTGTTCATGCTGGACCGGCGGGTTGACGGGGTCCCCGATTTCGATATGAGCACCAGCAGGATTCACGCGCAGAGCCCGACACTTACCGAACGCTCCTCGGTGGTGTTCGCGACCGAACCGATGGACGACGACACGCGTTGGTGTCTTCTCGAGCCCGGGGAGTTGATCTACGTCAACGCGGGTCTGAACATCAACCGCACCATGGTGCTTCCCGATCCGCCCCGGCACCTGGTGCGCAGAGACGATCTGAGTCAGCCGGTCTTCCGTGCCCAGCACGCCCTCCCCGGAACGCGGCACCGACCGTGACGGCCCGACGAGCGCTGGTGCTGGCCGGCGGCGGCGTGGCGGGAATCGCCTGGGAGACAGGTATTTTGCGCGGTATCTCCGATGAATCACCGGCGGCGGCGCAACGCCTGGTGGAGTCCAACGTCCTGGTCGGCACCTCCGCGGGTTCGACGGTCGCGGCGCAGATCAGCAGCGGCTGCTCGCTGGAATCGCTGTACGACCGCCAGGTCGCCGAGAATTCGGCCGAGATCGACCCCGGTGTCGACATCGACACGATCACCGAACTGTTCCTGGACGCGCTGCGTGAACCCCGCACCCCTGGCTGGGACCGGACCCGGGGCCGCCTGCAGCGGATCGGTGCCGTGGCGCTGGCCACCGACACCGTGCCGGAATCGGTGCGGCGTGCGGTGATCGAGCAACGCCTGCCCTCGCACGAGTGGCCGGACCGTGCCGTGCGAATCGTCGCAATCGACACGGCGACAGGGGAATTGGTGGTCTTCGATCGGCACTGCGGGGTCGGGTTGGTCGATGCGGTGGCGGCCAGTTGCGCGGTGCCGGGGGCGTGGCCGCCGGTGACGATCGCCGGCCGGCGGTATATGGATGGCGGGGTGAACAGCTCGGTCAACATCGAGGTCGCCGGCGACTGCGACGTTGCCGTGGTGCTGGTCCCTTCCGGCGTCGATACCCCGTCACCTTTCGGCCCCGGTCCCGCCGGTGAGATCGCGGCGTTCGCCGGGGATACGTTCAGCGTCTTCGCCGACGACGCATCACTCGCGGCGTTCGGCGCCAACCCCCTCGATCCGCGCTGCCGGATCGGCTCGGCTCAGGCCGGGCGTGCACAGGGACGCCGGGAAGCAGAGGCCGTCGCGCGTTTTCTCGACGTCTGATCATCGGCGTCTGATCTGTCGGCGTTCGCGCTGTTATCCGGGACTGTCAGCCCTCGATTGCCGGTGCCTCGGCTTCCTCGGTGCCGGCGTTCTCGAATGCGTCCAACGCGCGGGCGGCCAAAGTCCTTCCCACACCGATGACTTCGACCGCGCGGTGGAATTCCAGGCTTCGGCACGTGGTCCGTGGCACCTCGAT
Source organism: Mycobacterium sp. (assembly GCA_003987775.1). GTDB lineage: Bacteria > Actinomycetota > Actinomycetes > Mycobacteriales > Mycobacteriaceae > Mycobacterium. The sequence continues at coordinate 48,558 of RXJD01000087.1, forward strand.
GAGCAGATCCGGCGGGTAGGCCGCCAGCGTGTGGCGGGCCAGCGCCGATTGGGCGATGTCAATCGTCCGGTTCATCACCTCGAAGCCGCCGAGCTTCGGCACCTCGGGCACCTCGTCGGCGTCGTCCTCGTCATTGTCTGACCAGTCATCGGAATCCGGGATCGAGGCTCCGAATCGGCTCAGCACCGCCCGCGCGGTAGGCCGATCCAGCAGCGACTTGGCCGCACTGGTGTCGAGCAGCGCGGTGGTGCTGCGCAGCATGCGGTTCAGCCACTCGGCGGTCATACCCGGTTCGGCGTCGCGGGTGGCCCCCGGTTCGCTGCCGTTGAGGCTGACCGCGATGGTCAGATCGGCGTTGATGGCCGCGATCGGAGCCATCGGCAGCGGATCGAGGATGCCTCCATCGGCGAGCAGGCGCCCGCCCACCTCATGCGGCGCGATCACACCCGGGATCGCGATCGAGGCGCGGATGGCCTCGTCCACCGGGCCGCGCTGGAACCACACCGACTTGCCGGCCAGCAGGTCGGTGGCCACCGCGGTGTAGGGGACCGCCAGCTCTTCGATCGTGACCGGGCCGAGGATGTCGCGGACCGCGTCCAGGATCTTTTCCGCCCGCAGCACACCGGCCGCGGTGAGTGACGGGTCGAGCAACCGGAGAATGGTGCGCTGCGTGAGCGATTGGGCCCAATCGGCGAGTTCGGTGAGACGTCCGGCCGCCTGGACCCCGCCCACCAGCGCACCCATCGACGATCCGGCGATGCCGACGATTTCGTAGCCCCGCTCCTGCAGCTCCTGGATCACGCCGATGTGGGCGTAGCCGCGGGCACCGCCACTGCCCAGTGCCAACGCGACGCGACTTCCTGAGGACGCGCGGGGGCGCAGGGGTATTGGTCCGGACATCCCATCATTGTGCTTGGTGACGGGGTGCCCCGCCGAACCGGCTGACGGTTTTGCTCAGGCCTGATCCGAATTGCCACACCGGTGGTGGGAACCGTCAGCCGCACTCGCCCCGGCCGGCAGCCTGCGCCGCGACGATCACCGCTGCCTGACGTTCCGGGCCCAGTTCCGCCCAGCGCTTGTTCCAGCTACCCGCAAAGCCGGGGCCGGTCGCCTGCACCATCGCCAGGTACGGCTCGATCTGCGCCTCGCCAGTGCCGCCCTGGGCGTCCATCCACTCCTTGGCGGCATGGCAGGCCTGGAAATATTCTTCCTCGGTGGACTCGGCCGGAGCGTCCACCCGGGTGGTCACGCCGCCGGGGGAGACGCCGATGGCGCCTGCCGGCAGCAAACTGGTCGCGGTCGACGAGCCGGCCGGCGAGGACGTCGTTCTGCCGCCACTCCCGCCGTGCGCGCACCCGGCGACGGCCGTTAGGCACGCGAGCGCGGCGAGCAAGGATCCCCATCGTCGGTGTGCGCGCACAAGTCCCAATCTATGCAACACTGACTGCGTGACGGAACGGTTCTCTTGCGAGTGTTGTCGGCCCTGACGCGCCGCCGCTTGCCCTGTTCCTTTCACACACCGGAGTTCTTCGATGACTTCTGCGCTCGCTCGCCCCTACCTCAGGCCGACTATTCCCCACTCGGGACCGACCCGGCTGCGGGTTCCGGATCTGCTGCACGCCACCGACCTGGCTGCCGACGACGTGCTGAGCGGGCGCTGCGACCATCTGCTGCCTGACGGCGGTGTGCCGGAGAACGAGCGCTGGTTCACCCGCATCCACGGCGACGACGAGCTCGACATCTGGTTGATCAGCTGGGTTCCGGGTCACGCCACCGAATTACACGATCACGGTGGATCCCTCGGGGCGCTGACCGTGCTGTCCGGTTCGCTCAACGAATTCCGCTGGGACGGACTGCGATTGCGCCGTCGCCGACTGGATGCCGGTGACCAGGCAGGGTTTCCGCTGGGGTGGGTGCACGATGTGGTGTGGGCGCCACGCCCTGCTGCAGTGTCCGTCACGAGCCCGGCGCCGGTGCAGCCGACGTTGAGTGTGCACGCCTACTCACCGCCGCTGACCGCGATGTCGTACTACGACGTGACCGAACGCAATACGCTGCGCCGGCAGCGCACCGAACTGACCGATCAACCCGAAGGACCGTGATGAGCAGGATTGACCGGATTCTTCAGGCCGCGCGTGAGCGCTACCAGCGGCTGCCGGCCGAGCAGGTACCGGAGGCGGTGCGGCGCGGAGCGTTGCTGGTGGACATCAGGCCGGCCGCCCAGCGTGCCCGCGAGGGCGAGGTGCCCGGAGCGCTGGTGATCGAGCGAAACGTGCTGGAATGGCGCTGCGACCCGACCAGTGAGGCCCGGCTGCCACAGGCTGCCGACGACGACGTCGAGTGGGTGATCCTGTGTTCGGAGGGATACACCTCGAGCCTGGCCGCGGCCGCGCTGCTGGATCTCGGGTTGTACCGGGCGACGGACGTGGTGGGGGGGTACCACGCGCTGGTCGCCGCGGATGTGCTGGCCGAGACCGCACGGCTATTGCAGGCCCGTGAGCCCGTCCTGACCTAGCACGAGCCCTCCGGTTCCGGTGGTGGGATCACCAGCGCCGTCAATTCCGCTCAGCTTCTCCCGAGAGCTATCCCGAGGTGCCCGCGGTGGAATCGGCATGCAGCAGCGGACGCAGCTTCGCGGTCTTGTCGGACGTCCAGCCTGGCGGCGACAGCACCGCGGCCCACCCGTCCGCGCAATTGGCGACGTAGCGGTGACCGTGTCCGTCGGGCACGTCGACGGCGACTGCCATGTCGGCCGACACCTGCAGGAACGTCACCAACGGAAACCAGCGCATCTCGGGCACCACGTCGTAGCCACGCTTCTCGCGTAGCCAGTCCGGCTTGCTGAACAACAGGTCGGGGGTCCACCAGGCGATCGGGTCGGATGCGTGCTGCAGATAGACCACCCGCGGGTGATTCCAGGCCGCCTGGGGGCGGTCCAGATTCTCCGGTCGGGCCACGAATCGTACGTTGCGGCCGTCGTCGTAGATCGGCAACCACTCCGGCGAACCGCTGTCGCGGTTGGCGGTCAATTGAGTCCAGATGGTGTTGTTGAACGTCGGCCCGCTGAACAGGGCGCCGTCGGTGCGGGCCAGAACGTTGTTGATGCTCATGAACGGCGCCTCACCACCGAACGAACCAAGGCTCTCGCCGAAGACGACGAGCTTGGGCCGCTTGAACTCCGGCATCTGCCGGATCAGCCTGTCGACGGCTTCGAACAGCGCCTGCCCGGCGTGCCGGGCGTTCTCCTTGTCCACCAGGAACGACAGCCAGCTGGGCAGGAAGGAGTACTGCATGCTCACGATCGCGGTGTTGCCGTTGTACATGTACTCCAGCGCGGAGGCTTCCGCTTCGTTGATCCAGCCGGTTCCGGTGGTGGTTGCCACCGCGACCACCGCGCGCTGTAATCCGCCGGTGCGCAACAACTCCCGGGCAGCGAGTTCGGCGGTCGCGTCGATGTCTTCGGCGGATTTCAGGCCGGCGTAGGCCCGGATCGGTTCGACGGCCGGGCTGCCGTTGAACGCGCTCAATTTGCTGACCGCAGGCCCACCCTCGACGAAGATGCGGCCTTGATGGCCCAGCGACTCCCAGGACACCAGTGATTCCGGTCCGCCCGAGCGCAGTTTGGACTTGGGTGGACTGAAGCCAGGGTCCATTTCGTTGTTGACCGCGGCGAAGCTGCCGTTCATGGAACGCATGGCGAATTTGAGGACGACACCGTTGAGCAAGGTGATCGTCAGCACGATTAGCCCGATCACCACGATGGTCGCCGACACCCGGAAGGGCGCGATCCGATCTACTTGTCGGACAAGAACAATGACCAGCCGACGGATGAGCTGGCCGATCTCGACCAGCGAGAACAGCACGATCACCCCGAGCACCGCGGTGAGCGGATAGTCATACCACTTCAGGTGCTCGACACCCATCATGTCGCGCACGTGGTCCTGCCACACGTGGAAGCGGATCGCCATGACGACTACCCCGATTGCGCCGACCACGATCAGCGGCGGCCAAACCCATGGCGGCGCAGGAGGACTGGTGTTCTGTGACCGCATGTACCGGACCAGCCACACGGCGAACACACCCAGGCCGTACCCGATGGCACCCGAGCAGCCACTGACCACCCCCTGGAACAGGGGACCGCGGGGCAGCAGTGACGGCGTGAGCGACAACCAGACGAAAATCAAGCCGAACAGGGTCCCGGTGTAGGTGTAGTGGCGGACCCACCAGCGGCCGCGGTACCGGTGCCACCAAGGTGCGTTCTCCGCGGGTTTGGTGGGTTCCGGTGCGTGCTCGTCGGTGGTCTCCGCGGCCGGGGAAGTGCTCATCGGTGGGTGAAGTCGGGTGGGCGCTTTTCGATGAAGGCCGTCATGCCCTCGGTCTGGTCGTCGGTGGCGAAGGTCGAGTGGAAGAGCCGGCGCTCGTAGAGAAGTCCTTCGGCCAGTGTCGATTCGAATGCCCGGTTCACGGCCTCCTTGGCCATCTGAGCCGACGGCAGCGACATCTGCGAGATGGTTTTGGCGGCGGCCTTCGCCTCGGTGAGCAGGTCGTCGGCCGGCACCAGCCGCGAAACAAGGCCGCTGCGTTCGGCTTCCGCGGCATCGATGGTGCGGCCGGTCAGAATGAGGTCCATCGCCTTGGCCTTGCCGATGGCCCGGGTCAGTCGCTGCGAGCCGCCCATCCCGGGAATCACACCGAGTTTGATCTCCGGCTGGCCGAATTTCGCTGTATCAGCGGCGATCAGGAGGTCGCACATCATCGCCAGCTCGCAGCCGCCACCGAGGGCGTACCCGGCGACCGCCGCGATGGTCGGGGTGCGCACGGCGGACAACTTGCCCCAGAGAGCGAAGAAATCGGCGCCGAAGGCGTCGGCGAACGTCAGCCCGGCCATCTCCTTGATGTCCGCCCCAGCGGCGAACGCCTTTTCCGAGCCGGTGATGATGATTGCCCCGATGGCTGGATCTTGGTCCAATTCTGTTGCAGCGCTGGTGACTTCATTCATCACCTGGCTGTTGAGGGCGTTGAGTGCCTTGGGCCGGTTGAGTGTGATGATGCCGACCCGCTCTTCGCGTTCGACGAGAATGGTTTCGTACGCCATGGTTTACCTCTCTAGAACTTCAGGTCGTCGTCGACGGGCGCGAAATATCCGGCAACGTCGGCCACGGTGACCTCGGCCAGCGATGCCGGTGACCACTTGGGGTTTCGGTCTTTGTCCACCAGCTGTGCCCGGATCCCTTCCACCAGGTCGTGTGAACGTAGCGAAGCGCTTGAGACTCGATAGTCCTGCACCAGAACGTCTTCCAGCGTTTCCAGATCGGCGGCGCGCCGCACCGCCTCGAAGGTCACCGACAAGGCCACGGGGGAGCGGGTGCCGATGAGCTTGGCGGCTGCGTTGGCCGGCTCGGCATCGTGGTTTTGCAATGCCGCCACGATGTCGACCACGCTGTCGGCCGAGTAGCACTCGTCGATCCACTCTCGTTGTGCGGCAAGCTCGCTCGGCGGCGGTTCTGTTGCGTGTCGGGCGAGTGCACCTTCGACCCCGTTGGTCGCGACGGCTGCGGTGAACGCGTCGAGTTCGCTGTGGGGTACGTAGTGATCGGCGAATCCCAGCGCGATGGCGTCGGCGCCGTTGAACGGCGCGCCGGTGAGTGCGGCGTGCAAGCCCAATTTTCCGGGCGCGCGGGACAGCAGGTACGCCCCGCCGACGTCGGGGATGAAGCCGATGCCCACCTCGGGCATCGCGACCTTCGAAGTGTCGGTTACCACGCGGGTGTTGGCGTGTGCGCTGACGCCGACGCCGCCGCCCATCACGATTCCGTCCATCACCGCCACGTACGGCTTGGTGAACCGGCCGATCAGACCGTTCATCAGATACTCGTCGCGCCAGAATCGGCGGGCGTCGACCCCGTCCTTGCGCGCGCTGTGATAGATGGCCACCACGTCGCCGCCGGCGCACAGTCCGCGCTCGCCGGCCCCGGTCAGCAGCACCGCACGCACCGCGTCGTCGCGTCCCCACCTGACGAGCACGGTGCTGAGCAGGTCCACCATGGTCTGGTTCAGCGAATTGATTGCCTTGGGCCGGTTGAGGGTCACGTAGCCGACGCCGTCGACAACGCGGGTCAGGACTTCGTCGGATTCCCCTGTTACGGCCCCCTCGACGACCCCGGTCATGCGCTTGTCTCCCCTCGCCGCAATCCGCTCCACCACTCGGGCCGACGTGGCCATGAGTTTGACGAGCAATCTAGATCGTTACTCGCTCGCGGATCTCCGCGGGTCTAAGGTTTAGGGTGATCCGGACGAGCTATACGGGTCCCTGACTGAATACGAAACGCCAGCTCCGCCGGGAACTCGGGCGGACCACCACTCGTTGATCGATTGTTCGCACGTTCGAAGCCACAGAAATTTTAGAGAGGATCCGACGGTGCGGGAGACAAGTAACCCGGTATTTCGTTCGCTGCCGAAGCAGGCGGGCGGATACGCGCAATTCGGCCCCGGCGTGCAGTCGGGCTATCCGGCCGACCCCTACGCTCCCTACCAGCAGGGACGTGAGGCTCGCGTCTCGCGCCCGCTGACCATCGACGACGTCGTCACCAAGACCGGCTTGACGCTGGCCATGCTGTCGACCACGGCGATCGTCTCCTACTTCCTGGTGGCGACCAACCTGAGCCTGGCGATGCCGCTGACCATGGTCGGCGCGTTCGGCGGGTTGGCTCTGGTGCTGATCGCCACGTTCGGCCGCAAGCAGGACAACCCGGCGATCGTGCTGAGCTACGCCGCGCTTGAGGGCCTGTTCCTGGGTGCCATCTCGTTCCTGCTCGCGAACTTCTCGGTGGGTTCGGCCAATGCCGGGATGCTGATCGGCGAGGCGGTACTGGGCACCCTCGGAGTGTTCTTCGGGATGCTGGTCGTCTACAAGACCGGCGCCATTCGCGTGACGCCCAAGTTCACCCGGATGCTGGTCGCCGCGATGTTCGGTGTGCTGGTGCTGATGCTCGGCAACTTCGTCCTGGCGCTGTTCCACGTCGGCGGCGGCGAAGGTCTGGGCCTGCGCAGTGCCGGGCCGATCGGGATCATCTTCTCGCTGGTGTGCATCGGTATCGCGGCCTTCAGCTTCCTCATCGACTTCGATGCGGCGGACCAGATGATCCGCGCGGGCGCGCCGGAGAAGGCCGCGTGGGGCATCGCCCTTGGCCTGACCGTGACCCTGGTCTGGCTGTACCTGGAGATCCTGCGTCTGCTGAGTTATCTGCAGAACGACTAATCCCTCGACGGGCAAGCCGGCACACCGTTTCGGTGTGCCGGCTTTTCCTTTTGCGGGGGGCCTGCGCGCTGATGGGTTGGGTCTCGCGGGGCTGGATTGAGTCCGCGTGCGGTGTTGGTTGGGCGCGTGCGGTGTTGGGTTGAGCCTGCGTTGGGGGTGGTTCTTACTCGCGGTTTGTCGCCGTGAACGCAGAGTCAACGGTGTGGGTGGTGGGCGCTCGGCAGGCGCGTTCGGCGAGCGCTCTTGGCCCGCTCCTTGGCGTTGGGTCTGCGTTGAGGGTGGCGGTCACTCGCGCGTTGTCGCCTTACGCGCAGAGTCGACCTCGCGTTCGGGCGTCCCACGCGCTCTGGACTCGTCGGATCACGTCGCCGGGACGGTGTCTGCTAACTACGCGGACGACTGTCCAGCCAATGCTGGCGATGTACTCCTGCCGATCGACGTCGCGCGCGTACTGCGCTGGATCGGTCCAGTGCTGGTCGCCGTCGTATTCGACAGCCAGCATGACGTCCTCCCAACCCATATCCAGGAAGTAGCGAGGAATACCGTGCTGGTTCATCAGCGGAATCTGTTTCCGAGGCTGGGGAAAACCCGCCCTTATCAACAGCAAGCGCAGCCAAGTCTCCTTGGGCGATTGGGCACCTGCATCGACCAGTTGCAGTGCGGCTTCCAGTTGGCGCAAACCCCGTACGTGTCGATGGCCGGCTGCCAAGTCGCCGACGTCGGGCACCTTGAAATCTGTCGCGGCCGCCAGCGCGTCGAGATTGGCAACGGCGCGGACCAACGGGCCGCGCCGGCCGACGTCGAATGCCGTGCGCTCTGGCGTCGTCACCGAAATACCCTTGATTAGTTGGGTTTCGCCTTCCAACAGAAGCTCGTCTCGGGTGATGACGCGCTGCGGTGCCCTTGCGTTGCGCCAGATCAATTCGATGGCAGCCGCATCATCGACCCACTTGGATCCGTGTATCGCTGATGCGGAGGCGCCGGCAACCACCGCTTGTCGCCCAGACCACAACCACGCCGCCACGGTGCGTTGTATCAACGTCGGCTCGACCCGCTTGTCCAGGTAGACGTTCGGCATGATCGCGCGGTAGTAGGTGCGCAGCTCGTGCCGTGTCAGGATGCCGTTGGCCAGCGCCTCACTGCCAATAAAAGGTTGTTGCGCGCTGTTCATGCCGCCATGGTGGTGCTTGGCACTGACAGCGCGGTTGGGTCTGCGGTGAGGGTGACAAACCTCGAGTGGCCGTCGCCCTGAGCGCAGGGTCAGCGCCGAATACGCCAGCGCCAGAGTTGGTTCTGCGGTGAGGGCGGCATACCTCAAGTGGCCGCCGCCCTCAGCGCAGGGTCAGCGCCAGGGCGCCCGCACCGGAACTGCGTCTGCGGTGAGGGCGACAAACCTCGAGTGGCCGCCGCCCTCAGCGCAGGCCCAATGTGCGAAACGTCAGGAGAGCCGCTCGATCACCATCGCCATACCCTGACCACCACCGACACACATGGTCTCCACGCCAAAGGTCTTGTCGTGCGTGGTCAGGTTGTTGAGCAGCGTGGCGGTGATGCGGGCCCCGGTCATACCGAACGGGTGGCCCAGAGCGATCGCGCCGCCCGAGACATTCAGCTTGTCCTCGTCGATACCCAGCTCGCGCGCCGACCCGAGCACCTGCACCGCGAAGGCCTCGTTGATCTCGAACAGGTCGATGTCGCCCACCGACATGCCGGCCCGGGACAGCGCCTGCTTGGTGGCCTCGATCGGGCCCAGGCCCATGATCTCCGGCGACAGCCCGCTGACGCCGGTGGACACGATGCGCGCCAGCGGCTTCAACCCCAGCTCCTTGGCCTTGACATCGCTGGTGATCACCACCGCCGCGGCGCCGTCGTTCAACGGGCAGGCGTTGCCTGCGGTCACCGTGCCGTTGGGGCGGAACACGGGCTTGAGCTGGCTGATTTTCTCGTACGAGGTGCCCGCCCGCGGCCCGTCATCGGTGCTGACCGTCGTGCCGTCGGGCAGCGTGACCGGCGTGATCTCGCGCTCGAAGAAGCCGCTCTTGATCGCTTCCTCGGCGCGGTTCTGACTGCGAACGCCCCAGTGGTCCTGGTCCTCCCGCGAAATGCCGGTCAGCAGTGCGACATTCTCGGCAGTCTGGCCCATGGCGATGTAGATGTCGGGCAGATTGCCGTCCGCCCGGGGGTCATGCCACTCGTCGGCTCCCGCCGCCGCGGCATTGGTGCGTTCCTGAGCGGCGTCGTACAGCGGGTTCTTGGTGTCCGGCCAGCCGTCGGCATTGCCCTTGCCGAACCGGGACACCGTCTCCACCCCGGCGGAGACGAAGACGTCGCCCTCGCCGGCCTTGATCGCGTGGAAAGCCATCCGGGTGGTCTGCAGCGAGGACGAGCAGTACCGGTTGACGGTGGTGCCGGGCAGGAAGTCGTAGCCGAGTTCCACCGCGACAACGCGCGCGATGTTGAAGCCGGACTCACCGCCGGGCTGGCCGCAACCCATGATCAGATCGTCGATCTGGTGTGGGTTGAGCGCGGGAACCTTGTCCAGCGCGGCGCGGACCATCTGAGCGGCCAGATCGTCGGGCCGGATGCTGATCAGCGACCCTTTCATGGCGCGCCCGATCGGCGAGCGGGCAGTGGAAACGATGACGGCTTCGGGCATGACGGCTCCTCGATTGGCGTGTGCGAAGCCGAGCCTAACGCGCCCTACCCAGTGGCGACCGCGGCGGTCACGCGCACCGGCGATGGGCGGGACCACAACCGCGACACGATGCTCCGCCGGGGTGCCGCGGCCGATACCGCCGCCGGCGGCGCCAATGCGGGAATCTTCTCGCTGAGCGCTTCACACAGCGTCAGCAACAACTGTTCGGCCGCTTCGGCGTAACCGGCCGCCGACGGGTGATAGCGGTCGGAGGAGAACATCAGCTCGGGCATCTCGCGGAACTTCGGGGCGAGCAGATGCGCCAGCGGCACCGGCACCCCGCCGGCCGCCCGGACGGCGGCGGCCTGCGCGCGCGCGAGTTGAAGTCCACGGGTCCGTGCCAGCGAACGCAGCGGCTGCGGGATCGCGGTGATGAGCCCGAAGTCCGGGCAGGTGCCGACCACCACCACCGCGCCCCGATTGCGCAGCCTGCGCACGGACATGCCGAGTCGTTGCGCCGAAGGTCCGATGCCGTTGAGTGCGGTGATGTCGTTGGCGCCGATCATGATGACCGCGACGTCCGGCGGGGGCCCGGCTACGAACATCGCGTCGACCTGGCCCATGACGCCCTTGGACGTGGCGCCGACGATCGCTTTAGTGCTCAGCCTGATTCGTAGTCCGGACAGCTCGGCCAGCCTGCGGGCGATGACCACGCCGGGCACCTCCTCGGCGGTCGCGCACCCGTAACCCGTCGCCGTCGAGTCGCCGAAGATCATGATGTGCAGATCGAAAGGTGTGCCGTACCGCCACTTCTGCACCGGGCCGCCACCGCGGCTGTAGACGCCGTCAGCGCGCGGGGGCGGTTCCCAGGATTTCGGAATCACGGTGCGCACATGCATCGCCTGACCAACCAGCAGGTTGCGTGCGCCCAGATAGGCCGAGCCTGTCGAGGCGAGTGCACCCGCTGTGGCCAAAGCGATCGTCGAACGCCGCGGCACATGCACGCCCACGGGCATTAGTTTAGGACGGTTGTGCTGATTTCGGGGGTAGCTGACAAACAAACCGGTTACGGTGTGAAACAGATGTGGTATCGAAACCGATTACTTGGAAGTTGAGTGGGTAAAGGACTGTCAAGCTAAGTCTGCGAGGTTGGCTGAACGGATAGCTCAGCTTCTTCGTCGCATGCTGTATCGGACTACAACGGCGTAGGAAGTGTTGAGCATGACCGCACCCAGTAAGGTCTCTGGCGCACCTAGAGTCGCCATTCGCCCGCGCGATGCGCTGAAGGCTCGTAGACTCGAAGCACGCAGGTTCGCGATCAGCGACGGGGCTCCCGTAGAAGTTGTCGAGTCCGGCCCGAGCATTGCTGCCCGGTTTGCCACGCTGGCCTCGCGTGTGGCGATCCGGCCGGTTCTGGCGGCCGGCAGCTATGTTCCTCATCTTCCCTGGCCGTGGGGTCTCATTGACCATGCCGCGCGCGTGCTCCTACCTGCCACGAGCACCGTCAGGGCCGAGGTGACCTTGCCGAATGCGTCTGCTCAGCTGGTTCGCGCGACAGGCGTGCTGCCGGCCGACGGCACCCGGCGAGTGGTGCTGTACCTGCACGGCGGGGCATTCCTGACCTGTGGAGCAAACTCCCACGGCCGATTGGTCGAATCGCTCTCGAAGTTCGCTGACGCACCAGTTCTGGTGGTCAACTATCGGTTGATGCCCAAGCATTCAATCGGGATGGCGCTCGACGACTGCCACGACGGTTACCGGTGGCTTCGGCTCCTGGGGTACGACCCGGACCAGATTGTGCTGGGCGGCGACTCAGCCGGCGGGTACCTTGCGCTGTCTCTGGCGCAGCGTCTGCTGCGGGAGGGAGAAGAGCCCGCAGCCCTCGTCGCGATCTCGCCACTGCTGCAGCTGGCAAAGGAAGCGAAGCAGTCTCATCCCAACATCAAAACGGACGCGATGTTCCCCGCGAGAGCCTTCGACGCGCTCGGCGCTTTGGTTGCTAGCTGTGCCGCGAAGAACACCGTGAACGGTCAGCCGGAAGAGATCTACGAGCCGCTGGATCACATCGAGCCGGGCCTGCCGCGGACGCTGATTCACGTGTCCGGGTCGGAGGTGCTCCTGCACGACGCGCAGCTGGCGGCGAGCCGGCTCGCGGCGGTCGGAGTGCCCGCCGAATTGCGCGTGTGGCCGGGTCAGGTGCACGACTTCCAGGTCGCCGGGCCGCTATTGCCGGAAGCCGTGCGCTCACTGCGTCAGATCGGCGAGTACATCCGCGAGGCCACCGGCTAGCACCCGCCCAAGCCGCCAAGCGGCCGCGCTACAGCGCCTGCGACGATAGGCGCATGCGGATCGCTCAGCACCTCAGTGACCTCATCGGCGGGACGCCCCTGGTTCGGCTGAACTCCGTCGTCCCCGAAGGCGCGGGCATCGTGGCCGCGAAGGTCGAGTACCTCAACCCCGGCGGCAGCTCCAAGGACCGGATCGCCGAGCGGATGATCGACGCCGCCGAAGCCAGCGGGGCGTTGCGGCCCGGGGGCACCATCGTCGAGCCGACGTCGGGCAACACCGGCGTCGGGCTGGCCCTGGTGGCTCAGCGCCGCGGCTACAAGTGCGTGTTCGTCTGCCCGGACAAGGTCGGCGAGGACAAGCGGAATGTGTTGCGCGCCTACGGCGCCGAGGTTGTCGTCTGCCCGACGGCGGTGCCGCCCGAGGACCCGGACAGCTACTACAGCGTGTCCGACCGGTTGGTCCGCGAGATCGACGGCGCCTGGAAGCCGGACCAGTACTCCAACCCGGAGGGGCCGGCCAGCCACTACGCGACCACCGGCCCCGAGATCTGGGCCGACACTGACGGCAAGGTCACCCACTTCGTCGCCGGCATCGGTACCGGCGGCACGATCACCGGTGCCGGCCGCTACCTCAAGGAGGTGTCCGACGGGCGGGTGCGCGTCATCGGCGCCGATCCGGAGGGGTCGGTGTACTCCGGCGGCACCGGTCGGCCCTACCTCGTTGAGGGCGTCGGCGAGGACTTCTGGCCGGCCGCCTACGACCCTTCGGTGCCCGACGAGATCATCGCGGTTTCGGACTCGGACTCCTTCGAGATGACGCGGCGGCTGGCCCGCGAGGAGGCCATGCTGGTCGGCGGCTCGTGCGGGATGGCCGTCGTCGCGGCGCTCAAGGTCGCCGAGCACGCGGGTCCGGACGCACTGATCGTGGTGCTGCTGCCGGACGGCGGTCGCGGCTACATGGCGAAGATCTTCAACGACGCGTGGATGTCGTCCTACGGATTCCTGCGCACCCGATTGGACGGCACGGCTGCGGAGTCGACGGTCGGCGACGTCCTGCGCCGCAAGTCTGGCGCGCTGCCCGACCTGGTGCACACGCACCCCTCGGAGACCGTGCGGGACGCCATCGGGATCTTGCGGGAGTACGGGGTTTCGCAGATGCCGGTGGTGGGAGCGGAACCGCCGGTCATGGCAGGGGAAGTCGCCGGCAGCGTCTCGGAACGCGAACTGCTGTCGGCGGTGTTCGAGGGCCGCGCCAAGCTGGCCGACGCCGTCAAGCAGCACATGAGCCCGCCGCTGCGGCTGATCGGGGCCGGCGAACTGGTCAGCGTGGCGGGAAAGGCGTTGCGCGATCAGGACGCCCTGATGGTGGTCGAGGAAGGCAAGCCGGTCGGCGTGATCACCCGCTACGACCTGCTCGGCTTCCTGTCCGAAGGGACGCGACGCCGCTAGTGGGGCTGTGACGTGGCTCTCGAGCCTGGGGTACTGTATCCGGCTTAGTTCAGCAAAAGTCAGCTCTAGGAAGCCCGGAAGGTTGCCTCATGACCGATCAGCCGCCAGCCGGCGGGTCTTACCCGCCGCCACCGCCGCCTCCTGGCTCGTCCGGCGCTGCACCCTCCGGTGGTCACCTTCCGCCGTCCGCGCCGCCTCCGCCGGGCAGCAGCGGCGACTTCTCGCAGTCCGTCGGCGGCTCCACCCCGCCGCCGCCTCCGCCGCCGCCGCCCGCGGGCGGCTACCCGCCGCCACCCCCGGCCGCCGGAGGATATGCGCCGCCGCCGCCGGGACCCGCTGTCAAGGGTTTGGCGACCGATGCCTACACGCCCTGGCTTACCCGCTTCCTGGCGTTCCTCATCGACTACGCGCCGATCCTCGTCGTCCTGGGCATCGCCCAGGTGGTCGACCTGCTCACGCAAGAGGAGTCGTGCGTCACCAGCGTCAACCAGTACGACGTCGCTCAGTACTGCTACACCCAGGGCTCGATCATCGGGGTGTTGGCGCAGGGCCTGGCGTCGCTGCTGATCCTGGCGTATGTGGTCTGGAACTACGGATATCGGCAGGGCACGACGGGCTCGAGCATCGGCAAGTCGATCCTGAAGTTCAAGGTGGTCAGTGAGGTCACCGGAGAGCCACTCGGGTTCGGCATGTCGCTGGTGCGGCAGCTCGCGCACTTCGTCGACGCGATCATCTGCTACATCGGGTTCCTGTTCCCGCTGTGGGACAGCAAGCGTCAGACCCTGGCCGACAAGATCATGACGACGGTGTGCCTGCCGCTCTGATCAGTCCCGTGACGTTGAGTCTGCGTTGACGGCCGAGGCCACTGGCACTTCGTCGCCCTCACCGCAGAGTCAACGGCGCCCCGGTGCCAACTAGGCTGGCGGTCGATGAGCGAGAACCACGCATTCCAAGGACTTGCCACCAAAGCCATCCACTCCGGCTACCGTCCCGATCCGGCGACCGGCGCCGTCAACGCGCCGATCTATGCCAGCAGCACCTTCGCCCAGGACGGCGTGGGCGGCTTGCGCGGCGGGTTCGAATACGCCCGCACCGGCAACCCGACCCGCTCCGCGCTGGAGGCGTCGCTGGCGGCGGTGGAGGACGGCGCCTACGGGCGGGCATTCAGTTCCGGCATGGCGGCCAGCGACTGCGCGCTGCGGGCGCTGCTGCGCCCCGGCGACCACGTCGTCATCCCCGACGACGCCTACGGCGGCACCTTCCGGCTGATCGACAAGGTCTTCACGCAGTGGGGCGTCGCGTACACACCGGTCGCGCTGTCGGACCTGGACGCAGTGCGCGCCGCGACCACGCCGCGGACGCGATTGATCTGGGTCGAGACGCCCACCAACCCGCTGCTGTCGATCGCCGACATCAGCGGGATCGCCCAGATCGGCGCCGATAGCTCCGCAAAAGTATTGGTGGACAACACTTTTGCTTCGCCCGCGCTCCAGCAGCCGTTGACGTTGGGTGCCGATGTGGTGCTGCATTCGACCACCAAGTACATCGGCGGCCACTCCGACGTCGTCGGCGGCGCACTGGTCACCAACGACGAAGAACTGGACCGGGCGTTCGCGTTCCTGCAGAACGGGGCCGGCGCGGTGCCCGGCCCGTTTGACGCCTACCTCACCTTGCGCGGCCTCAAGACGCTGGTGTTGCGGATGCAGCGGCACAGCGAGAACGCGGCGGCCGTCGCGGAATTCCTGGTGGGCCATCCCGCCGTGAGCGCGGTGCTCTATCCGGGTCTGCCCAGCCACCCCGGACATGAGATCGCCGCCCGGCAGATGCGCGGCTTCGGCGGCATGGTCTCGGTGCGAATGCGTGGCGGGCGCGCCGCCGCTGAGAAACTGTGCGCGCAAACCAGCGTCTTCATCCTGGCCGAGTCACTGGGCGGGGTGGAGTCGCTGATCGAGCACCCCAGCGCGATGACGCACGCGTCCACCGCCGGCTCACAGCTGGAAGTTCCCGACGACCTGGTGCGGCTGTCGGTCGGAATCGAGGATGTCGCCGATCTGCTGGCCGACCTGGGCCAGGCCCTGAGCTGACACTTTCGCCGACTGGGAATCTGGCGACGCGACGCGCCGGAAATGCGTCGCAGGCTGCACACTCGGCGGTGCAGCCGCAAGCCTCAGGAGTGGTAGGGCTCCGCGCTGACCAGCGTCACCTCGACGGTGTTGCCGCTGGGCACCTTATAGCTGCGCGTCTCGCCGACCTTGGCATCGATCAATGCACCACCCAGCGGTGAGTTCGGCGAGTAGACCTCGAGCTTGCCGTCGTTGACGCCTTCCTGGCGGGTAGCGATCAAAAAGGTCTCGCTGTCGTCCTTGTCGCCGTTGTAGTAGACCTTCACCACCGAACCCGGCAGCGCGACGCCCGACTGCTTGGGAGCCTCGCCGACCTTGGCGTTGTTGAGCAGATCCTGCAGCTGGCGAATGCGGGCCTCCTGCTGGCCCTGCTCCTCGCGGGCAGCGTGATACCCGCCGTTCTCGCGTAGGTCACCCTCTTCGCGGCGGTCGTTGATCTCGGCGGCGATGACCGGGCGATTGGCGATCAACTGGTCGAGCTCGGCCTTGAGTCGGTCATGTGATTCCTGGGTCAACCAGGTCACCTGAGTGTCCGTCATCTCGTGGCGCTCCTTGTGATTGTTGTTCCGCGCAAAGTGTGGTCCCGATGTTGGGCGTCTGCGGGTCCCCACCCCGGGTGCTGCAACTCCGTGCTTCTCACGGCCTCTAATGCAGCAATACACGGTCCCAAGCAGGACCGTGCATTCACCCATGTTACCACCGCGCAAACACTAAATGACCGACATATCCGCAGTTCGGCGTTTTGCCGCGGTCACGGCGACCGCAGATACGCGGGCACGTCTGCCCCGCAGCCGTAGACGTCCGCCACGGCCGGACGCTTGCTGGATTTCAGCGTGGCGGTCACCTGCACGGTCTGCTGGTCGGCCGGGGGCACCAGCACCTCTCGGCGGCCGGTCTCGCTGCCGTCCTTGGATCGGACGCGCACGATGCAGTCCACCGGACGCGAAGGGTCACGGCGGTAGACGCTGACGGTCACCGACGCCGTCTCGTCGTCGATCAACTGGTAACCCGCCAGGGTGCCTTTGACCGGGGCGGCGCCGATCTGCCGATAGGCCACGCTCGCGATTCCCACCCCGGCAGCCAGGACCAGCACGGTCAGGCCGATGACGATGCGGCGCCGCGATCTGCGGGACAGCCGATCGCGGCCGTAACGTGCCTCGGGCCGGGAGAAAGAATCATCGGTCACGTGCTCAGTCATGCCCTCGGGAGTTGTGGGGTACAGAGAACTGGAAGTATAGGAGGCACTCACAGGGTCGGTGGGCGGCCAACGGACGGACTCGGAATAACAGATACAAGGGAGCTCGTGAGCAAACTGCGATTGATGGCGGTGCATGCCCACCCCGACGATGAATCCAGCAAGGGCGCCGCAACGCTGGCGCGCTACGCCGACGAGGGCCATCGCGTGATGGTGGTGACGCTGACCGGCGGGGAACGCGGCGAGATCCTGAACCCGGCCATGGACCTGCCTGACGTGCACGGCCACATCCACGAGATTCGCCGGGACGAGATGGCCAAAGCCGCGGAGATTCTCGGGGTGGAACACCACTGGCTGGGCTTCATCGACTCCGGCCTGCCCAAGGGCGACCCGCCGCCGCCCCTGCCGGAAGGCTGCTTCGCCCTGGTGCCGCTGGAAGAATCCACCGAAGCGTTGGTGCGCGTGGTCCGGGAGTTCCAGCCGCACGTGATGATCACCTACGACGAGAACGGCGGCTACCCGCACCCCGACCACATCCGCTGCCATGAGGTGTCGGTCAGCGCGTACGAGGCGGCCGGCGATTATCGCCGGTTTCCTGACGCCGGGGAGCCATGGTCGGTGTCCAAGCTCTACTACGTGCACGGTTTCTTGCGGGCGCGGATGCAGCTGCTGCAGGACGAATTCGCCAAGAACGGGCAGGAGGGTCCGTTCGGGAAGTGGCTCGAGCACTGGCTGCCCCAGAACGACCATTTCGAGAAGCGGGTGACTACCCGGGTGGAGTGCTCCGCGTACTTCGGTCAACGCGACGACGCCCTGATCGCGCATGCTACTCAGATCGACCCGAATGCCGAATTTTTCGCCGCGCCGATCGAATGGCAGGAGCGGCTGTGGCCGACGGAGGAGTTCGAGCTGGCCCGCTCGCGGGTACCGGCTCGCCTGCCGGAGACCGATCTGTTCGAGGGGATCGAGGAACGGTGAATCACTTTCTGCTCAGCGTGATTGCTGCCGGACCGAAGAACAACGGCCCGGATTTCGGCAAGGCCAGTCCCCTCGGACTGGTGGTGGTCGTCCTGCTGATCGTCGCCACCGTGTTCCTGGTCCGTTCGATGAACAGGCAGCTGAAGAAGGTGCCGGAGTCGTTCGATCGCCAGCACCCCGAGCCGGATCAGGCCGCCGACGAAGGCACCGACGCGGTAGACACGGCCGAGGACCCCGCCCCCGAGGCCGACCGCAACCGCCCCCCGGGCTCGGCCCATGAGCCCGGCTGAGCAGGCCGGGACCAACACCCTCGGCCAGGCAACCAGCCCCTACCTGCGCCAGCACGCCGATAACCCGGTGCATTGGCGGCAGTGGAGTCCGGAAGCACTCGCCGACGCGGCCGCACGCGACGTGCCGGTTCTGCTGTCTATCGGCTACGCCGCGTGCCACTGGTGCCACGTGATGGCCCACGAATCGTTCGAGGACGACGAGGTGGCCGCCGTCATGAACGCCGGGTTCGTCTGCGTCAAGGTGGACCGCGAAGAGCGCCCGGACATCGACTCGGTCTACATGAACGCCACTGTCGCGCTCACCGGCCAGGGCGGCTGGCCGATGACATGCTTCCTCACTCCCGATGGGCGGCCGTTCTTCTGCGGTACTTACTACCCCAAAGACGCTTTCCTGCAACTGCTTTCAGCCATCTCCGAGACGTGGGCGCAGCGCCGTGGCGAGGTGGAGCAGGCGTCGGACCACATCGCCGGCGAGTTGCGTTCGATGGCGTTGGGTCTGCCCGGTGGCGGACCGGCGATCGCACCGCAGGTGTGCGACGACGCCGTCGCTGCGGTACTGCGCGATCAGGACACCGTGCACGGCGGATTCGGCGGTGCGCCCAAGTTCCCGCCGACGGCCCTGCTCGAGGGTCTGCTGCGCAGCTACGAACGCACCGGGTCATCCGAGGCATTGCAGGCGGTGTCGCGGGCAGGCCACTCGATGGCGCGCGGTGGGATGTACGACCAACTCGCCGGTGGCTTCGCCCGCTACAGCGTCGACAACGCCTGGGTGGTGCCGCACTTCGAGAAGATGCTGTACGACAACGCCCTGTTGCTGCGCTGCTACGCGCACTGGGCCCGCCGGTCCGGGGATCCGCTGGCCCGCCGGGTCACCGCACAGACCGCGCGGTTCCTGCTCGACGACCTGGCCGACGGCGATATGTTCGTCTCCTCCCTGGACGCCGACGCCGACGGCCGCGAGGGCTCGACCTACGTGTGGACCCCGGCGCAATTGACCGACGTCCTGGGCGTCGACGACGGCCGTTGGGCGGCAACGGTTTACGGAGTGACGCGGGTGGGCACCTTCGAGCACGGCGCATCCGTGCTGCAGTTGCGCAGCGACCCTGATGACTCAGCGCGTCTGGACCGGGTACGGGCCGCGTTGCTGGGCGCCCGGTTGACCCGGCCGCAGCCCGGACGCGACGACAAAGTGGTGACATCGTGGAACGGTCTGGCGATCACGGCACTGGCCGAAGCCAGTGTGGCGCTCGACGACCCAGAGCTGGCGCAGGCCGCGCAGCGCTGCGCCACCGCGCTGCTGAATCTGCATGTGGTCGATGGGCGGCTGCGGCGCGCCAGCCTGGGCGGGGTGGTTGGGGACAGCGCCGCCATCCTGGAGGATCACGCCATGCTGGTGACCGGCCTGCTGGCGCTGTACCAGTTGAGCCCCGACGACGGCTGGCTCGCCGCAGCGACCGGCCTGCTGGACACCGCGGTCCGGCATTTCAGCGACCCGGAGCGCCCCGGGCGCTGGTTCGACACCGCCGACGATGCCGAGCAACTCCTACTGCGGCCCGCCGACCCGCTCGACGGGGCGACGCCGTCCGGGGCGTCGGCCATCGCCGAGGCGCTGCTCACCGCCGCGCACCTGGCTGACGGCGACCGGGCCGAGCGGTATCTGCAGGTGGTCGGAGACACCCTGGACGCGCATTCGGTGCTGCTGGCGCGCGCCCCCCGCTCGGCCGGGCATTGGCTGGCGGTTGCCGAGGCCGCGGTGCGCGGTCCGCTGCAAATCGCCGTCGCATGCGCTGGCCCGTCGTCGCCGCTGCTCACCGATGCCCGCCGGCTGGCTCCCGGTGGGGCGATCGTCGTCGGGGGCGCCCGGGATTCGTCGTCGCTGCTGGCCGGACGCGACCTGGTGGCCGGGGCCGACGCGGCCTACGTGTGCCGGGGCCGGCTCTGCGACCTGCCGGTGACCAGCGCAGATCAACTCGCCGCCGCCCTGGGAATTCCCGAGTAGTAGCGTGCGTCACATGCCGAACACCGCTGACAAGACGCAAGCGATCACCGATACGGTCAACCGCTACATCGCCACGGTTACCAGCGGCACCGCCGAAGACCTGGCCGCTTTTTACGCCGACGACGCCACGCTCGAGGATCCAGTGGGCGGCGAGGTGCACATCGGCACCCAGGCCATCAAGGGTTTCTACTCCTCGGTGACGGGCGTCCAGCGCGACTGCGAGTTGGTGACGCTGCGCGTCTCGGGCAATGAGGCGGCATTCCATTTCCGGCTGACGATCACCGCCGGCGACCACAAAATGCGGATCGAACCGATTGAGACGATGGTCTTCGATGCCGACGGCAAGGTCACCGCGATGAAGGCCTACTGGTCACCGGCGGATGTGACGCAACTCTGAGGGTGATCGCACGCCGAACGTGGTGTCACGATCGGCGTCGCGTCCAAGCGTCAGAAAACGACGAACCACATCGCGATGTAGTGGCAGATCGCCGCGACGGCGGTGCACGCGTGGAAGAACTCGTGGTATCCGAAGGTCGACGGCCACGGGTCCGGCCACTTCAGCGCGTACAGAATCCCGCCGATGCTGTACAGGGCGCCACCGACGAACAGCAGCACCATGGCCGCGACCCCGGCGTTGTGCAGGATCGAGCCCGTGTACCACACCGCTACCCAGCCCAGCAGGATGTAGAGCGGCACGCCCACCCAGCGCGGAGCGGTCGGCCACAGCATCTTGAGCGTGACTCCGGCCAGCGCACCTCCCCACACGATCGCCAGCACGACGTGCCCGTCGTGGCCGGGCAGCGCCAGCAGCGCGAACGGCGTGTAACTGCCCGCGATGAAGATGAAGATCATCGAGTGATCCGCCCGCTTCATCCAGATACGGGCGGTGTCTGATTTCCAGGTCACCCGGTGATAGGTGGCGCTGACGGTGAACATGATGATGGTGGCGAACGTGTAGAGCATCGTCGCCAGGCCGGCCTTGGTGGAATCCAGCGCCCAGGACACGGCGACCAGCGATGCGCCGGCGAACACGGCGGCACCCGCTGAGTACACGTGGATCCAGCCGCGGAAGCGCGGCTTCTTGAGAACCTTGGCGACGCCCTCGGCGATATGGTGGGCCGCGTTGGCCGGCGATGGGCCGTCCGGTTCCGGTTGTGTACTGGTGAGCGTGCTGGTTTGGCTGCTCATCTGTCCCCTTGCCCCGCCTTTGTCGGTCGTTGGTGTCTTCCGTTCAGGGTAACGGGACTGGCTGAGAGAACCCCGTCAGACTTGGCGTGATATTGCCGGAAATGGCAGCCGGAAATTGGTGTCGGTCACAGTAGTGTGGGATTCCGTGGAGATCATCCCGCCGCGGATCAAGGAGCCGTTGTACCGGCTGTACGAGCTGCGACTGCGGCAGGGTCTGGCCGCCTCGCGATCTGAGTTGCCGCGTCACATCGCGGTGTTGTGCGACGGGAACCGCCGCTGGGCGCGCAGCCTGGGATACGACGACGTCAGCGTCGGCTACCGGATGGGTGCGGTCAAGATCGCCGAGATGTTGCGCTGGTGCCAGGAAGCCGGCATCGAGATGACCACCGTCTATCTGCTCTCCACCGAGAACCTGCAGCGTGACCCTGAAGAGCTGGCCGCGCTGATCGAAATCATCACCGACGTTGTCGAGGAAATCTGCGCTCCGGCCAATCACTGGAGCGTCCGCACCGTCGGTGATCTGGAGTTGCTGGGCGAGGCACAGGCCCGCCGGCTGCGTGGTGCCGTGGACTCCACTCCCCAGAACGCGTCGTTCCACGTCAATGTCGCGGTGGGGTACGGCGGTCGTCAGGAAATCGTCGACGCGGTGCGCGCGCTGCTGGGCAAGCGACTGGCCGATGGTGCCACCGCCGAGGAACTCATCGACGCGGTGACCGTCGAAGGGATCTCTGAGAACCTCTACACGTCCGGGCAACCCGACCCCGATTTGGTAATCCGGACCTCGGGGGAGCAGCGGCTGTCCGGGTTTTTGCTGTGGCAGAGCGCCTACTCGGAGATGTGGTTCACCGAGGCGCACTGGCCCGCATTCCGTCGCGTCGACTTTCTGCGCGCCCTGCGCGACTACAGCATGAGGAACCGGCGCTACGGCAAGTAGCGGCACCCGATCGGCGTGGCGACACGTCGGCCTTGGCGTGTCGCCACGCCGATCTTTTGTCACACCCGGTGTGTCATTTCGTTCTGCAAGGCGACCTTTCAGCGTGCCGTAGCAAACTTTTCACTCCTCATTCCTGCGCGCAGAAGCCCCATTGGGTTCAAAGACAACGCATAGGTAGGCAGGAATTGCCGCCGATCGGCATCGGGTTACTCATCGGTAGGCCGTGTCTAATAACGTCCGAAATATTCTGTAGCGCAACTGATTTCGGCTATCGAACGCCCCTTTAGCCGACCTCACCTAAGTGATCATGCGTTTGATAATTTGAATTCAAAATCGGTTGTTAGCTATTCAACATTCGGCTAACGACGTCAAACCATGCGGCCAGCGGACCTCCCAGAAAAATCTGAAAATTGGTGTTGTCAGATCTGGCGTTTCCGTAATCGGCGCAGGTACATTCCCAATCGCGTGTCCATCCATCGGCCTTGAACCACAGGAGTTTCAGCGATGTCGTATTTGACGGCTGCCCCCGACCTGTTCGCTAGCGCGGCGGCGAACCTACAGAGTCTGGGTGCGTCGATCAACGAGGCCAATGGGGTCTGGTCGAGACCTGTAGCTGCGTTGCTGCCGGCTGCCCAGGACGAGGTGTCGGCAGCCGTCGCCGCGCTCTTTGGCTCGCACGCTCAGAGCTATCAAGCCCTGAGCTCTCAGGCGGAGGCCTTCCACCAACAATTTGTGCAAACCCTTACTTCTGCGGGCAACGCGTACTCGACCGCCGAGGCGATGAACGCATCTCCGTTGCAGGGTGTGATGGACCTGATCAACGCGCCGAGCCAGGCACTGTTTCAGCGGCCGCTGATCGGAAACGGCACCGACGGGGCTGCAGGGACCGGCGCGAATGGTGGAGCGGGCGGATTGCTGTGGGGCAACGGTGGCGCGGGCGGATCCGGTGCGGCGGGCCAGGTCGGTGGTAACGGCGGCGCCGCCGGCCTCTTCGGCACCGGCGGCATCGGTGGTACGGGTGGAGCCGGCGCCGCCGGCGGAAACGGCGGCTCCGGCGGCATCTTGTTCGGCAACGGCGGTATCGGCGGAACGGGCGGCGTCGGCGCCGCCGCAGGCCTGACCGGGGGTGCGGGCGGTATCGGTGGAAACGCCGGCTTCTTCGGAGCGGGCGGCGCGGGCGGCGTGGGCGGTGCCGGTGGCGCCGGCGACCCGTTGTCCGGTGCCGCCGGCGGTAACGGCGGTGTCGGCGGCCTCGGCGGTAACGGCGGGGCGATATTCAGCACGGCGGGCGCCGGTGGCGCGGGAGGTGCCGGTGGTACCGGAGGCACCGGCTTCGACGGCGTCGGGGGTGGCGCGACGGGAGGCGTCGGCGGTGCTGGCGGTAATGGTGGTGCCGGCGGCGCTGCCGGCAGCACCGGCATGTTCGGCGCCGGCGGGGTGGGTGGTGCAGGTGGTGCCGCCGGACTCGGGGGCGCGGGCGGTGTCGGCGGCGATGGCGATATCGGAAACATTCACGGTGGTTCCGGTGGCCTGGGCGGTAACCCCGGCATCGGTGGTGTGGGCGGAGCGGGTTCGCTCGGCGCGGCAAACGGCGCCGCGGGTGCCGCGGCCACCAGTGGCGGCAACGGCGGTGCCGGTGGGTTGGGCCTCACTGCCGCCGGTGGGTCGAATGCGGCCGGCGGTAACGGCGGGGCCGGCGGCAATGCGGGGACGGCTGGTCACGGTGGTGTCGGTGGCGCCGGCGGAAACGGTGACGGCAGCGGAGCGGGCGGGAACGGCGGTACCGGTGGCCTCGGCGTGGTCGGTGGTACGGGTGGTGCCGGCGGCGACGGCGGCTTAACGGGCAACGGCGGTAACGGTGGTGCGGGCGGTGCCGGTGTGGTCGGTGCCGCAGGGGCGAACGGCGCTACCCCGGGTGCCGGTGGCGGCGCGGGCGCGGTCGGCGGTACCGGTGGCGTCGGTGGTGTCGGTGGCCGCGGCGGTGCCGTATCGGGCAACGGCGGAAACGGCGGCGCCGGTGGCGTCGGCGGTCTCGGTGGAGCCGGCGGTGCCGGAGCGACCGGGGCCGACGCAACTGTCGCGGGAGCCACCGGCGGAACCGGCGGGCTCGGCGGCAATGGCGGCGCGGGTGGTCACGGCGGTGCCGGCGGGGCCGCCGGTGTCGCGCTGGGCAGCGGGACCGGTGGGGTCACCGGCGCCGGAGGCGCGGGCGGTCAGGGCGGTGCGGCAGGCATCGGCGGCGACGGCGGCGTCGGCGGCGCCGGCAGCCAGACTGTGCGCAATGGCGGTACTGGCGGCCAGGGCGGAAATCCCGGCGTAGGCGGGGCCGGCGGGGCCGGCGGAGTGAACGGCACCGGAACCAGCGTCTCCGCCTCCGGTGCGGCGGGTGCGGTCCCGCTGACCGGTGGCAACGGCGGCACCGGCGGCGCGGGCTGGAACGCGGTAACCCCGGGCGCCAACGGCGGTAACGGCGGGCGCGGCGGCGCCGGCGGTCTCGTCGGTAACGGTGGCGATGGCGGTGTCGGTGGTAATGGCGCCATTGGCGCCGCCGGCACCGACCCGACCCAGACCGGCGGCAACGGCGGTACCGGCGGCAACGGCGGTCGCGGCGGCGATGGTGGTGTGGCCGGGACAACCGCCGGCTTCGGCGGTAAAGGTGGCGACGGCGGCATCGGCGGGCAAGGCGGTACCGGCGCGACCGGGGCCAACGCAGCGGGACCGGACGAGATCGGCGGCACGGGTGGTAAGGGTGGCAACGGCGGCGTCGGCGGTAACGCCGGTAACGGCGGCAACGCGCCGAATCCCCTCGGAAACTTGGGTGCGGGCGGTAACGGCGGTGCCGGTGGGTCCGCCGGCCTCGGCGGCGACGGCGGCAACGGCGCCGCTGGGACCGCCGCCCTCTTCAACGGCAGCGCGGGTGGCATCGGCGGTAACCCGGGTACTGGCGGGGCCGGCGGACAAGGTGGCGTCGGATCGAGCTTTGGCACCAGCGGTGCGGGCGGTGCCGCGGCCACCAGCGGTGGCAACGGCGGCAACGGCGGCAATGGCTACACCGACCCCACCGCCAGCGGCCTGGCCGGCGGTAACGGTGGCGCCGGCGGCAAGGCTGGCGCGGTCGGTAACGGTGGTGCCGGCGGCATTGGTGGCAATGGTGCCCAGGGCGTCACGGGTGCCGCCGAGTTTGAAACCGGTGGAACCGGCGGCATCGGCGGCCAGGGTGGTGCCGGCGGACAAGGTGGCTCGACATCCGGCAATGGCGGTGCCGGTGGTGCCGGCGGTATCGGCGGGAAAGGCGGAACCGGCGCGGCCGGCATCGACTCGACTGACCCGAATCTTGCTGGTGGCGCAGCCGGCCAAGGTGGTGTTGGTGGTCAGGGTGGTCTCGGCGGCAATGGCGGCGGCGTGACGCTTGGAAAGGGAACTGTCGGCGTGGGTGGCGCCGGAGGTAACGGTGGTGCTGCCGGCATCGGCGGGAGGGGCGGCGACGGCGCCGCCGGCACCGACATGCACATCGACGGCAGTGCAGGTGGTCAGGGTGGTAACCCGGGTACCGGAGGGGTTGGCGGTAACGGCGGCTCCGGCTCTGTCGCCGGTGCCAAGGGAAGCACGGGTACTGCGGCCACCTTCGGTGGTGACGGCGGCACCGGCGGTGCGGGCTTCGACGCTGAAGCGGGCTCCAACGCAACCGGTGGCGTTGGTGGCACCGGTGGTGCCGGCGGTGTGCTGGGTAACGGCGGTACCGGCGGTGTTGGTGGAGCGGGCGATGGCAGCGGTGCTGGTGGCGCCGGCGGTGACGGTGGCGTCAGCGGAGCGCAGGCCGGCAACGGTGGAACCGGTGGCGTAGGTGGCGCTGGCGGGACGACCGGCACCGGCGGCGTCGGTGGGACCGGTGGACTTGGTCAATCGCCCTTGGGTATCGGCGGTGCCGGTGGTCATGGCGGTGCTGGCGGTGCGACATCTGGTGACGGTGGCGCCGGTGGGACCGGTGGTATCGGCCAGGCCGGTGGCGGTACCGGCGGCGACGGTGGCGATGCCGGGAAGAGCGGCAACGGCGGGGCAGGCGGCACCGGTGGCGCCGGTCTGCCGGGCAAGGACGGTACGGCCGGGGTCGGCTCGGGCGGCAACGGCGGCAACGCAGTTGCCGGCGGCTTCGGTGGTCACGGTGGTAACGGCGGTGCCGGCGGCACGGTGTCCGGTAACGGCGGGGCCGGCGGTACGGGTGGCGCTGGTGCAAAGGGCGGAACGGGCGGCAATGCGACCGACTCGACGAACCCGAACACGGCTGGCGGTGCTGGCGGCAAGGGTGGTGCCGGCGGCCAGGGTGGTGCTGGCGGCAACGGTGGTGCCGCCACCGCAGGCATCGTGGGTGCTGCCGGAGACGGCGGCGCCGGTGGTGGAGCCGGCCACGGCGGTGACGGCGGCAAGGGTGCCAACGGCACGGCGGGCGTCATCAACGGCAGCAATGGCGGTCAGGGCGGTGACGCAGGCCTCGTCGGGACGGGTGGCGTGGCGGGCACCGGCTCGACCGCAGGCTCCAACGGCGTTAACGGCGCTGACGCCACCAACAGCGGCCACGGCGGTGCCGGTGGCAACGGCTTCGACAACGCCGCGAACACCACCGGTGCGGCCGGCGGCAGCGGCGGCAAGGGTGGTGCCGGCGGTTCGCACGGTGACGGCGGTAACGGCGGCAGCGGTGGCAACGGCGGGACCGGCGCCACGGGTGGCGCCAGCGCCGTTGGCGGGACCGGCGGCGCGGGCGGAAACGGTGGCGCCGGCGGTGCTGGCGGATCCGTCCTTGGTGACGCGGGTAATGGCGGTAACGCCGGTAACGGCGGTAAGGGCGGCCAGGGTGGTAATGGCGCTGCTGGCTCCAACTCCGGTACTGCCAATGCCACGGCTGGCACCGGCGGTGCAGCCGGCGACGGAGGCAAGGGTGGAGCCGGCGGCAACGGCGGCGCCGCGGGTACGGCCACGGTCGGCAACAACGGCACGGCCGGTAACGCCGGTAACGGCGGCGACGGCGGCAACGCCGGGACGGCCGGCAACGGCGGCAGCGGCACCGGCAACCGCACCAACGGCGGCACCGGCGGTGCTGGTGGCGATGGTGGCGCCGGCGGCGCCGGTGGTACCGGTGGTGCCGGCACAGCGACCACCGACGGTGGCGCTGGTGGCAACGGTGGCAAGGGTGGCATCGGATCCGTCGGGGGTACCGGTGGAACCGCCACCGGTACGACCGGTGGCAACGGTGGCGGCGGTGGTACCGGCGGTGACGGCGGCGCCGGCGGTAACGCGGGTGCCGGTGGCAATGGCCAGAATGGTGGCGCCGCGGGTAGCGCCGGTGACGGTGGCCAGGCCGGCAACGGCGGTAACGGTGCTACGGGCGGTAATGGCCAAACCAGCACCACGGCCGCCAACCGCGATGCCCGCGCCGGTGGCGCCGGTGGCAGCGCCGGTGCGGGTGGCGCCGGTGGCGACGGCGCGTCCGGTGGCACCGCGATCGGCGGCGGCACCAACGGTGTGGCGAGTGCCGGTGGCGACGGTGGTAATGGCGGTACGGGCGGAGCAGGCGGTACCGGTGGCCTTGGCGGCAACGGCAGCGGTACCAACCCCGGCGGCCTGGGCGGCAACGGTGGCCAAAGCGGTAACGGCGGTGCCGGTGGCGCCGGCGGTGCTGGTGGTAATGGCACCACCACCACCGCAGGCGCAGCCGGTGGTAACGGCGGGCAAGCCGGCTCAGGCGGCACCTCGGGTGGCGGCGGTAAAGGCGGCAACGGCAGTGGCACCAACCAAAATGGTGGTGCCGGTGGCGCTGCCGGCGCAGCCGGCTCGGGCGGCATCGGCGGTGCCGGCGGCGAAGGCGGCGACGGCAACGGCGGCGGGACCGGTGGAAACGCCGGGAACTCCGGCAACGGCGGGCAGGGCGGTGCCGGCGGCGGCGGTGGCACCCCGACGGGCACCGGTATCGGTGGAGGGGCTGGCAACGGCGCGAACGGCGGCGCCGGCGGCAACCACGCCACCGGCGGTACCGGCGGAACCGGCCTGGGCGGCGGCACCGACGGCACCGACGGCGCCGACGGAAACCCCGGTACGGGCGGCGGCGGCGGTGCGGCGGGCACGCCGGGTACGGGCGGCGCCGCGGGCATTCCGGGCACCAACGGCCCCAACGGCACGTAAGAACTCAACCCGGCCTGCTAGGTACTACTCCACACACGTCGAACAGCGATCGTCTGAAATGTTAGGAAGAGGATTGAGCCGGTGAGTTTCCTGACCTTGCCACCTGAGATCAACTCGCTGAACATGCTGCTCGGCGCGGGATCGGCGCCAATGGCGGCGGTGGCGTCGGCGTGGGACGGCCTGGCGTCCGAGTTGGGTTCGGCCGGGTCGTTCTTCGAGTCGGTGACCTCCGGCTTGATTGACGGCGCCTGGCAGGGCCCGGCCGCGGCGGCGATGGGGGCGGCGGCCTCGCCCTATGCGGCGTGGTTGAGCGCTGCGGGTGCGGCGGCTGAGCAGGCCGCCGCGCAGGCTCGGGTGGTGGTAGCCGCATATGAGTCTGCGCGGTCGATGATCGTGCACCCGGCGCTGATCGCGGGCAATCGCAATGCGCTGGTGCGGCTTGCCATCTCGAATCTGTTCGGGCAGAACTGGCCGGCGATCGCGGCGGCGGAGGCGGCCTACGAGGAGTTCTGGGCTCAGGACATCGTGGCGATGCTGAGCTATCACGGCGGCGCGTCGGCCGCGGCTGCGGCGCTGACACCGTTCACCAAGTTGCCGTTGGGTCAGTTGACCGGCGCGGGGGGCTTCGTCAACGCCGCAGCGACCCAACTTGCCGGCCTTTCTGGCACTTTCAACAAGGGCGGCGGCAGCATCAGGGCCGCACTTGGATCCGGCAATGTGAGGCTGGGCAGCCTGCTGGGCGGCTTCAACCTCAGCGGGGTGCTCAGTGGCCTGCAGCTCGGCACCGGAAACCTCGCCAGCCTGAACCTGGTGACTGCTGGTCTGTCCAACTCCGGAAGCATCAGCGCCGTGCTGAGCAGCGGCAGTCTGAGCAGCTTGCTGAGCAGCCCGGCGGTGAGCAGCCTGGTGGGCAGTCTGAATCTGGGCACCTCCAACCTCAGCGCCGTGCTCAACCAGCTGGGTGTCACCGGCACCACCGGGGCGACGGCGGCCGCGGGTTGGGGTCATCACTGGGGCGGCTCATGGGGCCATGGCTTCGGCGGCTTCGGCGGCTTCGGTGGCTTCGGTGGCTCGGGCCGCGGCCTGGGCTTCGTGACCGGCCTGCTGAACTCCGGCGTCGTGAGCAACGCCATCAGCAGCGGCAGCGTAAGCGCCCTGTTGAGCAGCCCGGCGGTGACGGGTCTGTTGAATAGCTCAGCGGTCAACACCCTGCTCAGCAGCACCACGGTGAGCAGCTTGTTGAGCAGCCCGACGGTGAGCAGCTTGTTGAGCAGCAAGGCTGTGAGCAGCCTGGTCGGCAGTCTGCACTTGAGCGACGGCAGCAGCTTGAGCAACCTGTTGTCGCAGTTGGGTGTGGGTGCCACCGGTTCCGGTGGGGCGAGTGCGGCGGCGGCGTTGTCGACTCCGTGGGGCAATTTCTCGTTGAACCAGATCACTAATTACGTCGATTCTCACGGTGGTCTGCAGGCCGTTTTGACGAACTTGTCGAATTCGTCGGCGTTTAACGCGTGGGTGAATTCGGGTGCGTTGGCCAGCCAGTTGAGCGGTTCGTCGGTGACCACTTTGCTGAGCAGTCCCTCGGTGAGCGCGGTGTTGAGTAGCCCGGCGGTGGGCGCGGTGTTGAGCAGCCCGTTGGTGAGCGCGGTGTTGAGCAGTCCGGTGGTGGGCAGCGTGTTGAGCAGTCCGGCGGTGAGTGGGTTGTTGAGCAACCCGACGGTGAGTGGGCTGCTCAGTGGTGTGCATCTGAGCAACGGCGGCAGCCTGGGTAACTTGTT
>RXJD01000087.1:78893-79451 GCA_003987775.1 Mycobacterium sp.
AACTCCCACGGTGGTCTGCAGGCCGTTTTGACGAACTTGTCGAGTTCGCCGGCGTTCAACGCCTGGGTGAGCTCTGAAGCGTTCGTCAGCCAGTTCAGCAGCCCTGCTGTGAGCGGCCTGTTGAGCGCGCCGGCGGTGACCACTTTGCTGAGCAGCCCGGCGGTGAGCACGCTGTTGAGCAGCCCGGCGGTGGGCACGCTGCTGAGTAGCCCGTCGGTGAGCAGCCTGCTGAGCTCGGGGCATCTTGGCGGCCTGTTGAGCAGCCCGGCGATCAGTAGCGTGCTGAGCGGGACGGGTCTGTCGGCCAAGTTGAACGGTCTGCTGGCGGTGAGTCCTGCTGCTGCGACGGCCGCGGTCACCGACGTCTTCGGTAATACCGGTACCGGCAATATCGGGTTCGGCAATACCGGGGATAACAACATCGGGTTCGGCAACACCGGTAACGGCAACATCGGCTTCGGCAATTCCGGTGTTGATCTGCGCGGCATTTTCAACGAGGGCGTGGGCAACTCGGGGTTGTTCAATACCGGTAGCTACAACACCGGCATCGGTAACTCC
>RXJD01000020.1 GCA_003987775.1 Mycobacterium sp.
CGGACAATATCGCCGATCCGGATGGTTGCCGGGTCGCGACGGGGTAGGTTGAGCCGGCATGAAGCCCACCTGGGAACCGTTTCGTGAGCCGGGCGCCGAGCGGGTCTGGGAAACGCTGCTACGCCCTATCGCCAGCGAATTACGCACGTGCGCAACCGAACTCGCCGCACTTGCCGTCGCCCGGGTGCAGGCGGAGATGCCCGCACTGGTTCCGGCCCCGCAGGCGGTCGAAGAGAACGTGGTCAGCACCGCGGCGAGCCTGCGCCAGCTGGCCGACATCATCGACCTCGGCGGCGACCCCCACGACGCCGAATTGCCGGCGCCGACTCGGGCAGTGGCCCGCGGCGCCGTGCAGCGTCAGATCCCGCTGGCAAGCCTGATGCGCTTCTACCGGGTGACTCATGAGCTGGTGTGGCAGTGGATGTGGGACCGCATCACGGCGACCGGGGCGGACCAGGCG
Source organism: Mycobacterium sp. (assembly GCA_003987775.1). GTDB lineage: Bacteria > Actinomycetota > Actinomycetes > Mycobacteriales > Mycobacteriaceae > Mycobacterium. The sequence goes on from RXJD01000020.1 coordinate 461, forward strand.
CACCAGGCCGCAGCGCTCCGACTGGCCACCAGCTGGATGTTCGGCTACGTCGATGCCGCCCTGAACCTTGCGGAGCAGGCCTACGAAGCCGAACGGGAAGCGTGGCTGCGCAACACCGCCGCCGCGCGTGCCGACGCCATCGAGGACATCCTGGCGCAACGCGAACGAGACCAGCAGCGAGCCTCGAAGCGGTTGCGCTATGACGTCAATCGTCACCACGTCGGGGCGGTGGCGTGGGTCGAGGCGGTGCAGGAGGACGCCGACGTACAGGCGGCCTTGAGTGAGGCGCTCGGCGTGATCGCGCGTGAGCTGGGCGGTGAGACAATCCTCGTCCACCCGGTCGGGCCGCTGTCGGCGTTCGGTTGGATCAGCCATCAAAGTGCTTTAGGCACATTCGATTTCGCTGCACATCCGATCAAGCTTCCGGCGGGCGTTCGGGTCGGTCTTGGCGAGCCGGGCCACGGCCTGAAAGGCTTCCGGTGCAGTCATTCCGAAGCCGCCAACGCACGGCGGGTCGCCTCGCTGCTGGGGGCCCGCGCCGATGTGGTGACGCGCTACCGGGACATCGCGGTCACCGCACTGGCCAGTTGCGACGCCGAACTCGCGGAGGCCTTCGTGCACCGGGTGCTGGGGCCACTGGCGGCCGACGACGAGGCAACCTTCCGGGTTGCCACGACGTTATCGGTTTACCTGCAAGAAAATCGGAGCCGCGTCCGAGCCGCCCGACGGCTCACTGTGCACCCGAACACCGTCAGCTACCGCGTCGATCAGGCGCAGGTGATCCTCGGCCGCAGTATCGACACCGACAGCCTCGACCTCGCAGTGGCACTTGCCCTGCTGCCTACGCTGCCGGGACTCAACCGGCAACTGTGACGTCAGTACAAAGGGAGCGGGCAACCTTGGCGTCGCGCGCCAAGTAATCCGCGCCGTCCGTCCCTACGGTTTGGGTCAGTTGGCCGACCGGCCGCCAACCCGGAGCAAGGAGACCCCGATGCAGACAATGCAAGAACTCGACGTCAACTACATGAGCGGCGCCGACAACCCCTGGATTCCGTTCACCCCACTCAGCGACGAGGTCTATCTGAAGTACTGGAAGGTCGATCCGGTCCGTGCCGAGATCGTCGTCTCGATGAAGTTTCCGGCCGGACTGGAGCTGGCCCCGCACTACCACACCGGCATCGTGGTCGGGCACACCGTCAAAGGAGCCTGGCGCTACAAGGAAAACAACTGGGTTTCCCGCGCGGGTGACACCGTCTACGAAGTCGCCGGCTCGCGGCACACCCCGGAGAGTGTGGAGGACACCGAGGTGTTCTTCTTCATCGTCGGCGAGCTGCTGTTCACCGACGAGAACAACACCATCCTGTGGCAGGAGAACCACAAGACCTCCATCGAGCGCTACACGAATTACTATTCTGCCCAGGGCATTCCGGCACGCGATCTGACGTCCTGGGACGCCTAGCGGCACAGTCCCACCATGACGAGGCCCACGCCGGCGATGAGCGCCGCCCCGAGGGACAACAACATGGCGCTGATGGTGCGCTCTTTCCCGGCGGAGGCCCGGTGGTCGCCGGTCGCGATTGGTGCGAGTCTGCGACCGGCGCCCCAGGCTGCCGCGAGCAGCGTGGCAAGCCAATTCGCATAGGCGGCGTACACGATGAGGCCGGCTGCGGTGGCAGCCCACGCACCGGATAGGTGTACATGCGGCCACAGCAGGCCCACCAGCACCAGGAACATCCCGTTAAGCACGCCTTCAAGATGGCTCGACAGCGCCATGCGCGGGTTTTTCAGCGATGAGACAGCGAACCCGGTCAGCAGGCCGAGTAGGAACAGGGCCAGTCCCAGGGTGAAGAGCGCCGTCTGCATGTGCCGATCGCGGCTCAGCCGCCAGGAGGAATCGTGACCGTCTTCGGCGCTGTCGACGTCGTGGTCGGGGTGCCGGTGACCGTCACGGTGCTGGTGCTCGTACTCGTGGTCGGCGGGGGCACGACAGCGGTCGTGGTGGTGACCGTGGTGACACTGGTGGTCGTTGCTGTGGACGAGGTGGTCGACGAGGTGGTCGACGACGTGGTCGTCGTCGAGGACGCCGCCGCGATGACGCCGCACGCCAATCGCTTACCGGTTTCGTCGGCGGAAGGCTCGCCGAAGGTGCCCGGCTCCGAGGAGATGACCAGCGAGGTGCCGGAGCTGTTTCTGAGGTCCGCGGCGGTGAAGCCACTGGTCGTGGTGACCAGTTTCGCCGAGCCGTCGGGCCGGACCTGCAAGGCGGTCAGCCGGCCGCTGGCGGGATACCCCGTATGGCCGGACGCCTGGTACACGCCTCCCGCGGACTCGAAGGCGCTGGGCTCGCAACTGCCCACCGAGTGGACAGCAAGCCCGTGGAACCCGGGAGTCAGCACCGAATTGGGGCCGGCCTCCACCGTCACGGTCGCGTAACCGCTTGCGAAATCAAAAGTGGCCGTGGCGATCTGGCTACCATCAGCACCCTTCAGCTGAGTGCTCAGCTTCTCCGCGCCGCTCTGCCCGCCAGACGACGACGAGGTGCTGCCACCCTGCTGCGTCGAGCAGGCGGCCAATGGTGCGATTGTCGTGGCCAGCGCCGCGACCGCGAGTGTTACGCCCTTTTTCATGAGGCGTGCCTACCCCGATTGTCCTATGCCAAACCTCTCCGGATGCGGCGTGCGGCACGGCATGTGTCAATGGGAGGTGCGCACCAGCGGATAGCCGAAAAAGGAGCATCCCTTGTCCGAAAAGACACCCGACGACATATTCAAACTCGCCAGGGACGAGAGCATCGAGTATGTCGATGTCCGCTTCTGCGACCTGCCAGGCACCATGCAGCACTTCACAATTCCCATCTACGCCTTCGACGAGAACGTGTTCGAGGAGGGCCTGGCCTTCGACGGATCCTCGATCCGCGGATTCCAGTCGATCCACGAGTCCGACATGCTGTTGCTTCCGGACCCGGAGACCGCGACCATCGACCCGTTCCGCAAGGCCCCCACGCTGAACGTGAATTTCCACGTGCACGACCCGTTCACCCTGGAGCCCTACTCCCGCGATCCGCGTAACGTCGCCCGCAAGGCCGAGAATTACTTGATCACCTCCGGCATCGCCGACACCGCTTACTTCGGGCCCGAGGCCGAGTTCTACATCTTCGATTCGGTGAGCTTCGATTCGCGCATCGACGGCGCGTTCTACAAGGTCGACGCGACCTCCGGATGGTGGAACACCGGGGCGGAGACAGAGCCGGACGGCAGCCCGAACCGTGGCTACAAGGTACGCCCCAAGGGCGGGTACTTCCCGGTCGCCCCGACCGACCACTACGTCGACTTGCGCGACGAAATGCTCACCCATCTGACCAACGCCGGCTTCGCCCTGGAGAAGGGCCACCATGAGGTGGGCAGCGGTGGCCAGGCCGAGATCAACTACCGGTTCAACACCCTGCTGCATGCGGCCGACGATCACCAGATGTACAAGTACATCGTCAAGCAAACCGCTTGGCAGGCAGGCAAATCCGTGACGTTCATGCCCAAGCCCCTGTTCGGCGACAACGGCTCGGGTATGCACTGCCACCAGTCGTTGTGGAAAGACGGCGTGCCGCTGATGTACGACGAGGACGGGTACGCCGGCCTCTCGGACACCGCCCGCCATTACATCGGCGGGTTGCTCTACCACGCGCCGTCACTGCTGGCGTTCACCAATCCGACCATCAACTCCTACAAGCGTCTGGTGCCGGGCTACGAGGCGCCGATCAATCTGGTCTACAGCCAGCGCAATCGCTCTGCGTGCGTACGCATCCCGATCACCGGCAATAACCCGAAAGCCAAGCGGCTGGAGTTCCGTTGTCCGGACGCCTCCGGCAACCCGTACCTGTCGTTCGCGGCGATGTTGATGGCCGGGCTGGACGGCATCAGGAACAAGATCGAACCGCCCCCGCCCATTGACAAGGACCTGTATGACCTACCGCCCGAAGAGGCCGCGGACATCGCGCAGGCGCCGACGCAGCTCTCTGCGGTGATCGACCGTCTGGAGGAGGACAGCGAATACCTCACCGAGGGAGGCGTCTTCACGCCTGACCTGATCCAGACCTGGATCAACTACAAGCGCGACTACGAGCTGGCGCCATTCAACCTGCGGCCCACGGCTTTTGAGTTCGCGCTCTACTACGATGTCTAAACCTCGACGTCCTGGGCCCACCGTGGCGGGCGGACGTCGGGTCGGCGGGCGGCGGCCAGCGTCGTCGTCCGCTCGCCGTTGATCGCGGTCAGCGGGGGTGGTTGGCCCTTGCGCAGCGTCGCGATCAGTTCCCGGTAGGGGCCGATGAGGTAGACGGTGTCGCCCGCCTTGAGCCGCGCGTCGCGGCGGGGGCGCAATCTGATCGGGCCCTCCGGGCGGATGATGGCGATGACCCGGGTCTGGGTGGACAGCTCGAGCATCAAGAGTCCGTCCAGTTCGCTGCCCGCCGCCACCAGCATCGCGCCCACCATGAAGGAGCGCTGGCCGACCCAGAAGGTGCCCAGCACCTGCAGGCCCATCGCCGCCCCGATGAACCAGGGAGCCGCCAGGTCGACGATCGACCGCACGTTCTCGAAGCCGAACCGCCGATTGATCGCAGTGCCCAGGGCGCGCCCTTGCACCCGCATGACGATCGGAACCGTCGTGTCGGATCCCAGGATCTCGAGCAGCACGATCCCCGTTTCGATGTTCTCCATGTCGTCGCGGGTCACTACCGCCACTCCGCGCGCATGATCGACTCGCGCCGCCTCCAGCGTCTGACGCATCGTCGAGTCACCGAAGATGACCGGGACGTCCAGTTCGGCCACCGTCTGCAGGAACGGGTTGTTCTCGTTCTGCTCGACCACCAGGACGTCGTAACCGGCAGCGGTCAGATCGGTGACCACCCGGACACCGATCGAACCGAGGCCGATGACGACGATGTGGCCGCGCATGTGCCGGGCCCGTAGCCGTCCGGTGGTGTTGACGAAGCGCCGCGACAGCAGCAGGTCCGCGAGAAACGCGGTGAGAACCGCGGTGATGATCACGCCGCCGAACATCAGTCCGACAGCGAACAAGCGCAGAAACGTGGATTGATACGCGAAGCTGAAATCGCCATACCCGACCGTGGTGATCGTCTCGGAAGCGAAGTAGAGAGCGTCGAGCCAGGACAGGTCCGGGTTGTGATGGCCCAGGCGCACCACCACGGTCGAGCCGAGCGTCAGCAATGCCGTGAACACCAGCGAGGGGTACACCATCGGATTCAGGTCGTCGAGCATGGCACGGGTCGCATCGATGGCGCGGCGCATGCGGGAGTGGCGCGACCGCGTCGCCGTCGGTGGTGGCACGGTGATCCCGCGGGCCTCCAGTTCGTCCTTGACGCCGATCATGGAGGTCCAGTCGCCGGCGTATACCTGCTGGTCGCGTCCCGGGCAGGGCACCACCTCGCCGGGGACGGGGGAGTTCCTGCCGTGCACGACGGCCACCGGCGCCAGGTCGGCGTGGATCTCGCGCAGCGTCCCGTCGTGCGGCGCCTCGGAACCCCAGACGACGAAATCGATTCCTGCAGCTTCGAATTGGTGTGCGTTGCGGGACAGCACCGCTTCGACGATGGAGGGCGTCGCCAGGTCGGCGAGATCCAGGATCGCGCCGGGTCCGTTGACGCCGGCCACCCCTCGGCGCAGCACCTCGTTGGCCAGGCGTGCCACCACCCGTACGTTAGGACTGAATTCCCTTGCCAGTAAGGCAATCTCGAGGTTCACCGCATCGTTGGGCCCGGCGCAGACGACGGCACGGGCGCGGTGTACCCCGGCGGCGCGCAGGTCGGCGGCGGTGTTGATCTTGATGATCCGCGCGCCGGCGCCCCGAAGCTCCTCGGCGATCGTCCTCGACAGCGGGTCGTCGCCGCTGACGATGATCTCGCGGTGGAATTGAAAGATTTCGGCCATGTCGCCGGTTCGTTGTCCTCGTGCGTTCGTTTCTGTGTGGTCCCTATGACTATCGGTCAAGGCGGCGAATAGTGCCACCGGAATGGGGTGCGAAGAGTAGTGAATTACTATGCCGCACAGGCATAGTCGGTGATGTGCAACGAGATCGACTCGTGCCGGTCATCCACCCGCAATGTTGGCGGCGAGAATGCGCCGCGGTGCAACGGATCCGGCCGAACCGGGACTTAATCCCGGCCAGGTGTGGTTACACCACTACATGACCATTCGACTCGGATTGCAGATTCCCAACTTCTCCTACGGCACCCCGGTCGCCGACCTGTTCCCCGCCGTGAAGGCGCAGGCGCAGGAGGCCGAGAGTGCCGGATTCGACACCGTGCTGTTGATGGACCACTTCTACCAATTGCCCGGGCTGGGCGAACCGGATGAACCCATGCTGGAGGCCTACACCGCGCTGGGTGCCCTGGCGACCGCCACCGAGCGCGTGCAACTGTCGACGCTGGTGACCGGCAACACCTACCGCAACCCGACGTTGCTGGCCAAGGAGGTCACGACGCTGGACGTGGTGAGTGCGGGACGTGCGATCCTCGGCATCGGGGCCGGCTGGTTCGAGCTGGAACACCGGCAGCTGGGCTTCGACTTCGACACCTTCACCGAGCGGTTCGAAAAGCTCGACGAGGCGCTGCAGATCATCGTGCCCATGTTCCACGGCGAGCGGCCCAGCTTCTCCGGCAAGTGGTATCGGACCGAGGACGCGATCAACGAGCCACGCTATCGAGACCATATTCCGGTCATGCTCGGCGGCAGCGGCGAAAAGAAGACGTTCCGGCTGGCCGCCCGGTACGCGGACCACCTCAACATCATTGCCGACATGGACGTCCTGCCGGCCAAGCTCGAGGTACTGCGGCAGCGTTGTGCCGAAATCGACCGCGACCCGGCAACTTTGGAAACGAGCTGTCTGCTGACGGTGGTGGTTGACGGGTACGGCGCACCTCAGGACATCGGCGAAGCGCGCGGCGGACGGGCCGTCACCGGCACGATCGAGCAGGTGGCCGAGCAGATCAACAGCCGGGTCCTCGACGCGGGCATCGACGGCGTGATCGTCAATCTGCCGACCCACGGTTACACCCCGGGCGTCGTCTCGGCGGTGGGTGAGGCACTTCGGCCGCTCCTCGACGCGGGATGAGGGGGTTACGCTGCCCCGGAGTGAAGCGGCGGAGATCGGAGCACGGGTGATGCTGAATGTAGGCGACCTGATCGATGCGCGGACAGTGACGGCAATCGACGGTGACGCCGTCGCGATTCCCGCTGCCGGTGGCCTCGTGCATCTTCAGTTCCGGCGGTTTGCCGCGTGCCCCATCTGCAGCCTGCACCTGCGCGAGATCGCGTCCCGGCACGAAGAGATCGCCGCCGCCGGGATCACCGAGGTGGTGGTCTTCCATTCGCACGCCGAGGCGCTTCGCCGCTATCAGGCCGACTTGCCGTTCGCAGTAATAGCCGATCCCGATCGCCGGTTGTACGGCGAGTTCGCAGTCGGATCCTCCCTGCGTTCGGTCCTTCATCCCCGAGCGATGCACGCCGCCGGTCGCGGTGTACGCCGGATGGGGTCCGTGCGATCGATGTTCGGAAGTTTGGCGCCGACGGAGAATCACCTGGGTAAGCCCGCCGACTTCCTCATCGGTCCGGACGCGACGGTGCGCGCGCGCAAATACGGTGATCACGCCGACGATCAATGGTCGGTAGATGAACTGCTGAGATTGGCTGCCGGCTGAACCAGGCGCGACAGAACACAGGCCCGGGGTACGCCACCCGGGCCTGCGTCGTCTTGCCGTAATCAGGCCGAGCGGCGGATTCCGCGGTTGCGTCCGAGGGAGCCCTTGAGCAGCATGTCGCGCTCGGCTTCCGAAAGGCCACCCCACACCCCGTAGGGCTCGCCGACGTCCAGTGCGTGGGTACGGCATTCATCGATCACCGGGCAACGCCGGCACATCTCCTTGGCCCGCTGCTCGCGCTGCATCCGCGCGCGGCCACGCTCACCATCGGGATGAAAGAACATCGACGAGTCGACACCGCGGCACAACCCCTGCAACTGCCAGTTCCAGATGTCGGCGTTGGGTCCAGGTAGCTGTTCCGGCTGTGGCATTGCTGATTCCCTCTCTGCACGGCACACCTGAGTGGGCAGGCTCGCGAACGAGGCGAGTTGTGCAACTGAATGGCAGTGGCGTCACCGATGACTACACCGAACACGTTAGACGCTAGGTGGGCTATCGAAATGCCGTCAATAGGCCCATGGTGTGGTGAAATACGTGCCCGTTGTTTGAGAATTAACTCCGCGTTCATCTGTGACGCCTTTGCCGAAGGCTAGGTGTGCTAACCGGATCGGTTCGGTGAGGTAAAACGCCAGCTCAGGGCTGTCATGTGAGCAAGCTGTAATAGCCACCAAGGCCATCTTGGGTAATATTCCGGTAACACGGAGCGCACAAACTTTTTACCGATGATTCGCAGATATCACGGTGATTGAAACCTTAGGTGCGCGTGCGTTACCGCCGCCCGGACATTCCTTGGACCGCAGCGGTGATGCAGGGAAAGGGCGCCCCGCTTCAGGCGGCCTGGCCGATGCCCAGCTGGCTGCCCAGTTGCTTAGCTAGCTCCACCAACTGTGCCGCCAGCGCCGGGTTGCTGGCCTGAAGCTGAGCGAACGCCCCGAATAGCTGCGCGGCCAGTGCCGGGTTGCTCTGCACCTGCGCCACCAGACTCATCACCAACTGTGGATTGCTGGACAAGAGCCCGAACGCGGTGGTCACCAGCGCCGGATTATTCGCCAGCAGCGGCACGATCTGGTTGAGCAAAGCGGGATTGGCCAACGACGCCTGCAGGAGGTTGTTCAGGACCTGCGGGTTGGCGGCGACCGTCGCGAGCTGTTGGGCCAGTGCGTCCTGGGCCGAGCCGGCGATCGCCGACAGCTGGCCGGTCGCGGTCGCCACCACGCCATTGGCCGTCGTCGCGATCTGTTGGACGACGGGCGTGATCGCTGCGTTCGCCGCCGCCACGACGGGAGTCTCGGCGATCGCCTTGGCCACCGGCGCGACGGCCGCATTAGCGCTTGCCGCCACCGCGGCCGCGGCCGTTGTCACCGCCTTCGTCGCGGGCGCAAAGGCCGTACCGACGGCGAAGCCCACCTTCCCCAACTGGTCACCCACCGTCGAAATCGCACCGATGGCGCCCACGCCGATCAGGGCGGCGATCAGGCCGTATTCGACGGCCGTGGCCGCGGGCGCCGGCGGCAACGCAGCCACTCCGATCCCGGTTGCCGCCGCAACCTGCCCGGGCAGGGATTTCAGCGCGCTCTGCCACGGCACCAACTGCCGCGCCACCTCGACGGCACCGCCGTGGTAGCCGACCATCGCGGCCACGTCCCTGGCCCACATCTCTTCGTATTCGAACTCCTTGGCCGCGATCGCCGGCGCATTGATGCCGAAGATGTTGTGGATCGCCAGCGACACCACGTTGTTCCGGTTGACCGCGATTTCGACCGGATGCACGACGGCAGCACGGGCCGCTTCGTAAATGCTCGCCACAGCTTTGGCGCCCGTCGCCGCTCCTCCGGCATGGCTGGCGGCACCGCCGAGCCATTCGGCGTACGTCTTGGCCACGGCGGCCATTGCCAATGCCGCGGGTCCCTGCCAGGCGGAGGCCGTCAGGTCCGAGAGCAGCGAGGTGAACGACTTGGCCGCCGACCCCAATTCGTCGGCCAGGCCGTCCCAGGCGGCAGCGGCGGCCAACATGGGTGCTGGACCTGCGCCGGCGTACATCTGGGCTGAAGTGACCTCCGGTGACGACACCAAGAAACTCATCGCAGTGTTCCTTCCTGGCCGGTACGTCCGGCCTGACCGCCATCGCGATGGCGGCTCCGAGGTGATCTACCCTGACCCCCGTCTGAACTTTGCTGCCGCCTCCCCGGCGCCGTGTGCGCGGCGGCGCTCCGCCGCCCACCGACCGATGCCGCCATTCCCTCTCCGGCCGCCACCATTACGCACCACATCCTTTGGCTGAAGCGCTCGGCGATCACCGCTGACCCGGGAATCGTGACAAGAGAAAAGATAATGGTGATCCGCTTAACGCGGGAGTCCATTTCGCGAAGTTTTCAGCGCACAATTCCGATTGTGTGTCGAACGCGTCCCAGTGTCAGTTTCGGTATGTTCGGCCGCGCGGTTACATACCAACCGTCGGGAATTGTCCGGCTGCGAGCGTCATCCGCAATTTGCGGTCAGAAGCTCTTACCGGTGGGCAGATCAAGCCTGCAACGCCGGCGCGGCGGCCTCCGGTGCGGTAGCGACCGGCGCCAAGGTGGTGGCTTGGGTGATCAGTGTCGGGTCGATGGAGATCGGGGTCAGGGAGATGGCACCACCCGCTTGTTCGATGGCCTGGGTGAGCAGGCCCGGGTTGGCTGCGACGGCGGACAGTTGGCCGGCGGCTTGGGTGAGTAGGCCGGGGTTGGCTGCGACGGCGGACAGTTGGCCGGCGGCTTGGGTGAGTAGGCCGGGGTTGGCTGCGACGGCGGACAGTTGGCTGGCCGCCTGGGTGAGCATGATCGGGCTGACGACGGAGGCGATCAGACCCGGGTTTGCCGCGATCGCCGACATCTGGGCTGCTGCCTCGGTGAGCAGGACCGGGTTGGCCGCGACGGCGGACAGCTGGGCGGCGGCCTGGGTGAGCAGGACCGGGTTGGCTGCGACGGCCGATAGTTGGGCGGCGGTCTGGGTAAGCAGCGTCGGGTCAGCGAGCGGCGCCAGCACAGCGGGGTTCGCCACGATTGTCGACAGGCGTGCTGCCGCCTGAGTGACCAGCGCGGGGTCGGCGACAACGGCGGCGATCGCTGTCGGTGCGGCCGCGACGGCCGACAGCTGAGCTGCCGCCTGGGTGAGTATCGCCGGACTGAATGCCACGGCCGACATGTCCGATGCGGCCCGGGTGAGCAGGGCGGGGTTCGCCGCCACGGCGGAAAGCTGCGCCGCCGCCTGGGTGATCAACACCGGGCCGCTCAGCTCTGAGGCAACTCTGGTCAGCTGCCCCATCGTCGCGGTGAATAGCGTATCGACCGAGCTCAGCACCCGGATACCCGAGCCGAGCCTGGTTGCGATGAGTCCGGCGATCAGTCCGTACTCGACCGCCGTGGCGGCCGGGGCCGGTGGCAATGCGGTACCGCCGACGCCTCCGGTTGCCGGCGCGATCTGACGGCAGACGCCGCTCAGCGCGTTCTGCCATGGCACCAGCTGTTGGGCGATCGCGCTCGCGCCGCCGTGGTAGCCCACCATCGCGGCGATATTCGTGGCCCACATTTCTTCGTATTCACCGTCAGTGGCCGCGATTGCCGGGGCATTGAGGCCAAAGATGTTGGTCAGCGCCAGCGACACCAGACGGTTGCGGTTGATCGCGATCGCGATCGGGTTCACCACGGCGGCCCGGGCGACTTCGTAGACGCTGGCTACCGATTGGGCTCCGGCCGCCGCTCCGCCGGCGTGGGAGGCTGCCGCGTAGAGCCAGTCCCCGTACTGCGCGGCGACACCGGCCATGGTTCTCGCTGCCGGGCTTTGCCACCCCGAGGTCAGCAGGTCGGAAATCAGTGAGGCGAACGAAGTGGCGGCGGTGTCCAGCTCATCGGCCAACGCCGCCCATGCCGCAGAGGCGGCCAGCATCGGGCCCGCGCCCGGCCCGCTGAACATCTGCTCTGACGTGACCTCTGGCAGGGACGTGAAGAAGCTCATCGCGAAGGGTCCTTCCTGCCTGTTCCGTCTCACGTGCGGGGGTGCCGACCCGATCACGCCGAAATCATGGCAGTAAGAAACATAATGGCGGTGGCAACAAATGTCAGCCCCCTTTCTTAATGAATTTGACCGTAAATCGGAATGCCATTCGAATATTCGAATTCGGATCGCGTGGTGATCCGGTGACGGGGGCCGAGTGGCGGTGTCATCGCCCTCGTTCGTGGGCGGAGCGGAGCCGTTCACCCACAATTTGTATTCAACTTTCGGGACGCGGCGGGCGATTCGGCCCACCGCATGCAGTAATCTTTCGGCGGGATTTGTCGAAGCGTCGACAGGCGGGGGCGAAATCATCACTGCACGCGAGGCGTCGGGCGTTGCTGAGCTCGACAAGGCATTTGAGGATGCCGCGTTCGGGGGCGGTCCGGGTGAGTGGCCACTTCCGACCGCGCGCACACCGCGGCAGCTGTGGCTGCGAGCCGTGGCCGCCGGGGGTCAGGGTCGCTACGGCAGTGCCTACGCCGACCTGGCCACGCTGCGACAGCGCGTCACTGCCGGCCCGCTCGCGTCACTGGCACACAGCACCCAGGGATCGTTTCTGCGCCAGCTGGGCTGGCACACCCTGGCGCGCGGCTGGGACGGGCGGGCCTTCGCGTTGGCGGGCGATGATCCCGAGGCGCGGGCCGACGCCCTCGTCGGTCTGGCCGCAGACGCGCTGGGCGTCGGCCGGTTTGCCGCGGCGGCGACGTTGCTGACGCGGGCGGACGCCGCGCTGGACGGGGCTGTGCTGGCGCCGCAGACGGCCGACCGGCTCGCGGTGCGCAGAGGCTGGGTGGGTGCGGAGCTGGCCATGGCATCCGGTGACGGCTCGACCGCCGTCCGCCGCGCGGAAGAAGCGGTCCAGAAGGCACAGTCCATGACCGGCGGGTCCGCGCGGCACCGCGTCAAAAGCGACGTGGTGCTGGCTGCCGCGCTGTGCAGCGCCGGGGCGCTCGATCGGGCCCGGTCGGTGGCGGAACAGGCACTTCAGGCCGCTGAACCGCTGGGCCTGAACCCGCTTCGGTGGGCGCTGGCTTGCTTGCTGATCGGTACCGGAAGCGTCACGGTTGAGCCACAGGGGCTGCCCGAACTCGTCGAAATTCGGGATATTTGCGCAGGTGAAGTACAACGCGCCGGCGGGACCTGGCGTACTGCTTGACCTTCTGTCCGCCCGTTATTGTCGCTCAGCGAGTTAGCCCGGGATGAGTCCCGTCTGTGACTTTGGAGAAACCACCGTCGATGACAATGCAGGGAGAACGTCTCGACGCAGTGGTTGTGGAGGCCGCTGCGGGGGACCGGAACGCGCTTCGGGAGGTGCTGGAGACCATCCGTCCGATCGTCGTCCGATACTGCCGAGCCCGCGTCGGCACCGTCGAACGTGGCGGACTGTCTGCAGATGACGTGGCTCAGGAGGTGTGCTTGGCGACCATCACGGCGTTGCCCCGCTACCGGGACCGAGGGCGTCCCTTCCTGGCTTTCCTATACGGCATCGCAGCGCACAAAGTCGCCGACGCCCACCGGGCCGCCGGCCGCGACCTGGCTTACCCCGCCGAAGAGGTGCCCGAGCGCCGGTCTTCTGATGCCGGTCCGGAGCAGCGGGCCATCGAAGCCGACTCGGTGACCCGGATGAACGAATTGCTGGAAATTCTGCCGGCCAAGCAACGAGAGATCCTGATCCTGCGCGTGGTGGTGGGTCTGAGCGCGGAGGAGACCGCTGCCGCCGTCGGCAGCACGACGGGTGCCGTTCGGGTGGCGCAACACCGCGCCCTTCAACGGTTGAGAGACGAGATCGTCGCGGCAGGTGAATATGCGTAGTTCTGATTTCGGCAATGATCGTCCGGCGCTGGACGAGGTGGCCCACACCGACCTGCTCCTCGACGCGCTCGCGGCACGCACCGAGGGCGCATTCGGCGGTTCCGACGACTTGAACGACCAGGCACTGACGGCACTGCTGGGTGAATGGCGCGACGACCTTCGCTGGCCGCCGGCGAGTGCGCTGGTCTCCCAGGACGAGGCCGAGGACGCATTGCGCGACGGGATGATGGACCGTAGCCATGGCCGGCGCGGCCTCGCCGCCGTCGGCTCCGTGGCCGCGACCCTGCTGATCCTCAGCGGATTCGGTGCGGTCGTCGGCGACGCCCGGCCCGGCGACCTGTTGTACGGCCTGCACGCCATGATGTTCAACGAGCCGCGGGTCAGTGACGATCAGATCGTGCTGTCCGCCAAGGCCGACCTGGCCAAGGTGGAGCAGATGATCGCCCAGGGTCAGTGGGCCCAGGCGCAGACCCAACTGGCCGAAGTCAGCAGCACGCTGCAGGCCGTCAACGACGGTGGCCGCCGGCAGGGCCTGCTCGAAGAGGTGAATCAGCTCAACACCAAGGTGGAAAAGCGCGACCCCAACGCGACGGCCCGCCCCGCCTCGCCGCCCTCCACCAAGTTGGCGGTTCCCGATGCCCCGGCGAACTCGTGGACGCCACAGCCGCTGGCGCCTGCCACCGAGGCGTCACCCCCGGTGGCGGTCGAGGGATCGACGTCGCCGGAGCCGACGGAACCGGTCGACTCGACCACTCCGACACTGACCCCCACCACGACACTGACCCCCACCACCACGCCGCTGCCGGCCACCACGACGGCGCCCAGCCCGTCAACGACACCCACCACCACGAAGCCCAACGCGTCGACCACCACGCCGTCGACATCGCCGTCACCTGCGACGAGGGACGGCACGGCGACGCCGACCACCACAAGTAAGCCCAAGCCGGGTACATCGGTCACGCCGAACTCGCCGGCGGCGGGAGCGGCTTCACCGGCTCCGTCGACGCCGTCGGGGCAACTGTGGGACAGGACTTCCGGGCCGGCTACCCCGAGAACACCGTTCCCGGGCGGCACTGCGCCTTAAATCAGGCCTTCAATCAGGGAGCGCGCGCCTCAGAGGTGGCGGCGAAAACCGTCGGCGTCCGACGTCGCTTCATTGAGCGAGGCGTCGGCGTACCCGCGGCAATAGTCCCACGTGACGTAGGCGTCCGGCTCGGGGTCGTAGGCCGGCTCGTGCGGACGCACCGTGCCGTCGATGAGGAGTTGCAGCAGGTTCGCCCGCAGCATGTCCCAGTCGTGGTAGTGGTCCTGCTGACACTCGTCACAGCAGACCACCAGGCCGCGGATCCCGCGGTGCGCCAACAGTGCCTCGTATACCGCCAAGTCCGCTAGATCCGCTTCGACGGCCATCCGTTCCTGCTGGTCGAGCGGCTGACCCGGCTCGACGGCCTCCAGGGCCGCCGACGGGTCACAGGGGTCGTCGGCGAAGGGATCGGGAGGCAAACCCGGCGGGAGGTGGTCACGCACCCCCATAGCCTACGCAGGCCGGTAGTGATAACGCCAGAAATTGCCGGGGCGCGCCCCAGGCCCCCGGGCACGGCACCGTGGCGCGTCGGCGCCGCTACCCAGATGACACAGCGAAGTCGCGAGTCGGGCTGTCCCCGGAAGCCGATAGGATGATCATTCTTACCCCAGCCTGCATTTGGAGGGCCCCGCCGATGTCCCGTGGCATGTCCGGCCTCGAAGACAGCTCCGACCTGGTCGGCAGCCCGTACGTGCGCGTGGGCGGCCTGTCCGGAGACGCGGTGCCCACCGGAGGCGACGACCCGCACAAGATCGCGATGCTGGGCCTGACGTTCGACGATGTGCTGCTGCTGCCCGCGGCCTCTGATGTGGTGCCGGCCACCGCGGACACCTCCAGCCAGCTCACCAAGCGGATCCGTCTCAAGGTGCCGCTGGTCAGCTCGGCGATGGACACCGTCACCGAATCCCGGATGGCGATCGCGATGGCGCGCGCCGGCGGTATGGGCGTGCTGCACCGCAACCTTCCCGTCGCCGAACAGGCGGGCCAGGTGGAGATGGTGAAGCGCTCCGAGGCCGGCATGGTCACCGATCCGGTCACCTGCCGCCCGGACAACACGCTGGCCCAGGTCGACGCGCTGTGCGCGCGGTTCCGCATCTCCGGTCTGCCCGTGGTCGACGACGACGGCGCGTTGGTCGGCATCATCACCAACCGCGACATGCGCTTCGAGGTCGACCAGAACCGGCAGGTCGCCGAGGTGATGACCAAGTCGCCGCTGATCACCGCTCAGGAGGGGGTCAGCGCCTCGGCGGCACTGGGCCTGCTGCGCCGCAACAAGATCGAGAAGCTGCCGATCGTGGACGGCCACGGCCGGCTGACCGGGCTGATCACCGTCAAAGATTTCGTCAAGACCGAGCAGCACCCGCTGGCCACCAAGGACAGCGACGGTCGGCTGCTCGTCGGAGCGGCCGTCGGCGTCGGCGGCGACGCCTGGGTACGCGCGATGATGCTAGTCGACGCCGGGGTGGATGTGCTGGTAGTCGATACCGCGCACGCGCACAACCGGCTGGTGCTGGACATGGTGAACAAGCTCAAGCTCGAGGTGGGCGACCGGGTCGACGTGGTCGGCGGCAACGTCGCGACCCGCTCGGCGGCCGCGGCGCTGGTCGACGCCGGCGCCGACGCCGTGAAGGTGGGCGTCGGGCCCGGTTCGATCTGCACCACCAGGGTGGTCGCCGGCGTCGGCGCACCGCAGATCACGGCGATTCTGGAGGCGGTCGCGGTATGCCGCCCCGCGGGTGTGCCGGTGATCGCCGACGGCGGGCTGCAGTACTCCGGCGACATCGCCAAGGCGCTGGCCGCGGGCGCCTCGGCGGCCATGCTCGGCTCGCTGCTCGCCGGCACCGCCGAAGCGCCCGGCGAGCTGATCTTCGTCAACGGCAAGCAGTACAAGAGCTACCGCGGCATGGGTTCGCTGGGCGCCATGCAGGGACGCGGTGGAGCGAAGTCCTATTCCAAGGACCGTTATTTCGCCGACGACGCGTTGTCGGAGGACAAGCTGGTACCGGAGGGCATCGAAGGTCGGGTGCCGTTCCGCGGCCCGCTCGGTTCGGTGATCCACCAGTTGACCGGCGGGCTGCGTGCGGCAATGGGATACACCGGCTCGCCCACGATCGAGGTGCTGCAGCAGGCGCAATTCGTCCGGATCACGCCCGCCGGGCTCAAGGAGAGCCACCCGCACGACGTCGCGATGACCGTCGAAGCGCCGAACTACTACGCCCGCTGACGGTGACCATGGTTGAGATCGGCATGGGCCGCAGCGCCCGTCGTACCTATGAACTCAGTGAGATCAACATCGTGCCGTCTCGGCGCACCCGCTCGTCACAGGATGTGTCGACGGCGTGGCAGCTCGACGCCTACCGGTTCGAGATCCCGCTGCTGGCGCACCCGACCGATGCCCTGGTGTCCCCGGAGTTCGCCATCGAGTTCGGCCGGCTCGGCGGGCTGGCGGTGCTCAACGGCGAAGGGCTGATCGGGCGGCACTCCGATGTGCAGGCAAAGATTGCCCAGCTCATCGAGGCCGCAACCAAAGAACCCGAGCCGTCGGCGGCGATCCGGTTGCTGCAGGAGTTGCACGCGGCCCCGCTGAACCCTGAGTTGCTCGGTGCGGCGGTGGCCCGCATCCGGGAGGCCGGCGTCACCACCGCGGTGCGGCTCAGCCCGCAGAACGCGCAGGCGCTGACCCCGGTGCTGCTGCAGGCCGGCGTGGATCTGCTGGTCATCCAGGGAACGATCGTCTCGGCCGAACGCGTCGCCAGCGATGGCGAGCCGCTGAACCTCAAGACCTTCATCTCGGAGCTGGACATCCCGGTCGTCGCGGGCGGCGTGCAGGACCACCGCACCGCGCTGCACCTGATGCGCACCGGCGCGGCCGGGGTGATCGTCGGCTACGGCTCCACCCGCGGGGTGACCACCACCGACGAGGTGCTGGGCATCAGCGTGGCGATGGCCACCGCGATCGCCGACGCCGCCGCCGCCCGGCGCGAATACCTCGACGAGACCGGCGGCCGCTACGTGCACGTGCTGGCCGACGGCGACATCCACACCTCCGGCGAGCTGGCCAAGGCCATCGCGTGTGGCGCCGACGCGGTGATGCTCGGCACGCCGCTGGCCGAGTCGGCCGAGGCGCTGGGCGAAGGCTGGTTCTGGCCGTCGGCCGCCGCGCACCCGTCGTTGCCACGCGGCGCTCTACTGCAGATCGCGGTCGGCGAGCGCCCGCCGCTGCAGCGCGTTCTCAACGGGCCCTCCGACGATCCGTTCGGCACCTTGAACCTGGTTGGCGGTCTGCGCCGGTCGATGGCCAAGGCGGGCTATTGCGACCTCAAGGAGTTCCAGAAGGTCGGCCTGACGGTCGCCAGCTGAGGGGGGCCGGTTCTGTCGCGAGCAGACATGAAATCGCACGTTGTAGCGCCAAAACACGCGATTTTGCGTCTGCTCGGCAGACTGCTTGACGCGCCCGATGTAAAGCGGGTCATACTGCTCCGATGAAACCGGACTTTGACGTCTTGATTATCGGTTCAGGCTTCGGTGGCAGTGTCAGCGCGCTGCGCCTGACGGAAAAGGGCTACCGGGTTGGGGTGCTCGAAGCCGGCCGTCGGTACGAAGACAAGGACTTCGCCAAAACCTCGTGGGACCTGCGGAAGTTTCTCTGGGCGCCGAAGCTGGGCTGCTACGGCATTCAGCGCATCCATCCGCTGAAGAACGTGATGATCCTGGCCGGTGCCGGCGTAGGAGGCGGCTCGCTGAACTATGCGAACACGCTGTACATCCCGCCCGACCCGTTCTTCAACGATCAGCAGTGGAAGGACATCACCGACTGGCGTGACGAGCTGATGCCGCACTATCAGCAGGCGCAGCGGATGCTCGGTGTGGTCTACAACCCGACCTTCACCGATGCCGACCGCATTTTCAAAGAGGTCGCCGACGAGATGGGCTGCGGCGACACCTGGGTGCCCACCC
Source organism: Mycobacterium sp. (assembly GCA_003987775.1). Lineage (GTDB taxonomy): Bacteria > Actinomycetota > Actinomycetes > Mycobacteriales > Mycobacteriaceae > Mycobacterium. Next base: position 19,057 of record RXJD01000020.1, read on the forward strand.
CGGTCGGGGTGTTCTTCGGTCCCGACGGCAAGCAGACGCCGGGGCAGACGGTGCCCGACCCGTATTTCGGCGGCGCGGGACCGGCGCGCACCGGCTGCATGGAATGCGGATGCTGCATGACGGGTTGCCGGCACGGTGCCAAGAACACGCTGCTGAAGAACTATCTCGCGCTCGCGGAATCTGCTGGCGCGCAAGTGATTCCGATGACCACGGTGAAGGGATTCGAGCAGCGCGCCGACGGGCTGTGGGAGGTCAAGACGGTCCGCACCGGCAGCTGGGTGCGCCGCGATCGGCACACCTACACCGCCTCGCACCTGATCCTGGCCGCCGGCACCTGGGGTACTCAGCACCTGCTGTTCAACATGCGGGACAAAGGCAAGCTGCCGCGGTTGTCCGACCGGCTCGGCGTGCTGACGCGCACCAACTCCGAATCCATCGTCGGCGCGGCGACGTTGAAGGTGGATCCGAACCTGGACCTGACCCACGGCGTGGCGATCACCTCGTCGATCCACCCGACCAGCGACACCCATGTCGAACCCGTCCGCTACGGCAAGGGATCGAACGCGATGGGCCTGCTGCAGACGCTGATGACCGATGGCTCGGGACCGCAGGGCACCGATGTGCCGCGCTGGCGTCAGCTGCTGGACCAGGCCCGCGCGAACCCCAGGCTGATGCTGCGGATGCTTTACCCCAAGGAGTGGAGTGAGCGCACCACGATCGCGCTGGTGATGCAGCACCTGGACAACTCGATCACCACGTTCACCAAACGCGGCAAGCTCGGCATTCGCTGGTTCTCCAGCAAGCAGGGGCACGGCGAGCCGAACCCGAGCTGGATCCCGGTGGGCAACGAGGTGACCCGCCGCATCGCGGAGAAGATCGACGGCGTGGCCGGCGGCACCTGGGGCGAGTTGTTCAACATCCCGCTGACCGCCCATTTCCTGGGCGGCGCGGCGATCGGCGACAGCCCGTCGAACGGCGTCATCGATCCCTACCACCGCGTGTACGGCTACCCGTCGCTGTTCGTCGTCGACGGCGCGGCCATCTCGGCGAACCTGGGCGTCAACCCGTCGCTGTCGATCGCCGCGCAGGCCGAGCGGGCAGCGTCGCTCTGGCCCAACAAGGGCCAGAACGACGAGCGGCCGCTGCAGGGCGACTCCTACCGGAGGCTGGACCCGATCGCGCCGGAGAATCCGGTGGTGCCCGCCGACGCGCCGGGTGCGCTGCGGTGGCTGCCGATCGACCCGGTCAGCAAGACCGGCTGATCATGAAGACCGGCTGATCATGAAGACTGGCTGATCGGCTCACCCGTCAGCTCACCAGCGCCAGCGGCGCCCCGCTGACCACTCGGCTGCGCTGTCCGTAGACATCCACGGGCACGTCGCCCATCAACGTGATCCGGTTCATCAGCCGGTACTGGTCGTCGTAGTCGTCGACGGCCCGGTGCTGGGTGGCCCGGTTGTCCCAGATGGCCACGTCACCCGGCTGCCAATTCCAGCGAATCGTGTTCTCCGGCACGGTGATCCGGTTCTGCAGCAGGTCGAACAGGGCGCTGGACTCGCGGTTGTCCAGCCCGACGAAGCTGCGCACGAAGTCGCCGGCCAGCAGGGTCCGCTCCCCGGTCTCGGGGTGTACCCGCACCACGGGGTGTTCGGTCTGGAAGTCGGGCATCTCGAACGCCTGCCGGAACGCGCGCTGCAGGTCGGTCAGCTGCTCGTTGCGGATCGCTTTGTCCAGATAGTCGTAGCGGTTGGAGTGCACCGCCCACAGGTTGTCGGCCAGACACTTCAGTGGCTCGGGCAGGTCGGCGTAGGCCGTCGCGGTGTTGGCCCACAGCGTCGAACCGCCGTAGCTGGGCAGCGAGACCGCCCGCAGGATCGAAGCGGCCGGGTAGTTGGCGGCGAACGTGACGTCGGTGTGCCAGCGGTTGGCCTTGCCGAGGTCGGAGTTGATCGGGGTGATGACTGGCGCGTCCGGTGCGAGAGCGGTGGCCGCCGGGTGGCCGATCGGGGTGCCGAGCAGGGCGGCGAACTCGAGTTGCCGCTGGTCGTTGAGGTGCTGCTGGTCGCGGAAGAAGATCACCTTGTGGGTCAGCAGCGCGGCGCGGATCTCCGCCACGACTGTCGGGGAGAGGTCGCCGCCCAGGCGAACGCCGTTGATCTGCGCGCCGATGCGGCTGCCCAGCTTGTCGACTGCTATCAGGGTTGTCATCGCTGTTCCTTCACGGAAGAGGGGTGTAGTCAACTGACTACATAACAGCGAGTGTAGTCACCTGACTACGCCACGGCAAGGGGGGCGCCGCTGATCACCCGGCTGCGCTCGCCGCGGGCGTTGACCGGGACGTCGCCGAGCAGGGTGACGCGGTGCATGAGCCGGTGCTGGTTGTCGTAGTCGTCGACGGCGCGGTGCTGAGTGGCGCGGTTGTCCCAGATCGCCACGTCGCCGGCCTCCCAGCTCCAGCGAATGGTGTTCTCCGGCTGCGTGATCCGCGACTGCAGCAGGTCGAACAGAACGTCGGAGTCGTGCGGGTCCAACCCGATGAGGTGGCGCACGAAATTGCCGGCCAGCAGGGTGCGTTCGCCGGTTTCCGGGTGTACCCGCAGCACCGGATGTTCGGTGCGGAAATCCGGCTGCTGAAACCCGGTCACCATGGCCCGCTGGGCATCACTCAACGATTCCAGGTCCGCCTCGCTGATCGCGTAGTCGAACTTGTTGGTATGCAGACCCCACAAATTCTCGACAAGATCCTTGAGCGGCCCGGGTAGGGCGTCGTAGGCGGTAGCGGTGTTCGCCCACAGGGTGGTGCCGCCGTAACTGGGCAAGGTGATCGCCCGCAGGATCGAGGCCGCCGGCGGGTTGGCGGCGAAGGTCATGTCGGTGTGCCAGGAAGTTGCTTTGCCCCACTCGGAGTTGATCGGCGTGATGATCGGGCCCAGGGCGCCTCCGGCGCCGAACGCTTTAGCGGCCGGGTGGCCGACCGGGGTGCCCAGTGATTCGGCGAATGCCAGCTGGCCGGCGTCGTCCAGGTGATGCTGGCCCCGAAAGAAGATGACCTTGTGGGTGAGCAACGCCTGGTGGATCTGGTCGACCGTGTCCTGGTCCAGGTCACCGGCCAGGCGCACCCCGTCGAGGCGAGCGCCGATCCGGCTGCTCAGCTTGGTGACGGTAACCGTATTTGTCATCGTGTTGTCCTTTTCGGGCCGAGTGCTGTAGTCAATTGACTACCTCCGCTAACGTAGACGCGTGACTACACGGGCGGCAAGTGTTTCGCGCGGCGCGATTCCCACCGGGCGAGAAGAGGTGGCGGCCGCGGTGCTGGAGGCGGCCGCTGATCTGTTCGCCGAGCGAGGACCCGCCGCGACCTCGATCCGCGACATTGCCGCCCGCTCAAAGGTGAACCACGGCTTGGTTTTTCGTCACTTCGGTACGAAGGAAAAGCTGGTCGGCGCGGTGCTCGACCACTTGGGTGCGGCCACCACCGCGGCGCGGCAACGTGGCGTCCCGGACGCAGAGGTGGAGCAAGCCACCGAGCGGCATCTGCGGGTGATCGCCCGCACCGTGCTGGACGGTTACCCGATCGGGCAGCTGCAGACGCAGTTTCCCGGCATGGCGCAGCTGCTCGAGGCGGTGCGCCCGAATTTTCCCGACGATCGCAGCGCGCGGCTGGCGGTCGCCAATGCCGCTGCCCTGCAGTTCGGCTGGCGGCTGTTCGAGCCGTTCCTTCGGGCGTCGACAGGTTTGGACGACCTGGCCGATGCCGAGCTGCGGCAGTCCGTCGATGCCGAGTTGACCCGCATGGTCCAGCCCGACTGATTTCGCGGCGCCGCCGAGAACTGCGCTGCCTGCGGCGCAAGAATTTTGCAGGGATTTCCCAAAGTTCTGGCCAGCGCTTCGGCGGATCCTTTGCATCATGAAAAAGAAGGCATCAAAGCAGTTGGGGCTCGCCGGCGCGCTGTTAACGCTGGCCACTGCATCGGTAATCGCGTTTCCCGTTGCGGCACAGGCTAATCCGGGGGGAGCCCGGATGTATGGCGATCCCGCAGCGGCAGCACCATTCTGGCGCCGTCAGCACGACAACATGGCGTGCGCCGAGGTCGCGGTGGCCGACGTGGTCGGTCAGCTCACCGGCAACGAACCCAGCGAGGACGAGGTCAAGGCGGTGGCGGCGAACACCCCGAACTCGGCTGGGACCGGACCGATCTTCAACGGCAACGGCACCGACCCTTGGGACGTGGCAGTTCTGTTGGGGCACTACGGTATTCCGAGCGTCAGGGGCCAGTTCACCATTGGGACGCTGGCACCGGAGCTGGGTGCCGGCCGCAAAGTGCTCGCCGCGGTCAACGGAGAGACGCTGTGGAATCAGCCTGGCGACCATGCCCACGAAGACCACTTCGTCGTCGTCACCGGCATCGACACCGGGGCCAATGTCGTGCACCTCAACGACAGTGGCGTCGACTACGGCCGCGACGAGGTGGTTCCCTTCTCCGTCTTCGAAGCGTCGTGGGCCACCAGTGGCCACTTCGCCGTCATAGCCAAGTGACCGGTGGCCGTCAGCCCGCGCTCGTCCGTGCCAGCGATCGCCGATGCAGCGGCTCGCGGCCCGGCGGCTGTGGTGGCGGGGGCAGCAGCGCCTCGCGCGGTCGCACCGCGATGGTGGTGGGCTCCTCGGTGGTCAAGGTGAGTTCTTCACCGGCATGCTGGATGACCAGCTCACCGCCCGGGCCGTCGCGCAAGGTGTAGGTGACATTCTCGTGGTCGGCGTCCACCGTCACGCGAAAACCACGCCAGCGCAACCGGAATCGCAACCGCGAAATGCCGTCGGGCAGTTGCGGGTCGAGGGACAGGACGCCCTCGTCATCGCGCAGTCCGCCGAAGCCGCCCACCAGCGCCGTCCACGCCCCGGCCAGTGAGGCCATATGCAGACCGTCGCGGGTGTTGCGGTGCAGATCGCGCAGGTCGATCAGCGCGGCCTCGTAGGCGTAGTCGTGGGCCAGTTCCAGGTGGCCGACCTCGGCGCACATCACCGCCTGGGTGCAGGCCGACAGTGACGAGTCGCGGACCGTCCGCCGCTCGTAGTAGTCGACGTTGCGGGCCTTCTGTTCGGGAGTGAACTCGTGGCTCTGCCACTGCATCGCCAGGACCAGGTCGGCCTGCTTGATCACCTGCGCCGGGTAGAGCCGCACGTAGGCCTCGTGCATCAGCAGCGGGTAGGTGGTGTTGGTCTGGAAGTCCCACTCGGCGAACGTGGTGAAACCTTCGCACTGTTGATGGACGCCCAACTCCTCGTCGTAGGGGATGTGGGCGGCATTGGCCGCGTCGCGCCACGCCGCCATCTCCTCGGTGGTGACGCCCAGCGCGCCGGCCTTGTCGGGATGACGCTTGGCGGCATCAGCGGCGATGCGCAGGTTGTTGGCCGCCATCAGATTGGTGAAGACGTTGTCCCGGACAATCGCGGTGTATTCGTCGGGTCCGGTCACCCCGTCCAGATGCCAGACGCCGTGCCGGTCGTGGTGGCCCAGCGACATCCACAGCCGCGCGGTCTCGATCAGCACCGGCAGGCCGCACTCCTCTTCCAGCGAGTTGTCGCCGGTGACGATGCGGTAGCGCTCGAAGGCCATCGCGATGTCGGCGTTGATGTGCCAGCCCGCCGTGCCGGCCGGCCAGTATGCGGAGCACTCCTGACCGCGGATGGTGCGCCACGGGAACGCCGCGCCGTCCAGGCCGAGTTCGGCGGCCCGCTCCTTGGCCAGGTCCAGCGTCGAGGCGCGCCAGCGCAGCGCGTCGGCGACGGCGTGCGGCACGGTGTAGGTGAGCACCGGCAGCACGAAACCTTCGGTGTCCCAGAAGGCGTGGCCGTCGTAACCGGTCCCGGTGAGGCCCTTGCTCGGGATGGCCCGACGTTCGGCGCGGGCGCTGGCCTGCAGCAGGTGGAACATCCCGAACCGGACGGCCTGCTGGCTTTCCGGATCCCCCTCGACTTCGACGTCGGCCGCGTCCCAGAACAGGTCCAGGTAGGCGCGCTGTCCGTCGAGCAGTCCCTGCCAGCCGCTGTAGCGGGCGCTGGACAGCGCCGCGGCGGCCTGGTCGCGCAGTCCCGGGCGCGACCGCAGGCTGGACCAGCCGTACGCGAGGTACTTGACGATGCGTAGCTTCTGCCCGGGCCGCAGACCGCAGATGATCGTGGTGCGCGCCAGGTCCGCGCGGACGTCGGTGCTGATCTCGCACCGGCCCGGAACCTCGACCTCGTGATCCATCGCCGCCGCCATCATCAGCGCGCTGCTGCGGGTGCGGTGCATGAGAAGCGCTCTGCCCTCGGTGATTTCGTGATCGACGGCCTCCAGGGGGTGTTCCAGGATGGCCGCTACCCGGGGGTCGTCGGAGGTCTCCGGCTGGTCCTCGTTGGTGACCAGTTCGGACTGCACGGTGACGCGGGAGAAATCGTCGATGGCTTCTACGACGTACTCGATCGCGGCGACACTGCGATGCACCAGGGACACCAGCCGGGTGGACGTCACCTTGACCTGCTTGCCGGTGGGGGAGCGCCAGTGTGCGCAGCGGGTCAGCGTCCCGGCGCGCAGGTCGAGAATCCGCTCGTGGTCCAGCAATTCGCCGTAGCGGACGTCGAATGGCTCGTCGTCGACCATCAACCGGATGATCTTCCCGTTGGTCACGTCGACGACCGTCTGCCCGGCTTCGGGATATCCGTATCCGGCCTCGGCATAGGGGAGGGGCCGGATCTCATAGAAGGAGTTCAGGTAGGTGCCCGGCAAGCCGTAGGGTTCGCCCTCGTCGAGGTTGCCGCGTAATCCGATGTGCCCGTTGGACAATGCGAACAGAGACTCCGACTGTGCCAGCAGATTCAGATTGAGCCGGGTCTCGCGGATCTGCCAGGGCTCAACCGGAAACGCTTCCTCAGAGATCATGTTGTTTCCCCGTCGTCGTAATCGGGTTGTTCATCGCCACCGAGCAGTTCGGCGAGATCGGTCACCACCACGTCGGCGCCATTGTCGCGCAGCTCGTCGGCTTGACCGACGCGGTCGACACCCACCACGAGTCCGAAGTTACCGGCCCGTCCGGCCTGCACACCGGAGATCGCGTCCTCGAAGACCGCGGCGGCGTCCGGCTCGACGTCCAGCAGCTGTGCGCCGCGCAGGTAGGAGTCCGGGGCCGGCTTGCCGGCGATGTCCTCCTCGCGCAACGTCACACCGTCCACCCGCTGCTGGACGAAGCGGTCCAGCCCGGTGATCTCGAGCACGTCGCGGGTGTTGGCGCTCGACGACACGACCGCGATCTTCAGGCCCGCCTCCTGGACCGCCTCCAGGTAGCGGCGCGATCCGTCGAACACCTTCACACCGTCTTTGTGCAGAACCGCTTGGAAGGCATCGTTTTTCCTGGTGCCCAGGCCGTGGACGGTCTCGGCATCGGCGGAATCGTCGGGACCACCGTCGGGCAGCTCGATGTCACGGCTCTGCAGGAACGACCGGACGCCGTCCTCGCGTTTCTTGCCGTCGACGTACTGGCGGTAGTCGGAGTCGGCGTCGAAGGGAACGAACTCTCCTCCGGACTGCTCGGCGCGCTGCTTCAGGAAGGCGTCGAACATCTCCTTCCACGCCTTGGTGTGCACGCTCGCGGTGTCGGTGAGCACACCGTCGAGGTCGAACAGGCAGGCGCGCACTTTCTCCGGCAGACCGAGCGCAGATACCACTGGCACAACCCCGCTTCCATGTAGTTGGCGATGTAGTTGGAAACACCCCTCCACATGCCCGGTGAGGCGCCGGCGGCAAACTATGAATCTATTAAGCCGTGTTTGCGGGCCACCTCTTCAAAGCTGCTCCGCACCGCGAGGATCTGCTGAGCATTCAGTGCTGGAGTTATGTGTAATAGCTTCTCGGTAATTGTGTTGCGGAATTCTTCGGGCGAAAGCACGTCGAAATATTCGTCGCCGGCTGCTGACGGCTCGTCGTCAACGGGCGCAGAACCGTTCGACAAACGTACTTCCCGCGCGAATTTTCCTCGATTTCCTTCGTCAATCTCAAAAGAGACCTGGGCGCCCCGCACGGCCCGGCCTTTCTCCATCTCGAGGTCGTTGACGTGCAGGAACACGTCTTCACCGCCGATATCCGGGGTGATGAACCCGTAACCACGCACCCCGTCAAACCGCACAATTCTGCCCGTGACCCGCACCCTTTTAGCCCCTGATCGATCCGTCCGCTACCCCGGCGATCATACCGCCGGGCACCGGCCCGACCCGCCGGGCGTTATTCGGCCCAGGCGGCCGGGAAATTGGTACCGCGTGCGCCGGTTCCGGCGGCTCTCAGCACCGCAACGACGCGCGATCGAGGTAGCCGACAGCTACAGGATCCCGGCGACATCGCTGACGATTGACTTGGCTGCGCCGTAGTAGGCGTAGGCCAGGAAGAAGCTGAGGAAGGTCAGCAGTCCGGTGTCGGCGGCGAGGGGATACCCGACCGCGTTGATCAGGCCTGCCGGATCGCCGGCGACGGCCTGCGTGATGCCGTCCAGAAACAGGTTCACGTCGTAGGACGGCAGTGAGACGGCGATGGCGGTCAAGGTGTCGGCGGTGGGCAGCAGCGTCGAGTACGCCGACGCCACGGCACTGGTGGCGGCGGTGGTGATCTTGGTGTTCGCTGTCTGCAGGCCCTGGATGAAGCCGTCGACCGACAGCGGCTGCAATGCCGGCAGGCTCAGGTGGCGGACACCGGACGCCGACACGCTCGGCAGCGACGGTGGGTGCCAGGTGCTGAGATCGGCGGAGGCGGCGCTGATGCCCTGCTGGGTTCCGGTGACCAGGTCGTTGAAGACGGTCACGGGGCTGACGTTCGGGAACAGTCCGAACGGGGTGGGGACATTGGCCGGGCTGGTCGAGTAACCGTAGTCGGGGTCGCCGTAGCCGAGGTTCACGATCACTTTCAGGTCGGGCTGAATCAGATCGGCGATCGTATTGCCCAGGAACGAGGTTCGTAACGGCTCGAGCAGCGGCAGGTTATGAGTGGGGATCATGTAGTACTTCGTCATGGTGGGCCCCTCGGTGGGCAACTCCACAGCGGTGGCGACCTGTGCCGGCGTGAGGGTCGGGTACAGCGGGTGAACGTAGAGCGCGCCGAGCATCGCGTTGGCGTCGGCGACGAAGTTGAGCGGGTAGCGGGGGAAGTCGGCGAAGCCGTCGTATTCGATCGTGTACACGACGGTCGGATAATCATTGGCCGGGGTGGAGCCTGGAAACATCTTGCCCAAACTCGGCAGGGTCAGGCCGTCGAAGCGTGAATACAGCCCACCGTTGGGGTTCATCGGGTTCCCGACCAGGGAGAAGCTCACCGCATCGCTGGGCACGCCGGCGGCTTTGAGGTTGGCCATCTCCAGCGACGCGATCCCGGCGCCCTGCGAGAACCCTTGAACGACAACGGTATTGCCCGCTGCCAACTGCGTATGGATTGCGCTGTCGAGAATCGTCAGCCCCTGCGCCCAGGACGCTTCCTCGGTCAGGGTCTTGATGCCGGTGATCCAGTACGACTGCGCGGGTGTCAGCAGGGCCTGGGCGTTGGTCACGGTGAAGGCCGGGAAATTGGGTGTGACGTAGTTGGCCATGACGGTGTTCACGTAGCTCTGTGATGGCAACGGGAATCCGCTGCCGCCGATCACCAGGGTGACGTTGGACGCCGCGGCCGAAGCCGTCGATGTGGCGGACAGCGCCGAAGCCGCCGACGTGGCCGACACCGCCGGGGCGGCACCTGAGGGCTGGATGAGCGTCTGCCACGGTGTGAGCGCAGCGGCCGCGGCCACGGCGCCGGCGTAGTAGTCCGCCATGGCGGCCACATCCTGGGCCCACATCTGCTCGTACGCCGCCTCGGTGGCGGCTATCGCAGGCGCATTGAACCCCAGGATGTTGGAGGCGACCAGCGACAGCAACTGAGTGCGGTTGCCCGCCAGTATCTCCAGCGGCACGGTGGCGGTCAGTGCCGTGTCGTAGGACGCAGCGGCGGCTGTCGCCTGGTGGGCCGCTTGCGCGGCACCCGTCGCGGCGTCCCGCAACCAGCACGCGTACGAGAACGCCAGTTCTGCCATGGCTGTCGCCGAGGTTCCCTGCCATGCCGATTCCGCCAGATTCGACACCACCGACGTGAACGCGTCGGCCGTGGACGCCAGGTCCTCGCCCAGCCCCTCCCATGCCGCGGCCGCAGCCAGCAGCGGCAGCGAACCTGGTCCGCGCGCGATGCGTGCAGACGTGACCTCCGGCGGCGAGACCAGGAAATCCACCACAACCACCTACCATCCAAACTGTCAACGTGAGTAGACGACCCGGGGGACTATAGGAGCGGTTGTGATCTTCGTCAACCCAGGTTGACAACCGTGGGGTCTGTCACATGGCTAAACTCGGTGCCCGTGGAATCAGCCTCGCCGCGGCCCGTATTGGTGGTCGACTTCGGTGCTCAGTACGCCCAGTTGATCGCCCGACGGGTCCGCGAAGCGCGGGTGTTCTCCGAGGTGATCCCGCACACCACCACGGTCGAGGAGATCCGCGCCCGCGAACCGTTGGCCCTGGTACTGTCCGGCGGGCCGGCCAGTGTCTACGCCGAGGGTGCCCCGCAGCTGGATCCGGCGTTGTTCGACCTCGGGGTGCCGGTGTTCGGAATCTGCTACGGATTCCAGGCCATGGCGCAGGCGCTCGGCGGCACCGTCGCGCACACCGGCACCAGCGAGTACGGCCGCACCGAACTGAAAGTCCTTGGCGGCGACCTGCATTCGGATCTCCCCGGGGTGCAGCCGGTGTGGATGAGTCACGGCGACGCCGTCACGGCGGCACCGGCGGGATTCGAGGTGGTGGCCAGTAGCGCGGGGGCGGCGGTGGCCGCCTTCGAGGCGCGCGACCGTGGCCTGGCCGGCGTGCAGTACCACCCCGAGGTGATGCACACCCCGCACGGCCAACAGGTGCTCAGCCGATTTCTGCACGACTTCGCCGGGATCGGCGCGGAGTGGACGCCGGCCAATATCGCCAGCGCGCTGATCGAGCAGGTGCGTCAGCAGATCGGTGACGGGCAGGCGATCTGCGGACTGTCCGGTGGGGTGGATTCGGCAGTGGCCGCCGCGCTGGTGCAGCGCGCCATCGGCGACCGGCTGACCTGTGTTTTCGTCGACCACGGGCTGTTGCGCGCCGGCGAGCGCGCGCAAGTCGAGCGTGATTTCGTCGCCGCTACGGGAGCGAACCTGGTCACCGTGGACGTCGCCCAGACCTTCCTCGAGGCGCTCTCGGGTGTCCGCAATCCCGAGGGTAAGCGCAAGATCATCGGCCGGCAGTTCATCCGGGCGTTCGAGGGCGCGGTGCGGGATGTGTTGCACGGCAGCGAAGTTGATTTCCTGGTGCAGGGGACGCTGTATCCGGACGTGGTGGAGTCCGGCGGCGGCAGCGGCACCGCCAACATCAAGAGCCACCACAACGTCGGCGGTCTGCCCGACGACCTGAAGTTCAAACTCGTCGAACCGCTGCGGTTGCTGTTCAAAGACGAGGTGCGCGCGGTGGGCCGGGAGCTGGGACTGCCGGAGGAAATCGTTGCGCGCCAACCGTTCCCGGGCCCCGGACTGGGCATCAGGATCGTCGGCGAGGTCACTGCCGACCGGCTGGACACGTTGCGGCGCGCGGACTTGATCGCCCGGGAAGAGCTGACGGCGGCGGGACTGGACAACCAGATCTGGCAATGCCCGGTGGTGCTGCTGGCCGATGTCCGCTCGGTGGGCGTGCAGGGTGACGGGCGTACCTATGGGCACCCGATCGTGTTGCGCCCGGTGTCCAGCGAGGACGCCATGACCGCGGACTGGACGCGGGTGCCCTATGAGGTGCTGGAGCGGATCTCGACCCGCATCACCAACGAGGTACGCGAGGTGAACCGGGTGGTGCTGGACGTCACCAGCAAACCGCCCGGCACCATCGAGTGGGAATAGTTTCTCCCCTGATCTGATGGACCTCCGCAGCGGCGGTGCTGGGATACGATATCGCGATGATCGGTAGCCTTTCCGCTGCTCACGCGGAGCGTCGCGAGTTCTGGGGCGAGTTGTGCCCGGGGATGTCGATCGAAGCCGGCGGCTACGCGAGACCGGCCGCGGTCGGCGAAATCGACCCACTGCTGGCCAACTTGAAGCGCGAGGGTTACGTCCAGGTAGCCGGCGCTCTGTCGGAAGCCACCATCGCACCGATCCGCTATGCCGTCTCGACGCTGTTCCAGCGCGGCATCCCGCTGGCGTTCGCGTTCGTCTATGACGAGTTATGGCTTGCCTTCCAAGGTCTTTCGCGATTCCTGACGTCGGTGCTGGGTGAGGGTTATCAGGCGCTGCCCGACTTCTGGGTTTGGCATGTCAATCCCAACGAGAACGCGCTGGGCTGGGGTCCGCACCGCGATCGGGTGATTCCCACTCTCGATGACGACAACTCGCCCCACACGCTGACGGTCTGGCTGCCGTTCACCGATGCCACCCCGCTCAACGGATGCATGTACATGCTGCCCGCGCACCTCGACGACCGGTTCCGGCAACGCCGGTGGGACGGCGAGAACAACACCGTCGTCTACAACCCGCAGGACATCCGGGCACTGCCGGCGACGGCCGGTTCGGTGCTGGCCTGGAATCAGGCGGTACTGCACTGGGGTGGGCGCGGCAGCCGGCTGGGTTCGGCGCCGCGGATCAGCGCCGCCTTCGAGTTCCAGCGCGCCGACCGTCCGCCGTTCAACAACCCGCTGCTAGATCCCGCCCGGGTGCCGACCTTCGAGGAGCGGCTCGGATTGATCGGCAAGCAGGTGCTGCAATACCGCCACATGTACCCCCTCAGTGACGAGATCGGGGCGATTGCCACCTCGCTCTTTCAGCGATTCATGCCGGGAGTCCCGATCCCGGCGGCGTTTCCGGTCCCGACCGGAGTGGCAGCCAACTAGCGGCCGTTATCGGACGATTTCGCGATCGCCGTATGCGATGACGGCGGTGGCCCAGTCGCCGCCGGAAGCCTCGACGAGCCGGCGCGCGATGTCCAGATCGCTGTTGCGCGTGACCAGGATCAGTGCGGGGTCGACTGTGGTGGTGACCGATCCACCGAGCAATTGGTGGTGTGCGGCCTCGTCGGCGATGAACGCGTCACGGAAGCGTGCGAAATCGATGCCGGGCACCGTGATGAGGGTCGCGTGTGCGTCGCGTGCATCCTCGGTCGGGTAATCGAAGGTCAGCACCGCCTGCTGGTTGAATTGGCGACGCACGGCCTCGGCGGCGGCGTGCAGCGCGGGTTCGTCGACAGCGCACACATGGAACTCGCGTGCCCGTTCGATGGTGACCTGCTGCATCTCGTCGGACCAGAAGACGCCGTCCACGAGAACCGAACCCGAGACCGGCGCGCCGTTGAGCGCGAGCGTGGCTCCCGCCGGGAGTTCGAACAACCATGGCTCATCGCTACCGGGTGAGTCGCTGTTGTCGGCGACGAACAGCTCGGCCGGGTGGCAGATGCCTGGCTCGGCGTTTGCTGAACCATGCGCCACAACAGTGCCGCCGGCTATCAGCAGCCACACCAGCACCAGGGCGGGCCGGCGGAGGTGCACCCGGCGTCCCCGTCCGCGCCTTGACGCTGTCGGGGGGTGGGTGTTTACTCGAAACGTATCGAACATACTTTCGAAAACATCTGGTTGGGAGGCTGGTCATGACTGCGGCTTTTGCCTCCGATCAACACCGGGAAAGCCGTGCTGAGCAGCTTAAACAGCTGCGCCAGAAGATCGCCGCATTATCTGGGAAGGATACCGCCCCCGCTGAGGATCCGGTGCCGGTGGGTACGGCGCCGTTGCCGCGCGGAACGGTTGCGGTGCTGACGGGAGCGCGGTCGCTGGCCCTGCGCATGGTGGCCACGGTGACAGCCGCCGGCGGGAATGCGGTGATCATCGGGCAGCCGGACATCGGGTTGCTGGCCGCTGTGGAAATGGGGGCGGACCTGAGCCGGATCGCGGTGGTGCCGGACCCGGGAAACGATCCGGTTGAGGTGGCCGCGGTGCTCATCGACGGCATGGATCTGGTGGTCCTCGGCCTGGGGGGTCGTCGGGTGACGCGCACCCGGGCGCGGGCGGTGGTGTCCCGTGCCCGGCAGAAGGGATGCACGGTGCTGGTCACCGACGGTGACTGGGAAGGGGCGTCGACGCGACTGGAAGCCCGGGTCTGCGGCTATGAACTGACTCCGTCTTTCGGGGGCGCGACTCCTCCAGGGGTGGGGCGCATCAGTGAGGTACGACTGCAGATCAGCCGTTGCGGACGGTCGGCCGATCGAGCGCGAACCGGCTGACTCTGATGGCTTCCCGTGTGTTGGCGATCTGGTGCATGGATTGGCCCGCGGTCGCGGCGGCGGCGGCCGCGGGCCAGTCCGCGACGGATCCGGTCGCGGTGACGTTGGCGAACCGGGTGATCGCCTGTTCGGCGACGGCCCGGGCGGCCGGGGTGCGGCGCGGGCTGCGGCGGCGGGAGGCTGCGGCACGGTGTCCGGAACTGCACATCGTGGCCGCCGACGTGGACCGCGACGCCCGCTTCTTCGAAGGGGTGATTGCCGCCGTAGAGGATTTGGTGCCCCGCCCCGAGGTGCTGCGGCCCGGCCTTCTGGTGTTGCCGGTGCGTGGCGCGGCCCGATTCTTCGGGTCCGAGCAGCAGGCGGCCGAGCGGTTGATCGACGCGGTGGCCGCGGCCGGCGCCGAGTGTCAGGTCGGCATCGCCGACGGCTTGTCCACCGCCGTCTTCGCCGCGCGTGCGGGCCGGGTGATAGAGCCTGGAGGGGATGCACGGTTCTTGTCGGCGCTGTCGATCCGCCAGCTCGCCACCGAGCCCAGCCTGTCCGGTCCGGGACGGGACGAGCTGGCAGATCTGTTGTGGCGGATGGGAATTCGCACCATCGGGCAGTTCGCCGCGCTGTCGCGTACCGACGTCGCTTCCCGGTTCGGAGCCGACGCGGTGGCTGCGCACCGGTTCGCCAGCGGTGAATCGGAACGGGGGCCCTCCGGGCGCGAACCACCGCAAGAACTCGGTGCGGTGCTGGATTGCGATCCGCCGATCGACCGGGTGGACGCTGCGGCATTCGCGGGGCGCTCGCTGGCTGCCACGCTGCACCAGGCGCTGTTGTCCGCCGGAGTGGGGTGCACCCGACTGGCCATTCACGCGGTCACCGCCACCGGTGAGGAGCTGAGCCGGGTGTGGCGGTGCGCCGAACCGTTGACCGAGGACGCCACCGCCGACCGGGTGCGCTGGCAACTCGATGGATGGCTGAGTCATCGGATTGCTCGGGGCCGCCCTTTGGGTGGGCCGGTGACGCTGTTGCGGTTGCAGGCCGTCGAAGTGGTCTCGGCCGGGGCGCTGCAACTGCCGTTGTGGGGTGGTCTTGGTGAGGAGGACAGGCTTCGGGCCCGGCGGGCGCTGGTACGGGTGCAGGGACTGCTGGGCCCGGAGGCGGTGCAGGTGCCGGTGCTGTCCGGTGGACGGGGGCCGGCCGAGCGAATCACGTTTACCCCGCTGGGTGACGAACCGGTGCCGCGGGCTGATCCTGCTCAGCCGTGGCCCGGTCAACTGCCCGAGCCGTCGCCGGCGGTGCTGGTCGACGACCCCGTGGAATTGCTTGATGTTCAAGGGAATCCGGTTCGGGTGACCAGCCGGGGCGTGTTCTCCGCCGATCCTGCCCGGCTGGCCGTCCGGGGTCGGGACGACCAGCTGCGGTGGTGGGCCGGGCCATGGCCCGTCGACGAGCGGTGGTGGGATGACCGGCCAGAGGCCGGGCAGCGAGTCAACCGTGTCGCTCGTGCCCAAGTGCTGTTGGAGAGCGAGCGGGCGCTTTTGCTGTGCTACCGGCAGAGGAGGTGGTTCTTGGAGGGAATCTACGAGTGAGAACGCACTCTGATCAGCCGAAATGCTGCGGATTTACCGCCGGTGAAAAATCAGCCGCTCCGGAGCGCCCGCTTGATTCGGCGGATCCGTTGCAGTGGTGCGGGTTTCGGCAATCAGGCCAAGATTGGCGATCGGCGTTGTAACAGAAAAGTAATGATGACTGCTGTCGCCGGACTCAGCCGGCCGAGCGCGACTTGCGCTTGTTCAAGAAGGTCGACCACGACACGACGTCCGGGTGCTCCTTGAGCAGGGCCCTGCGCTGCCGTTCGGTCATGCCGCCCCAGACGCCGAATTCGACCTTGTTGTCGAGCGCGTCCGCGCCGCACTCCCGCAATACCGGGCAATGCCGGCAGATGGCGGCTGCCTGGCGTTGCGCCGCTCCGCTCACGAACAGCTCATCGGGGTCTTTGGACCTGCACAGGCCCTGTGATACCCAACCTCGTTCGCCGCCGTCTTCTGCGTGCTGGGCGCTGCTGACGGCGACAAGGTTCAGCCGCCGAGCGGCCGGTCGTGTTCCTGACACGAAGTCTTCCCCTCACTATCCGGCCGTGATGTGCGGCCGCCTCCCCGCGGTGCAGACCAAGTTGTGACCAACGCTTCGTTGCTTTGTCGCCTCATACGTGATCTGAATCTCACCGTGCTTATAAATTAGGGGGTCAGGGGTCAATTGCGCAACCGTTCAACGGTATTTTTTGGGACGCATGTGCCATACTGTTGGTATGGTTTCGGCTCCTTGACCTTGACTTCCGGTCTTGTGACCGGGTAAGGGGCGGTGTCTGGGCGATGGGCACCGCCCGCCGGCACGGTCCGAAGATACCCTGGAAACAGCACCCCAAACCGGAGCGTCCGGTAGCCGCCGGTCAGCTCAACCGGTTGGCGAACTCTTTGACCCGATACATGAACCGCGCGAAGAATGCCTCGGAATCGACGTCAATGCCTATCTGTGCGTTCGGCTTTCCTGCGCCATTCCAGTCGGCTGAGGTCATGCCCGGGTTGCCTGCCACCTCGACGTGCACCGTGGCGGTCCTGGTCACCACCAGCCGCGGGTCCAGCGCCACGGCCGCGGCCAGCGGATCGTGCAGATGAGCCAGGTACCCGAGGCCACGGTCCCGGTACACCTCGAAGTAGAACCGCATCGCCTCCCGGATGAACCGGATCACCGGCGACGCGGCGGGCAGACCGTCCAGCATCGGGGGCGTCATGACCACCTTGCGCGTCAGGTCCAACCCGCACACGACGGGCAGTCGTGGTTGGCCGGCCCAGGCCGCGAACACCTCGGCCGCCGCGTCCGCATCCACCCTGATGTTCCATTCCGGCGGACCTTGGCCGTCGAACACCCCACCCATGATCACCAGTCGCTGCACCAGGCTCGGCAGCGCCGGCTCCATGCGCAGGGCCAGCGCCAGGTTCGTCAAGGGCGCGGTCGCCAGCCCGACCAGCTCGCCGGGATGAGCGCGTGCCGCGCGCACCCAGGCCGTCGCGGCATCGTGCTCGGTGAGCCGCCGATCGCTGCGCGCCAGCTCGGCATATCCCACACCGTTGGGGCCGTGGAAATCCCCGCGCCGCGGACGCTCGCCGTTCAACGGCCGGTCGGCTCCGCGGGAGACGGGGATGGCGGCGGCCCGGCACAGGTCCAGCAGGCCAAGGTTGTTCGCGCACACCTGCTCGACCGCGATATTGCCCCCGGTGGAGGCGATGCCCACCAGATCGGCGTCGCTTGCCAGCAAATAGATGAGGGCGAGGGCGTCGTCGATGCCGGTGTCGACATCGACGAACACGGCGCTCACCGGCGCCACGATACGCTGGGCGAATGCCCGATGATCTGACCCCGCATTTTGACGACGTTCAGGCGCACTACGACCTCTCCGACGACTTTTTCCGGCTGTTCCTGGACCCCACCCAGACCTACAGCTGCGCGTATTTCGAGCGCGATGACATGACGCTGGAAGAGGCGCAGATCGCCAAGATCGATCTCGCACTGGGCAAACTCGGACTGCAGCCGGGCATGACCCTGCTCGACGTCGGATGCGGCTGGGGCGCCACCATGATGCGCGCGGTGCAGCGCTATGACGTCAACGTCGTCGGCCTCACCCTGAGCAGGAACCAGGCCAATCACGTCGAGCAGCTGTTCGCGAAATCCGACAGCCCGCGCACCAAACGTGTTCTGCTGCAAGGCTGGGAGCAGTTTGACGAGCCGATCGACCGCATCGTCAGCATCGGCGCGTTCGAGCATTTCGGGCACGAGCGCTATGACGCGTTCTTCACCCTCGCGCACCGCCTGCTGCCGGATGACGGAATCATGCTGTTGCACACCATCACCGGGCTGCACCCGCTGGAGATGAAGGAACGCGGTCTGCCGCTGACGTTCGAGTTTGCCCGGTTCGTCAAATTCATTGTGACGGAGATCTTTCCGGGTGGTCGGCTGCCGTCGATACCGATGGTGCAGGAGCGGGCCACCGCGAACGGATTCACCGTCACCCGCGTGCAATCGCTGCAGCCGCACTACGCCAAGACTCTCGACATCTGGTCAGCGGCACTGGCGGCGCACAAGGACGAGGCCATCGCGCTGCAGTCCGAGGAGGTCTACGAGCGCTACATCAAGTACCTCACCGGTTGCGCCGAGATGTTCCGCATGGGCTACATCGACGTCGACCAGTTCACCTGCGAGAAGTGATCACCAGTGCACGCCCGGCACCAGCCGGGCCATCTGCTTGACCGGCTTGGGCACCCCCACCCGCGGGACGGCGCGCACGCCCCGGCTGGGGCGCCTGGGCCTACGGGGTTGCGGGGCAACGGCTTCGGTCGGTTTGGCGACACCGCGGGCGGCGGCGGAATCGGGATAGCCGAGGTAGAGCTGGTGCAGAATCCGGCGGGACAGCCGGGGCGCGAACTGATGTCCGGCTTCGGCGAGGGTGCCCATCGGGGTGTCGATGCGCACCGGTTTCTCCACCAGGCCGCGCACCACCATCGCGGCCGCGCGCTCGGCACTGATGGCCGGCACCGGGTTGAGCCGCTTGGACGGCGCGATCATCGGCGTCGCCACCAGTGGCATGTGGATATTGGTGAACGTGATGTGGTCGGACAGCGTCTCGGTGGACACCACGTCAGCGAACGCGTCCAGCGCCGCCTTGGTGGGCAGATACGAGCTGTACTTCGGGTTTCGTGCCTGCACGCCGGCGCTGGAGACGTTGACGACGTGACCGAACCTGCGCTCACGCCAGTGCGGCAACAGCGCCAAGACCATCCGCACCGCACCGAAGTAGTTGACCGCCATGACGCGTTCGTAATCGTGCAGGCGGTCGGTCGAATTGACCACCGAGCGGCGGATTGAGCGACCGGCGTTGTTCACCAGATAGTCGACGTGGTCGAAGCGGCCCAGGATGTCTTTGACGGTGTGCTCCACCGACGCCGTATCGGTGATGTCGCAGGTGAACGCGTAGGCCTGCCCGCCGCCTGCGCGAATCTCCTCGACCAGCTCGTCGAGGGCTTCGCCATTGCGGGCCAGCGCGAACACGGTGGCGCCGCGCCGCGCCACGGCCAGCGCCGAGGCGCGCCCGATACCGCTGGATGCGCCGGTGATGATGACGTGCCGGCCCACCAGTGGTCCGTTCGGGTCGTCGCGCCGGGCGCGGTCGGGGTCAAGGTGTTCAGCCCAGTACCGCCACAGCTTCGGCGCGTATGCGGCGAACTCGGGGACTGCAATCCCGGTGCCCTGCAACGCCTCCCGTGTCTTGTCACTGACGAAGGTGGGGGCCAGGTCGACCACGTCGAGAACTTCGGCGGGCACGCCGAGCTGGGTGGCCGCCATGTTGCGCACCACTTTGGCGCGCCCGCTCACCTTCAGCACCGAGGTCGCCATCGAGCGCGGCAGCGTCCCGCGTAGCGGCGGCAGCCCGGCGGCTCGCGCGATGCCCCGGTAGATACCGCGCAGCCCGACGGTGGTGGGTGCCGTCAGGTGGAACGTCTGACCGTCTAGAGAAGCCGAGCCGTCGGCATGCATGAGTGCCACGAGCGCGTCGGCCACGTAGTCGACCGGGACAATGTTGGTGCGTCCGGTGTCCGGCAGCATCATCGGTGTGAACGACGGCAGGACGGCCAGCTTGGCCAGCACGCCGAAGAAGTAGTAGGGCCCGTCGATTTTGTCCATCTCGCCGGTACGGGAATCGCCCACCACCACCGCCGGGCGGTAAATGCGGTGGCGCAGCCCGGGCGTGTTCCGTACCAGGGCCTCGGCCTCGAATTTCGTTCGGTGGTACGGGGTCGGCAAACTCTGGCCGACGTCGAAGTCGTCCTCGGTGTATTCGCCCCGGAAGTCACCGGCCACCGCGATAGAGGAGACGTGGTGGAACGTGGCGCCCAGCCGCTGTGCCAGGGTGACGGCCGCGCGGGTGCCCTCGACGTTCGCCGCCCGCTGTTCGGCCTCGCCGGCGGTGATGTCGTAGATGGCCGCGCAGTGCACCAGGTGGTCGACGGGTCCGAGCTCGGCGATCACCTGCTCGGGCAGATCCAGCTCCGGCAGCTCCCCGACCAGGGGTTTTGCCCGATCACCCCAGTCCAGGGCGAGACGCTCGAAGCGGCCCAGCGACCGGCGACGGACCAACACCCAGACCTGCGCGCCGGGATCGTGGTCGAGTAGACGGGAAACGAGTCGGCGGCCAATAAACCCGGTACCGCCGGTAACGACATACCGCATGCAGCCCATCGTGGCGGCATTGCGCCGCCCGCGTCAACCTTGACGCGCGCTCAGTTGAAGCTGCGCACGCCGTCCCAGTCGACCAGCGTCCAGCCGCTGACCGGGTTGCCGCTGATCACCACGCGCCCGACATTGGGCAGCGGGTGGCTGTTGAGCAGGCTCAGCTTGGGGTTTCTGACGTTCATCAGCGTCCACACCATGATTGCCGTGCCCTGGGAGAACACCGCCGGCTTGTTGTGTCCGCTGTCGTAGATCTTGCGGACCGCGGCGCTGAACTGAGAGTTGAAGTCGCTGCCGCTCACCGAGCCCGGGATGCTGGTGTCCACGTCGCCGTCCACCCAGCGGACCGGCGCCAACATGTAGGTCGAGTTCGCCATCGACTCGGGCTTGCCGTTGTACCACCCGGCGTTGATCGACTGCAGGCCCTGCAGGACCTCGACCTGCCGGCCGACCTCGGTGGCCAGCGGCCCGGCGGTCTGCTGGTCGGCAGCCATGGGGGAGGAGTACAAGGCGTCGAACTCGGTGTGTCCGACCTGATGGGCGAGCTGCTGAGCCTGTCCCTTGCCGTCGGCGGTGAGGCTGGGGCCGGGCACCGCGGTGTCGATGATGCCGTCGGCGTTGGCCTGGGACTGCGCGTTGCGGATGAAGGTGAGGGTGATGCTGCGTGCCTGCGGGCTGCTGCTGCAGGCCCCCAGGATCACCGCCACGGCGGCCACAGCTACGAATTGGGAGACCTTTCGGACCAAGGTGCGCTTCGCCATGGCGATAGCCTGCCCTGCCGACACCGTTGGTGGGAAGGGTTTGCGATGGTTACTTCACCGAAATTGCGGAATTGACATCTGGAGGAGACTCGCATGGCGATTGACCCGAGTGCCGTCGGAGCGGTGACCAAGCCGCAGCTGTTCGAGTGGATCGACCGGGACACGCTGCTGTATGCGCTCGGAGTGGGAGCCGGGCTCGAGGATCTTTCCTTCACCACCGAAAACAGCCACGACATCCCGCAGCAGGTGCTACCGACCTATGCGGTGATCTGCTGCCCGGCTTTCGGGGCCGCCGGCAAGGTGGGAACGTTCAACTGGGCCATGCTCTTACACGGATCGCAGACCGTCCGGCTGCACGCGCCGCTTCCGCCGGCCGGCAAGTTGTCCGTCGTCTCGGAGGTCGTCGACATCCAGGACAAGGGCGAGGGCAAGAACGCCATCCTGATGCTGCGCGGCAAAGGTACCGATCCCGACTCCGGGACGCTGGTCGCCGAGACGCTGACCACGCTCGTCATCCGCGGTGAGGGCGGCTTCGGGGGCGAGAAGGGGGAGCGGCCGGTGGCTCCGGAGTTCCCTGACCGCGAGCCCGACGTGCGTGTCGAGCTGCCCACCCGCGAGGATCAGGCGCTGATCTACCGGTTGTCCGGCGACCGCAACCCGCTGCACAGCGATCCCTGGTTCGCCACGAACCTGGCCGGCTTCCCCAAGCCGATTCTGCACGGGCTGTGCACCTATGGGGTCGCGGGCCGCGCGCTGGTGGCCGAGTTGGGCCAGGGCGTCGCCGCCAACATCACCTCGATCGCCGCGCGGTTCACCAAACCGGTGTTCCCCGGGGAGACGCTGTCGACCTTGATCTGGAAGACCGGGCCGGGCAAGGCGGTCTTCCGCACCGAGGCTTCCGGCGCCGAAGGTCAGGGGCCGCGACTGGTGCTCGACGACGGCGAAGTCGAGTACGTGTCATAGCGGCGATCGCAAGCGCGGCGGAGCCGGGCGCAAGCGCGGTGGAGCCGGGCGCTGCGGGTCGACGCCGTCAGGGTAGCGGCGATCGCAAGCGCGGTGGAGCCGGGCGCTGCGGGTCGACGCCGTCAGGGGAGCGGCGATCGCAAGCGCGGCGGAGCCGGGCGCTGCGGGTCGGCGCCGTCGGGGCTGGGTTTCACCGCGCGGTAGTAGTGCAGGTAGGCGGCGGCCGGCACCACGACGAACGTCAGCACGATCAGCACGATCGAGAAGTAGTTGGCGCCGCCGTGTGGCCGCATGATCAGCGTCCGGTAGTCGAACGACACCGCGAGCGCCACCGAGATCACCACCGCCGCTACCGGTAACACCTTGTCGGTGAACGTGTTTCGTCGTACCTGTGAATGCGGGCCGGTGCGGTCGCGGGCCAGGACGATCAGGGCGATCGGGACGATGATGAACTGGATGAACCGGGCGATCACCGCCAGCCCGGTCAGGGTCTCGCTGTCGAAGCGCAGCGCCAGCGGAAAGGCCAGCGCCAGCGCCGCGGTGATGGCGAAAGCCAGCATCGGGACGCCGAACCGGTTCTGTCGCGACAGGCGGTGGGGCAGGGTGCCGGTGTCCGCCAGCGCGGTCCACAGTCGCGGCGCACCGAACGACGCGGCCACGTTGATACCGAACATGGACACCAGCGCGCCCAGGACGACGATGCTGCGGAAGGTGTCGTTCCCGATCGCCGCGGCCAGTTTGACCGTGGCGGTGGACTGCACAATCTGGTTGGAGCCCAACAGCATTGCCACCGTGACCGCCAGCACGTAGACGGTGCCGACCGCCAGGATCGACAGCGGGATCGCCCGGGGCAGATTGCGGTCGGGTTCGTCCATCTCCTCGGCGGCGTTGGCGATCGATTCGAAGCCGGTGAAGGCATACAGCGCGGCCACGGTGGCCAGCACCACGCCCGTGAGCGTGCTCTGACCGAGTTCGACGACCCCGAACAAGGCGTAGGGCGCCGGTTGATACACACCGGGATCGTCTGCCGTGGCGTAGTTGTTCACGTGCTGCGTGGTGATCACCCAGAGACCGCCGGCGACGAAGACGCCGAGCGCGAACACCTTCCCGACGGTGGAGATGGCGTTGGCCCATTTGATCACCCGGTTGCCGAACAGGTTGATCAGCAGCAGCACGCCGATGAAGAGCAGGAACGTCAACGTCTTGACGCTGAACAAATGGGTGTCCCGGTCCCAGTGCTGTTGCGGGAAAACAACTCTGAGCAAGGTCGAAACGAACAGCGTGGCCAGTACGCCCCATGCGATGGAGGCGACTATTGCGTGCGTGACCCCGACGTAGATGCCGATCCGCTGACCGAACGCGGCCGTCGTATAGGCGTACGAGGCGCCGTTGGTCCTGACGTAGCGGGCGGCGGTGGCGAAGACGAGAGCCATGATGCCGGCGAACACGCCGGCCAGGACGTAGGCCAGCGGTGCCAGCGGGCCTGCCAGTTTGATGACCGCGCCGGGGGTCAAGAAGATGCCGGCTCCGATGACGGCGTTGATTCCGAGCATGACGATGCTCCAGAAACCGAGCTTGCTGATCGGACACACTCCTAGCCGCGGTAGCCCACGCTCGACACCGGAGTGTCCAGCGTGTCACATGTGGGTGAGCGGACGGGTCAGGTCCCGTCGCCGCCGTGTGCCCCGGCCGCACCGAACAGCGTGCCCTTCGCACCGCCGGCGGCACCGAGTCCGCCGATGCCCGGGGTGGTGCTGAGTCCGCCGTCGCCGCCGTTGCCGCCGTTGCCGCCGTTGCCGATCGTCTGTGCGCTGCCGCCGACTGCCCCTGCACCGCCGTGGCCGCCGTTTCCTTGTGCACCTTGTGAGCCGCCACTGACGCCGGAGCCGAAGAGACCACCCACGCCGCCGGTGCCGCCGTTACCCCCGCCGCCGCCGTTGCCGTAGAGCAGGCCGCCGTTTGCGCCGGTACCGCCGCTACCGCCGGTGCCGCCGGCCCCGCCGGTGCCGCCGTTGCCTCCGATGCCGGGGACGCCCTGTTTACCGCCGTTGCCGGCCGTGCCGCCGGACCCGCCGGTCCCGCCGCTGCCGCCGCTGCCGCCGTTTCCGGTCAGCAGGCCGCTGCGGCCGCCGTTGGCTCCGGCGCCACCACTGCCTCCGGCTCCGCCGGTGCCTCCGGTGCCGCCCTGTTGGGTGGGTGTGCCGTCGACACCGGTCTGGGCGCCGCCGCCGCCACCGCCGTTGCCGCCCGTGCCGGCGTTACCACCATTGCCGAACAGTCCGGCGTTGCCTCCGGCGCCTCCGTTGCCGCCGGCGCCACCGGCGCCGCCGGCGTTGCCGTTGCGGGTACCGCCGGCGGCGGCCGTATTACTGCCGCCGCTGCCGCCGTTACCGCCCGCGCCGGCATCGCCGGTCAGCCACCCGCCGTTGCCCCCGGCACCACCGGCACCGCCATGACCGCCTATCGACCCGGCTTGTCGGCCGACCGTGTTTCCGCCCGCTCCGCCTTGCCCGCCGTGGCCTCCGGCCCCGTTCAAGCGGGCGCTGCCGCCGGCGCCGCCGTCTCCGGCCTGACCGCCGGAGGAATTGGTGCCGCCCGCGTTGTTGCGACCGCCGGCCCCGCCGTCGCCGGCATCGCCACCGTTGCCGGACAGCCAGCCACCGGTTCCGCCGCCCCCGCCGTTGCCGCCGGCGCCGCCGTTGCCGGTTCCGCCGGTCTGGTGTGACCCGGCGCCGCCCGCACCGCCGTGACCACCGTTGCCGATCAGTCCGGCGCTGCCCCCTGTCCCGCCGGCAGCGCCGGCGCCGCCATTACCGCTCGCGACATTCACACCGCCCGAGCCGCCGGCACCGGCGGTCCCACCATTGCCGTAGAGGCCCGCACCGGCGCCGCCGCTCCCTCCGGCACCGCCATTGCCGCCGGTGGAGCCGCCGCCGTTGGAGCTTCCGCCGTCGCCCCCTGCGGCCCCGGCACCGCCGTTGCCGAATAGCCATCCCGCGGCGCCCCCGGCCCCGCCGGCACCTCCGGTGCCGCCGGCTCCTCCTCCGCTGACGTTGTCGCCGCCGGCCCCACCTGCCGCACCCGCTCCGCCGTCGCCCAACAGGTAGCCGCCACCGCCGCCGGCGCCCCCGGCTCCGCCGGCGCCCGCGGACGGGCCGGACTGGCTGTTCTCCCCACCGACACCGCCGGCTCCGCCGGACCCGCCGTTGCCGAACAGTCCGGCGTGCCCGCCGCCCCCACCCGCGCCACCGGCCGAGGCGGTCAGGGTGTTCTGCCCGGCCGCACCATGGCCACCGTTGCCGCCGGCGCCGGCGACACCGCTAAACAGCCCGGCGTTCCCGCCGTAGCCGCCGGCGCCACCCGCCCCGCCCGGCGTGACCGCGTCACCGTCGGCGCCGGCCGCACCGCCGCCACCGCCGCCACCCGAGCCCCACAACCACGCGTTGCCGCCGGCGCCACCGGCACCGCCGGCGGCACCGAGGCTGGTAGCGGCACCGCCGCTGCCACCGGCCCCGCCATTGCCGTACAGCCAACCACCGCTGCCACCGGCCCCACCGGCCGCGCCGGCCCCGCCGTTACCGCCGCTGCCGCCGTTGCCGATGAAGCCCGCCGACCCACCGGCGCCGCCGGCCACCCCGGCAGTGGTCTGCGTGAAGCCGTTGCCGCCGTTGCCGTAGAGCAGTCCGCCGGCCCCGCCGTTCGGGCTGGCCGCCGTGCCGTCTGCACCGTTGCCGATCAACGGGCGGCCCAGCAATGTCTGGGTGGGCGCGTTGATCGCGTCCAGCACGATCTGCTGCACATTGGTGGTCTCGGCGAGCGCATACGAGTTGGCACCAGCGGCCAGCGCCTGCGTGAACTGGCTTTGAAACGCTCTTGCCTGCGCGCTGATCGCCTGAAACGAGGCGCCGTGTTGGCCGAACGCCACGGTGATCGCCGCGGAAATCTCATCTGCGGCCGCGGCCTGCACATGCGTGGTCGGGGCCAGTGCCGCCGCGGCGGCCGCGTCGAGCGCTGATCTGATGGCCGCCACCTCTGCCGCCGCTGCGGTCATGGATTCTGGATTTGCATACACGAACGACACGGCAGTCCTCCCGATAGACTGCCGCGCAGCCTAACCCCGATCCGGCCGCGCCTCGGTCATTTTGCCGAGGTTGTCCGTAAATAATCGGATTATGGTGGGGCGAAGGTTAATTCACGCCAGCGTCAGATAATTCCCGGGCCAGCTGATGAGTGAATTCGGCGGCCTGGGCGGGACTGTCCACGGCGAACAGCGCCGCCGTGGCCCGGTCACCATCGTCGTTGTGCCGCACCAGAATTGGGATGCCGTCGGCGCGCACCGCATCGAACGCGTCCTCGTCGGTGATGTCGTCACCGAGATAGATGGGCAATCGGTGGCCCGCCTGTGCACCGAGGTGCTCCATCACCCACCGCAGGGTTTTGCCCTTGTCCCAGTCGAGATCCGGGCGAAGTTCGATGACTTCGCGACCAGTGGTCACCCGCAACGCATCGCGCTGCCCGGCGTTGCGCACCGTCGCCATCACCTCGCCAACCCGATCGCGCGCGGCATTGCGGTAGTGCACCGCGACGCCAAAGCGCTTGTGTTCCACCACAACACCGGGAATCGAGCCGAGTTGCTCACGCAGCTGCCCGGCCGCCTGCTCGAGGACTGGTATGGCCACCGCAGCTTCTTCGTTCTGGTGGTGGGTGCCATCGGGTGCGGTGAGTTCGAATCCGTGGCTGCCGGCGTACCAGATGCCGGGCACGCCCACGCGTTTGGACACGTCGGCCAGGTCACGGCCGCTGAGGATGGCAACCGGGCACTGCGCGGCCAGTTCCCGCAGCGCCTCGGTGGCGCCTGCGACCGGCCGGGCCGCGTCGGGGTCGTTGACAATATCCGACAGGGTGCCGTCGAAGTCGAAGAACACCGCGGGGGATTGACCGGCGAGATTGACGGCCTGCCGGGCGTCGGGCAACTCGGACATGCGCTTGTCGCCGGTGCGGACCTTGATAGCAACCGGGTCGGCCACCACCGCGTCGGCACTCTTGACCGGTTCGGCGCCGACCGCGATCACCAGTGCGAATCCGGCTTCTCGGGCGGCGTTTGCCCCGCGTGCGTCCCCCGCCACCACGGCACATCGTCCCGGCCGGGTGCCCAACTTCCCGGCCGTCCCGACGAGCTCCTCGGAGCCGCATACGGCGGTACCGACATGAACCTCGTGCAGCTGGTCGAGCAGTTGTCGCGAGGACGGCAGGGCCTTGTCGAACAACACCGCATCGTGATGGCGTGGGTCGATGGTCACCGGCCCCGTATTTGGCATGCCCCACCTTCTCACGGTGGTCAACGCCGGTGTTCGTCAGTGGCGCACCCGTGCCGGCGCCGGCGGCGGCCGCCAGCGCGCCGCGCTGTTGGGCGGTGTGCGGCGCTTGCGCCGGCGGTCGAACAGCACGACCGAGTCGCGGTTGAGCGCGATCAGCCGGGCCACGCCCGCCTCGATGCCGGCGGCAAGCCCGTTGATGTCCCAGGGGGTGTCAT
This sequence comes from Mycobacterium sp., assembly GCA_003987775.1. Classification (GTDB taxonomy): domain Bacteria; phylum Actinomycetota; class Actinomycetes; order Mycobacteriales; family Mycobacteriaceae; genus Mycobacterium. The sequence continues at coordinate 46,901 of RXJD01000020.1, forward strand.
AGTCCGCGGTGATGCCGAAGACCAGGTCGCCGTCGTAAGAGATCGCCGTGACCCCGATGCCCGGGGCAATCGGTGCAATCGGCAGGACCCGCTCGACCCGTCGGCCCATCAGCCGCAACCGCGCTCCGGCAGCGGCGGGCGCCAGTGTCACGGCATGTGGTGATTGCCGGGTCAGCGCATGAAAAACCTTGGCACACAACGTGAGCGGTGAGTCCGGCGAGGCGCTCCGGCCGGACGACGCGTGCACCGCGCGCAGCTGCTGGATGGGGTCCTGGTGCTCGACAGGGAGGGTTGTCAACACCGGCCCCGACACGCGCAACGCATCCGCCCGCGGCTGCTCACCGCGCTGTATCAGGGCCGTTCGGAACGACTCGGTGATCGCCGCGAACGCGACGTCGTCGGCGGTGACGCCGAATTTGCGGGCGAGCTGGTCGACGGGGCGGCGGGGGACGACCACCGACCGGTACCGGCGCATGGCGGGTGGCTGGTTGCCGGCCGGCCAGGGGCGCAGCACACCGGTGACGGCGCGGGCCGCCGCCTGCCACAGGCTGTCGGCCCAGCCGGGTGGCCCGGGGATCGCCTGCGCGGACTGGGGTTTGGCAACCGGATCGGCGGCGCCGTCGTCGTCGCAGAGCCGGGTCAGAAGATGTGCCGCGCCGGGTTCCAGGGCCGTCTTGACCAGTAACGCCCATCGGCCCTCGGCCAGGCCTTCGATGATCCAGCATTCCCAAGGCCGGCCGGTTTCGAGTGGCTGTTCCAGCGCGTGGGCGATGACGCCGAACAGTTCGCTGTCATCGCCGGGTGCGGGGAGGGCCGCGCGTTGCACGTGCGCGGCGCCCGGAGTGCCGCCGTATGACTGCGCGAACCGTCGCGCCAGCAAATCATTCATCTTTCGGCGCCCGGGAGCCGGCCCGGCCACGACGGCGACCGCTCCGGTCGTCATCACGGCATGCCGGCCAGGGTTCGGAGCTCTGGATAGTCCGGTGTTCGGTGTCGTCTGTTCTGCCATGCCCAGCCCCCGCCGTCGTTTTTCCAATCTGTACCAGTATCGGTGTCGCGCCTGCACCTGCCGAGGTCGGCCAGGTTAACAATGTGTTTTCCAGATAAAAGTGCGTTTAACTGCTGCGATGCGCCGTCGCGTAGCGCTGTTCGCAAATCGTTTCAGCGCCGTTGTCAAAGTGTTCGGGAGGTTGTTTCGTGGGCTAGCCCGACTAGTGTATCGAACAAATGTTCGATACACTAGTCGGCATGGGTTGGTACCACGGACCGCCGAGCTGGGCCGAGATGGAACGGGTGCTCGACAGCAAGCCCCGCCATGCCGGGGAGGTGGCTCCGGTCATACCGGCCGGTGACGCTCCGGTATCGCACAAGCGCGGGTCCTACACCGCTAAATCGGCCGCTCTGCCGGCGCCGTCTTCGGTCGCCTACGCCGAGCTGCATGCGCATTCGGCATACAGCTTTCTCGATGGAGCCAGCACGCCGGAGGAGATGGTCGAGGAGGCTGCGCGGCTGGGTTTGCGTGCGCTCGCACTGACCGACCATGACGGCCTCTACGGGGCGGTGCGGTTCGCCGAAGCGGCCACCGAACTCGGCGTGCGAACGGTGTTCGGCGCCGAGCTGTCATTGGCCACTTCCTCATCGGTCGCCCGCACCGAGCAACCGGATCCACCCGGTCCGCATCTGCTGGTGCTGGCGCGTGGTCCGGAAGGGTACCGACGGCTGTCCCGGCAGCTGGCGGCCGCGCATCTGGCCGGTGGTGAGAAAGGCAAGTTGCGCTACGACCTCGATGCGTTGACCGAGGCGGCCGGCGGGCACTGGCACATCCTCACCGGATGCCGCAAAGGGTCGGTGCGTCAAGCGCTTTCCGCGGGTGGTCCGGAAGCGGCGAAACGGGCACTGGCCGATTTGGTGGACCGGTTCACCGCCGCGCGGGTCAGTATCGAACTGACCCATCACGGTCAGCCGCTCGACGACGAGCGCAACGCGATGCTGGCCGAACTGGCGCCGCATTTCGGAGTCGGCGTCGTCGCCACCACGGGAGCCCATTTCGCGGGACCGTCGCGGCGCCGGCTGGCCATGGCGATGGGGGCGATCCGGGCCCGGCAGTCCCTGGACGCCGCGGCCGGGTGGCTGGCCCCCCTGGGCGGTTCCCATCTGCGCTCGGGCGAGGAGATGGCCCGGTTGTTCGCGCATATGCCCTTTGGGGGCCCTGACGTGGTGGCCGCCGCCGCCGAGCTCGGCGAGCAGTGCGCGTTCGGCCTGGCGCTGATCGCGCCGCAACTGCCGCCGTTCGACGTCCCGCACGGGCACACCGAGGACAGCTGGCTGCGCACGTTGACCATGGCGGGCGCGGCCGATCGCTACGGGCCGGCAGACGTGGCGCTGCGGGCGTACGCCCAGATCGAGCATGAACTGAAAGTCATTGCCCAACTGCAGTTTCCGGGCTATTTCCTGGTGGTGCACGACATCACCCAATTCTGCCGGCGAAACGACATTCTGTGCCAGGGCAGGGGATCGGCGGCCAACTCCGCGGTCTGTTACGCCCTGGGGGTGACGGCGGTCGATCCGGTGGCCAACGATCTGCTGTTCGAGCGGTTCCTGTCACCCGCCCGCGACGGGCCGCCCGACATCGACATCGACATCGAGTCGGATCAGCGGGAGAAGGTCATCCAGTACGTCTACGACAAATACGGCCGCGACTATGCCGCCCAGGTGGCCAACGTCATCACCTACCGGGCGCGCAGTGCGGTGCGCGACATGGCACGCGCCCTGGGGTTCTCGCAAGGACAGCAGGATGCGTGGAGCAAACAGATCAGTCACTGGAGTGGGCAGCCCGCCGATATCGAAGGTATCCCGGAGCAGGTTGTCGACCTGGCCGAGCAGATCCGGAACCTGCCGCGGCACATGGGCATTCACTCCGGCGGCATGGTGATCTGCGACCGTCCGATCGCCGACGTGTGCCCGGTGGAGTGGGCCCGCATGGAGAACCGCAGTGTGCTGCAGTGGGACAAAGACGACTGTGCGGCCATCGGTTTGGTGAAGTTCGACCTGCTGGGTCTGGGTATGCTCTCGGCGCTGCACTACGCCCGGGACCTAGTGGCCGAACACAAGGGCATCGAGGTGGATTTCGCCCGGCTCGACCTCTCCGAACCCGCGGTGTACGAGATGCTGTCCCGGGCCGATTCGGTGGGCGTTTTCCAGGTGGAGTCGCGGGCCCAGATGGCCACCCTGCCGCGGCTGCGTCCCCGGCTGTTCTACGACCTGGTGGTGGAGGTCGCGCTGATTCGTCCCGGGCCCATTCAGGGCGGGTCGGTGCACCCCTACATCCGGCGGCGCAACGGCCTGGATCCGGTGGTCTACGACCACCCCTCCATGGAGCCGGCGCTACGGAAAACGCTGGGTGTGCCGCTGTTTCAGGAACAGTTGATGCAATTGGCGGTCGACTGCGCCGGCTTCTCCGCCGCCGAGGCCGACCAACTGCGGCGCGCCATGGGTTCCAAGCGCTCGAGCGAACGCATGCAGCGGCTACGCGGCCGGTTCTACGAGGGCATGCGCTCCCTGCACGGAGCCTCCGATGACGTGATCGACCGGATCTACGAGAAACTGCACGCCTTCGCCAATTTCGGGTTCCCGGAAAGCCATGCCCTGTCTTTCGCGTCGCTGGTGTTCTACTCGTCGTGGTTCAAGCTGCACCACCCGGCAGCGTTCTGCGCCGCACTGTTACGCGCCCAGCCGATGGGTTTCTACTCGCCCCAGTCGTTGGTGGCCGACGCGCGCCGGCACGGGGTGCTGGTGCACGGCCCGGACGTCAACGCCAGCCTCGCGCACGCGACCCTCGAGAACGGGGGAACAGAGGTCCGCCTCGGGCTGGGTGCCGTCCGCCACATCGGCGACGACCTGGCCGAGAAGCTGGCCGAAGACCGAAAAGCCAACGGCCCGTTCCGTTCTCTGCTGGATCTGACGTCCCGGCTGCAACTCACCGTGCCGCAGACCGAAGCGCTGGCGACGGCCGGAGCTCTGGGCTGCTTCGGCATGTCCCGGCGGGAAGGGCTGTGGGCGGCCGGGGCCGCGGCCACCCAACGACCGGACCGGTTGCCCGGCGTGGGCTCGTCGTCCCACGTCCCGGAACTGCCCGGGATGAGTGAGCTGGAGTTGGCCGCCGCAGATGTCTGGGCCACCGGGGTTTCACCGGACAGCTATCCGACCCAGTTTCTGCGGACCGATCTGGACGCGATGGGGGTGGTGCCGGCGGCGGAGCTGGGTTCGGTGCCCGACGGGGACCGAGTGCTGATCGCGGGGGCGGTGACGCACCGGCAGCGGCCCGCGACCGCGCAGGGCGTCACGTTCGTCAACCTGGAGGACGAGACGGGGATGGTCAACGTGCTCTGCACGCCGGGAGTGTGGGCACGGCACCGCAAACTCGCGCACACGGCGCCGGCGCTGCTGATCCGGGGTCAGGTGCAGAACGCCAGCGGCGCCATCACCGTCGTCGCCGAACGATTGGGCCGCATCAGCCTGGCCGTCGGCTCGAAGTCCCGGGATTTCCGGTGACCCGCCCGGCGCCGAACGTGTTCTGGTGGCGGATTTTTCGCCGATTTTCCGCCCTCACGTCACGCTCGGCGCACCACGATCAGGCCGTCGGGGTGGTCCATACCTTCGTCGGGGTGATCCGCAGCCGGGTGCTGTAGGAACCCATCGAGTCGGTCAGGCCGAACTTGTCGGAGGCCTCGCGGTATTTAGCCCAGTACGGCTCGTCGTCGCGGCAGTCGACATCGGTGGCGTCGACCGCCGCCGTCCCGCCGATCACGATGATGCCGCCGCCGTTGCCGTCGGAATCCAGGTTCAGGCTGACCTGCGGCCGGGCCTCGACGTGGGCGACCTTGGCGGCGCCGGGCATGGTGTAGACGATCAGGTCCGCCCCGTCAAAGTAGAACCAGATCAGCCGTGGCACCGGCTGTCCCGATTTGGCGACCGTGGTCAGCCAGCCGTACTGGTCGGATTCGAGCCTGCTGGAAACCTCTTGCGACAGTTCGATACTCATGGCTCAACGGTAGCCTCCAATCATGACCCTCAACTTGACCGTCGATGAAGTCCTGCGCACCACCCGTTCGGTCCGCAAACGCCTCGACTTCGACAAGCCGGTGCCGCGCGAGGTCTTGATGGAATGCCTCGAGCTAGCGCTACAGGCGCCCACCGGTTCGAATTCCCAAGGGTGGCAGTGGGTGTTCGTCGAGGACGCCGACACCAAGAAGGCGATCGGTGACGTCTACCTGGCCAATGCCAGTGGTTACCTCAGCTCGCCGGCTCCCGAATACGACGACAGCCGCGGCGAGCGGATGGCGAAGGTCCGCGATTCGGCGACCTATCTCGCCGAGCACATGCACCAGGCGCCGGTCCTGTTGATCCCGTGCATCAGCGGCCGGGAAGAGAGCTCGCCGATCGGCGGGGTGTCCTTCTGGGCCTCGCTGTTCCCGGCGGTGTGGAGCTTCTGCCTGGCATTGCGCTCGCGCGGTCTCGGCTCCTGCTGGACCACTCTGCACCTGCTCGACGACGGCGAGCGCAAGGTGGCCGACATCCTGGGCATCCCCTACGACGAGTACAGCCAGGGCGGGCTGTTCCCGATCGCCTACACCAAGGGCACCGACTTCCGGCCGGCCAAACGGTTGCCGGCCGACAGCCTGACGCACTGGAACGGCTGGTAAACCACGGGTAGTTTCTGCCTGTGGCTGACGTCGTCATCGCCGGGGCCGGGCCCAACGGCCTGATGCTGGCCTGTGAGCTGGCGATGGCCGGTGTGCGGCCCGTGGTGCTCGACCCGATGTCCGGCCCCAACCCGTACCGGCGCGCCAACGGCATTGTCGGACAAGGGGTTCGGATCCTCGACCACCGCGGCCTCTACGCCGCGCTGGCCGGGACCGATGATCCGCCGCAACCCGTTCCCGGGTCGAGCTTCGGCGCCTTCAGCCTGGACTTCACCGACGTGGCAAACCCGCAGTTGTTCATCCTGCACGTCGAACAACCACGGCTCATCGAAGTGCTGGTGCAGCGAGCCCACGAACTCGACGTGGAGTTCCGCTGGGGGCACCGGCTCGACGGATTCGACGAGCACCGAGACGGGAGCGATAACGGCATCACCGTGCAGGTGGCCGGTCCCGACGGAGGCTACGAGCTGACGGCGCAGTACCTGATCGGGGCCGACGGCGGCACCAGCGTGACGCGCAAACTGGCGGGCATCGACTTCGGCGGCACCTCCTCCTACGACGTGGTCGAGCGGATGGCCTTCGGAGTGGCGCCGCCCGACGACTGGGTGGATCCGGTCAGCGGGGCACTCGAGGTGCCCGGCGTCGGGCCCGTGCCGTCGCGACAGTTCGTCCGCACCGACCGGGGCATCTTCGCGTGGGGGATGCTGGCCGGCCAGGCGGTGGTGTTCACGATCGAACTGGCGGGCACGCCGCGCGAGGAGCCCGATCCCGCGCCGGCCGACGCCCCGCCGATGACGCTGCGCGAACACGAGGCCAGCGTCCAACGGCTGCTCGGTGCTCCCGTGCCGCTGCGCCCGGCGGACCCGGACGTGCCACCGGATCTGCGCAAGTTCAGCGGGATGAACTCCCGGATCGCGTCTCGCTACCGGGATGGCCGGGTGATTCTGGTCGGCGACTCCGCGCACGTGCACTTTGCGCTGGGCGGTCCGGGGCTCAACCTCGGACTGCAGGACGCGGTCAACCTGGGCTGGAAGCTGGCGGCAGTGCTGGATGGCCGCGTCGGCCCCGAACTGCTCGACACCTACGAGAGCGAGCGCAGGCCGGTGGCCGAGCGGCTGATCATGCACAGCCGCGCGCAGCTCGCCCTGATCCGGCCCGGGCCCGAGATCACGGCGCTGCGAGAGCTGTTCGGCGAACTGCTGGCCCTACCGGGGGTGGTCGGTCACCTCGGTGACCTGGTCTCCGGCGCCGACACCCGCTACGGGACCGGCAGCGACCATCCGTGGGTGGGGCGCTGGGTGCCCGACTTCGCGGTGGCCGGCGCCGATGGCATCAGGCGCGTCGCCGAGCTCGCCCGCGACGGCCGGCCGTTACTCATCGACCTGACCGACGGTGCCGTGGCGGCCCGCGCGGCGGCCGGCTCCCGGCTGCTCACCATTGCGACCGGACGCGCGGTGGGCGAGGTGGCCGCGCAGGCGGTCCTGGTCCGGCCCGACGGCTATGTCGCCTGGGCGTCGTCGTCGCCCACACCCGACACCGAAGCCCTCCGCCGCGCTCTGACCAGCTGGTTCGGGATCACGCCGGCCTGATTTGTCCCCCGTTTGTCCCCCTATCGGAGGACACGGATTTCATCCCGCAATGTCCCCTATCGGAGGACACCGCAGCCGGATTTCGTCGGGCATTCTCAATGACAACAACACCGATAAAGCTTCGACCGAGAGGATAAACCCGATGAGCCACGAGATTCTGTTCCAGGAGATCGAAGCCGTCTACACCCTGCCGTCCTTCGGCACCGACGACTGCAACTGATGACCGCGCCGCACTGACGGCGCCCCCAAGCTGTGGCACGTTTCCCCCCTGCCCCCCCGACGTGCCCTGTGGAAAGCAGGCTCGTGCTCACGCACGAGCCTGCTTCTGCATGTCAGGGGTATATATCTGTGGGGTGCCGTCATCGCGCGATGGAAGTGCCGTCGAGATCTTCAGCAGGCTGCCGGCAGGCGCCGATCTGGAACAGATCAGCAGCCTGATCCCGCCGGGCAGCTCGGTGCTGGACCTCGGCGCCGGCGCCGGACGGCTGGCCGACCCGCTGGCCGAACTCGGGCACCAGGTCACCGCTGTCGACGAATCCGCCGAGATGCTCACCCATGTGCGCACTGCCCGCACCGTGCACGCCACCTTCGCAGAGCTGCGCTTGCAAGAGCGGTTCGACGCCGTGGTGATGGCCGGCTGCCTGCTCAACTACCTGAGTCCCGAGGTGCGCCGCACCGCGCTCGCCGCGGCCGCACGGCACCTCAAACCCACCGGAACCGCGCTGATCCAGTGGCGTTTCCCGCAGTGGTTCGCGATGCGCACCGAGGGTCGGCACCGCATGGTCAGCGGGTCCAGCGTGCAGACCATGACGATCCACACCAGCCGCGACGGGGTGGTCGCCGGCGAGTTCGGCCTGGAAGTCGACGGCCGGGTGTTCAGCCAGCCCTTCGAGTTCCGGCTGCTGCCGACGGCGCAACTCGTCGAGGAGTTGCACGAGGCCGGGCTGCGCCTGGACACCGAAGCACCGGAGACCACGGAATGGCTGCAGGTGCGTCCGTGCTAGACGGAGCCGCCGTACCCCTGCTGCCGCCACGCCTCGTAGACGGCCACCGCCGCGGCGTTGGACAGATTCAGTGAGCGCCGGCCGGCCAGCATCGGGATCCGCACCTGCGTCGTGATGTGCGGGTCGGCCAGCGTGGCCGCGTCCAGCCCGGTCGGCTCGGGCCCGAACATCAGCACGTCGCCGGGACGGTAGGCCACCTCGGCGAAGCGCGAGGTCGCCTGCGCAGTGAACGCGAACACCCGCGCCGCGCCCAGCGCCTGCCAGGCCTGCTCCAGCGAGCCGTGCACGGTCACCGACGCCAGGTCGTGGTAGTCCAGTCCGGCGCGGCGCAGTTTGGGCTCGGACAGATCGAACCCCAACGGCTCCACCAGATGCAGCTCGCAGCCGGTCGCCGCGGCGGTGCGGATGGCGTTGCCGGTGTTCGGCGCTATGCGGGGGGACACGAACATCAGCCGGAACATCCGTGAATCATGGCAAAACCCCTGGCGCCCCCGAAGTCGACTGCGCGGCTTGCGAAATCCTTGCGCCTTTCTTGACGTCGCCGCCAAGGCGTCTTCAAGAACTCGCCAAGGGCTCTGCAGAAATCTTGGCTCAGACCCACCGGGGAGGAGCCGAGATGTCAGTCGAGTCAGTTCAGGTGCACAACATCTACCCGCACACCGACAACCGCTACGAGAACGTGGAGGCGACGGTCACGTTCGCCGTCGACCCCGAATACCGGTCGAACGAGCGCATCGCCGACCTGTCGCTGGCACCCCGCGACGCCGACGGACTGGTGCGTTTCGACGCCGACCTGCGGCTGCTGCGCCCGGTCGGCGGTGGCAACGGCAAGCTGCTGTTCGTGGTGCCCAACCGCGGCGTCCCCACCAACGCTCCGTGGCTGAAGAACGGATTCCTGCTGGAGCGCGGCTGGACCATCGCCTCGTGCGGCTGGCAGTGGGACGTGCAGCGCGGACCGGCGATCCTCGGCCTGACCGCGCCGCAGGCCGACGTGCAACCCGGCTTCCTGCGCCTGGAGTGGCGTTCCGACGCTGTCCGCGACGACCACCCGCTCAGCTTCACGGCACCCGAAATCGAGTCGATCCCGGGCGCCGAGGCACTGTTCACCTTCACCGCCTACCCGACCGTCGACGTGGAGGACCCCGACGCGGTGCTGACCGTGCGCACCGCCCCCGACGCCGAGCCCACCACCATCGCCCGTGACAAGTGGCGCTTCACCGACCAGACCCACGTCGCCCTGGACGGCGGCTTCCAGCCGTTCCACTGGTACGAGCTGGTGTACCGCAGCGCGCTGGCCCCGGTCGCCGGCTGCGGTTTGCTGGCCATCCGTGACGTGGTCTCGCATCTGCGGGCCGACGACAGCATGGCCATCGACCACACGTTCGCCTACGGCGTCTCCCAGGCCGGCCGGTTGCTGCGGCAATTCCTGTCCGACGGCCTGAACATCGACGAGTCCGGGATGCCGGTGTTCGACGGGGTCTTCAGCGATTTCGCCAGCGCCAACCGCGGTGAGTTCAACCAGCGCTACGCGCAGCCGTCGACGCCCGGTGGCGTCCGCGTCGCGGGACCGTTCGGCAACGACCTGCTCGCGCTGCAGCGGCAACTCGGTGGCGTGCCGAAGACGATCTTCGCCAACAGCGCCACCGAGTACTGGCAGGGCGACGGCGCGCTGGTGCACGTCGACCCCGAGACCGGCGCCGACCTGCCGGAGGACCCCGACGTGCGCAGCTACCTGCTGGCCGGCACCGACCACTTCGGCAGCAGCAAGATCAAGGACGCCCTGCCCGCCGCCAACCCGGTGCACCACCTCGACGTCACACCGGTCACCCGGGCACTGCTGGTCGCCCTGGAGAACTGGGTCGCCGACGGCGTCGAGCCGCCGGCCAGCCGCGTGCCGCGGATCAGCGACGGCACCGCGGTGGCCCGCAAGGACGTGCTGTCCGCGTTTGGCCACGCGCACACGCCTGCTCCCGCCTGGCTGCCCGCGTCGGGTCACGTCGACCTGGTCTCGGCGGTCGACGAGGACGGCAACGAGGTGGCCGGCATCCAGCTCCCGGCGGTTGCGGCGCCGCTGGCCACCTATACGGGCTGGAACGCCCGCCGGTTCGTCGAGGAGTTGCCGGACGTCATGTACGAGCGCATCGGCAGCAAGCTGCCGTTTCGCCCCGGCCGTCCGTCGGTGGCCGAGCGCTACCCGACCCGCGACGACTACGCCGCCGCCGTGCGGTCGGCCGCGCAGACACTGGTCGCGCAGCGATTCCTGCTCAGCGCGGAGGTGGACGCGGTGGTGAAGAAGGCAGTGGCCGACTATCCCGCGTGAGTTTGCCGGACCGGAGCGTCGGTGTAACGGCTTGTTGCGGCGAACCTTATCTACTCAGTAACAATTGTGGAGACCCCGGCTGGCGGCTGTCATACTCGTCGAATTGCCAGGCATTTCACGCCCGCGGCCATCTGCCGGCGAATAAAGCAGCAGGAAGTCTCATGAGTCTCTCGTTTCGCGCGACGCCACCAGAAGGTGCGGCCGGCCCGGCCGCCGGCACGTGACCATGTTCGCCCGCCCGACCAACTCGGTCGCGGCGGCCCCGCCCAGTGCTCCGCCGCCCATGGCGCCTGCGAAGCCGGCCAAGCCGGCCAGGCGTCCGCCGAGGTGGTCGCTGAGCAACTGGCCGGTGCGCTGGAAGGTCCTCGCGATCGCCCTGGTGCCGCTGCTGCTGGCGACGACGTTCGGTGTGCTGCGCGTGCAGTCGGAGCTGTCCACGTCCGGGGATCTGCGCCTGGCCGCGGCCCGTGCCAACCTGATACCGGCCATCACCAAGTACATGTCGGCGCTGGACGTCGCGTTGCTGGCCAGTTCCACCGGACGCGACGTGGAGGGCGCGAAGAAGAACTTCTCGGCCCGCAAGTACGAGTTGCAGACGCGGCTGGCCGACACCGACGTGATCCCCGACGTCCGTTCCGGGGTGAACACGCTGCTCAACGGCGGGCAGTCGCTGCTGGACAAGGTTCTCGACAACAGCATCGGCCTGCGCGACCGGATCACCACCTACGCGCCGCTGCTGCTGACCGCCGAGGATGCCATCAACGCGTCTGTGCACGTCGACAGTGAGCAGATCCGCGCCCAGGTGGAGGGCCTGAGCCGCGCCGTCGGGGCGCGCGGGCAGATGACCATGCAGGAGATCCTGGTGACCCGCGGGGCCGACCTGCCCGAGCCCCAGCTGCGCACCGCGATGATCACGCTGGCCGGCACCGAGCCGTCAACCCTGTTCGGTATGAGCGAGGTGCTGGGCTCCGGCTCGCCGGCCGCCAAGGATCTGCAGCAGCAGATGGTGGCCCGGATGGCGATCATGTCCGACCCCGACAGTGCGTTGGTGAGCAACGAGGACCTGCTGCGCTCGATCCACACCACCCAGGGCATTGCCGAGCAGATCATCAACGACGCCACGGCCTCGGTGACCAACTCGGTGCAGGGCCAGGCCACAGCGCGCCGCGACGCCGCGGTGCGTGACACCGTGCTGGTGCTGGTCGCCATCGGACTCGCCTTGGCGGTCGTATTGCTGGTGGCGCGTGCCCTGATCAAGCCGCTGCGGGTGCTGCGTGACGGCGCGCTGAAGGTCGCCCACACCGACCTCGAGGGCGAGATCGACCGGGTGCGGGGCGGCGCCGAGCCGATTCCGCAGCCGCTGGCGGTGTACACCACCGAGGAGATCGGTCAGGTCGCGCACGCCGTCGACGAACTGCACACCCAGGCGCTGCTGCTGGCCGGCGACGAGGCGCGGCTGCGGCTGCTGGTCAACGACATGTTCGAGACCATGTCGCGGCGCAGCCGGTCCCTGGTGGACCAGCAGCTGTCGCTCATCGACCGGCTGGAACGCAACGAAGAGGATCCCGAGCGGCTGGACAACCTGTTCCGGCTGGATCACCTGGCGGCCCGGTTGCGCCGCAACAGCGCCAACCTGCTCGTTCTCGCCGGCGCCCAGATCGGGCGTGACCAGCGCGAACCGGTTCCGCTGGCGACGGTGATCAACGCCGCGGTGTCCGAGGTCGAGGATTACCGCCGGGTCGAGATCAGCGCGGTGGCCGACTGTACGGTGCTCGGCGGCTCAGCCGGCGGCATCATCCACCTGCTGGCGGAGCTGATCGACAACGCGCTGCGCTACTCACCGCCGACCACCCCGGTCAAGGTCTCCGCCGTGCGCGGCAGCGAGGGCGGCGTGCTGCTCCGCATCGCCGACGCCGGGCTGGGCATGACCGAGTCCGACCGGCGGATGGCCAACATGCGGCTGCAGGCCGGGGGAGAGGTCACCCCGGAGAACGCTCGGCACATGGGTCTGTTCGTGGTGGGACGGCTGGCGGCGCGGCACGGTCTGCGGGTCGGGCTGCGCGGGCCGGCGAGCGGCGAGGCCGGCAGCGGTACGACAGCGGAGGTCTACCTGCCGCTGGCGGTGCTGGTCGAAGGCCAGGCGCAGCAACAGCAGCCGCCGCAGCGCCAGTTCTTCGCGGTGCGACCGCCCGAGCCGGAGCCCACCGGGCCCGAGTTGCAGGTCAGCCAGACCGGGACGTCGGTGACATCGCTGCCCCGCCGCAGTCCCGGGTCCAGCGGAATCACCGAAGCCCCGGCGCAGGCTGAGGCGGGTGACGCCGGGCAGCCGCCGGCCAAGCGCCCGCTGCCCACGCCATGGTGGGAGAAGGGGACCGCCCAGCCACCGGCGGCGCAGCCCGCGCAGGCCGGGAGCACGGCGTCGGACACCTCGGCGTTCTTCGCCCGGCGCCCGGCTGAATCTCAACCGCCTGCCGCCAAACCCGAGCCGCCCGACCTCACCCCGTCGGATCCGCAGGACGACGACGTCATCTACCAGCGGATGCTCTCGGAGATCATGGGCGACCAAGACCCCCACCAGCTGGTCGACAGCCCCGACCTGGACTGGCAGACGGTGTGGGACCGTGGCTGGTCGGCGGCCGCCGAAGCCGAGAAGACCCCGGTCGAATCGCGCACCGAGCACGGGCTGCCGATGCGCACACCCGGGGCGCGGCTGGTGCCCGGCGCCGCGGACGCCGAGCAGGCCCCGGCCGCGCCGAACGGCGGTTTCCCCTCGCGCAACCCGGACGCGGTCCGCACCTCCATCGGTAGCCACTTCAGCGGGGTGCGCTCCGCCCGGTCACACGCCCGCGATGCCCAGGAAGGCGAGCAATGACGGTCCAATCGTCGTACAGCCCACTGGACTGGCTGGTGTCGAAATTCGTGCGTGAGGTTCCCGGCGTGGCGCACGCGTTGCTGGTGTCGGTGGACGGGTTGCCGGTCGCGGCCAGCGAGCACCTGCCGCGGGAACGCGCCGACCAGTTGGCCGCGGTGGCGTCCGGGCTGGCCAGCCTGGCCACCGGCGCCTCCCAGCTGTTCGAGGGGGGACAGGTGCTGCAGTCGGTGGTCGAGATGCAGAACGGGTTCCTGCTGCTGATGCGCGTCGGGGACGGCTCGCACCTGGCCACGTTGGCGATGCCGTCGTGCGATATCGGTCAGATCGGGTATGAGATGGCCATCCTTGTCGAACAGGTGGGCAACGTGGTGCAGTCCTCCCGCCGCGCTGAATCCGGACCGCAGTGGACCAACGCGAGCCGGCGGTAACCGGCGGGCAACCGAACCTGGTCCGGCCGTACACTTTGACGGCCGGGCGGACCGGCACCGACGTCGAACTGCCGCTGGAGGCGCCGGTGCAGACCCTGCAGGCGGGGCTGGTGCACCAGTGGCCGGCCGGAGACACCCGCGGCCAGATCCTGCAGCTGTGTGTGGGCAGCCCGTCCGTCGCCGAAATCTCGGCCCGGCTGGATTTACCGGTCGGTGTTGCGCGCGTCCTGGTCGGCGATCTGGTCACGGCCGGTTACCTTCGGGTGCACAGGACCTTGACCGACCGTTCGACCCGCGATGAGCGGCACGAGCTCATAGGAAGGACCCTGCGTGGTCTTAGGGCACTCTGAGGCGCGCTTTGACCCCGGCGCGCACGACACCGCGTCGACGAAGATCGTGATCGCCGGCGGCTTCGGCGCGGGCAAGACCACCTTTGTGGGTGCGGTGTCAGAGATCATGCCGCTGCGGACCGAAGCGATGGTCACTGACGCCTCGGCCGGCGTCGACATGCTCGAAGCCACCCCGGACAAGCGCACCACCACCGTCGCGATGGACTTCGGCCGTATCACCCTGGCCGACGACCTGGTGCTCTATCTGTTCGGCACCCCCGGCCAGCGCCGGTTCTGGTTCATGTGGGACGACCTGGTGCGCGGCGCGATCGGCGCGATCGTGCTGGTCGACGTCCGGCGGTTGCAGGACAGCTTCGCGGCCGTGGACTTCTTCGAACATCGCCGGCTGCCGTTCGTGGTCGCGGTCAACGAGTTCGAAGGCGCGCCACGGTATCCGGTGGGGGAGGTGCGCAAGGCACTGACGCTGCCCGACCATATTCCGGTGATCAGCGTCGACGCCCGCAACCGCCACTCGGCCCGCGACGCGCTGATCGCGGTGAGCGAATACGCGCTGGCCAGCCTGGCCAGCAACTGACCACCTTGGAGTGGGCGGACCGCGAATTCACCGCCGAGGACTTTCGCGACGAGGACTTCAGCAGGCTGCACACCGAACGCGTCGTCTTCACCGAGTGCGACTTCAGCGGCGTGAACCTGGCCGAGTCGCAGCACCGCGGATCGGCCTTCCGCAACTGTGTGTTCACTCGAACTACGCTGTGGCACAGCACCTTTGCGCAATGCAGCATGCTCGGCTCGGTGTTCGCGCAGTGCCGGCTGCGCCCGGCGACGTTCGACGAGGTGGACTTCACCCTGGCGGTGCTGGGCGGGAACGACCTGCGGGGTGTCGACCTGAGCGGGTGTCGGCTGCGCGAGACCAGCCTGGTGGAGACCGATCTGCGCCGCAGCGTGCTGCGCGGCGCCGACCTGCGCGGCGCCCGCACCACCGGCACCCGGCTGGACGACGCCGACCTGCGCGGAGCCAGCGCCGACCCGGCGTTGTGGACGACCGCGTCGTTGACGGGCGCCCGCATCGATGTCCCGCAGGCACTGGCGTTCGCGCTGGCGCACGGCCTGCGGCTGGACGCCTGAGGGGGCCGGGCGCGTCAGCGCTTGAGCCGGATGCGCCACCACACCACGGCCGAATAGACCACCGACAGCGCGGCCAGCATCGCCATGTCGAATAGCCACGCCGGGCGCGAGTGCGTCCAGTGGCTGTCCTCGGGGCTGATCGATCCGGGCACCAGTTCGCGCAGGTTGACCGTCGCAGCCGAGGCCCCGTAACCCCAGCGTGCGGGCACCAGCCAGGACAGCTGGTCCAGGAACGGCCGGTTGGTCACCGGCACCACGCCGCCGGCCAGCACCAGTTGCAGCATCAACGACAACACCAGCAACGGCATGATCTGTTCGCCGGACCGGGCGATCGACGACAGCAGCAAACCGAGAATGGCCGAGGCCACACACGTCGCCGCGATGCTGACGAACAGCTCGAAGCTGGGGTCACCCAGCAGCACCGCCCGCTGCGTCGGCGCACCCTTGCCCACCAGCACGATGCCGGTCGCTACCGCGGCCTGCGCGACGGCGAAAGCGCAGAACACGCTGACCTTGGCGCCCAGGTACGCCCATGTCGACAGGCCCACCGCCTGCTCGCGCCGGAAGATCGGGCGCTCACCGATGAGGTCGCGGATGGTGAGCGCGGTCCCCATGAACACGGCGGCGATGCTCAGCAGGTTGAGGATCTGCGCGGCTTCGTCCGGGGTGTTGCTGGTCGCCTCGGCAAACCCGAAGCCGCGGTCGCCGGGGACCGTCAGCGACAGCGCCCCCAGGATGAACGGGAGCACCGCCAGAAAGACGAAGTAGGCGCGGTCGGCGATGACCAGCCGGACCTGCCGGCGCGCGATCGTGGAGAACTGCCGGGCGGCACTGGTGTGCGCGGGGGCACCGAGGTCGCCCGGAGTCTGCGTCGCCGTCGGGATGAACGGCCGGCTTTGGGCCAGGAACCGGCGGTTGGCTTCGTCGGGGTCGGCGCCCACTTTCGCGAAGATGTGCGCCCAGTTGGTGGTGCCCATGGCGGCGCCGATCTCATCGGGAGGGCCGAGAAACGCCGTTTTACCGCCGGGCGCCATCAGCAGCACCTGGTCGCACACGTCCAGGTAGGTCAGGGAGTGGGTGACCACCAACACCACGCGCCCGGCGTCGGCGAGCTGGCGCAGCATGGTCATGACCTGCAGGTCCAGCGCCGGGTCCAGGCCGGACGTCGGCTCGTCGAGGATCAGCAGGGACGGCCCGGTGAGCAGTTCCAATGCCACCGACGCCCGCTTGCGCTGGCCGCCGGAAAGCTGGTCGACCCTGGTGTCGGCGTGCTGGGTGAGCCCCAGTTCGTCGAGCACCTGCGCGATCACCTGCGCCCGGTCCGCCTTGGTGGTGTCCGGCGGCAACCGAAGTTCGGCCGCGTAGCCGAGTGCCTGGTTCACGGTCAGCTGCCGGTGCACCACGTCGTCCTGCGGCACCATGCCGATCCGGCTGCGCAGGGAGGCGTACTCGCGGTGGATGTCGTGCCCGGCGAAGGTCACCGCGCCCGAGCCCGGGGTGGTATATCCGGCGATGAGCCGGGCCAGTGTGGTCTTGCCGGCGCCGGAGCCGCCGATGATGGCGGTCAGCGTGCCGGGCCGCGCGGTCATCGACACCTTCTGCAGCAGCGTCTTGGCGTCGACGCTGAAACTGACGTCGTTGACCTCCAGGCCGCCGGCGCTGGCGGCCGCCGCGGTGCGGCGGACCAGCGTGCCGCCGGTGAAGGTCAGGTCAATGTTGCCGATGGTCACGACGTCGCCGTCGCTCAGCACGGCCGAGCCCACCCGGATGCCGTTGACGAAAGTGCCGTTGATGCTGTGGTTGTCCCGGATCTCGGTGCCCAGGGCCGTCGGAGCGAGGTAGGCGTGGCGGCGCGACGCGAGCACGTCGGAGACGACGATGTCGCAGTCCTCCGCCCGTCCGATCCACGCGGTGCGGCCCACCGGGGCGGCCAGATTGTCGGCAGCGCCCAGCACGTTGATGCCCCGAGTCGGGAACTGCGACA
Source organism: Mycobacterium sp. (assembly GCA_003987775.1). Taxonomy (GTDB): domain Bacteria; phylum Actinomycetota; class Actinomycetes; order Mycobacteriales; family Mycobacteriaceae; genus Mycobacterium. The sequence goes on from RXJD01000020.1 coordinate 64,275, forward strand.
CCGTGGTCACCGGGCCCAGCCGGTTGGTCGGTGCATCCGGATCCGCGGCCGGCGGGAACGCGACCGGCGGGTGGCCGGGGGACAGAGGCCGCCGGAACAGCCGCGGCGGCCGGGCCGGCGGCGGGGGCCGGTGCGAGGGACGCTCGGCGGCCGGGATCCGGTCCGTCTCCGGTATCGATCCGTCGCGGTGCTGTTCCACCTCGAAGCTCACCCGCGGTCCGTCGGGCCGGGCGAGGCTGACCGTCAGGCCGTCGCGGATGTCCACCAGCGGCACCCGTTTGCCGTCGACGAAGATCCCGCTGGGTGAGTTGTTGTCGAAGGCGATCCAGCCGCCCTGCTCGAAGCGCAGCAGCAGATGCGCCCGGCCCACCACCGGGTGCGCGATCCGCAGGTCGGCGGCCATGTCGCTGCCCACGATCACGTCACGCCCGGGGGGGAAGGTGCGGTGCACGGGTCCGGTCCGAACGGTCAGCACGGGCTGCTGCGCTCGGGTCATTCCTTCACCCTAGGCGTCAGCGGCGCTTGAGCCGGATCCTCCACCACACGACGAGGCTGTACACCACCGAGAGGACGGCCAGCATGCCCATGTCGAAGAGCCACGCCGGGCGGGAGTGGGTCCAGTGGCTGTCCTCCGGACTCAGCGAACCGGGCACCAGCTCGCGCAGGTTCACCGTCGCGGCCGACGCGGCGTAACCCCACCGGGCGGGAATCGCCCAGGACATCTGGTCCAGCCCGACTCGGTCGGTCACCGGGATCATGCCGCCGGCCAGCACCAGTTGCAGCATCAGCGACACCACCAGCAGCGGCATGATCTGCTCGTTCGACCGCGCGAGCGACGACAGCACCAACCCGACCACCGCCGAAGCCACACACGTGGCCGCGACCGTGGTGAACAGCTCGAGGCTGGGATTGCCCAGGACGAGCGCCTTCTGCGTAGGGGCACCTTTGCCCGCGATCACGATTGCGGTGGCGATCGCGGCCTGCAGCACGGCGAAGACGAAGAACACCGTCAGCTTGGCACCCAGGTACGCCCAGGTGGACAGCCCGACCGCCTGCTCCCGCTGGAAGATGGGGCGCTCTCCGATCAGGTCCCGGATGGTCAGTGCGGTGCCCATGAAGACGGCGGCGATGGAGAGCAGCGTCAGGATCTGAGCCGCTTCGTCGGGGGTATTGCTGGTCGGCGAGGCCATTCCGAACCCGGTGTTGCCGGGCACGGTCAGGGCCAGCCCGCCCAGGATGAACGGCAGGACGGCCAGGAAGACGAAGTAGGCGCGGTCGTTGACCACCAGGCGGATCTGGCGGCGGGTGATGGTGGAGAACTGGCGGCGCACGCTGGTGTGGGCCGGGGCGCCGAGGTCTGCCGGTGCCGGGGCCGCCGCGGTCGCGGGCGGTTGCTTCTGGGCCAGGAATCGGCGGTTCGCCTCGTCCGGGTCCGCGCCGACTTTGGCGAAGATGTGCGCCCAGTTGGTCGTCCCCATCACGTCGCCGATCTGGTCCGGGGGACCCAGATACGCCGTCTTGCCGCCCGGCGCCATCAGCAGCACCTGATCGCACACGTCGAGGTAGGTCAGGGAGTGGGTGACCACCAGGACTACCCGGCCGGCGTCGGCGAGTTGCCGCAGCATGGTCATGACCTGCAGGTCCAGCGCGGGGTCCAGTCCCGACGTGGGTTCGTCGAGGATCAGTAGGGACGGCCCAGTCAGCAGCTCCAGCGCCACCGACGCGCGCTTGCGCTGGCCGCCGGACAGGTTGTCGACGCGGGTGTCGGCGTGTTTGGTGAGACCGAGTTCGTCGAGCACCTGCGCCACCACCTGGTCGCGGTCGTCCTTGCTGGTGTCGGGCGGCAGGCGCAGCTCGGCGGCATAGCTCAGAGCCTGGTTGACCGTCAGCTGCCGGTGTACGACGTCGTCCTGCGGGACCATGCCGATCCTGCTGCGCAGCGATGCGTACTGCTGGTGGATGTCGTGACCCTCGAAGGTCACCGCGCCGGAACTGGGGGTGGTGTTCCCGGCGATCAGCCGCGACAGGGTGCTCTTTCCCGCGCCCGACCCGCCGATGATCGCGGTTAGCGTCCCGGGCCGCGCCGTCATCGACACGTTGTCCAGCAGCCGGTTGTTGTTGATCGAGAACACGATGTCGCGGACCTCGAGGCCGCCGGTGCGCGTCGCGGCTTCGGTGCGCCGCACCAGGATGCCGCCGACGAACGCCAGGTCCACGTTGCCGATGGTGACTACGTCGCCCTCGGACAGGATCGCCGATCCGACCCGCAGGCCGTTGACGAAGGTCCCGTTGATGCTGTTGAGGTCGCGGATCTCGGCTCCGGCCGGCGCGGGCGACAACTGTGCGTGATACCGCGAGGCCAGGACATCGGCGACGACGATGTCGTTATCGGCCGCCCGGCCGATGCGGGCGGAGGTGGCAGGGGCCGCCGGTGCCACGCTCGGAACCCGCACGGTGCCGGTCTGAGCCTGGGACACCGTGTCGTCGTGGCCCGCGGGCGCGGGGGGCCGCAGGTGGGGCTGGGCCGCCCGGGTAGGCGGCTGCAGGTGGGGCTGGGCCGCCTGAGTGGGGGGTTGAAAGTGCGGCTGGGCCGCCCGGGTGGGTGGCTGCACGTTGGGTTGTGCGGCCCGGGTCGGCGGTTGCGGGCTGGGCTGACGCGCGTCGCGGGCCGCGTCGGGCGGGATGGTCGGGATGGCGGTGGTCCGCGCGACGTCGTGCGGGTTGATCACCGGCACCCGTTCCGTCGGCGGCAGCACGCCCACGTCGCCGTGGTAGTGGCCGACCTCGAAGGTGATGCGCGGCCCGTCTGGCTGGCCCAGGTTGATGGTCTGGCCGTCGCGGATGTCCACACTCGGCACCCGCTTGCCGTCGACGAAAATGCCGCTCTGCGAATTGTTGTCGATCGCCAGCCAGCGACCCTGGTCGAAGCGCAGCAGCAGGTGCGCGCGGGAGATCAGGGGATGCGCGACCCGCAGGTCGGCGCGCAGATCGCTGCCGACCACCACGTCGGGTCCCGCTGCAAACTCGCGGTGCGAACGGTCTGATCGGACTGTCAGCACCGGTGAGGTTGTATTCATCCGGACAGAGTAAGCGGCGCGTGCCGCCGTTAACGGCGCTTCAGCCGGATCTTCCACCAGACGATGGTGCTGTAGATGATGCACAACACGCCGAGCATTGCCATGTCGAACAGCCAGGCGCTCGCGGTGTGGTTCCAGTGCTGGTCCTTGGGGTCGGTCGGGCCGGGGGTGAGGCGGTGGGTGTCGATGGTCGACGACGCCGCCGCATAGCCCCAGCGGGCCGGCGTGGCCCAGGACAGCTGGTCCAGGCCGGTGCGGTTGGTCACCCAGATCATGCCGCCGGAGAACACCAGCTGCGACATGATCGCGGTGACCAGCAGCGGCATGATCTGGTCCTGGGATTTGGCGATCGCCGACAGGGCCATGCCCAGGATCGCCGACGCCACACAGGTGGCGGCGACCGTGACGAACAGCTCGAATCTCACGTCGCCCAGCAGCACCGCATCCGAGAGCGGTTTGCCCCAGCCGATCACCGCGATGGTGGTCGCGATGAAGGCCTGCATGATCGCGAACGCGCAGAACACCACGATCTTGGCAGCCAGGTATGCGCCGGTGGACAACCCGACCGCCTGCTCCCGCTTGAAGATCGGCCGCTCGCCGACCAGGTCGCGGATGGTCAGCGCGGTGCCCATGAACACCGCTCCCACGTTGAGCATCACCAGGATCTGCCCGGGCTGGTTGGGCGCACTGCTGAGCGGATCGGCCATGCCGAACCCGGTTTTGCCGCGGACGGTCAGCGTCAGTACGCCGATCAGGAACGGCAGCAACGCCAGGAAGACCGTGTACCCGCGGTCGGAGACCACCAGCCGGACCTGGCGGCGCGCGATGGTGGAGAACTGCCGGAACCCGTTGTTGTGCACCGGCTCGCCGAGGTCGGCCGCCGGACTGGTTTGCGACGGACGCTCCGGCTCCCGGTTTCCTTCCCGGAAGCGGCGGTTCGCCTCGTCCGGGTCGGCGCCCACCTTGGTGAAGATGTCGGCCCAGTTGGTGGTGCCCATCGCCTCGCCGATCTGGTTCGGCGTGCCCAGAAACGCGGTCTTCCCGCCGGGCGCCAGCAGCAGGATCTGGTCGCACACATCCAGGTAGGACACCGAGTGGGTGACCACCAGCACCACGCGGCCGGCGTCGGCCAGCTGGCGCAGCATCATCATCACCTGCCGGTCCAGCGCCGGGTCCAACCCGGAGGTCGGCTCGTCCAGGATCAGCAGCGACGGTCCGGTGAGCAGTTCGAGGGCCACCGACGCCCGCTTGCGCTGGCCACCGGACAGCTTGTCCACCCTGGTCTCGGCATGCTTGGTCAGCTCGAGTTCCTCGAGGACCTGGGCGACCACCTGAGCGCGGTCGGCCTTGCTGGTGTCCGGTGGCAGTCGCAACTCGGCGGCGTACCCGAGGGCCTGGCTGACCGTCAGCTGCCGGTGCACCACGTCGTCCTGGGGGACCATGCCGACCCGGCTGCGCAGCGAGGCGTACTCCGCGTGGATGTCGTGGCCCTCGAAGGTCACGTTGCCGGTGCTGGGGCTGGTGTAGCCGGCGATCAGGCGCGACAGCGTGGACTTGCCGGCGCCGGACCCGCCGATGATCGCCGTCAGCGTGCCCGGCCGGGCGGTCAGCGAGATGTGGTCGAGCAGTTGCTTGCCGCCCTCGACGGTGAACGTCACCGAGTTCACTTCCAGGCCGCCGGTGCGCGAGGCCACCGCGGTACGGCGGACCAGCGTGCCGCCGGTGAACGTCAGGTCGACGTTGCCGATGGTGACCAGGTCGCCCTCGGTGAGGATGGCCGACCCGACCCGCACACCGTTGACGAAGGTGCCGTTGACGCTGCTGTTGTCCCTGATCTCCGCGCCCAGCGGAGTGAGGGTGAGGAACGCATGGTGCCGGGACGCGAGCACGTCCTGGATGACGATGTCGTTGTCGGTGGAGCGGCCGATGGTGACCGAACCGGCCGGCTTCTCGTGGGTGCCCGTGCCCAGCAGGGCCTGGAACATCTTGGTGGCGATGTTGCTCTGCTCGGGCGGCTTCGCGCCGGCGGGTGGGCCGGGAGCGCGCAGCGGCTGCCTCGGCGTCGGCGGCGGCGGGTGCGGGATATGCGATGAGGACGCGGCGTGCGGTGGCGGTCCGCTCGACGGGTAACCGGGCGGGGCCCATCCGGCCCCGCTGCTCGGGTAGACCGGCTGGCCCGGTGGCGGCGGTGGGGGACCGCCGGCATTCTGTCGTCCCGGCAACGGTCCCACCCAGGTGGCCTGGCGTCCGGTTGGAGGCGGCGGGGGTCCCGGTGGCCCGGGTGGCATGGCACCCGACGGCCCGGCGGGCCCAGACGGCTGCAGGACCGGCAGCGATTCGGTTTGCGGTGGGCGCCCGGCCGGGCCCCGGTGGCGCCCGACTTCGAAGATGAGCAGCGGCCCGTCCGGGTTGCCGATGTTGACCGTCTGGCCGTCGTTGATGTCGACCACCGGCACCCGGCGGCCGTTGGCGTAGGTGCCGTTGAGCGAGTTGTTGTCGATGGCCAGCCAGCGGCCCTGGTCAAAGCGCAGCAGTAGGTGGGCGCGCGAGATCAACGGATGGGTTATGCGCATGTCGGCGCGCAGGTCGCGACCGACGACCACGTCGTGGCCCGCCGCGAACGTGCGCTCCGACCCGTCGTACCGAACGGTCAGCGCTGGCGGCGCGGGTGGAGGCATCGAACCAACTTTAGCCCCTAGATAAGCAGTGCATATCCCGCGGCAAGCCGCGCAGCGCGCCGGTGCGCCACGGGGCCGGTCCGGGGTTTACCCCGGGCGATTGTGCACTTTGCACAACAATATTGAATTCAATTGGTTATTTCGCACTGGAGTCATCGGCCTTTCGGCTGCGAATATCTACGCCCACGAGCCGGTGCTGCGGAAATCGAGCCGCTTGGTCAAAGGCGCTACGCCTAATGACGAGTGATGAGACCATGATCTGCACCCAAATCGACGGAAGGTGGTGCGGTTGAACTTTCAGCTCTTGCCTCCCGAAATTAATTCTTTATTGATGCGGGCAGGCGCCGGTTCGGAGCCGTTACTGACGGCGGCCAACGCCTGGGACGGGTTGGCCGCTGAGCTGGGAGCCGCGGCGCAATCGTTCGGGTCGGTGACCTCCGGTTTGGCCAACGCCTCATGGCAGGGTCCGGCGTCGGCGGCGATGGCGGCCGCGGCCGCACCGTATGCCGGGTGGTTGACCGAGGTGGCGGCACAGGCGTCCGTGATGGCCGGGCAGGCCCGGGCGGCCGCGGGGGTGTACGAGGCGGCGCTGACGGCGCTCGTGGATCCGCTGACGATCGTCGCCAACCGGCTGCAGCGCACGTCGCTGGCCATGACGAACATCTTCGGCCAGAACACGCCGGCCATTGCGGCCGCCGAGGCAGCCTACGAACTGATGTGGGCCCAGGATGTGGCCACGATGGCGGGCTATCACGCCGGCGCGGCCGCGGTGGCGTCCGGGTTGCCCGCGTTCGCCGACCTCGTCGGCGGCGCCAACGCATTCGTCAACGCCGTCCTGACCGACCCCTCGAAGGTGCTCAGCCTCAACGCGGGATGGGCTCATGTCGGCAACTACAACGTCGGCCTGGGCAACGTCGGTGCGTTCAACCTCGGCGCCGCTAATGCCGGTGTGCGCAATCTGGGCTTCGCGAACGTCGGTGACGGCAATTTCGGGCTGGGCAATGTCGGAACCGCCAATTGGGGCCTGGGCAATTCCGGCTTGACACTCGGTACCGCCGGTCTGGGTAATGTCGGATTCGGCAATGCCGGGGGCGGCAACGTCGGCCTTGCGAACATCGGCCTGGGCAATATCGGCTTCGGCAATACCGGCAACAACAACATCGGCATCGGTCTGACCGGTGACAACCTGACCGGCATCGGGGGGCTCAACTCCGGGCAGGGCAACATCGGCCTGTTCAACTCGGGCACCGACAACGTCGGGTTCTTCAACAGCGGGACCGGCAACTTCGGGTTGTTCAACTCCGGCAGCTACAGCACCGGTGTGGGCAACGCCGGGATGGGCTCCACCGGGTTCTTCAACACCGGCAACTTCAGCTCAGGGCTGGCGAATGTCGGCCACTACAACACCGGCAGCTTCAACATCGGCAACGCCAACACCGGTGACTTCAACCCGGGCAGCGTCAACACCGGCTGGTTCAACACCGGCAACACCAATACGGGAATCGCCAACTCCGGCAACGTGAACACCGGCGCCTTCATCTCGGGCAACTACAGCAACGGCATGCTGTGGCGCGGTGATTTCCAGGGTCTGTTCGGCTTCGGCGCCGGATCGTCGATTCCGGCCATTCCCATCGGGATCGGTATCAACGGCGGCATCGGCCCGATCACGCTGTTGCCGATTCCGATCATCCCGGCCATACCGCTGAACATCCACTACACCTTCAACATCCCGCCCCTGGCCGTTCCCGACATCACCATTCCGGCATTCTCGGTGGGCACCGGCATACCGATCAACATCGGACCGCTCACGGTTTCGTCGATCACGCTCGTCGCGCAACAGCAATTTCCGTCTATCGTTTTCTCGGCCGGTCCCTTCAACGCTCTGGGAATCGTCACGATACCGGCGACCACCGCCTCCGACGGCACCGTTACCGGGCCGATCCACATTGACACCCGAATTCCCGTGTTGAATTTCAACGTCAACTGGAATACCCCGGAGGTCAAGCTTTTCCCGAATGCGATCAGCATTCCCGACAACCCGCTGTCGCTGCTCACCAATCTGTCGCTGGGAACCCCGGGATTCACCATCCCCGGATTCAGCATCCCGGGACAACCGATTCCGTTCACCATCGACATCGATGGCCAGATTGACGGGTTCACCACCCCGGCCATCACCATCGACCGCATTCCGCTGGACGTCGGTGCCGGCATCCGGATCGGCCCGATCCCGATTCAGGGCATCAACATTCCCGCGTCCCCGGGTTTCGGGAACACGACCACCGCGCCGTCGTCGGGCTTCTTCAACAGCGGCGCGGGCGGGGTGTCGGGTTTCGGCAACTTCGGGTCCGGTGTCTCAGGCTGGTGGAACCAGGCGGCCGGTGCCCTGGTCGGCACGAGTTCGGGCTACCTCAACGCCGCATCGCTGGGTTCGGGCGTGCTGAACGTCGGTTCGGGGGTGTCGGGCTTGTACAACACCGCGGCGGTGGGGGCGCCGGCGGTGGTGTCGGGTCTGGGCAACGTGGGTCATCACGTAGCGGGCTTATTGACGGCCGGGGACGGGGTGAGCCGGACGCTGATCGCCAACATCGGTCTGGCCGACGTCGGCAACTTCAATCTCGGCCTGGGCAATATCGGGGACCTCAACCTGGGGTTGGGCAACCTCGGGTCGCAGAACGTAGGCCTGGGCAATATCGGTGACCTCAACGTCGGGTTCGCCAATATCGGCAACGGCAATGTCGGGCTGGGCAACTCGGGATTGTCGGCGGGTCTGGCCGGGCTGGGCAATGTCGGATTGGGCAATGCGGGCAGCAACAACATCGGGTTGGCCAATGCGGGGTTGGGCAATGTCGGGTTGGCCAATACCGGTAGCAACAATCTGGGGATCGGTCTCTCAGGGGAAAACCTGACCGGGATCGGGGCGCTGAATTCGGGGTCGGGCAATCTGGGCTTGTTCAACTCCGGGACGGGCAATGTCGGGTTCTTCAACACCGGGACCGGCAACTTCGGGCTGTTCAACTCCGGCAGTTACAACACCGGCATCGGCAATAGCGGATCGGCCTCTACCGGTCTCTTTAATGCCGGCAACTTCAATACCGGCTTGGGCAATGCCGGGCACTACAACTCGGGCAGTTTCAACGCCGGCAACGTCAACACCGGTGATTTCAACCCGGGCAACATCAACAGTGGCTGGTTCAACACCGGACATGCCAGCACCGGTATCGCCAACAGCGGCACCACCGACACCGGCGCATTCATGTCCGGCAACTACAGCAACGGCATCCTGTGGCGCGGCAACTACGAAGGCCTGATCGGCGCCTACTTCGCCCCCACCATCTCCCGGTTCCCCGTCACGCTGCACGTCGCCGGTCTGGTCGGCCCCATCCACGTCGCGCCCATCCCGGTCCCGGCGGTCCACTTCGCCGTCACCAACGCGGCGGTCGGCCTGGGCCCGATCAACGTCGCGCCCATCACCGTCCCGGCGATCCCCATCGACGCGGTGGGTTCGGTTGACCTGGCAGCCAATTCGATCGCTCCGATCCGGCTTCTCGACCAGCTCGGTGGCGCCGTTTCGGCACGCATCGGCTCGTTCTTCTTCAACAATCCCTTCGTCGCGATCGACAAGTACGGCAACCCGAACGGGTTCTTCCTGTCGAACCTGTCGCTGGGCGGGGTGCGGATCAGCGGCCCCAGCCCGGGCAGCGACATCCCGCTGCGGATCACCTTTGCCAGCGACGCGCTGACCCTGCTCCCGAACGGGTTCTCCATTCCGGGCCAGACGGTGGCCACGGTCAACGTATCCGGCGGCAACGACGCCTTCACGTTCTTCCCGAACGGCCTGACCATCCCGAAGGCCTCCGCCGGGGTGGCAAACCTCGTCGGTGGCATCGACGCCTTCACCCTGTTGCCCAACGGCTTCACGCTCAGCATCCCGGCCACTGTCGACGGCGTCGCCTACGTCGGGGAGATCCCCATTCAGCTGATCAACCTGCCGGCGACGCCCGGGTTCGGCAACTCGACCACCACCCCCTCCTCGGGCTTCTTCAACACCGGCCCGGGCGGGGGGTCCGGGTGGGGCAACTCGGGCGTCGGTTTGTCGGGCCTGTGGAACCAGGCTTCGAGCGCGCTGACGGGCACGACGTCAGGCCTCGCCAACTTCGGTGGGCTCGGATCCGGCCTGCTGAACTCCGGCGCCGGAGTGTCGGGTTTCTTCAATACCGCCGCGCTGGGGTCGCCCGCCCTGGTCTCGGGTCTGGGCAACATCGGTCACCACCTATCCGGACTTTTCCTGGCCGGCACCACCCTCAATGCCGGCAGCAGCATCGCCAATATCGGGTGGGCCGACCTGGGCGTCGGCAACCTCGGTTTCGGCAACGTCGGCGACGTCAACCTGGGTGCGGCCAACATCGGGGTGCAGAACCTGGGCCTGGGCAACATCGGCACCAGCAACGTCGGATTCGCCAACGTCGGCACGTCCAATTACGGCTTCGGCAACTCCGGTCTGTCGGTGGGTCTGCCCGGTATCGGCAACGTCGGCTTCGGCAACGCCGGCGGCGGCAACATCGGGCTGGCCAACCTGGGCCTGGGCAACATCGGATTCGCCAACACCGGCAACAACAACATCGGCATCGGACTGGTGGGGGACAACCTCACCGGTATCGGTGGGCTCAATTCCGGGCAGGGCAACGTCGGGTTGTTCAACTCCGGCACCAACAACGTCGGGTTCTTCAACACCGGCACCGGCAACTTCGGCCTGTTCAACTCCGGCAATTACAACACCGGCATCGGCAACTCGGGGACGGCTTCCACCGGTCTCTTTAATGCCGGCAACTTCAACACCGGACTGGCCAACACCGGGCACTACAACTCCGGCAGCTTCAACGCCGGCGACACCAACACCGGCGACTTCAACCCGGGCGACATCAACACCGGCTGGTTCAACACCGGCCACTCCAACACCGGCCTGCTGAACTCCGGCACCCTCAACACCGGCGCCTTCATCAGCGGCTACGGCAATAACGGCCTGTTCTGGCGGGGCTACAACGCCGGCCAAGCCAGCTTCTACTACGGCATCACGATCCCCGAGTTCCCGATCCACATCGTCACTACCGGCGGCGTCGGCCCTATCGTCATCCCGGACATCGACATCCTGCCGCCGCTGCACATCGACCTCAGCGGAGCAGCCAACTACGGCTTCACATTGCCCGACCTCCCGATTCCGGCCATTCACATCGGCTTTGGCGGTGGGGCCAACGTCAACTTCGAGGCGCCGGCCACCACCTTGCTCTCCGCGTTGAATGTCACCGGAAACGTCACCGCCGGCCCGCTCACCGCCTCGAACATCGTCCTCAATCCCTTCAACATCAACCTGGCGATTCCCCAAGCGCTGCAAGATCCGCCCTTCAACCTGCCGCCGTCCATCGGCTTCGAACTGGTCGCCCCGCTGATCCTCGATTTCGTGACCCTCGGCGGCCTGTCAGTGCCGATCCAGCAGGCTATGGATCCCATTGCTTTGCAGGCGATTTCAATCAGCCAGGCGATCCCGATCGACATCCCGCCGATCGATATCCCGGCGCAGACGATCAAGGGGATGTCGATGAGCGACATCCTGCCGCTCAACTACTCGCTGGACACCCCGGCCATCTCCCTGACCGGCATGACCATCCCGGCGATCCCGCTGAACTACGACATTCCGCTGACGGCGGGTCCGTTCCACATCTCGATCATCGACCTCAAGCCGGTCCCGGGCTTCGGAAATTCGAGCACTGCGCCCTCCTCCGGATTCTTCAACTCCGGTGCCGGCGGCGGATCGGGCTTTTTCAACGCGGGTTCGGCCATCTCGGGTCTGCTCAACCAGGCCGCCAAAGAATCGATGCTGGGGACCCTCTCCGGCCTGGGCAACACCGGCGGCCTGTCCTCGGGATTACTCAACTCCGGCACCGCCATCTCGGGCCTGTTCAACGTCACCGGTGTGGACTTCAACACCCCCGCGTTCATCTCGGGTTTCAGCAACCTCGGCGACCATCTGTCCGGGATCTCCTACAAGGGCCTGTACGCGATGATCACCTATCCCTCCGGCCCCAGCGTCATCTCCGAATTCTTCGACAACGTCATCGCCGAACTGGAAAACCTCGACATTCGCAACGCGCTCAACCTCGGCAACGTCGGCGGTATCAATGCCGGCTTCGGCAACCTCGGCGACCTCAATTTCGGGGCGGGCAACTCCGGCAACACCAACTTCGGCTTCGGCAACTTCGGCGCCCAGAACTTCGGCTTCGGCAACCTCGGCGACGGCAACGTCGGGTTCGGCAACATCGGTGACGGCAACTTCGGATTCGGCAACTCAGGCCTGACCGCGGGACTGGCCGGTCTGGGCAACGTCGGCTTCGGCAACGCCGGCAACGCCAACACCGGCTTCGCCAACGCCGGCCTGGGCAATATCGGCTTCGCCAACACCGGCAACAACAACATCGGCATCGGCCTGTCCGGCGACAATCTCACCGGCATCGGCGCGCTGAATTCCGGAAGCGGCAATATCGGCCTGTTCAACTCGGGGACCGGCAACGTCGGCTTCTTCAACACCGGCACCGGCAACTTCGGATTGTTCAACTCGGGCAGCTACAACACCGGCATCGGCAACAGCGGATCGGTCTCTACTGGTCTTTTCAATGCCGGCAATTTCGACACCGGCGTGGCCAACACCGGGCACTACAACACCGGCAGCTTCAACGTCGGCGACGCCAACACCGGCGACTTCAACCCGGGCAACGTCAACACCGGCTGGTTCAACGTCGGCAACACCAACACCGGGCTGTTCAACACCGGCAACGTCAACACCGGCGCCTTCAACTCCGGCAACTTCAACAACGGCGCCCTGTGGACCGGTGACTGGCACGGCACCTTCGGCTTCCGCTACGACCTGCAAATCCCGGCGAGCACGATTTTCGACTTCGACCAGACCTTCGACTTCGGGCCCATCAAACTCAGCGACCCCATTCACATTCCGGGAATGTCGCTGTTCGACGTCCACCAGATCATCAATGTCGGGCCCTACGTCATCCCACAGGTCGATATTCCGGCGTTCGAGCTCGATATTCACCAGACTTTGGAGATCCCGCCGATCGTCTTCCTGCAGGGCATGACGCTCGGCGGACAGACCTACACCATGCCGTTCAACAACCCGCCCGGCCTCGCCTCGGAATTCACCCTGCCGATCGTCAAGGTGCGGGTTCCGCTGATCAGTGATGCCGTGTGGACCATCGGGCAACCCAACGGCCTCGGATTCGACGGCAACGCCGGCTGGGCACGGGAACCGGTCACAGGCATCACCTTCTACACCGGCACCGGCTTCGCCACGTCCGGCTACAACTCGATCACCATTCCGGTCATCAATATCCCGACGATCATGACCGACGCCATTCCGCTGAATATCGACATCAGCGGCGGGCTGCCGGCCTTCACCCTGTTCCCCGGCGGACTCAACATTCCGCAGAACGCCATTCCGTTCACTATCGACGCCACCGGAATTCTCGACCCGATCACCATTTTCCCGAACGGTCTCACAATCGATTCGCTGCCCCTGCACGCGGCGCTGAACGTCACCATGCCGCAGAGCAGCGTCACGCTGATCGATATCCCGCGGACCGCGGGCTTCGGCAACACCTCGCCGACACCGTCGTCCGGTTTCTTCAACAGCGGCGCAGGTGGGGTGTCCGGCTTCGGCAACTTCGGTGCGGGCGTGTCGGGCTGGTGGAACCAGGCGACGAGCGCCTTCGCCGGGTCCGCATCCGGCGTGCTCAACGCCGGCTCGCTGCACTCGGGGCTGATGAACTTCGGCTCAGGGGTGTCCGGCCTGTTCAACACCAGCACGCTGCCGCTGGGAACACCCGCGGAGCTCTCGGGAATCGGCAATGTCGGCCAGCACCTGGCCGGGCTTTTCACCGCGGGGACGACGGGCAACCAGAGCCCCATCGTCAACGTCGGGCTGGCCGACGTGGGCAACCTCAACGTCGGACTGGGCAACATCGGCAGCTGGAACCTGGGCGCTGCCAACATCGGCCTGCAGAACCTGGGCTTCGGCAACGTCGGTGACGGCAATCTGGGACTGGGCAATGTCGGAAGCAGCAACGTCGGGTTCGGCAATGCCGGCCTGACGGTGGGACTGCCGGGCATCGGCAACGTCGGCTTCGCCAACGCCGGCGGTGGCAACGTCGGCCTGGCCAACGTCGGACTGGGCAATATCGGGTTCGCCAACAGCGGCAACAACAACATCGGCATCGGCCTGGTCGGGGACAACCTGACCGGCATCGGCGCGCTGAATTCCGGAAGCGGCAATATCGGCCTGTTCAACTCGGGGACCGGGAACGTCGGGTTCTTCAATACCGGCACCGGCAACTTCGGGTTGTTCAACTCCGGCAACTACAACACCGGTATCGGCAATAGCGGAACGGCCTCTACTGGGTTCTTTAATGCGGGCAATTTCAATACCGGCCTGGCCAACCCCGGTCATTACAACACCGGCAGCTTCAACGCCGGCAGCACCAACAGCGGCGACTTCAACCCGGGCAACATCAACACCGGCTGGTTCAACACCGGCGATGCCAACACCGGCTTCGTCAACACCGGCAACGTCGGCACCGGCGCATTCATGTCGGGCAACTACAGCAACGGCCTGTTCTGGCGCGGGGAATACCAGGGCCTGTTCGGCCTGCACTACGAATATCCGCTGCCGCACATTCCGTTGCTGGACATTCACGGCAGCGGCGAGTTCGGCCCCGTGGTCATTCCCCCCATCCCGATCCCGGCCACCCACCTGCAACTGGGCGGGAACGTCGCGATGGGCTCGTTCACCATTCCGCAGATCGACATCCCCGCGCTCAACCCCGACATCATCGGAAGCATCGGGTTCGGTCCGATCCATGTCCCGTCCGTCCACATCCCCGGCATCGACTCCATCAAAGTCGTCATGCACACCGACCCGGTGCGGGGACCGAACACAGCTATCAGTCCGTTCCTCATCTGGACGGAGGGTGACAGGTCCGGCATCTACCTTGGCCCCACTTACTATTCGTTCGGCGCGGATTACTTCCCGTCGTCGATCCTTGATCCCCCCACGCCGTTCGCGGTCAACAACATCACGGCCAATGGTGGCCTGGCGGGCGAAGCCAACACCTTCATCAACATCGTCACCCAAGGCTTCAACACCCCCGAACTCAACATCGGCCGGATTCCCGCGGGTTTCCACGTACCCGGCTTCGTCGACCCGATCACCGTCTTCCCCGGCGGCGTGACGTTCCCGGCGGCCAACCTGGTCAACCTCGGCGTCAGCGCCGGCAGCCTGGGCGTCGACATCCCGGCGATCACCTTCCCGCAGATCCTGGGCAACGTCGACGGCACCGTGTACGTGATCTCCAGCAACATCCCGTTCGTCAACATCCCGGCCACACCGGGCATCGGCAACATGACGACCGTCCCGTCGTCCGGCTTCTTCAACAGCGGGGCCGGTGGGGGTTCGGGCTGGGGCAACTTCGGTGCCGGCATGTCCGGTTGGTGGAACCAGGCGCACAACGCATTGCTGGGCACGGGTTCGGGTTACTTCAACGTCGGCACGCTGAATTCCGGCCTGCTCAACTTCGGTTCGGGGGTGTCGGGGTTCTACAACACCGCAGCCCTGGGGGCGCCGGCGTTGGTGTCGGGTTTGAACAACGTGGGTCATCACGTGGCGGGGTTGTTGACGGCCGGGGACGGGGTGAGCCGGACGCTGATCGCCAACGTCGGTCTGGCCGACGTCGGCAACTTCAACCTGGGCCTGGGCAATCTCGGGGACGTCAACCTGGGGTTGGGCAACCTCGGGTCGCAGAACCTGGGCCTGGGCAACATCGGCGACCTCAATGTCGGGTTCGCCAATGTCGGGCACGGCAACGTCGGGTTCGGCAACGGCGGGTTGTCGGCCGGTCTGGCCGGGTTGGGCAACGTCGGGCTGGGCAATGCCGGCAACAACAACGTCGGGCTGGCCAATGTGGGCCTGGGCAATATCGGGCTGGCCAACACCGGCAACAACAACGTGGGTATCGGGCTGAGCGGCGACAACCTGACCGGAATCGGAGCGCTGAATTCGGGGTCGGGCAATCTGGGCTTGTTCAACTCCGGGACCGGCAATGTCGGGTTCTTCAACACCGGCACCGGCAACTTCGGTCTGTTCAACTCGGGCAACTACAACACCGGCATCGGCAATGCCGGCACGGCGTCCACGGGGCTGTTCAACGCCGGGAATTTCAACACCGGTCTGGGCAATGCCGGGCACTACAACTCGGGCAGCTTCAACGCCGGCAACGTCAACACCGGCGACTTCAACCCGGGCGACATCAACAGTGGCTGGTTCAACACCGGACATGCCAGCACCGGCTTCGTCAACACCGGCAGCATCGACACCGGCGCGTTCATGTCCGGCAACTTCAGCAACGGCATCCTCTGGCGTGGCAACTACCAGGGCCTGGCCGGCGTCGCACTCGGTTACACCGTGCCGCAGTTCCCGGCGGTCGGTGGCGACCTGATCGGCGGCGTCGGGCCGATCACGGTGCTGCCACCGATCCAGATTCCGTCAATCCCGTTGTACATCAACACAAATGGTGGCATCGGCCCGGTCAGCATCCCGTCCATCCCGATTCCCTCGATCCACCTCGGCATCAACCCCACCCTGGATATCGGCCCGATCAGCGTCGGCCAATTCAGTGTCAGCGTCCCCGGCTTCGTGGTGAACTACAGCACTGCCCCGAGCACGTCCATCTCCGGGGGCAGTTCAGACTTCGTCGTGGTCGCCAGCTACGCCCTGCGCGTACCCGGAGCGATCACGATCTCGGGCAGCCAGGCCGGTATCCCCGGCTCGTCGCCGGGATTCACCGTGAACCCGATTACGATTCTGGCCGGGACGGCGACGTTCCCCGGGTTCACCATTCCACTGGAACCGATCCACATCGGGCTACCGGTATCCCTGGCCATCCCCGGCTCCGGCATTCCCGGCGGCGGGATCCCCAACATCCCGCTGAACTTCGGGCTGAACTTCGCCACGCCCGCCTTCGGGCTCCCGACCGCCGTCATCGACCGGATACCGCTGGACCTGCATGTCACGTCGACCGTCGGTCCGATCGAGATTCCGATCGTCGATTTCGGTCGTACTCCGGGCTTCTGGAACACGACCCTGCTGCCGTCATCGGGCTTCTTCAACGTCGGCGGCGGCGGGGGCTCGGGCTTCTGGAATTCCGGGGCGGGGCTGTCCGGGTTCCTGAACGCGATCTCCGACCCGTTGCTCGGATCGTCATCGGGAGCCCTCAACTTCGGCACGCAGCTCTCCGGGCTGCTCAACCGCGGCGCCGGCATGTCGGGGGTGTTCAACACCAGCACGCTCGACCTGATCACCCAGGCGTTCAACTCCGGCTGGATGAATGTCGGCCAGAAACTCTCCGGCCTGATTTATATCGGAACAGGGCCCTGATCCGCGCCTTAGCCAGTGCCACGGGCGGCTGTGCACTCTGCACTATTTAGCCGGACCGATGTGGGCAATTTGACCTTGGGTCACCGTATTGCGCAGAGCATCATTGGTCGCGCGCCGCGTCGCGTTCCGACGCGGTGTAGATGTTCGAATGGCTCACCAAATAACAACCACACAAATTTCTAATCAGGGTTTGCGTGGATTGCACTGAAAGACTACGAGGTGGCGAGGCGGGTGAGCTTCCATGCATTCCCCCCCGAAGTAAATTCCATCTTGATGTATGGCGGCGCGGGTGTGGGACCTTTGCTGGACGCGGCCGCTGCGTGGGACGTACTGGCCTCCGAGCTGAGTTCGGTCGCGACGTCGTTCGACTCGCTGACCGCGGGCCTGGCGGATGCTTCCTGGCGCGGCGCGTCGTCGCTGGCGATGACGGCCGCCGCCGCGTCGTACTCGGGCTGCCTGGATTCGGCGGCCGCCGCCGCGGAGGCGACCGCCGGGCAGGTCCGGGTTGCGGCCGCCGTGTTCGAGGCGGCGCTGGCGGGGACGGTCCACCCGCTGCTGATCACCGCGAACAGGACCCACCTGTGGTCGTTGGTGTTGTCGAATCTGTTTGGGCAGAACACACCGGCCATCGCGACCGCCGAGGCCGCCTACGAGCAGATGTGGGCCCAGGATGTGGCGGCAATGGCCGGCTACCATGCGGGTGCCGCGGCGGCGTTGGCCCCCCTGCCGTCGTTTGCTGACATGGTCAAGACGCTCACCTTGAACGCCGGACTTGCCCAGGTCGGCAATGGCAACATCGGCGCGGGGAACGTGGGGATCCTGAATCTGGGCGCGGCCAATGCCGGCACCCAGAACCTGGGTTTCGCGAATTCCGGGAGTCTAAACCTTGGTCTGAGCAATATCGGTGACGCGAATTTCGGATTCGGTAATTCCGCACTCGGATTGCTGGCCGGCGGCAATATCGGTCTGGCCAACGCCGGCATGAACAACGTTGGTTTCGGCAACATGGGCTCGGGCAATCTCGGATTCGCCAACACCGGCACGGGCAACGTTGGTATCGGACTGAGCGGCAACAACCTGACGGGTATCGCCGGGGTGAATTCGGGGACCGGCAATATAGGGTTGTTCAACTCGGGCACCGGCAACATCGGCTTTTTCAACACCGGCACCGGCAACTTCGGCCTGTTCAACTCGGGCAGTTACAACGCCGGGCTGGGCAATTCGGGGTTGGCGAGCACCGGCTTCTTCAATGTCGGCGATTTCAACACGGGTCTGGGGAACACCGGCAACTACAACACCGGCAGCTTCAACGCGGGCAGCTTCAACACCGGCGACGTCAACCCGGGCAACGTGAACACCGGATGGTTCAACACCGGCAACATCAACACCGGCGTCGCGAATGCGGGCAACGTCAACACCGGCGCCTTCGTGTCCGGCAACTACAGCAACGGACTGTTGTGGCGCGGCGACTACCAGGGCCTGTGGGGGTCCGAGGCGGGCTTCTCGATCCCGCCCATCCCGATCCGGTTGGGCCTCGTCGGCGGCATCGGCCCCATCACCTTGCTGCCCATCCCGATTCTCCCCACCATCCCGTTGAACATCCATCACACGTTTTACCTTCCGCCCCTTGTCATTCCGGACATCGTGGTACCCGCATTCGGCGGTGGCACCCCCATCTCGATCAGCGTCGGGCCGCTCACCCTCTCCCCACTGAAACTTGCCAACGCCCAACAGTGGGGGCCGCTCAACGTGACCATCCCCGCCGGCAACCTGGGCACCAACGTGGGGATCCCGGGCGTGATCCAAATCCCGGCGATGCAAACGATTTCCAGTGACGGCACCGTCAGTACCACCGGTCCTATCCGGATCAACACCAACTTCCCCGCGCTGAACCTGGTGATGAACTGGAATACGCCGGCGATCACGGCGTTCCCGGACGGTATCGCCGTCCCCAATGCGGCACTCGATCTGCTCACCACGTTGTCGGTGGGAACCCCGGGGTTCACCATCCCGGGTTTCAGCATCCCCGGGGATCCGATTCCGGTGACGATCGACATCTCCGGGCAGATCGACGGGTTCACCATTCCGGCGATCACCATCGACCGCATCCCGCTGGACATCGGGGCAGGCATCACCGTCGGGCCCATCCCGGTCCATCTCCTCGACATGCCGGCAAGCCCCGGTTTCGGGAATACAACGACGGCACCGTCGTCGGGATTCTTCAACACCGGCGCGGGCGGGACATCGGGGTTCGGCAACGCCGGATCGAGCCTGTCGGGGTGGTGGAACCAGGCGTCCGGCGCGTTGACGGGGGCGGGTTCCGGGGTGGGCAACGCCGGCACCTGGAGTTCGGGCCTGCTGAACTGGGGCTCAGGGATTTCGGGCGTCTACAACACCAGCGGGCTGGACATGACGGCTCCCGGGGTGGTCTCCGGCCTGGGCAATGTGGGCCACAACTTGGCCGGGATGGTGTCGATCGGCACCGCGCTCAATCGGACGGTCATGGCCAACTTCGGATTCGCCGACGTCGGCAACTTCAACCTCGGACTGGGCAATGTCGGGGACTACAACCTGGGCCTGGGCAACCTCGGCGGGTACAACCTGGGTCTGGGCAACGTCGGGGACGCAAACTTCGGGTTCGCCAACCTGGGGCACGGCAATATCGGGTTCGGTAACTCGGGTGTGGCGTTGGGCCTGCCGGGCCTGGGCAACCTCGGGTTCGGCAACGCCGGCAGCGGCAACTTCGGTGCCGCCAACACCGGCCTGGACAACATCGGGTTCGCCAACACCGGCAACAACAACATCGGTATCGGGCTCAACGGCGACAATCTGACCGGCTTCGGCTACCTGAACACCGGCAGCGCGAATATCGGCTTGTTCAACTCAGGCACCGGCAACACCGGGTTCTTCAACAGCGGCAACGGGAACTTCGGGTTGTTCAACTCGGGCGACTTCAACACCGGCATCGGCAATAGCGGAACCGGATCGACTGGGCTCTTTAACGCGGGCAACTTCAACACCGGACTGGCCAACGCCGGCCACTACAACACCGGCAACTTCAACGTCGGCAGCACCAACACCGGCGACCTCAACCCGGGCAGCATCAACACCGGATGGTTCAACACCGGGCACGCCGGCACCGGCTTTGCCAACTCGGGTTCGGTGAGCACCGGAGCCTTCATGTCGGGCAACTACAGCAACGGCGTCTTCTGGCGGGGCGGCTACCAGGGTCTGTTCGGCGCGTACTTCGGGCCGTATATCTCCGAATTCCCGGTCACCGCCCACGTTGCGGGTCTCGTCGGACCCGTGCACATTGCGCCCGTTGCGGTGCCTGCACTGCACTTCCGGGTCGCCAACGCATCGATCGGCCTGGGCCCGATCTACTTCGACCCGATCACCGTTCCGGCCATCCCCGTGCAAGGGCTGGGAACCGTGGATCTCGGGGCGAACACCATCGGGCCGCTGAAGGCGCTCGACGCCTTCGGCGGCGCGGTATCGCTCGCCCTCAACTCCTTCACCCTGGGCAACCCGTTGGTCGAGGTGAAGGAGGTCACCCTGGGAACGGGCTACCTGATGAACATCAGGGTACCCAGCCCCACGTTCGGCGGTGCCACACCGGGAAGCCCAATTCCCTTCGCGTTCAACGTAAACGTCCCTCAGATCAACCTTCTCCCGAACGGCTTCGACATTCTCGCGCAACGGCTGGTGCAAGCCAGCGTGACCGGCGGCAACGATGCCTTCACCTTCTTCCCGCAGGGCCTGACCATCCCGGAAGGCTCAGCGGGGGTCGCCAACCTGGTCGGTGGAATCGACGGGTTCACGCTGCTGCCGAACGGCTTGACGATGTCGGTCCCGGCCACCATCGACGGGACGGTCACCATCGGCGCCATCCGTTTCCCGGTCGTCGACGTGCCGCCGGTCCCGGGTTTCGGGAACACGACCACCACCCCGTCCTCGGGATTCTTCAACACCGGTGCCGGCGGGGGGTCCGGCTTCGGCAACTTCGGCTCGGGCATGTCGGGATGGGGGAACCTGGCCTCAAATGCTTTGGCAGGGACAACCTCTGGGTTCGCCAACGTCGGAAGGCTCGGCTCGGGTCTGCTCAACTTCGGCTCGGGTGTCTCGGGTGTCTACAACACCAGCGTGCTGGACCTGGCCACGCCCGCGGCGGTCTCCGGTATGGGCAACGTCGGCCAGCTGCTGTCGGGAGCGTTCCTGAACGGCACCGTACTGAACCCCGCGCTTGTCAACCTCGGCCTGGCCGACGTCGGCCACTCCAATATCGGCTTCGGCAATCTCGGCGACCTCAACCTGGGCCTGGGCAACGCCGGGAGCGGCAACATCGGGTTCGGCAACATCGGAAACGGCAACGTCGGGTTCGGCCATATCGGCAACGGCAACCTCGGGTTGGCCAACGTCGGCAACAACAACATCGGTATCGGGCTGGTCGGCGACAACCAGTACGGAATCGGTGGCCTCACCTCCGGTTTCAACTCGGGGCAGGGCAACATCGGGTTGTTCAACTCGGGCAGCAACAACCTCGGATTCTTCAACAGCGGGACCGGCAACGTCGGATTGTTCAACGCCGGCAATGTCAACACCGGCCTGGCCAACGCCGGCCACTACAACACCGGCAGCTTCAACGTCGGCGATGTCAACACCGGCGACTTCAATCCGGGCAGCATCAATAGCGGTTGGTTCAACACCGGTCGCGCGAATACCGGTGTGGGCAACGCGGGCAACGTCGGCACCGGCGCCTTCATGACCGGTAGCTACGGCAACGGCTCGCTATGGCGGGGCGACCACCAGGGCCTGTTCGGGTTCTCCTACGGGATCACGATTCCCGAATTCCCGATACACGTCACCACAACCGGTGGTGTCGGCCCGATCGTCATTCCCGACATCGACATCCTTCCGCCGCTCCGCTTCGCGCTGACCGCAGATGTGAACTACGGCTTCGCCGTACCGGACATCCCCATCCCCGCAATCCACATCGGGTTTGACGGCGGTGCCCTGGTGCGGTTCTTCGCGCCGGAGACCACGCTGCTGCAGTCGACCGACATCACCGGGAACTACGCCTACGGCCCGGTGATCCTGCGCAACATCAATATTCCGGCATTCCCGTACAAATTCGTGCTGGACCCGGGCGGCCTCAATATCGTTTTCGAGGGGGAGCTAGGCCCTGTCGCGCTCGGTGATTTCCCGGCCGTCGCCGCGGTCACGGCGCCGTTGACCATCACCATCCCCGAAGTTCCGCTGGACGCCATCGACATCACTCAGTACATCCCCATCGACATACCGCCCATCGACATTCCGGCCTCCGTCATCAAGGGAATGTCGATCTCGGGGACCGTGCCGATCAACGTGGCGGCGGACATCCCGGCCGTCTCCATCCAGGGAATGACCGTCCCGGCAATCCCGGTGAACTTCGACCTGCTCACCACGGTTGCGCCGATCAATATCTCGATCATCGACATCAAGCCGGTCACCGGCTTCGGCAACGCGACCACCCTGCCGTCCTCAGGCATCTTCAACACCGGCGGTGGCGGCGGCTCCGGCTTCATGAACTTCGGCGCCGGCATCTCCGGCCTGTTCAACGTGACCACGCTGAATCCCGAGACACCGGCGCTGATGTCGGGTTTCAGCAATATGGGCCACCACATGTCCGGGTTGTCCCTCGACGGTCTGATCGCGATGATCACCTATCCCGCCCCGCCCAGCATCTTCGATCCGTTCTTCGCCGAGTTGAAGTATCTGGATTTCGCCAACGCGCTGAACCTGGGCAACGTCGGCGGCATCAACATCGGCCTGGGCAATGACGGCGTGCTGAACCTGGGCGCGGGCAACGTCGGCGGCAGCAACGTGGGGTTCGGCAATCTCGGCATGAGCAACCTGGGATTCGGCAACATCGGGAACGCCAACTACGGCTTCGGAAACATCGGCAACGGCAATGTCGGTTTCGGCAATGCGGCCCTGGGGGCTTGGGTGGGAGGCAACGCCGGGTTCGGTAACGCCGGCGGCGGCAACCTCGGCGCGGCCAACATGGGCCTGGGCAACATCGGGTTGGCCAATTCGGGCAGCAACAACATCGGGATCGGGTTGGTCGGCGACAACCTGACCGGGATCGGGGCGCTGAATTCGGGGTCGGGCAATCTGGGGTTGTTCAATTCCGGGACCGGCAATATCGGGTTCTTCAATTCCGGGACCGGCAACGTGGGGTTGTTCAACTCGGGTAGTCACAACACCGGCGTCGGGAACAGTGGGACGGCCAGTACCGGGTTGTTCAATGCCGGTCATTTCGACACCGGCGTCGGAAATGCCGGCCACTACAACACGGGCAGCTTCAACGTCGGCAGCACCAACACCGGCGACTTCAACTCCGGCGATGTCAATACCGGCTGGTTCAACGTCGGCGACACCAACACCGGGATGTTCAACACGGGCAACGTCAACACCGGAGCGTTCAATTCCGGCAGCTTCAACAACGGGGTGTTGTGGACCGGGGACCGCCACTGGCTGGCCGGGTTGTCGATCAACATCGAGATCCCTGCGACAACCATTCTCGACCTGCACCAAACGGTCAATCTCGGGCCAGTCGAGATTCCGCAAATCGATCTCCCGGGCATGTCGTTGTTCGACGTCCACGAACTGTTCGAGATCGGCCCGTTCACCATCCCGCAGATCGACGTTCCGGCGCTGGGCCTGGACATGCACGAAGTCATGGAGATCGCGCCGATCGTCCTGCTGGGACCCACCACGATTCCCGCGCAAAACATCGTCGTCCCCCTGAGCACCCCTGCCGGCACCGGGGAAACGACTCAGTCGCTACCCGTCATCAAGCTGACGGCACTCGGCGTGAACTGGCTGGTCGGGTCGACTTCGAGCAGCACCGGTCCCTTCCTGGCGCCTGACAAGGGCATCACCATTCACACCGGACCCGGCCCGGCGACCACCGGACAGCTCACCATCAGCCTGCCGGCCATCGAAATCCCGCAGATCGCCACGTCCAGCATCCCGCTGACCATCGATCTGTCCGGTGGCCTGCCCGCGTTCACCCTGTTCCCAGGGGGCTTGAACATTCCGCAACAGGCGATTCCCCTGACCATCGATGCGACCGGTCTGCTCGATCCGATCACCTTCTTCCCGGGCGGCTACTCGATCGACCTGCCGCTGCACTTCGACGTCAACGTCAGCGTGCCGCACAGCAGCGTCGCCCTGACGCTCATCCCGGCGAACCCGGGCTTCGGGAATACGACGGCGTTGCCGTCGTCGGGTTTCTTCAACAGTGGTGGGGGTGGGGGTTCGGGTTTCGGCAATT
>RXJD01000050.1 GCA_003987775.1 Mycobacterium sp.
AGGTCGGCGGGGCGATTGGTGCTGGTGGCCAGGTTGGTGGCGCGATTGGTGCTGGTGGTCAGGTTGGTGGCGCCGTGGGCGCCGGCGCCCAAGCCGGTGGCGCGGTCGCTGGTGGCCTGGGCGGCGGCATTGGTGGTGCTGTCGGTGGTCAGGCCGGCGGTGCGATTGGCGGCGGCTTGGGTGGCGCCGTGGGGGCCGGCGCCCAGGCTGGGGGAGCTCTAGGTGCCGGCGCGCAGGCTGGCGGTGTGCTCGGTGGTGGCCTCGGCGGTGGAATCGCCGCTGGTGGTCAGGCCGGCGCGGCTGCCGGTGCGCAAGCCGGTCTCGCCGGTCAGGCCGGTCTCGCCGGTCAGGCCGGTCTCGCCGGTCAGGCCGGCATCGCTGGCCAAGCGGGTCTCGCTGGCCAGGCCGGCATGGCCGGTCAGGCGGGTCTCGCGGGCCAGGCAGGCCTTTCCAGCCAAGCGGGTCTTGCCAGCCAGGCGGCACTTGGTGGACACGCCGCCACCGCAGGCAGCATCGCGGGCGCCGGCGGCCAGGCGGGATTGATCGCCAGTGAAGGCGCGGCGCTGAACGGCGCTGCCACGCCCCACGTCGCGGGACCGATGGGGGGTGTCGGCGTGGGTGGCCAGGCCGGCGCAGCCGGCGGCGCGGGGCTCGGCATCGGTGGCGGCGGAAACACCCCGCTGGCCGGTCACCCGTCGCCGCAGCCCGTCGGCGTCTCCGGTGCCGCTGGCGCCGGTGCCGGCGCGCAGGCCGGTCCCGGCGGCATCGCGGCCGCGGGAGCGGGCGGCGGCTCCGTGGCCACCGGACCCGGTGCCGCGGCAACCGGACCGGGCGCCGCAGCCACCGGACCCGGCGGTGTCGCGACCGGGCCCGGCGCCCACGGTGGTGCCGGGGCCGGTGGACACGGCGACATCCTCGGCCAGGAAGGCACGACGCTCGGTGGCGGTGTCGGCGCGGGTGGCGCGGGTGCGGGCGGGGTCAACCCCGGAGGTACCGGCGCAGGTGCTGGCGCGGGCGCGGGTGCGGGTGCGGGTGCTGGTGCCGGCGGGGGTGTCACCCCGGGCGACCACAACCCGACCTTCCCGTCCGGTCAGGGACCCGTCATCACCGGCGGCGGTGCCGGCACCGGCGGCACGACACCTCCGGCCGGCGGTGGCCACGGCCCGGTCATCCAGACGCCGGGTGGACAGGGCGGCGCAGGTACCGGCCATGGCGGTGCGAACCCGCCGGTGATCAACACGCCGCACACGCCTGCCCCGCAGGCGGACACGCCCGCGCCGACTCACCCGGCTCCGGCCGACCACGGCCCGGTGTTCACGCCGCAGCAGCACCAGCCGGTTGAGCAGCCGCAGCCGACGCACCACGAGCCGCAGAGCCCGTCGGTGTTCGGCCACGACCCGGCTCCGCACACCCCGCCCGCGCACACCGAACCGCCGGCGTCGCACGGTCCGGCCGACCACCACGGGTTCTGATCGACAGAACCGAACCAATCCGGCGGGGACCATCATGGTCCCCGCCGGTTTGTCCGCATACCTTGATCTGACAGACCGCGACCGGAAGAAAGTGGGGCAGCACGGTGACACAACCCGATGACCCGCGTCGGGTCAGCGTGATCGTGGAACTGATCGATCACACGATCGCCCTTGCCGAGCTGCACAAACGCGGTGATCTGGTGGAACGGCTGCGCCGGGCCAGGCAGCGGATCACCGACCCCAACATCCGCGTCGTCATTGCCGGGCAGCTCAAGCAAGGCAAGAGCCAGCTGCTCAACTCCCTGCTGAATCTGCCGGTCGCCCGGGTGGGTGACGACGAAGCCACGGTGGTGATCACCGTCGTCAGCTACAGCGCGCAGCCGTCGGCCCGGCTCGTCCTCGCCGCGGGACCCAACGGCGAAACGACGACCGTCGACATCCCGGTCGAGGACATCAATGCTGATCTGCGCCGGGCGCCCCAGGCCACCGGACGGCAAGTGCTGCGGGTCGAGATAGGCGCGCCCAGCCCGTTGCTGCAGGGCGGCCTGGTGTTCATCGACACCCCCGGCGTGGGCGGTCACGGGCAGCCGCACCTCTCGGCGACCCTCGGTCTGCTGCCCGATGCCGACGCGATGCTCATGGTGAGCGACGCCAGTCAGGAGTTCACCGAACCCGAGATGTGGTTCCTGCACAAGGCGCACCAGATCTGCCCGGTCGGGGTGATCGTTGCAACCAAGACCGACCTGTATCCGCACTGGCGCCAGGTCGTCAACGCCAACGCCAATCACCTGCAGCGCGCCCGGGTGCCGTTGCCGATCATCCCGGTCTCGTCGCTGCTGCGCAGCCACGCGGTGAGTCTCAACGATAAGGAACTCAACGACGAGTCCAATTTCCCGGCCGTGGTCAAATTCCTGAGCGAAAAGGTGCTCACCCGCGAAAACGACCGGGTGCGTGACGAGGTGCTCAACGACATCCGCTCTGCCGCAGACCAATTGACCATGGCGGCAGGATCGGAACTGTCGTCGGTCAACGATCCCGGCCTGCGCGATCGACTGGCAAGTGATCTGCAGCGACGCAAGCGCGACGCCGAAAATGCCCTGCAGGCCACCGCGCTGTGGCAGCAGGTGCTCACCGACGGCTTCACCGATGTGAGCAATGACGTCGACCACGATCTGCGGGCACGCTTCCGTGCCGTTACCGACGAGATCGAGAAACGCATCGATTCGTGCGACCCCACTCTGCATTGGGCGGAAATCGGCGCCGAAGCGGAGGACGCGATCGCCACCGCGGTCGGCGACAACTTCGTCTGGGCATACCAGCGTTCGGCTGCCCTGGCCGACGACGTCGCCCGCTCTTTCGCCGATGCCGGCCTGAACTCGGTGATGTCGCCGGAACTGACGTCGCGCCTGATGGCCACCGACTTCGATTCCCTCAAGGCGCTGGCCGAGCTCGAATCCAAGCCGCAGGGCAAGGGACAGAAAGCCCTCTCGGGGCTCCGGGGTTCCTACGGCGGTGTGGTGATGATCGGCATGCTGTCTTCGGTGGCCGGACTCGGTCTGTTCAACCCGGTGTCGGTGGGCGCCGGGCTCTTGCTCGGCCGCATGGCCTACAAGGAGGAGAAGCAGAGCCGGCTGCTGCGGGCCCGCGCCGAAGCCAAGGCGAATGTCCGGCGTTTCGTCGACGAGGTCTCCTTCGTCGTCGGCAAGGAGTCCCGCGACCGGCTCAAAACGATCCACCGCAAGCTGCGCGACCATTACCGCGACATCGCCAACGAGCTGAGCCGCTCGCTCAACGAATCGCTGCAGGCAACCCTGACCGCTGCCCATCTGGAGGATGTGGAGCGTGACACCAGGGTGCGCGAACTGGAGCGGCAACTGGATATTCTGCGTCAGGTCGTCGAAAACCTGGACAAGCTGCGGCAACCGGCCACCATAGGACGAGCGTGAGCACAAGTGATCGGGTCCGCGCCATCCTGGGCGGAACCATCCAGGCTTATCGGGGTGAACCGGCCTACCGGCAACGCCCGGACGTCTTCCACGAGTTGGAACGGATCGGCGCGCGGCTCAACGAGCCGATTCGGATCGCACTTGCGGGCACCCTCAAGGCGGGCAAGTCCACCCTGGTCAACGCGCTGGTCGGCGATGATATCGCACCGACGGACGCGACCGAGGCAACCAGGATCGTGACCTGGTTCCGGCACGGGCCGACGCCGAAAGTCACCGCGATCCACCAGGGCGGGCGGCGCAGCAACGTGCCGATCACCCATCGCGACGGCCTGAGTTTCGACCTGCGCACCCTCAATCCGGTGGAGGTGGCCCACCTGGATGTCGAGTGGCCGGCCCAGGAGCTGACGCAGGCCACCATCATCGACACTCCGGGCACGTCCTCGTTGACGCGGGATGCCTCCGAGCGCACGCTCCGACTGCTCGTTCCTCCGGACGGGGTGCCGCGAGTCGACGCGGTGGTGTTCCTGCTGCGCACGCTCAACGCGGCCGACATCGCGTTGCTCAAGCAGATCGGTGGTCTGGTGGGCGGTTCGGCCGGGGCGCTGGGCATCATCGGAGTGGCATCGCGGGCGGACGAGATCGGCGCTGGCCGCATCGATGCGATGCTGTCGGCCAACGACGTCGCCCGACGGTTCACCAGCGAGATGAACCAGACCGGGATCTGTCAGGCGGTGGTGCCGGTGTCGGGACTGCTCGCGATGACCGCGCGCACGCTGCGCCAGAGCGAATTCGTCGCGTTGCAGAAGCTCGCCGCATCCGACGCCACCGAGCTCAACCGAGCGCTGCTGAGCGTGGACCGCTTCGTGCGTCCGGACAGCCCGCTGCCGGTGGACGCGGCGACCCGTGCGCATCTGCTGGAGCGGTTCGGCATGTTCGGCATCCGCATCTCGATCGCGGTGCTGGCGGCCGGGGTCGCGGACGCGTCCGGACTGGCTAACGAACTGCTCGAGCGCAGCGGCCTGGTGACGTTGCGTAGTGTCATCGACCAGCAGTTCGCGCAGCGCTCCGACATGCTCAAGGCGCACACGGCGCTGGTGTCTTTACGCCGGTTCGTCGAGTCACATCCGGTGCTGGCCACGCCGTACGTGATCGCCGACATCGACCCCCTGCTGGCCGATACCCACGCGTTCGAAGAACTACGACTCTTGAGTCAGTTGTCCTCTCGCACAACGACTTTGAAGGAAGCCGACGTGGTGCTGCTGCGCCGGATCATCGGCGGTGCGGGCACCGCGCCGGCCAGCAGGCTCGGTCTCGATCCGCAGGTATGCCAGGCCAATCCCCAGGAGGTCTCGCGGGCGGCTTTCGCCGCGGCACAACATTGGCGCCGTCGGGCCGAGCACCCGCTCAACGACCCTTTCACCACCAGGGCCTGCCGTGCGGCAGTCCGCAGCGCCGAGGCGCTGCTCACCGAGTTCCCGGGTCGCTAACCCCCGGGGGCGGGAGCGGGCGCCGCGGTGGTGGGCGTCACCGGTGCCGCCGTCGTGGTAGGCGGCTTCTGGGTGGTCGTCGGCGGTGCCTGTGTGGTGGTCTGCTGCGTGGTGGTCGGTTGGGTCGTCGTCGGCTGAGTGGTCGTGGTCGTGGTGGTGGGCTGGGTGGTCGTCGTGGTCGTCGTCGTGGTCGATGTCGTACTGGACGTGGTCGACGTCGTCGCCGAGGTGCTCGGTGGGGTGGTGGTGGTCGACGGGGTGGTGGTCACGGTGACAGGTGGCGGCGTGACCACCGTCTCCGTGGGGCTGTTGTCCGGCCCGGTCACGACGGTGGTGAAGGGCGGCGGCTGCGAGGTGGTGACGACCGGTTTGGCGTTGGTCGGGCGCAGGGTCAGCGCCAGCACGACGGCGAGGATGACGGCTGCGGCGGCGCCGGCCAGACTGAGCAGGATGGCCGGTCTGCGGTACCAGGGCGGGACCTCGGGCTCGCCTGCGTAGCGATCCTGCCGCGTGTCAGGGGGCGGGGGGCCGGGCGGGGGCTCGACCGGGCCGGTGTAGTCGGCGGGGCCGGTGTAGGGGACCGGCTCCATGCCCGTGCCGCTGTCTTCGGACCATGCCAGCGCCCGGTCGGTCTCCTGACGGGCGCTGTCGGAGAACGCTTCGGTGTCCACCGGCGCGGTCGGGGAAGCCAACGTCTCAGGACCGGTGGCGGCGCCGAGCATGCTTGTCGGCAGGCCGACGGCCGGGCCGATTCCGGTGGCTGCGCCGGCCGAGGCCGCTTGCGCGTCGCCGAGCGTCGCGGCCCCGATCGCCGCGGCGAACATCGGTTGCGCGGTAGAGAAGACCGGCACCCGCAGGCGTTCTGAGAGCCGCGTGGTGATCAGTGGAATGGCGGCCCCGCCGCCGACGATCGCGACCGCGGCCAGTTGCCCAATCCCGTTGCGCTGCAGTACATCTCCGATAGAACCGATGAACCGGTCCAGGGGTGGCGCGATGAATTGTTCGAATTCGCTGCGGGTCAGCCGCTGATCACCGGTGCCGACGGTGGCCACCGTTGCGGCGGACAGCTGCTCCTTGGCGGCACGGCAGGCGCTCAGCATCCGCGTCACCGAACCCATCGACGTCGCGGTGTTGGATACGTCGCCGCCGCTGTCGACGCCGGGGGCGGTGGCCAACAGGTGATTCAGAGTCAGCTGGTCGAGGTCGTCACCGGAGAACTCGCTGTAGCGAACGGTGCTGCCGATCTGCTGAAGGTCCGATCCGGCGTTGGCCAGCGTGACGCTCGTGCCGCCGGCGCCGAAGTCGCACAGCGCGACGACGCCCTGCCGGGGGAACCCGGGCCGGGCTTTGACCGCCGCCAGCGCCGCGGTGGCGTCGGAGATCAGCGTCGGTGTGCCGCCATGCGCCGTCAGATCGGGTTGGGCGAACAGCTCCTGGCGCAGCGCGGCTACCTGATTGTCCGACCAGTACGCCGGGACGGCGACCGTGATCGGTCTGCCGTAGCCGACCGTGCGGGCCATCGCTTCCAATGCCTCGATGGTCAGGGCCTGCCCCAGGTACTTCGTCCCGTCGGCCGCCACCAGCGGCGCCGGATCACCGACGCGCTCCACGAATCCGCGCAGTACCAGGCCGGGTTCGGTCAGATTCGGGTTTTCTTCAGGCAGCCCCACCTCGGATTGACGGTTCTCGAACAGCGTCACGACCGGGGTGCGGGAGACCGGGACGCTACCGGAGCGGGCAGCCACCAGGTTGGCCACTCCGATCGACAACCCGAGCGGCTCGCTCATATCCACACCCTTCGTAAATCCCTTGTTTCGCTGCGGTCGGGGGCCGTTCCCCACCCTAGCCGTCGCGGACCGGGCGGGGCCGGGTCATAGTCCCGGCGGCAGATTGATGACGGTGGGTATGGCCGGCAACGTGATCTGCGACGGCAGCCTGGGAATCGCGCCGGGTGCCGGGGAGTTGGCGGGCGTGGTGGTCGGCGATGCGGACGTCGTGGTCGGCGTCGTGGTCGTGGTGGTGGGCTCGGTCGTGGTGCTGGTTGTGGTCGTGGTCGTGGTCGTGGTGGTGGTGGTCGTGGTCGACGTGGTGGTGGTTGTGGTTGTTGTTGTGGTGGGCGCCGTCGTCGTCGTGGTCGTCGTCGCCGGGGCCACCGTGGTCACCGTGGTGGTCACTGTCGCCGGACTCGGTCGGCCGCGGGCGAGCAGCACGATTCCGTAGATGATCAGCGCGATCAACACCGCGATCAGCAGTCCCCATCCGACCAGGGCAAGTGGCTTACGCCAGCCGGGTGTGGGCTCAGGTTCCGGTTCGGGCGGGTATCCGCCACCGGCCGGCTGCCCGTACCCGCCGGCGCCGGGCCCGTAGCCGTAGTTGCCGTAGGCGGTCGGGTCGTTGGCGCCGTATTCAGGCGGGTCGTACCTGGTCACGGGCGCCGACTGTATTCGCTAACCCCAGCGCCGCAGCCCAGCGCGCGCCGCCCGTGACCGATCAGCAATCAAACCTTGACCAAGTGCTAACGGGGCAGGTTGGGCAGGGTGATGGTGGGACCACCCGGAACGGTGATGGTCGACGGCAGCTGAGGCAGGTGCGGGCGGTGGCTCGGTTGCTGCGTCGGTTGCGATCCGGGTGGTTGGTTGCGCGGCGGGTTGGCCGGCGGAGCCGCGGTGGGCGTGGTCGTCGGTTCGCTGGTAGTCGTCGTCGGCTCGGTCGTGGTGGTGGTCGTGGTCGTCGTGGTGGTGGTCGAGGTCGTCGACGTCGACGTGGTGCCGGGAGCCGGGCCGTTGCTCTTGTCGCCGCCGAGCAGTTGGGTGACGCCGTAGGCGATCAGGGCGAGCAGGATCAGCACAAGGATCGCCCAGCCGATCAGCGTCACCGGCCTGCGGTACCAGGGCCGCGCCTCCTGATCGGAATCCTCGGCTCCGAGTTGGTCGTACTGCTCCGGCGCGATGCCCTCCGCAGTCGGCTGGTACTGCAGCGGCTGGCCGTGCGGCGAGTGCTCCACCGTCGGTTGGTTCTGTAGCGGCGTGCCGCCGGGTGGCGGAGGCCCCTCTACCGTCGGCTGATGCTGGGGACCGGGCGGCGGACCCTGGGGCGGCCGGCCGTAGGGAGGAGGTCCCTGGGGCGGCCCTCCCGGAGGCGGGCCCTGAGGGGGTTGTCCGCCGTAGCCGCCGTACTGGGTGGGCTGGTTGTTGAAGTCGTCTGGTGGGCCGTAACGTGCCACGGTTCCGATGTTATAGGTCGGTGCGGACCGGCAAGGGCAGCGGGCGACGAACCTGGCGATGAATTTCCCGCACCTGCGGTGTCTGCATGTGTAGACCCAGTTCTCGGAAGAATCCTTGGAAAGGATGTAATCGCCGATGGCGCCGAACGACCCACGCCCGCCGGTCCTGTTCATACACGGAGCATTCGGGCGTCCGTCTCTGCTCAAGCCCTGGACCGACTTCTTCGGCGAGGCTGGATTCGATTGCGTTGCACCGGCATTGCCGGGGCGGGAACCGTCCGACGACGCCGTGCTGCGCCGCAGCGGCATCGGTGAGCTCTACGAGTCTGTCCTGCGCGTCTACGACGGGCTCGCTGCACCGCCGGTCATCATCGGTCACAGCCTGGGTGGCCTACTTGCCCAGAAACTGGCGGCCGCGCGCGATCCCCGTGCCGTGGTGCTGCTGGCCTCGGTACCGCCCGGAATCCTGTGGCCGCAGCTGAAACCCCTTCCGCACCTGGCGCCGCTGATGCCCAGCATCCTGGCGGGCAGGCCGATTCTGCCGTCGCCGCGGACGATGCGCGAAGTCCCGCTGTGCACGCTGCCGGCCGCCGAACAGGATGCTCTGGTACCGCAGCTGGTTCGCGACTCCGGCAGGGTCTACCGGCAGATGCTAGTCGGAGCATCCGTCACCCGGGTCAACGCGTCCGAAGTGACGTGCCCGGTGCTCTGCGTCAGCGCGGGCGAGGACCGAAACGTCGCGTCGTCGGCCTCACGGCAGATCGCCAAGCGTTACGGCGCCGAACACCAGGCCCATCCCGGGCTTCCGCACTGGATCATCGCCGAGTCGGCGCTGGACCAGGTGGCGCCGCCCGTGCTCGAGTGGCTTGCGCGGACCATCGGCTGACGGTCAGCGCTCAGAAAGTGTCCACCTTCTCGACACTGACGAACATGCCGTGTCCGGTGCCGTTGTTGGAGAAGCGGGTGCCTTCTTTGGTTGCGACGATGGTCCAGCCCTGTGCGTCATACGTCTTGTAGTCGATCGTGACGGTGGGGATGGCACCCAGATTGCCGAGCACCCACTGGACGTTCCCGTCGGAGGTGATGTGGACGCCGTTGGCGTGCTCACCGTCCTTCAGAGGTGAGTTGGTGAACGGCGCCTCGCAGCCGACGCTTTCCTTGTTGATCTGGCAGCGCGTCATGCCCGACTTGGTCTCGATGAAGACGTAGCCGTTCTGATCGGGTTTGAGCGTGATTGTGCCGGGCGCCGGGTTGGTCGACGGAGGGTTGGTGGGCGGCAGCGCGATGGGCGTAGTCGGTGCCGCCGGGGCAGAGGCGCTGGGTCTGGGCGTCGGGAACGTAGGTTCGGCCGGACCCCGGCCACCTGGGCTGGCCACCGGCCTGCCGTCGATGGTGGTGCTGCATCCGGCGATCAGCACGGTGACGGCGAGCGGAACCCACCCAGCCTTCTGCAAAAACCGCAACGCACTACTCCCGGGGACATCTGATATCAGAAGTCAGATTACGCACGGGAAGACCCGAGTCATCGCAGTGACGCGCGCTTGGAACGGCGCCGATGGCAAAGCGTTACCCGGCGTCGGCTTCGGCCTCAGCATCGGCTTCGGCCTCGGCTGCGGCGTCACGCACCCGGCCCCGCACCACGAACCAGCCGCCGATCAAGGCGGGGATGCCGAACGCCATGGCGGCCAGCATCCAGCGCCCGTACACCTTGTCGAACAGCATCAACACCAGCACACCGGCCAGGAAGGCGAGCGTGACCCACCCGGTGTAGGGCGACAGCGGCATGCGGAACGCCGGGCGCTCCACTTCCCCTGCTTTGGCCAGTTGGTTGAACCGTAGCTGACAGGCAACGATCGTCGCCCAGGCCACGATGACGCCGGTCGCGGCGATGTGCAGAACGATCTCGAAGGCGTGTTTGGGAGTCACAGCGTTGAGCGCGATGCCGAACAGGCCGATCCCGGCGGTCAGCAGAATGCCGCCGAACGGCACGCCGTTCTTGGACATCGGCGCGGTGAACTTGGGGCCGCTGCCGTTGATGGCCATCGACCGCAGGATCCGTCCGGTGGAATACAAGCCGGCGTTCAGGCTCGACAGCGCCGCGGTGAGCACCACCAGGTTCATCAGGTCGTCGCCCCACGAGATACCGAGTTTGTTGAAGAACGTCACGAACGGGCTCTCGCCGTCCTTGTACGCGGTGTAGGGCAGTAGCAGGGCCAGCAGTACGGTCGACCCGATGTAGAAGACCGCGATCCGGAATACCACCGAGTTGATCGCCCGCGGCATGACTTTCTCCGGCTCCGCGGTCTCGCCGGCCGCGATGCCAACCAGTTCGATTGCGGCGTAAGCGAATACCACTCCTGAGGTGACGAGCAGCAGTGACAGCGGACCGGTCGGCAGCAGGCCGCCGTTGCTGCTCCACAGCGACCACCCGGTGTCGTGGCCGTCGACTTTGAACCGGCCGACAAGGAAGACGGTGCCCACGATCAGAAACGTCACCAGTGCCAGCACCTTGACCAGGGCGGCCCAGAATTCCAGCTCACCGAACAGCTTGACCGAGATCAGGTTCATCGACACGACGACGACCAGCGCGATCAGCGCCAGTGTCCACTGCGGGACGACCTGAAACACTTTCCAGTAGCGGCAGTACTGCGCGATCGCGGTGGTGTCCACGATGCCGGTCATCGCCCAGTTCAGGAAGTACATCCAGCCGGCGGCGAAAGCTACCTTCTCGCCGAAGAATTCACGCGCGTAGGACACGAACGAACCTGACGACGGCCGGTACAGCACCAGCTCACCGAGGGCGCGCAGGATCAGGAACACGAAGATGCCGCAGATGCCGAAAACGATGAACAACCCCGGGCCGGCCGACGCGAGCCGCCCGCCGGCGCCGAGGAACAACCCGGTTCCGATCGCGCCGCCCAGGGCGATCATCTGAATCTGCCGGTTCTTGAGCGCCTTGTGGTAACCCGCGTCCTCGCGGTCCAACGCGCGCGCGGGCGCTGCCATCGCGTCAGGCTATCCCACCCTCAGCTCCCCGGCAGTTCACAGCCCCAGCAGGCGCTCGGCGTTTCGGTGGCTGATGGCGGCCCGCTCGTCGTCGGTGAGTGGCAGCCGGTCGAGGAAGCCGCGTGCGGCGGTCATGGACCCGAAAGGGTGATCGGTGGAGAAGGCCACTCGGTCTACCCCGATCTGGGCCATCAGGTTGGCGTAGGTGGCCTCGTTGTTGAAGTTGGCGAACGTATAGGTCAGGTTCTCCCGCAGGTAGGAGCTGACCGGACGCCGCAGACCGGTCAGCTCCGGGCGCAGCGTGGCGTCGAATCGCGGCACCATGAAGGGCAGCGCCTCTCCCATGTGGCCGATGATGACCTGCAGTTCGGGGTGCCGGTCGAACACGCCGCCGAGGATGAGGCGCAGCACGTGGGTGCCGGTGTTGATGTGCCAGCCCCATCCCACCGTCGCCAGCGCGAACGTCACGTCTTCGGAGAACCCGGCGTAGCAGGATTCGACGACGGCCGGGGGCGGGATGGTCGGGTGCAGATAGATCGGAACCCGCAGTGCCGCGGCGCGGTCGAGGACCGGCTCGAAGTGCGGGTCGTCGAGATAGACGCCCCGGCAGTGGCCGTTGACCACCGCGCCGACGAAGCCGTTGCCGATCATGCGCTCGAGTTCGGCGGCCGCCGCGTCGGGCTCGCTGATCGGCAGGGTGGCGAAACCCGCCAGCCGATCTGGATACCGCTGTACGGCCGCTGCGAGCTCGTCGTTGCAGCTTCGGGCCAACCGGATGGCCGCCGGACCGTCGAGCTGCTCGACGCCGGGGGCGACCAGGGACAACACGGCCACGTCGACGCCGGCGTCGTCCATGTCCTTGATGCGGGTCTCGCCGAGGTCGACGAGTGCGTCGCAAATGGTGGGTTGCGATTTCAGCCAGTTGCCCGGTCCGCTCAGGAATGGCGTTGTGGCGTAGTGCTCTTCGAGTGCGATGGTGCGCATCATGCCTCCGAAACCCGAGCGGGCCCACCGCGGGATGCGCGGCCGGCACGGCCCCGACCGCTACCCGGGAATCGGTGCTCTTCGCATCGCGACAAGCAGCGCATTTCGGTGACCTCCACCGGGCCGAAGGTACGCCGGACCCTGCGATCACTGCCAGCGAAATTTCTTGATCGACACCAGCACAAATGGTGATAATTCCTGGGTGGAACTGCGTCAGCTGGAGTACTTCCTCGCTGTTGCGGACAATCTGAGCTTCACCCGGGCGGCCAAACGGCTACACGTCGTCCAGTCCGGGGTGTCGGCGACCATCCGGGCGCTCGAACGCGAACTCGGTGCCGACCTGTTCATCCGCGGGCCGGCCGGGGTGCGCCTGACACCGGCGGGCGAACAGCTGCGACCGCACGCCCGCGCCACCCTCGACGCCGCCTCGGCCGCCAAGGACGCCGTGCACGCCACCCGCGGCGCTGTGCGGGGCACCGTCACCGTCGGCACGCTGACCTCGATCAACGTGATCGACCTGCCCACTGTGCTGGCAGACTTGCATGCCCGTCACCCCGAGGTCCGGGTACAGCTGCGCGCGGCCCGCGCCGGCACGACGGGGCTGGAACGGCAACTGCGTGACGGGGATCTGGACATCGCCTTCCTCGTCTTTCCCGGCGACGTGCCGGCCGGCCTGAACGCGCAGCTGGTAGCCGCCGTCAAGCTGCACCTGGTGGTGCCCGCCGACCATCCGCTGGCCACCGGTTCGTCGGTGACACTGGCCGAACTGGCCGGCATGTCGTTCGTCGACGCGCCGCCGGGGTACGGCACCAGGATCGTCATCGACAAAGCGTTCGCTGCCGCCGGGGTGGACCGGACGGTCACCCTGGAGGTCGCCGATCTGGGCACCGCGGCCGCGTACATCCGCAACGGGCTCGGCATCGGGTTTCTGAGCTGGACCATTCTCGACGACATCGACGACGACGGTCTGGTGACCGTGCCGGTCGCCGACCACGAGCTGTGTTGGCGGCTGTACGTCGCGACGTCAGCCACGCGCCCGGCGAGCGCGGCGGTCCGGGCGCTGCTGTCGCTGATCGAAGAGCGAACGTAAGCGATGCGCCATGGCGAGGTGCGCAATCTCGGTCCGATCGCCGGGACCGGCGCCCGCGGTGGCGTGCCCGGCATCGGCGCTGCCGACCTGGGCGAGGTCGTTCAACTGCCCGGTGGGTCCTATGTGGCCGTGTTCGGGGATTCGTTCGGCGGCGACCGGGTGGGCACCCACCCGCACTACCCGTCCGTCGCGGTGCCGGTGACCTTCGACGCCGCCGGCCACCCGCAGTTCGGTGCGCCGCTCACCGGGCCGCGCGGTAGTCCCAACCCGCTTTTCCTCCCGCCGCGTCAGGCGCGCGGCATGAACACGTTGCCCGCGGGCAGCGTGCTGGTCGGCGGCCGGACGTACATGCTGGTGGTCGGTACCGAGGACCTGCGGACCAGGGGCGGGTCGTGGCTGGTGGAAGTCACCGATCACCCGGCCGACGGCTGGAAGCCGGTCAAAGGTTCCTGGCGTCCCGGCAGCTACGCCGACAGTGGCCAGTCGCAGATCAGCGGTTACCAGGCCGCCGACGGTTATGTGTACATCGTCGCCGATGCCTTCGACCGCAGCCGGGGGGTGACGCTCTACCGGGCTGACCCCGATAAGTTCACCGACCGCTCGTCGTGGCGACCCTACGTGCGCGGCGACCATGCAGCCTGGGGCCGGCCCGGTCGGGCCCCAACTGTCATCAGCCCCAACAGTTTCGGCGAGCTGAGCTTCCGGGAGGTCGACGGTTGCGCAGTGCTGGCGGGATTCAACGTGCGCAGTGGGCCCGACGGGACGGTGGAGGTGTGGGTCGCGGACAGGCCCACCGACATCTTCAGCGCGGGCGTTCGAACGGTGCTCATGCAGCAGAGCGACCCGGCCGGCCCGAACTTCGTAGCCCAGAACTATGGCGGCTACATCGTTCCCGGATCCACTCTGGGCCGGATGAAAATATTTGCCAGTCAATGGAATACGCAGGCCGACGGGCACGGCGTGCCGGTTGGGGCGCCCTACAACACCCAGCTGGTCCTTGCCAATGTCAGCCGTCGGCGGCCGCTCTGAGCGTGTGGGCGGCCGTGCCGAACATGGTCTGTTTGATCGCACCCAGAGTGCCGCGGTCCTTGGCGCCCAGGGGGCGCAGCATTTCCAGCGCGGCGGTCGTTACGGCGCCCTCGCCCGCGGTGGCGTCGACGATACCGATTGTCGCCGCGTCGGTTCCGCCGAAGCGCCGTCCCGTGGTCATCGAGGCGACCGCGGCTTGCGGGGTGAGCTTGGCCTGGATCAGCGCGGCCATGCCGTCGGTGAACGGAATGTTGATGTCCGCTTCGGGGAAGCAGAAGAACCCGCGGTCGTCGCGCATCACCCGGAAGTCGTGGGCAACGGCCAGCATCGCCCCGGCGCCGAATGCGTGACCGACGATCGCCGCCGCGGTGGGCATGGGCAGCGTGAGCATCCGTGCCAGCAGATCCTGGACCCGGCTCACGTACCACTGGGTTTGCTCGCCGTGCGCGAAGAGCCAGTCCAGATCGAGCCCGTTGGTGTAGAACTTTCCGGTCGCGGTGGTGACCAGGGCGTGCGCGCCACCGGCTTCGATCTCATCGAGGTGGTCATTGATGTCGTCGAGAAAGCTTGGGGAGAAACGATTCTCGTCGTCGCCGAGATCGAGGATCGCGATCTTCTCGTCGTAGCGCAGGCTGATCACTGGTTCTTCCTTTCGGGGTGCGGTCTTTCGGGTTGGCGTATCGGTGGCTCGATGTGCAGCACGGCGCGCACCGCGGCGCGCAGCTGTTCGCGCGCCGTCGTGCTGCCCAGGCGGTCGCGGCGCAGCAGGATCGCGGTCGGCAGGTCGACGATGCAGATCGTGATCGCATCCACCGCGGCGGCGTCCTTACGGTCCCAGACCGCGCGTGCCAGCCGGATCATCAGGCCGACCAGCCGCGCTTCGAGATCCCTTATCTCAGCGATGATTTCGGCCGGTAGATCGGGATCGATCAGTTCTTCCCGCGGTAACGTCAGCAGCAGCCGGCACGAGTCCGGGTGCTGCTCGGCAAAGGCCGCCGGTGCGTCCGCGGCGGCCGCCACCGCCTCGAGGCCGGCCTGGGGGCCCGGCGCCGACAGGGCCGCGTCGACCAGTGCGTTCTGTGCCTGCAGGAACCGGCGGCCCGCCCGCAGCCAGGCCTGGGCCAGCAGGCCCGCCCGCGAACCCCACGTGTGATACAGCGCGCCGTTGGAGGCGCCGACGGCCGAAGCGATCGCCCGGATGGTCACTGCCGCCGGTCCGGAGGCGACGGCCAGCGACTCGACGGCATCGAGCACCGTATCCGGGTCGTGCACTCGGGGGCGCGGCATGATCGGCATAGTAACAGAGCAAATGCTCTAAAACTCTGGCGGGGCGGGGCGGGAGCCGGGATCGGTGATCAATCGCGGGAAAATGGGTAAACAACGCCGATCATGATTAGTCGATCGGAGTTGCCGCGCGGCTGCGGCGCGGCCGGCCTCACGGGGCCGGCCGGATGAGCGCCATGGGTGTCGCGGAAGATCATCCCGAGTTCATCACACTCAACCTCCACGACGCCTCGCGGTCGCACCCGGCCGACGTGTCCGCGCGGCAGGTTGAGCTCGAACTCGGTTGGGGCCGAATCATATTCGGCCAGACTTTCGCCGATTCAGCCGCGCTTGTCGAAGCGCTGCGCAACGAGGCGCCGGGACGCCGGGATGTGTGTATCTACGCGCGCGAATCCCACATCGTCGTCGCGCAGGCGCCTACCGAACTGTTCATCGACCCCAGTCACACCTACCGGCTGCGCTTCGCCGAGCACACCGACTCGGCCACTGCGCCGCGAGGTGTCACGGTGCGCACCTTGCGGTCCCCGGCCGAGGCCGACGCCATGAACCGGGTCTTTGTGCGCTGTGGGATGGTTCCAGCGCCGGTCGAGACGATCTGGCACAACCATCTGCACGTCGACGCGGTGACGTACCTGGTGGCCGTGCGCGACGACGACGGTGCGGTGATCGGCACCGTCACGGGTGTCGACCACGAGGCTCTTTTCGCGGACCCCGAGCGGGGCGCGAGCCTGTGGACGCTGGCGGTCGACCCGGCCGCTGCGCTGCCGGGCATCGGGCAGGCGTTGACGCTCGCCATGGCCGACCGGTTCCGCGAACAGGGACGGGCCTACCTCGACCTCTCGGTCGCCCACGACAACGACGCCGCGATCGGCCTGTACGAAAAGATCGGTTTCCGCCGCGTCCCGGTGCTGGTGGTCAAGCGCAAGAACACCATCAACGAGCCGTTGTTCACCTCGCCGCCGGAAACCATTGACGACCTCAACCCCTACGCGCGGATCATCGCCGAAGAGGCCCTCCGCCGTGGCATCCGGGTCGAGGTCCTGGATGCCGAGACCGGAGAAATGCGCCTCACCCACGGCGGGCGCAGCGTCGTCACCCGCGAGTCGCTGTCCGAGTACACCTCGGCGATCGCGATGTGCCGGTGCGATGACAAACGGTTGACCCGGCGTCTGGTGCAGGCGGCGGGCATCGAGGTTCCGCCGGCGCGGCTGGCCACTTTCGACGAGGACGACCACGCGTTCCTCGACGAGATTGACGAGGCGGTGATCAAACCGTGCCGGGGGGAGCAGGGCAAGGGCATCACCGTGGGGGTGACTGCCGGCCAGGGTCCCGAGGCGCTCGCCGCGGCGTTGGCGCGGGCCAGGGAGCAGGACCCGGAGGTGCTGATCGAAAAGCGGGTGCACGGCGACGACCTGCGGCTGGTGGTGATCGACGGCCGGGTGGTGGCCGCCGCGTTGCGGGTGCCGCCGGAGGTCATCGGCACTGGTAGGCACAGTGTGCGCGAGTTGATCGAGGCCGAAAGCCGGCGGCGTTCTGCCGCCACCGAAGGCGAGTCCCGCATCCCGCTCGACGACCTCGCGCGGGAGACGGTCCGCAACGAAGGCTGGCAGCTGGACGATGTGCTGCCGGAGGGCACGGTGCTGCGGGTGCGCGCCACCGCCAACCTGCATCAGGGCGGGACGTTGCACGACGTGACCGGCACGGTGAACGAGGAACTGTGCCGGGTGGCGGTCAAGGCGGCCGACGCCATCGGGATCCCGGTGGCCGGTATCGACCTCCTCGTCCCCGACGTCTGTGCCGCCGACTACTCCTTCATTGAGGCCAATGAGCGGCCGGGATTGGCAAACCACGAACCGCAACCGACGGTGGCGTCGTTCGTCGACTTCCTGTTTCCCGGCCA
The DNA here is from genome assembly GCA_003987775.1 of Mycobacterium sp. Classification (GTDB taxonomy): domain Bacteria; phylum Actinomycetota; class Actinomycetes; order Mycobacteriales; family Mycobacteriaceae; genus Mycobacterium. The sequence continues at coordinate 17,422 of RXJD01000050.1, forward strand.
GCCCCGGCCGCCGCTGCCATGGACTCCGGAAGAGTCGCGCTCGAATTCCTAAGCGCTGACCGGTTCAGCGGTGGTGGGCTGCTCGCGCCGCTTGCGGCTGCGCACCATACCGACTGCCGCCAGCACCAGGCAGATCGTCGCCGGAACGATAAGGGCATGGCCGCCGATGCGGGCACCGGCCATCAGGCCGATGACCGCGCCGGTGAGGAACAGCAACAACGTCGCGGAGAGGATTGCCGCCTTCCACTTGTCGATGCCCTCCTGACGGCTGCGGCCCAACATGAGCCCCAGGTCGGTGACGGTGCCGGTGAAATGGGTGGTGCGGACCGGCATCCCGCGAAAGCTGGAGGTCAGCCCGTTCTGCAGACCGAGCGCGGCGGCGGCCAGAAAAGCCTGTACCGCGGTCTCCTCGATGCCGGATCCCAGGATCAGAGACTTGACGTCGGACTCCTCGATGCCGGCGGCGGCCAGCAGCAGCAGTGATGCCTGAATCGACAGCACGGCGGCGTGCCGGTTGCCGATCGGCATCTTCTTGGAGGCGAGCAGCGCTCCCGCGATGGCGGCCCCGATCAGGAACCCCAGCAAGATCGCGAACAGGACGTGGCTTTCGTATCGCCAGGGGTGGGCCCGGTCCATGCCGATCTGGGTGGTGATTCCGGTCAAGTTGCCCACCGGGACGGCCATGATGAGGATCGCCACCGCGTTGACCCAGCCTGCATTCATCGCCAGCAGGGAGCTGTAGGCAAGCATGCGACTGTGCGCTGACATGATTCGCTTCCCCCCAAAAGCTGACTCTTCGCCGAGTCTAACCATTGGGTCACCAGGCGAAACGCCGCTTCGTGCCGCTTTCATAGAGCTTGCATAGGACCCGGGGAACAAACTCCGCGGCGACACCGTTAGCATGATCGACAAGTTGAGTGAATCAGACTCAAGTCTGGGTTGACAGCAGAGCGTCCACCGGAGCAGTCTTGAGCGGGGTTCACTCAGCATAGTGCAACACAGAAGCTCTACACATTCAGGAGGAATCACTATGGCTCGTGCGGTCGGCATCGACCTCGGGACCACCAACTCCGTCGTCTCGGTTCTGGAGGGTGGCGACCCCGTCGTCGTCGCTAACTCCGAGGGCTCGAGGACGACTCCTTCCGTCGTCGCGTTCGCGCGCAACGGCGAAGTTCTGGTTGGCCAGCCCGCCAAGAACCAGGCGGTCACCAACGTGGACCGCACCATTCGCTCGGTCAAGCGGCACATGGGTACCGATTGGTCCATTGAGATCGACGGTAAGAACTACACCGCCCCCGAAATCAGCGCCCGCGTGCTGATGAAGCTCAAGCGCGACGCTGAGGCATACCTGGGCGAGGACATCGCGGACGCGGTCATCACCGTGCCCGCCTACTTCAACGACGCCCAGCGTCAGGCGACCAAGGACGCCGGCCAGATCGCCGGCCTCAACGTGCTGCGCATCGTCAACGAGCCGACCGCGGCCGCGCTGGCCTACGGCTTGGACAAGGGCGAGAAGGAACAGACCATCCTGGTCTTCGACCTCGGCGGCGGCACCTTCGACGTCTCGCTGCTCGAGATCGGCGAAGGTGTGGTCGAGGTACGTGCCACCAGCGGTGACAACCACCTCGGTGGCGACGACTGGGACCAGCGCGTCGTCGACTGGCTGGTGGAGAAGTTCAAGGGCACCAGCGGCATCGACCTGACCAAGGACAAGATGGCCATGCAGCGGCTTCGTGAAGCCGCCGAGAAGGCCAAGATCGAGCTGTCCAGCTCGCAGAGCACCTCGATCAACCTGCCCTACATCACCGTGGACGCGGACAAGAACCCGTTGTTCCTCGACGAGCAGCTGACCCGGGCCGAGTTCCAGCGCATCACCCAAGACCTGCTGGACCGTACCCGCAAGCCGTTCCAGTCGGTGATCGCCGACGCCGGCATCTCGGTGGGCGACATCGACCACGTGGTACTGGTCGGCGGTTCGACCCGGATGCCCGCGGTCACCGAGCTGGTGAAGGAGATGACCGGCGGCAAGGAGCCCAACAAGGGCGTCAACCCTGACGAGGTCGTCGCCGTGGGTGCTGCGCTGCAGGCTGGTGTCCTCAAGGGTGAGGTGAAAGACGTTCTGCTGCTTGACGTCACACCGCTGAGCCTGGGTATCGAGACCAAGGGTGGCGTGATGACCAAGCTCATCGAGCGCAACACCACCATCCCCACCAAGCGGTCGGAGACCTTCACCACGGCCGACGACAACCAGCCGTCGGTGCAGATCCAGGTCTACCAGGGTGAGCGCGAGATGGCGTCGGCCAACAAGCTGCTCGGCAGCTTCGAGCTGACCGGCATCGCCCCGGCTCCGCGCGGTGTGCCCCAGATCGAGGTCACCTTCGACATCGACGCCAACGGCATCGTGCACGTCACGGCCAAGGACAAGGGCACCGGCAAGGAGAACACGATCCGCATCCAGGAGGGCTCCGGCATCTCCAAGGAAGAGATCGACCGGATGATCAAGGAGGCCGAGGCGCACGCGGACGAGGACCGCAAGCGTCGCGAGGAGGCCGACGTCCGCAACCAGGCCGAGACGCTGGTCTACCAGACGGAGAAGTTCGTCAAGGAACAACGAGAAGCCGAGGGCGGCTCGAAGGTTCCCGAGGACACCTTGAGCAAGGTGGAAGCCGCGGTCGGTGAGGCCAAGGCGGCCCTGGCTGGCGACGACATCAGCGCGATCAAGTCGGCGATGGAGAAGCTGGGCCAGGAGTCCCAGGCGCTCGGACAGGCGATCTACGAAGCGGCCCAGGCCGAAGGTGGCGCCGCCGCCGGCGGTCAGCCCGGTGGCGGGTTTGACCAGGGCGGCTCGGACGACGTCGTCGACGCGGAGGTGGTCGACGACGACCGGGAGTCCAAGTGACCGACGAGTACCCACAGGAACCGGTGACGGTCACCGACAAACGGCGGATCGATCCCGAAACTGGTGAAGTACGGCAGGGCTCTCCCGGCGCTCCGGCGCCGGGAGAGCAGGCTCCCGGCGATTCATCGGACAAGGTGGCGGAGCTGACCAAAGACCTGCAACGGGTTCAGGCGGACTTCGCCAACTACCGCAAGCGGGCGATGCGCGACCAGCAGGCCGCGGCCGACCGGGCCAGGGCCGCGGTGGTCGGTGAACTGCTGCATGCGGTGGACGACATCGAGCGGGCGCGTAAGCACGGTGATCTGGAGTCCGGTCCGCTCAAGGCCGTGGCCGACAAACTGATGAACGTGCTGAACGGCTTGGGGCTCAAGCCATTCGGTGAAGAAGGCGAGGACTTCGACCCGGTGCTGCACGAGGCCGTGCAACACGAAGGCGGCGGCGGCCCGGATTCCAAACCGGTGATCGGCACCGTGATGCGGCAGGGCTACCAACTCGGCGAGCACGTGCTGCGCAATGCGCTGGTGGCTGTCGTCGACACCGTCGCCGACGGATCCTCGGGGCAGAACCCGGGCGATGCCGATACAACCGGGCCGGCCGACACGAGCGACAACGCCGACGGCTCCGGTGACTAATTCCCGTTTCAAGGCACAGAATCAAGAAGAAAGGTAAGGAGGTGACGCGGTATGGCTCAGCGTGAGTGGGTCGAGAAAGACTTCTACAAGGAGCTTGGCGTCCCCTCCGATGCCGATGCCAAGCAGATCAAGACCGCGTACCGCAAGCTGGCTTCCGATCTGCATCCGGACAAGAACCCCGCCGGAGCCGAACGGTTCAAGGCAGTTTCTGAGGCGTACAGCGTCTTGTCTGACGAAGCGAAGCGCAAAGAGTACGACGAAACCCGCCGGCTGTTCGCCGGCGGCGGCTTTGGTGGCCGTCGGTTCGATGCGGGTAACTTCGGCGGCTTCGGCGGAGGTGGTGATGGCGCCGAGTTCAACCTGAACGACCTGTTCGACGCCGCCGGCCGGTCCGGCGGCGCCAACATCGGCGACCTGTTCGGCGGCCTGTTCGGGCGAGGTGGCACCACCCGGCCCAGCCGGCCGCGCCGGGGCAACGACCTGGAGACCGAGACGGAACTCGATTTCGTCGAGGCCGCCAAGGGCGTGGCGATGCCCCTGCGGCTGACCAGCCCGGCGCCGTGCACCAACTGCCACGGCAGCGGCGCACGTCCGGGCACCAGCCCGAAGGTGTGTCCGAACTGCAACGGCGCGGGTGTGATCAGCCGCAATCAGGGCGCGTTCGGTTTCTCCGAGCCCTGCACCGAATGCCGGGGCAGTGGTTCGATCATCGAGCACCCGTGCGAGGAATGCGGCGGCAACGGCGCCACCACCCGTACCCGGACCATCAACGTGCGGATTCCGCCGGGCGTCGAGGACGGGCAGCGGATCCGGTTGGCCGGACAGGGTGAGGCCGGGCTGCGTGGCGCACCGTCGGGCGACCTGTACGTAACCGTCCACGTCCGTCCCGACAAGGTGTTCGGCCGTGACGGCGACGATCTCACCGTCACCGTCCCGGTCAGCTTTACCGAATTAGCTTTGGGCTCAACGCTTTCGGTGCCCACGCTGGACGGTAAAGTCGGCGTCAGGGTGCCGAAGGGCACCGCGGACGGCCGCATTCTGCGGGTGCGTGGGCGTGGTGTGCCCAAGCGCAGCGGCGGCAGCGGCGACCTGCTCGTCACCGTCAAGGTGGCCGTTCCGCCGAACCTGGAGGGTTCCGCCCAGGAGGCGCTGGAAGCCTACGCGGCGGCCGAACGTTCCAGTGGCTTCGACCCAAGGGCTGGATGGGCAGGTAATCGCTGATGGCGATGAACCCGAAGAAGAGTGAGGAATCGCGGACCTTCCTGATCTCGGTGGCTGCCGAGCTGGCCGGCATGCATGCGCAGACCCTGCGCACGTATGACCGGCTCGGCTTGGTCAGCCCACAGCGCACCCCGGGCGGTGGGCGGCGCTACTCCGAACACGATGTGAACCTGCTGCGCGAGGTGCAGCGCCTCTCCCAGGACGAGGGCGTCAACCTTGCCGGGATCAAACGCATCATCGAACTGACTAATCAGGTCGAGGCGCTGCAGTCCAGGCTGAAGGAGATGGCCGAGGAACTGGCGGTGTTGCGTGCCAACCAGCGCCGCGAGGTCGCGGTGGTGCCGAAGAGCACGGCGCTGGTCGTCTGGCAGCCCCGTTCGCGCCGGTGAGCGGAGCCCGCGGTAGCGGGCGAGCGAACGGCGCAATCGATTCACGCCGGTGAGCGGAGCCCGCGGTAGCGGGCGAGCGAATGGCGCCATCGACTCGCGCCGGTGAGTTACGGGCTCTCGCCGAAGATTCCGGCGAGTTCTTTGCCCACATTGCCGACCCCGGAGACGAAGGCCTGCGTCAGGGTGTCGAGCACGCTGGTGTTGTAGAAGCCGGACAAGAAGTTGCCCAGGTTCGCCCACCCGGATTCCAGGGTGCCGAAGTTCTGGAAGCCCGATAGGTCGACGCCGCCGGCGTTGAGCGCGCCGGAAACCTGTTTGACCGCGTTCCCGATACCGGACACGGCGCCGTCGGCAACGTTGAAGAAGCCCGAGGCGCCGCCACCGCCGGAGTTGAAGAACCCCGATGACGGCACCGGACCGGAGTTGAAGAATCCCGGAGCCTGCTGGTAGCCGAAGCCGAAGGTGAACGGTCCCAGACCGCCGTTGCCGGCCATGCTGAGGGGGTTGGAGAAGTTGAAGACCAGCGGCGTTTCGGGGTTCAGCACGCTGGGGTCGATGGTCCATCCGCCCAGTTGCTGTGTGGTGATCGGGATCGCCGGGAGCGTGCCGCTCAGCACACAGCCGACGAACGGGATGTAGATGATGCAGATCGTGATTTCCAGGCTGATCGGGATGTCGAACTTCGCAATCGTGAACAAGTCCTGGGTGACGGCGTTGATGGTTCCGCTGATCGGGATCTCGATGTCGCCCGCGATGCTGTAGTCGTAGGGGATCTGCGGGATGGTGGTTTCGTAGTGGAACCCGCCCAGGCCCTGGTAGTCGCCCCGCCAGAAGAACCCGTTGTTGTAGTTGCCGCCGTTGAATCCGCCGGTGTTGAAGTCGCCGTAGTTCCCGATGCCGGTGTTGGAGTCGCCGTTGTTGATCCAGCCGGTGTTGTAGTTGCCCGGGTTGAAGCCGCCGGTGTTGTAGTTGCCCGGGTTGAAGCTGCCGGTGTTGACGTTGCCGGAGTTGGCGATGCCGGTGTTGAAATTGCCCGAGTTGCCGAAGCCGGTGTTGACCAGGCCGGTGTTGAAGAAGCCGCTGTTGACCTGACCGGTGTTACCGATCCCGGTGTTGAAGTGGCCGGAGTTCCCGATGCCCCAGTTGCCCTCACCGGAGTTGAAGAACCCGACGTTGTTGGTGCCGGAGTTGAACAGGCCGACGTTGCCGCTGCCCGAGTTCCAGCCGCCGAAGCCGACCTGGCCGTTGCCCACCAAGCCGATGCCGATGTTGCCGTCACCGGTGTTGCCGAAGCCGATGTTGTTGGTGCCGGTGTTGCCGAAGCCGATGTTGAGGGTCCCGGTGTTGCCGAAGCCGAGATTCTGGACGGCGGGCAGCGATCCCAGACCGGAGTTGCCGAAGCCGACGTTGCCGAAGCCGATGTTGGCAGGTCCGAAGTTCTGGTCGCCGATGTTGCCCCAGCCGATGTTGAGGTTGCCGATGTTGGCGCCGCCGAGGTTGAAGGTGCCGATGTTGGCGTTGCCCAGGTTGTAGGCGCCCAGGTTGGCGTTGCCCAGGTTGTAGAAGCCGTTGTTGGCCACGCCGAGGCTGAAGGTCGTCTGGCTGACGCCGTCGCGGAAGAAGCCGGCCAGGTCGACGCCGAAGTTCTGGGCGCCGGAGATGTTCGCCGGGATGCCGCCGCCGGTGTTGAGCCAGCCCGAGAGGGTGTTGCCGAGGTTGGAGAAGCCGGACTGCATGGATCCGAAGTTCTGCAGCCCGGAGTTTCCGATCACCCCGGTGGCGACGTTGTAGATGCCGGAGTTGTTGCCGAAGTTCAACAGGCCCGAGGCATTGCCGGTACCCCAGTTCAGGAAGCCCGACGAGAAACCGGTGGTGGCGTTGAGGAAGCCCGGCGTCGGCTTCATGTCGATGAGCGGCAGGTAGGCGGGTCCGCCGCCGCCCAGCCCGAGGAGGTGGATGATCGTCGGGTTGTTGGGGTCCGGGCTGCCGATGTCGATGTTGATCGCGGGCTGAGTGCCGAAGTTGATGGTGATGGGTGTGTTCGATGGCGCGTTGATGTCGCCGCCGTGGATCGTGATCGGCCCGAACGGCGCGATGACGGTGCCCTTGAAAATGCCGAGGTCGAGGCTGCCTCGGGCGTCGAACCGCGGAATGGTGATTGCGGGGACGTTGACGTTGGTGATGGTGCCTGTGATCGGGATGTGCAGTGGCGCGTCGACGGTGAGCACGGCGTTGACGCGCTCGACGACGATGGTGTAGTTGGCGGACATCAGGCCTTGCATGTCGTCGCGCCAGAAGAAGCCGTTGTTGGCGGTGCCGGTCATGAAGCCGCCGGTGCCGAACTTCCCGGAGCTGGCCAGGCCGGTGTTGTAGTCGCCGGGGTTGGCGTAACCGGTGTTGAAATGGCCGGTGTTGGACATGCCGGTGTTGAAGTTGCCGATGTTGAACAGGCCGGTGTTGTAGTTGCCGGGGTTGGCCAGGCCGGTGTTGAAGTTGCCGGTGTTGAACAGCCCGGTGTTGAAGGTGCCGGAGTTGCCGATGCCGGTGTTGTTGGTGCCGGTGTTGCCGATGCCCCAGTTGCCGGTGCCGGAGTTGCCGAAGCCGACGTTGCCGGTGCCGGAGTTGAACAGCCCGATGTTGAAGCTGCCGGAGTTGGTGCCGCCGATGCCGACCTGGTTGTTCCCGGACAGCCCGATGCCGACCCCGCCGATGCCCATGTTGCCGATGCCGGTGTTGCCGGTGCCGGAGTTGAAGTAGCCGGTGTTGCCCGAGCCGGAGTTGAACATGCCGGTGTTGCCGTGGCCGGAGTTGAAGAACCCGGTGTTGCCCGCCCCCGACATCAGTGAGCCGAATCCGCTCTGGCCGTTGCCGGTGAGCCCGATGCCGATGTTATTGTCGCCGGTGTTGAACAACCCGATGTTGTTGTTGCCGGTGTTGGCCCAGCCCTGGTTGAAGTTGCCGGCGTTGGCCAGTCCGGAGTTGCCGATGCCCACGTTGAACAGGCCCGTGTTGTCCGCCCCGAAGTTCAGCGGGCCGAACCCGATCTGGTTGTTGCCGGACAACCCGATGCCGATGTTGTTGTTGCCGGTGTTGCCGAACCCGAAGTTGCCGTCGCCGGTGTTGCCGATGCCGAAGTTGCCGTTGCCGGTGTTTCCGAAGCCGATGTTGTTCAGGGCCTCGGTCAGGGCCGGCCCGGCGTTGCCGAAGCCGAGGTTTCCGGCGCCGATGTTGCCGAATCCGAAGTTGGCGTCGCCCAGGTTGCCGAACCCGAAGTTGTGGCTGCCCAGGTTGCCGCTGCCCAGGTTGAAGTCCCCGATGTTGCCGCTGCCGAGGTTGAGCTTGCCCAGATCGGCCAGGCCGAGGTTGAAGATGGTGTCGGTGGGGCTGCGGAACAAACCCGCCACGTCGGTGCCGATGTTGTAGAGACCCGAGAGGTTGGCCGGCGTCGCCATCCCGGCCGTGCTGGTGTTGTAGATCCCGGACACGGTATGGCCCAGGTTGGCAAAACCCGAGGACATGTTTCCGAAGTTCTGGATGCCCGAGACCATGGTGCTGGTGCCGTTCCACCAGCCCGACACGCTGGCGCCCAGGTTGCCGAAGCCCGACACCGTGCCGGTCCCGCTGTTGAAGAAGCCTGACGAGGGGGTGGCGGTGGTGTTGCCGAAGCCGGGGGTCGCGGGGATGTCGAGGAAAACGATGCGGATGGGTCCCAGGTGGCTGCGGATCTGGATCGGTATGACGGTGGAACCGTCGGGCTTGCCGATATCGACGTTGATCTTCGGCAGGGTGCCGCCGACACTCGGGATCTGGATGGGCCCGATGTTGAAGTTGGTGATGCCGATCGCGTTGATGGTGAGTCGCGGGAACGTGAACCCGTTGAGCAGCAGCGCGCCCAGGTCGACCTTGATCGGCAGGTAGATCGGGATGTTGATGTCGAGGTTGAGTACCGGGAACTCGGGGATGCTGAACTCCTGGTGCGTGCCCCACAGGCCCTGGTAGTCGGCCCGCCACAGGATGCCGTTGCTGTAGTTGCCGCCGTTGAGCAGACCCGTGTTGACGTTGCCGGAGTTGCCGAAGCCGGTGTTGAAGTCGCCGGTGTTGAAACTGCCCGTGTTGAAGTTGCCCTGGTTGAAGTCGCCGGTGTTGAAGTTGCCGGTGTTGAACGAGCCGGTGTTGTAGTCACCCGGGTTGGCGATGCCGGTATTGGTGGTGCCGGTATTGAACAGGCCGGTGTTGAAGGTGCCCGCGTTGGCGATACCGGTATTGCCGGTGCCGGGGTTCCAGAGGCCGTAGTTGCCGATACCCGCGTTGCCCAGGCCGATGTTGGCGGTGCCGGAGTTGCCGACACCGACGTTGCCGGTCCCGGAGTTGAAGAACCCGACGTTGTTGCTGCCCGAGTTGAACAGTCCGATGTTGCCGCTGCCGGAGTTCCAGCCGCCGAATCCCTGCTGGCCGTTGCCGGACAAGCCGATACCGATGTTGTTGTTGCCGGTGTTGCCGAAGCCGATGTTGAAATTGCCGTTGTTGCCGAAGCCCTGGTTGCCGATCCCCAGGTTGCCCAGGCCGATGTTGAGGTTGCCGAGGTTGCCCGAGCCGGTGTTGCCGTTGCCCAGGTTTCCGTTGAAGACGTTCCCGTCACCGACGTTGCCCAGACCGAAGTTGCCGTTGCCGACGTTGCCGAAGCCGACGTTGCCGTTGCCGAGGTTGCCGGCGCCGATGTTCTGCAGGCCGAGATTCGCGAAGCCGATGTTGGTGACCGGGTTGTTGTTGAACAACCCGGCGATGTCGTGGCCGATGTTCTCGATGCCCGAAATGTTGGCCGGGTTGGTCAGGCCGGTGTTGAAGGCACCTGAGACGGTGTGGCCGAAGTTGGAGACGCCGGACAGGAAGTCGCCGAAGTTCTTGTAGCCCGAGATGCCGGAGGTCCCGGCGGTTGTGTTGAAGAAGCCCGACACGTTGCCACCGAAGTTGCCGAACCCGGAGGAGACGCCGTTGCCGGTGTTGAAGAAGCCCGACGACGGAGACGTCGTCAGGTTCATGACACCCGGCCGCAGCGGGATGTCGATCCACGGAATCTTGATGGGAAGCAGGCCGCCATTGCCCTGGACATCGATGATGGGGCCGGCGGAGGTGCCGATGTTGACGGTGATCGCAGGCAGGCCGATGCGGATGTTCGGGATGGGGATCGGGTTGACGTGGACGGCGTTGACGCTGATGAACTCGAAGAATGTGGTGGTGACGTCCACCGCCGGGATGGTGAAGCCCTGGACGGTGAGGATGCCGAGGGTGCCGGTGATCGGGATGTCGACATTGACCGGCACCCGGAAGTTCAGCGGGATCGCGGTGTCCGGGATGCTGGTGCTGCTGCTGTAGCCCCACAGGCCCTGGTAGTCGCCCCGCCAGAACATGCCGTTGTTGAAGCTGCCCACGTTGAAGGCGCCGGTGTTGACGCTGCCCGCGTTGCCCAGGCCGGTGTTGTAGTCGCCGGTGTTCGCCCAGCCCGTGTTGTAGTTGGCGGTGTTGAAGCTGAAGGTGTTGAAGTTGCCGGCGTTGAAGTTGCCGGAGTTGCCGATGCCGGTGTTGCCGATGCCGGTGTTGAGCAGGCCGGTGTTGAAGAAGCCGGTGTTGAGTTCGCCGGGGTTGAACAAACCGGTGTTCAGGTGGCCGCTGTTGCCGATGCCCCAGTTTCCGGTGCCGGTGTTGCCAATGCCGTTGTTGTCACTGCCGGAGTTGAAGAACCCGGTGTTGTTGGTTCCGGAGTTGAACAGGCCGGTGTTGCCGGTGCCGGAGTTCCAGCCCCCGAAGCCCTGCTGGCCGTTGCCGGTGAACCCGATTCCCACGTTGCCGTCGCCGGTGTTGGCCAGGCCGGTGTTGGTGTTGCCGGCGTTGCCGAAGCCCTGGTTGACGTTGCCGGCGTTGGCGAATCCGGCATTGGAGTTGCCCAGGTTGCTCCAGCCGCTGTTCAGGTTGCCGAAGTTGGCCAGACCGACGTTGCCGTCGCCGAGGTTGCCGAATCCGAGGTTGGCCACGCCGCGGTTGCCGAAGCCGATGTTGTTGTCGCCGACATTGCCGAAGCCGATGTTGTTGTCGCCGACGTTGCCGAAGCCGATGTTGTTGTGCCCGACATTGGCCAGACCCAGGTTGAAGATCGACTCTCCGGGCGGCGGTATCTGGGTGAAGAATGCGCCGGCGAAGTTGGCGCCCACGTTGTAGATGCCGGAGAGGTTGGCCGGCGCCACCGTGCCCGTGTTGACGATCCCCGAAATGGTGTCGCCCAGGTTCGACATGCCGGACAACAGCGTGCCGTAATTCTTGAAGCCCGAGACCGCGACACTGCCGAAGTTCTGGAAGCCGGAAATGTTGGCGCCGATGTTGCCGACACCGGAAACGGTGCCGCCGACGGCCGTGTTGAGAAAACCCGAGGCGTTGTCGGTGGTGTTGAAGAAGCCGGTATGCACCGGCAGATTGATGAGTGTCCAGTCGACGGGGCCGATGCTGGCCGTGGCGGGGATGGTGACTTTCGTCGTTCCGTCGAGTTTGCCGATCTGGAAGTTGACCGCGGGCCCGGTGATGATGACCTGCGGGATCTGCACCGCGTTGATCTTGCCCGTGGCGATCGGAAGTGGGCCGATGCTCACTGACGCGCCGAAGTTGACATCCTCCAGCCGGATGCCGCTGAAGACGGTGTTGGTGAAGCCCGCCGTGATCGGGATGTTGATCGGCGCCTCGATGTCGACGTGCGCGGGGATCTGCGGGACATGAATGGCGTAGTGGGCGCCCCACAGACCCAACCGGTCGCCACGCCAGAGGAAGCCGTTGCTCTGGTCGCCGGTGGCGAAACCTCCGGTGTTGATGTCGCCGGAATTGCCCAGACCGGTGTTGTAGTTGCCGCTGTTGTACAGGCCCGTGTTGAAGTCACCCCGGTTGCCGATTCCGGTGTTGGTGTCTCCGAAGTTGAACAGCCCGGTGTTGTGGTTGCCGATATTGGCGATGCCGGTGTTGACCACGCCGGTGTTGAACAGCCCGGTGTTGATGCTGCCGGCATTTCCGATACCGGTGTTGAAGTTGCCGCTGTTGCCGATGCCCCAGTTGCCGTTGCCGGTGTTGCCGATGCCGACGTTGTTGGTGCCGGAGTTGCCGAAGCCGATGTTGCCGACCCCGGAGTTGAGGCCTCCGAAGCCCTGTTGGTTGTCGCCGGTGAGGCCGATACCGATGTTGTTGTTGCCGGTGTTGCCGAAGCCGATGTTGAAGTCGCCGGTGTTGCCGAAGCCGAAGTTGCGGCTGCCGAGGTTGCCGAAGCCGAAGTTGTAGTTGCCGTCGGTCAGCCCGGCACCGGCGTTGCCGAATCCGAAGTTACCGTCGCCGATGTTGCCACTGCCGAAGTTCAGGCCGCCGATGTTGCCGAAGCCGAAGTTCGAGTTGCCCCAGTTGCCGCTGCCGATGTTGAGGCTGCCGACGTTGCCGCCGCCGAAGTTGTTGGCGCCGAAGTTGTTCAGGCCGACGTTGAAGGCCGGTCCAGTCGGGGTGTTGAAGAGTCCGCTCATGTCGAGGCCGGAGTTGAACAGGCCGGAAACGTTCCCGGGATTGACCAGGCCGGCCAGGCTGGTGTTGTAGAAGCCGGACACACTGTTGCCCAGGTTCGCCCAGCCCGACACCAGCGACCCGTAGTTCTGGAAGCCTGACACGCCCAGTGCCGCGACGCCGCTGTTCCAGATGCCCGACATGCTGCCGCCGATGTTCCCGATACCCGAGGAGCCGCCGGCGCCGGAGTGGAAGAAACCCGACGACGGGTTGCCGGTCGTGTTGCCGATGCCGGAGGCCGCCGGGATGTCGAGGAAGGTGATCGTGCGGCTTTCCAGGGCGCCTTTGATCGTGATGGGGATGCTGGTCGTCGGTCCGCCGATGGAAAGGGTGACCAGGGGAGCCGTGATCGACGAGCCGCCGAGGTTGACCGGTCCGAAGTAGAAGAGCCCTTGCGGCGCGACGAACGGCACCGGCAGGTAGAACGTCTTGGGAAAAACGGTTCCGGCCACGGTTACCGGAATCACCATGCCGCCGAGGGTCATCGGCATATTCACCGGAATGACCATCGACATGTCGACCGGGATGTAGGGCGTGGTGTAGGAGAGGTTCACCGCGATCTGGCCGGCGTTGTTGCCGCTCTGGGAGAAGCCGTTGTTGAAATTGCCGGTGTTGAGCAGGCCGGTGTTGACATCGCCGATGTTGAAGAAGCCGGTGTTGATGTTGCCCGGGTTGACGCTGCCGGTGTTGGTGTTGCCGACGTTGAAGTCACCGGTGTTGGTGTGGCCGATGTTGAAGGAGCCGGTGTTGTAACTCCCGGGGTTGAACAGACCGGAGTTGACGTTGCCGGCATTTCCCCAGCCGGTGTTGTACAGGCCGGTGTTGCCGATGCCGGTGTTGCCGGTACCGGGGTTCTCGGCGCCCCAGTTGCCGACGCCGGCGTTGAAGAACCCGGCGTTCGCGGTGCCCGAGTTCCCGATGCCGACGTTGCCGGATCCCGAGTTGAACAGGCCGACGTTGTTGCTGCCGGAATTGAACAGGCCCAGGTTGCCCACGCCGGAGTTCAGGGCGCCGATGCCGTACTGGTTGTCGCCGCTGAGACCGATCCCGAAGCTGTTGTTGCCGGTATTGCCGAATCCGACATTATTGCTGCCGGTGTTGGCGAAGCCCTGGTTGGAATTACCGGCGTTGCCGAAGCCGATATTGAAGCTGCCGAGGTTACTCAGCCCGTAGTTGAAATTGCCGAAGTTGCCGGAGCCGATATTGGAGAGACCGATATTGTAATTACCGAAGTTCTGGTTGCCGACGTTACCGCCACCCCAGTTGAAGCTGCCGAGGTTGCCAAAGCCGCGGTTTTCGCTGCCGAGGTTGGCGAAACCGACGTTGGAGTCGCCGAGGTTTCCGTTGCCGTAGTTGCTGTTTCCGACGTTGCCGAAACCCCAGTTGCTGCGCCCGACGTTGGCAAAGCCGTAGTTGGTGCCCGCGGACGGCCCGCCGAAGAAGCCGGAAATATTGTTGCCGTTGTTGAAGCCGCCCGAGATGAATGCCGGCGTCGCGAAGTCTAGAAAGCTCGAGTTGTTCAGGCCGGATACGGTGTTGCCCTTGTTGAGAATGCCCGAGATGAAGGTGCCGGTGTTGGCGATACCGGATGCCCCGACAGCGCCTTCCGAGCTGTTGAAGATGCCGGAGTTGTTGGCACCGGAGTTGAAGATCCCGGATGCGGCGCCGTCGCCGCTGTTGAAGAACCCGGACGACGGGGTGGTCGTGGAGTTGAAGAAACCCGGACCGTTGGTCAGGAAGTGGCCCTGATTATCACCACGCCACAGGAACCCGTTGTCGTAATTGCCGGTGTTGAAAGCGCCGGTGTTGACGTTGCCCGGGTTGAAGAAACCGGTGTTGTAATTGCCGTCATTGAAGAAGCCGGTGTTGTAACGGCCCAGATTGAAGCCGCCGGTATTGCTGTTGCCCGGGTTGAAGAAGCCGGTGTTGTAGTTGCCGCTGTTGCTCCATCCGGTATTGGCGATTCCGGTGTTGAAGATGCCGGTGTTGGCCTCTCCGGAGTTTCCGATTCCGGTGTTGAAGCTGGTACCGGAGTTGCCGATGCCGAAGTTGCCGGTGCCGGAGTTTCCGATGCCGAAGTTATTGGTGCCCGAGTTGAACAGACCGACATTGCCGGTGCCCGAGTTCAGGCCGCCGTATCCCGATAACGCGTTCCCGAAGAGCCCGATGCCCTGGTTTCCGTTGCCGGTGTTGCCGAAGCCGATGTTGTTGTTGCCGGTGTTGCCGATGCCGATATTGCCGCTGCCGGTGTTGCCGAATCCGATGTTGTTGAATGCAGCGGTCAAACCCGGCCCGACATTGCCGAAGCCGAAGTTCCCGGTGCCGAGGTTCCCGCTGCCGATGTTGCTGTTGCCGATGTTCCCGGAACCGAAATTAAGGTCACCGATGTTGCCATTGCCGATATTGCCTTCACCGATATTGGCGAGGCCGACATTGCGGAAGGTTCGGCCGGCGGCCGCCGAGATCGCGTCCAGAAGCGGCACCGAGGCGGCCGGCGACGCACCGAGCAGGTCCTGCAAACCGGTCGGGAAGGGATTCAATCCGGCAGCTGCCGACGCGACACCGGTGTAGTAGTTGAACATCGCGGTCACGTCCTGAGCCCACATCTGCTCATAGACGGCCTCGGCCGCCGCGATTGCCGGTGCGTTCTGGCCCAGGATGTTGGACAGGACCAGCGAGACGAACTGGTTGCGATTGGCCGAGATGATGAGCGGATTGACGGTCGCCGACACAGCCGCTTCGAATGCGGCTGCGGCAACCCGGGCCTGGGCCCCGGCCTGTTCGGCCTGGGTGGCGGCGCTGCTCAGCCAGCCAAGGTAGGGGGCCGCCGCGCTTGCCATGGCCATCGCTGATGCGCCCTGCCACGACGACCCCACCAGCCCCGACGTGAGCGAGGAAAAAGAGGACGCGGCCATGCCCAGTTCGGCGGCCAAGGCATCCCACGCCGTCGCGGCACGCAGGATCGGATCCAGCCCGGCCCCGAAGAGCAGTCGTGCCGAATTGATCTCGGGGGGCAGTACCGCGAAACTCATCACCCGTCCCTATCCGACACA
This sequence comes from Mycobacterium sp., assembly GCA_003987775.1. Classification (GTDB taxonomy): domain Bacteria; phylum Actinomycetota; class Actinomycetes; order Mycobacteriales; family Mycobacteriaceae; genus Mycobacterium. The sequence continues at coordinate 33,197 of RXJD01000050.1, forward strand.
GGACCGCCACCGATGTGGCGAAGGCAGATGACTATTCAACAGCTGTCGGACAAGAATGTCCGATTGATTCTGAAAAAAATTCAGAGAAGTTTCGCACCGTCAGACGCGGATGGAAAATACGGCACTTACCGCCTCGCGGGAGCCGGCTTTTCGATAGCCGCCCCGGCGTAATGCGTCCGTCGGGGCGGCCATCGGCTCGAAGCAGATCACGTCCTCACCCGGGGGCGCGAAGATCTGCGCCGCGGTGTAGCCCTGCTCGAAGCACACCTCCATGCGGCGAGCGCCGGCACTCACCGCGAAGACGGCGCCCTCGCCGACGCTGTCGTAGGCGTCGTCGAACGTGTCAGTGCCAAGTCGTTGCGAGCGGGCGGGTTGCGCGACGGCCTCGCCGGTGGGCAGTCCGCGGTCGTCCAGAGACAGGTGGCGCAGCGGCGGCGTCTCGATCACCCACTCGGCGCGGTCGGTGTTCGGCAGCTGGAGGTACGGGTGGTAGCCGAAGCACAATGGGACGGCGCGATCACCCGTCGGAGTCACGGTGGTGCGCAGGGTCAGAGTCCGCTCGGCCAGTCCCACCGTCACGGTGAGCACGTGGGGATAAGGGAAGCTGGCCAGCAGTCGCTCGTCGGCGCCGAAATCCAGCTCCGCGCTGAGTTCACTGGCCGACTCGGATGTCACGCGCCACCCCGGGTACGCGGCCAGCACGCCGTGGATGGGCAACCCCGCCGGGTCTGCTCGCACCCCGTGCTCACCGGGCCGCAGCGTCACCGTCACGCCCTCGGCCTCATATGTATTGGCGCTCAACCGGTTTGCCCACGGATACAGCACCGGAATGCCCATCGTCTTGCCGTTCTCGAGATATGCCTCGAGCCCCCTCCGCTGGCCGAGCAACTCCACGCCCGCATCGGTCAGCGAGGTGCCGATCATTCCCGCACTGGGCACGAACCGGGCCTCGACCGATGACGACGGGTCGCGCAGCGTGACGACGTGCACCGGATCCTCCTGAGGAACTATCGCGACAGTGGGTCGTGCTGAATGTTGCGCGCCGGAGCACCTTTGGCGATGAGCGCGGCCTTGGTTGCGCGGACCATCCCGGGGCCGCCGCAGATCAGGATCTGCCGGTCGCCCCAGGCGCCGTACCTGGTGACCACCTCCGGCAGCCGGCCCGTCTGGCGTACGTGCAGCCCCCGGGGCGGCGACACGTCGGGGTAGTCGGCCGCCCAAGCCGGGTCGTTGTTGTACTCCGATACCGGTGAGACGGACAGCCACGGGTTGTGCGCCGCCACCTGCCACAGCGTGCGCAGGTCGTAGAGCTCGCAGCGGTAGCGCGCACCGAAGAACAGATGCACCCTCGGGTTCACTCCGAAGCGGCTGAGGTCCATGATCAGCGTTCGCAACGGAGCCAGGCCGGTGCTGCCGGCGACCATCAGCACGTCCCCGTCGTCGCGGTCGACATGCAGGCCGCCGTGCGGGCCGGACAGCCGCCACCGGTCGCCGGGCCGCGTCTCGCCGACGATCGCGTTGCTCACCAGGCCGCCGGGCACGATGCGGACGTGGAACTCGATGCCACCGCCCGGGTCGGCGGGGATGGCGGGGGACAGATAGCGCCAGCGGCGCGGACATTGCGGAACCTGCACATTGACGTACTGCCCGGGGTGGTAGTGCAGCGGACGGTCCATATGTAGCCGGACGACGGCCAGGTCGCGGGATACCCGGTGGTGTTCGATGACGGTGCCGTCCAGCCAGGCGGGCGCGTCGTCGGAGTCGGCGGCACCGCTCATCACCCCGGCGAACAGGTTGAGGGACTGGTCAGCGGCCTCTTGGACCGCGCCGGTCCAGGCGCTGCCCAGGTGGCCGCGCAGGCTGGAGTACAACGCCCGGCGCAGCGTCTCGTAGTGGGCCGGCAGGACACCGTACTTGCGGTGATCGCGGCCCAGCTGGGCCAGGAAGGCCACCGGCTCGTCGGCCCGCTGGGCAACGAGCTCGCCGTACAGCCAGTGCATCGCCTGGGCGAAAGCGGCACGCTGGCCGCTCATTTCGGGTGGGAACAGGTCGCGCACCGAATTGTCCAGGGCAAACCACTGGGTGTAGAAGCGGTGCACCAGTCCGGTGTCGTCGGGGCTGAAGGCGTCGCGCAACACCTGTAACGCTTCCCGGTCCTCGAGCCCCACGGACGCCGATTCTAGGCGCGTGCCCGGCCCTCGCGCGGATCCGGGAAAAAAGTTAGAGTTGAGCGGAACAGACTCAACCTTGACGGCGTTGGAGTACGCGAGAAGATTTTTACCTACGCATAAGAACGGAGGGGTCGTGGACTCTTTTAACCCGACAACTAAGACACAGGCGGCCCTGACGTCGGCGCTGCAGGCTGCTTCGGCGGCCGGTAACCCCGAAATCAGGCCCGCGCATCTGCTGATGGCGCTGCTGACGCAGAACGACGGGATCGCCGCACCACTGCTGGAGGCTGTCGGTGTAGACCCTGCCACCATCCGCGCCGAGGCGCAGCGCCTGCTGGACAAGCTGCCTCAGATCAGCGGTTCCAGTTCGCAGCCGCAGCTGTCCCGTGAGTCGTTGGCGGCCATCACCGCCGCCCAGCAACTGGCCACCGAGATGGACGACGAATTCGTCTCCACCGAGCACTTGATGGTCGGGCTGGCCACCGGTGACTCCGAGGTCGCCAAGGTGCTGACCGGCCACGGCGCATCCCCGCAGGCCCTGCGGGAGGCGTTCGTCAAGGTGCGCGGCAGCGCTCGGGTGACCAGCGCCGACCCGGAAGCCACCTACCAGGCCCTGGAGAAGTACTCCACCGACCTGACCGCCCGCGCCCGCGAGGGCAAACTCGACCCGGTCATCGGACGTGACAACGAGATTCGCCGGGTGGTGCAGGTGCTGTCTCGCCGCACCAAGAACAACCCGGTGCTCATCGGTGAGCCCGGCGTCGGCAAGACCGCCATCGTGGAGGGCCTGGCGCAGCGCATCATCGCCGGTGACGTGCCGGAAAGCCTGCGCGACAAGACCGTCATCTCCCTGGACCTGGGCTCGATGGTGGCCGGCGCGAAGTACCGCGGTGAGTTCGAGGAACGGCTCAAGGCCGTGCTCGACGACATCAAGAACTCGGCCGGGCAGATCATCACATTCATCGACGAGTTGCACACCATCGTCGGCGCCGGCGCGACCGGCGAATCGGCGATGGACGCGGGCAACATGATCAAGCCGATGCTGGCCCGCGGCGAACTGCGCCTGGTGGGCGCGACCACGCTCGACGAGTACCGCAAGTACATCGAGAAGGACGCCGCTTTGGAGCGGCGCTTCCAGCAGGTGTTCGTCGGCGAGCCCTCGGTGGAGGACACCGTCGGCATCCTGCGGGGGCTCAAGGACCGCTACGAGGTGCATCACGGCGTGCGCATCACCGACTCCGCCCTGGTGGCCGCGGCCACGCTGAGTGACCGCTACATCACCGCCCGCTTCCTGCCGGACAAGGCCATCGACCTGGTCGACGAGTCGGCCAGCCGGCTGCGGATGGAAATCGACTCCCGGCCCGTCGAGATCGACGAGGTCGAGCGGCTGGTGCGCCGGCTGGAAATCGAAGAGATGGCGCTGGCCAAAGAAGAGGATGCCGCGTCCAAGGAGCGCTTGGAGAAGCTGCGCGCCGAGCTGGCCGACAAGAAGGAAGAGCTGGCCGAGCTGACGACGAGATGGCAGAACGAGAAAAACGCCATCGACATCGTCCGCGAGCTCAAGGAGCAGCTCGAAGTGCTGCGCGGGGAGTCCGAGCGCGCCGAGCGCGACGGCGACCTGGCCAAGGCCGCCGAGTTGCGGTACGGCCGCATTCCCGAGGTCGAGAAGAAACTCGACGCCGCTCTGCCGCATGCGGAGGCCCGCGAGGGCGTGATGCTCAAGGAGGAGGTCGGCCCCGACGACATCGCCGACGTGGTGTCGGCGTGGACGGGCATTCCCGCCGGCCGGCTGCTCGAAGGCGAGACCGCCAAGCTGCTGCGCATGGAGGACGAGCTGGGCAAGCGCGTCGTCGGACAGAAGAAGGCCGTGCAGGCCGTGTCTGACGCGGTTCGCCGCTCCCGGGCCGGCGTCGCCGACCCGAACCGGCCCACGGGCTCATTCATGTTCCTCGGCCCCACCGGTGTGGGTAAGACGGAGCTGGCAAAAGCGTTGGCGGACTTCCTGTTCGACGACGACCGCGCCATGGTCCGCATCGACATGAGCGAGTACGGCGAGAAGCACTCGGTGGCCCGGCTGGTCGGTGCGCCCCCCGGCTACATCGGTTACGACCAGGGTGGTCAGCTGACCGAGGCCGTGCGGCGTCGCCCGTACACGGTGATCCTTTTCGACGAGATCGAGAAGGCCCACCCGGACGTGTTCGACGTGCTCTTGCAGGTGCTCGACGAGGGCCGGCTGACCGATGGTCAGGGCCGCACGGTCGACTTCCGCAACACCATCCTGATCCTGACCTCCAACCTGGGATCCGGAGGCACCGAGGAGCAGGTGCTGGCCGCGGTGCGCTCGGCGTTCAAGCCGGAGTTCATCAACCGCCTCGACGACGTGATCATCTTCCACGGCCTCGAGCCCGGTGAGCTGGTCCAGATCGTCGACATCCAGCTCGCTCAGCTGGACAAGCGGCTGGCGCAGCGGCGGCTGCAGCTCGAGGTGTCGCTGCCGGCCAAGCAGTGGTTGGCCCAGCGGGGCTTCGACCCGGTTTACGGCGCGCGGCCGTTGCGCCGGTTGGTGCAGCAGGCGATCGGCGACCAGCTGGCCAAGCTGCTGCTGGCCGGCGAGGTGCACGACGGCGACGTGGTGCCCGTCAACGTCAGCCCGGACGGCGACTCGCTGATCCTGGGCTGATACCGCTAATCAGTCCGTCGGGGCCGGTTGCCCAGCTCGAATTCTCGGGTCTGGGCGCCGGCTTCGATGACTGTCTGCAGCAGTTCGCGCGCCGCCGGCTCGGCCAGGGTTTGGCGGAACAGCTGGTCCTCGACCCGCAGGCCGGTAGCGAAGTCGCCGCCCGCGGCACCCGCAGCATCAACGGCGCGCTTGGCCGCGGCGATGGCCGTCACCGGAGCCGACGCGATGCGCCGGGCCAGCTTGTCGACGAACCGCCGCAGCTGATCGGGGGGCAGCGCCCGGTCGACGTAACCCCAGGCTTCGGCTGTCGCCGCGTCGACGTCCATGCCGCCGAGAATCACTTCCAGCGCCCGCCCGCGGCCGATCAACCGGGGCAGGCGTTGGGTGCCGCCGCCGCCCGGGATGATCCCGAGCGCGACTTCCGGCTGACCGAAGACCGCTCTGCCGAGCGCGGCATAGCGCATGTCGAACGCCGCCGCCCATTCGCTGCCGCCACCGCGGCAGATGCCCTCGATGACGGCGATGGTGGCTTTCGGCACGGTCCGGAAGCTCTCCATCGCGGCGTGGAACGGGCTGAGCTCGTCGTGCAGCCCGATGTCCTCGACCGGCAGGTCAAGGATCATGCCGACGTCTGCGTGCGCGATGAAGAACTCGGGATCGGCCGAGTCGACCACCAGCACCCGCACCTCGTCGTCGGCCGCCACCTCGCCGGTGAGACGAATGATCTCGTGCATCAACTCGACGTCGAGCAGATTGATCGGTGGATTGTCGATGGTGGCCCGGCAGATGCCGCCTGCGCTGGCGACTCGGATGAGCCGGTAGTTCTGGTAAGTCATGCTCCCCCCTGAGCCCTTTACGCCTCGGTGATTTTCACAAACCCCTGTTGCACCAGCTGGGTGAGCCGTGCCATCGCGTTGCGGTTGACCTTGATGCCGGGAATCAGATCGGCGTTGCCCCAGCCCATGGCCCGGGCGGTGGCGCCGCACAGTTCGACCTGCGCGCCCTCGGCGATCAGCCCTTCGATGACCGCCTTGTACGGATTGCCGGTCGCGACGTGCCGATTCGTGTTGTAGGTCTGGTCGTCCAGGGTGACGTGGCCCGCGTTCGTGTGGAACACCACGACCACGTCTGGTTTCACGTTCCATGCCGCGGCATCGGCGATGACGATGCCGGCGTGGAACAGCACGGCCGGCATATCGCCCTCGAACGTCAGCGAGGCCACGCTGAACACCACCTTCACCTTGTCGAGTTCGACCGGGACGTCGATGTGCAGCGATTCGGAACCGGACACGCAGTTCTCCTCTCCTGGGCTTCCTATGATCTACCCGCCTCGCCGATATCTTGGCTAGGGCTGGCCGCCGCCCTTACCGCCGGTTCCTGCGGTGCCGCCGGTGCCGCCCAGGACCCCGATCGGCGGGCCGCCGGGACCGCCTGGACCTCCGGGCTGACCGGGCAGATTCTTGCCGCTGCCGCCCGTGCCGCCGGCCCCGCCTGCGCCGCCGCTGCCACCGGCACCCGTGATGGAACTTCCACCGTCGCCGCCGGTGCCGCCGCTCCCGCCGGATCCTCCCGCGCTGGTCGCCGAGCCGTTGCCGCCGCTGCCGCCGGCACCGCCCTGGCCGCCGTCACCGCCGGTGGTGCTGCCGTTGCCGAGCCCGCCGTTGCCTCCGCTGCCGCCTTTGCCGCCAGTGGCGATACCGAGGGCCACACCGGCGCCGCCGTTGCCGCCCAAACCACCAACGCCGCCCCTGTCGCCCGCGCCGCCGTCGCCGCCGGCGCCGCCGGCGCCGCCGGTGCTGCCCAGACTGGTGCCGCCGAGACCCCCGCCGCCGCCGGCCCCACCCTGGCCGCCGACGCCGGTGCCGCCTTTGCCTCCGCTACCGCCTGCGCCGCCGAAGATGCCGCTGCTGGTTCCGCCGTTGCCGCCGGTTCCGCCGTTGCCCGCGGCTCCCGCGATGCTGTCGCCTCCGGTGCCACCGCCACCGCCGCTACCGCCGATAAAGGTTGTCGAGAGTCGTCCGGAAGTGAAGCCGCCGTTGCCGCCGTTGCCTCCGCTGCCGCCGGTGACGCCCTTGCCTCCGTTGCCGCCGCGGCCTCCGGCACCGCCCGAGCCGCTGGTGTCGCTGGCCAAGGCGTTTCCACCGTTGCCGCCGTTTCCCCCGGCGCCTCCGGCCGCCGCGGCACCGCCGTCACCGCCGGCGCCGCCGTTACCGCCGGCGCCTCCGGACCCGCTGTTCGACTGGATGCTTCCGCCGGCACCGCCGTCACCGCCGCGTCCGGCGGTCACGGCTGCTCCGCTCACGCCGCTCGAGCCGTCGGTCGAGCCGGTACCCCCGGTTCCGCGGAGCCCACCCGACCCGGAATTACCGCCCCTGCCGCCGTCCCCTCCCTTTCCGCCTATCGGGCTGGCCGGGGTGGCGGCGCCACCCGTGGCGCCGTTGCCGCCCTTGCCCGGGGTGCCGGCATTGCCGCCGTCACCACCATCACCGCCGATGCCCGTTGCGGCCGGTCCGCCGACGCCGCTGCCGCCAGTGCCCCCGTCGCCGCCACGACCACCGGCGCCGCCGTTGCCCGCATTGCCGCCGTTGCCCCCGTTACCCCCTGCCGCACCGGCGCCCGACGCGGCTGTCCCGTTGGCGCCGTTCAGACCGTCACCGCCGGCCCCTCCCGCGCCCGCGTGGCCGCCGGCTCCGCCGACCCCACCGCCGCCGCCCTGCGCGCCCCCATTGCCGCCCGCGCCGCCACTGCCCCCGTTACCGCCCTTGCCGCCGTCGGTGCCATTGCCGGTCGGCGCGGTGCCGCCGGGCGCCCCGTTCGCGCCGTTCCCGCCGATGCCGCCGACCCCGCCGTTGCCGTAGCGTCCGCCGTCGCCACCGCGACCGCCGGCCGCCCCGTTCGCCCCCGGCGTGGTGCCGTCCGCGCCGGTGCCCCCGGCCCCGCCGTCACCACCGCTGGTCGGCGTGAGCCCGGCACTTCCGTGCGCGCCGGCGACGAAACCGGCGCCACCGGCGCCGCCCTGCCCGCCCAGACCCGGGTCGCCGCCGTCGCCGCCGGAGCCGCCGACACCGCCGTTGACCGTCGCGATCCCGGTGGCACCGGTGCCACCGTTGCCCGCCGCACCACCGCTACCCCCGTTTCCGCCCGCTCCGCCGAGACCCTGGCCAGCCACCTGCCCGAACGCGTTGGCGCCGCCCGCGCCCCCCGCGCCGCCGGTGCCACCGGTGCCCCCGGCGCCACCGCTGCCACCGTCGGACCCGTCGGCACCGCGGACCGGGCCCACGGCCCCGTCATGGCCGGACCCGCCCGATCCGCCCGTGCCGCCGGCCCCGCCGGCGCCGCCGACCCCGCCGGTACCGAACAGGCCGGCACTTCCGCCGGTGCCACCGCTGCCGCCATTGCCGCCCGAGCCCCCGGCGCCGCCGTCGGGAACGAGGGCACTGCCGGCACCACCGGTGGACCCGGCCGCACCGGCGCCGCCGGCCCCGCCGACGCCTCCGGCGCCGAACAGCCGGGCCGCACCTCCGGCGCCACCGTCACCGCCGTTCCCGCCGGCCAGGACGGCCGCACCACCCGCACCGCCGCCACCGCCGTTTCCGTACAGCCAGCCACCGGAGCCTCCCGCGCCGCCGGTGCCCCCGGGGCCGCCCGTTCCGCCGGCGCCACCATTGCCGATCAGCCCGGCGGCGCCGCCGGCTCCGCCGGTCAGCCCTGCGCCGCTCTGGGAGTAGCCGTTGCCCCCGTTGCCCCACAACAGACCCCCGGCCCCGCCGTTGGGGTTGGCGGCGGTGCCGTCCGCGCCGGCGCCGATCAGCGGACGCCCGAGCAGCACCTGGGTGGGGGCGTTGATCACCTGTTCGATGAGCTGCAGCGGCGATGCGTTGGCCGCTTCGGCGCCGGCGTAGGCCAGTCCGGCGCCGCTGAGTGCCTGGACGAATTGCCGGTGAAACGTCGCCGCCTGGGTGCTCAGGAGTTGATACTGACGGCCGTAATTGCCGAACAGTGCCGCGATGGCCGCCGATATCTCGTCACCGGCCGCGGCGGTCAGCCCGGTGGTCGGAGCCGCGGCCGCCGCGCCGGCTTCGGCCAGCGCCGCCTCGATCCGCCCGATATCCCCTGCTGCCCCCGTCAATACATCCGGCACCGCGATCAAAGACACGAGGATCCTCCTCATTGCACCAAGCCCGAACTGACGCGGAAGTGAGAATAGACTTCCGCAGGTCAGACCGCATTAGAGCGCCGTTCTGGTTCGCAAAGCCGAATTCGGTGTGTAGCGTCCTGTGATTGGGTTGTGACCTGGTCGGATTCTCTGTTCGGCTCACACAGCAGATACTCTGTTGGGGATGGTCCCCCTCTGGTTCACGCTCTCCGCACTGTGCTTCGTCGGTGCGGCGGTGTTGCTGTACGTCGATATCGATCGGCGCCGCGGCCGTAGCAGGCGCCGCAGGTCATGGGCGCGTTCGCACGGCTTCGACTACGAACGCGAATCGACCGACATCCTGCATCGCTGGAAGCGCGGCGTGATGTCGACGGTCGGCGACGTCCCCGCCCACAACGTCGTGCTGGGCCAGATCCGCGGCGAAGCCGTCTACATCTTCGACCTCGAGGAGGTCGCGACGGTCATCGCGCTGCACCGCAAGGTGGGCACCAACGTCGTCGTCGACCTGCGGCTCAAGGGTCTCAAGGAGCCGCGCGAGAGCGATATCTGGTTGCTCGGCGCCATCGGTCCGCGCATGGTCTACTCCACCAATCTCGACGCCGCCCGGCGGGCCTGCGACCGGCGCATGGTCACCTTCGCGCACACCGCGCCGGACTGCGCCGAGATCATGTGGAACGAGCAGAACTGGACCCTGGTCGCCATGCCGATCGCCAGCACACGTGCGCAGTGGGACGAAGGTCTGCGAACGGTGCGCCAATTCAACGACCTACTACGGGTATTGCCGCCGTTGCCTGCGGAAAGCCCTCAGGAGGAAGGCGAGTCCGAAGGCCGCCGTAACGCGTCCCCCGGCCGTCCGCTGGCCCCGGCCGCCCGCGCGGAACTTCCGCAGCGTCACGCCCAGGTGGACCCGGCCGCCGGGGTCATACCGGATGCCGCTCGTCGCGCCGCGGAGCCCGTTGCCCGCGAGGAGAGCCGTACCGAAGGCGTCCGGCGTCCGCCGCGAACGGGACGCAACGGCCAGCAGGCCAGCAACTACCAGCACTGAGAGCACATGCCTCGACCTGTTGCGCTGATCACTGGGCCCACGTCCGGCATCGGAGCCGGATACGCGCGCCGCTACGCCCGCGACGGCTATGACCTGGTGCTGGTCGCCCGCGACGCACAACGCCTCGAGGAACTGGCCGGCGAACTGCAATCCCAGGCCGGCGACATCGAAATCCTGGCCGCGGATCTTGCGGACGCCGCCGACCGTGACAAAGTGGCCGACCGGCTGGCTGCGGGAGTGCAGGTGCTCGTCAACAACGCCGGCTTCGGGATGTCCGGCGAATTCTGGGCGACCGATCCGGCGGACCTGCAGAGGCAACTCGACGTCAATGTCGCCGCCGTGATGCACCTGACTCGTGCCGCGCTGCCGGCCATGATGAACGCGGGAACCGGCACCGTCATCAACATCGCCAGCGTTGCCGGTCTACTGCCCGGCCGGGGCTCGACCTACTCGGCGTCCAAGGCGTGGGTCATCTCGTTCAGCGAAGGACTCGCAAACGGGTTGCAGGGCACCGGCGTTGGTGTGCACGCGGTGTGCCCCGGCTACGTGCACACCGAATTCCACAGTCGCGCCGGATTGGACATGGCGCAGGTGCCGTCGTTCATGTGGCTGCAAGTCGACGACGTGGTCCGGGAAAGCCTCGCCGACATCGCACGTGGCAAGGTCGTCATCGTGCCGGGCGTCCAATACAAATTCCTGGTCAGCACGGGCCGGGCCATGCCGCGGCGGCTGGCGATGCTGTTCACCAAACGATTCGGTGGTGGTCGTGGCCGGACCTGATCCGCAGGGCAAGGCCGAGCTTGCCGAGCTCGTGCGCCGGCTGTCAGTGGTGCACGGCAGGGTCACCCTGTCCTCGGGCAAGGAGGCCGACTACTACGTCGACCTGCGCCGCGCCACCCTGCATCATCGGGCGTCCGCGCTCATCGGCCGGCTGATGCGGGAGATCACCCAGGACTGGGACTACGCACTGGTCGGTGGGCTGACGTTGGGCGCCGACCCGGTGGCGACCGCCATCATGCATGCGCCCGGTCGCCCGATCGACGCATTCGTGGTCCGCAAGTCGGTGAAAACCCATGGGATGCAACGACTTATCGAGGGCTCCGAGGTGTCGGGCCAGCGGGTGCTGGTGGTGGAGGACACCAGCACCACAGGCGGCTCCGCGCTGACGGCAGTGCGCGCCGTCCGCGACGCCGGCGGTGAGGTGATCGGCGTGGCGACCGTGGTGGACCGCGCCACCGGAGCCGCCGAGGCGATCGAAGCCGAGGGTGTGCCCTACCGCAGCGTGCTGGGACTCGCCGATCTGGGGCTGGGCTAGGCCGCGTGCGCGTTCGCGATGCGCTGGTTTTCGCGCTGGCCTTGTGCTGTGCGGTGAGTTGTTCGGGTCCGGATCGGTCCGGCCGGGTCTTCGGAGCCCCCAGCGCCCGGATTGGTGAATCGCTGGCCGTGCTGGGCTGGAACATGTCGGTGTCGAATCTGCGGTGGGCGCAGGACTACGTGCTGGTCGATGTCGACGCATCGCCTGCGGATCCAAAAGCGCCGCGCGCCAAGGCCGAAGACATCCGCTTCGGTCTCTACGGCGCGCTGTCGCATCCGATGGAAGTCAACGCGCTGGGCAGCTGTGACGACGCCATCACCAAGGTGCCCGACATCAGCTCGCCCGCGAAAACACTGCCGGACCGGCTGACCGGCACGGTCTGTCTGGGCCCGCTGAAGGAGCGCAGCGCCGTGCGGGGCGTCTACAGCTACTCGCCCCACGATCGGATCGCAGGTACCTCGGCGGCGTACGCAGCGCCATTTCCGGTGGGCCTGCCGCCGACGAACGTCAACGACACCGGTCTGGTGGTCAAGTCCACCAACGTGTCGGCATGGCGGGCCGACGGTCTCCCGATCAACAAGGCGCAGTTGGGTGACCCGGGGGCGTTCAAGGGCGACGGCTACATGTTGCTGAACCTGGAAGCCGGCGCCATCGGGGCCCAGTACCGGGACGAATCCGCCCGTCGCGGTGGACCTCTCATGCTGGTCGCGGCCCCGAGTCTGCCCGGGCGTGGGTTGAGCCCGGCCTGCGCGGCCTACGGGTCGTCGGTGCTGGTGCTGCCCGACGACTCGCGGGACTCGATTCAGCTCAACGCATCGTTGTGCACCCAGGGCGAGATCAGTCAGGCGCTGTTGTATGCGACGGTGTCGATCGAAGGCACCCACGCCGCGGTGTGGACCGCCAAGTGAGCGAGCCCGGGCCCACCGAATGGGGAGCTCCCGCGACCGGCGTCGGACCCTGGGCCGGAGTGCTGCCCGACGACCCACGCTATGACCCAGATTTGTTGCGCGACGGCGATTCTCGTAATGTCGTCGACGCCTACCGGTACTGGACCCGGGAAGCCATCATCGCCGACATCGACCGTCGCCGGCACCCCCTGCACATCGCGATCGAGAACTTCGGGCACGACGCCAACATCGGCTCGGTGGTGCGCACCGCCAACGCCTTCGCCGTGCATACCGTGCACATCGTCGGCCGCCGCCGGTGGAACCGCCGCGGGGCGATGGTGACCGACCGGTATCAGCGGTTGTGCCACCACGACAGCGCCGCCGAACTGATGGAGTTCGCGGCCGCGGCAGGTCTGGCCGTGGTCGCCGTCGACAACGTCCCCGGTGCCACCAGGCTGGAAGAGACCTCGCTGCCCCGGGACTGTCTGCTGGTATTCGGCCAGGAGGGTCCGGGCATCACCGATGACACCCGCACCGGCGCGGCACTGACCGTGTCGATCGCGCAGTTCGGGTCGACTCGCAGCATCAATGCCGGTGTGGCAGCGGGCATTGCGATGCACGCCTGGATTCGGCAGCACGCCGATCTGACGCACGCCTGGTAGCGCTCTCAGCCAGGCAAGCCGTCGCTTCCAGCCGTCCCGGCGGTGTCCTGCTAGTGCGGCCTGGCGGGTCTCATCTTGAACGAGACCTCGAGCTTGATGCGGTAGGTGATCTTGCCGCTGGCGTCCACGGCCAGGTCCTGCTCGATGACCCGGGCCACCCGGATGTCATCGACGCTCTCCCGCGCCCGCTCCACCGCCTCGGTTGCCGCCTGCTCCCATGACGTGGGGCTGGTCCCGATGATGTCGATCACCTTGTACACGCTCATGGGGGTAAAGCGTATAGCTACTTCGTGCCGAGATACCCGCATCGGGTGTGCGCGCGTGGATTCGAGTGTGCGAGGGCATCGCGAGTTCGGCGATTCTGCCGCGGTGGACGCACGGGCGAGGTCGCCGGTGCACACTCGACGCGGCTAACTCCACAAGGTGACGTGCACCTTCGGCCGGAACCGCGTCACGCCCACGCCGCTGCCGCGGATCATCGCCTGGATGCAGCGCGGTGTGGTGATGAAGCGGACGAGTTCGGACACCGCGGGCTGACGCGCCGACGGCGCCAGGGTCATCACGCACCACTCGCCGGCCTTGTCCAGCCCCGGCCCGGTCACATGCGCCAACCGGCCGGCGGCAAGGTCTTTGGACACCGCGAAGCCGATGGTCAGCGTCGCGCCCCCGACCCGCAGCACTTCTTCCAGCGCCGCGGCGTCGCTCTGGAAGATTCTTTGCTGTGACTCCGGAATCGCCAAGTCGCCCAACATGTTTGCGATCTCGCCGTCCACGCTGCCGGCCGACGGCCCGAGCATCCACTGCTGCTGGCGGAGCAGCGCAGGAGTCGGAACACCCACGGCAAGAGGACTTTTCGGTGCCACCACGGTGATGATCTGATACTTCAGGAACGGGCGTACGAACAGATCGGCGCTACCAGAACTCTCGCTGGCCGGCCCGATCGCGATGTCCACCGCCCGCGACCGGATGAGGTCGCGGAACTGACTCGTCGGATGCACGCTCAACTCCACCGACAGATCGTCGGCCCGCGACGAGAACAACTCGATCAGTCCCGGTGCGGCGTGCTCGGCGAAGGTGCTCGAGGCGGCGATGCGCAACAGCCGCCGGCCGTGCGCGGCCTCGGTGACCTCGATGGCTGTTTGCTGTTGCAGCCCGAGGATTTCCACCGCCCGGCTGGCGAGCCGCAGGCCGCCGGGGGTGAACGCCAGCCCGGCCCCGGTCCGGGTGAACAGCGGGTCGTCCAGCTCTTTGCGCAATGCGGTGACGTGCATCGAGATTCCGGCGTCGGACATGCCGAGTTCGGCGGCAGCGGCGCGCACCGAGCCCAGGCGCACCACCGCCGAATAGGCCCGAAGTTGAGCCGGGGTCATGCCGATGAGCCTACGTTGAGAGCATGCGTGACGTGCTTGCCGATCTGATGTCGATCTGGCGTGCGGGTGGCACCGCCGGGTTGGCGACCGTGGTGCGGACCATGCGGTCGGCGCCGAGGCAACCGGGTGCCGCGATGGTGGTAGCGCCGGACGGCTCGGTGAGCGGATCGGTGTCGGGCGGCTGCGTCGAGGGCGCCGTGTACGAACTGGCCACCGAGGTCGCGGCCAGCGGGACGCCGCGGTTGGAGCGCTACGGGATCAGTGACGATGATGCGTTCGCGGTCGGCCTCACCTGCGGCGGTGTGATCGACATCTTCGTCGAGGCGGTGTCGCAGGAGACGTTCCCAGAGCTGGGCGCGGTGGCGCAGGACATCGACGCACACCGGGCGGTAGCCGTCGCGACCGTCATCGCCCATACCGACGCGCAGTGGGTCGGCCGCCGCATCGTGGTCGCTCCGGACGGCACCGCAGGTTCACTCGGCTCGGCACGTGCCGACGACGCTGTCACCGACGACGCCCGCGGCCTGCTCGCCCTGGGCCGCACCGGGATCCTGGAGTACGGGCCGGACGGTCAGCGTCGCGGCGAGGGCATGCAGGTCTTCGTGTCCTGTTTCGCGCCGCGTCCGCGGATGCTGGTGTTCGGCGCGATCGACTTCGCCGCGGCCGTGGCCCGGCAGGGCACGTTCCTGGGCTATCGCGTCACCGTGTGCGACGCTCGCCGGGTCTTCGCCACCCCGGCCCGTTTTCCGACCGCCGACGAGGTCGTCGTCGACTGGCCACACCGCTATCTCGCCGCGCAGACGCAAGCGGGAGCGGTCGACCGGCGGACGGTGATCTGCGTGCTGACCCACGACGCCAAATTCGATGTGCCGGTCCTCGAGATCGCATTGCGCCTGGACGTCGGATACGTGGGGGCGATGGGATCGCGTCGCACCCATGACGACCGGATGCGACGGCTGCGGGCGGTCGGGCTCAGCGACACCGAACTGGCCCGGTTGTCCAGTCCCATCGGGCTGGACCTGGGTGCCCGCACGCCGGAGGAGACCGCTGTTTCGATCGCCGCCGACATCATCGCGCGGCGGTGGGGAGGGGGCGGGCGGCCGCTGGCCGAGATCGGCGGCCGGATCCACCACGACGCGGGGGAGCCGCAGGTCGAGGGCGAGTTAACGGATCACTTAACTCGTCATTGACGCCCCCGGGCCGCAGGCAGACACTTCTCGGCATGCAAGTACCTGGGCCCTTCGAATACGAACGCGCGACGAGCGTCGACCACGCCATCGGACTGCTGGACCGGCTGGGGGAGGAGGCGCGGGTGGTCGCCGGCGGGCACAGCCTGCTGCCGATGATGAAGCTGCGCATCGCCAACCCCGAATACCTGATCGACATCAACGACCTGGCGCCCGAGCTGGGCTACGTGATCACCGATCCGACGCTGGTCCGGGTCGGCGCGATGACCCGCCACCGGGAGATCCTGGAATCGGACACCCTGGCCGCGGTGTGCCCGATCTTCCGCGACGCGGAGCGGGTGATCGCCGACCCGGTGGTGCGTAACCGGGGCACTCTCGGCGGTTCGTTGTGCCAGGCGGACCCGGCCGAAGACCTGTCCACGGTGTGCGAAGTGCTCGACGCGGTGTGCCTGGTGCGGGGACCTTCGGGGGAGCGCGAGATCGCGATCGACGACTTCCTGATCGGCCCGTACGAGACCGCGGTCGCCCCGAACGAGATACTCATCGAAACACGAATCCCGTTGCGGCACCGAACCTCCAGTGCATACGCCAAGGTGGAAAGACGGGTCGGTGACTGGGCGGTGACAGCCGCCGGATCGGCCGTCACGCTGGACGGCGACGAGATCGCCGCCGCCCGGGTGGGGCTGACCGCGGTGAATCCGGATCGGGCCGCGCTCGCCGAATTGTCCGCGGCACTGGTGGGCCGGCCGGCCACCGAGGAGACGTTCGCCGAAGCCGGCCGGCTGGCCGGGCAGGCCTGCGAACCGGTGACCGACGTCCGCGGCACCGCCGACTACAAACGGCACCTGGCCGGCGAACTGACCATCCGAACCCTGCGCAGCGCCGTGCAGCGCGTGCGCAATCAGCCCGAACCCGAAGGGAATTAATCACCATGCAGGTGAATATGACCGTCAACGGCGAACCGGTCAGCGCCGACGTCGAACCCCGCATGCTGCTGGTGCACTTCCTGCGGGACCAGCTGCGCCTCACCGGAACTCACTGGGGCTGCGACACGAGCAACTGCGGAACCTGCGTGGTCGACGTCGACGGCGTGCCCGTCAAGTCCTGCACCATGCTGGCCGTCATGGCGTCCGGCCACAGCGTGCGCACCGTAGAAGGGCTGGCAGCTCCGGACGGCACCCTGGACCCCGTGCAGGAAGGGTTCATGCGCTGTCACGGACTCCAATGCGGTTTCTGCACACCGGGAATGATGATCACCGCCCGCGCGCTGCTGGACCGCAACCCCGATCCCGACGAGGAGACGATCCGGGAAGCGATCTCCGGGCAGATCTGCCGCTGTACCGGATACACGACGATCGTGCGGTCCATTCAATGGGCCGCGCAGCACTCCACGACCGAGGCGACGACATCATGACGACTTTCAAAGAGGGGGCGTCCCTTCCTCCATCCCCCGAAGACACCGCGGACAACGACCAGAAGCCCTGCGGCTACGGGCGGATGCTCCGCAAGGAAGACCCGCGGTTCATCCGGGGCCGCGGCCGCTACGTCGACGACGTCGTACTGCCCGGGATGCTGCACCTGGCGATCCTGCGGTCGCCGTTCGCGCACGCGAACATCGTCAGCATCGATGTGACTGCGGCGCAGGCACATCCGAAGGTCAAAGCGGTGGTGACCGGCGCCGACCTGGCGGCCAAGGGCCTGGCCTGGATGCCGACGCTGTCCAACGACGTCCAAGCCGTGCTGGCGACCGACAAGGTGCGCTTCCAGGGTCAGGAGGTGGCGTTCGTCGTCGCCGAGGACCGTTACTCGGCGCGCGACGCGCTGGAACTGATCGACGTCGAGTACGACCCGGTGGACCCCGTCGTAGACGTCCGTAAGGCGCTTGACCCGTCGGCTCCGGTGATCCGCACCGACCTCGAGGGCAAGACCGACAACCACTGCTTCGACTGGGAGACCGGTGATGCTGCCGCCACCGAAGCCGCGTTCGCCAAGGCCGACGTGGTGGTCACGCAGGAGATCGTCTATCCGCGGGTGCACCCGGCGCCGATGGAAACCTGCGGCGCCGTAGCCGATCTGGACCCGGTGACCGGGAAGCTGACGCTGTGGACCACCAGCCAGGCGCCGCACGCGCACCGCACGCTGTATGCGTTGGTCGCGGGTCTGCCCGAACACAAGATCCAGGTCATCTCGCCCGACATCGGCGGCGGTTTCGGCAACAAGGTGCCGATCTACCCGGGGTATGTGTGCGCGATCGTCGCCTCGCTGGTGCTGGGCAAGCCGGTGAAGTGGATGGAAGACCGCAGTGAGAACCTGACGTCGACCGGGTTCGCCCGCGACTACATCATGGTCGGCGAGATCGCGGCCACGGGCGACGGCAAGATCCTGGCGATCCGCACCAATGTGCTGGCCGACCACGGCGCGTTCAACGGCACCGCGGCGCCGGTGAAGTACCCGGCCGGCTTTTTCGGGGTGTTCACCGGCAGCTACGACCTGGAGGCCGCGTACTGCCACATGACCGCGGTGTACACCAACAAGGCGCCCGGCGGGGTGGCTTACGCCTGCTCGTTCCGCATCACCGAGGCGGTGTATCTGGTGGAGCGGCTGGTGGACTGCCTGGCCTTTGACCTGAAGATGGACCCGGCCGAACTGCGGCTGCGAAACCTGCTGCGGCCGAGCCAGTTCCCATACACCAGCAAGACCGGCTGGGTGTACGACTCCGGTGACTACGAAACCACCATGCGCAAGGCCATGGACATGATCGGCTACGACGCACTGCGCGCCGAGCAAGCCGAGAAGCGCCAGCGCGGCGAGCTGATGGGCATCGGCATGTCCTTCTTCACCGAGGCGGTGGGCGCCGGCCCGCGCAAGGACATGGACATCCTCGGTCTGGGCATGGCCGACGGGTGCGAGTTGCGCGTGCACCCGACCGGCAAAGCGGTGGTGCGCCTTTCGGTGCAGACCCAGGGCCAGGGGCATGAGACGACGTTCGCCCAGATCGTCGCCGAGGAACTCGGCATCCCGCCCGAGGACATCGACGTGGTGCACGGCGACACCGATCAGACCCCGTTCGGCCTGGGCACCTACGGCAGCCGGTCGACCCCGGTGTCGGGGGCGGCGGCCGCGCTGGTGGCGCGCAAGGTCCGCGACAAGGCGAAGATCATCGCGTCGGGCATGCTGGAAGTCTCGGTGGCCGACTTGGAATGGGAGAAGGGCACATTCCACGTCAAGGGCGACCCGGCCGCGGCGGTGACCATCCAGGACATCGCGATGCGCGCGCACGGCGCCGGCGATCTGCCCGAGGGTATCGAGGGTGGCCTGGACGCGCAGATCTGCTACAACCCGTCGAACTTGACGTATCCGTACGGCGCGTATTTCTGCGTGGTGGACGTCGATCCGGGCACCGCCGTGGTGAAGGTGCGGCGCTTCCTGGCCGTCGACGACTGCGGCACCCGGATCAACCCGATGATCATCGAGGGTCAGGTGCACGGCGGCATCGTGGACGGCATCGGGATGGCGCTGATGGAGATGATCGCCTTCGACGAAGACGGCAACTGCCTGGGCGGTTCGCTGATGGACTACCTGATCCCGACCGCGCAGGAGGTGCCGCACCTGGAAACCGGGTTCACCGTCACTCCGTCGCCGCACCACCCGATCGGCGCCAAGGGCATCGGTGAATCGGCCACCGTGGGCTCGCCGCCGGCCGTGGTCAACGCGGTGGTGGATGCGTTGGCACCGTTCGGGGTTCGGCATGCCGACATGCCGCTGACGCCGTCGCGGGTGTGGGAGGCCATGCAGGGCCGGGCCAGGCCGCCGATCTGACCCGCGCGATGAGAATCAGCGAACGAGCGCAGCAATTGCGCGATGCACGAACACCGTTCGTGCACGCGACGGTGGTGCGTGCCGAGCAGCCCACCTCCGCACGCGCGGGCGACGAGGCAATCCTGTTGCCGGACGGCACCATTGAGGGATTCGTTGGCGGTCAGTGCGCGCAGAACTCGGTCCGCAAGGCCGCGCTGGGCGTGCTGCAGGCCGGCGAGAGTGTGCTGCTGCGGGTGCTGCCCGACGGCGACGTGCACTTCCCCGAGGCGCCCGGGGCCTGCGTGGTGGTCAACCCGTGCCTGTCCGGCGGCTCGCTGGAGATCTTTCTGACGCCGCAATTGCCCGCGCCGCTGATCCGCATCTACGGGGAGACCCCCATCGCCGACGCGCTGATCACGGTGTGCGGGGTGCTCGGCTACGACGCGTGCCGGGACGCCGACCTGGCCGACGCCAGCGCCGTGGTGATCGCCAGCCACGGCGGCCCGGAAGCCGAGATCATCCGCGCCGCAGTCGATCACGGCGTCGGCTACATCGGCTTGGTGGCCAGCAAGGTGCGCGGTGCCTCGATACTGAGCACCCTGGACCTCACCGACGACGAACTGTCCCGTATTCACACCCCGGTCGGGGTTGCGATCGGAGCCAAGACGCCACCGGAGATCGCCGTGGCGATCGCCGCGGAACTCATCGCCGCGCTGCGCGGCGGCACGCTCACCCGCGCGGTGCGCACCGACTCCGCGCCGAGTACGGCCGTCGACCCGGTGTGCGGCATGACCGTGAGTACCGGCCCGGACACCCCACACCTGCTGGTGGCCGGCGCCGACTACTGGTTCTGCTGCTCGGGCTGCCGCACCGCCTTCGCCGAGCGGCAGGGCTCATGAGCGTGCCGTTCGTCACCGGTGTGGTGCTGGCCGCGGGCGCCTCCCGCCGCCTCGGCCGGCCCAAACAGGTTCTGCCCTTTGGAGGTACGACTCTGCTGGGCGCGACGCTTGATGTCGCGCGGACCGCCGGCTTCGATCAGTTGATCATCACCCTGGGCGGCGCCGCGCACCTGGTTCGCGACAAGGTCACACTGGACGGGCTCGACGTCGTCACCGTCGACGACTTCGGCACCGGATGCTCGGCATCGCTGCGGGTGGCTCTGGGCCTGGTGGATCCGCGGTCGGGCGGCATCGTGCTGATGCTCGGCGACCAGCCCGGGGTCGACCCGGCCGACATGCGGCGGATCAGCGCCGTGGGCGGCGATATCGTGGTCTGCCGCTACACCGACGGGATCGGACACCCGTTCTGGTTCAGCCGCAACGTGTTCGGCGACCTCTCGCGGCTGCACGGCGACAAGGGGGTGTGGAAGCTGATCGAGTCAGGCCGTTACCCGGTGGGCCACCTGCAGGTCGACCGGCCCGTCCCACTCGATGTGGACACCTGGGAGGACTATCAGCGACTGTTGGCGACCGCGCCATGACGTTTGCCGGCCCCGACGACGTCGTCCGCCGATTCGACGCACACGACTACCTCCTGGACACCGGGACCGCGTCGGCCATTTACCTGGCCGCACAGCTCGGCAGGCCACTGCTGCTGGAAGGCGAACCCGGCGTCGGTAAAACCACCGCCGCCAAAACGCTTGCGGCGGTGCTCGATACGCCCTTGATCCGGCTGCAGTGCTACGAGGGCCTGACCGCCGGCGAGGCGCTCTACGACTGGAATTACCAGCGACAACTGTTGTCCATCCGGCTGGCCGAGGCCAGCGGCGCCGCGATGACCGAAGGCGAGTTGTACACCGAGGCATACCTGGTCGACCGCCCGATACTGCAATGCGTGCGCCACCGCGGACCGACGTCACCGGTGCTGCTGATCGACGAAATCGATCGCGCCGACGACGAATTCGAGGCACTGCTGCTGGAGTTTCTGGGTGAGGCCGCGGTCACCGTCCCCGAGTTGGGCACGTTCGCCGCCGAGCGTCCGCCGATCGTCGTCCTCACCTCCAACCGCAGCCGTGACCTGCACGACGCGCTACGGCGCCGGTGCCTGTACCACTGGATCGACTACCCCGAACCGGCACGGGCCGCCGCGATCGTGCGCCGCACGGTACCGGGGGCGACCGCGCCGCTGATCGAGCGTGCCACCCAATTCATCGGCGCCGCACGAGCACTCGATCTGGACAAGCCGCCCGGGATCGCCGAGACCATCGACTGGGTCGCCGCCCTGGTCGCGCTCGGGGTCTCCGATCTGGTCGGCGAGTCCGCGGCGATCAGCTTGGGCGCATTGGCCAAGACGCCCGACGACCGCACTGCGATCCGCGATGCATTGGTGGAATACAGCCGAACATGAAAGGACTCTCACGATGAAGATCGCCAACCAGTTCAGCGTCAGCGCGCCCATCGAAGAAGCCTGGGACGTGCTCTGCGATCTGGAACGGGTGATCCCGCTGATGCCGGGGGCGCAACTGGTCGGCCACGAGGGCGAGGACTACCTGGGCAAGGTCAAGGTCAAGGTAGGGCCGGTCACCAGCGAATTCACCGGCAAGGTGCATTTCATCGAGCAGGACCGCGCGCAACATCGCGCGATCTTCGACGCCAAGGGCAAAGAAGCACGCGGAACCGGCAACGCGGCGGCCACCGTCACCGCGCAACTGCAGGCCGCGGGCGAGCGCACCAACGTGACCGTCGATACCGACCTCAAGATCGTCGGCAAGCTGGCGCAGTTCGGCAGCGGCATGCTGCAGCAGGTGTCGGAGAAGTTGTTGGGACAGTTCGTGGAATCCCTGGAAGCCGAGCTGGCGGCACAGGGCGGCGCCGAGGTCCCGGCTGTGCCCAGCGGCGAAGAAGCGATTCCGGCCTGGCCGGCCAATCCCGTGCCGGGGACCCGGCAGGCGCCCGAGCCCGAGCCCATCGATCTGCTCGAACTGGCCGGCGGAGACCAACTCAAGAAGTACGGCGCGGTAGCGGCCGCGGTGCTGGCGGTGCTGGCCCTGATCTGGCTGCTGCGGCGGCGCAACCGCGAGTGAGCGCCCCGGCGCTGCTGCGCGGTGTCGACCTGGCGGCGTTCGCGGCCGCACTGGTGGCACGGCTGCGCAGCGCGGGCGTGTCGGTATCGGCCAGTGGCCAAACGACTTTCGTGCAGGCGCTGCAGCACCTGGCGCCCCATGACCGGTCGTCGCTGTATTGGGCCGCGCGGCTGAGCCTGGTCGACCGGATGGACGATCTGGTCGCCTTCGACGCTGTGTTCGCGGCCGTTTTCGGCTCCGGCGCGCCCGATCGGCGGGACAGCCCGTCGTTGCCGCTGCCAGGACCACGCACCCCGGCGGCCGGGGTCGTGCACCGCGGTGGCAGCCGGTCCGGCGCCGTGAACCAGACGCTGCCCTGGGCCGGCGGCACCGCCGGCCAATCCGGCGATGGCGAGTCCGGGATCCGATTGCCCGAGTTCGTGCCCAGCCGCATCGCCGCACTCACCGACGAGCCGTTCGACCGGTTCGATCCCGACGATCTGCGGCTGCTCGGCGCGTGGCTTCGGGAATCGTTGCCGCACTGGCCCACCCGACGCAGCCTGCGATCCCGGCCCAGCTCCCACGGCCGCCGGATCGACCTGCGGGCGACCATCAACGCGTCGCGCGCGACCGGCTGGGAAACCATCAACCTCGCCAGAACCCGTCCGCGCCGCCGGCCGCGCCGGGTGGTGCTGGTATGCGACGTGAGCCGGTCGATGCAGCCCTTCGCGACGGTCTACCTGCATCTGATGCGGGCGGTGATGATGCGCCAGACGGCGATCCGGCCCGAGGTGTTCGCGTTCTCGACGTCGTTGACCCGTCTCACCTCGGTGCTGTCACACCGCTCCGCCGAAGCGGCGCTGGACCGTGCAAATGCCCGGGTGGCCGACCGCTACGGCGGCACGTTCATCGGCCGCAGCATCAACGCCCTGCTGACCACGGCCGGCCACGGCAACGCACTGCGCGGCGCCGTCGTGATCATCGCTTCCGACGGCTGGGACAGCGATCCGCCGGAGGTGCTCGAGCACGCACTGACCCGGCTGCGCCGCCGTGCCCACCGGTTGATATGGCTCAATCCCCGCGCTGCGCAACCTGATTACCGACCGCTGACCGGTTCGATGGCCGCGGCGCTGCCCTTCTGCGATGTGTTTCTGCCGGGAAACACGCTGACCGCGCTGCACGAAGTTCTGGCGATGCTCACCCAGCCAGTCGCTCGTCCGGGGCGCTGGTGATCACCCGGTGCCGGCTGTAGAAGGCGAAATACAGCAGAAAGCCACCGAAGACCGCCAGGCAACACAGCGCCGCCACGCCGTCGACCAGAAACGTGGACACCAGCGCCAGCGCGGCGACCAGCAGGGCGAAACCGGTGGTGGCTCTGCCGCCGGGAGTCCGGTACGGACGGTCGAGTTCGGGTGCCCGGCTGCGTAAGACGATGTGGCTCACCATGATCAGCACGTAGCTCAGGGTGGCGCCGAAGACGGCCATGTTGAGCAGCAGATCGCCCTTGCCCGTCAGCGACAACGCGAACCCGATCGCGCCGGGAACGACCAGCGCCAGGGTGGGGGCCTTCCGCGCGTTGGTGATCGACAGTGCCGTCGGCAGGTAGCCCGCCCGGGACAGCGCGAACAGTTGCCGCGAGTACGCGTAGATGATCGAGAAGAAGCTGGCGATCAGGCCGGCCAGTCCGATGTAGTTGACCGCCTTGGCTGCCCCCGCTGACCCCAGCGCCGCCACCAGCGGGTTACCCGACGTCGACATCGCCTGTGCGCCGCCGGAACCCGTGGTCAGCAGCAGCACCAGCACGCAGGTCACCAGCAGCACCGCGAACGCCGCGGTGATGCCGCGCGGCACGTTGCGGGCCGGGTGCGCCGTCTCTTCGGCGGCCAGTGGCACTCCCTCGATCGCCAGGAAGAACCAGATGGCGAACGGCAGTGCCGACCACACCCCGAGGTAGCCGTGCGGCAGGAAGGACGATGCGCCGACCGCGTGCGTGGGCGTGATCTCGGTCAGATTCGCCAGTCTGAAGCGACCGGCGGCGGCGACGGCGAAGATCGCGATGCCCGCCAGCGCGACGGCGGTGATGGCGAACATCGCCTTCAGCGCTTCGCCTACACCGGCCAGGTGGATTCCGATGAACAGGGCGTAGATCGCCAGGTAGACATACCAGCCGTCGCGGATGCCGAACAGTCCCAGCGACTCCACGTACGCGCCGATGAACGTGGCGATGGCCGCGGGCGCGATCGAGTACTCGAGCAACACGGCGGTACCGGTCGCGAACCCGCCCCACGGACCGAGTGCCCGCCGCGCGAATGTGTACCCGCCACCGGCCGTCGGCAGGGCCGAGGACAGCTCGGCCATTCCCAGCACCAGGGCCAGGTACATGGCGGCGACCACCGCGGTAGCGATCACCAGCCCGCCGAACCCGCCGCGCGCCAGCCCGAAGTTCCAGCCCGAATAGTCGCCGGACACCACGTAACTGACGCCCAGTCCGGCAAGCAGCAACCACCCGGCCGTACCGGTCCGCAGCTGTCTCTTCTCCAGGTAGTCCGGCGACTGTGCGTGCCCGTCCAAGGTGCCCTCCCGTCACCGCAAACCGTAGGGCAGGATCGGCAGGTATGGATCAGGTATGGGCGAACCGGGCCGCCACTTCCGAAACCGCCGTCACGCAACGGAACCTGCGACGGCTGTGGGGCCTGCCCGGCACCCAGTTGGGTGTGGTGGCCTGGCCCTCGGACCGCAAGGACCGGATGTTCGGCACCTGGCATTACTGGTGGCAGGCGCACCTGCTGGACTGCCTGATCGACGCCGAACTGCGCGACCCGCAGCCGGAGCGTCGCACCCGCATCAGCCGGCAGATCCGCTCGCACCGGCTGCGCAACACCCTGCGCTGGACCAACAGCTACTACGACGACATGGCGTGGCTGGCGCTGGCCCTGGAGCGCGCCGGACGTCTGGTCGGCGTCGAGCGCAGCCGCGCCCTGCACACCCTGGCCAAGCAGTTCGTCGACGCGTGGGTGCCCGAGGACGGCGGTGGCATCCCCTGGCGCAAGCAGGATCAGTTCTTCAACGCCCCCGGCAACGGCCCGGCGGGGATCTTCCTGGCCCGCTTCGAGGGGCACCTGCGGCGCGCCCAGCAGATGGCCGACTGGATCGACGAAACCCTGATCGACCCGGAGACCCACCTGGTGCTGGACGGCATCAAGGACGGCTCGCTGGTGCGGGCGCAGTACACCTACTGCCAGGGTGTGGTGCTCGGGCTGGAGGTCGAGCTGGCCAAGCGCACCCATGACGACCGGCACCGGCCCCGCGTGCACCGGCTGGTGGCCGCGGTCAAGGAGCACATGGCGCCCCGGGGTGTGCTCAAGAGCGCCGGAGGTGGCGACGGCGGCCTGTTCGGCGGCATCACCGCCCGTTACCTGGCCCTGGTCGCCACCGACCTGCCCGGCGACTCCGCCGAGGACAAGGCCGCCCGCGAGACCGCACGCGACATCGTGCTGTCGTCGGCGAAGTCGGCGTGGGACTACCGCCAGACGGTGGACGGCCTACCGGTGTTCGGCGCCTTCTGGGACCGCGACGCCGAGATACCGACGGCCGGCGGTCAGCAGGCGCAGTTCGTCGAGGGCGCGGTGAACGGTTCGTCGATACCGGAGCGGGACCTGTCGGTGCAGCTGGGCGGCTGGATGCTGATGGAGGCCGCGCACAACGTCGCGATGGTCAAGTCAGTCGGATAGCGGCACTTCGTCCGGTGTCGGTGCCGGCGCGTTGCGGCGGGACCGGTAGCCGCGCCAGGCCGCGATGAACGCCGGGATCATCGACACGAAGAGGATGGCCAGGATGATCTTTTCCAGGTTCTGGTTGACGAACGGCACCGTGCCCAGGAAGTAGCCGGCCACGGTCACGCCACCACCCCACAGGACGCCACCGACGATGTCGAATGCCAGATACACCGGATAACGCATGTAGGACACGCCGGCGATCACCGGGGTGAACGTGCGCACGAACGGCATGAACCGGGCCAGGATGATCGCCCACGACCCGTACTTCTCGAAGAAGGCGTGCGACTCGGTCACGTAGTGCTTCTTGAAGAACCGCGAATCTTCCTTCTTGAACAGCGCTGGTCCGATGCGGCGGCCGATGAAGTATCCGGTCTGGTCGCCCAGCACGGCGACCAGCGCGACCGCGGGGGCGAGGATCCAGATGTCCAGGGTCCCCTTGGCGGCCAGCAAGCCGCCGGTGAACAGCAGCGATTCACCGGGCAGCAGCGGGAACAGCAACCCCGTCTCAACGAAGACGATGACGAGGATGGTCGGCAGCACCGCGGAGGCGAACAGACCCTCCGGGCCGATCCAGAACATCGGGTCCAGGATGCTGCCGGACGCGGTCACGGTGGTGCTCATGGTGCTTCAACATACCGGCGTTGCAATACTGAGCTGACCAAGTTCCGTACAAGGAGTCCTCCATGCCTATCGCAACGCCCGAGATCTATGCCGAGATGTTGGGACGTGCCAAGGAGAACGCGTACGCGTTCCCGGCCATCAACTGCACCTCCTCGGAGACCATCAACGCAGCCATCAAGGGCTTCGCCGACGCCGGTAGTGACGGCATCATCCAGTTCTCGACCGGTGGCGCGGAATTCGGCTCCGGCCTCGGGATCAAGGAGATGGTGACCGGCGCCGTCGCGCTCGCCGAGTTCACCCACATCATCGCGGCCAAGTACCCGATCAACGTGGCGTTGCACACCGACCACTGCCCCAAGGACAAGCTGGACACCTACGTCCGTCCGCTGCTGGCCATCTCGTCAGAACGCGTGTCGGCTGGCAAGGACCCCCTGTTCCAGTCGCACATGTGGGACGGCTCGGCGGTCCCGATCGACGAGAACCTGGAGATCGCGCAGGAACTGCTCAAGCAGGCCGCGGCCGCCAAGATCATCCTGGAAATCGAGATCGGCGTGGTAGGCGGCGAAGAGGACGGCGTCGCCAACGAGATCAACGACAAGCTCTACACCACCCCGGAGGACTTCGAGAAGACCATCGAGGCACTCGGCCACGGCGAGCACGGTCACTACCTGCTGGCCGCCACGTTCGGCAACGTGCACGGCGTGTACAAGCCGGGCAACGTCAAGCTGCGCCCGGACATCCTGGACCAGGGCCAGAAGGTCGCGGCGGCCAAGCTGGGCCTGGGCGATGACGCCAAGCCGTTCGATTTCGTGTTCCACGGCGGCTCGGGCTCGGCGAAGTCGGAGATCGAAGAGGCGCTGCGCTACGGCGTGGTGAAGATGAACGTCGACACCGACACCCAGTACGCGTTCACCCGGCCGATCGCGGCGCACATGTTCTCCAACTACGACGGCGTCCTGAAGGTCGACGGGGAGGTCGGCAACAAGAAGGTCTACGACCCGCGCAGCTACCTCAAGAAGGCCGAAGCCGGCATGACCGAGCGTGTCATCGAGGCCTGCAACGACCTGCACTGCGCCGGCAAGTCCCTCGGGGGCTGAGTTGAGTCGCCGAGCGTGCACTCAAGGCGGAAAAATCGGGAAAAAACCGCCCTCACAACACGTTCGGCGCGAAGAAGGATGAGGACGTCTAGTTGGACTGGCAGATCTTCCACTGGTCGTCGCGGAACTGCAGGTCCAGGCTGCGGGTGGAGCGGGTCTGCGGGTCGTAGGCCATGAACGTGGTGATGTTGGCCTCGGCGTGCTGACCGTTGACGACGACCTGGTCGATGCTGGCGATCACCGGGTACTGCTTGGCCGCCGAAACCCGCTGATAGGTCTCTGACCAGGCTTTCTCGTCGTACTCCACATACCCGTCGCGGGTGGTGCCGCAGGTGATGGTGCGCAGGGCGGTCAGGTCGCCGCGCTGCACCGCGATGTCGAAGTTCTGGATGGTCTGCTTCACCTGGTCCTCTTGCGAGGCCTTCGCGTGCTTGCTGCGGGTGAGCAGGACGGTGCCGAAGATGGCGATGGCCACCAGGGCCAGGACGATGACGACGACTGCCAGCACCCAGCCCCAGTTGCGTTGCTTGGCGCCCGGCTTGCCGCCGCTGCGCGCCGGAATCGATTGCGGAACAGCGGTCTTCGGCGGCAACGGTGGTGGCGGCGACGCCGGTGTGCTGCCCGCGGCGGGACGGGTCTGGAACGCTTCGGTGGCCGCGTCCTGGGAAGTGGCGATCACCTGGGTTTCCTTGGCGTCGAAACCGGGGGCCGTGAAGCGCCGCTCGGGCTGGCCGTCCGGCAGGGTCGCCTCGGAGCTCTCGTCCGGGTTGCGGGTGGCGATGGCCTGGGTCTCGGAGTCCGAGTCGCCGGCGATCAGGTGGTGGGCTTCGGTCGGCTCGGCGTCGGGGTCACGCTCAGCGTCCGTTTTGCCGCTGGATTTTGTGCCGTCGCGGTCTGGCTCGGGTGCGTTGGGCATGCGTGCAGCTTAACCGAGCCGCATTGGCAGAATGGGCGCCATGACGCGCTCCGGTGACCTCCTGGGACCTGATCCGATTCTGCTGCCCGGCGACAGCGAGGCCGAGGCCGAGCTGCTCGCCGGCGAGCAGCCGGGGATCGTCGCCGCCGCTCATCCGTCGGCGTCGGTGGCGTGGGCCGCACTGGCCGAAGAGGCGCTGGCCGAAGACAGGGCGATCACCGCGTACGCCTATGCCCGGACCGGTTACCACCGGGGCCTGGACCAGCTCCGTCGCAACGGCTGGAAGGGTTTCGGCCCGGTGCCCTACGCACACGAGCCCAACCGTGGATTCCTGCGGTGTGTGGCGTCGCTGGCCCGTGCCGCGGACGCCATCGGGGAGACCGACGAGTACAACCGCTGCCTGGACCTGCTCGACGACTGCGACCCGGCGGCCCGCCAGGCCCTCGGGTTCTAGAACGTCTCCTCGCAGTGGCCGTCCGGGCAGTCGATCTGGACGGTGGCGTGGTCGAGGCCACGGGCTGACAGCAGCGCCCGTGCGTCGCTGAGCACCTGCGCCGAGTCGGCGGTGCTGGTCAGGTGCGCGGTCACCATGTCTTTGCCGGGTGACAGCGTCCAGACGTGCAGGTCGTGCACGTCGGTCACGCCGTCCAGTCCGCCCAGGGCCGAACGCAGTTCGTCGACGTCGATGTGCGCCGGTGAGGACTCCGACAGGATCCGCAGAGCGGCCCGGGCCAGGGCGATGGCCCTGGGCAACACCCACAGCGCCACCAGCACCGCCACCACCACGTCGGCGTACGGCCAGTGCGTCGTCACGGTGACCACGCCGGCGATCAACACCCCGATGCTGCCGACCGTGTCGGCGACCACCTCCATGTAGGCGCCCTTGACCGCCAGGCTCGCCTCGGAGTGTGACCGCAACAGCATCGCCACTGCGAAGTTGGCGGCCACACCTGCCAGGGCCACCACGATCATCGGCAGGCCGGGCACTGACGGCTTGCTGCCGAGCCGCTCGATCGCCTCGAAGAGGATGAACACCGCAACACCCACCAGCAGCACGGCGTTGGCCACCGCGGTGAACACCTCGGCGCGATGCCAGCCGTAGGTGCGTGCCGCGGACGAGCTGCCGCGCCGGGCCAGGATGACGGCTACCAGCCCCATGAACACCGCGACGACGTCGGTGAGCATGTGGCCCGCGTCGGCCAGCAGGGCGATCGAGTTGATCAGCAACGCGGTGGTCAGTTCGATGACGAAGAAGGTCGCCAGGATGCCCGCGGCGGCGATCATCCGCGGGATCATGCGCTGCGAATCGGCCTCGGCGGGGGTGTGACTGTGTCCGGCGCCCATGGTCCAGTAATTTATGCG
Organism: Mycobacterium sp.; assembly: GCA_003987775.1. Lineage (GTDB taxonomy): Bacteria > Actinomycetota > Actinomycetes > Mycobacteriales > Mycobacteriaceae > Mycobacterium. The sequence goes on from RXJD01000050.1 coordinate 63,241, forward strand.
TAAATACGCATATATGGCAAGGCCGTGTTGTGCCGCGACGGCAGGGCTCAGCCCAGAGAGCTCCAGAACCGGGTCAGCGCACCACCGGCCATCGACAGCCGCGGCGGCACCCCGGACAGTTCGAAGAGCCAGTAGACGACTTCGAAAAACCACCGGTTCAGGCCGGGGGCCAGCAGCACGACCAGCAGGATGAACAGACCGAACTGCTTGGCCGGTGCGACCGCACGCTGAGTCTGCGGGCTCAGGTGCGGCTCCACCGCGTCATAGCCGTCCAGGCCCGGCACCGGCAGCAGGTTCAGCACCACCGCGGTGACCTGCAAGAAGCCCAGGAACGCCAGTCCCGCCGCGAGCACCAGGTGCGCTGGGTCGTAGAAGATCCGGGTGGCGCTCAAAAGCAGCACCGCCAGGACCAGATTCATCGCCGGCCCGGCCAGGCTCACCAAGGTGCGTCGCCCTGGCGTCATGAACGAGGTTTGCAGGTAGACCGCGGCACCGGGCAGGCCGATCCCGCCGAGCGCGATGAACACGATCGGCAGCACCAGCGACAGCCCAAGGTGGCTGTAGCGGCGCGGATCCAAGTTCAGGTAACCGCGTACCGCCGCGTCGTGGTCGCCGAAGCGCCAGGCGGTGTAGGCATGTCCGAATTCGTGCAGGCACAGCGACACCAGCCAGCCGGCGATGACGAAGATGAACACTCCGGCGTAGGCCAGCGGCCGCACCACCGATCCGGCCGACCAGGCCAGCGCCGCACCGACGCCCGTCAATCCGACCAGGCCGAGGAAGATCGGGCTGGGTCGCATCCCTGGGAAACTACTGCAACTACCGAACCAGCAGCCAACCCTCGACGTGGCGGTAGAACGCCGAGCGGCGCACGGCTCGCGGCGCCGGGACCCCGTCGCGCACCAGCGCGGCGCCCGTCGTGCCCAGCTGGGCGGCGCGCCCGCTGACCCAACGGGCCCACCTCCCGGCGACGGCGGCCCGCAGGCCCGGCAGCGCCGGCGTCGGCTCGATCCACACCCCGGCCACGTCGCCGTCGAACAGCACGGTGTCGTCGACCACGGCCTCACCGCGGATCGCGGCCGCACCGTCGCTCGGCACCCACTCGGCCCGCCCGACCAGCACCGTCCCGGTCTCGTCCCGGATCAGGGGCACCCGGCCGGCGGCACCGCGCAACGAGCGCCGGACTGCCCGGCGCCCGGCCGGCAACCGGTAGATCCGGGTGGCGCGGGTGCGCCGTCGCGGCACGTAGGCCACCTCGACATCGAGCCGCTCGGCGCGCAGCAGCCGCGTCAGCATGGCCGCCAGATCGGCATCGGAACCCACCACAATCAGGCGGCGGCAGCCGCCGATCTCACCGCTTTCCTGCACCGGGAGACCCCGCAACGCACGCGGCAGGAGACCGGCGTCAGCCACCGACACCGCAACACCCGGCGCGTTCTGACCCGCATTCATGACACTCCTCGGGAACCGCTCGGTAGGGTAGGTCACCGGCTGGACCACAATAAGCGGCCCAACCTGCCAGACGAGTTGGGAGCACGTCATGCCGGCAATCGTCCTCATCGGCGCCCAGTGGGGTGACGAGGGCAAAGGTAAAGCAACTGATCTGCTCGGTGGACGAGTGCAGTGGGTGGTGCGCTACCAGGGCGGTAACAACGCCGGGCACACCGTGGTGTTGCCGACCGGCGAGAACTTCGCCCTGCACCTGATCCCGTCGGGTGTGCTCACCCCCGGCGTCACCAACGTCATCGGAAACGGTGTCGTGATCGACCCGGGGGTGCTGCTCGACGAGCTCAGGGGCTTAGAAGAGCGCGGCGTCGACACCTCGAAGCTGCTGATCTCCGCCGACGCGCACCTGCTGATGCCCTACCACGTGGCCATCGACAAGGTCACGGAGCGCTACATGGGCAGCAAGAAGATCGGCACCACCGGGCGCGGCATCGGTCCGTGCTACCAGGACAAGATCGCGCGCATGGGCATCCGGGCCGCCGACGTGCTGGACCACGCGCAGCTGCAGCACAAGATCGAGGCCGCCCTGGAACTGAAGAACCAGATCCTGGTCAAGATCTACAACCGCAAAGCCCTCGAGCCCGATCAGGTCCTCGAAGCGGTGCTGCATCAGGCCGAGGGGTTCCAGCACCGGATCGCCGACACCCGGCTGCTGTTGAACAACGCCCTGGACGCGGGGGAGACGGTGCTGCTGGAAGGCTCGCAAGGCACGCTGCTGGACGTCGACCACGGCACGTACCCGTACGTGACGTCGTCGAACCCGACGGCCGGGGGCGCGGCAGTGGGCTCGGGTATCGGACCGACCCGGATCGGCACGGTGCTGGGCATCCTGAAGGCCTACACCACCCGCGTGGGTTCCGGCCCGTTTCCGACCGAGCTATTCGACGAGAACGGCGAGTACCTGTCCAAGACCGGCGGCGAATTCGGTGTCACCACCGGCCGCCGACGCCGTTGCGGCTGGTTCGACGCCGTCATCGCCCGCTACGCCACCCGCGTCAACGGCATCACCGACTACTTCCTGACCAAGCTCGACGTGCTGTCCAGCCTGGAGACGGTGCCGGTCTGCGTCGGTTATGAGATCGACGGCAAGCGCACGCCGGAGATGCCGATGACCCAGAGCGACCTGTGCCGCGCCACGCCGGTCTACGAGGAGCTGCCCGGGTGGTGGGAAGACATCTCCGCCGCGCGCGAGTTCGACGACCTGCCAGCGAAGGCCCGCGACTACGTATTGCGGCTGGAAGAGCTTGCCGGAGCTCATGTTTCGTGCATCGGAGTGGGCCCGGGCCGGGATCAGACCATCGTGCGGCGCGACATCCTGGCGGCCCCCGCGTGACGCACTACACGTCGCTCGGCGAGCAGGGTGATCCCCGCGACGAAGATCCCGAATACGAACACCACGGCGGCTTTCCGGAATACGGGCCCGCCAGTCCCGGCCCCGGGTTCGGCAAGTTCGTGGCGACCATGCGCAGGCTGCAGGATCTGGCCGTGTCCGCCGACCCGGGTGACGACGTATGGGACGAGGCGGCCGAGCGTGCCGTCGCCCTGATGGAATTGCTGCAGCCGTTCGAGGCCGACGCGGGCAAGTCTCCGGCCGGGCGCACCCCCGACCTGCCGGGCATGGGCAGCCTGCTGCTGCCGCCCTGGAAGCTCACCCGCTACGCGCCGGACGGTGTGGAGATGACCGGACATTTCACCCGGTTCCATGTCGGCGGCAATTGGGCGGTGCACGGGGGCGTGTTGCCGCTGCTGTTCGACCACACCTTCGGCATGGTCTCGCACGCCGCGGGACGGCCGATCAGCCGAACGGCTTTCCTGCATGTCGACTATCGCAAGGTGACGCCCATCGACGTTCCGCTGACCATCCGCGGGCGGGTGACCCGGATCGAGGGCCGCAAAGCGTTCGTGTCGGCGGAACTGGTCCAGATCTCGGGCGGGGCCGAGGAGACGGTATTGGCCGAGGGCAACGGCCTGATGGTGCGATTGCTGCCCGGCCAGCCTTAACCCTGGTTGGGATTCGGCGGCACCACGATGATCGTCGCGCCCGGAATCGCCGCCAGCGTCGCCGCCAGATTGGCGACCACGCCCGGCGGCAGTCCCTGCGGCAATCCGGGAAACTGCGCTGCGGCCGCCGCGGCGGGGATGGCGGGGGTGTTGGCCGCCGGCCTGGTGGCGGCACTCCCGGGGGACCCGCCGGCAGCCGGTGCGGCCTGCGCCGGTGTCGCCGACGATCCGGCCCGCGCCGCCAGGCCCGCCACGCTGGTTCCTGCCAGACCTGCGGCCGCCATGCCCGTGTAGCCGCCGTCGTCGGCCGCGGCCACGTACATCGGGGTGCCGCTCGGGAACATCGTCGCGACCTGCCGCGCCGCCGGCGCCATGAACCAGCTCTGCGGTACCGACAGACCGTTGAGGTTGGCGGAACTGCCGGACAGGGCGGCCGCTTCGGCCCCCAGCGGCGCCGCCGCGAACCGCTCCGGAGAAAAAGCAGGCTCTGCGGTGGTGGTATAAGCCTCGTTCCCGAGGCCTTCTTCCGCCAGCTCGTTGCCCTGTTCGAGCTCCTCTTCTTCGATCTGGTCGCTGCGGACCTCTTCGCTGTACTGCCCCAGTGCGACGACCAGGCTGGCGCCCGCGAGGCCCGCGGTGGTCAGGACCAGCAGGTCGAGGTCCTGGAACGGGTTCGGTAGCGGGATCACGGGTGCGGCCGGTGCCGCCGCGGCGGTGCCTACGGGCTGTGCCAGGGCCGCGGTGCCGACGGGCTGCGCCAGGCCCGCGGCGGCGTCCACCTCCTCGGCCACCGCGCCCTCGTTGGTGGTCACCGGCGGCAGGGTGAACGGCGCGAACTGGGAGGCCGCCTCCGAATTGCCGGCGTAGCCGTCCATCGCGACGACGTCCTGGGCCCACATCTCGCCGTAGTCCGCTTCGGCGCTCGCGATGGCGGGGGTGTTCTGCCCGAAGATGTTGGTCCGGGCCAGCGAGACGGTGGCGCTGCGGTTGGCCGCGATGGCCCCCGGCGGCACGATGGCCGCGTATGCCGCCTCGTAGGCGTTGGCGGCGCTGAGGGCCTGCGCCGCCGCATGCTCGGCTTGAGCTGCGGTCCCGCGCATCCACGCCACGTAGGGGGCCGCCGCCGCTGCCATCGTCAGCGACGAGGGACCCAGCCACTCTTGACTGGTGAGGCCGGCGAGCACCGAGGCGTAGGACTCGGCCGTCGCGTTCAATTCCTCGGCAAGCCGTTCCCACGCCAGCGCCGCTTGCAGCAACGGGGCCGATCCGGGGCCGGAATAGATTCTGGCCGAATTGATTTCAGGAGGTAACGCGCCGAACTCCATGCTCAGCACGCGCTACACCCCACTCCCGAACAGGGCGGGGCGGCAGCACTCATCATCTCCGGCGGGGTCGTTACGACTGACATGCACACTCCTCTCCCCGAAACAGTTAATCGTTCACGCACAGTTACACACAAATTCAGGAAATGAGTCCCGGCGCGGCGTTCCCCGCCCCGCCGCACCTATCCTTGAGTGCGTGACTGACGGCGTGACCGAAGAACAACAGGGCACGACGACGTGGGCCGTCGACGAACCCGCCGAGGCCGAGTCCGAAACCGAAGTTGAAGCCGAAGCCGGCCCGCGGGTGATGCTGCTCGGTTCCGACGAGTCCGGGCAGGAGCTGGCGGTGGCGCTGCAGCGGCTGGGCGCCGAAGTGATCACCGCGGATGCCGATACCCTGACCGACGCCGAAGAGCTGACGGCTGTCGTGGCGGCACTGCAGCCGGATTTCGTGGTGACACTTCCGGGCGCCTTCCAGGGTCCGGCCGGGGCCGCCGCCGCGGTGGCAGTACTCGACGATCTTGAAGCCCAGGAGTCCGCCGAATTGGTGCCGGGCGCCCGCGCCGTGCGGTTGACAGCAGACCAGGAGGGTCTGCGCCGGCTTGCCGCCGACGAGCTGGGCCTGCCCACCGCGCCGTTCTGGTTCGTCGACTCACTCGCCGAGCTCGAGGCGGTTGCCGCGCACGCCGGATATCCGCTGCTGGTGAAGGCCGTCGACGGGTCTGGCCGATCGGTGGTCCGGGGCGCCGAGGAAGTGGCGAAGGCCTGGGAACTGGCCAGCCCGGGCGGCCGGGTGTGGGCCGAGACCGTGGTGGACGTCGAGTTTTTGGTCACGCTGATCGTGGTGCGCACCGAGGGCCCGTCCGGGCCGGTCATCGAGTTCTGCGCACCCATCGGTCACCACAGCGACGAGAACGGCGCGCTGGAATCGTGGCAGCCGCAGCACATGACCACGGCCGCCGTGGACGCGGCGAAGTCGATCGCCGCCCGCATCGTCAAGTCGCTGGGCGGACGCGGCGTCTTCAGCGTCGAACTGATGATCAACGGCGACGAGGTGTATTTCGCTGAGGTGACTGCCGGTCCGAGTGACAGTGCCTGGGTGACACTGCGTAGCCAGCGACTTTCCATCTTCGAGCTGCAGGCAAGGGCGGTTCTGGGAGTTGCTGTGGACACCATGATGGTCTCGCCCGGCGCCGCCCGGCTGATCGATCACGGGCCGCTTACGCCCGGCGTGGCGCCCAGCGGCGACGTGCTGGCCGCCGCCCTGGCGGTGCCCGAGAGCGACCTGCGAGTGTTCGGTTCGGTGACCGACGATCAACCTGCCTTGCAACCTGCCTCAGTGCCGGACAAGTGGGGCGTCACGCTGGCCACCGCGCCGGAGGTGACGGCCGCTCGCGATCGCGCCCGCGACGTGGCGAACCGCTTGGATGTGCGAGACTCACGCGGGTGAGTTACGCAGGAGACATCACGCCGCTGCAGGCGTGGAAATTGCTCAGCGACAATCCTCAGGCTGTGCTGGTGGATGTGCGCACCGACGCCGAGTGGCGTTTTGTCGGGGTTCCCGATCTGTCGAGTCTGGGCCGCGACGTGGTCTACGTCGAGTGGAACAAATCCAACGGTCAGCACAACAACAACTTCCTGACCGAACTGCAGGACAAGATCCCGTCCGCCGGCGAGGGCGAACGCCCCGTGGTGTTCCTGTGTCGCTCGGGCAACCGTTCCATCGGGGCGGCCGAAGTTGCGACCGAGGCCGGTTTCACACCGTCCTATAACGTGCTGGACGGGTTCGAAGGTCAGCTCGACGCGCACGGCCACCGCGGTGAGACGGGCTGGCGCGCGGTCGGCCTGCCCTGGAAACAGGGTTAGTAACAGGGCTAGTAACAAGGTTAGTAACAGGGTTAATCAGCGGCATGAAAGAACTCCCCGACGGCGTGAGCCAGGAGACCATCGGTGTGCGCGGCGGACTGACGCGCTCCGGGTTCGAAGAGACTTCCGAGGCGATCTTCCTGTCGTCCGGCTATGTCTATCCCTCCGCCGAGGTCGCCGAGCAGTCGTTCACCGGCGAGGTGGAGCACTACGTCTACTCCCGCTACGGCAACCCGACCGTGACCATGTTTCAGGACCGGCTGCGCCTGATCGAGGGTGCACCGGCCGCGTTCGCGACGGCCAGCGGCATGGCCGCGGTGTTTGTCTCCCTCGGCGCGCTGCTGGGCGCCGGCGACCGACTGGTGGCGGCGCGCAGTCTGTTCGGCTCCTGCTTCGTGGTGTGCAACGAGATTCTGCCCCGGTGGGGTGTGGAGACCGTGTTCGTCGACGGCGACGACCTCGCCCAGTGGGAACAGGCGCTGTCGAAGCCAACCCAGGCAGTGTTCTTCGAGACGCCGTCCAATCCCATGCAGTCGCTCGTCGACATCGCGGCGGTCACTGAGCTGGCGCATGCTGCGGGTGCAAAAGTGGTGCTGGACAACGTTTTCGCGACGCCCCTGCTGCAGCAGGGTTTCCCGCTCGGGGTCGACGTGGTGGTGTACTCGGGCACCAAGCACATCGACGGTCAGGGCCGGGTGCTCGGCGGCGCCATTCTCGGCGACAAGGAGTACATCGACGGTCCGGTGCAGAAGCTGATGCGCCACACCGGTCCGGCGATGAGCGCATTCAATTCCTGGGTGATGCTCAAAGGCCTTGAAACACTTGCAGTTCGCGTCGAGTACAGCAACGCTTCAGCGCAGCGCATCGCGGAGTTCCTGGAAGGCCACCGCGCCGTGAATTGGGTGCGTTACCCCTTCCTGCCGTCGCACCCGCAGTACGACCTGGCCAAGCGTCAAATGTCCGGCGGTGGAACGGTTGTCACGTTCGAGCTGGCAGCCGCCAAAGACACCGCGAAGCAGCGTGCGTTCGAGGTGCTGAACAAGTTGCGGCTGATCGACATCAGCAACAATCTCGGCGACACGAAATCGCTTGTCACACATCCGGCTACGACGACGCACCGCGCGATGGGGCCGGAGGGCCGCGCCGCCATCGGGCTCGGTGACGGCGTGGTCCGCATCTCGGTCGGCCTGGAAGGCACCGACGATCTGATCGCCGATATCGACCAGGCCCTGAGTTAGCCGGCTGCCCGCTGTTCGGCGGCTTCCGCGCGTTCGGCGGCGGCCAGCGTGCCTTCTTCCGCGTACTCCTTGACCCAGTTGACCGCGACCCGCGCGTAGATCATCTGACTGGTGATGGCCATCTGGCCGCGGGTGCGGCCCAAAAAGGCCAGGCCCCAGGAGAACATGGCGGCAATGCGGTTGCGGTGGCCGACCAGGTAGGCCAGGTGCAGCCCCAGCCAGGCCAGCCAGGCGAAGAATCCGGCGAACTCCACTTTGCCGATCTGCGTGACGGCGTTGTAGTGGGAGATCAGCGCCATACTGCCCTTGTTGAAGTACTGGAACGGCTCGCGCGCGGCCGGGTCGTCCTTGCCCTTGACGACGTTCTTGATGATGCCGGTGGCGTACTTCGCGCCCTGGATCGCGCCCTGGGCCATTCCGGGTACTCCGGGCACCGACATCAGATCGCCCACGACGAAGACGTTCGGGTGCCCCTTGACGGTGAGGTCGGGCTCCACGACAACCCTTCCGGCACGGTCGGTTTCGGTCCCGTCGGACTGTTCGGCGATCATCTTGCCCAGCGAGCTGGCCTGCACGCCGGCCGCCCACACCTTGCAGGCGCATTCGATGCGGCGTTCGGTGCCGTCCTTCTCCTTGACCGTGATGCCCTTGTAGTCGACCGCGGTCACCATCGCGTTCAGCTGGACGTCGACGTCCATCTTCTCCAGCTTGTGCTGTGCCTTGAGGCCCAGCTTCGGACCCATCGGCGGCAACACGGCGGGTGCGGCGTCGAGCAGAATGACCCGGCACTCACTGGGTGTGATGGTGCGGAACGCTCCGGCCAGGGTGCGTTCGGCGAGCTGGACGATCTCACCGGCGAGTTCGACGCCGGTGGGTCCGGCCCCGACAACGACGAACGTCAGCCGGCGCTCGCGCTCGGCGGGGTCGGTGGCGACTTCGGCGGCTTCGAAAGCGCCGAGGATGCGGCCGCGCAGTTCCAGCGCGTCGTCGATGGTCTTCATGCCCGGGGCGAAGGTGGCGAAGTGGTCGTTGCCGAAGTAGGACTGCTGAGCGCCGGCGGCCACGATCAGGCTGTCGTAGTGCGTGACCGTCTCCATGTTGATCAGCTTCGACGTGACGGTCTGGGATGCGAGGTCGATCCCGCTCACCTCACCCAGGATCACCCGCACATTCTTCTGCTTGCGCAGGATCAGCCGGGTGGTCGGCGCGATGTCGCCTTCGGACAAGATGCCGGTCGCTACCTGGTACAGCAGCGGCTGGAACAGGTGCGTGGTCGTCTTCGAGATGAGCGTGATGTCGACGTTGGCCCGCTTGAGCGACTTGGCCGCATTCAGGCCGCCGAAGCCGCTTCCGATGATGACGACGTGATGGCGTTTCTCGGCAGTCGAGGCTTCGGCGGGTGGGGGCGTCATGGTCCTCCTTCAGTCGGGTCACTGCAGCGCATCTACCGTACGACTCAACCAGCCGAAAGTCGCCCGACATCTGCAGATCGACGTAGCGTTTAGCGGGCGCCCCGCGCGTGAACACCCTCGAGGCGTGACCCCCGAGAAAGAAGGAGAATCTTCATGGCACTCGACGACGACGACATCACCACCTCAGGCGGCGGCGGCGAAGGTACGGCCGACGGCGGCTCCAACCCCGAAGGCCACGACGGCGGAGCCGACGGCACCGCGAGCGAAAGCTCGGGGGGCGAAGGTACCGCCGACGGTGGCTCCAACCCCGAAGGCCACGACGGTGGAGCCGACGGGACTGCGTGACCGCCGCTAGATGTTGAATCGCTGCATCGGCACCGATGCTGGGTTGTTCGCAACCCAGCATTGGGGCCGTAGGCCGCTGCTCAGCCGCGCCGACTCGCTGCCCCGCGACTTCAGTGATCTGCTGTCGCCGTCCGCGGTCGACGAGCTGATCAGCCGGCGTGGGGTACGCACGCCATTTCTGCGCATGGCCAAAACCGGCGACGTACTGGCCCGGGACTGCTACACCGGCCCGGCCGGCTTCGGCGCCGAGATGCCCGATCAGGTGGATTCGGCCAAGGTGCTGGCCGAGTTCGCCGCCGGCGCGACGATCGTCCTGCAGGGACTACACCGGTTGTGGCCGCCCATGATCGACTTCGTCCGGTCCATGGTCGACGACCTGGGCCATCCCGTGCAGGCCAACGCCTACGTGACCCCGCCGGGCAGCCGCGGGTTCGACCCGCACTACGACGTGCACGACGTGTTCATCCTGCAAGCGGCTGGCGAGAAACACTGGACCGTCCACGCGCCCGTGCATGAGCACCCACTGCCGTCGCAACCGTGGACACAGCATCGCGAGACCATCGCCGCACGCGTTGATGACGAGCCGGTCATCGACACCGTGCTGTCAGCCGGCGATGCGCTGTACCTGCCCCGTGGTTGGGTGCACTCCGCCCGTTCGCAGGAGGCCACGTCGATCCACCTGACCATCGGGGTGTCCGCGATGACGAACCTCGACGTGGTGCGTGCGGTGGTGGACACTCTCGCCTCCGATGTCGAGTTCAGGAGCCCGCTGGCGATGGGCATCGATGCGACGAACCGCGACGAAATGGCCTCCACCGCAAGCAAGATCATGGCCCGGCTGGTCGGCGTCATGCGTGATCGGGCCGATGATCTCAGCGACGCCGCGGCCGCGCGGCTGTCCGACCGGCACGCCGAGAGCACCAGACCCGCCCCGGTCCAGGTGCTTGCCTCCCTGGACGCGGCCGAACGCGCCGGCGCGACAGCCGTTCGATGGCGCCACGGACTGATCGGCACCCGGCAGATCCAAGACGGCCGGGTAGTCCTGCGATTGCCGGACCGGACCATGACGTTCCCCGACTCGTGCGCGCCCGCGATCGAGGCGCTGCACCGCGGGCTCGTCGCAGACGCCGACACCCTGCCCGGCCTGGATCGCGCCGACTCGACGGTGCTGATCCGCCGGTTGCTGCGCGAGGCAGTGGTGGTGCCGGTCGGACCAGAGCAGGGATGAACGCGCCGCGGCGCACTCCGTGCAGCGATCAATCTCTGAGCCGGGATGACCCGCTGTATGGCACCGCATCGGCCGGTCATTCGTGGGTGATGCTCGAATTGTGTGGCGGCTGGGGACAATCGGCGTTCCTGAACTCACCGTCGATCATCGACCGCGAACTCGGGCGCGCGATTTGTCGCCGGATCGAGGCGGCACGGATGCGTGTCACCGCGATACGTCGCCCCGGGCGTCGTCCCGCGACACCGCGGTGGCGATGGTTCATCGCTCACTGTGACGAGGGCATCGAGGCGCTGTACCACGGCGAGGTTGACGGGCCCCGGGACTATCTGGACCTCGCACTGGACGGCTCTGACGGTGAGCGGGTGGCCGGCCCGCTGGTCGCGGTGTGTGCGCATGGCAAGCACGACCAGTGCTGCGCGGTGCGGGGCCGCTCAGCGGCGGCCGCCATCGCAGCGCAGTATCCCGAATTCGTCTGGGAATGCTCGCATTTGGGCGGTGACCGATTCGCGGCGACGATGCTGGTACTGCCCGAGGGACTGTGCTACGGACGGGTCGATTCCACCGACGCCGCCGGCCTGGTGCGGTTGTATCTCGACGGGAGACTGGACCACCGGTACCTGCGAGGACGTACCTGCCTGCCGCATGCCGTCCAGGCTGCCCAGCACTTCGCTCGTGAAACGTTGGGGGACAACCGGATCAGCATCCTGTCCCCGCTCAGCGTCGAGCACCGGCCGGACGGCATTCACGTGGTGCTCGCGGCAGAACCGGGTCCCGTGGAGGTCGTCCTGGTCGAGCGGATGTCCGAGCCGCTGTTCTCCATGTGTCGCGCTTCAGTTGCCGGTCCGGTGCGCACGTATGCGTTGGCTTCGGTGACGTCGCTCTGAGCCGTTGGGGCAAGCGGGGTTTCGGCCGCGAACTGCGCCCCCGTCAGTCCCCGCCGCGGTTATCCATAAGATGCAGCCCTGCCAGAAAGTTTGAGTCAGTAGATTCTGCTACTATCGAACATGTGTTCGAATCATCCAGTGATGGCGCTCCCTCCGGGGAGACACCGGGTCCCCGGTCGCCGACGGTGGGGGAGTGGGCGGTGTGGGATGCCCGCTGGCGCGAGTCGGTGGTGCGTCGTCAGGTGTTGGCCG
>RXJD01000109.1 GCA_003987775.1 Mycobacterium sp.
CCACCAACACTGAGGAATAATCACCAACCAACACCGCCAGGGGGTCAATATTCACCTGCCGCCAGGGGGTCAATTTTCAGCCGCCGCCGACATCTCGAAGCTGACCCATGGAGCTATGCGGAGCGGCGCCGCGTGAGAAATCTGTCACGTGACGTCGCGCGGTGTCGGATTCGGCGCCGCGCAACAATATTCGCCGATTCCGCGGACATGCCATGCGTTCCTCTTCGTGCGCGGCTATGTCAGAAACGCCTGACTCGGGGGGCGTCATGTCGCTGCTAGACCGGGTTCGGCAACTGGGGGCGCAAATCCCCGACGCCGCGGCCATCTCCTTCGTGAATGGTCAAGGTCGGGTCAGTGAGTCGGTGACTCGCGCCGGTGTGGTGACCGAGATGAATGAGGTGGCCGAGTTCCTCAGGGAGCGTTGCGGTCTGGCGCCCGGTGATCGGGCGTTGCTGGTGTATCCGCCTGGTTTGGACTTCGTGCGCAGCGTGCTGGGGTGCATGGCGGCGGGAGTGATTGCGGTGCCGGTGTATCCGCCGGACCCGTTCAACCCGCGAAAGTCCATCGATAGCTTTCGGCGGGTGGCGGCTGACTGTGGCGCCAATGCGGTGCTGACCAGTCGGCGTTATGCCGGCGCCCGACGGTTGGGCGCGGCCAAATCGTTGGTGACGGCGAAATCGGTCGACTGGCCCGCCGGCCTTTCCTGGCATGTGACCTCGCGAGGGGTCGGTGGCCGCGTGCGTTCGGGCTCCGTCCCCGAAACAGTGCCGGATTGGGTCCCCGGCCCGGATACGCCGGCTCTACTGCAGTACACCTCGGGTTCGACCGCAGATCCCAAAGGTGTGGTGATCACCCATGGCAACCTGGCCCACCAGCTCGATTTCAACCGCAGGCTGCTGGGATTGGGGCTCGAGGCCCGGGCCGTGTTCTGGGTGCCCCCCTATCACGACTTCGGGCTTATCAGCGGCATCTTGAGCGCGTTGGCAGGCAATGCGGAGTTGACGATGATGTCGCCGCTGAGTTTTCTGCAGCGCCCCGCGCTGTGGTTTGAGGCCATGGATCGGGTGCGCGCGACCCATACCGCTGCCCCCAACTTCGGCTACGAGTTGGCGGTGCGCAGAACCACGGCTGAGCAGCGCGCTACGTGGGACCTGAGCTCGCTGCAGGTGGTGATGAGTGCTGCTGAACCGGTGCGCGCGGACACCACCGACCGCTTCCTGGACGCATTCGCGGTGACCGGATTGCGTCCGGACGCCTTCTGCCCGGCTTATGGTCTGGCCGAACACACCGTGGGAGTGACCGTCTGTGGGCGCTCGCGTATGCAGCTGGACCGCAACCAGCTCGAAAACCAGCGGATCGCTGCTGTCGGCGAGGGTTCCGATTCTCACGTGCTGATGGGATGTGGCAAGCCCACTGATGACATCGATGTGCGCATTGTGGACGGCGAGTCCGGTGCGGAACTGGGCGATGGGCAGGTCGGCGAGATCTGGGTGGATTCGCCGAGTAAGGCCGCCGGCTATTGGGGGGCCCCGGAGGCCAGCCGGGCTACCTTCCACGCTCGCTTGGCCGGCGCCGACGGCGGCCGCGGCTATCTGCGTACCGGCGATATGGGATTCCGCTACGACGGCGAGCTGTATGTGTGCGGACGCATCAAGGATCTGCTGATCACAGCCGGTCGCAACATCCATCCGCAAGATATCGAAGACAGCCTGCGCGATTGCCATCGCGCGATCAGGCCGGGTGGCATCGCGGCCTTCGCCGTCGAGGAAGGTGCCGGCGAAGCCGTGGCGGTCCTGGTGGAGGTACGCCGAGATGCTTCACCAGAGCTCTTGTCAGGGGTGGTTGAGGCCGTGCGGGCAGCGGTGTTGCGCGAGCACCAATTGCGTTGTGCGGTAGTGATTTTGGGTCCGCCGGGCAGCGTGAGCAAGACCACCAGCGGCAAGGTGCAGCGGTCCCGGTGCCGCGCGCGATTCCTTGACGGCAGCCTGCAGGCCCAAGCGTTGTTGGTGGATCAATACACGGGCGAAGAAGTAAGCAGCGCCGTGCCGGTGCCCGAGCCGAATTCGCAGGCCGGCCGGACGGACGTGGCTGCCGGCAGCGGTGAGGCGCGCCGGGCCGGGCAGTTGATTGACACGGTGCGCGAAAAGGCGGCCGCGGTCCTGGGTGTGAGTGTTGGCCTTGTCGAGGTCGACCGACCATTAGGGGATCAGGGTCTCAGCTCGATCGGCGTCAGCGAGTTGGCCGCACGGCTGACCCGGGAGGTGGGCCGTGAGGTGTCCGCGGTGGAGGTTTTTGACCATCCCACCGTCGCGGGCTTGGCCGGGATGCTCGCTGTCAGTGCTGCTAAGCGGGTTGGCCCGCGCAGTACCGAACCCGGGGATGCTGAGGAGCCGATCGCCATCGTCTCAATGGCGTGTCGGACGCCGGGCGGGGTAAGAGATCCCGAGGGTTATTGGGCCCTGCTCGATCAGGGTCGTGATGCTATCGGCGGGTTGCCCGAGCGTTGGGATGCCGGGGACCTCTACGATCCGGATCCCGACGCGGTGGGCAAGACCTACGCCCGCGAGGGCGGTTTTTTGTCTGACGTGGAGTTTTTCGACGCGCAGTTTTTCGGCATCTCCGCGCGTGAGGCTACGGCGATGGACCCCCAGCAACGGTTGGTGCTGGAACTGGCTTGGGAGGCGCTGGAACGTGCCGGCCTGCCCCCGGATGGGCTGGAGGGATCCGTCACCGGGGTGTATCTGGGCGTTCAATCCAGCGATTACGGTTCGGACGGGTATTCGTTGCGGGATCTGGACGGCTACCGCTTGACCGGGCGGACCATCAGCGCGGTCTCGGGGCGGGTGTCGTATGCACTGGGTTTGCAGGGTCCGGCCATGACCGTGGATACGGCGTGTTCGTCGTCGCTGGTGGCCGTGCATCTGGCGGCGTCGGCGTTGCGGCAGGGTGAGTGTGATCTCGCGCTGGCCGGCGGCGTGCAGGTGATGTGCACCCCGGCAATGTTCGTGGAGTTCAGCCGGCTGCGCGCGGTGGCCCCGGACGGGCGCTGTAAAGCGTTCTCGGCTGCTGCTGATGGCGCGGGTTGGTCAGAGGGCGCCGGGTTGGTGGTACTCAAACGGCTCCGCGATGCCCAGCGTGACGGGGACAGGGTGTTGGCGTTGATCCGGGGATCGGCGGTCAACCAGGACGGGCGAAGCCTGGGGTTGACTGCACCCAACGGATCCAGCCAGCAGCGCGTCATCCGGGCAGCCCTGCAGTCCAGCGGGTTGACCCCCGACGATATCGACGCGGTCGAGGCCCATGGCACCGGTACCGCGTTAGGGGACCCGGTCGAGGCCGGCGCCCTCGCGCAGGTGTTCGGGCCGACCCGCGACGCTGAGCGTCCGTTGTGGTTGGGCTCGTCGAAATCCAACATCGGTCACGCGCAGGCCGCCGCCGGGGTGCTGGGCGTAATCAAGATGGTGCTGGCTCTGCAATACGAGTGTTTGCCGAAAACTCTGCATGCGCACAAGCCCAGCGAGCACATCGGTTGGGACGCAGGTGGGCTTTCCCTCCTGCAGCAGTCTCAGCCCTGGCCACACGACCGGGCGTCCGTGCGTCGTGCAGGGGTATCCAGTTTCGGTATCTCGGGCACCAACGCACATCTGATTCTGCAGGAGGCACCCCCGCCGGCGTCAGCGCCGGCTGCCGCGGAAGGTCCGCCAGATGTGCTGCGGTTCTGGCCGGTCTCGGCGCGTAGCGCTGCCGCGTTGAGCGATCAGGCCGATCGGCTTTACCAGCATGTGAGCGCGAATCCGGAGCTGGACCTCACCGACGTGGCCTACAGCTTGGCCACCACCCGCACCCACCATCCGTATCGGGCCGCGATCACCGTGGCCGGCGCCGGCGTTGACCCGCGCGCGGAGGTGTTGGCGGCATTGACCGCGCTGCGTGCGCAGCGGCCTCATCCCGCTTTGAGTCGTCATCAGCTGGTCGCGCAGGGCGGCCGCCTCGTCTTCGTATTCCCTGGCCAGGGCGCTCAGTATCCGGCCATGGCCGCGGGGCTCTACCAGCAGCACCACGTGTTTGCGCGTGCGGTGGATGCGTGTGATCGGGCGCTGCAACCGTGGACTGGTTGGTCGGTGCGCGATGTGATCTGTCAGCGCCCCGAGTCTGCCTCGTTGGAGCGGGTGGATGTGATTCAGCCGGTGCTGTTTGCGGTGATGGTCGCGCTCGCCGAAGTGCTGGAGAGCTACGGGATCGTGCCCGACGCGGTGCTTGGGCATTCCCAGGGGGAGATCGCCGCCGCGTATGTGGCCGGGGCGCTTCCGCTGGAACAGGCTGCGCAGGTGGTGGCGCTGCGCAGTCGCGCGCTCACGCGGCTGTCCGGTGCCGGGGCGATGGCGTCGGTGCTGCTACCCGTCGAGCAACTGCGGTCGCGGTTGCACCGTTGGGGTGGCGCGGTCAGTATTGCCGCGGTCAACGGCCCCGCACACGCGGTGGTGAGCGGTGACGTTGACGCGGTGACCAGGTTCATCGATGCCTGCGATGGTGACGGCATCCAGATCCGCCGTCTCGCGGTGGATTACGCGTCGCACTCAGCTCAGGTTGAAGCACTGCGCCCACAGCTCCTGCACGAGCTGGCCGGTTTGACGCCACAGCCTGCACGCATACCGCTGTATTCCACGGTGCAGAGCGTCGGGTCGGGTGAGTCCTTGGACACCACCACCATGAACGCCGACTACTGGTATGCCAACCTGCGGGAACCGGTCCGCTTCCATGACGGCGTGCTCGCGCTGCTCGGCCGCGGCGAGCGCACGTTTGTCGAACTGTCGGCGCATCCCGTGTTGGCTCCAGGGATCACCGACACCCTGGCCGGTGTCGCTGAACGGACCTGCTCGGCGGTGATCACCACGCTGCGTCGCGACCGGCCCGATGTGGACAGCCTCAACGCGGCGTTGGCCGCGTTGCACATCCATGGGCACAGCCCGTCCTGGCGGCGTCTTTACCCGCATGCCAACACGGTGGGGTTGCCGACTTATCCGTTCGAGCGTCGTCGTTACTGGCTGACCCCCACCCCGGCCGTCGACGTCAGCGCTGCGGGGCTGGGCGCTGTTGAGCATCCGCTGTTGGGTGCTGTCAGCGAGCTGGCCGGTCAAGACCAGGTCATGCTCAGCGGACGGTTGTCGTGCGGCACGCAGGGCTGGCTGGCCGGTCATCGGGTCGGCGACGGTGTGGAGTTCCCAGCGGCCGGATTGATCGATCTGGCGTTGGCCGCCGGCGTAACGGCCGGGTGCCCGGTCATCGAGGAGTTGGTGGTGCATACCGCGCTGCGGCTTGCTGAGCGTGGGCCCACCGATCTGCAGATCCTGGTCCAGCCCGCTGATCCTGACGGGCGGCGGGCTTTTGACGTGCACTCCCGGGCGAGTGGGCAGCGGGGTCCTTGGACGTTGCATGCCGGCGGGGTGTTCAGTCCGCAGCAGCCCGTGGCGCCGGCCGCGCTGTCGTTGGCGGCCGTGGAGGCTATCGACTCCGACGGCTTCTATGAGGGATTGGCTGGTCACGGTCTGGATTGCGGTGGGTTGTTTCGGTCGGTGCGCGGTGTCGGATACGACCCGGCCTGCCCGGATGTGGTGTGCGCCGAGGTCGAACTGCCCGCCGGCACCGACGTCGACGGCTACGGCATCCACCCGGCGTTGCTGGATGCGGCGCTGCAACCGCTGGCGGTGTTTGACCGCACCGGTCTGGATGCCCAGCCTGCGGTGTTGCGGGTGCCGTTCGCGTTTGCCGGAGTGAGGTTGTTCGCGACGGCGGCCACCCGGTTGTACGTGCAACTCGTGCGCACGGGCGCGGATCGGTACCGTCTGCAGGCCGTGGATCCCGCCGGAGCGGCGGTGGTCAGCATCGACTCGCTGAGTGTTCGTGAACTGCCCGACACGATCGCCGAGCCCGTCGCGACGGACGTCCCCGGCTTGTTGGAGCTGTCCTGGCTTGCGGTGCCGGAGAACACCTTCGCGCTGCCTGCCGCCGCGCCGGGATGGATGGTGCTCGGCCATCAGTGTGATCGACTGCCGGCCGGATTGCACCAGCACCGGATCTATGCCGATGTGACCCACCCCGATCTGGGTCAGGCCGACGGGGTGGTGTGGGCGTTGGGGTTGTCCGATCCATCCGGTGACGCCCATGTGCTGCCTGAGGTGCATGCGCTGACCCGCAAAGCCCTTGCCGGACTGCAGGTTTGGCTGGCGCGTCCGGACACCGTGAATATTCCGTTGGTTGTGGTGACCCGTCGGGCGGTGCGGGTCAGCGTCGAGGACGACCCCCCGGATCTGCCCCAAGCCGCGTTGTGGGCCTTGATCCACAGCGCCCAAAGCGAGCATCCGGGCCGCATCAGGCTGGTGGATATCGACGACAGCGCCGACTCCGGTGAGATCTTGATGACCGTCCTGTCACGGCGATCGGGCGCTGAGCCACAGCTGGCTGTGCGCGGCGGTGTTGTTCATGTTGCTCGTGTGGTCCGAACCCCGCAGCCGGCACCGCCGCACAGCCCCGGTAGACGTCATTCGACGGTCTTCGATCCCGATGGCACGGTGTTGATCACCGGTGGCACCGGAATGTTGGGCGGGCTTTTCGCCGAGCATCTGGTGACCCATTACGGCGTGCGCCATCTGCTGTTGGTCTCACGCCAGGGGCCGGCAGCATCGGGTGCGGGCGAACTGCAGCGGCGGCTGACCCAACTAGGCGCCCGGGTCACCATCGCTGCTTGTGATGTGACCGAGCCCGCCGAGGTCAGCGCGTTGCTGGCGGCTATCCCTTCCGCGCATCGGTTGCGTGCGGTGATCCATACCGCCGCGGTGCTCGATGATGCCCTGGTCAGCGACATGACCGGTGCGCAACTGGACGCGGTTCTGGCCGCCAAGGCCGACAGTGCCTGGCATCTGCACCGCCTGACCGCTGAGCTGGAACTGGATGCGTTCGTCGTGTTCTCATCGGCCGCAGGAGTATTGGGTGGCCCCGGTCAAGCCAACTACGCCGCCGCGAACGCTTTCCTCGATGCGCTGGCTGAGCTGCGTCATTACCGCCGGCTTCCGGCTACCAGTTTGGCTTGGGGCTACTGGCAGACCGCCTCGGCAGCGACGGCGCAGGTGGGCGTGATCGAGCGAGCCCGTTTCACCCGCACCGGTATGACCCCGATCAGCACCAGCGATGGCCTGGCCCTCTTCGATGCCGCGCTGGCCTGTGGTCAGCCCGCCTTGATCGCTGCTCCGATCAGCGCGTCGGCGTTAGACCACCTGGCACGCACCAATGCGTTGCCCGCAATCCTGTCCGCATTGACCACCACCTTGCGCCAGGCCGCGCGCGTCGGCTCCGACACGTTGACCGCCCGGCTGGCCGGGTCCACGCCCGACCAACAACTCGCCACGTTAACCGCCCTGGTGACCAGCACCACCGCCATCGTGTTGGCGCACCCCGATCCGGCTGCACTTGATCCCGGGCGGCCGTTCAAGGACCTCGGTATCGATTCGCTGACCGCCCTGGAACTGCGCAACACCTTGTCGGCGCAAACCGGGCTGGCCCTGCCGGCCGGCCTGGTCCTGGACCAGCCCACCCCCGCCGCACTGGCCACCCACCTGGTCGGGCTGCTCACCGCCGCGACCACACGACCCGAGTACCAACCCCTCGAGGGGGCCGGGGGCTCCCCACAGCCCCCACCGTTACCGCTGACGCGGCCGCAACGCGACGTCTGGTTTGCTGACGAAACGAGCACTATGGACGCCGAGTGGCAGGTCGGCATGTTCGTGGCCATTGACGGCTTGCTCGATGCCGATGTGCTCAACGTAGCGATCCGGCGGGCCGTGCACGATGCCGAACCGGTGCGAGTCGCAGTTTTCGAGGAAGACGGTCGTGTCGTTCAGCAGGTAATGGACTACTCGACCGTCGAAACGGAATTTCACGACCTTCGCCACGAACAGCATCCGGTGCGGGAAGTCCATCGGCTGGCATCGGAAATACAGAAGACGCCGATGCCGTTGACAGGCCCACTATTCAAATTCGCGTTGATGCGGACGCGGGTCGATGAATTTTATCTATTCCTCTGCGGCCATCACATCGTGATGGACGGATATAGCATGGGGCTTCTTATCAATCGGATTGCTACCGTCTATTCCGCTGTTGTTCGCGGCACTTCTATCCCACCCTCGCCGTTTGGTTCGTTGCAGGACATGGTGGACGGTGAACTGCAATACGAAGCGTCCGACGACTACGCGCGGGATCGGGCTTACTGGAGAGACAACCTGCCCCGGGAAACCACCTCGTCATTGACGTTGCCACCGGCTTCCTCCCAACAGGTGTGGACGCCTGCGCTGCCGGTGCAACTGGATCCCGTTGTCGTGGCGCGCATCCAAGAGGTGGCCGGCCGGTCGGACATCAGCCAACAGGCGCTGATCACCGCGGCGTGCGCCCTGCTGATTCATAGCTGGTACGCGGCCGGCTCGGAGATGGTGATCGACTTTCCGGTCAGCAGGCGGGTGAGTCCGGAATCGCATACGTTTGCTGGAATGGTCGCCGGCTGGGTGCCGCTGGTGTTGCAGGCATCTCCGGAATTCAGCGTTGCCGACTTTTGGGAGCACGTCGACCAACGGTTGCAGCAAGCGATACATCACCAGAGATTTCCGGTGCACGCTCTGGAGGGACGGGCCGGTCTTCGCGCTACCGCGCAGCCGCAGAACCGGGCGTGGATCAATTTCATTCCATTCACGACTCCGGCGCCGTTTCACAACGCGACGGTGTCGGCGGTGTACAGCAGCCGTGCGGTATCGGGGCGTTTCAACTTTGTCTTTGCCAGGGCCGGCGGCCGGCTTTTCTTCAGCACCGAAGGCCACGGGCCATTGTCGGTCTTCACCGTCCCTGAGTTGGCGAGACAGCTGGAAAGTCTGGTGATGGCGATGGCGGCCGACCCGGCTCGGCGGTTGTCGTCGATCGATGTGCTGGATGAGTCTGAGCATGCCCGGCTGAATGGGTGGGGTCACCGGGCGGTGTTGACCCATTGGCTTGCCCCGGCGGTGTCGATTCCAGCGTTGTTCGCCGAGCAGTGTGCGCGCACCCCGGAGGCGGTGGCGGTCAGCTGCCAGGGTCGCGGCCTGACGTACCGGGAGCTGGAGGAAGCCGCGAACCGGTTGGCGCACTTGTTGTTTGACCGGGGTGTGGGGCCGGGGGATGTGGTGGCGCTGCTGGTGTCACGGTCGGCCGACGCGGTCGTGGCGATGCTGGCGGTGCTCAAGACCGGGGCGGCGTACTTGCCGGTTGACCCGGGGCTGCCGGCGGCGCGGATCGGGTTCATGCTCGCCGATGCGGCGCCGGTGGCCGTGCTCACCACCGCTGGGTTGGCTGATCGGCTGGCGGGGTTGGACCTGGCGGTGATCGATGTCGCCGATCCCCGCATCGACGG
>RXJD01000018.1 GCA_003987775.1 Mycobacterium sp.
GGCGGTGGCGGCGGCTTCCGCGGTCGTCCCGGCGGCGGTGGCCCCGGCGGTGGCGGTGGTGGCGGCGGCCGTCCCGGTCAGCGCGGCGGTGCAGCCGGTGCGTTCGGCCGTCCCGGCGGCGCACCCCGGCGTGGCCGCAAGTCCAAGCGGGCCAAACGCGCCGAATACGAGAACATGCAGGCCCCGGTCGTCGGCGGTGTGCGGTTGCCGCACGGCAACGGCGAGACCATCCGGCTGGCCCGCGGCGCATCGCTGAGCGACTTTGCCGACAAGATCAACGCCAACCCGGCCGCGCTGGTGCAGGCGCTGTTCAACCTGGGCGAGATGGTCACGGCCACCCAGTCGGTCGGCGACGAGACGCTCGAGCTGCTGGGCAGCGAGATGAACTACAACGTTCAGGTTGTCAGCCCCGAGGACGAGGACCGCGAGCTGCTGGAGTCCTTTGACCTGACCTACGGCGAGGACGAGGGCGGCGAGGAGGACCTGCAGACGCGTCCGCCGGTGGTCACCGTGATGGGTCACGTCGACCACGGCAAGACGCGCCTGCTGGACACCATCCGTAACGCCAGCGTCCGTGAGGGCGAGGCGGGCGGCATCACCCAGCACATCGGTGCCTACCAGGTCGGCGTCAATTTCGAGGGCACTGAGCGGCTGATCACCTTCATCGACACCCCCGGTCACGAGGCGTTCACCGCCATGCGTGCCCGCGGTGCCAAGGCCACCGACATCGCCATCCTGGTGGTCGCGGCCGACGACGGCGTCATGCCGCAGACGGTGGAGGCCATCAACCACGCGCAGGCCGCCGACGTGCCGATCGTGGTGGCGGTCAACAAAATCGACAAGGAGGGCGCCGACCCGGCCAAGATCCGTGGTCAGCTCACCGAATACGGCCTGGTGGCTGAGGACTTCGGTGGCGACACCATGTTCGTCGACATCTCGGCCAAGCAGGGCACCAACATCGAGGCGCTGGAAGAAGCGGTGCTGCTGACCGCCGACGCCGCGCTGGACCTGCGGGCCAACCCCGACATGGAGGCCCAGGGTGTGGCCATCGAGGCGCACCTGGACCGCGGTCGCGGTCCGGTGGCCACCGTGCTGATCCAGCGCGGCACGCTGCGGGTCGGCGACTCGATCGTCGCCGGCGACGCGTACGGCCGCGTGCGCCGCATGGTCGACGAGCACGGCGAGGACGTCCACGAGGCGCTGCCGTCGCGCCCGGTGCAGGTCATCGGCTTCACGTCGGTGCCCGGTGCCGGTGACAACCTGCTGGTCGTCGACGAGGACCGCATCGCCCGCCAGATCGCCGACCGGCGCAGCGCGCGCAAGCGCAACGCGCTGGCCGCCCGCAGCCGCAAGCGGATCAGCCTGGAGGACCTGGACTCGGCGCTGAAGGAAACCAGCCAGCTGAACCTGATCCTCAAGGGCGACAACGCCGGTACCGTCGAGGCGCTGGAAGAGGCCCTGATGGGCATCGAGGTGGACGACGAGGTGGCGCTGCGCGTCATCGACCGCGGTGTCGGTGGCATCACCGAAACCAACGTCAACCTGGCCTCGGCCTCGGATGCGATCATCATCGGCTTCAACGTGCGCGCCGAGGGCAAGGCGACGGAGCTGGCCAACCGCGAAGGCGTGGAGATCCGCTACTACTCGGTGATCTACCAGGCGATCGACGAGATCGAGAAAGCCCTGCGCGGCATGCTCAAGCCGATCTACGAGGAGAACCAGCTGGGTCGTGCGGAAATCCGCGCGATCTTCCGGTCCTCCAAGGTCGGTGTTATCGCCGGCTGCATGATCACCTCCGGGGTGGTGCGCCGCAACGCCAAGGCCCGGTTGTTGCGGGACAACATCGTGGTGACCGAGAACCTGTCGATCAACTCGCTGCGCCGGGAGAAGGACGACGTCACCGAGGTCCGGGAGGGCTTCGAGTGCGGTCTGACGCTGGGCTACTCGGACATCAAGGAAGGCGACATCATCGAGTCCTTCGAGCTCGTTCAGAAGGAACGGTCATGACGACGGTGCTGAGCGCCCATGGCTGACCCCGCACGGGCACGCCGGCTGGCCAAACGGATCAGCACCATCGTCGCCTCGGCGATCGAATACGAGATCAAGGATCCGGGGCTGGCCGGTGTGACCATCGTCGACACCAAGGTCACCAACGACCTGCACGACGCGACGGTCTACTACACGGTGATGGGCCGCACGCTGGACGACGAGCCCGACTATCCGGGTGCCGCGGCGGCGCTGGACCGCGCCAAGGGAGTGCTGCGCACCAAGGTCGGAGCGGGCACCGGTGTGCGCTTCACGCCGACCCTGACCTTCGCCCGCGACACGACGTCGGACACGGTGAACCGGATGGAGGAGCTGCTGGCGCGTGCCCGCGCCGCGGATGCCGATCTGGCGCGGGTTCGGGTGGGTGCCAAACCGGCGGGGGAGGCCGACCCGTACCGTGATAGTGGATCGGCGGCCGAACCGCCGGTCGCCGGGGGACTTGGCAGTGCTCGAGGCATCGAAGCTGAGGACACCGATGACGATTATCAATCGCAAGATCGATCCGAAGATTGAGCTGACCGGCATACCGCGCCTCAACGGGGCGCGCGTCGATGCAGCCGGCGCCGTGCAGCTGTTGTCTGCCGCTGAGTCGGTGGCGGTGATCTGTCACGTCCACCCCGACGCCGACACCATCGGCGCCGGGCTGGCATTGGGCATGGTGCTGGACAGGTGCGACAAACGAGTCCAGGTCAGCTTCGCAGCGCCGGCGAACCTGCCGGAGTCGCTGCGCACGCTTCCCGGATGCGACCTGCTGGTGGGTCCCGACGACGTGCGTCGCGACGTCGACCTGGTGGTGACCGTCGACGTCCCCAGCATGCACCGGCTCGGCTCGCTGCAGGACCTGGCCGCGGATGACCAGCACATGCTGGTGATCGACCACCACGCGTCCAACGGACTGTTCGGCACCGCGAACTACGTTGACACGTCCGCGGATTCGACCACGATGATGGTCGCCGAGATCCTCGACGTCTGGGATAAACCGATCGACCGGGCGGTGGCGCACTGCATCTACGCCGGGTTGACCACCGACACCGGGTCGTTCCGGTGGGCCAGCGCGAGGGCGCTCCGGCTGGCCGCCCGCCTGGTGGATATCGGTGTGGACAACGCCGCCGTCAGCCGCTCGCTGATGGACAGCCACCCGTACGCCTGGCTACCGATGCTGTCCCGGGTGCTGGGCACGGCCCGCCTGCTGCCCGACGCCGCAGGCGGTCTGGGACTGGTCTACGCGGTGGTCGACCACCATGAGTGGCTCCACTCCCGCTCGGAGGAAGTGGAGAGCGTGGTCGACATCGTGCGCACCACGCAGCAGGCCGAGGTGGCAGCGGTGTTCAAGGAAGTCGAACCACAGCGTTGGTCGGTGTCGATGCGGGCCAAATCGATCGACCTGGCCACGGTCGCGATGGGCTTCGGCGGTGGCGGGCACCGGTTGGCGGCCGGCTATTCCACCACCGGCACCATCGACGACGTGGTGGCGGCGCTGCGCACGGCGCTCGACTAGCGGCCTTGCACGACGGCGGGCCCGGCCCTGGCCGACCGGTTGCCGGGGGGCGGCAGATCGCCGCGCTGGCCCTGCCGGCATTGGGTGTGCTGGCTGCGGAGCCGCTCTACCTGCTCTTCGACACCGCGGTGGTCGGGCGGCTCGGCGCGGTGGCGTTGGCCGGCCTGGCCGTCGGCAGCCTGGTGCTTGGCCTGGTCAGCACCCAGTTGACCTTCCTGTCCTACGGCACGACGGCGCGCGCGGCGCGCTATTTCGGCGCTTCCGACCGCGCGGCCGCCGTGCACGAGGGTGTCCAGGCGACGTGGCTCGGCGTGGGTCTGGGTGCGGTGATCGTCGCCGTCGTGCAGGTCACGGCGGTGCCGATGGTGTCTGCGATCGGCTCGAGTGACCAGATCGCGTCCGCGGCGCTGCCGTGGTTGCGGATCGCCATTCTGGGTGCCCCGGCGATTCTCGTCTCGCTCGCCGGAAACGGCTGGATGCGCGGCGTGCAGGACACCGTGCGGCCGTTGCGTTATGTGGTTGCGGGCTTTGGGCTTTCGGCGGTGCTGTGCCCGGTGCTGGTGTACGGCTTTCTCGGCCTGCCGCGGCTGGGCCTGGCCGGGTCGGCGGTGGCCAATCTGATCGGTCAGTGGCTGGCGGCGCTGCTGTTCGGCGGCGCCCTGCTCGCCGAGCGGGTGCCGCTGCGGCTCGACGGTGCCGCGCTGCGTGCCCAGCTGGTGATGGGGCGGGATTTGATCCTGCGCAGCATGGCTTTTCAGATCTGCTTCGTCTCGGCCGCCGCGGTAGCGGCCCGGTTCGGTGCCGCCGCGCTGGCCGCCCACCAGATCGTGTTGCAGCTGTGGACGTTTCTCGCCCTCGTTCTCGATTCGCTGGCCATTGCGGCGCAGTCACTGGTGGGTGCCGCGCTGGGGGCCGGTGACGCCGCGCATGCCAGGTGGGTCGCGTGGCGGGTGACGTGGTTCTCGCTACTGGCGGCGGCGCTGCTGGCCGTCGCGTTCGGGGCCGGCTTTCCGGTGTTGCCCCACCTCTTCACCGACGACCACTCCGTGCTTACCGCGGTGGCGGTCCCGTGGTGGTTCATGGTGGCCCAATTGCCCATCGCCGGAATCGTTTTCGCGTTGGACGGCGTATTGCTGGGGGCCGGTGACGCCGCTTTCATGCGCACCGCCACCGTCGCGAGCGCCTTGCTCGGGTTCCTGCCGTTGATCTGGTTGTCGCTGGCCTACGGCTGGGGGCTGACCGGGATCTGGTCCGGGCTGAGCACATTCATGGTGTTGCGGTTGGTCTTCGGCGCCTGGCGGGCGCTGTCGGGGCGCTGGGCCGTCACCGGGACGGGCCCGCTCTGATGCGCCGAGATTGCGGTGGCGGTTGCGACTGGTCACCTCTCCACAGCCCTGATAGCAATCTCGGCGCCGACACCCGGGGCTAGACTGCGCCGGTGAGGACGACGCAGCGGGCCCGGCGCCGCCCGTGGAGTGACTACGCGCTGTTCCTCGTCCTCGTCGGACCGAACGTGGCGCTGCTGGCGCTGTTCATCTACCGCCCCCTGGCCGACAACATCCGGCTGTCCTTCTTCGACTGGAACATCTCCGACCCGCAGGCCGAATTCATCGGCCTGTCGAACTACGCGGAATGGTTCACCCGTTCCGACACCGCGCGCATCGTGCTCAACACGACGGTGTTCACCGTGGCCGCGGTGGCCGGCTCGATGGTGCTGGGGCTGGCGCTGGCCATGCTGCTCGATCAGCCGCTGCGCGGTCGGAATGTGGTGCGCTCCACGGTGTTCGCGCCGTTCGTGATCTCCGGTGCTGCCGTGGGGCTGGCCGCCCAGTTCGTCTTCGACCCGCACTTCGGTCTGATCCAGGACCTGCTGCGCCGCGTCGGGCTCGGGGTTCCCGATTTCTACCAGGACGCGCACTGGGCCATGTTCATGATCATCGTCACCTACATCTGGAAGAACCTCGGCTACACCTTCGTCATCTACCTGGCAGCGCTACAAGGGGTGCGACGAGACCTGTTGGAAGCGGCGCAGATCGACGGTGCCGGCCGGTGGACCACATTCCGGATGGTGACGTTGCCGCAGCTGCGTCCTACCACGTTCTTCCTGTCGATCACCGTGCTGATCAGCTCGCTGCAGGTTTTCGACGTCATCAACGTCATGACCCGCGGCGGCCCGGAGGGCACCGGCACCACCACCATGGTCTACCAGGTGTATCTCGAGACTTTCCGAAACTTCCGCGCCGGTTACGGCGCCGCCGTCGCCACGATCATGTTCCTGGTACTGCTGGCCATCACCTACTACCAGGTGCGCGTCATGGACAGGGAGCAGCGCCAGTGAGTTCCGATCGCTTTCGCCCCGCACGTCTGCTCGGCTACGCGGCGATGCTGGTGGTGGTCGCGCTGATCGCCGGACCGCTGACGTTCGTGTTCTTCACGTCGCTGAAAGAGCAGCCCGACGTCTACTCG
This sequence comes from Mycobacterium sp., assembly GCA_003987775.1. Taxonomy (GTDB): domain Bacteria; phylum Actinomycetota; class Actinomycetes; order Mycobacteriales; family Mycobacteriaceae; genus Mycobacterium. The sequence goes on from RXJD01000018.1 coordinate 6,011, forward strand.
CAGCCGACCACCTGGTGGCCGCCGCACTGGCATCCGCAGAATTACCGGACTGCCACACAACAGATTCCGTTTTGGACCTATGTACGCAACTCGGTCATCATCACCTCGTCGCTGGCGGCGGTGAAGTTCGTCTTGGGCGTGCTCAGCGCCTTCGGCCTGGTGTTCGTGCGGTTTCCCGGGCGCAACGCGGTGTTCCTGTTGATCATCGCCGCACTGATGGTGCCCAACCAGATCACCGTGATCTCCAACTACGCGCTGATCTCTCAATTGGGTCTGCGCAACACCTTTCCCGGCATCATCCTGCCGCTGGCCGGTGTCGCATTCGGAACCTTCTTGATGCGCAACCATTTTCTGTCGCTTCCTGCCGAGGTCATCGAAGCGGCACGGATGGACGGCGCGCGCTGGTGGCAACTGCTGCTGCAGGTGGTGTTACCGATGTCCGGGCCCACGATGGTGGCGTTCGGCATCATCACGGTGGTCAACGAGTGGAACGAATACCTGTGGCCGTTCCTGATGTCCGACGACGAGTCGGTGGCACCGCTGCCGGTGGGCCTGACCTTCCTGCAGCAGGCCGAAGGCGTCACCAACTGGGGCCCGGTGATGGCGGTGACGCTGCTGGCGATGTTGCCGATCCTGTTGATTTTCATCGTCTTGCAGCGGCAGATGATCAAGGGCCTGACCTCCGGTGCGGTGAAGGGGTGACGGTGCTGAGCCGCAGAGCGCTCCTGACATTGGCGGCGGCCGGTGTGACGGCCGGCTGCGCGGGCATGGGCGACCGTAGCCCGGTGAAGTCCGGAAACGGCCCGATCACGTTCTGGTCCAACCATCCCGGTCTGTCGACCGGGGTGGAGCGCGAGCTGATCAACCGGTTCCAGCAGGAATTCCCGGACTTGCAGGTCAAGTTGATCGATGCCGGGAAGGACTACGACGAGGTCGCGCAGAAGTTCAACGCTGCGCTCATCGGCGCCGACGTGCCCGATGTCGTTGTGCTGGATGACATCTGGTGGTTCCACTTCGCGCTGAGTGGCGTCCTGGCCCCGCTGGACGACCTGTTCCGCCAGGTGGGCGTGGACACCACGGACTATGTCGACTCGTTGCTGGCCGACTACGAGTTCGGCGGGCACCACTACGCGGTGCCATATGCGCGGTCGACGCCGCTGTTCTACTACAACAAGGCCGCCTGGGAACGGGCCGGGCTGCCGGACCGCGGTCCGACCTCCTGGCCGGAGTTCGACGAGTGGGGACCGCGCCTGCAGAGCGTTGTCGGCGCGGGCAACCTGGCGCACGGCTGGTCGAATTCCGAAGCGATCTCCTGGACCTTCGAAGGGCCGAATTGGGCGTTCGGCGGCGCGTATTCCGACCAGTGGACGTTGAGGTTCACCGACCCGGCGACTATTGCGGCAGGGACCTTTCTGCGCGAATCGATCCATGGCAAGCGGTACGCGGCGATCGCCAACAACATCGCCAACGAGTTCGCCACCGGCATCCTCGCCTCCACGGTGGCCTCGACGGGCGCGCTGGTCGGGATCACCGCCGCCGCCCGGTTCGACTTCGGTGTGTCGCCGTTGCCGACCGGCCCCGGTGGAGCGCCCGCATGCCCGACCGGCGGGGCCGGCCTGGCGATCCCGACCAAGCTGTCCGACGAACGAAAGCTCAACGCGCTCAAGTTCATCGCGTACATCACCAACCCGCGCAACACCGCATACTTCAGTCAGCACACGGGTTATCTGGCGGTGCGGAAGTCGGCAGCCGACGACCCCAGCCAGCAGCGGTACCTGAACGACAATCCGCGTGCCCGCGTGGCCTTTGAGCAGCTGCCACACACCCGTCCGCAGGACTACGCCCGCGTCTTCCTTCCCGGCGGGGACCGCGTCATATCCGCCGGTCTGGAGTCCATCGGCCTGAAGGGTGCCGACGTCGGCGCAACCTTCGGCAGCATCCAGAAACAGCTGCAGGCGATCTACAACCGACAGATCAAGCGCAAGCTCTCCGGGTTCCGCCGCTGAGGGCCGGCGGTCAGCTGCCGCCGCCCTTGCCCCCGGCACCGCCGCCGCCACCGGCGCCGCCCGCGATGCCGCCGGATCCGTTGCCCAGGCCGCCGTTGTCGCCGGAGAAGCCGGCCAGGATCACGAAGCCATATTTCCCAGCGCCGCCCGTGCCGCCCGTCCCCCCGTTGCCGCCAAAACCGCCCGGCCGAGAGAGGTTGCCGCCGTTGCTGATTCCGGTGCCACCGGTGCCGCCGGTGCCTCCGGTGCCGCCCGACGCACCCGGGGCGGTGGTGCTGTCGCCGCCGACGCCGCCGTTGCCCGCATTGCCGCCGTTGCCCGCCAGGTAGGAGTTGGTGGCATTGCCGCCGTTTCCGCCGTTGCCGCCGACTCCGCCGACGCCACCCGCGCCGAGATTGCCTTTTCCGCCCCGGCCACCGGTGCCGCCCGCGCCGCCGTCGGCGTTGTTGCCGACGCCGCCGATACCGCCGTGACCGCCCGCGCCACCGGTGCCGCCGGTGGCACCTTCACCGCCGGCGCCGCCCGTCCCGCCGTTGCCGGCCGTGGGGCTTGCCACACCGGTGGTGTCGCCGTTTCCGCCGTTGCCGCCCGCACCGCCGTTGCCGCCCTTGCCCTGCATGCCGGTGTCGCCGGTGGTTCCGGTGGTGGAGCCGGCTCCGCCGGCGCCGCCATTGCCGCCCTTGCCCGCGGTGCCGCCGGCACCGCCGTTGCCACCGTTGCCGGCCTGCGGGGTGACGCCGCTGGCCGAGGCGCCGTTGCCGCCGGTGCCGCCGTTCCCGCCGTTGCCTCCGCCGCCACCCTGGCCGCCGTTGCCGCCGGCGCCCTGAGTGCCGTCCTTGCCGCCATTGAGGTTGGCCGCTTTGCCCGCCGCCCCGCCGGTTCCGCCCTGGCCGCCTTGACCGCCCTGGCCGCCGGTTCCGCCGGTGCCCCCGTCACTTCCATGCGGCATGCCCGTGGTGCCTGATGTCCCGTTGCCGCCGGCGCCGCCGCTGCCGCCGTTGCCGCCCGAACCGGCGGCGCCTCCGTTGCCGCCGTTGCCGTGGAACACGCCGCTGTTGCCGCCGGCCCCGCCGGACCCGCCGGCCGAGCCGTTGCCGCCGTTGCCGCCAGTGCCCCCGGCCGTGGTGTTGTTGGTTCCGTTAGTGCCGGTGGCCCCGTTTCCGCCGCGCCCGCCGTTGCCGCCATTACCGTCCAGGCCGCCGTTGCCGCCCTTGCCGCCGTTGCCGCCCGCCAGGTTCGGGTTGAAAGAGTCCGCGCCATTGCCACCGTTGCCGCCGTTCCCGCCGCTGGTGGGGGTGTAGCCGTCGGCGCCCCGGGCGCCGGGGGCGGACCCGGTTCCGCCGGCCCCCCCGGTTCCGCCGACTCCTCGGTTGCCGCCATTGCCGCCAGTGCCGCCACTACCGTTGCCGCCGTTGGCGAAGCTGCCGTCGCCGCCCTTGCCGCCGTTGCCGCCGACGGCGCCGTCACCGGCGTTGCCGCCGTTGCCACCGACGCCCTGCTTGCCGGCCTGCCCGGCGGTTGCCGTGCCGCCGGCCCCGCCGTTGCCGCCGGCGCCGCCGTTGCCGCCACGGCCGCCGTTCATACCGTCGCCGCCGGTGCCGCCCGGGAACTTGCCCGGCTGGCCGTTCAGGCCGACCGCGCCATCACCCCCCTCGCCGCCGTTTCCACCGGCTCCGCCGGTACCGCCGTTGCCGGCCATCGAGCCACCCTTGCCGCCAGTGCCGCCGTTTCCGCCGGAGCTCCCGCTGGTGCCGTCGCCGCCCGCGGCCACCGCGTTGGTGCCGGATGCACCGTTGCCACCGGCCCCGCCGGTGCCTCCGTTGCCGTGAGAGCCGCCGTTGCCGCCGTTGCCGCCGTTTCCGCCGGCCACGTTCGGGTTTACCGAGGTGGCCCCGTTACCGCCATTGCCGCCGTTGCCGCCGCTGACGGGGGTGTAGCCGTCGGCTCCGCGGGCGCCGGTGGTGCCGTCGGGACCGAGTCCACCGGCGCCGCCGGTGCCGCCGACTCCGCGATTGCCGCCGTTGCCGCCGGTGCCGCCGTTGCCGTTGCCGCCGTTGGCGAAGCTGCCGTCGCCGCCGTTGCCGCCGTTCCCTCCGACGGCGCCGTTGCCTGCATTGCCGCCATTGCCGCCGGCACCCTGCTTGCCGGCCTGTCCCGCGGTGGCGGTACCCCCGGCCCCGCCATTGCCGCCCGCTCCGCCGTTGCCGCCCCGGCCGCCGTTGGTGCCGTCACCACCGGTGCCGCCGCCGGCCTTGCCGACCTGGCCGTCGAAGCCCCGGCCGCCGTCGCCGCCGTCGCCGCCGTGCCCGCCGGCACCCCCGTTGCCACCGTTGCCGGCCAGGGCACCGCCCTTGCCGCCGGTGCCGCCGTTCCCGCCAGCACTGCCGCTGGCGGCGTCGGCGCCGGCGATCGCGTCGGAACCGAACGTGCCGTTGCCGCCGGCACCCCCGTTGCCACCGTTGCCGTACAGGCCGCCGTTGCCGCCGTTGCCACCGTCATTCCCCTTGACGCCGGGTGAAACCGAGACCGAGCCGGCGCCGCCGTTTCCGCCGTTTCCGCCGCTGTGCGGGCTGTTGCCGATCGCGCCACTTGCCGCCTGGCCGAAGCGGCCGCCGGCGCCACCTGCCCCACCGGCGCCGCCGGTGCCGGGATTGCCGCCGTTACCGCCATTGCCGCCGTTCATGTTCCAGGTGCCGTCGCCACCGTTGCCGCCGTCGCCGGCGGCTCCGCCGGTACCGCCGTTGCCGCCCGCACCACCGAGGGCTTGGCCGCCCGAGGGGGTGAAGATCTTGTTCAACCAGCCGCCCTCGTTGCCGGTGCCGCCCACGCCGCCGACGCCGCCGTTCCCGCCATTGCCGCCGGCCTGGCCCGTCTGGCCCGCGCCGCCGTGGTTGCCGTTGCCGCCGGCGCCGCCCGCACCGCCCTGGCCGCCGGTGCCGCCGGCCCCGCCGGATCCGAGCAGCTGCGAACCCCGTCCGCCGATCCCCCCGGCGCCGCCGTCGCCGCCGGAGGTACCTGACCCGCCGGAGCCGCCGCTGACCCCCGCGACCCCGGCGCCGCCGGTGCCGCCGGCCCCGCCGTCGCCGTAGAGAAACCCGCCCGTACCCCCGTTTCCGCCGGTACCACCGTGCGGTGTCAAGGATGTGCCCACGCCCCCGACACCGCCCGCGCCGCCGCTGCCCAGGAGCACAGCGTTGCCGCCGGCTCCACCGCTGCCGCCGTCGATTCCGGCGCCACCGGCCCCGCCGTTGCCCCAGAGCCAGCCGCCGGTGCCGCCGGTGCCGCCGTATCCACCGGCGCCGCCGGCTCCGCCTGCGCCCAGCAGCCGGGCCGCCCCGCCGGCTCCGCCGAAGTACCCGGCCTCGGCCGAACCTCCGGCGCCGCCATTGCCCCACAGCCAGCCTCCGGAGCCGCCGGTGCCGCCCGGGCCGCCGGCGCCGCCCGCACCCCCGGAGCCGAGCAGGGTGGCGGTGCCGCCGGCGCCGCCGACGACACCTGAACCGCCCGCGCCGCCGTTGCCCCACAGCCAACCGCCCGCGCCGCCGGTTCCACCGGCACCACCCACCCCGCCGGCACCGCCCGCTCCACCGTTACCGATCAATCCGGCCGCCCCGCCGGAGCCACCGCTCTGGCCGGCGGCACCCGAACCGCCGGCACCGCCGTTGCCCCACAAGATTCCGCCCGCGCCGCCGGCCTGACCGCTACCGGCCGCACCATTGGCGCCGTCGCCGATCAGCGGACGGCCCAGCAGCAGTTGGGTGGGGGCGTTGACCGCACCCAGCACACCCTGCTCGATGGCCTGCAACGGCGACGCGTTGACCGCTTCGGCGGTGGCGTAGGACCCGGCGGCGGTGCCGATCGACTGCACGAACTGCGCGTGGAAGTTCGCCGCCTGCTCGCTGATCGCCAGGTAGTGCTGCGCGTGATTGCCGAACAGCGCGGCAATGGCGGCCGAGATCTCGTCCTGGGCCGCCGGCAACACTGACGAAGTGGGCAGTGCCGCAACCAGATTGGCCTCGCTGATGGCCGATCCGATGCGGGCCAGGTCCGAGGCGGCCGCAGTGATCGACTCCGGCGATGTGATGACGAATGACATGGCAATGCCTTTCTCGAGCCGCGATGCATCGCGCGCAGAGGGGAGCAGAGGGGAAGGGTGGGGCGCGCCGCCCGCTCGGCGCTACCAGAAAAAATACGACGCCAAATCCGATACGTCAACACATAAAATACATTCATGCATCAGACGTCCAACCGGGCGGGCGAGTAGGGCGGTCGGCCCTGGCCGTGGGCGCGCCGGGCCGCATTTCACCGAACCGGTCAGCCACTGCCGGCGACGCTCGCCGGGTACGTCACGGTCGAGTTCAGCGTGGCGCTGTGTCAGGTACGGCGTTCAACCAGATGAACAGTGCGGCAACGAAAGTGACACCGACGATGGTCAGGCCCAGGGCGGGCCAGAGGCACATCACCGACCGTCGAATTCCGGCTGTCACCGAACCGATCACCGCCACCAGCAAACCGGCAATGATCCCACCGGCGACCACGGCGATACCGAAGCCGGTCTGGGAGTAGAAGTGCTCGACGCCGGCGCTGTCGCAGTTGTCGCTGCACCCGGGCAGCATCAACCACATCGCCGGCCCCAACGCGCCGATGAAGGAGAGCACACTGGCCGCGAACTGCGCGACGAACAGGACGACCGTGAGGACGACGTCGGTGCTCGAACGCCGTGCGCGTTGCGGAGCCGGTTGTGGCATCACCAGTCGGTTAGCGCACCTGGGAACGTCCGCGTTGCAGTACCGCCTCACGATTCGCCGCGATGTCGTCGCCGCTGGTGCGGAACTGCCGTGCCGCAGCGGCTTCCAGCCACAGACCGCCGCCGATCTGGGCGTCGTCAATGTGGTGGTAGGACGCGAGCAGCGCCCTGACCGCATCCTGGTTGTTGCCGACGATGGAGGCTGCAACGGCGCGGGCAGTGGGCAGCAGTTGGTCATGCGCCACCACCTCGGTGACCAGCCCGGCACGCAGTGCGTCGGCGGCCGACAGGTAGTCGCCGGTCATGCTCATCCGCCGGGCGAGTCCGACGCCGACCTTCTGCGGCAGTCGCACGCTCAGGCCCCAGGTCGGCAGCAGGCCGACCCGGGCGTGGGTGTCGGCGAAACGGGCCTGCTCGGAGGCGATCAGGATGTCGCAGTAGAGCGCGAGCTCGAGCCCGCCGGTGACCGCGGCACCGTTGATGGCGCCGATCACCGGCTTGGTCAGCGCCGGCCAGCGTGGCGAGATATCGGGCAGAGCGGTCTGCCCGCCCAGCTCCTTGAGGTCCAGTCCGGCGCAGAACACCGGATCGGCGCCGGTGACGATGATGACGTCGACGCCGTCGTCCGCCTCGGCGTCGGCGAGGGCACTGAAGAACTGGTCGCGCAGCGCCGCGGACAGCGCGTTGCGGGACTGCGGACGGTTCAGGGTCAGAGTGCGCACCCGCTCGTCGGTGTCGATCAGCAGGATCTCGTCGGTCATGGCTCTTACCGTAGCCAAAGCGATGCCGCGCTTATCGTGGAGACCATGTGCCGCAATATCACCGAACTTCGTGGGCTGGAGCCGCCCGCCACTGCCCAGGAGATCGCGGCCGCGGCGCGCCAGTACGTACGCAAGGTCAGTGGGATCACCCATCCGTCCGCCGCCAACGCCGACGCGTTCGAAGCCGCGGTCGCCGAGGTGACCGCCTCGACCGCCCGGCTGCTCGACGCGCTGCCGCCTCGGCGCCAGCCGCCCAAGACCGTCCCGCCGTTGCGCCGCGCCCCTCAAGAAGGTCCAGTAGTGGCCCGCCAAGCGCTGAGATGACGAGCGCTCGAGCCACGACAGCGCTCAAAGAGTGGAGCGCGGCGGTGCGGGCGCTGCTCGACGGACGCCAGACGATCCTGCTGCGCAAGGGCGGCATCGGCGAGAAGCGCTTCGAGGTGGCTGCCGACGAGTTCCTGCTGTTCCCGACGGTGGCGCACAGCCACGCCCAGCGCGTCCGTCCCGAGCATCAGGATCTGCTCGCGGCCGGCGCCGCGGACAGCACCGAGGACTGGGTGACGGTGCGAGCAGCTGCGAAAATCGTTGCTGCACTTGCGGTTAACCGGCCTGAGCGATTGCCCGACATAGAGGATCTGCATATCTGGACCGCCGATTCGGTGCGCGCCGACCGGCTCGACTTCCGGCCCAGACATCAGCTCGCCGTCCTGGTGGTGTCGGCGATACCGCTCGTCGAACCGGTGCGGCTGACCCGCACCCCCGACTACGCCGGCTGTACCAGTTGGGTGCAGTTGCCCGGCGCGCCCCAGCTGTCGGCGCCCGTGCACGCCGATGCCGAGTTAGCCGAGGTCGTCCACCGGGTCCGTGCCGCCATCGTCTGAAGCCGGCAGCAGCAATCGGGACTCGCCGAAGTGCACCGAGTGGGTGGCCGGCTTGAGCTCGCGTCCGGTCAGCACCGGTTCGCCGGTGCCCAGGTTGGGCGCATAGCGCGGGACCCAGCTTCCGGAGATCAGGACGCGAATGCGCGACCCGGCCGCGAAGCGGTGCGCGATCGGATCGAGTTCGACGCGGACGCTACGCGCGGAGTCCCCGAGCCGGCGGTACCCGTCGCTCACGTTGCGGGATTGGCCTTTGGCATCCACTTCGCTGACCCGGACGAACAAATCGACGTGCGGGTTGTCGGAACTGTGCGCCAATTCCAGGACGGGGCTGCCATAGACGAACAGGTCCTCGGTCAGGGTGGCGCCGGTGAAGCTCAGCACGTCGTCGCGCTGGGCGAGCTCGGTGTCGTCGCGGTAGCCGCCCTTCGCCGACAGCAGCGGCCCGCCGGTCGTCGGGGTCGGGTTCTTCGGGTCGTAGCGGAAGTTCGCGGGCCGGGTTTTGGTCTCCGGCGGGGTGTCGCCCAGGTGCCCGTAGGGCTGCAGGTACAGGGCCAGTTCGTCGGTGGCCGGCGGCCAGTCGGGCAGGTGACGCCAGCCCTGGCCGGTCACGAAGACGTGTACCGGGCTCGGGCGGCTCAGCGCCGGTGCGCCGCCGAGGTGGAAGTCCAGCCAGTCCAGCGTTTCCCGCGTCGTGAGGGGGAGGGCTTTGGTGATCATCTGGACGTGCGTCCAGGGGCCGACCGTCATCGCGACGTTCACCCCCCGCCGGGACAGGTGCCGGTACTGCCGCGTCGTCTGGCCGACGAACAGGTCCTGCCAACCGCCGAGCAGCAACACCGGCACCTCGGCGCGATCCAGCGCGTCGGGAAAGCGCAACCGCTCCCAGAAAGGGTCGCCGGGTTCGGGTTGCGTCGCCCACGTTTCGAACCAGGGTGCCCCCGAGCCGAGCAGATCGCGTGCGGCCGGCCCGAACGGAACCCTCTGGACGGTCTTCGCCACTTTGCGGGGCGCCCGAAGGTGCCGGATGGCGTGCCGGAGGCGGCGGGGGTCCTCCTGCCGGCTCACCATGTCGCTCCAGCCGAGGAAGTCATTGACCGCGAATGTGCCTGTGCCCCAAGTAGATTCGCAGAAGTCGTGCGGACCGGCTGCGATCACCGCGGCGGCCAGTTCCGGGGGCGGATCGTTGAGCAGCGCCCACTGGGTGAAGCCGAGGTAGGACAGCCCGACGGTGGCGAAGCGGCCGGTGAACCACGGTTGCTCGCGCAACCACTGCACCGTGTCGGCGCCGTCGTCCGCCTCGTTGGCCATCGGCTCGAACTCGCCGGCCGAGCCGAAGGTGCCCCGGACGCTCTGCATCACCACGTGATAGCCGCGGGCGGCATACAGGGTGGCGAAGGCCAGCGAGAACGGCAGCTTGCGCCCGTAGGGTCCCCGGACCAGCAACGTACCGGTCGGCTTGGACGTCTGGGGAGAGTAGTGGTCGGCGATGAGATGGACGCCGTCGCGCATCGGAATCTCGACGCGGTCGACGGTGTAACGCGTGGTGGCTCGTGGCAGTCCGAACGCGGCGCCGATCGCGCCGAGAGCGGCCCGACGGCCGAGACCGCTGGTCAGAGTCCGCTGCTTGAGTTGCTCACGCCGAAGGGATGTGATGCTCACACAGCCAGAGTAGGCAGGATCAGAATTTGTAGAACGGAGCGAGGTCGTTGGCCCGCTGCAGATTGGTGGACGGGCAGTCGACGTCGGGCTCGGAATACACGGTGGAGTAGAACAGCGACTGCTGGATGACGCCGTAGCTGGTCTTGAACGTCACCATGCAGGAGATGTACCAGAAGCTGTTGTGATAAGTCGGCTTCAAGGTCCAGTACTGGGCGGCGCGGTGGCCCTGGATCGTGGTCTCGACGGCGTCGGCGGGCAGCGTCTGGGCGTAGGTCCGCCACACGATCGGCTCCACGGCCAACTGGTAGTTGCCGGCGTCGAACTGGCAGCGCAGGCCTTCGAGCGGCTCAGGAGGGGTGAAAGCCAGTCCCAGCCGCTGCACCGCGTCGAACGGAATATCGGTGCAGGGATCGAACGGACTCGGGTCGCTCGTCGCAACGATCGGGCTCTTCATGGTGGTTTCCATTGGCTGAGCCGTCGACCGCAGCTCGACGGGCCCGCGCGCCGTCGGGGCCGGGGGAGCGAATTGGAAGCCGATGATCACCGCTGTGACCAGCGCACTCAGCGCTGCAGCCAGACGCACTTTGGCGAACACGACACCCCCTGCTCCCGGCGATCCTCTTGCCGGGAGTGTACAAGTCGCTGCAATGCAGCCGTAAGCGAAACGAGGCAATCCACTGCGGATCGCTAGGGTGGTGAATCGTGACAGGACATGAGCAGGGCGGGGGACAGCCGACACTGTGGGCTGTCTCGGACCTGCACACCGGTCACCTCGGCAACAAGCCCGTCACCGAGTCGCTGCATCCGTCGTCGCCGGACGATTGGCTGATCGTCTGCGGGGATGTCGCCGAACGCACCGATGAGATCCGCTGGGCGCTGGATCTGCTGCGGCGGCGGTTCGCGAAGGTGATCTGGGTGCCGGGCAACCACGAACTGTGGACCACCAACAAAGACCCACTGCAGATCTTCGGCCGTGACCGCTACGACTATCTGGTCAACATGTGTGACGAGATGGGCGTCGTCACCCCCGAGCACCCTTTCCCGGTGTGGACCGAGCGGGGCGGCCCGGCCACCATCGTGCCGATGTTCCTGCTGTACGACTACACGTTCCTGCCGAACGGAGCCGCCACCAAGGCCGAAGGTCTGGCCATCGCCAAGGAACGCAACGTGGTGTGCACCGACGAGTTCCTGTTGTCCTGTGAGCCGTACGCCACCCGTGATGCCTGGTGCCGCGAGCGGGTCGCCAAGACGCGGACCCGCCTCGAACAGCTCGACTGGATGCAGCCGACGGTGCTGGTCAACCATTTCCCGCTGGTGCGCGACCCCTGCGACGCGCTGTTCTACCCCGAGTTCGCGCTGTGGTGCGGCACCACCAAGACCGCCGACTGGCACACCCGCTACAACGCGATCTGCTCGGTCTACGGTCACCTGCACATTCCGCGCACCACCTGGTACGACGACGTGCGGTTCGAAGAGGTGTCGGTGGGTTACCCGCGTGAGTGGCGCCGGCGCAAGCCGTACAGCTGGCTGCGCCAGGTGCTGCCCGACCCGCAGTACGCGCCGGGCTACCTGAACGACTTCGGCGGGCACTTCACGATCACCCCTGAGATGAGGGCCCAGCACGCCCAATTTCAGGAACGACTGCGCCAGCGGCAGTCCCGGTGAACACCCGCACGCTGGTGTCGTCGCTGCTGCCCGGCACCCTGGTCGACAACCTGGGCCATGCCGAGCTGTATTCGGACCCGCCGGACCTGCAGCCGCTGCCCGAGGAGGAGCCGCTGATCGCCCGGTCGGTGGCCAAGCGGCGCAACGAGTTCATCACCGTGCGGCACTGTGCCCGTGTCGCGCTAGGTGAGATCGGCGTGTCGCCCGTCCCGATCCTCAAGGGAGACAAGGGCGAACCATGCTGGCCCGACGGTGTCGTCGGCAGCCTCACCCACTGCGCCGGCTACCGGGGCGCGGTGGTGGGACGCGACGGGCCGGTGCGCTCGGTGGGCATCGACGCCGAACCGCACGATGTGCTACCCAACGGCGTGCTGGACGCGATCAGCCTGCCGGCCGAGCGCGCCGAGATTCCCGCGGCACTGCCGAACGACTTGCATTGGGACCGAATCCTGTTCTGCGCCAAGGAAGCAACGTACAAAGCCTGGTTCCCGCTGACCAAGCGCTGGCTGGGTTTCGAGGACGCGCACATCACCTTCACGGCCGACTCGCCGGCCGCCGGCCGCTTCGTCTCCCGGATCCTGATCGATCCCGAAGCCCTGTCGGGTCCGCCGTTGGCGTCGTTGACCGGGCGCTGGTCGGTCGAGCGTGGGCTGGTGCTCACCGCGATCGTGCTATGACCGAAACCGGCCCCGGGCTGGGCGCCGGATTGGTCGTTGTCGACAAACCGGCCGGGATGACCAGTCACGACGTCGTGGGGCGGTGCCGGCGGATCTTCGGCACCCGCCGGGTGGGTCATGCCGGGACGCTGGACCCGATGGCCACCGGGGTCCTCGTGATCGGCATCGAGCGCGCCACCAAGATCCTCGGCCTGTTGACCGCCACGACGAAGTCGTATGCGGCCACCATCCGGCTGGGCCAGTCCACCTCCACCGATGACGCGGAAGGTGAACTGCTGCAGTCGGTTCCGGCGGACCACGTCACCGACGAGGCGATCGCGGCGGCGCTGGACAGGCTGCGCGGTGACATCGAGCAGGTGCCGTCGGCGGTCAGCGCGATCAAGGTCGCCGGCCGGCGCGCCTACCAGCTGGCCCGCGAAGGTCAGGCCGTCGAACTGCGGGCCCGGCCGGTTCGCATCGAGCGGTTCGAGGTGCTGGCGACGCGTCGCGCGGAGGGCCTGATCGATCTCGACGTGGAGGTCGACTGCTCGTCGGGCACCTATATCCGCGCGCTGGCCCGCGATCTCGGCGCCGCGCTCGGTGTGGGTGGTCACCTGACCGCGCTGCGGCGCACCCGGGTCGGGCGGTTCGACCTGCGCCACGCCGTGACGCTCGAGGACCTGGCCGAGCGCCCGCGTCTGTCGCTAAGCCTCGATGAGGCGTGCCTGCTGATGTTCGCGCGTCGTGACCTGACGGCCGAGGAGGCCGACGCTGCCGCCAACGGCCGGCCGCTGACACCGGCCGGTCTCGATGGCGTGTACGCGGCCGCCGCCGAGGACGGCCGGGTGATCGCGTTGCTGTGCGACGAGGGTCGCCGCACCAGATCGGTGGTGGTGATCCGCCCGTCGACGTTGTAGAGCTCTCTGCTCGCCGAGGCTGTAACTCTGCAGCGAAAGTGCGAGTACGGGTCTGCAATTCTTCAGCCTCGACGTTGGACCGCCCCCGGTCGGCCGTCTTGGTCGGCCGAGTTGCACACTGGGAGACAAGTCGATCAAGCCGAGGGGGCAAAGGTGCCTGCTAAGAGTCGTAACAAGGTTTTCGTCGTGGGCGTGGGCATGACGAAGTTCGAGAAGCCGGGCCGGCGTGAAGGCTGGGACTACCCGCAGATGGCCAAGGAATCCGGCACCAAAGCGCTGCAGGACGCGGGCATCGACTACCCCGAGATCGAACAGGGTTTCGTTGGATACGTGGCCGGCGACTCCACCTGCGGACAGCGGGCCCTCTACGAGCTCGGCATGACCGGGATCCCGATCGTCAACGTCAACAACAATTGCTCCACCGGGTCCACCGCGCTGTATCTGGGCGCGCAGGCCATTCGCGGCGGGCTGGCCGACTGCGTGCTGGCGCTGGGCTTCGAAAAGATGCAGCCGGGCTCCTTGCAGGGCGGCGCCAACGACCGGGAGTCCCCGCTGGGCCGGCACGTCAAGGCGCTGGCCGAGATCGACGAGTTCGCCTTTCCGGTGGCGCCCTGGATGTTCGGCGCGGCCGGCCGCGAGCACATGAAGAAGTACGGCACCACGGCCGAGCATTTCGCCAAGATCGGCTTCAAGAACCACAAGCATTCGGTGAACAACCCCTACGCCCAGTTCCAGGACGAGTACACCCTCGATGACATCCTGGCCGCGAAGATGATCTCCGACCCGCTCACCAAACTGCAGTGCTCACCGACCTCGGACGGATCGGCGGCGGTGGTGCTGGCCAGCGAGGATTACGTCGCCCGGCATGACCTGGCCGGGCAGGCGGTGGAGATCGTCGGGCAGTCGATGACCACCGATTTCGGCTCCACGTTCGACGGCAGCGCCCGCAACATCATCGGCTACGACATGAATGTGCAAGCCGCCCAACAGGTTTACCAGCAGTCGGGGCTCGGTCCCGACGACTTTCAGGTGATCGAACTGCACGACTGCTTCTCCGCCAACGAGCTGCTGCTCTACGAAGCCCTCGGCCTGTGCGGCGAGGGCGAGGCGCCCAAGCTGATCGACGACAACCAGACCACCTACGGCGGACGCTGGGTGGTCAACCCGTCGGGCGGGCTGATCTCCAAGGGCCACCCGCTCGGTGCGACGGGGCTGGCGCAGTGCTCCGAGCTCACCTGGCAACTGCGCGGAACCGCGGACAAGCGCCAGGTGGACAACGTCAGCGCCGCCCTGCAGCACAACATCGGGCTGGGTGGCGCGGCCGTCGTCACCGCCTACCAGCGCGCCGAGCGCTGAGCTGTGATCGAGTGGTCCGAAACCGATCTGATGGTGCGCGACACCGTCCGTCAGTTCGTGGACAAGGAGATCCGGCCCAACCTGGACGCCCTGGAAACCGGCGAAATGCCGCCTTACCCGATCGCGCGCAAACTGTTCAGCCAGTTCGGGCTCGATGTGCTGGCCGCGGAATCGGTGAAGAAGATGCTCGACCGCGAGCGCGCCAGCAAGGACGGTGACTCCGAGCCCGAAAAAGCTGACAGTGCAGACGGTTTCGGCGCCCAGGGCTCGATGGTCGCGGTGCTGGTGTCCGAGATCGCCCGGGTCAGCATCGGGCTGCTGAGCACGGCATCGGTGAGCCTGGGCCTGGGTGCGGCGACCATCATGAGCCGCGGCACCCTGGCTCAGAAGGAGCGCTGGCTGCCCGATTTGATGACGCTGAACAAGATCGCTGCCTGGGCCATCACCGAACCGGATTCCGGCTCGGACGCGTTCGGCGGCATGAAGACCTATGTCAAACGGGATGGCCAGGACTACATCCTCAACGGCCAGAAGACGTTCATCACCAACGGGCCGTACGCCGATGTGCTGGTCGTCTACGCCAAGCTCGCCGACGATGCGGCCGGTGCTTCCGCCACGGACCCACGCAACCGGCCGGTGCTGGTGTTCGTGCTCGATTCCGGGATGCCCGGCCTGACCCAGGGCAAGCCGTTCAAGAAGATGGGCATGATGTCCTCGCCGACGGGGGAGTTGTTCTTCGACAACGTCCGGCTGAGTCCCGACCGGTTGCTGGGCGAAAGTGAGCAGCCCGGCGACGGCGACGGCCGGGAGAGCGCCCGGGCCAACTTCGCCGCCGAACGGATCGGCATTGCGATGATGGCGCTGGGCATCATCAACGAATGCCACCGGTTGTGCGTGGACTACGCGAAGAGTCGCACGTTGTGGGGCAAGAACATCGGGCAGTTCCAGCTGATCCAGCTGAAACTGGCCAGGATGGAGATCGCCCGGATGAACGTGCAGAACATGGTGTTTCACACCATCGAGCGCCAGCAGGCCGGCAAACCGCTGACACTCGCCGAGGCATCGGCGATCAAGCTGTACAGCTCCGAGGCCGCCACCGACGTCGCGATGGACGCCGTGCAATTGTTCGGCGGCAACGGCTACATGGCGGAGTACCGCGTGGAACAGCTTGCGCGCGATGCGAAGTCACTAATGATTTACGCCGGCAGCAACGAGGTTCAGGTGACCCACATCGCCAAGGGGCTGCTGTCGGGCTGAGAGACGGTCCGCTCGGCGAAGGCGAGAACGCCACACACGCCGCTAGCCCACCACCCAGATCGCCCGCGCGGCCGGGCTGCCCAGCTCGACGGTGGCCGTCGCACCGTCGCCCGACGACACCGCCACCGAGATCATGCCGGCGAATTCGCGGCGCGTGAGCACCTGCAGCTGTGAATCCAGGTTGATTCCCACGCTGTCGAAGTACCGCAACATTTCCGGGTCGGCGTCGGAAATGCGGGCCACCTTGCCGGTGTCGCCGTCGCGGCAGGCCCACAGCTGACGCGCCGGTGGCGTCGGCACCTGCCCGTCGGTGGCCGGTATCGGGTCGCCGTGCGGGTCGCGGTGGGGGTAGCCCAGCTTGGCGTCGATGCGCGCCACCAGCCGGTCGGACACCGCGTGCTCGAGCACCTCGGCCTCGTCGTGCACCTCGTCCCAGCCGTATCCCAGCTCGTTGACCAGGAACGTCTCCAGCAGCCGGTGCCGGCGCACCATGCCCAGCGCCGCCCGCCGGCCAGATTCCGTCAGCGTCACCGCGCCGTACTTCTCGTGGTTCACCAGCCCCTGCTCGGCGAGCTTGCGGATGGACTCCGATGCGGTGCTGGCGGACACCCCGATCTTCTCGGCGAGCATCTTGGTGCTCACCTTCTGTGGAACCCCGTCGGGGGACCACTCCTGGACAGTCCAAATGACTTTCAAATAGTCCTGGGCAACCGGGGTGAGCCCGCCAGGCTCGTCGTCAGCCCTCACAACCACAAATCTTAGGCAATCCACGCCTAATCCGGCGCCGTGGGCGCCGAGCCTGCACCCACGACATCGCGTCTGCGCCCAGGAGCGGACCCGCCGAGCAGTCCCCGGCGTGGACGCGGCCTCGGTATGAAAGCGGCCTACCGGACACCCGATAGGCTTGCGGCGTGCAGCGGTGGCGCGGCCAGGACGAGATCCCCACAGACTGGGGCCGATGTGTGCTGACCATAGGGGTCTTCGACGGGGTGCACCGAGGGCACGCCGAGTTGATCGCGCATGCGGTCAAGGCGGGCCGCGCCCGCGGCGTGCCGTCGGTGCTGATGACCTTCGACCCCCATCCGATGGAGGTCGTTTATCCGGGCAGCCACCCGGCCCAGCTGACGACGCTGACGCGGCGGGCCGAACTCGTCGAGGAGCTGGGCATCGACGTCTTCCTGGTGATGCCCTTTACCACCGATTTCATGAAGCTCACGCCGGACCGCTACATCCACGAGCTGCTGGTGGAGCACCTGCACGTGGTGGAGGTGGTGGTGGGTGAGAACTTCACCTTCGGCAAGAAGGCGGCCGGCAGCGTCGAAACCCTGCGCAAGGCCGGTGACCGGTTCGGGTTCGCGGTGGAAGCGATGTCGCTGCTGTCCGAGCACCACAGCAACGAGACCGTGACGTTCTCTTCGACCTACATCAGGTCCTGCGTGGACGCCGGCGACGTGCTGGCGGCCACCGAAGCGCTGGGCCGCCCGCACCGGGTCGAAGGCGTCGTGGTGCGAGGCTACGGCCGGGGGTCCGAACTTGGGTTTCCCACCGCGAATGTGGCGCCGCCGATGTATTCCGCCATTCCGGCCGACGGCGTGTACGCGGCATGGTTCACGGTGCTCGGGCACGGGCCGGTGACCGGCACCGTGATTCCTGGTGAGCGGTACCAGGCCGCGGTGTCCGTCGGCACCAACCCGACATTCTCCGGGCGGACCCGCACCGTGGAGGCCTTCGTCCTGGACACCAGCGCCGACCTGTACGGCCAGCATGTGGCGCTGGACTTCGTCGCGCGGATCCGCGGTCAGCAGAGATATGACTCGATCGACGATCTGGTCGAGGAGATCGGCAGGGACACCGAGCGCACCCGCGGCCTGCTGAACCAGCCCTGAGCCCTGCTAGACTGCCCGACGACATCGGCGCGTGCTGCGGTTCGCGGTGGCCGCGCTGTGAAAATCCTTGATCGCGGACCTATTGATGGAGATGTTTTCGTGGCGCTTACCGCCGAGCAGAAGAAAGAAATTCTGAAGTCCTACGGTCTGCACGAGACCGACACCGGATCCCCGGAGGCGCAGATCGCGCTGCTGACCAAGCGCATCGCCGACCTCACTGAGCACCTCAAGGTCCACAAGCATGACCACCACTCGCGCCGCGGCCTGCTGCTGCTCGTCGGCCGCCGCAAGCGCCTGGTCAAGTACCTGACCCAGGTCGACGTGGAGCGCTACCGTTCGCTGATCGAGCGGCTGGGTCTGCGCCGCTGACCCGTGGCGCGTCAGGCGCCGTCGCGGCCCTCATCGTGGCCGTCGTCGTCGGCGCAGTGACCGGGTGTTCGGCGGGGAAAAGTGGCTCCGACCTAAGTGAATTCACAGTGGGGGACTGTCTGCGGCTTGGCGGCACCGCTGCTCAGCCGCAGGCAGCCAAGGCGCCGTGCGGGAGCCCGGAGTCCAACTTCAAAGTTGTCGCTGTCGTGAAAGACCGGGCCCAGTGCCCGTCTGACGTCGATTCGTCGTACTCGACCCACAACTCGATCAGCGGCTCGGACGCTACCGTCTGCCTGGACATCGACTGGGTGATCGGTGGCTGCATGAGCGTGGATCCACACCACATCGCCGATCCCTTCCGCGTCGACTGCAACGACGTCTCGGTGCCCAACCGGCAGCGCGCCACCCAGATCCTCAAAGACTTGGACCCACCCGTCTCGGTGGATCAGTGCACCAGCGGCCTGGGCTACACGTATTCCCAGCGGCGGTTCGCCGTGTGCGTCGAGGACATCAGCAGCGCACCCCGGAGCTAGAGGTCGGACGCACAGGGTGGCGGGTTGTGCCCCCATGTTTCCAGTACCCGGAGTTAGCTCGGTGTAGAGTGAGGACGTTCTGGGCCTGTTCGGCCCGAGCACCTTGGTGCGGTTCGCGCAGATCCGCGTGCGCCGTTCCAGCGAGTCGCCACGCGTGTCACGGGAAGCAGCTCTGTATCGGGCGGTCTTCGGTAGTGGCTGCCGGGCTCCCAGGATCTGGGGCAGGTCGGCAGCTTCGATCGATGGCCGTAGCCGCATTCAGACACTGCTCCCTGGTTTGCTCGCGCACCGACTTGCGAAACAGCTGAATAACCAGAGAGGCCGCACTGACGTTATGTCTGCGACTGAAATCGAAGAAGGCGTCTTCGAGTCCACCGCCACCATCGACAACGGGAGCTTCGGCACCCGCACCATCCGGTTCGAGACGGGACGCCTGGCTTTACAGGCTGCCGGCTCCGTGGTCGCTTACCTCGACGACGAGAACATGCTGCTGTCGGCGACCACCGCCAGCAAGAACCCGAAGGAGCATTTCGACTTCTTCCCCCTGACCATCGATGTCGAAGAGCGGATGTACGCCGCGGGACGTATCCCGGGGTCGTTCTTCCGTCGGGAGGGCCGGCCCTCCACCGACGCGATTCTGACCTGCCGGCTGATCGACCGGCCGCTGCGCCCGTCCTTCGTCGACGGCTTGCGCAACGAGATCCAGGTCGTCGTGACGGTCTTGAGCCTGGACCCCAACGACCTGTACGACGTCGTGGCGATCAACGCCGCGTCGGCGTCCACCCAGATTTCCGGCCTGCCGTTCTCCGGACCGGTCGGCGGCGTCCGGGTGGCGCTCATCGACGGCACCTGGGTTGCCTTCCCCACCGTCGAGCAGCTCGAGCGTGCGGTGTTCGACATGGTCGTCGCCGGCCGCAAAGTCGACGGGGACGTCGCGATCATGATGGTCGAGGCCGAAGCCACCGAGAAGGTCATCGAGCTCGTCGAGGGCGGCGCCCAGGCGCCGACCGAGACCGTGGTCGCCGAAGGGCTGGAGGCGGCCAAGCCGTTCATCGCCGCCCTGTGCACGGCGCAGCAGGAACTGGCCGAGGCGGCCGCGAAAGACACGCGCGACTACCCGACGTTCCCCGACTACGAGGACGACGTCTACTACTCGGTGGCATCGGTGGCCACCGACGAACTCACCGAGGCACTGTCGATCGGCGGCAAGGCCGAGCGTGACAAGCGCACCGACGAGCTCAAGACCCAGGTGGTCGAGCGACTGGCCGGCACCTATGAGGGCCGGGAGAAAGAGATCGGCGCCGCGTTCCGCTCGCTGACCAAGAAACTGGTCCGCCAGCGCATCCTCACCGACCACTTCCGCATCGACGGGCGCGGCATCACCGACATCCGCGCGTTGTCGGCCGAGGTCGCTGTCGTTCCGCGGGCGCATGGCAGCGCGCTGTTCGAGCGCGGCGAGACCCAGATCCTGGGTGTGACCACCCTGGACATGGTCAAGATGGCCCAGCAGATCGACTCGCTCGGGCCGGAAACCTCCAAGCGCTACATGCACCACTACAACTTCCCGCCGTTCTCCACCGGCGAGACCGGCCGGGTCGGTTCGCCCAAGAGGCGTGAGATCGGGCACGGCGCGCTGGCCGAGCGGGCTCTGATCCCGGTGCTGCCCAGCGTCGAGGAGTTCCCGTATGCCATCCGGCAGGTGTCGGAGGCCCTGGGCTCCAACGGCTCGACGTCGATGGGCTCGGTCTGCGCGTCCACGCTGGCGCTGCTCAATGCCGGGGTGCCGCTTAAGGCGCCGGTGGCCGGCATCGCGATGGGCCTGGTCTCCGACGACGTCGAAGGAGAAACCCGCTACGTCACCCTGACCGACATCCTGGGCGCCGAGGACGCGTTCGGCGACATGGACTTCAAGTGCGCCGGCACCAAGGACTTCGTCACCGCGCTGCAGCTGGACACCAAGCTCGACGGGATCCCCTCGAAGGTCCTCGCCGGCGCGCTCGCGCAGGCCAAGGACGCCCGGCTCACCATTCTCGAGGTCATGGCCGAGGCCATCGACCGCCCCGACGAGATGAGCCCGTACGCCCCCCGGGTCACCACCATCAAGGTGCCGGTGGACAAGATCGGTGAGGTCATCGGGCCCAAGGGCAAGGTCATCAACGCGATCACCGAGGAGACCGGCGCGCAGATCTCCATCGAGGACGACGGCACCGTGTTCGTCGGGGCCACCGACGGTCCCTCGGCCCAGGCCGCGATCGACCGCATCAACGCCATCGCCAACCCGCAGCTGCCGACGGTCGGGGAGCGGTTCCTCGGAACCGTGGTCAAGACCACCGATTTCGGTGCGTTCGTGTCGCTGCTGCCGGGACGCGACGGTCTGGTCCACATCTCCAAACTCGGCAAGGGCAAGCGGATCGCCAAGGTCGAGGACGTGGTCAACGTCGGCGACAAGCTGCGGGTGGAGATCGCCGACATCGACAAGCGGGGCAAGATCTCGCTGGTTCTGGTGGACGACGACGATGCCGCTGCCGCTCCGGAGCCTTCGGGAGCAGCGTCCGCCGATGCCGCGACGGTCAGCAGCTGACACCGGGGGCGCTTCGCCCCCGGATAAGGGAGCAGTGCGTCGTACTACCCTGCCCGGCGGTCTGCGCGTCGTCACTGAATATCTGCCCGCGGTGCGCTCGGCATCGGTCGGTGTCTGGGTCGGGGTGGGATCCCGCGACGAGGGCACGACCGTGGCCGGTGCCGCGCACTTCCTCGAGCATCTGCTGTTCAAGTCGACGCCGACCCGTACCGCGGTAGACATCGCTCGGTCGATGGACGCCGTGGGCGGTGAGCTCAACGCGTTCACCGCCAAGGAACACACGTGCTACTACGCGCACGTGCTGGACACCGACCTGGCGCTGGCGATCGACCTGGTCGCCGACGTGGTGCTCAACGGTCGCTGTGCCGTCGAGGACGTCGAGCTGGAACGCGATGTGGTCCTCGAGGAGATCGCAATGCGCGACGACGACCCCGAGGACGCGCTGGCCGACATGTTCATGACGGCGCTGTTCGGTGACCACCCGGTGGGCCGACCGGTGATCGGCAGCGTGCGGTCGGTGTCGTCGATGTCGCGGTCGCAACTGCACTCGTTCCATCTGCGCCGGTACACCCCGGATCGGATGGTCGTGGCGGTGGCCGGCAACGTCGACCACGACGAGGTCGTCGCGCTGGCGCGCGAGCACTTCGCGGCCCGCCTGGTGCGCGGGCGCCGGCCGGTGGCGCCGCGCAAGGGGGCGGGGCGGGTGACCGGCGACCCCGGCCTGGTGATGAGCAGTCGAGACGCCGAGCAGACGCATGTCTCGCTCGGCGTCCGCACGCCGGGCCGCGGCTGGCAGCACCGCTGGGCGATGTCGGTGTTGCACACCGCGCTGGGCGGCGGGCTGAGTTCGCGGCTGTTCCAGGAGATCCGCGAGGCGCGGGGATTGGCGTACTCGGTCTACTCGTCGCTGGACATCTTCGCCGACAGTGGCGCGCTTTCGGTGTACGCCGCCTGCCTGCCCGAACGCTTCGCCGACGTCATGAAGATCACCAACGAAGTGCTGGAGTCGGTGGCCCGCGACGGCATCACCGAGGACGAATGCCGGATCGCCAAAGGGTCGCTGCGCGGCGGGCTGGTGCTGGGCCTGGAAGACTCCGGCTCCCGGATGAGCCGGATCGGTCGCAGCGAGCTGAACTACGGCAGCCACCGCAGCATCGAGCACACGCTGCGAAAGATCGAGCAGGTCACCCTCGACGAGGTCAACGCGGTGGCCCGGCGCCTGCTGAACAAGCCTTACGGCGCTGCCGTCCTCGGCCCGTACAGCACGAAACGATCGCTGCCCCAACAACTTCGAGCGATGGTAAGTTAACCCGATGGTTTTGGGTTTCTGGGACATCGCCGCGCCCATCGTGGGTGCGCCGATGGCTGGCGGCCCTGGGACCCCCGAGCTGGCCGCGGCGGTGTCGAACGCGGGCGGGCTCGGCATGGTCGCCGGCGGCTACCTGACCGCCGAGCAGTTCGCCGACGATATCGCCAAGGCACGCGCCGCGACGACGGGACCCGTCGGGGTCAACCTGTTCGTCCCTCAGCCCAGCGTCGCCGACTGGGTGCAACTCGAGTACTACGCCGAAGACCTCGAAGAGGTCGCCGATCACTACCGCGTCGAAGTGGGTCATCCGGTGCACGGCGACGACGACGACTGGCAACGCAAACTCGAGGTCGTGGCCGACGTGCGCCCGGAGATGGTGTCGTTCACCTTCGGGGCGCCGCCGCCGGATGTCATCCGGATGCTCAGCGCGCAGGGCCTGCTGGTGTCGGTCACGGTGACGTCGGCCTACGAGGCCGGAATCGCCGTCGCCGCAGGTGCGGACAACCTGGTGGTCCAGGGCCCCGCGGCCGGAGGCCACCGCGGCACGTTTGCGCCGGACATGGAGCCCGGCGCCGAGTCGCTGCACCAGCTGCTGGACCGGATCGGCAGCGCGCACGATGTGCCGATGATCGCGGCCGGCGGGCTGGGTACCGTCGAACAGATCGCGGCGGTGTTGCGCAGGGGAGCGGTGGCCGCGCAGGTGGGCACCGCGCTGCTGCTGGCCGACGAGGCCGGCACCCATCCGGCCTACCGGGTCGCGCTGAAGAACCCGGAGTTCGACTCGACCGTCGTCACCCGCGCGTTCTCCGGCCGCTATGCCCGTGGTCTGGCGAACAATTTCACCCGTCTGCTGGATCACGTTGCGCCGCTTGGATATCCGGAGGTCAATCAGATGACCAAGCCGATCCGCGCGGCGGCGATCGAGATGGAGGACCCGCACGGCACAAACCTGTGGGCGGGCGAGGGTTACCGGGAGACCCGCAGCGGGCCGGCGGCCGACATCGTCACCGCGCTGGCCCCCTACATTCGCTGACCGGCTTGCTGACCGGGTTCGCTAACCGGCAAGCAGGCCGGCCGGATCGGTGAACGGCAGGCCCAGGTCCTCGGCCACATGGTCCGCCAGCAGTTCGCCTGCATGCGTCGAAAGTCCTTTGGCCAGAGCGGGATCTGACCGGCAGGCGGCCTGCCACCCCAGATCGGCCAGTTTGCGCACATACGGCATGGTGGCGATGGTCAGCGCGTAGGTCGACGTCTTGGGTACCGCGCTGGGCATGTTGGCCACGCAGTAGAACAGCGTGTCGTGCACCGCGAACGTCGGATCGTCGTGGGTGGTCGGGCGGGAGTCTTCGAAGCAGCCACCCTGGTCGATCGAGATGTCCACCAGTACCGCTCCCGACTTCATCTGTGTCACAAGTGAATTCGGGATCAGGCTGGGCGCCTTCGCGCCGGGCACGAGCACCGCGCCGATCACCAGGTCGGCGCGTGTGACGGCGCCCTCCAGCTCGTAGGCCGAGGAGTAGCGGGTGCCGATCCGGCCGGCGAACTCCGCGTCGAGCAGCCGGAGCTTGTGCAGGTTGACGTCGAGCACCATCACCGATGCCCCCATGCCGCTGGCGACCCGGGCCGCGTTGTAGCCGGCGGTGCCGCCGCCGATCACCACGACGTCGGCGGGTTTGACGCCGGGCACCCCGCCCATCAGGGCGCCGCGGCCGCCCTGAGTCCGCATCAGGTGATAGGCCCCGACCTGAGCGGAGAGGCGCCCGGCCACCTCGCTCATCGGAGCCAGCAGCGGTAACGATCCGTCGGCGGTCTGGACCGTCTCGTAGGCGATCGAGGTGGCCCCGGAGGCCAGCAGTGCGTCGGTGCATGATCGCGAGGCAGCCAGGTGAAGGTAGGTGAACAGGACCAGCCCGGAACGTAGGTGGGGGTATTCGGCGGGCATCGGTTCCTTGACCTTCAACACCAGGTCCGCGGCCCACACCTCGGCCGCGGTATCGGCCAGCACGGCCCCGGCCGCTTTGAACTCGGCATCGGTGATCGCCGACCCCTCCCCGGCCCCGGCCTGAACCTGCACGTCATGACCGTGCTGAACCAACTCCGCCACTCCGGCCGGGGTGATCGCGACCCGGAATTCGTTGTTCTTGGTCTCGGTCGGAATTCCGATGCGCATGACTTCCAGTGTGTAGAAACATCGGGGATGACGCGAGCCACGCCGCGCGTTCGGAGACAACTCAAACATCGCAGATTCGGCGGTGACCGCCCTGGCTATGATCAGCCCATGAACCAGCCCTCGGCGACAGCGACCGTCCAGATCGACGCCAGCCCGGAGGCGGTGTACGGACTGATTACCGATCTTCCGACGCTGGCCGCGCTGGCCGAGGAGGCGGTGTCGATGGAGCTGCGCAAGGGTGCCGCGGTCACCAAGGGGGCGGTGTTCGTCGGCCACAACGAGAACGGCAGCAAACGCTGGACGACGAAATGCACCGTCACCGACGCCGAGCCGGGCAAGGTCTTCGCTTTCGACGTGCGGCACACGATCTTCCCGATCGCACGCTGGCAGTACGACATCGTGCCGGCCGACGGCGGCTGCCGGGTGACCGAGAGCACCTGGGACCGCCGGCCCGGCTGGTTCGCCAAAGTGGCAGGTAGGGCCACCGGAGTCGCCGATCGGACGGCGGCCAACGCCAAGCACATCGAGCTGACGCTGCAGCGTCTGAAGCAGCGCGCCGAGAAAAGGTAGTACCGCGGGTATCGCATACCTGGGGCATTTCAGTACACTTGCCACTCGAGGCAAGGGGGCCGTGATGAGCACAGTTGACGATCGGGCGGTGGGTCCGCATTCGAGGTCGGACTCGGCCAGGGCGCCGGTCGACCATGAACGCCTGGTTCTCGAGGCGCGCAACGTCTCTTTCGATTGGGCCGACCTGCCGTTCCACTACGTGCCCGGCCAGCCGATGGTCACCCACGTCCTCAATGTGCTGCACCTGCTGCTGCCCGCCGGTGAGGAATTCTTCGTCGACGTCTTCAAGAAGACGCTGCCGCTGATCAAAGACGACCAACTGCGCCTGGACGTGCAGGGATTCATCGGGCAGGAGGCGATGCACTCCCAGGCGCACTCCGGAGTGCTGGCCCACTTCGACGCGCAGGGCATCGATCTGACGCCGTTCACCGACCAGGTGCGCTGGCTGTTCGGAAAGCTCCTGGGGGAGCGGCCGCATCGCAGCGTGCGCCGCCAGCACAGCTGGTTGCTCGAGCAGGTGGCGTTCATCTCGGCGATCGAGCACTACACCGCCGTGCTGGGCGAGTGGATCCTGGACTCGCCGGCGCTGGACGCCGTCGGTACCGACCCGGTGATGCTGGACATGCTGCGCTGGCACGGCGCCGAAGAGGTGGAACACAAGGCCGTCGCATTCGACACCATGCGGCACCTGCGGGCCGGGTACTGGCGGCAGGTGCGGGCCCAGCTGGCCGTGACACCGGTGCTGACCCTGTTGTGGATTCGCGGCGTGCGGTTCATGTTCTCGGTGGACCCGTGCGTGCCGCCCGGCACCAAGGCGCGCTGGCGCGACTACCTGCGCGCCGCACGGCGCGGGCTGGTGCCCGGGCTGCGCCGGCTGATCGGTGTCGTCGGGTCCTACTATCGCCCGGGCTTCCACCCGTCCCAGCTGGGTGGGCTGGAGCGCGCCGTCGACTATCTCGCGGTGTCGCCCGCCGCGCGGGCCTCGCACTGAAACATGGCTACTGTCAACGCATCTGACGGTGTCACGCTGGCCGTACACCGTTACAACGACATCGATCCAGGGCGCCCGACGGTGCTGGCCATTCACGGCTATCCGGACAACCATCACGTCTGGGACGGGGTTGCCGACCTGCTCGCCCAGCGCTACAACGTGGTCGCCTACGACGTGCGCGGCGCGGGTGAATCATCCTCGCCGGCAAGCAGATCTGGATATGCCCTGCCGCAGCTGGTCGACGACATCGGCACCGTGATCGACAGCTTGGGCGTCGGACGGGTGCATCTGCTCGCACACGACTGGGGCTCGGTGCAGGCGTGGTCGGCGGTCACCGACGAGGCGGTGGTGGCCAAAGTTGCCTCGTTCACCTCGATTTCGGGGCCGCACGTGCGGCACATGGGTCAGTTCGTGCGCTCGGCCCGCAGCCCGCGCGAGATCGGTCGGGTGGCCCGGCAGGCGAGTTCGTCGGTATACGTCGGGTTCTTCCTGAGCCCTGGGCTGCCCGAAGTGTTCTTTCGGTCCCGGCTCGGCGTGAAAGTCGTCGAAGGCCTGGAACGGTTCGGGCGGTCGAGCACGCTGAGCCGCCGCATCACGCCGCAGCGCACGCTCGGCGATTACCTCAACGGCCTGAACCTGTACCGCGAAAACCTGCCCGCGCCGCTGGTGTCGCCGGGCGACGAGGTGCCGCAGACCGCCGTCCCGGTGCAGGTGCTGATCCCCGGCAAAGACCTCTTCATCACCCCGGCGCTGCAACGGTATGTCGGCGCGATTCCACCGACGGGCAGGGTCGTCCCGATCCAGGGCGGGCACTGGGTGGTCACCTCGCGACCCGACGTCATCGCGCGGCTGACCGCGGAATGGATCGACCAGGTCGTCGCAGGCGAGCCCGAATCTGAAGTGCGCGCCGGCCCGCGGGAAGTGGGCGGCAAGCTGGCCCTGGTCACCGGGTCCGGCTCCGGCATCGGGCGTGCGACCGCGGTGGAATTGGCCCGCAACGGCGCGGCGAAGGTCGTGATCGTGGACCGCGACCCCGGCGCCGCCGGCGAAACGGCGGACGCCGTGCGTGCTGCCGGCGCCCAGGCGGTCGTCTACCAGGCCGACGTCACCGACGAGGGCATGATGAATGACCTTGCCGCACAGGTGTTTAACGATCACGGTGTGGTGGACATCCTGGTGAACAACGCCGGCATTGGGATGGCCGGCCGGTTCCTGGAGACCTCGCCGCGGCACTGGGACGACATCATGGCGGTCAACGTCCGCGGCGTCATCACCGGCAGCCGGGCCTTCGGCGCCCAGATGGTCAAGCGCGGCGAGGGCGGAACCATCATCAACCTGTCGTCGGCGGCGGCCTTCCTGCCGTCGAAATCGATGGTGGCCTACAGCACGACGAAGGCGGCGGTGCTGGGATTCAGCGAAGCCCTGCGGGCCGACCTGGCCGACGAGGGCATCACCGTCACGGCCGTGTGCCCGGGTTTCGTCAATACCAATATCGCCAGGAACACCGTCTACGCCGGCATGTCGGCGCAGCAGCAGGAACAGGCCCGCGCCAAGGCGGACGCCGCCTACCGTCGGCGCAACTACACCCCGGAGGCCACCGCGAAGGCGATCGTCAAAGCCGTCAGGACCGGTCCGGCGGTGCTGCCCGTCGCTCCGGAGTCCAGGCTCGGGTATGCGATGCGGCGCATCAGCCCGTCCGCGATTCGGTTGCTGGCCCGCCTGGACATCAGGCAGCAATAGGGAATGACCGTGCCGGACAGCATTTGGACGAGTAGGCCCGCCGACCTCTATGGCCGTCGTGACCACGACCGCTTCTTCACGGTGTTGTGGGGGATACGCACCGTGATGGGCGGCCTCGCCGCGGCATCGCGGTGGAAGCCTTCGCGGGTGACGCCGGTGCCGCGCACACACCGCGCGAGGGTCATCGCACGGGAGTTCGTCGCCCCCGATGTGGTCGCCCTGACGCTGGCCGACGAGGACGGGGGTTTGCTGCCGTCCTGGACGCCGGGCGGGCATATCGACGTGCAGCTGCCCTCGGGCCGGCGGCGGCAGTACTCGCTGTGCGGACCGCCCGGACGCCGGACCGACTACCGCATCGCGATACGCCGCATCCCCGACGGTGGCGGCGGGTCGATCGAGATGCACGACGCCTTCGACGTCGGTGACACCCTGGTGTTCGAAGGTCCCCGCAACGCGTTCTATCTCGGAACGTCCGAGCGAGAGGTGCTGTTCGTGATCGGCGGCATCGGGGTGACGCCCATCCTGCCGATGATGCGAGTGGCTGCTCAGCGCGGAATCAATTGGCGCGCAGTCTATGCCGGTCGCAGCCGCGAGTACATGCCGCTGCTGGACGAAGTGCTTGCGCTGGGGCCGGAGCGGGTCACCGTGTGGGCCGACGACGAACGCGGCGGGATCGCCACGGTGGATGACCTGCTGGCCGGGGCCGGGCCGGTGACCGCGGTGTACGTCTGTGGACCGGCGGCCATGCTGGAGGCGGTCCGGGTGGCCCGTAACGAACACGCAGACGCGCCACTGCATTACGAACGGTTCAGCCCGGCCCCGATCGTCGACGGAGTTCCCTTCGAGCTGGAGCTGGCCCGCTCGCGGGAGGTGCTCAGCGTCGCGGCGAACCGCTCGGCGCTCGACGTGATGCTCGACCACGACCCGATGACGGCCTACTCCTGCCAGCAGGGGTTCTGCGGCACCTGCAAGGTCAAAGTCATTGCCGGGCAGGTGGATCGGCGCGGCCGCACCGCTGAGGCAGCAGACGAGATGCTGATCTGTGTCTCCCGCTCGGCCGGCGGCCGCCTGGTGATCGACGCCTAGAAGACCCCTTTTTCGACCAGCACATCGGCGTAGTTGGTCAGGTCGTCGGCGAACACCTGTGGCTGCTCGAACGCGGCGAAATGACCGCCGCGCTCATGAACGGTGTAGTGCACCAGATTGTATCGGGCGGCGGCCCATGCGCGCGGAGTCTGCAGCATCTCGCCGGGATAGACGGCGTAACCCGTCGGAACGTCGACACGGCCGGACCAGTCGCTGAGCGGGCCGGTGCCCGCGCGGGCGGACTCGCAATACAGTCGCGCCGCCGACGTGGCGGTGCCGGTGAGCCAATAGAACATCAGGTTGTCGATCAGCCGATCGGTACTGATGGGCATGCCGTCAGAGATATCGCACCAGGCGTGGAACTTCTCGAGTATCCAGCCGGCCAGGCCCAGCGGCGAGTCGTCCAAGCCGAAACCCAGCGAATGTGGCCGGGTGGACTGGATTTCCATGTACGCGGTGCCGTCCTTGATCCGTTCCACGCCCGCCGCGATCGCCGCCCATTCCTGTTCGGTGACATCGGCCAGCAGTGCCTGGTCGTTCTGGTCGGGTGGCGAGAACAGCATGTTGGTGTGAATCGCGACCGCGTGCTTGGGGTAGTGCTCACCGAGGTGGCGGGTGACCAGTGCACCCCAGTCGCCCCCTTGCGCGAGGAAGCGGTCATATCCCAACTGGGCCATCACGTCTGCGACGGCAGCGGCGACTTTCGCCACGTCGACTCCGCGCTCTTTCGTGGGTCCGGAGAAGCCGTACCCGGGCATCGACACCAGCACCACATGAAAACGCTTCTGCAGCAGGGGGAGTACACCGAGGAACTCCACCACCGAACCCGGCCAGCCATGGGTGATGACCAGCGGAATGGCGTCGTCGCGGGCTGACCTGGTGTGCAGGAAGTGCACCCGCTGGCCGGCCGCCTCGGTGAGGAATGAACCGGCAGCATTGACTTCGGCCTCGGTGGCCCGCCAGTCGTAGCGGTGCAGCCAGTGATCGATGACGGTCTTGAGGAACGCTTGTTCGGTGCCGTAATCCCAGTCGGCTCCGGAGATTTCGGCCGGCCAGCGCGCCGTGCTGAGCCGATGGCGCAGGTCGTCGAGGTGGGCCTGGGGTACCTCGATCGGGTGGGGCCGGATCGGGGAGGCGGCGGGTGTTGGGCTCGGCGCGGTTACCGGTGGCGCGATCAGCGAGACCACGGCTGGAATGCTCGCCGGTGCCTCGACGGGCGCCGATGCCTGTTCTGGCGGCTCCTCGCCGGGCGAGCGGTACAGGCGGTAACCCACGTGGGGCACGGTCACACCGGGCAGCGGCTTCCATACGTAGGTGCGCTCGTCGAGTGTGAAGCCGTGCTTTTCGTAGAAGTTCCGGGCCTTTTCGTTCTTGTTGGCGGCCCACAGGATGATGTCGTTGTTCGGATAGGTGCGTAGCGCCTTGCTCAGCAGCATGCCGCCGATGCCG
Source organism: Mycobacterium sp. (assembly GCA_003987775.1). GTDB lineage: Bacteria > Actinomycetota > Actinomycetes > Mycobacteriales > Mycobacteriaceae > Mycobacterium. The sequence continues at coordinate 36,600 of RXJD01000018.1, forward strand.
TGGCGCTGGCTCTCGTCGACGACGTAGAGCGCGTCGATCTGAATGTGCTGGGGGTTGGACAGGTCCGGCCCGAACAGCGTCATTCCCAGCAGCTTGCCCCGGGCCTCGGCCATCCACATCTGCCAGCCGCCCCGCTTGAGCGTCGTCGGATAGAACGTGTCGGCCCACGTCTTCGGCGTGCTGATCATGTCCAGGACGTGGGTGGCCACGATGCCTTGCCAGGACCGACGCCACACCGGATAGTGCATCGCCGCGACCCGGGCGTAGTCCTTCGGCTTGGCCTCGCGGATCCGGATTTCGCTGGATCTCACGCGCGCACCTCCGCTTCTCACACCGACGTCTCGACCATCCCAGCCTAGAGAGGCGTCGGCGTGCCGCGTCTTGCCGCATCCCTACGGCCCGGCCCGTTCGTCGTCGTCGTCGTTGAGAAGTCGCTCAGGGTGGTGGTAATCGTTGGTGCGGGGGCCGCCGCGGTCGAAGCGCTTCGGCGGGGTCCACGCGGTGCGATGGTTGGCAAATTTGGTTGTGGTCCAACCTCTTTCGATCAGTTTGTGGTTAGGGGCGCAGGCCAGCGTGAGGGTGTCGACGTCGGTGTTGCCGCCGGTGGCCCATTCGTTGATGTGGTGGACTTCGCATTTGTCGGCGGGGACGTCGCAGCCGGGGAAGGTGCAGCCGCGTTCGGCGGCGATCAGGGCCAGTCGTTGATCGGCTGAGGCGATGCGGCGGGCACGCCCGAGGTAGAGGGGCCGGTTGGAGTGTCCGTCGAAGATGGCGAGGTAGTGGACGGCGCGGCTGGCCATTTCGACCAGTTCGCGCATCGGGATCACAGTGCCGCTGGCGGTGACGCCGTGGCCGGTAGCAGTGGTCAGTTCCTGCAAAGTGGTGGTCACTACGACGGTGACGGGCAGGCCGTTGTGCTGGCCGAGACCGGGGTCGCCGAGCTGGCGGCGTAGCAGATCGTTGAGGGCGTCATGCTGGCGTTGGCCCGGGGTGCGGGTGTCGATCTCGGGGGTGGCATCCGACGAGAGGTTGTCGGGGTTGCACATGCCAGGGGCCGCGAACCGAGCCAGCCAGGCTTCGATGTTGGCGCGCAGTTCGGGGGTGGCGATGAGGGTGGCTTCGCTCATGCCGTCGGCGCGCTGGGGTTTGAAGGTCAAGCTGCGCTGGCGGGCGCGGTCGTGGTCGGAGAATTTTCCGTCGGGGTTGATCAGGACGGCGGCGCGTTTGGCGGCTTTGTCGAGTTGGTCGGGCCGAAGTTGGGTGGCTTGCTGGGCCAGCAGGTGTTCGGCGTGCTCGATGACGGTGGCCGGGGTGGGGGTGGGCAGATTGCGGACAAAGGTTTGGATCACTCGCAGGTGCTGGGCGTCGAGCAGGCCCCGACGCCATTGCTGGGACGTGGCCGGGAGTTCGGGGGGCAACCGCTGGCCGGTGAGTGTGGTGCGTGGGGCCAGTTGGGTGGCGTCGCGGATGCGGCGGCGCGCTTCGGCGTAGCTGATGCGGCACCAGTCGGCGATGACCTGGTGGGTGGGGCCGCCGATGTCGGCAGGGTCTTCCGTGGCGAGGCCCGCGATCAGGTCGTGGCTGACCACGGCTTGCTGTCGGCGGGAGGTTTCGAGGCGTTCCAGGGCCCTGCACCGCACCACAGGGTCCAGCATCTGGTGCTGCAGGTCAGCGATTGAGGCGACGGCGGCGTCGAGGGCGTCGAAAGCGGCCACCAATTCCGCCGAAGCCGTGATCGCACGCATGTTCGAATTCTATTGAACGTCGGGTTCGTCCGCCGTTTCGGAATCCCGGCCTGTGGACAAACACCCGACTGTGGATGAAACCCTGCCCAGTAGGCTTCACGCCATGCGGGTCGGTGTGCTGGGAGCAAAAGGCAAAGTCGGGGCAACGATGGTGCAGGCGGTCGAGTCCGCTGATGATCTGACCCTCTCGGCGCAGGTGGACCAGGGGGACGCGCTGAGCCTGCTGAGCGACAGCGGCACCGAGGTCGTCATCGACTTCACTCACCCTGACGTCGTGATGGACAATCTGAAGTTCTTGATCGACAACGGCATTCACGCCGTCGTCGGCACCACGGGCTTCACCAACGAGCGCATCGAGCTGGTCGAGTCCTGGCTCGCGAAGAATCCGGGTACGTCCGTTTTGATCGCACCGAACTTCGCCATCGGCGCGGTGTTGTCCATGCACTTCGCCAAACAGGCCGCGCCGTTCTTCGACTCGATCGAGGTCATCGAACTACACCACCCGCACAAGGCCGATGCGCCTTCGGGCACCGCCACCCGAACCGCCAAGCTGATCGCCGAGGCCCGAAAAGGCCTGCCGCCCAACCCCGATGCCACCACCACCAGCCTGCCCGGTGCCCGCGGGGCGGACGTCGACGGCATTCCGGTGCATGCGGTGCGGCTGGCCGGACTGGTCGCGCACCAGGAAATCCTGTTCGGCACCGAGGGAGAGACGCTGACCATCCGCCACGACAGCCTGGACCGCACGTCCTTCGTGCCCGGCGTGCTGTTGGCGGTCCGTCGCATCCGCGAGCGCCCGGGACTGACCATAGGTATAGAGCCGCTGCTCAACCTGACATGACGAAGACTCTGCGGATCCAGCTGCTGATCGCCTTCCTCTGCGCGGCGATGCTGGTGTATTTCTTCCTGCTCGGCCGCATTGCCCTGGTGATGATCGGGTCAGGCCGGCCCGCGGCCGTCGGCTTGGGGGCGGCGCTGCTGATCATGCCGTTTCTCGGACTGTGGGCGATGATCGCGACGGTGCGCGCCGGATTCGCCCATCAGAAACTGGCCCGTCGCATCGCCGACGACGGAATGGAACTCGACGTCAGCGCGCTGCCCAGGCGGGCTTCCGGGCGCATCGAACGCGGTGCCGCCGATGCGCTGTTCGAAACCGTACGTACCGAGCTGGAAAACGATCCCGACAACTGGCGGCGCTGGTACCGACTGGCGCGCGCTTATGACTATGCGGGGGATCGGCGTCGGGCCCGGGAAGCGATGAAGGCTGCGGTCCAGCTGGAGGCCAAAGCGTGACCACGCTGCTGATCGTCCACCACACCCCGAGTCCGCACTGTCAGGAGATGTTCGAGGCAGTCGTGGCCGGCGCGACCGACCCGGAGATCGAGGGCGTGGAGGTGATCCGGCGCCCGGCCCTCACCGTTTCGCCGGTCGAGATGCTCAATGCCGACGGATATGTGCTCGGCACCCCGGCCAATCTCGGGTACATCAGCGGCGCCCTCAAGCACGCCTTCGATCAGTCTTACTACCAGCTGCTCGACGCTAGTGGGGGCAGACCGTTCGGCGTCTACATCCATGGCAACGAGGGCAGCGAGGGAGCCGTGCGAGCTGTCGACGGCATCACCGCCGGCCTGGCGTGGGTGAAGGCGGCGGATCATGTCGTGGTGTCGGGCAAGCCGTCGAAGACGGACCTCGAGCAGTGCTGGAACCTGGGCGCGACGATCGCCGCGACGTTAATGGGCTGAGCCGGCCGGAGACGGGAGCAGCGCGATGGGCACACCGCCTAGTTCAGAGGGTGAGCTTCTGCACCGCCTCGGCAGCCTCGCGGTCGAACTCGAGGGCCACCGGGACCCGAAGACGGTGCTGCACGAGATCGTGCAAGCCTCGGTGCAGATCGTGCCGGGTGCACGCTGGGCGGGTATCTCGCTTCTCGAGGGAGACCGCGTGGAATCACGCGCTCCCACCGATCAGGTCGTCGCGGAATTGGACCAATTGCAGTCGACCCTGGATGAGGGACCCTGTCTGAGCGCGCTGCGCGAACACCACACGGTCAAGATCGACGACATGGCCAGCGAAGTGCGATGGCCACGCTTTGCCGGCGCGGCGCTGGACCGTGGCATCCGGAGTCTCCTGGCATTCCGATTGTTCGTGCGTCGAGGAAGTCTCGGTGCTCTCAACCTCTACGGCGGCGAGACAGGCGTCTTCGACGAGGAATCTGTTCTCGTCGGCGAGGTGCTGGCTCAACACGCGTCGGTTGCGCTGGCCCGCCTGAGCTCGGAGGCGCGCTTTCAGCGGGCGCTCGACAGCCGGGACGTCATCGGCCAGGCCAAGGGCCTGCTGATGGAGCGCAACAACGTCGACGGTCTGCATGCGTTCCGCATGCTGCTCAAGGTGTCGCAGGAGACCCACACGAAGCTGGTCGACGTTGCGCGGTGGCTGGTGAAGGCGCATGAATCCGGGCTTTCGTAAGCGGATTCACCAGAATCAGGTGTGCGCCGGCCGAAACGCCTCCGCCGGCTGACCAAGTGCGAGTGCCGAACTGGTGCCGATCGGCCCGTGCCGGTCGAACAGCGTCGCGCTTCCGGTGGCGACTCCGGCTGTGCCGTAATGGCTCTGGGCCGCCAAAGCCACGAATTCGCCGTCCGGCAAGCGGATCGCGGTAACCGTGTAGTCGGCATTGATATGGCGCAGCCCGGCCGTGCCCCAATGGGTCCGCCGTGCCATCGGGCCCGGTATGTAGCGGTCACCGTCGGCAGTGAAGAACGGCTCCTGAATCGTCACCGCAACGACGATAGGACAGCCATATTCGGTCATCGGCAGAAGTCCCCGCAGGAGTGGACCAAGGCCCCTGTCCCGAGACCAGCGGTGCGAGCAAGCTCGGAGAGTATGACTACCTCCATCAAGCCGCGCGTTCGAGATGCGGTCCGACAGTTCAACAAGCACGTACTCAACCCGGCCATGATGGCGGTGGCCGGCCGTCGCTTCTGGTATGCGTCGGTGATCGAGCACACCGGGCGGAATTCGGGACGGCGCTATGCCACACCGGTCGTCGCGGTCCCAGTCCCGGACGGGATCGTCGTGCCGCTGCCTTACGGAACCGGCGTCGACTGGCTGCGCAATGTGCTTGCGGCCGGATCCGCGACGATCCGCTGCAAGGGCCGGACCTACCACGTGGTGCGACCGCAAGTGGTCGACGCAGCCAGCGTCGATCCCCAGTTGCCGGCAGCCCGGCGCAGAGCTTTTCACGCCTTCGACGTCGACAGCTTCGCCAAATTCGCACTGGCCTGATCCTGCGTTTCGCCCTAGCGTAATGACACGGGCGACGGGAGGAACGGGCATGCCTGACGTAGTGGAAATTTCGCGCAGCAGCAACCCTTTCCCGCGAGACGGGATCACCGCCGACAGGGACGGCGTCGCACATTACGACGACATCCCGGCCACCTTGCTCGACATGCTCCACGCGCAGGTGACTGCCCGGCCGGACAGCGAAGCCTTGGTCGAATTGGGCGCGGAGCGGCTGACCTACCGTCAGCTCTGGGACCGTGCGTCACGCGTTGCCGGCGGCCTGCGCGCCGGCGGTCTGAAACCGGGGGACCGGGTCGCGGTGCGCTACCCCGCGGGAGTCAATTGGGTGCTGGCGTTCTGGGGCACAGTGATGGCCGGCGGCATCGCGGTCGCCGTCAATACACGATCGGCCCAGCCGGAGGTGGATTTCGTCCTGTCCGATGCGGGCGCGCATATCGACCTGGCCGCGGATACGCCGCTGCCGGACGGCCCGCCTTATGTTGCCGAAGATCTCGGCCCCAAAGATGTTGCCGCGCTGTTCTATACGTCGGGCACCACCGGGCATCCCAAGGGCGTGCCGACCACCCACGAAGCATTCGTCACCAACACCGAGAACGGGATCCGGTGTATCGACCAGCCGCGCGACCTAGGTGAGGGCTTACGCACCCTCATCTCGGTGCCGCTGTTCCACGTGACAGGTTGTAACTCACAGCTTTTGGCGGCCACCCGGCTCGGTGGTGCGGCAGTGATCATGCCCAGCCTCAACCTGGACGAGTTGGTATCCTCGCTGGGCGCCGAGCGCATCTCGGTGATGGTCACCGTTCCGGCGATATACGCGTTATTGCTGCGGCACAAGGAGTTCGCCAACGCCGATGTGTCCGGTGTCCGCTGGGTAGGGTACGGCGGGGCGCCCATCGCACCCTCGCTGGTCCGGTCCGTAAAGCAGGCCTTTCCGGCTGCCACCGTGTTCAACGGCTACGGTATGACCGAATCCGCGTCGTTGATGACCGTGCTGCCCGACGCCGAGGCCGTCGAGCACGCCGACTCCGTCGGATACGCGGTGCCCTCAGTGGATCTCGGTCTGATTCCGGACAAAGACGGCCAGCTTGTCGGTGAATTGGTGACCAGAGGGCCCAATATCACCGCCGGTTACTGGAACCGGCCAGAGGCCACCTCCAGCACCATCGTGGACGGCTGGCTGCACACCGGAGACGTGGTGCGCGTCGACGAGGCCGGACGCATGCACATCGTCGACCGGCTCAAAGACATCATCAACCGCGGCGGTGAGAACATCTCCAGCGTCGAGGTCGAAGCGGCGCTGCTAGCCGCGCCCGGCGTCATCGATGCATGCGTTCTCGGGGTGCCGGACGACGTCATGGGGGAGAAGGTCGGCGCGGTGCTTGTCGGAGAGCAGATCGATGTGCCGGTGGTGCTCGAATACTGCCGCGAGCAACTCGCCGATTACAAGGTCCCGCAGTACGTGACGGTGGCGACCACACCGCTGCCACGCAACGCCGGCGGAAAGTTGCTCAAAGCCAGGCTGCGCGAAAACGCGCAGTGGGGTCCTGCGTTGCGCTGACGCACCCCGGCTTTTCGCCCGAAAATCACCTCCTCTATCGGTGATTTGGGCGCCGATACCACAGCAAAGTGACACGCTCAATATGGCGGTGTAACGAAGCCGTGAATCGGCGCGCCGTTTTTGCCGGACGGGGGTGCGGATCTTCAGCAATCACAAACAGTCCCGACTGTCCGTACACAAGAGGAGCAACACATGTCTTTCGTGACCACACAACCCGACGAGTTGCTGGCCGCAGCGGGGAAGCTGCAGACCGTTGGCGCCCAGCAGGCCGCTCAGAACGCCGCCGCTGCGGCGCCGACCACCTCCGGCATGATTCCCGCCGCCGCAGACGAGGTGTCGGCGCTGCAGGCATCCCTGTTCGCCGCGTACGGCACGCTTTATCAGCAGGTCAGCGACCAAGCAACCGCCATGTACGACGCCTTCGTCAACACTCTCGGCCTCAGCGCGCAGACGTACGCCGCGACCGAGTCGGCCAATTCGGCCGCCGCTGCACTACCGGCTGCCCTGACGGATTCACCGCTGGCCGACGTGGCCAACATCGTCAATATCGGGGTAGGCAACTGGGCCTCGGCAGCCTCGAATCTGGTGGGCATGGCCAACGGAGGCCTGTTAGTGCCGGTCGAAGAAGGTGCGGTCGAGGGTGCCGCCGATACCGCAGGCGGTGCCGCCGATATCGCAGGCATGGAAGGGGCAGCGGGTGTCGGGTCGGCACCCGTCGCCGCCGGGATCGTCGGGGCACCCCCGACGATGTCGGCCTCATCTGCCTGGGCCGGCCCCGCCGCCCTGGTGTCGAGCACCGCGCCGAAATCAATGGGCACCACAGCCGCCGCGGCGCCGACGGTGACAGGAACGACACTGGTGCCCGGCATGCCGGGAATGGCGTCAGCGAGCCGCAGCAGCACCGGATTCGGGGCGCCGCGCTACGGGGTCAAGCCCCTGGTCATGGCCCGGCCGGTGCACGCCTGAAGGAAAGGGATTGCACATGCTGGACTTTGGCGCATTGCCTCCGGAGATCAACTCCATGCGGATGTACACCGGCGCCGGGGCCGCGCCGATGATGGCCGCCGCCGCGGCGTGGAACGGACTGGCGGTCGAGCTGAGCACGACAGCGGATTCCTTCGAGTCGGTGATCAGTGCGCTCGCCACCGAGCAGTGGATGGGCCCCGCCTCGCTGTCCATGGCCGCTGCGGCGCAACCCTTCCTGGCCTGGCTGACCTACACCGCGGAATCCACGGCGCTGGCGGGCTCCCAGGCGGTCGCGTCCGCGGCGGCGTTCGAGACGGCGCACGCGATGACGGTGCCTCCGGCAGAGGTGGCCGCGAACAGGGCCCTGCTGGCCGTCCTGGTGGCGACCAACGTACTGGGACAGAACACCCCTGCCATCGCGGCGGTCGAGGCGCAGTACGGCGAAATGTGGGCGCAGGACGCGCTGGCCATGTACGGCTACGCGGGGTCCTCGGCCGCGTCGGGGAAGCTGAACCCGCTCGCGGTGCCGGCGCAGGCCACCAACCCCGCGGCGGTGGCCAACCAGGCCGCGGCAGTAACCCGAGCCGCCCAGCAGTCCGGATTGAACACTCTGATCGGCGACATCCCCAACGCGGTTGGAGTCTTGGCGTCTCCGGCAGCAGCTGACGCGGCGGCGCTGGATCCGGTCACCCAAGTCATCACCGATCTGCTGGCCGTCCCGTTCGTACAGAACACCATCAACGGCGCGGTCAACACCGCGGGATGGTTCACCACTGCCGGAATCACCACCGGAGTGTTCCTGCAACACACCCTGGATACGCTGCCCGCCGCCGGGGCGGCCGCCGGGATCGGTCCGGCGGGCGCCGCCGCGGTGGCCAACGTGGTGAGCCCGGTTGGTGCTGGTGCCGCTCCGCTGATGGGCGCGGCAACGTCGGTCGGCGGGCTTTCCGTGCCGGCAAGCTGGTCTGCCGCGGCGCCGGCGGTCACCACCGGCACGACGGTCGGCGAGGGCAGCGGGTGGGCGGTGCCCGAGGAAACCGGAGTGGTCGCCGGTGTGCCCGGGGCACCCGGAGCGGCGATGGCGGCCAAGGGCGGGTCCGGCATGGCCGGACCTCGCTACGGGTTCAAGCCGGTGGTCATGCCCAAACACGTCATCGGCTGATCATTGGAAGTTCCTATGAGAACGGCAAGTTGGCGAGGAGCGCGATTGCCAAAACTCATTAAAATCACGCTGAGCGGTGGCCGGTATCGTTTCTGGAGGCCGCGCCTTCACGCGACCACTAGTCGGGGGGCTAGCCAGCATCGGCGCTGACGTAACCGCCTCGTAGAAGAAGCCCGCAGCGGGCCTACGCAACGACGGAACATCTCACGTGGACTTTGGAGCGCTACCGCCGGAGGTCAACTCCGCCCTCATGCATACGGGCGCGGGCGCCGCTCCGCTGCTCACAGCGGCGAGTGCCTGGAACGGTATCGCGGACGAGCTGAGCACCGCTGCGACCTCCGTCGAGTCGCTCATCACCCGGCTGAGCACCCAAGAATGGGTCAGTGCTGCGTCATTGTCGATGGCGGCCGCCGCCCAGCCGTTTGTCACGTGGCTGAGCCGCACCGCCGACGCGTCGGCGGTTGCGGCCGCTCAGGCGATGTCGTCGGTGGCCGCATTCGAGACCGCCTTCGCGATGACGGTGCCCCCGGCCGAGGTCGCGGCCAACAGAGCACAGCTGGCCGCGCTGATCGAGACCAACCCGGTCGGACAGAACATGTCTGCCATCGCCGCCGTCGAGTCGGCTTACAGCGAGATGTGGGCGCGCGATGCCGCCGCCATGTACGCCTATGCCGCATCTTCGGCAGCAGCGGGAAGGCTTGATCCGCTGCTGAGCCCCACGGAGATGACGAATCCCGCCGGTCTCGGCAACCAAGCCGCGGCTGTCGCTCAAGCCGCCGCATCCGCTTCCGCTTCCGCGGAGCAGGCGGCGCTGGGCGCGATCGTCGGTGCAGGGCCCGACGCCGTACTGAGCCTGGCTGGACCGGCGGAGGCCCCGGCCAGCACCGGGTCCACGTTGCTGGACTTGTTCATCGCTTTCGACCGAACCGAACTGTGGTGGGCCGGCACGTTCGATCACAACAGGGCCACCTACTGGGACTACTCGGTCGGCCAGATCGGCAGTGGCGGAAACGATGACGACGAGCCCAAGGAGATTTCGCACGACGCGGCCCATCACGGCGCTGCGGCTCACTCGGCGAAGCCGGGGGTCGTCGGCAAAACCCCGACGGTTGCCGGACTGGGCACGGCGCACCTGGTCGGTGCACTGTCGGTTCCGGCGAGCTGGTCGAATTCAGTGCCGGCCGCCGATATTCCGGCCGCCGAGGGCACCTACTGGGAGGTGCCCCGGGACGAGGATTCGTTCGAGCAACCGACGCCCGCTCCCGGAAGTGTCGCGGCCATCTTCGACGGCCGTACCCGCCCGGGGCCCCGCTTCGGCGTCAAGCCGGTCGTTATGCCCAGGCAAGGACTCCTTTGAACCGGGCCGTACGCTGTGCCCTATGCGGCCACCACCGCGCGATGTCCTGATCGCAAATCGCGGCGAGATCGCTCTCCGCATCATTCGCACCGCCACCGAACTCGGTTGGCGCACCGTCGCGGTCTACGCCGAGGATGACGCCGATAGCCCCCACGTGCACTCGGCCGACGAAGCGATCGCATTGCCGGGCAACGGGGTAGCAGCCTATCTCGACCAGACCGCGGTGCTCGGCGCGGCAAAGGCGGCGGGGGCGACGACGATCCACCCGGGATACGGATTCCTCAGTGAGAACCCCGAATTCGCCCGCGCCTGCGCGGATTCCGGATTTGTGTTCGTCGGTCCGGATGGCGGCGTCCTCGAACTGGTGGGCAACAAAACCTCGGCCCGCGCTGCGGCGATCGCCGCCGGCGTGCCGGTACTGGCCGCCACGGACGGTCCGGCCGGCGTCGAGGACGTCCGCGCGTTCTTCGCCGCGCAGAACGGCGCCATCATGCTCAAAGCCCTCGCCGGCGGCGGGGGGCGGGGGATGCGCAGGGTCGAGCGCGCCGACCAGATCGAGGATGCCTACCGCCTCGCCGCGGCGGAAGCCCAACTCGGGTTCGGTAATCCGGCGCTGTTCGCCGAAGTGTTGCTCCCCGACGCACGGCACGTCGAGGTGCAGATCGTCGCTGCTCCGCATGCCCATCAGACCCGTGCTCTCGCACTGGGCGATCGGGACTGCAGCATTCAACGGCGGTACCAAAAACTGGTGGAAATCGCGCCCGCCCAGCACCTTTCCGACGACCTGCGTCGTGAATTGCACGGGGCGGCGGCGCGACTGTGTGCCAGGGTGGCTCTGCACGGTCTGGCCACCGTCGAATTCCTGGTCCGCGGAGAACAATTCGTGTTTCTGGAAATCAATCCGCGCATCCAGGTAGAACACACCGTGACCGAGCAGGTCACCGGTCTGGACCTGGTCGGTATCCAGTTGGCCATCGCCGGTGGCGCCACATTCGGCGACCTGGCGATCCCTCCCGGAATCTCCTCCGGCGGAACCGATATCGCCGGTGACCCTGCCGCCCGGTCCGGCATCGCCATCCAGACCCGGGTCAACATGGAGACCATCGCGCCCGACGGTGCGGTGCTGCCCAGCGCCGGCACTCTGACGGCTTTCACCCCGCCGACCGGTCCGGGAGTGCGCGTCGACACCTACGGCCGGCCCGGTCTGGCACCCAGCCCGCGGTACGACTCGCTGCTGGCCAAGGTGATCACCCACGTGCACAGCACCTCCTTTGCCGCCGCGGCCCGCAAGGCGCACACCGCGCTGGAGGAGTTCAGCATCGAGGGCGTGGGCACCAACATCGCGGTGCTGCAAGAGCTGTTGTCCGACAGTGAATTTCAATCTGGTTTGGTGACAACGAGCTTCGTCGACGACAGACTTCCCCGATTGGCGTCGGCGGCCGCGGCGCACCAGCGACAGCACCCGGCGCCGGCGGCGGTCGAGCTATACCCGGGTGAGGAGGTGCTCCGGGCGCAGCTCGCCGGGACGGTCGTCGAGGTGGCTCGTGACGGCACGGAGGTGGGCGCCGGGGGTCAGGTGGTGGTGCTCGAGGCGATGAAGATGCAACACGTTCTTGTGGCACCCGACGCGCTGCGCACTGTTCGCAACCTGGTGGCCCCGGGACAGGTCGTCGGGACCGGAGACCCACTGGTGGTCTTTACCCGCACGGAATCCGGTTCCGGTGATGAGAAGAGCTCGGCCGCAGTGGATCTGGATCACCCCAGGGAAGATCTGGATGAAGTGCGGCAACGGCACCTGGTGACGCTCGACGAGGGCCGTCCGGCCGCGGTGGCCAAGCGGCACAAGTTGGGCCGTCGTACCGCGCGGGAGAACATCGCCGATCTCGTCGACCCGGGCAGCTTCGTGGAGTACGGCGCGCTGGCCATCGCCGCCCAGCGCAGCCGGCGCTCCGAAGAAGACCTGATCGCCAACACCCCCGCGGACGGCCTGGTCGCCGGGCTGGCAACCATCGGCGCGGATCGCTTCGGCCCCCAGTCCGCAAGGGCCGTCGTGGTGTCCTACGACTACACGGTGCTGGCCGGGACGCAAGGCATGCGCAACCATGCCAAGACCGACCGCGTGTTCGACCTCGCCGTCCGGAAACGGATCCCGGTGGTGCTTTTCGCCGAGGGCGGTGGTGGGCGTCCGGGCGACACGGACGTCGGCGGGATGGCGGGGCTGGACGTACCGACATTCCGGATGCTTGCCGGACTGTCCGGCCGGGTGCCCCTCATCTCGATCGTTTCCGGGCGTTGCTTCGCCGGCAATGCGGCGCTGGCCGGGGTGTGCGACGTGATCATCGCGACGCCGGATGCCAACATCGGCATGGGCGGCCCGGCGATGATCGAAGGCGGCGGCCTTGGTGCCTACCCGCCTGAGGCGATCGGGCCGATCGATGTCCAGCGGCGCAACGGCGTGGTGAGCCTGGTGGCCCGCGACGAGGCACATGCGGTGTCGTTGGCCAAGCGGTATCTGTCCTATTTCCAGGGCGCCGTGGCGGACTGGGCGGCGCCGGATCCGCGTCTGGCCCGGCATGTGGTGCCGCAGAACAGGTTACGCGCCTACGACGTGCACCGGGCTATCGACAGCATCGTCGACGTCGGTTCGGTGCTGGAACTGCGACCCGACTACGGAGTCGGCGTCGTCACCGCCCTGGTCCGAGTGGAGGGCACGCCCTACGGCCTGATCGCCAACAGCAGCCATCACCTCGGCGGCGCGATCGATGCGGAAGCGGCCGATAAGGTGGGCGACTTCCTGACACTGTGCGAGTCATTCCGGCTGCCCGTGGTATCGCTGTGCGACACACCTGGGTTCATGGTCGGCCCGGAGGCAGAGAAAGACGCCGCAGTGCGCCGATTCGGTCGGATGTTCATCCTGGGAGCGCAACTGACCGTGCCGTTCGGGATGATCATTCTGCGTAAGGGCTACGGCCTGGGTGCGATGGCCATGGCCGGCGGCTCGTTCCGCGCGCCACAGTTCACGGTCGCGTGGCCCACCGGTGAGATCGGTGGCATGGGCTTGGAAGGTGCTGTGCGCCTTGGGTTCAGCAAGGAGCTGGCTGCCGCGCCCGACGAGGCGCAGCGCCAGGCGCTGTTCGACAAACTCGTCGCCGCGGCCTATCAGCACGGAAAAGCGCTGCGCGCCGGCACCACCTTCGAATTGGACGACGTGATAGACCCGGCGGAATCCCGGGCCTGGATCACCAGGCTCCGGGACTCCTGACATCCAGGTCCGTCAGGCGTGGCCGGAGCCGCAGCCGACGCCCGGCAGACAGCCCTCGCCGCCGGGAACCCCGCCCGGACCCCAGAACTGGCCCCCGTTGCCGCACCCGACGCCCGGGATGCAGCCCTGGCCGCCAGGACCGCCGTTCGGTCCCTGGTCGGTGCCACCGGAACCGCAGTTGCCGTTGGCGTCGCAACCGCCGCCACCGGGGTCCAGCGGGATGAAGTGGGTGATGCCGGTATTGGTAGCGCCCGGCCCGGTCGCGGCAACGTCAGCGGCGGCCATCGGTGCCGCGGCAATTGCTGCAGCGACAGCCCCGGCCACCACCAATGGTTTGAGGAGATGTGATTTCGCTAACATGCAAATCGCATACCACGTTCACGAATTTTCAAACCTGCACCAGGCGGGCCTCTTTCCTGAAACAACAGAAGGCGTAAGCACATGACCTCTTTGGACTTAACCGGCCGCACCGCCATTGTCACGGGCGCCTCCCGGGGCATCGGATTGGCGATCGCACAGAAGCTTTCGGACGCGGGCGCCAATGTGGTGCTGACCGCGAGGAAGCAGGAGGCGGCAGACGCCGCCGCGGCGGAGGTGGGCGAGCGCGCTCTGGGCGTAGGCGCGCATGCGGTCGACGAGGATGCCGCACGGCGCTGCGTCGACTTGACCCTCGAGCGGTTCGGGCGAGTGGACATCCTGATCAATAACGCCGGCACCAACCCGGCCTACGGCCCGCTGATCGACCAGGACCACGCCCGGTTCAACAAGATCTTTGACGTCAACTTGTGGGCGCCGCTGCTGTGGACGTCGTTGGTGGTCAAGTCGGGCATGGGAGAGCACGGTGGCGCCATCGTCAACACCGCCTCGATCGGTGGCATGCACCAGTCGCCGGCTATGGGGCTGTACAACGCCACCAAGGCGGCGCTGATTCACGTCACCAAGCAACTCGCACTGGAACTTTCGCCCCGGATCCGGGTCAACGCGATCGCCCCCGGCGTGGTCCGCACCCGGCTGGCCGAGGCGCTGTGGAAGGACCACGAGGACCCGCTGGCGTCCTCGATCGCGCTCGGCCGGATCGGCGAGCCCGACGATGTGGCCGGTGCGGTCGCGTTCCTGGTTTCCGATGCGGCCAGCTGGATCACCGGCGAGACCTTGGTGATCGACGGCGGCCTGCTGCTGGGGCCGGCGCAGGGCTATCAGTCCGGCGGCCGGCAGTGACCACCGAGGCCGAACTGGACGCCCTGGTCCGTGCGCTGCTGGACGAACACGACCCGGCCGGCACCGCGGCGCGGGACTTCCTTGGCGCACAGTACGACGCGGGTTTGGCGTGGGTGCATCTGCCGGTTGGTTTCGGCGGACTCGATCTGCCGCGGAGCGCGCAAGCGCGGGTCGACGCACAGTTGGCCGCGGCGGGTGCGCCCATGGGCGGCACCGTCAAGAACTACATCGGCATGGGTATGGCCGCGCCGACGATCATTGCGTACGGGACCGATGAGCAGAAGCGAAAGTTCCTGCGTCCGTTGTTCACTGGCGAACAGATCTACTGTCAGCTGTTCAGCGAACCGGGTGCCGGATCGGACCTGGCCGCCGCGGCTACCCGCGCCGTGCGCGACGGCGATGAGTGGGTCGTCAACGGGCAGAAGGTCTGGACATCGCAGGCGCAGCACGCGCAGATGGCGATCCTCGTCGCACGCACCAACCCCGACGTCCCCAAACATGCGGGCCTGACCTACTTTCTGTGCGACATGACGCAACCAGGCGTCGACGTCCGGCCGTTGCGTCAGATTACCGGCGAAGCCGAGTTCAACGAGGTTTTCCTCACCGACGTCCGGGTGCCCGATGCCAACCGGCTCGGTCCCGAGGGCGGCGGTTGGCGGGTGGCGACCACCACGCTCAACAACGAGCGGGTCGCGATCGGATCGCGGGCCGGCACGCCGCGGGAGAGCGGCCACATCGGAAAGGTCGCCAAGGCCTGGCGCAGTGATGCGGCACTGCGCAATCCGGCCATGCACGACGATCTGATGCGGCTGTGGGTCGAGGCGGAGGTGCTTCGCCTGACCGGTGAGCGACTGCGCCAGCAGGCCGCCAGTGGTCAGCCCGGACCAGAAGGTGCGGGAATGAAGATTGCCTTCGCCCGCATAGCGCAAGCGATTTCGGGCTTCGAGATCGAACTGCACGGCGAGGCGGGGTTGAGCTACGACGACTGGACCATGCGCAGGCCGGAGGTGGTGGATCTGACCGGCCGCGAGCCGGGGTACCGCTACCTGCGCGCCAGGGGCAACTCGATCGAAGGCGGCACCTCGGAGATCCTGCGCAACACCGTCTCCGAACGGGTGCTGGGCCTGCCCGGCGAACACCGGGTGGACAAGGCCCTCGCGTGGAAGGACCTACCCCGATGAGCGACCTGCTGTACTCCGACACCGAGGACGCGTTGCGCGACGGTGTCCGGCAATTGTTCGCCGACCGGTGTCCGCCGGAATCGGTGGCGAAGTGTTACGACACTCCGCCACAAGACTTTTCCGGAGTCTGGCGAACGCTGGCAGTAGAGCTCGGTGTGGCGGGTCTGCTGGTACCGGAGTCGCTCGGTGGGGCAGGCGCGAGCGCCCGCGAGGCCGCCGTCGTGATGGAGGAGATCGGTCGCGCCGTTGCGCCGGTGCCGTACTTGTCCAGCGCGGTGCTCGCCACCGTCGCGTTGTTGCGGGCCGGTGACACCGAGACTGTGTCAGCGTTGGCCTCCGGCGACCTCAGCGCGGCACTGGTGGTGCCGCTGTCCACCGCCCCGTGGGATGCGGTCACCGGGCTGGACGTCGGCGGTGGCGGCCTGAGCGGGCAGGTCACCAGCGTGGCCGGCGCCGCGGAGGCCGACGTGCTGGTGGTGCCCGTTGCCGGACCGGAAGGGCTTGAGCTGCACACCGTCCCGCGCGACGGCGACGGCGTGCAGGTGTTACCGAGACTGGCCCTGGACATGACGAGACCCATTGCGGATGTCCAGTTTTCGGGTGCCAACTCGACTTTCGTCGGAGCCGGTACCGAAGCGGTGGCGGCGGCGTTGCACACGGGCGCGGCGCTACTGGCCTCCGAGCAGCTCGGTGTCGCGCAGTGGTGCTTCGACACCACGCTGGCATACGCGAAGGAGCGCAAGCAGTTCGGCCGCGCGATCGGTTCCTATCAGGCGATCAAGCATCGGCTGTCGGATCTGTGGTTCGAGGTCAGCTCGGCGACGTCGGCGGCCCGCTACGCGGCCGACACCACTGCCCGCGGCGATGACGATGCGGCGGTGGCAGCGTCTCTGGCGCAGGCCTACTGCAGTGGCGCGGCGGTGCACGCCGCGGAGGAGTGCGTGCAGCTGCACGGCGGCATCGGCATGACCTGGGAGTATCCCGCGCACCTGTTCCTCAAGCGCGCCAAGAGCGATCAACTGGCGTTCGGCACCGCCTACCGGCACCGTTCCCGGCTCGGTGACCTCGTCGACCTCCCGGTCACCTAATGGCGCTCGCGAGCGCGTTGGGGTACCTCCCGCGTGTGGCGGCGTGCCCCTCGGCTCGGCACGGTCAGGCGAGTGCCTCGGCGAACGTTTGCGTCATTGCCGCCCAATGCCGCTCGTCGGCGACAGGGTCGTAAGGCGGGTTGTCCGGGACGGCGAACCCGTGCCCGGCTTGGTACCACTCGATCGTGTGGCGCACGCCCGCCGCCGTCAGCGCCTTTTCCAATTGCTCGGCCTGATCGGCGGTGAAGGACGGATCATCCTCCGCGCCGCCCACGTACACCAGCGCGTTCATCTTGTCGGCCAGCAGGTGCGGGCTCTGGTCGTTGTCGCTGACCAGGCCGCCGCCGTGGAACGACGCCGCTGCGGCGACCCGCTCCGGGAGCCGGCCAGCCAGCAGTACCGAGATCCGGCCGCCCATGCAATAGCCGCAGACGCCGAAGCGTTCACCGCGGACCTCCGGGCGTCCGGCCAGATAGTCGAACAACGCAGTGGCGTCGCGGGTGATCCGGTCCGGCGTCACGGTGCCCAGCATGAACATGATGCGGGCCCGTTCCTTCGGGTTGCTGAAGGCGGTGGCCATGTCGAACGGGGCCCAGTCGCCCTCGCGGTAATACACGTCGGGAAGCAGCACGGCGTAACCGAAGCCGGCCAACTTGGCCGCCATCTGGTCGAAGGTGTCGCGGACCCCGCCGGCGTCGGGAAACATGACCACACCCGGCCACGGACCCGCACCCTCCGGAGTGTGAAGAGTCACGTTGCAGGTGCCGTCGGCGGTGGTCACGTGGTCGGTGATTTTCGGCATGGTGTCCGTTCTACTCCGTCGCCGTCCCGGCGCCACGCTGCGCCCGGCTTCGCCGCGCCCGGCTTCGCCGCGCCCGGCTTCGCCGCGCTTGCGATCGCCGCGGTCTGATGGCGCGACCCGCCGCGCCCGGCTTCGCCGCGCCCGGCTTCGCCGCGCCCGGCTTCGTCGCGCTTGCGATCGCGCTAAGCTGACCGCGTGCCGATCGCGACGCCGTACGAGGACCTGCTGCGTCAGGTGCTCGCCACCGGCACCGCCAAATCCGACCGCACCGGCACCGGCACCCGCAGCCTGTTCGGCCAGCAGATCAGATACGACCTGTCGGCCGGTTTCCCGCTGATCACCACCAAGAAGGTGCACCTGAAGTCGGTGGTCTACGAACTGCTCTGGTTCCTGCGCGGCGACTCCAACGTCAGCTGGCTGCACGAGCACGGCGTCACCATCTGGGACGAATGGGCAAGCGCCACCGGCGATCTCGGGCCCATCTACGGTGTGCAGTGGCGATCCTGGCCCACTCCGAGCGGGCAGCACATCGACCAGATCAGCGCCGCACTCGAGCTGCTGCGCACCGACCCGGACAGTCGCCGCATCATCGTCTCGGCCTGGAACGTCGGCGAGATCCCGCAGATGGCGCTGCCGCCGTGCCATGCGTTTTTCCAGTTCTACGTGGCCGACGGCCGTCTGAGCTGCCAGCTGTATCAGCGCAGCGCCGACCTGTTCCTCGGAGTGCCGTTCAATATCGCCAGCTACGCGCTGCTCACGCACATGATGGCGGCCCAGGCCGGCCTGCAGGTCGGCGAGTTCGTCTGGACCGGCGGCGACTGCCACATCTACGACAACCACGTCGAGCAGGTCGGGCTGCAACTCACGCGCGAGCCCCGGCCATACCCGAAACTGCATCTGGCTCATAGGGATTCGATTTTCGACTACACCTATGACGACATTGAAGTGCGAAACTACGACCCCCATCCCGCGATCAAAGCCCCAGTAGCCGTATGAAGGTAGGCCTGGTCTGGGCTCAGTCGACATCTGGTGTGATCGGGCGCGGAGGCGATATACCGTGGCGGGTGCCGGAGGATCTGGCGCACTTCAAGAAGATCACCATGGGGCACACGGTGGTGATGGGCCGGCTCACGTGGGAATCGCTGCCGCCCAGCTTCCGTCCGCTACCGGGCCGGCGAAACGTCGTCCTGAGCCGCCAGGCCGGTTTCACCGCTGACGGGGCCGAGGTGGTCGGCTCGCTCGACCAGGCCCTCACCGAGCCCGAGACGTGGGTTATCGGTGGTGGTCAGATCTACGCCCTGGCGCTACCGCTGGCCAGCAGGTGTGAGGTGACCGAGGTCGACATCGACCTACCGCGCGACGACGAAGACGCGCTGGCACCCGTGCTCGACGAGTCATGGCAGGGTGAAACGGGGGAGTGGCAGGTCAGCCGCGCAGGGTTGCGTTACCGGTTTCACAGCTACTTCCATCCGTGATCGGCCCCCTCGGCGCGACCGATTGAGCTGACATACTCGGCTTGGGGGCGGTCTCACCGGATATCAAGCATCAGAAGGGGGAATCAAGAGTGGTAACCGAACCCGTCAAGACGTTTTCTCGCAAGTTCCTGGGCTACGACCAGGCCGCGGTGGACGCGCACATCGAAGTGCTGACCACCAAGCAGCGGCTGCTGCGTGACGACGTGGAGAGCCTGCGGACGCGGCTGCAAGAATCCGGCGACCAAGCGGCCGCGCTGCGCAAGGAAGTGGCGTTGCTCACCGACACCTCGCCCTCGCCGCACGCGATGCAACAGCGGATGGCCAAGATGCTCAGACGTGCGGTCGACGAGGTGTCGCAGATGCAATCCGAGGCGCGCGCGGAAGCGGACGCGATGATCGCGGCGGCCGAGGCCGATGCGGAAGCCGAGCAGCAGAAGTCGAAGGAGCGGTTGGCAGAGATGGCTGAGCAGCTGAACGCCCTGCAGGCCGAATACGAAGAGACCAAGGCAAAGCAGGAAGCCGAACTGGCAAACACGCGCAACGACGCCGAATCGGAGATCGGTGAAGCGTGGGAGCAGGCCCGGCGAGAGCGCGACCAACTCCTCGCCGACGCCAAGCAGGAGGCCGATCACTACCGTGAGCAGGCCCGGCGTGCGGTGGACCAGGCGACACAGCAACGAATCAACGTGCTGGAACAGCTGATGAGCGTCTACCGCGACCTCGAACCGGTGCCGGCTGCACTCGAGTCGGCATACGAACAGCGCAACCAGTCGGCAACCAACGGGACGGCGGATCGCCAAGTCAGGACGGCGTAACCCCGCGCCGGTCCCGCCGCCGGACCGCGCGGACCGGTAGTCTCGGCGCCGTGTCGGTCCGCAAAGCCAGGCTGACCGCCGCGCAGGCCCGGCGGATCGCCGTTGCGGCGCAAGGGTTTAGCGAGCCCCGCCCGGGCGGCGTCGTCACCCGTGCACACCTGCGGCGGCTCATCTCGCGGATCCAGGTGCTGCAACTGGATTCGGTCTCGGTGGCGGTGCGCGCCCACTACGCCCCGGTGTTCAGCAGGTTGGGACCCTACGACCGCGACATGCTGGACAGCGCCGCGTGGGGGCCGCCGAAGTCGCGACTGCTGGCCGAGTACTGGGTGCACGAAGCGGCGCTGATGGCGGTCGACGACTGGCCGCTGCTGCGCTGGCGGATGCGTCAGTACCGGCACGGGCGCTGGGGCACCCACATCGTCAAAGCGAACCCGCAACTGGCCGACGACATCGTGGCCGCCGTCGCCGAGCTGGGCCCCAGCACCGCCGGGCAGATCGAGACGCACCTGGAAGCGGCGCCGCGCAGGGCCAAGGGCGCCTGGTGGAATCGCAGCGACACCAAGTGGGTGTGTGAGGCGCTGTTCGCCTCCGGAGTGCTGACCACCGCCACCCGGGTGGGTTTCGCGAGGCACTACGACCTGGTGGAGCGGGTGTTGCCCGCCGAGGTGCTCACCCGCGAGGTCGACGATGACGAAGCCGTCCGGGAGCTGACGCTGCGCGCGGCCACAGCACTGGGCGTCGGCACCGAGGCCGACATTCGCGACTACTTCCGGCTGTCCGCCCAGCAGACGAAACCGGCCATTGCCGGGCTGGTGGCCGCGGGCGAGATCGAAACGGTGGACGTCGAGGGCTGGTCCGCGCCGGGCTACCTGCGGGCCGGGAGGACGGTCCCGCGCCGCGATCGCGGCACCGCGCTGCTCTGTCCGTTCGACCCGCTCATCTTCTTCCGGCCGCGCGTGGAGCGGATCTTTGATTTCCACTACCGCATCGAGATTTACACCCCTGCCGCCAAACGGCAGTACGGCTATTACGTGTGGCCATTCCTGCTCGATGGCGAGCTGGTGGCGCGGGTGGACCTCAAGGCCGACCGTGCCGGGGACACGCTGCAGGTCGTGGGCGCCTTCGGCGAGCCGGATATCGCGTGGCCGAGGGTCGCCGCGGCGCTGGCCGATGAGCTGTCACAGATGGCGTCCTGGCTGGAATTGAGCCGCGTGGAGGTTGCTGACCGCGGCGATCTGGCCGCGGAGTTGCGCGCGGCCGGTAAGCGAGCCGGCTGATGGATCAAAGCTTGAAGGACACGCTGTGGCACGCCGCCAACAAATTGCGCGGCTCCCTGCCGGCCAGCCAGTACAAAGACGTCGTCCTCGGACTGGTGTTCCTCAAACACGTCTGCGACGCGCGCTGGAAATCGTTGGCCGACAACGCCGAAACGCCGGACATCGGTGAGCTGGTTGACCGGGCGATGGACGAGGTGATGACGGAACATCCGGCGCTGGCCGGAATGCTGCCGCGGCACTACCAGCGAGTCGACGAGCGCCGCCTCGGTGAACTCATCGCGATTCTCGATCAGGCCGCCATGGCCGGGGGCCACCGGGATCTCATGGGTGAGGTGTACGAGTATTTCCTGGGCAGTTTCGCCCGCGCGGAAGGACGTCGTGGTGGCGAGTTCTTCACACCGCCGAGCGTCGTCCGGGTCATCGTCGAGGTCCTGCAGCCGGGCAACGGACGAGTGTACGACCCGTGTTGCGGCTCCGGTGGAATGTTCGTCCAGACAGAGCAATTCATCGCCGCGCGTGAGGGCCGGCCGGGTGACATCGCCATCTACGGGCAGGAAAGCGTCGAGGACACGTGGCGGATGGCCAGGATGAATCTGGCCGTGCACGGCATCGACGACAGGGGTCTGGCTCGCGGAGACACCTTCGTCCGTGACCAGCACGCAGGCGTGCAGATGGACTACGTATTGGCCAATCCGCCTTTCAATATCAAGGATTGGGCGCGCAGCGAGCAGGATCCGCGCTGGCGTTTCGGTGTTCCCCCGGCTAAGAATGCCAATTTCGCCTGGATTCAGCACATCCTGTCCAAGCTCGCGCCACAGGGCCGGGCCGCAGTGGTGATGACGAACGGCTCCATGTCGTCAAATACGTCCGGCGAAGGGAAGATTCGGGCTGGCATCGTCGACGCGGACTTGGTGTCCTGCATGGTGGCCCTGCCCACCCAGCTGTTCCGCAACACCGGGATTCCCGTGTGCCTGTGGTTCTTTGACAAGGCCAAGACGCGCCGGGCGGGTCAGGTGCTTTTCGTCGATGCGCGCGGGTTCGGGCACCTTGTCGACCGCGCCGAGCGCGCGCTGGCCGTTGACGAGATCCTCCGGATAGGTCAGACCTATCACGCGTGGCTTTCCAAAAATGCCGACTATCAAGATATCCCGGGGTTCTGCAGATCGGCCACGCTGGACGAGATCCGAGCCGCGGGATACGTGCTCAGTCCCGGGCGTTTCGTCGGGGCGGCCACCGCCCAACCCGGCGCTGAACCTCCCGACGAGAAGATCGCGCGGTTGACTGCAGAGCTGCTGGACGCCCTGGACGAATCCGATCGGATGGATGCGGTGGTGCGCGACCGATTAGGACGCGTCCAGTGGCGCTGAGGCTGGGCGATCATCTCGACTTCCGCAGCGGCCGCGCGGCGCCGGAACCCCGGATCCGCGGGCCGTTCCGGGTCTACGGCGCCAACGGGGCGATCGGTTCAGCAGCCGCAAGTAACGCCGCCGGCCCCGTGATAGTCATCGGTCGGGTCGGAACATATTGCGGCAGCGTGCATTACAGTGATTCCGATATCTGGGTCACCGACAATGCGTTCACCTGCCGCCCGAAAAACGCGGCAGAGACGCGCTTCTGGTACTACGCGCTGCGGGCCGTTGGGCTCAATGGGCACCGTTGCGGATCCGGGCAGCCGCTGCTCAATCAGAGCATCCTCTGCGACATTCCGGCACCTGATGTCTCGGCCGAGCACCGGCCGCGGATCGGCGCTCTGCTCGGCGCCGTCGATCACAAGATCGCCGCCGGCCGGCGCGTGATAGCAGCGGCTGAGGCCCTGATGGTGGGCATGGCCGAGATGGTCTCGCACCGGGTGCCGCTGTCGAGCCTGGCGGCCCGATCGGGCGAATTCGCGGATCCGCAGCATTTCCCCGAGTTCGTTGCGCATTTCAGCCTTCCGGCGTTCGACGAGGGCGCGACGCCCCTCGTGGTCGCGGGTGCATCGATCAGGAGCGGCAAATTCCTGCTGAGGCAGCCGTGCGTGCTGTTCGCCAAACTCAACCCCCGCATTCCCCGCGTCTGGAACGTGGCGGACATGCCACCACAGTTGCCGGTGGCCAGCAGCGAGTTCGTCGTACTGACCCCAGCCGGCGTCGGCGCCTCCGTGCTCTGGGCCGCACTGTGCCAGGCCGACGTCTCAGAAGCGTTGCAGCGACAGGTGGTGGGAACATCAGGGAGTCATCAGCGGATCCGCCCGCGCGACCTACTCGACGTCGGGGTTCGCGACGTCCGGCGGCTGCCTCCGGACGCGGCGCAGACCATCACGGACCTCGGTGCGCTGTGTCAGACGCGCCGCATCGAGATCGCACGGCTGGCGGCATATCGCGACGCGCTGCTCCCGCTCCTGATGTCGGGCGAGGTGCGCATCGGGGACGCCGTGCTCGTCGGCCAGATAGGCTGATCGCCGTGGCCGAAACCGCGCCGCTGCGCGTGCAACTGATCGCCAAGACCGACTTCCTGTCGCCCCCGGACGTCCCCTGGACCACCGACGCCGACGGGGGTTCGGCGCTGGTCGAGTTCGCCGGCCGGGCCTGCTACCAGAGCTGGTCCAAGCCCAATCCCCGGACCGCGACCAACGCCGGCTACATCAGGCACATCATCGACGTCGGGCATTTTTCGGTGCTCGAGCACGCCAGCGTGTCGTTCTACATCACCGGCATCTCGCGGTCGTGCACCCACGAGCTGATCCGGCACCGGCATTTCTCCTACTCGCAGCTCTCGCAGCGCTACGTTCCGGAGCACGACTCCCAGGTGGTGCTGCCGCCCGGCATCGAGGACGATCCGGAGCTCCGCGAGATCCTGACCGCCGCCGCGGACGCCAGCCGCGCCACCTACATCGAGCTGCTGGCCAAGCTGGAGGCCAAGTTCGCCGATCAACCCAACGCGGTATTGCGTCGCAAGCAGGCCCGCCAGGCCGCCCGCGCGGTGCTGCCGAACGCCACCGAGACCCGCATCGTCGTCACCGGGAACTACCGGGCCTGGCGGCACTTCATCGCGATGCGGGCCAGCGAGCACGCCGACATCGAGATTCGGCGGCTGGCCATCGCGTGCCTGCGCCAGCTGGTCGACGTCGCACCCGCGGTGTTCGCCGACTTCGAGGTCTCCACGCTGGCTGACGGCAGTGAGGTCGCAACCAGCCCGCTCGCGACCGAAGCCTGAGCCCGCGGTGCTATGAACCTCGCCGTAGCCAGGTAATCTGGGGAACCGTGAGCACCGTCGGATTCGATGCCCCAGCGCGGCTGGGAACCCTGCTGACCGCGATGGTGACACCGTTCGACGCCGACGGCGCCCTCGACACCGGCGCGGCGGCCCGGGTGGCCACCCACCTGGTGGACCAGGGGTGCGACGGTCTGGTCGTCTCGGGAACCACGGGTGAGTCGCCGACCACCACCGACGACGAGAAGCGCGAACTCCTGCGAGTGGTCCTGGAGGCCGTGGGGGACCGGGCGCGGATCATCGCCGGCGCCGGTACCTACGACACCGCACACAGCATCAAGTTGGCCAAAGCGGCCGCAGCCGAGGGCGCACACGGACTGCTGGTGGTCACCCCGTACTACTCACGGCCGCCGCAGACCGGGCTGATCGCGCACTTCACCGCCGTCGCCGACGCAACCGACCTGCCCGTGCTGCTCTACGACATCCCGCCGCGCTCGGTGGTGCCGATCGAATTCGACACACTGCGAACGCTGGCGGCACATCCCAACATCGTCGGCGTCAAGGACGCGAAGGCCGACCTGCACGGCGCGGGTCAGATCATCGCCGAGACCGGCCTGGCCTACTACTCCGGCGACGACGCGTTGAATCTGCCGTGGCTCGCCATGGGCGCCACCGGTTTCATCAGCGTGATCTCCCACCTGGCGGCGGGTCAGCTGCGTGAGTTGTTGTCCGCCTTCCATTCCGGCGACGTGGCGACGGCCCGCAAGATCAATCTCTCGGTGGGGCCCCTGTGCAACGCGATGAGCCGTCTGGGCGGGGTGACGCTGTCCAAGGCAGGCCTACGGCTGCAGGGCATCGACGCCGGCGACCCGCGGTTGCCGCAGGTGCCGGCGACACCGGAGCAACTCGACGCACTGGCGGCCGATATGCGCGCCGCCTCTGTTCTACGGTGATCTGACGTTGTACGAGGAGCTCACACCGCCCGGTCCATTGACCGGGGGCGGGTTGCGGGTCACCGCGCTCGGCGGGATCAGCGAAATCGGCCGGAATATGACGGTTTTCGAGCATCTGGGCCGACTCCTGATCATCGACTGCGGCGTGATGTTCCCCACCCACGACGAACCCGGCGTCGACCTGATCCTGCCCGATCTGCGTCATATCGAGGACCGGCTGGACGACATCGAGGCGCTGGTCCTCACCCACGCCCACGAGGACCACATCGGCGCGATCCCGTTCCTGCTCAAGCTGCGACCCGACATCCCGGTCGTCGGCTCCAAGTTCACCCTCGCGCTGGTAGCCGCCAAGTGCCGCGAGCACCGCATCAAGCCGGTGTTCGTCGAGGTCAAGGAGGGGCAGAGCAGCCGGCACGGGGTGTTCGAGTGTGAGTACTTCGCGGTCAACCACTCCATCCCCGACGCGCTGGCCATCGCCGTCTACACCGGTGCCGGCACCGTGCTGCACACCGGCGACATCAAACTCGACCAACTACCGCTCGACGGCCGTCCCACCGACCTGCCGGGGATGTCGCGGCTCGGCGACGCAGGTGTGGACCTCTTCCTGTGCGACTCCACCAACGCCGAGCATCCGGGTGTCGGGCCGTCGGAGAGCGAGATCGGCCCGACACTGCACCGGCTGATCCGCGGTGCCGACGGACGCGTCATCGTGGCGTGTTTCGCCTCCAACGTCGACCGTGTCCAGCAGATCATCGACGCCGCAGTGGCATTGGGCCGGCGGGTGTCGTTCGTCGGGCGGTCGATGGTGCGCAACATGGGCATTGCCCGCGAGCTCGGCTTTCTGAAGGTAGCCGACTCCGACCTGATCGACATCGCCGCGGCCGAGGAGATGCCGGCCAACCGGGTGGTGTTGGTCACCACCGGAACTCAGGGCGAGCCGATGGCCGCGTTGTCGCGGATGTCCCGCGGCGAGCACCGCAGCATCACCCTGACCGCCGGTGACCTCATCGTGCTGTCGTCGTCGCTGATCCCTGGCAACGAGGAAGCGGTTTACGGTGTCATCGACGCACTGGCCAAGATCGGCGCCCGCGTTGTCACCAACGCCCAAGCGCGAGTTCACGTTTCGGGTCATGCCTACGCCGGCGAACTGCTGTTCCTCTACAACGGGGTACGTCCGCGCCACGTCATGCCGGTGCACGGCACCTGGCGGCACCTGCGGGCCAACGCCAAGCTGGCCGCCAGCACCGGGGTGCCGGAGGAGTCGATCATGTTGGCGGAGAACGGCGTCAGCGTCGACCTGGTCGCCGGGAAGGCCAGCATCGCCGGAGCGGTACCGGTCGGCAAGATGTTCGTCGACGGCCTGATCACCGGCGACGTCGGCGAAATCACGCTGGGGGAGCGGCTCATTCTGTCCTCGGGCTTCGTCGCCGTCACCGTGGTGGTGCACCGGGGCACCGGTAAGCCGGTGACCACCCCGCACCTGCATTCCCGGGGCTTCTCCGAGGACCCCAAGGCGCTGGAACCCGTGGTGCGCAAGGTCGAGGCAGAGCTGGAATCGTTGGCGGCCAACAACGTCACCGATCCGATCCGCATCGCTCAGAGCGTGCGGCGCACCGTCGGTAAATGGGTGGGCGAGACGTACCGCCGGCAGCCGATGATCGTGCCGACGATCCTCGAGGTGTAAACGGCCCCGCGAGTGTGAAGTTCACGACGCGACACGCCGCTGAGGCGTCGTAGATTCCACGCTCGACGGGGTGGCGGACACCGCTAGACCTTCTCGGCGTAGGCCGACCATTCGATCTGGGATGCAGGCAACGTGCGGCCGGTGGGCCTGACGTAGCGCTCGACGAGTTCGTCCGGCCCGACCTGTTCCACCAGTCGCCAGCCGTACTCCTCGAGGAAGGCCGCGACCTCGTCGGGCAGCAGGCCGAAATGCCACAGCCGGCGGCGTCCCCGCACCGAGCGGTACAGCGTGCCGGAGCCATAGCGATTCGTGCCGTCGATGAAGTCGCGACGGACGTAGCTGAACACCAGGCGACTGCCCGGCGCGGTCGGCCGCAGACCCTGCAGCGTCGCGCGGACGGCGTCCTCGGTGAGGTACTGCGTGACACCCTCCCAGATGAAGAACGTCCGGTAGTCGGGCCGGTAGCCGTGCTCGGCCAGTGCGGTCAACAGGTCGTCGCGCTCAAAGTTCAACGCCACCAACCGAACCGAGAGCGGCAGCTCACCGAGCACCTTGCGGACAGTCCTGGCCTTGCGGGCGATGTTGACCGGCAGGTCCACCTCGAAGACCGGTCTGCGGATCTGGCGGGTCAACCGGTAGGCGCGGGTGTCCAGGCCCGCGCCGAGTATCGCCACCGCGTCGATGTCCTCAAGAGCGTCCGCGAGCTTGTCGCCGATGAACTGTTTGCGGCAGGCCAGATTGGCCCACAATCCCGGGCCGGTCCGCTCCGATGCGCCGATCAGCGCCCGCCGAAACACCGTCGCGCGGGTAGCGGCAGCGAGCCAGCGCAGCGGCAACGGCAGGAAAAGCTCCGCGAGGTCGTCGTCCACCAGCCTGCGGCCGGCCGGTTCGTTCTGCTCGACCGCGGCCAACAGCATCGGTCCGAACGCGGTTCCGGCAGCGGGGTTTCGGGCCACGAGCTACCGCTTGTTCACTGAGCCCGCGTCGACCGGCAACGTGACTCCGGTGATGTAGCGGGCCTGGTCGGACACCAGCCAGGCCACCGCATTGGCGATGTCCTCCGCCTGCAGAATCTGCACCGGCAGCGCGTTGCTCATGCCGGGTGCCCGACCGCTCTTGCTGACCAGATCGGTCAGCCACTGACGAATGAACTCGTTGTTGATCATCGGTGTGTCGACCCCGGAGGGGTGCACCGAGTTAACCCGAATATCGTGCGGTGCAAGCAGATTGGCGTACAGTCGCATCAGTCCGACCAGACCGTGCTTGGCGGCGGTATAGCCGATCGAGCCGGCGTCTGCGCTGCCCACACCCGCCAGGCCCGCGGCCGAACTGATCAGCACGATCGAGCCGCCCTCGCCCTGCTCGATCATGGTCGGCGTCGAGACGTCCACGGTGTGGTAGGCGCCGGTCAGGTTGACGTCGATGACGTCGCGCCAGCCGTCGGCCGACTGCATGGGGGCGATCCCGGCATTGGCGATCACGATGTCGAGCCGGCCGAACTCGTCGAGGCCCGCCTGCAACGCAGCCTCCAGCGAAGCGCGGTCCCGGACGTCACCCTGTCGGGCGACGATGCGCCCCCCGGCGTCCTCCACGAGTTTGACGGTCTGTGCCAGGTCCTCTGCGGTGCCGAGCGGGTAGGGCACGCTGTCGATCCGGTCGCACAGGTCGACGGCGATCACGTTCGCGCCGTCAGTGGCCAACCGGACCGCATAGGCGCGTCCCTGACCACGCGCGGCGCCGGTGATGAAGGCCGTCTTGCCTTCCAGGGGCCGGGCCATCAGGCGCGCAATTGCCCTTTGTCGGCATCGCCGGCCGGAACCGGGGCCAGCATCTTGATGTCCGGCGCCCCGGCCAGGTGCTCGCCGACGGCACCGAACATCTTGCCGATCGCGGGCGCCGTGCTGTGGGTCTTGAGCGCCTCCTCGTCGGCCCACTGCTCCACGAAGACGAAGGTCTCGCCCGTCTGGTGCAGCGAATACAGCTGGCAGCCCGGCTCGCCGTGCACTTCTTCGACCGCGGTGGTGAGGATGTCGCGGACGGTGTCGACCGATTCGGGCTTGACGGTCAGTGTGGCGACGACGACGACGGGCATGCTGGGGCCTCCTGGCGACTTTGGCGGGCGGGTTCGAGCACTGTGGCCACCCTACTCACACCGCTATCGCACGACGGTTTCAGCCGTCGCCTTACTCCGTGGTGCGCTCCAGGCCCACCAGATCGAGCACGACGGCCGCCGGAGTGCCCGAAGCGGCCACCAGAGTGAACGGCCGCTGGTGGGCGGCAAGCTGCTCGCGGGTCATGAACAGCGCCCGCACACCTCTGCTCGTCAGCATCGTGACCTGGTCCAGCAGCACGGTCAGCCCGACGGTGCCGCCCTGAGCGGCGTCGGCGAGGTCAGCGTTGAACCGGTCGGCGGTCAGGGCATCCACGGCGCCGGTCACCGTCAGCGTCGCCTTGCCGGGTTCGTCGTTGCGCTCGGCGCGGTAAGTAGGCGGCGCAGGCGACGGGCTGCTCCCGAAGCTTCGGGAGGCGACCAGCGCGGGCCGAGATACCTTGTGGCGCAGCGTCAGTACCGTGCCTTTCCCGGCCGGCCGGGGCGCGCCGTCATGTTTGATCGTCACCTCGTCCAGGAGCCGTTCCATCATCGCCAAACCACGCCCGCGGCCGATGTCGGCGATTCCGGGCGTACGCCACTGCCCGTCGTCACCGACGCACACTTCGGCCACCCCGCCGGAACGCAGAACGCCCGAGATACGCAACGGTCCGGGTGCGCAGTCGGGATAGGCGTGTACCGCGACGTTGGCGACCGCTTCGTTAACGGCCAGCTCTATCGCCAGCGTGGCCTCGTCGCTGATGTCGAGCGCGGCCAGCCACGTTCGGATCCCGTCGACCGCTTCGGTGATGCCGTGATCGTCGGCGATGGTGGACACGGCCAGCTCGGGTGGGGGTGCGGCGACAAGCTGTGCCGCCAGCGTGGTTACATCATCGTCATAGCCTGTGCGCGTGAGTAATTCGACGGTCAGCTGGCACGCACGAGCTGCCGGTGAAACCGCCGCGCCGGTGGGCAGCACCCGGTTCGCCACCGCGTCGGCCGCCACTTGCGCCACCTCCGCATAACCGTCTGCCATGGTTCTGCCCGGGCGCTCGATGAGTCCGTCGGAGTACAGCAGGACCACATCGCCGGCCTTGAGCGATCTCCGGATGACCGCATGGTGATGCCCGACTCCCAGTGGGGCGCTTCCGCTTTGGTGTAGAAACCGGGTGTTGCCGTCCGCCCCGACAACGACGGGGGGCGGGTGCCCGCACAGGCAGAACTCCATGTCCGCGGTCCGCGGGTCGATCACGACGATGGCGACGGTCGCGGCCCGCAGCGGTCGCTTCTGTGCGGCGAACGCGTCGACCTGGGCGATGGCAGAGCCGAGGTCCGCAGCCGTGGTCACCGCCAGTTCGAGCGCGGCGCGAAGCTGTCCCATGGCCGCCGACGCCGCCACGCCATGCCCCACTACGTCCCCGACCACCAGTGCCATGCGGCCGTCGTCCAGCGGTAGCGCGTCGAACCAGTCCCCGCCGGCGGCCTGGTCGCGCGAGGCGGTCAGGTAGCGGGCAGCGAGGTCGATATGCGGGACGACCGGCAGCTCGATGGGCAGCAGTGCCCGCTGCAGTTCGTCGACGACATCGCGGGTCGCCTCGTAGCGGCGCTGGGCCTCGGCAGCCTGTCGCCCAGTGAGCTCACGCTCCATCACCTGGTCGGTGACGTCGATCGCGTACGCGAGCACCCATTCCCGGTTGTCGGTATGTGGTGTGACGACGAAACTGAGCCAGCGTTCCTCGACCCGATTGGACGCCGGGTGCTCCCACTGGACTCGCCACTCCCGTCCGACTTCGGTGCGGCCGGTGGAGTAGACCCGCTCGATAACCGGGTTCATCAGCTGACCGTCCAGTTCGGGGAACACCTCGGAGACGGTGCATCCGATCACGTCGTCTCGGCCCGCGACGTAGCGGAACGCGGCGTTCGCCGCGATCAGGCGCAGCTCCGGCCCCTGCCAGCAACACGCCATGACGTCCAACGCCTCGAACACCGACCGAACCACCGCCGGATCACCGACCCGGCTGTC
Organism: Mycobacterium sp.; assembly: GCA_003987775.1. GTDB lineage: Bacteria > Actinomycetota > Actinomycetes > Mycobacteriales > Mycobacteriaceae > Mycobacterium. Next base: position 67,750 of record RXJD01000018.1, read on the forward strand.
GAGATGCCTACCTTCCAGCACCCCACCACAATGCACTCTCCGCAGCCTGCGCGGTAACGGGATGAGCAAGCCGGGATTAACGATCCGTTACCAGTGTGGCGGGTGGTGCTGATGTTATTGATGCGACTACGCTTGCTGGCATGGCCAGTAAGACCGCAGCCCGCTCCGGAACACGAACGAGCAGGTCGGGGGCCACTTCGCGGGCCGGGGCCGCAGGTGGGCGAGCAAGCGCGTCGCCCCGTGCACCCAAAAAGCGTCCGGGCAAGCCCGTCAAACGGGTCAGCAGGCCCGCCAAACGCCGCAATCAGTCGGTGCTCGTGCTGACCGGACGCGCGTGCGGACGGGCTGCTCGCGCCAGTTGGATGATGGCCGCCAGGGGGACCGGGAGCGCGGCGCGCTCGATCGGTCAGGCCCGCCACATCGAACCCGGACACCGCCGGGACGGGATCGCGCTGGCGTTGCTGGGCGTCGCCGTAATCGTTGCCGCCAGTTCATGGTTCGGCGCCGCCCGGCCGGTGGGGGCGTGGGTGGATTCAGGTCTGCGCCTATTCGTCGGCTCAGGTGTTGTGCTGCTGCCGTTGGTTGCGGCCGCCGCGGCGATAGTGCTGATGCGCACGGAGCCCGACCCCGACGCGCGGCCGCGGCTGATCCTCGGCTCCAGCCTGATCGCACTGTCGTTTCTCGGCCTTCGCCACTTGTGGTCCGGATCGCCGGAGGACCCCGAATTACGCAAGCGCGCAGCGGGATTCATCGGCTTCGCGATCGGTGGGCCGCTCTCGGACGGCTTGACCGCGTGGATCGCGGCGCCCCTGCTGTTCATCTGTGCGCTGTTCGGCGTGTTGCTGCTGACCGGCATCACCATCCGCGAGGTGCCTGACGCTCTGCGAAACATGTTCGGCACCAGACTGTTCCAACGCGAATACGACGACTATGACGAATACGACGACTTCGCCGGTGACGACGCGGACACGGTCGAAGTCGCCCCCTCCGAGGATTTCTCGGACGGCTACTACGACGAGGCCCCGCTGCGCCCCGAGGACGAGCCGAAGCCCTGGCCCACGGCGGCGGACGCGGCGCTCGCCGAGCCCATCGCCGACGAGACGCCGACCGTTCCCGAGCCGCGGACCCGCCGGCGCGGCACCAAGGCAGACAAGGCCGACAAGCCCGACACCCAGGTGCTCGACCGGGTGGTCGAAGGTCCCTACACGCTGCCGCCGCTCGATCTGCTGGTGGCCGGTGAGCCGCCCAAGAAGCGCAGCGCCGCCAACACCCACATGGCCGGCGCCATCGGCGAGGTGCTCACCCAGTTCAAGGTCGACGCCGCTGTCACGGGCTGCACCCGCGGACCCACCGTCACCCGCTACGAGGTGGAGCTGGGCCCCGGCGTGAAGGTGGAGAAGATCACCGCGCTGCAGAAGAACATCGCCTACGCGGTGGCCACCGAGAGCGTGCGGATGCTGGCCCCGATCCCGGGCAAGTCCGCCGTCGGCATCGAGGTGCCGAATACCGACCGCGAAATGGTGCGCCTGGCCGATGTGCTCACCGCACCGTCGACCCGCCGGGACCACCACCCGCTGGTGATCGGGCTGGGCAAGGACATCGAAGGCGACTTCATCTCGGCCAACCTGGCCAAGATGCCGCACCTGCTGGTGGCGGGTTCCACCGGCTCGGGCAAGTCCAGCTTCGTCAACTCCATGCTGGTCTCGCTGCTGACGCGCGCCACCCCGGAAGAGGTCAGGATGATCCTGATCGACCCGAAGATGGTGGAACTGACGCCGTATGAAGGCATTCCGCACCTGATCACGCCGATCATCACCCAGCCGAAGAAGGCGGCGGCGGCGCTGGCCTGGCTGGTCGAGGAGATGGAACAGCGCTACCAGGACATGCAGGCGTCGCGGGTGCGGCACATCGACGACTTCAACGCCAAGGTGCGATCTGGCGAGATCACCGCGCCACTCGGCAGCCAGCGGGTGTACCGGCCCTATCCGTACGTCCTGGCGATCGTCGACGAGCTCGCCGACCTGATGATGACCGCGCCGCGCGACGTCGAGGACGCCATCGTGCGGATCACCCAGAAGGCGCGCGCCGCCGGCATCCACCTGGTGCTGGCCACCCAGCGCCCGTCGGTGGACGTGGTGACGGGGCTGATCAAGACCAACGTGCCGTCCCGGCTGGCGTTTGCGACGTCATCGCTGACCGACAGCCGCGTGATCCTGGACCAGGCCGGCGCGGAAAAGCTGATCGGAATGGGTGACGGCCTGTTCCTGCCGATGGGGGCCGGCAAGCCGATCCGGTTGCAGGGCGCTTACATCACCGATGAGGAGATCCAGGCCGTCGTCGCCGCCTGCAAGGACCAGGCCGAACCGGAATACACCGAGGGTGTCACCGCAGCCAAGCCCAGCGGTGAGCGCGCCGACGTCGATCCCGACATCGGCGACGACATGGACGTGTTCCTGCAGGCCGTCGAGTTGGTGGTGTCCAGCCAGTTCGGCTCGACCTCGATGCTGCAGCGCAAGCTGCGGGTGGGCTTCGCCAAGGCCGGCCGGTTGATGGACCTGATGGAGACCCGCGGCATCGTCGGGCCCAGCGAAGGCTCCAAGGCCCGCGAGGTGCTGGTCAAGCCGGATGAGCTGGCCGGCACTCTGGCGCTGATCCGGGGCGGCAGCGGCGCCGACGGCAGCGACCTCGACGAGGACTAGGCCCAACAGCGCGAGCAGACGCGAAATCGCGCTAAAACCGCCGGTTTTGCGTGATTTCGCGTCTGCTCGCGGGGGGCTACAGGACCAGCAGCATCCGGGAATTACCCAGAATGTTGGGCTTGACGTAGCTCAGATCCAGGAATTCGGCGACACCGATGTCGTACGAACGGCACATTTCCTCGAACACCTCGGCGGTCACCGGAGTGCCCTCGATCTCGGTGAACCCGTGCCTACCGAAGAACTCGGTCTCGAACGTCAACACGAACAGCCGCTCGAGTTCCAGCTCCCGGGCCACTTCGAGCAGCCGGTTCACGATCGCGTGGCCGACTCCGTGACCGGTCAGGTCCGGGTCGACGGCGACCGTGCGGATTTCGCCGAGGTCCGACCACAACACGTGCAGTGCGCCGCAGCCGACCACTTTCCCGGTCTTGTCCGGGTCTTCAGCCACCCAGAATTCCTGGACGGACTCATAAAGCGTCACCAGATTCTTTTCCAGCAGAATCCTGCCGGCGTAGGTGTCCACCAGTTGTTTGATCGCAGGGACGTCAGACGTTCGCGCCCGCCGAACAACCGGCCGGTAATCCCGTCGATTCTCGGTCACGGGGCAACAGTATCGACATCACTGACCACATGAGCTGGCCAGCCGTTATTCTGAGGCCGTGTCGGGGCAACCGCAGGCGGGTCAGGCAGCGGGTCAGGCCCGTATCGCGAATCTGGCGAATGTCCTCACCCTGGTGCGGTTACTGCTGGTTCCGATCTTTCTTTACGCGCTGTTCTACGGCGACGGTCACCACACCTATGCGCGCGTCGTGGCGTGGGCGATCTTCGCGGTGGCCGTCATCACCGATCGCTTTGACGGCCAGCTCGCCCGCAACTACGGCATGGCGACCGAATTCGGCGCCTTCGTCGACCCGATCGCCGACAAGACGCTGATCGGAGCCGCCCTGATCGGGCTGTCCATGCTCGGTGACCTGCCGTGGTGGGTGACGGTGCTGATCATGACCCGCGAAGTGGCGATCACCGTGTTGCGGCTGGCTGTCATCCACCGCGGCGTCATTCCCGCCAGCTGGGGCGGCAAGCTCAAAACGGTGGTCCAGGCGGTGGCGATCGGGCTGTTCGTGCTGCCCCTGTCCGGGATTCTGCACACCGCGGCGGTGGTGGTGATGGGTCTGGCGATTGTTCTGACCGTGGTCACCGGCATCGACTACGTCGCGTCGACGGTCAGAGAAATTCGCCGAACCCAACACGACGCCTAGGGAACCATTGCGCCCACCGCCTGCGTTCACGTGAAGTCCCAGGAATTCTTGGGGATGACCAGACGAAGGGGAGCACGATGGCGTCACTAGTGCGTGAGGTGGTTGGCGACGTGCTGCGGGGGGCCCGGACGTCGCAGGGCCGGACACTACGGGAGGTGTCCGATTCGGCGCGGGTGAGTCTCGGGTACTTGTCGGAGATCGAGCGCGGCCGCAAAGAACCGTCCAGCGAGCTGCTTACCGCGATCTGCGACGCCCTGCAGGTCCCGTTGTCGCAGGTACTGATCGACGCCGGCGAGCGGATGGCCCGCGAAGAGCGCACCAGCCGCGCTGCGTCCATCGATACCAGCATCAAGGTGGTCATCCCTCCGGTGGTCTCACTGGCCGTGGCGTGAGCGCCGCGGGTAGACCCGCGTCCACGAGATATGCACCATGGGTGGGGCGACGACGGCTGACCCACTAAATTGAGCGGCAGGGTAAGCGTTGCGGCCCATCCGGACCACAAGAAGAAGCGAAGGCGGAGCTAACTGATGGCCAATCCGTTCGTCAAAGCGTGGAAGTACCTCATGGCGCTGTTCAATTCCAAGATTGACGAGCACGCCGACCCGAAAGTGCAGATCCAGCAGGCCATCGAGGAGGCGCAGCGCACCCACCAGGCGTTGACCCAGCAGGCCGCGCAGGTGATCGGCAACCAGCGTCAGCTGGAGATGCGGCTCAACCGGCAGCTGGCCGACATCGAGAAGCTGCAGGTCAACGTTCGTCAGGCGCTCACCCTGGCCGACCAGGCCGTCGCCAGCGGGGACGCCGCCAAAGCCACCGAGTACAACAACGCCGCCGAGGCCTTCGCGGCCCAGCTGGTGACCGCCGAGCAGAGCGTCGAAGACCTCAAGACGCTGCACGACCAGGCTCTGCAGGCGGCCGGGCAGGCGAAGAAGGCCGTCGAGCGCAACGCGATGGTGCTGCAGCAGAAGATCGCCGAGCGCACCAAGCTGCTCAGCCAGCTCGAGCAGGCCAAGATGCAGGAGCAGGTCAGCGCGTCGCTGCGGTCGATGAGTGAGCTCGCCGCGCCGGGCAACACCCCCAGCCTGGACGAGGTGCGCGACAAGATCGAACGTCGTTACGCCAATGCGATCGGCTCCGCGGAGCTCGCGCAGAGCTCGGTGCAGGGCCGCATGCTCGAGGTCGAGCAGGCCGGGGTGCAGATGGCCGGTCATTCCCGCCTTGAGCAGATCCGCGCGTCGATGCGGGGCGAGGCACTGCCCGCCGGCGGCGCGGCCGCACCGGGCGTCACCCCGGCAACCCCGGCCACCGAGCCGGGCGGAGCCGTCCCCGATAAGCCGTTCGGTCAGTAGGGGACGAGCCGATGGCGGCGAAGTCGAATCAGCGGGGTCTGTGGCGCGGGTTGCTGCAGCGCGGATTCGACACCGCCGCCGACGTGACCGACCTGCTCGCCCGCAAGATCAGCGCCGCCAGCGATCCGCGAGCGCGCCAGTTGCGCCGACGGCGCCGCGCCCTGCGGTGGGCCTGGATCTTCACCGCCGGGGTGGTGTTCTGGGGTCTGGTGACCGCGGTGTTGGCGGCCTGGGGCTGGTTCGCGCTACTGCTGCAGATCACCGGCGCCGTCGCCGTCGTCATGGTGATTCCGGCGACCTTGTTGTTCTTCCGCTACTACTGGTTGAAGTCCGAGCCCCTGCCCGCGCAGCGGCCGGCCAGTCCTCGCCGGCTGCCGCCCGCCGGTTCGGCCGCCCGGCCCGCCATGTACGCCCTGGGGGCCTCCGAGCGTGGCTTTTTCTCGCTGCTGGGCGTGATCGAGCGGGGCGAGATGTTGCCGCCCGACGAGATCAGCGACCTGACCGACGCCGCCAAGCGAACCTCGGCGGCCATGGCGGCGACCGCCGCCGAGGTGGTGTCGATGGAGCGAGCCGCGCACAACACTGAAGCATCTCGTCACTACCTGGTGCCGACCATCAACGCCTACACCGCGCAGCTCGGCGCCGGGGTCCGTCAGTACAACGAAATGGTTACTGCGGCAGCGCAATTGGTGTCTTCTGCGAACGGTGAAGGCGCAGCCACCCTTTCGCAGCAACGCTACCGTGACGAGCTGGTCGGTGCGACCGATCGCCTGCTGAGCTGGGCGCAGGCATTCGACGAGCTCGGCGGGTTGCCGCGGGCGATTTAGTAGCCGCTCGCCAAGGCTGATTACAGCCCGTTCAAACCGTTCAGCCCCAGCAGCAGCCCGCCGAGGCCACCGGTCCCGGCAGTGCCGTTGCCCGCAGCGCTTTGTCCGGCGTTGCCGCCGTTACCACCGTTGCCCCACAAGAAGGCCCCGCCGCCGGCACCGCCGTTGCCGCCCTTGCCTACCAGCCCGTCGCCGCCGTTACCGCCGTTGCCGCCGTCGCCGATCAATCCACCTTTGCCACCGGCGCCGCCGGCACCGCCGTCGACGCCGCCGTTGACACCTGCCCCGCCGCCGCCGCCTGCCCCGCCGGACCCGTACAGCGCGCCGGCATTGCCGCCGGCCCCGCCTTGGCCGCCGCTCGATTGACCCGACCCACCGGAGCCGCCGGTGCCGCCATAGCCGATCAGCCCGCCCGTACCGCCGCTGCCGCCGGCGCCGCCGGCCGCGTTGGCGCTGATGCCGTATCCGCCGCCGCCGCCGGCCCCGCCGGGGCCCCACAGCAGGCCCGCACTGCCGCCGTTACCGCCAGCGCCGGCGAGCCCGGCC
>RXJD01000042.1 GCA_003987775.1 Mycobacterium sp.
CGGCCTCTTTTGTGATCCGCTCACAAAATCCGCGATGGCTCTTGGCGCCCGGGGACGAGCGCTTACCGCCCCCGGCCCCATAGCTTGTGCAGCAATCGACAGAACTGCCGCTCGAGGACAACCGAGACAACTACGCACGCGAGGAACTGCCATGGACCTGATGTCACCCGTCGAATCGATGATGCTGCTCGCCGAGTCGCCCGGGCACCCGATGCATGTCGCCGGGTTGCAGGTGTTCCAGACGCCCCCGGGTGCCGGACCGGAATTCGTCCGCGAGTACTACCAGGCCCTGCGCAGCCGTGACGATGTCGCGCCTCTCTTCAGCAGGCGCCCGGCGGCGCTGCGGCCAGCCGGGTTGAATCTCGGCTGGTCCACCGCGACCGACGTCGACGTCGACTACCACGTGCGGCACTCGGCACTGCCCCGACCTGGCCGGGTGCGCGAGCTGCTGGAGCTGACGTCGCGGCTGCACTCGGGCATGCTCGACCGGCACCGCCCGCTGTGGGAAACCCACGTGATCGAAGGGCTGGCCGACGACCGCTTCGCGGTCTACACGAAGATTCACCACGCGCTCGTCGACGGAGTATCCGCGATCAACCTGCTGCAGGGGTCGCTCAGTACCGACCCCCTCGACGAGGAGATCCGCGCGCCGTGGTCCACGGCACCTCACCCGGACGATCGCTCCGACGCGCCGTCGCGCGCGCAGACGCTGACCCGGGCGATCAAATCCATTCCCGGCCTTGGCCTCTCCACGCTGGGACTGGCCCGTTCGGCGCTGCTGGAACAGCAGCTGACGTTGCCGTTCCGGGCGCCGCGCACCATGCTCAACGTGCCGATCGGCGGTGCCCGGCGCTGCGCTGCACAGTCATGGCCGATGCAGCGCATCAAGGACGTCAAGAACGCCGCCGGCGTCACCGTGAACGACGTCGTCCTGGCGATGTGCGCGGGCGCGCTGCGCGGGTACCTCGCGGATCAGAATGCATTGCCCGACAAGCCTTTGGTGGCAATGGTTCCGGTCAGCCTGCGCACCGCCGGCGAGAGCGCCGGGGGAAACGCGGTCACGGCCGTGCTGGCCAACCTGGCCACACACCTCGACGACCCCGCCGCGCGGCTGGCCACGATCAGCTCGTCCATGCGGACCAACAAGGCCGTCCTGGCCGGACTGCCCCGGGCGCAGGCCATCGCGTTGGGAATGATGTTGCTCTCGCCCGTGGTGCTGGGTGGCGTCACCGGCAGCGCCGCCACGCCGCCACCGTTCAACCTGTGCATCTCCAATGTCCCCGGTTCCCGGAACCCGTTGTACGCCAACGGCGCCCGGCTGCAGGGCAGCTACCCGATGTCCATCGCGGCCAACGGCCAGGCGCTCAACATCACCCTGGTGGGCAGCGGCGACCGCCTGGACTTCGGCCTGGTGGGCTGCCGGCGCGCGGTGCCGCACCTGCAGCGCCTGCTGGCACACTTGGAGGCTTCGCTCAAAGACTTGGAGCGAGCCGTCGGACTGTAAAGTGCACACTTTTGCACCACTTTGTCCACTTTTTAGGGCAAATCCACCCTTGGGTGGTGCGGTCACAGCCTCGAGTATGGAGCTATCCCACTCCACAGAAAGAGGTCTGACGATGAGGAACTACCTCCGCCACGGCGCCGCGGTCGCGGCGATCGCCGTTGGGCTCGAGTTGATGCCGGCGATCGGACTCGGGTTGCCGGCGATCAGCCACGCCGACGAACCGTGCCCCATCGGCACCACCTGGAACGCCGTCTTGCAGCAATGCGTGGAGAGCACCGCCCCACCTGCGACACCGACACACATCGGGCCTCCTGAGCCCGGCACACCGGGCGGCCTCTATGGTCCCGGCGGATTCGGTGGGCCCGGCGGCCCGGGCGGACCTCCGGCACCCGGGGAACCCTACGGACCCTATGGACCCCAGAGCGGTGCGCCGGGAACACCGGGCGGCATCGGCTCACCCGGACAGATCGGTGGGATCGGCGGGCCGGGCGGTTTCGGCGGACCCTCACTGGGCGGTGGCCACATGGGCGGGCTGGGAGCGCACTGACCGCGGTCTAGGCGGTCGGCTTTGCGCGCCACTGCAGCGCCTCGAGCGCAACGGCGACATGGACGCTGCTGTGCTCAAGGGGTCGCGGCAGCAGTTGCTCGGCGCGGTCGAGTCGGCGCAGCAGCGTGTTGCGGTGCGCGTAAAGACGTTTGGTGGTGCGCCCGATGCTGCACTGTTCGTTGATGAAGGTCAGCACCGTTTGCTGCAGTTCGGGGCTGGCCGACTCGAAATCACCCAGCGTGTTCTTGATGAAATCGTCTGCCGCTTGCAGGTTTTGAGTGATCAGCGCGATCAGCTGGACATCGGCGAAGAACGCGACCCGTTGTTCGGAACGCAGCCCCGCCACCACGCGCTGGGCGGTCAGCGCCTCGAGGTGGGTGCGCCGGAAACCCTCGATTCCGTCGGCAGGGGTGCCGATGGCGATGCGCGTCCCGGGAATGTCCTCGACTGCCCGATGCACGAGCTCGACGTCCGGGATTCCGTCGGACACCCACACCCACCGGCCGGCCGCACTGGCGTTCACGGTCAGCGGACGCGAGAAGCCGGCCGCGCGGCCGAATGCGTCGGCGAGGCGGTCGAGCCGGCTCAGGTCGCCGTCAGGTTCGTCCGTCCAGATCACCGCACCCGTATGACTGCGATTGAGCGCGTAGCCCAGCCGGCTCTCGGCTCGTGACCGGCTGATCGGGGCGCCGTCGAGGATGAGTGCGGTGACTTCACGGCGTTCGGCCTGGCTGCCGCGCAGCAGTTCCTCCCGCTCCTGCCGAATCTGGGCGGCGATGCCGTCGGACGTGGCGTCGAGGAAGTCACTGATGGACCGGAACGACACGTCGAACAGTTCGCGCAACTCCTCGGCATCCGACGTGAGCCGAAAGACGGTGTCCATCCAGATCTGCCAGCCAATGGTCTGCGCGGGCCGGAAGGTGAACGGTTCCAGTCCGCGGCGCACCATGTCACGGGCGATGCTCAACGGCTCCGGACCGAGATTGGCCGGTACCGGGGCGCCTGGATCGCTCACATTTGCCGCAGCCCAATGCATCAGGCTGGACCGGACGCTGCGACGGGCGGCTTCGGCGAGCACGGGGTCCTCGGCCACCGACGGGTTCGCCGCCATCGTTGCCCGGTCGAACTCGTCGAGCAACTCCGGGGGCGCATCGAGAACCAACCGTGCTCCCTGCCGCATCAACTCACGCACGCGCGGCGACGGACGTTGCCAAACCACGGTCTTACGGTAGCCCCGCCGCCCGCCTGGTGAGGTAGGCCTGCTCGGCCGGGTTGTCGACGAGTGCGAGGGCGGCGTCGTACGCCGCCCGGGCCTCGCGCGACCGCCCAAGGCGACGCAACAATTCAGCGCGGGTGACATGAAACGGGTGGTAACGCTGCATGGTCGGTGGCAGCCGGTCGACCCGCGCCAGCGCCACCGCGGGGCCGTCAAGCTCGGCGACGGCGATCGCGTAGTTGAGTTCGGCCACCGGGCCTGGATCAAGAGTCAACAGCTGTCGGTACAGGGCGGCGATCTGCGACCAGTCGGTGTCGGCGGCAGTCGGGGCATCGGTGTGTACGGCGTTGATCGCTGCCAGCAGCTGGTATCGGCCGGGCCGGTTGATCTCCAGGCACTCCCGCACCAGGGCATGTCCCTCTGCGATCAAGTCCGCGTCCCATCCGCTCCGGTCCTGTTCGTGCAGCGGAACCAGTTCCCCGTCGGCGATCCGGCTCGCGCGGCGGGCCTGGGTGAGCACCATCAGCGCCAGCAGACCCGTCACTTCCGGTATGTCGGGCAGCAACCCGCGCAGGATCCGGGCGAGCCGGATCGCCTCGGCGGTCAGATCGTCGCGCACCGCCGATCCGGAGGTCGCCAGGTAACCCTCGTTGAAGACGAGGTAGATGACGGCCAGCACCGCCGCGACCCGGTCACCGAGGTCCGCGGCCGCGGGGACGCGGTACGGAATGTGTGCATCGGCGATCTTCTTCTTCGCCCGGCTGATTCGTTGGGCCATTGTCGTCTCGGTCACCAGGAACGCCCCGGCGATCTCACCGACGGTGAGCCCGCCCAGGAGTCGCAGTGTCAGTGCCACCCGCGCCTCGGGGGCCAGCGCCGGATGGCAGCAGGTGAAGATCAACCGCAACCGGTCGTCGTCGACCGACCCGGTCGATTCATGGGGCGTGTCATCGTGAATCATGGCTGCCGCCAGGTGTTTTGAGGCGCGGTGCGACTCGCGGCGGATCCGGTCGATCGCCTTGTTGGCCGCGGTACGGGTGAGCCAGCCGGCCGGATTCGGTGGAAGTCCGTCCCTGGGCCAGCGCTCCAGAGCGACCACCAGCGCCTCGGCGGCCGCCTCTTCGGCGACATCGATGTCACCGAAGCGGCGCACCAGCGAGGCGACCACCCGCCCGTACTCTTCGCGGTACACCCGCTCGATCGCGTCCACGCGCTCGTTCAACCCTCCTGGAACGCCCGCACCTCGACCCGGCCCTGGCAGGCCTTGGACCCCTGTTTCGCCCAGTCCAGGGCGGCGTCGAGGTCGGCGGCCTCGATGATCCAGAATCCGCCCAGGTACTCCTTCGACTCGGCGTAGGGACCGTCGGTGACGATGGGCTTGTCACCGGTGTTGTCGACCGTCGTGGCCGACTCCGGTGCCGTCAAGCCGCCGGCGAAAACCCAGGCGCCCTCGGCCTGCAGCTTGTTGTTGAACGCGTCGACGGCCTCGAAGATCGGCTGCATCTGCTCGATGCTCATCTCCGCCATCGCGGCGGTGTCGGCGGCATCGTGGTTGACGGCCAGGAAATACTGCGGCATCACATGCTCCTTGAACTCCGCGGGCGGCCCGGTCTGGCTGCCCGTCCTGATGTCTACGAAGACGGCACGCTGGATATGACATACCCCGGCAAGAAAATTCATCGGCGTCATGCCGGAACGATCACAGTCTTGACGCAGAGGCGGCCTCGTCAGGACCGGTTCCGCGCCGCTGCCAGGTGCCGCAGGATCGCCGGGTGGACGACCTCGGAATGGTCCAGGTGCGGAGCATGCTTCGCACCTTCGACAGCGAGTAACTCCGAGCGGGGGTACAACCGCTGGACCTGCGCCCTGTTCGCATACGGGGTGACGGCGTCATCGGTGCCCCAGACCACCAGCACCGGGCGCGGATGTTCTCCCACACCGGCCCACTGATCCCCGGCCCGAGCAGGGTAGTTGGCGACCGTCGAGGCGAAGGACTCGGCCATACCGGGGAAGCGAAGCTGTTCCCGGGCGCGTTCGCTGTAGTCGGGGAACCGCTCCGGACGGCTCATGTGCTGCTGTGGCAAGCGGTCGATGACGTCGCCGATGCGCGAGGCGACGAGCTTGCGGACGCCTGGCAGGCGCAGCAACTGCTGGGCCGCAACCTTGACTGATCCACTCGCATAGAGGCCCGGGGCGATGAGCGCGATGCTCTCGGCGCGCTCGGGGCGCTCCGCGGCAAGGCGCGTCACCATCAGGGCGCCCATCGACCACCCGATCAGATGCATGCTCTCGATGCCGAGGGTGTCGGCGAGTTCGCGCAGTTGACCCACATACAGGTCGAGGTCGTAGGCGACGCGCGGCCGGTCGGACAGCCCACGACCGTACTGGTCATAGCGCAAGACCCGAAACCCCTGCGCGGCAATGGCTTCCGATAGCGGCTCCCACGCATAACTGGGGGTGACCAGGCCGTGCACCAGCACCACCCACGGACCGTCGTCACCGGCGACGTGGTACGCGGTGACCCCCTGGGACAGTGCCGCCGATCGCGCGTTCGCGGCCTCCCGCGCCTGCGGCAATGACTGCATGTCCGCAGCCTATATACAGTGCAGGGATGTCGACCCGCAGTCGTGCAGCAGCCACTCTCGGCGCCGCCCTCTCAGTCCTGTCGTTTCCGGCCGTACTGAACACTGCCGTAGCCCACGGCACCCCGCTACCCGCTTTCTGTGCGCCGCCCGCCGTCGTCGACAACGTCTGCACCGTGCGGCTGGCATCGGTGACCGCCAACGTGAGCGACGGGACGATCACCGGTAAACCCGTCGGCGGCGGGACAGCGATCACCTTGAGCGGGCTGGCCGACGCGTACCTGAAATCCACCGGGTTCGGGGCGACGCCACCCGCCGCGATTCAGCGCTGGGACACCGAGCTCGACGGTGTCGGACCCGTCGACCCGTCCAATCCCAACTGGTACGGGGAGGCCAAGTCCAGAGCGTTCCTGCCCCGGACTCTCAACGACATCGCCGCCCAGTTCCCGCCGGGCGTGCTGGTTGTCCGGTTTACGCCCGACGACGCGAACCCCGGCTGGTTCCGGCTGGTGTCGATTCAGCCGACGTCCCAGTGAGGTAACGCCTGCGGTCTCGGCAGCCTGGCGCGACACTTACTTCACGCACACGACACGCCGAGATGTGGGTGCGTGCTTTCAATCTCGCGGAACGCGCACGTCGCCACAACGAAAACACCCCCGGCCCAACAGGATCCGGGGGTGTTGCCGTCGAACTGATCAGTGATGGTGATGACCGTGGCCGTGGCCGTGGTCGTCGTCCTCATCGGCCGGCTTGTCGACGACGGCCGTCTCGGTGCTGAGCACCATCCGCGCCACCGACGAGGCGTTGAGCACCGCCGAGCGCGTCACCTTGACGGGGTCGACGATGCCTGCAGCGGCAAGGTCGCCGTAGGACCGGGTGGCGGCATTCAAACCCTCCCCGGTGGGCAGCTCGCTGACCTTGTTGACCGCCACCGCGCCGTCGAGGCCGACGTTGGTCGCGATCCAGTACAGCGGCGCGGCCAGCGCCTCGGAGAACACGTCGACGCCGAGCTTTTCGTCGTCGCTGACCTCGTTGCGCAGCGACTCGAGCACGTGGCGCGCCTGGATCAGTGCCGAACCGCCGCCGGGGACGATGCCCTCCTCGACCGCGGCCTTGGCCGCCGCGACGGCGTCCTCGACGCTCTCCTTGCGCTCCTTGAGCGCGGTCTCGGTGGCGGCGCCGACCTTGATGACGGCCACGCCGCCAGCCAGCTTGGCAACCCGCTCCTGCAGCTTCTCGCGGTCCCAATCGGAGTCGCTGGCTTCGATCTCGCCGCGCAACTGCTTGACCCGGTTGGCGACCGCGTCCTGGGAGCCGGCGCCGTCGACGATGATCGTGTCGTCCTTGCTGACCACCACACGTCGGGCCGACCCCAGCACCTCTAGCCCTACCTCGCGCAGCAGCAGGCCGGTGTCGGGGTTGACCACCTCGCCGCCGGTCACGATCGCCAGGTCCTGCAGGAAGGCCTTGCGGCGGTCGCCGAAGAACGGCGCCTTGACCGCGACAGCCTTCAGCGTCTTGCGGATGGAGTTGACGACCAGCGTCGCCAGCGCCTCACCCTCGACGTCCTCGGCGATGATCAGCAGCGGCTTGCCCGATTCGGCGACCTTTTCCAGCAACGGCAGCAGGTCGGGCAGCGAGCTGATCTTGTCCTGGTGGAGCAGGATCAGCGGGTCGTCGAGCACCGCCTGCTGGGCGTCGAAGTCGGTGACGAAGTAGGCCGACAGAAAACCCTTGTCGAAGCCCACGCCCTCGGTGAACTCCAGCTCGGTGTCGAGCGTCGAGGACTCCTCCACGCTGACCACGCCGTCGTGACCGACCTTGCTCATCGCCTCGCCGACCAGGTCGCCGAGGCGCTCGTCACGCGAGGACACGGTCGCCACCTGGGCGATGGCTTCCTTGCCCGACACCGGGGTGGCCGCGGCCAGCAGCGCCTCGGATACCGCGTCGGCGGCCTTGCTGATGCCCGAACCCAGGGCGATCGGGTTGACGCCCGCGGCGACCAGCCGCAGTCCGCCCTTCACCAGGGCCTGGGCCAGCACGGTCGCGGTGGTGGTGCCGTCGCCCGCCACGTCGTTGGTCTTGGTGGCGACCGACTTCACCAGCTGCGCACCGAGATTCTCGAAGGGGTCTTCCAGGTCGATCTCGCGTGCGACGGTGACGCCGTCGTTGGTCACCTGAGGTCCGCCGAAAGCCTTGGCCAGCACCACATGACGGCCACCGGGGCCGAGTGTCACCTTGACCGCGTCCGCGAGCTTGTTCACGCCCGCTTCCATCGCACGACGCGCGGTCGCGTCGTACTCAATAATCTTGCTCATGAAGCTCCTTAGCCGGGCTCGTAACGCATCCCGCCCCGGAAATCACCCGCACTTACGCGCGGGGATCGCCGGGGCGGAACACGTTGAGGTACTTAAGAACGAGGTGTTACTTGGAAACGACAGCCAGCACGTCGCGCGCCGACAGGATCAGGTATTCCTCGCCGCCGTACTTGATCTCGGTGCCGCCGTACTTGCTGTAGATGACGGTGTCACCCTCAGCGACGTCGAGCGGGATCCGCTTCTCGCCATCCTCGTCCCAACGGCCGGGGCCGACAGCGACGACGGTGCCCTCCTGGGGCTTCTCCTTGGCGGTGTCGGGAATGACCAGACCGGATGCGGTCGTGGTCTCGGCCTCGTTGGCCTGTACGAGAATCTTGTCCTCGAGTGGCTTGATGTTGACCTTCGCCACGATTGGGGCCCTCCACTAGTTGAATCGGGTCCGGAGCGTATGCCCTGACCGGAGTTGGCGGTCGGTCCGGGACTGCCCCGCACCGTCCGAATTACCAGGTGATGCGGCATTCGTCCGAGTCCCTCGCGCCGTCGTCGCGGGTGCCGACACGGGGGTCGTCCGACTGCCACCTAGCACTCTATACATGAGAGTGCTAGCACTCAAGGGTGCCCCGGTGCTTCTACGCGCTCAGCGAACATCAACCGACTTGTCCCTGCACCACAGGCAGCCCCGGGTCGCTGCGCGCGTCCAGCGGTGACGGAGCGGCGCCCGCAGCCACCAGGTGGGCGGCGAATGATGCGATCATCGCGCCGTTGTCGGTGCACAGACGCGGCCTGGGGATCCGCAGCGTCAGGCCGGCGTCGCGGCAGCGCTCGGTAGCCAGCTCGCGCAGCCGCGAGTTCGCCGCCACCCCACCGGCTATCAGCAGGGTCGACACTCCCAGTTCGGTCGCCGCACGGACCGCCTTGCGGGTCAGCACGTCAGCCACCGCTTCCTGGAAGCCCGCGGCCACATCGGCGGGGACGAAGTCGGGATTGCTCTCCACATAGCGGGCCACCGCGGTCTTGAGGCCCGAGAAGCTGAACGCGTACGGATCGTCGCGCGGCCCGGTCATGCCACGCGGAAAGACGACCGCCTCAGGGTTACCGGTGCGGGCCAGCTCGTCGAGCACTCGGCCACCCGGATAGCCCAGGCCCAGCAGGCGCGCCACCTTGTCGTAGGCCTCACCGGCCGCGTCATCGACGGTGCTGCCCAGTTCGACGATCGGTTCTCCGAGAGAGCGGACGTGCAGCAGGTGGGTGTGCCCACCGGACACCAGCAGGGCGACCGACTCGGGCAGTGGGCCGTGCTCGTAGACGTCGGCGGCCAGGTGTCCACCCAAGTGGTTGACCGCGTAGAACGGCACCCCCCAGGCTGCCGAATACGCTTTGGCCGCAGCGATTCCCACCAACAGAGCGCCGGCCAGCCCGGGCCCGATGGTGGCCGCGACGACATCTGGTCTGGCCGGGCTTTCCAATCCCGCCGTCGCCAGCGCGCGGCGCATCGCGGGCCCGAGGGCTTCCAGGTGCGCCCGGGACGCGATCTCGGGCACGACTCCGCCGAACCGGACATGCTCGTCGACACTGGATGCCACCTCGTCGGCCAACAAGGCGACGGACCCGTCGGCGTCCAGCCGTGCGATCCCGACACCCGTTTCGTCGCAAGAGGTTTCGATGGCAAGGATGATCGTCATCTACTGAGCGTCCCTCCGCATGGTGTAGGCGTCGGCGCCACTGACCCGGTAGTACCGCTTGCGCAGCCCGATCTGCTCGAACCCCACACTGCGGTAGAGACCGATCGCGGCCTCGTTGTCGGTGCGGACCTCCAGGAACACCACTCCCCCTTCCGCGAAGTCGAGCAGTTCGGTGAGCAACCGGCGGCCGATGCCCCGGCCCTGGTGGACCGGGTCCACCCCGATGGTGTGCACTTCGTACTCGAACGGCGCCACCCGGCCCAGGCGGGAGATGCCGGCATAGCCGACGAGCGTGCCGGCGCTGCGCGCGCCAACGTAATGATTTGTCTTGCTGTGCAATTCGCGTTCGAATGCGACGGCAGGCCATGGGTCGTCGCCGTCGAACAGTTGCGCCTCCAGTTCGGCGCACCGGCGGGCATCCGCGTAGTTCAGCGGACCGATGGTGACGGGCTCGAGATGGGCTGTCACTGGCGCGCCGCCAACGGCTTGGCGTCGGGGCGACGCAGATACAGCGCGACCAGCGGTGCGGGCGTGGCGGACCAGTCGGGCACCGCGCGCACCAGACCGGCGGGGGTCGGATATGCCGGTTCACAGTGCGGCAGATCGACCAGTGCCGCATGCTCGGGCGAGCCGGCCGCCGCCGCTGCCGTACCCGGGTCGACGTCGGCCGGTGCATTGACGGCCGGGCCTTCGATGCGAATCCCGTCGCGGTATCGCGCCCAGTACACCTCCCGGCGGCGGGCATCGGTGACCACCAGCGTCTCGCCGCTGGTGAGTACGCCGATGGCGTCCAGGCTGCACACGCCGTGTACCGGGATGCCCAGTGCGTGCCCGTAGGCCGCGGCGGTCGCCATGCCGGCCCGCAGGCCGGTGAACGGACCGGGTCCGCAGCCCACCACCACGGCGTCGAGGTCGGTCATCGCCAGGCCTGCATCGGCAAGCGCCGCAACAACATTGGGTGTGAGCCGTTCGGCGTGCGCACGCGCGTCCACGGTGACCCGCCGGGCCAGCGTCGCGACGTTGTCGACTCTGACGATGCCCGCGGTGACGGCCGGGGTGGAGGTGTCCAGTGCGAGCGCGATCATGGGCTCACCCACTCCCAGCTGGCCATCCGCACGTCGGAATGGGGGACGCGCTCGAGCCGGACATCGAGGTGGCGCTCGGCAAGGCGTTCGACGAGTCCTTCTCCCCACTCCACCACCACGACGGCGTCTTCGAGATCGGTGTCGAGGTCCAGCGAGTCGAGCTCACCGAGCAGGTCGGCGCCATGCTGGTCGAGCAGTCGGTAGACGTCGACGTGAATCATGTGCGGACGGCCCGCCTGCCGTGCCCGATGCACCCGCGCCAGCACGAAGGTCGGCGACGTGACCGGTCCGTCGACATCCATTGCCGCGGCAATTCCCTTGGCCAGCACTGTTTTACCGGCCCCGAGCGGGCCGGAGAGCACCACCACATCCCCGGCACGTAGCTGTTCGCCCAGCTTCGATCCGAGCGCGACCGTGTCCTCGACGCGCTCCAGCGTGGCCTTCCCACCGTCACCCACGGCGCCGCAACCGCCGCCGCAGCCGTTCACCGAATCGCCGGTAGCGCAGAGTCAGCTTGTCCGGTTGCGCTCGTTCGACCAGCCGGATCAACCCGTCGTTGATGGTGTCCGGCTTGTCCAGCAGTGCAAGGTGGCTGGCTCCGGGGACGATCACCAACTCCGACTGCGGCAGCGAGGCCGACATCAACCGGGAGTATTCGTCGGGGGTGAGCAGATCGTGGTCACCGCAGGCGATCAGGGTCGGAATCTTCAGCAGCGTCCACAAGCCCGCGGTCTCGTCGTGAGTCTCCAGGGCGCGCAGGAAGCCCACCAGGGTGGCGATCGGGGTGCCGTTCATCATCCGCTGCGAGAACGCGTCCAGACTGCGGCTGACCTGAAGGTCGCTGTACGACGCGGCCCGCAGGATCGGCCCGATCAGGGAGCGGGACACGTTGCGCCCCCGGTGCATCAGCTTCGGTGCCGATTTGGCCGTGAACCGGACCGCGTCCAGCGCCGGGTTTTTCAGGAACGCCCCCAGCGGTGAGCGGGTGACACCTTCGGCCGCCGAGGAGATCAGCGCCGCTCCCACGATCCGGCGGCCGTACTGCTCGGGGAACTGACCGGCGTGCGAGAGCACCGTCATGCCGCCCATCGAGTGGCCCACCAGAATGATCGGGCCGCGCGGGACCATGACCTGCAGCACCGTTTCCAGGTCCCGGCCCAGCTGGGTGAGTGTGTAGGAGTCCGGATCGCCCTCGCCGGACTGACCGTGTCCCCGCTGGTCGTAGAACACCATGCGCACCTGGGCGCCCAGCGCCTCCCCCAGGGCCATCCGCTGGAAGTGGAAGGCGCCCATCCGAAGACAGAATCCGTGCGCGAAGACGACGGTCAGGGGGGCGTCGGATGGCCCGGCCTCACGCACGGCCAGCGGCACGCCGTCGGAGGTCGTCACCACCTGCGCGCGATCGCTGTCGAGTCGCTCGAAATCCTCGTCCGCCCAGGGATCGTCGTCCAGCGAAGCGCGTTCGATGATCGTCTTGCGCGCCGACGCGCCGACCAGGGTGGCCACCGCGGTCAGCCCGGCGCTTCCCGCAAGCCACGCCTTGCCCTTGGGGACGCGGTGGGTGTCGTCAGCGCTCAACGGGGTCGACCTCGCGATACGTTCTGGTGATCCGGCCCCGGATGCCACTGACCACCTCGTAGTGGATGGTCCCGATCAGATCGGCCCAGTCCTGCGCGGTCGGTTCACCCCGGGTACCGGGTCCGAACAGGATGGCCTCGTCGCCTTCGGCCACGTCGGGCCGGCCAGGTCCGAGGTCGACGACGAACTGGTCCATGCAGACCCGCCCCACCCCGGGGCGCCGCCGACCGTTGATCAGCACATCCAGGCGTCCGCCCAATGACCGAAACACCCCGTCGGCGTAGCCGACCGGTATCAATGCCAGGTTCGTGTCGCGGGGCGCAATCCAGGTGTGCGCGTAGGACACGCCCTCCCCCGCTTTAATCGACTTGACCAGTGCGACAGGGGATTTGACGGTCATCGCCGGAATCAGACCCATGTCGCCCAGTCTAGGCACCGGGCTCAGCCCGTACACCGCGATGCCGGGACGCACCAGGTCGAACGTCAGGTCGGGACGGACCATGGTGGCCGAGGAGTTCGACAGGTGTGCCACCTCGAACCGCACCCCCTGCTCGGCGGCGTAGGCCAGCATGTCCCGGAACCGCTGGGCCTGGATGTCGTTGATGGCCTGCTCCGGGGAGTCGGCGAAGACCATGTGCGACATCAGTCCCCGCAGGGTGATGGCCTCGTCGGCGACGGCCTGCTTGAGCGCGGCCACCATGGCGGGGAAATCCGCTGCGGCCACGCCGTTGCGGTTGAGACCCGTGTCGACCTTGACGGTGACCGTCGCCGTGACACCAGTTCGGCGCGCCGCGTCCAGCAGCTCCTCGAGTTGGCGCACCGACGAGACGGCGATCTGCACATCGGCCTGCAGCGCGGCGGCGAAGTCGAAGCCGGGCGGGTGCAGCCAGGCCAGGATCGGGTCAAGAATGCCGTCGGCTCGCAGCGCGAGGGCTTCCTCGACGGTGGCCACACCGAGTTCGGCGGCGCCGGCGGCCAGGGCGGTGTAAGCGACCCGGGTGGCGCCGTGGCCGTAACCATCGGCCTTGACCACGGCCATGACCTGGGCGTTTCCGGCATGTTCCCGCAGCACCCGCACGTTGTGCGCGATGGCGCCCAGGTCGATAACGGCCTCGGCGAGGACGCCGGGCGTCAGGGAGATCGGCGTGACGGACACGCCGACCATTGTCCCAGAACCTCAGAGTGCGCCGGTGCTGCTCGTCGGATCGTCAGAACACATTCCCATCGCTGCCGGCCTTGCCCTGATTGCCGCCGGGACCGGGGCTGCCGCCCAACCCGCGAATACCCGGGGTTGGAGTTCCGGCGGGGGCATGGGCGTCCCCGCCGTTCCCGCCGCCGCCGCCATCGGTGAACGCTGCCGAGCTGTTGCCACCGGTGCCGCCATGGCCTCCATTGGCAGCGCCCGTGCCGAGGTTGGATGCGGTACCGCCGGTACCGCCGGTGCCGCCGGCGCCGCCATTGCCGCCGTTGCCGGCGGCGCCCCCGGTGGCGAACGCGCTGGCCGGCGAGAGGCTGTTGAAGATGAACGCGTTGCCGCCATTCCCGCCGGCACCGCCCTGGGCAGCGCCGTCAGTGCCGCGCACGCCGGCGGACCCGATCGCGCTGCCGGTCCCGTGGTTCTCGGCCACACCGCCGTTGCCGCCGTTTCCGCCGCCACCGCCGGATCCTCCGGCACCCCCGGCCGTGGCCACACCTCCGGTGGCGGTGCCGGTCCCGTAGGTGATCGCGGTTCCGCCGGTTCCACCACCGCCGCCGTTGCCTGTCGCCGCGGTAGCGTTGCCGGCCACGCCCCCGCTGCCGCCCAGGACGTTCAGCGCAGAGGTGGCGATGTCGATTTCCACCGTGCCTCCGCCGCCGGCATTTCCGCCGTTGAAACCATTGCCGCCGTTGCCGCCGGTCGCCCCCACCGGGGCGAAGGTGGAGGTGCTGGCGCTGCCGATCTGCACGGTGCCGCCGTTGCCACCGTTTCCGCCGCGGAACAGGGTTCCGGTGCCGCCGTTGCCGCCGTTGCCGGCGACGATGGCACCCTTTCCGTCGGTGAACGCATATCCGCCGGTGCCGCCGTCGCCGCCCTGGGTGCCCCCGTTACCGCCGTTGCCGCCCTTGCCGGACGTGACGGTCCCCGACGAAGCCGTGTTGTGGATGGAGGCCGCGCCACCGACTCCGCCCGCGCCACCACCTGAGCTACCGTCGACGCCGTTCAAGCCAGCGCTACCGGTGGCGTTACCGGTTCCCCAATTCTGCGCTTCGCCACCGTTGCCGCCATTGCCGCCGAATTCAGGGCCGGTGTTGCCGGCTCCCGGGGTGCCACCGAAGGCGTTCCCGTGCCCGTAGTTGATTCCAGCACCGCCGGAGCCGCCGTTGCCACCGTGTCCGTGCTGCCCGGTACCCAGGCCGCCCAGCCCGCCGGTGCCGCCGGTCGCGTTGACCGTCGATCCGGCGCCGTCTATCTGTACCGTTCCCCCCGCGCCGCCATTTCCGCCGTCGTAGCCGGTGCCGCCTTTGCCGCCGGCAGCACCGACCGGGGTGAACGTCGAAGCGGTGTTGTCGATCTCGACGGTGCCGCCGCTACCACCGTTGCCCCCGCGGACAGTAGGGCCGGCACCGCCGTCGCCGCCGGCGCCGGCGGTGATCGAGCCTGTGCCCTGGGTGTAGGCATAGCCGCCGTTACCACCGTTGCCGCCCCGGGCCCCGTCTCCGCCAGCACCACCGGCGCCACCGCCGGCAGCGGCCGGGGAGCCCGGAGCATGGATCAATGCGGCACCACCGGTGCCACCGTCGCCGCCGGTGCCCGTACCGGCGGCGGCGCCGCCCTTGCCCCCGGCGCCGCCGGTCGCGCCTGCGCCCGAATTGTGGTCTGCGGTGCCACCGTTACCGCCGTTACCCCCGTTGCCGTTGCCGGCCGCTGCGCCGCCCTGGCCGCCCGCCCCCCCGGTGCCGCCTGCCGCCCCTGAGGCACCGCCGTCACCGCCGCGTCCACCGTTGCCGTCACCGAAGGCGTTCCCACCGGCCCCGCCGGCACCTCCGCTGCCGTACTGGCCACCGACGCCGCCCTGCCCGCCCTGACCGCCTGACCCGGTCGACGTCGCGGTGTAACCAACCCCGCCCTTACCACCATTGCCACCGCTGACCACCGCGTTGCCGTCGCTGCCGGTCAGGCCGGCGAATGCGCCCGATCCGCCGGCGAGACCGCCGGTGCCGCCCTTGCCCGCAGTGCCCGGGTCGCCGCCGTGCCCACCCGTACCGCCCGGATTCAGCGGGCCCGCCCCATTGCCGCCGGTGCCGCCGTCGCCGCCCACTCCGGCGTCGCCGCCGGTGCCTCCGACGCCGCCGTTGCCCGCGGCGCCGGCCTGGCCGAGCAACGCCGAGCCGTGACCGCCGACGCCGCCCTGGCCGCCTTGACCACCTTGACCTCCTTGGCCGCCGTTCCCGGCCGCACCGCCGTTGGCACCCAGGGGCGCGGACGGGGTGCTGGCGTCCCACCCGGCACCGCCGGTCCCGCCGGCACCGCCGGTGCCACCGGCCCCGCCCTGGCCACCCGCGCCGCCGTTGCCGTAGATCAGGCCGCCATTGCCGCCCGCCCCACCCATGCCGCCGTGCCCACCGGGACTGCCGGTGAACCCGGTGCCACCCGTGGCCGTCGAGGTACCCGGGGTACCACCTCCGCCTGCCCCACCGGCGGCCCCTGTGCCGCCGACACCGCCGGCACCGCCGCTACCGAAGAGCAGTGCGCTGCCCCCGATCCCGCCGGTGCCAGCCGCGGTGGTGGCGCCCGCAGTTCCACCTGCGCCCCCGGCCCCGCCGTTGCCCCACAGCCAGCCTCCGCTACCGCCGGTGCCGCCGGTCCCGCCTCCGATTCCGCCGGCCCCGCCAGTGCCGCCCGAGCCGAGCAGACCCGCTGCCCCGCCGGCACCGCCGGCCAGCCCCGGCGCGCCGGAACCGCCGGACCCACCATTGCCCCACAGCAACCCGCCCGCGCCGCCGGCCTGCCCGGTACCGGGCGCGCCGCTGGTCCCGTCGCCGATCAGTGGACGGCCGAGCAGCAGATTCGTCGGCGCGTTGATGATGCTCAGGACGCCGTCGATGAGGTTCTGCAGCGGGTTGGCGGCCGCTGCCTCAGCGGCCGCGTAAGCGATCCCGGCGCCACTCATCGCCTGCGCGAACTGCACGTGAAACGCCTCGGCCTGGGCCGCCAATGCTTGGAACTGCCGCCCGTGATCGGAAAAGAGGGCCGCGATGGCGGCGGAAATCTCGTCCTCGGCAGCGGCCGCCAGCGAAGTCACAGGGGGAAGCGCGATCGCGTTCGCTTCGCTCAGTGATGAGCCGATGGCCGCGACATCGGCCGCGGTGGCTGCCAACGAATCGGTTGTAACCAGCAAATACGACATCGCTACCTCCCGACAGGTTGCAAAGGTCGTCAAATATGAGTTTTTTATGAGTATTGTCGGTATTGCCTGAGCCGTTCGGGAACTGGCAGTGTTTTTCGTTTTTCGGACTATTGCTCAGTGCGCAAAGTGCTCCGCCTCGTAGTGCCCGCCCGGCTTGAGTTTGTCCAGCGACGTCAGCGCCTTGATGGCGTCGTCGTGCAGCGCGCGGGCCAGGTCGGCGGAAAGCCCCTCGCGCACCACGATGCGCAGCACTGACACGTCGGTGGCGTTGTCCGGCATGGTGTACGCCGGCACCTGCCAGCCGTAGCCGCGCAGTTCGTGCGACACGTCGAACTCGGTGTAACCGCGGTCTTTGGCCAGCCGGAAGCTGACCACCGGAATGGCCGAGCCGTCGGAGATGATCTCCATGTGCTCGCCGGTGCGCAGCTGCTCACCGAGCCAGCGCGCGGTCGAGGACAGCGACTGCATGACCTGCGTGTAGCCCTCGCGGCCCAGCCGCAGGAAGTTGTAGTACTGGCCGACCACCTGGTTGCCGGGGCGGGAGAAGTTCAAGGTGAAGGTCGGCATGTCTCCACCCAGGTAGTTGACCCGGAAGACCAGGTCCTCGGGCAGGTGTTCCGGGCTGCGCCACACCACGAACCCGATGCCGGGATAGGTCAGGCCGTACTTGTGGCCGCTGACGTTGATCGAGACCACCCGCGGCAGCCGGAAGTCCCACACCAGTTCCGGGTGCAGGAACGGCACCACGAACCCGCCACTGGCGGCGTCGACGTGCACCGGAACGTCCACCCCGCCGCCGGCTGCCAGCTTGTCCAGGGCCGCGCAGATCTCGGCCACCGGCTCGAGTTCCCCGGTGTAGGTGGTGCCCAGGATCGCGACCACGCCGATGGTGTCCTCGTCGACAGCGTCGACCACCTGCTCGGGCGTGATGACGTAGCGGCCCTCTTCCATCGGCAGGTAGCGGGGCTCGACGTCGAAGTAGCGACAGAACTTCTCCCACACCACCTGCACGTTGGAGCCCATCACCAGGTTGGGGGTGCGGCCCTTCCAGTCCTTGGTCTTGGCGCGCCAGCGCCACTTCATCGCCAGGCCGCCCAGCATCACCGCCTCGCTGGAGCCGATGGTGGACACCCCGGTGGCGCTGCTGGGGTCGTCGTCCCGCAGACCCTCGGCGTGGAACAGGTCGGCAACCATGCACACGCAGCGCTGCTCGATGGCCGCGGTGGCGGGGTACTCGTCCTTGTCGATCATGTTCTTGTCGAACGTTTCGGCCATCAGCTTCCCGGCCTCGGGGTCCATCCAGGTGGTGACGAAGGTGGCCAGGTTCAGCCGCGAACTGCCGTCGAGCATCAACTCGTCGTGGATGAACCGGTAGGCGGCCTCCGGATCCATCGACTCCTCGGGCATCCGCAACGCCGGCACCGGCGCGGTGAACAGGCGACCGGTGTAGGCCGGCGTGATCGAGTGGGTGGCCATCGACGGGTGACTCTTGGACACGGCGATCGATCCTTTCATTGCTGGTTGCTAGAGGGCGGCTTAGAGATCAGCCACGGCCGCCCGGATGTGGTGCAGAATCCGCGACGCCGAGGTCGGCGCCTCCCCCGGGCCTGGGTCGGCGGCCGACAACGCGGCCGCTCGGGCATGGACGAATGCGGCGGCCGCGGCAGCCTCGGCGGGGGGTAAACCCGATGCCAGCAGGGCGCCGATCATCCCGGACAACACGTCCCCCGACCCGGCGGTGGCCGCCCAGGACTGCCCGGCCGGGTTGAGGTAGACGGGTCCGCCGGGATCGGCGATGACGGTGACATTGCCCTTGAGCAGCACGGTGGCCCCCAGGGCGTCGGCCAGCCGGCGCGTCGCGCCCACCCGGTCGTCTCCCGGCGGCGATCCGGCCAGCCGCGCGAACTCTCCGGCATGCGGGGTCAGCACCGTGGGGGCGGTACGGCCGGCCACCAGCTCCGGATGGGCGGCGAGCATGGTCAGGCCGTCGGCATCGACCAGCACCGGCAGGTTGGTGTCCAGGGCGAACCATAGGGCCGCCGCCCCGGCCTCGTCGGTGCCCAGGCCGGGCCCGACCACCCAGGACTGCACCCGTCCGGCCGCCGCCGGGGTGGGCGAAGCGATGACTTCCGGCCACCGGGCCAGGACTTCGTTTTTGGCGCTCCCGGCGTAGCGGACCATGCCCGAATGGGTCGCGACCGCGGCGCCCGTACAGAGCACCGCGGCGCCCGGGTAGGTCGAGGAACCGGCCAGCACGCCGGTGACGCCCTGGGTGTACTTGTCGTCGCGGGCACCCGGCACCGGCCAGCGCGCCAGGACATCGGCGGCCTGGAAACTACGCAGGTCGGTCTCGGGCAGGTCGAGTCCGATGTCGACGAGCTCGACACGGCCGCAGTCAGCCAGCGCATGTACGGGTTTGAGGCCGCCGAAAGTGACGGTGAGCGCGGCGCGCACGGCGGGTCCGGTGATGGCGCCGGTGGCTACGTCGATGCCACTGGGAATGTCGACGGCGACCACCGGGATGTCACCGGCCCGGTCGAAGACCTGGGCCGCGGCCGGCCGCAGCGGACCCGAACCGGAGATGCCCACTACCCCGTCGATGACGAGATCCGTTGACTTATCGATGTTTTCGACGACACGGCCGCCCGCCCTGCGGAACGCCGCCAGGCCTTTTCGGTGGGTCTTGTCGGGGTTGAGCAGCACCGCGTCGGCGGCAGCGCCGCGCCGGCGCAGGAAAGTCGCCGCCCACAGCGCGTCGCCGCCGTTGTCGCCGGACCCTACGACGGCACAGACCCGGCGGCCAGCAACTCCGCCCGTGCGTGCGGTCAATTCACGAATGATCGCGGTGGCGAGGGCGTAGGCGGCCCGTTTCATCAGTACACCGTCGGGCAGGCTGGCCAGCAGCGGCGCTTCCGCGTCGCGAATCGTGTCCGCAGAGTAGTAGTGCCGCATCGTCAGCCCGGCGCCTCCTGTGTTTTCCGCCGGCCGAAGACGGCTTTGAATCGCTCGGCCGGGTTCCAGGACCCGGTCGTGCGCTCACGGGCCATCGGGAAGAACGCCAGTCCGATCAGCAGCGCCGCGAAATGACCGATGGCGGTGAAGCTGAGCTCGATGCGGTCCATCACCAGCACCGGAAAGCCGAAGATGAGCAGCAGCACCCCCAGGTATCCCCAGCGCCAGGGCCGGGCGATCCGGTAGGTGAGGATCCCCATGACACCGACCAGGAAGTAGCTGACCCCGATGTCGTGGGCGCGTACCGATCTCGCCGAGGCGTCGTGCATTTGGATCGCCATGTACAGCAGGCCTTCACTGACATAGGTGGCGACGATGTGCGACGTCAATCCCACAGTGAGCCAACGTAATTGGCCGAGCCATCGCTCGGCTGGCGCCAGGAAGATGGTGAACAGCAGCAGGTAGGGTTCCAGGCTCCGGCCGTCGATCCACCAGAGGCTGGAAAACAGGACGCCCAGCGGATCGGTCGCCAGCGCGTGCACGTTGGTGTAGCGGTGCAACAGGATCGAGTGCAGCTGATGGCCGGTGAGCAGGTTCTGCACGAGCGTCGTGATGGCCAGCGCGAGCAGCCAGCCGTAGGTCAGCGGCGCGCTGGTGACGTAGTGCCACACGATGCGCACCAACGCCCGAGCCCGTACCGATACCGATACCCTCGCCACCGTTCAACCCTTTCACGCCCGCGGTCGCAGCGTACAGCGTGGGCAACATTCCGCTCAGTTACTCGATTATGGCTCAGTCGGTTTCGTCGGCTTCTCAGCCTTTTGCGGTGCCAGATGCCGCCACCAGCACGCGATGTAGAGCGTCAGCGATATCACCAGCACCACGATGACCCACAGCACCACCGTCACGTCGATCCACGCGCCGAACGGCGGAGCGTCGGGAAGCGCACCCCGCAAGGGCATCACCGCGAACAGCATCGCCGCGTACCAGGTCGTCATCGGTGGCTGAAACTTCCGGCGGTTGCGGAATGTCTGCACCGCGACGAACAGGGCCAGCACCGCGAGCGCGACGAGCACACCCAGGATGACCAGACCGAAGGCCGCGGTACTGGGTGACCGGTACAGATCGAGGCGGTAGGGCGCGCGCTCGTTGCCCGCGCCCAGCCGATTCACCTCGATTTTCCAGCCGAGTAGCCGATCGACCAGGGTGGCCGCGGCCGGTACCGGCGTCTGGTCGGCGCCGGAGAAGAGCTGCATGGCCAAAGGCCCCGACTGGTAGCTGTCGAACGGCCAGTCCGCGACGTCGCCGGTGAGCGTGACAGCGACCGGGATGATGTCGGGAAGAGTGCCCTTCGGCCAGGTCCGCTTGCTGGCCGACGTCACCGAGGTCGCCACGACGCTGAGATCGTCTTTGAGGGTGTGCGTCTGCGGGTCCAGCAAGCCGGCGCCGGGTTCGACGGTGATGTTGGCCCGCAGCACGCTGTTGTCGGACTGAATGTCCTCGATGTCGAATGTGACCCGGGTCGCGTCGGACGGGGCCGAACCGTCAGCGATGCGGTGCGGATGACCCATACCGCTGTCGACATACAACACGATCGATGCGACGTAGGCGGCCACGAAAAGCAGCACGCCCGTGATCGCGAGCCTCATCGGCCGGGTACTGCGGATTGGTCCGATTTCGCCGGTTTCTCTGGCTGCCCTGGCTCCGCCGGCTTCTCGGCTTGCGCCGGCGTCTCTGATTTCGCTGGCTCCACCGGTTTCTCCGGGGCGAGGTGCCGCCACCAGCACGACACGTAGAGACCCATCGATGCCACCAGCGCCACGATCACCCAGAGCACCACGGTGATGTCGACCCACGCTCCGAACGGGGGCGCGTCGGGCAGCGCATTGCGCAGCGGTATCACCGCGAACAGCATGGCCGCGAACCACGTCGTCATCGGCGGCTGGAACTTCCGCCGGTCGCGCACTGTCTGCACGGCGACGAACAGACCGAAGCCGGCAATGGAGACCAGGACCGCGAGGAGCACGACGGCAAGCGCGACGGTGCTGGGCGAGCGCTGTACCTGCGCACGGTAGGGGGTCTTGACCTCGCCTGTGGCGCCGCCCTGCACCTCCACCTTCCAGCCGGGAAGGCGATCGACGAATGTCACCGAAGCCCATTCCGGAGTTTGCGGGGTGCCGCGGAAGAGGTTGATCGACACCGCTTTGGAGATGTAGCTGTCGAATGGCCAATCGGACACGTCACCGTTGATGTTGAGCGATATCGGGACGACGCCAGGCTGCGTACCCTTCGGCCAGGTACGGCTGGTCGGCGTGGTCGCGGATGTGGCGGCGACAGTGAGGTCTTCCTTGAGATTTCCGGTCAGCGGATCCAGCAGCGCGGGCCCGGGTGTCACCGTGAGGTCGCCGACGAGCGCATTGCGGTAGGGCTGAATGCCCGTGATATCCAGCGTCACAGTGGTGCCGTCGGCCGACGGCTGGCCGTCCGTCACGGGATGGGCCGGGCCCATGCCGGTCAGCGCATACAGCGCAACCAGACCGACGTACGCCACGACGAAAACCGCAAGACTGACGATCCCCCACCTCATGGCGCCCCCGTCTATTCGACTGTCACCGACTTCGCCAGATTACGCGGCTTGTCGACGTCGTAACCACGCGCCTGCGCGACCGACGCGGCAAACACCTGCAGCGGAATGGTCGACAGCAACGGCTGCAAAAGTGTTGACACCGAAGGGATTTCGATCAAATGGTCGGCGTAGGGGCGCACCGTCTCGTCGCCTTCCTCGGCGATCACGATGGTCACGGCGCCCCGGGTCTGAATCTCGCGGATGTTCGACATCAGCTTGGCGTGCAGCATCGCCGAGCCCTTGGGCGAGGGCATCACGACGATCACCGGCAGGTCGTCCTCGATCAGCGCGATCGGGCCGTGTTTCAGTTCGCCGGCCGCGAACCCCTCGGCGTGCATGTAGGCCAGTTCCTTGAGCTTCAGCGCGCCTTCCAGAGCCACGGGATAGCCCACGTGGCGACCCAGGAACAACACCGTCGACGACTGAGCGAACCGGTACGCCAGGTCGGCCACCGGTTCGGTCGCCGCGATCACCCGAGCCACCAGGTCGGGCATCGCTTCCAGCTCGCGATACTCACGTTCGACTTCGTCGGGGTACTTGGTGCCGCGGGCCTGCGCCAGCGCCAGACCCACCAGGTAATTGGCGGTGATCTGCGCCAGAAACGTCTTGGTCGAGGCGACTCCGATCTCCGGGCCGGCGCGGGTGTAGAGCACCGCGTCGCATTCGCGCGGAATCTGCGAGCCGTTGGTGTTGCAGATCGCCAGCACTTTGGCCTTCTGCTCCTTGGCGTGGCGGACGGCCTCCAGCGTGTCGGCCGTCTCGCCGGACTGGGAGATGGCCACGACCAGGGTGCTGCGATCCAGAACCGGGTCCCGGTACCGGAACTCGCTGGCCAGTTCCACTTCCACCGGCAGTCTGGTCCAGTGCTCGATCGCGTACTTGGCGAGCAGACCGGAGTGGTAGGCGGTGCCGCAGGCGACGACGAACACCTTGTCGACCTCGCGCAGTTCCTGGTCGGACAGTCGCTGCTCGTCGAGCACGATCCGGTTATCCACGAAATGGCCGAGCAGGGTCTCGGCAACCGCGGTGGGCTGCTCGGCGATCTCCTTGAGCATGAAGTACTCGTAGCCGCCCTTTTCGGCGGCGGCGAGGTCCCAGTCGATATGAAATTCCCGGTACTCGCGGCCCGCTTCCAGGTCCTCGTTTCCGTGGAAGTCGCTGATCCGGTACCCCTCGGCGGTGATCACCACCGCCTGGTCCTGACCGAGCTCGACCGCGTGGCGGGTGTGCTCGATGAAGGCGGCCACGTCGGAGCCGACGAACATCTCGCCCTCGCCGATTCCGATGACCAGAGGTGTTGAGCGACGGGCGGCGACGATGGTGCCGGGCTCGTCGGCGTTGGCGAAGACGAGCGTGAAATGGCCTTCCAACCGGCGCAGGACCGACAGCACGGAGGCGGTGAAATCGCCGGCCGTCTCGCCGTCGTGATAGGCCCGGGCGACCAGGTGCACCGCGACCTCGGTGTCGGTGTCGCTGGCGAACTCCACGCCGGCGGCCTCCAGCTCCTGACGGAGCGAGGCGAAGTTCTCGATGATGCCGTTGTGGACGACGGCGATCTTGCCGGCCGCATCGCGGTGCGGATGCGCGTTGCGGTCGGTCGGGCGGCCGTGGGTGGCCCAGCGGGTGTGGCCCAGTCCGGTGGTGCCGGACAGTTCGGCCTCGGTCATGTCGGCGAGCGCCGACTCCAGATTGGCCAGCTGACCTGCGCGGCGGCGCACCGTGAGCTTGCCCTTGCCGTCCGCCAGTGCGATGCCCGAGGAGTCGTAGCCGCGGTATTCCATCCGGCGCAAGGCGTTCATCACGACGTCGCAGGCAGGACGCTGCCCGACGTAGCCGACGATTCCGCACATTCTGACCAGGGTAGTGCAGGTGCGGAATTATCACCGGGACCGGCGATATCGTATATGTCTCTACCTGCACGAAAGGTTTGCTGTGTCACAGCCGTACCAAGCGCCATCGCCGTACCAGCAACCCTCGGCGACCGGGTATCCGGGGCCGTTGTTTCACATCAGCCTGCTCAAGCACACCGGCGCGCTGATTTTCTGGCAGCAGCAGACCGTTCGCTACACCGGCACACTCGAGCAGTGCGAACGGGCCTACAAAGACGCGCAGACCCACTGCCTGTTGGCGGGCTGGTGGAGTCTGGCGTCGTTGGTGGTGTTCAACTGGATCGCGCTGTTCTCCAACATGCACGCCATTCGACAGGTGCGGAACCTGGCTCAGAATCCGCAGGCCATGACTGGCCAGCAGCAACCGATCGCCCAGCAACAACCAGGGTGGACGCAACAACCAGCGGGGCCGCAGCAACCAGCGGGGCCGCAACAACCAGCGTGGCCGCAGCAACCGGCGGGGGCGGCACCGGCCGGGGCTATACCGGCAGGCTGGTATCCCGACCCGTCCGGGCAACCCGGCCAGCGTTACTGGGACGGCGGTACGTGGACCGCCTTTACCCATCCGCCGGCGCACCGCTAACGTCGACGGGTGGCCCGCATCCGCAAGCTCGTCGCCGCCCTCACCCGTCGTGGTCCACACCGCGTTCTACGCGGTGACCTGGCCTTTGCCGGCCTCCCCGGCGTGGTGTACACCCCCGAAGCCGGCATGAATCTGCCCGGCATCGCGTTCGGGCACGACTGGCTGACCGGGTCCGCTCAATATTCGGGCCTGCTGGAGCACCTGGCGTCCTGGGGCATCGTGGCCGGCGCGCCGGACACCCAGCGTGGTCTCGCCCCGTCGGTGATGAACCTGGCGTTCGATCTCGGTGTCGCCCTGGACATCATCTCCGGGGTGCGGCTTGGCCCTGGCGAGATCAGCGTTCACCCCGCCAAGCTCGGTCTGGCCGGTCATGGGTTCGGTGGGTCGGCTGCGGTGTTCGCTGCCGCCGGTATGTCCAGCTCGGCCGGTAGGCCGCTCGCCGCGGTAGCCGCGCTGTTCCCCACGGTGACCGCTCCCCCGGCGGAACTGCCGGCTGCGGGACTCGACGTACCCGGCCTCATCCTGACCGCGCCCGGCGACCCCAAGACCCTGAACTCCAACGCTCTCACGTTGGACCGCGCCTGGGACAAGGCCACGCTGCGTATCGTCAGCAAGGCGGAAGCGGGTGGCCTGGTAGAAGGCCGGCGACTGTCGAAAGCCGTGGGGCTGGCCGGCTCTGACCGAAAGACCCAACGGGCGGTGCGCGCTCTGCTGACCGGTTATCTGCTCTACACCCTGGGCGGGGACAAGACCTACCGAGATTTCGCCGATCCGGACGTGACGCTGCCCCGCACCGAGCCGGTGGATCCCGAAGCGCCGCCGGTGACCGCCGAGGAGAAGATCGTCGCGCTACTGAAGTGACCGGCGCGGGTGTGTCCCGGCACACGCGAGCGGGTAGTAGCCATGTATGGCTGACGCACAGAGTCTGTACCAGCGCTGGATAAGTGAGCTGTGGGCCGGGCGGCCCGTCGCGGCGGAGCTCGTCACCGACGACTTCGTGGGACATTGGCCCGATCGCGATGTGCACGGACCGGACGAACTGACGCAGATAGTCGAGCAGACACGAAACATGTTGACGAACTTGACTTTTACCGTCGAGCTTGGCCCGCTGCACGATGGCGACCTGATCGCCGGCCGGTGGGTCGGCACCGGCGGCAGCCCGGACGGTCCGGTCCGGTTCACCGGCAACGACATCCTGCGGCTCGCTGACGACGGGCAACGCTTCGCCGAGTACTGGACGGGCACGTCGACAGGCTGATTCCCGGGCTGTGCGGGGCCGTGATAAGTGTCGTTGATGCGGATCGGGATCGCGCTGGACTATTCGGGTGGCTTTCACGAGGCCGTCGACCGCGTCGTGGAACTCGAGAAGGTCGGCATAGACGTGGCCGTGGTCGCCGAAGCCTACGCCTTCGACGCCATCAGCCAGCTCGGGTTCCTGGCGGCCAGGACGAGCAGAGTTGAGCTGGCCTCCGGCGTGTTGCCGCTCTTCATCCGAACGCCTTCGCTGCTCGCCATGACGGCCGCCGGCCTGGACTATGTCTCCGGTGGCCGCTTCAACCTCGGGATCGGCACCTCCGGACCGCAGGTGATCGAAGGGTTCCACGGCATCGCGTTCGACGCCCCGCTGGGGCGCACACGCGAAGCCGTGGAAATCTGCCGACAGGTCTGGCGCAGGCAGGAGCCGCTCCGCTATGACGGCAAGCACTATCAGATCCCGCTGCCCGCCGATCGCGGCACAGGTTTGGGCAAGGCCCTGAAACTGATCAATCATCCAGTGCGCGAACGCATTCCAATATCGATTGCGGCACTGGGCCCGAAGAACGTCGAACTCACCGCGGAGATCGCCGAGGGTTGGCAACCGGCGTTCTACTATCCGGACAAGGCCCATCTGGTGTGGGGCGAGGCACTGGCGGCCGGGGCCGCCAGGCGTGATCCCGCGCTGGGCCCGCTGGACGTCATGGTGGGTACCGCGCTGGCGATCGGAGACGACGTCGAGGACCGGTTCGCCTGGATCAAGCCCCAGCTGGCGCTCTACATCGGCGGCATGGGCGCCCGGGGCCGCAATTTCTACCACGACCTGGCTACCCGGTACGGATTCGGCGAGGCCGCCGACCGGATCCAGGAGCTCTACCTCGCCGGCCGCAAGCGAGAGGCGATCGACGCGTTGCCCGACGAACTGGTGCGTGGGGTCTCCCTGATCGGCCCGCGCGGCTTCATCGCCGAACGGCTGGCCGTCTTCGCCGAGGCAGGGGTCACCACGCTGCTGGTCCGCCCTGCGACGGCACAGGCTGATGAAGCCGTTCGCTATGTCGAGGAGCTGCTGCAACTGCTGCCCTGAGGTCACTGGCCCGCCTGCGGAAGTTCGTTCGCCGCGATCTCGCACGGTGTCGATCCCGCGGCGACCGGGGCGGCAGCCGGTGGCTGGACGGGTGGCGCTCCGGCGGGCGGAGGTGTCGCTGGGGCGGGTACCGCGGCCGCGGGTTGGGCTGCGCTGAGCGGCGGCGTGGCCGGCGCAACGCCGTGCGCGCGTGGTTGCGCGGATTCGGGTTTCTCCGGCTCTGCCGGTTCTCTGAGCGGGTCCGGTTCCTGCCGGTCGCCCTCGTCGTCGGTCAGGTCGTCCTCGGCGTCGCCGGCCGAGGACTCCAGCAGGGCGCCCAGGCCCGCGACGATCCGGCTGGCGAGGCCACCGAGCCCGCCCAGGCCGCCCCCGCTGTCGAATCCGCCACCACTGTCGAATCCGCCTCCACCGCTGAATCCGCCACCACCGCCCGACAGGCCCGAGTCACCCGGCCACCCGGACCCCAGGTCAGGTTGTGTCGTCCCCGCCGCCGGCGCGGACATCGTCGCCGCCGGTACGGACGTCGTCGCCGCCGGCGCAGGCGTCGGCGGCGTGATGCTCATGGGGGCCGCGGCGAACCTGGCCGGCACCGGCTCGCCCGGCAAGGCAGCGACGGCGGCCGGCGTCAGCGGTGACGTCGCAGCGGCGGGCCCGCGGTACTCGCCGAAGTCACCGGGCATCTCGAAATGAACGCGCGGAGCAGCGGCGAACCGGTCGGTGACCATGTCGTAGGCCGCCGCGACGCCCGCCTGGGCAGACAGCATCGCGCTGCGCCAATCACGCCGAATATCGTTGTCCACGTAAGGCTTTACCTGTTGATCGATCACCTCGCGGGCGCCCGCGTCGGTCGTGAGCGCGGCAGCGGCGGCCAGCCAAACCGGCCGCTGGGCGGCCGTGCGGCCGTCGATCGCGGAGGTCGTCGAGACTTTCGCATCGACCAGGTGCCACAGATTGTCCCGCAGCGATTCGCAACGTTGGGCCGCCGCGCGGACCTCATTGACCACCGCACCGGCGATGTCGCAGTGGCGCCGCAGAAACGCGATCGCGGAGTCGGCGCCCGATCCCGTCCAGGCCGTCGCCAGCACGGTGAGCTGATCGCGCTGCAATCGCAGCGCTTCGGTGATCACCGCCGCCGCGGCGCGCAACGCCGCACAGTCGCCGTCGAGGACATGCAGGTCGAGCCCCTCTTCACCGGCATACAAGTCGGATACCTGCGCGGGATCGCCGGTCAGCTCCGGATGCTGGTAACCGGCCTGCCCGCAAGCCCGTACATAGGTCTGGATGTGCTCTAGCGCGGGCAGACCTTCAGCCAGTCGCCCCGCGACGTCCAACCGCTCGGACACGATTACGCGATCCGGGCCGCGGCGTACGACTCGGCCTCGGCGTAGCTGTCCGCTCCCGCACGCAACGCGGCGGCGAGCTCGGCCGCCGCACGAGACCACTGCGATAGTTCGGCGACCAGGCCATCCAGCTCGCCCCGCAATCTGTCGCCATACACGGCATAGGCCCGCCCGGCGCAGGCACCGTCAAAGGCCAACCGCGCCAAGTGGTTCGATACGGCCTCGCCGATCAGTTCGGCCGCATCGTCGATCCGGTCAGCGACACCGCGCACGTCCGCGCTATCAAGTCTCATACCTCATTCGACGCCGCACGGGGCGTCGAGGTTCCACCGAGTTTCAGCCGGCGGCGCTGACAGCGTCGGCCACCGTGGTGGCCAGCCGCTGCGCGATCTCCTCGTCGCCAGCCTCCACCATCACCCGGATGAGTGGCTCAGTTCCCGAGGGACGCAACAGGATTCGACCGGTGTCACCGAGTTCGGCCTCGGCCTGCGCCACCGCATTCTGCACCGCCGGCGCCACGGCAGCGGTGGCCTTGTCGGCCACATCGACGTTGATCAACACCTGCGGCAGGGTCTGCATCGCCGCCGCCAGCGCGGACAGCGGCGAACCGGTCTGCACCATCCGGGTCATCAGGCGCAGCCCGGTGACGATGCCGTCACCGGTGGAACCCAGCGCCGGCATCACGATATGGCCGGACTGCTCGCCGCCAAGGCTGAAATCGCCGGCCCGCAACTCTTCGAGCACGTACCGGTCACCGACACCGGTGGTACGCACGGTCACGCCGGCGGCGCGCATGGCCAGGTGCAGTCCGAGGTTGCTCATCACCGTCGCCACCAGGGTGTCGGAGGCCAGTTCACCGGACTCTTTCATGGCCAGAGCCAGGACCACCATGATGGTGTCGCCGTCGACCAGTTCGCCGTTGGCGTCAACGGCCAGGCACCGGTCGGCGTCACCATCGTGGGCGATCCCCAGGTCGGCGCGGTGAGCGAGGACTGCGTCGCGCAGTCCCTCCAGGTGGGTGGAACCGCAGCGCTCGTTGATGTTGAGGCCGTTGGGTTCGGCGTTGATGGCGATGACGCGGGCGCCGGCCGCGCGGTAGGCCCTCGGTGCGGCGACGGAGGCTGCGCCATGGGCACAGTCGACAACCACGGTCAGCCCGTCGAGGCGGACGGTGCTGGCCTTGCCGACGTGGCGCAGGTAGCGCTCGGCCGCGTCCTCGGCGTCGACGACCCGGCCGATTCCCGCGCCGACCGGTCGCAGGCCGGGACCGGCCGCAACCAGGTTCTCGATCTGGTCTTCGGTGTCGTCGTCGAGTTTGTGGCCCCCGGGGCCGAAGATTTTGATGCCGTTGTCGGGCATCGGGTTGTGCGAAGCCGAGATCATCACGCCGAAGTCGGCGTCGTAAGCGCCGGTCAGGTAGGCGACGGCGGGTGTCGGAAGCACCCCGACCCGCAGCGCGTCCACCCCTTCGCTGCTGAGGCCCGCGATCACCGCAGCCTCCAGCATTTCGCCGCTGGCCCGCGGATCGCGGCCGATCACGGCCATTCGGCGGCCCGGGCCGGTCGAACTCGCCAGGTGCCGCGCCGCGGCGGCGCCCAGTGCGAGCGCCAGCTCGGCGGTCAACTCGCGATTGGCGACTCCCCGGACGCCGTCGGTGCCGAATAGTCGACCCATGCGGACAAACCTCTCACACGTTAGCGATTGTGCTCATACCCACTTTTGGCTGCGAGCGTGCCGCAGAGGCGTTCGACACGCCGACTGACACACGCTCGCAGCCAAAAAGTGGTATCTGATCAGCGCTTGCTGTACTGAGGCGCCTTGCGGGCCTTCTTCAGGCCGTACTTCTTCCGTTCCGTGGCACGCGGGTCACGGGTGAGGAAGCCGACTTTCTTCAACGCCGGCCGGTCCTCGGGGTTGGCCACGATCAGGGCCCGGGCGATGCCCAGGCGCAGCGCGCCGGCCTGGCCGGACGGGCCGCCGCCATGCAGGAGGGCGTAGATGTCGTAGCTGTCCAGCCGCTCGACGGTGACCAGCGGCGCCTTGATGAGCTGCTGGTGCACCTTGTTCGGGAAGTAGTCCTCGAGGCTGCGTCCGTTGAGGTCGAACTTGCCGGTGCCGGGCACCAGGCGCACCCGCACCACGGCCTCCTTGCGGCGGCCGACGGTCTGGATGGGGCGCTCGAATACGAACGACTCGCTCTCGACCACGGCTTCGGCCACCTCGGTGGTTTCCAGACTGGTCTCGGTCACTGGGCCACCTGCTTGATCTCGAACGGAACCGGCTGCTGAGCGGTGTGGGGGTGCTCCGGGCCCGCGTAGACGCGAAGCTTCTTCTGGATCTGCCGGCTCAGCTTGTTCTTGGGCAACATGCCGACGATCGCCTTCTCCACCACGCGGTCGGGGTGCTTTTGCAGCAGCTCACCGATGCTCCGCTGACGCAGACCGCCGGGATACCCCGAGTGGTTGTAGGCCATCTTGCTCTGCAGTTTGTCGCCGCTGATGGCGACCTTTTCGGCGTTGATGACGATGACG
This sequence comes from Mycobacterium sp., assembly GCA_003987775.1. Classification (GTDB taxonomy): domain Bacteria; phylum Actinomycetota; class Actinomycetes; order Mycobacteriales; family Mycobacteriaceae; genus Mycobacterium. The sequence continues at coordinate 31,160 of RXJD01000042.1, forward strand.
AAGTCACCACCATCGACGTTGGGCGCGAACGTCGGCTTGTGCTTGCCACGCAGCAGCGTCGCCGCTGCTACGGCAAGGCGGCCAAGCACAACGTCCGTGGCGTCGATGACGTACCACGACCTCGTGGTGTCACCTGCCTTGGGCGCGTATGTAGGCACAGCGCTTACTCCATCTTTCTCGGGTGGATCCCGGTGCGAACCGGGTGCCGGTCAGGCGTTTTGCGGGAGGGGCTGGTCTCGGCGACCGACATTGACCCGAGGACCCTGTGTACCCGAAGGCACCCGCACGCCAACGGAGCAGCTTACCGACGCGCATCCCCGCAGGTCAAAACGACTACCGCGACCAACCGCCCGCTGCCCGGCGATCGGCGCCGGCCACCTCGTCAGCGCCGTCGCGGACCGCGTGTCCCAACTCGATCAGAATGTCGTTGAGCGCGGTGGCCGCCCGGTGCCATTTGAGCTGTTCGACCTGGTAGGCAGCCGCCGCCTGGCGGGTCCAGAGCTGCTGCAGCGGCGCGATCTGGGACCGTAGCTCGTCAAGCGCCGCGTTGAGGCGCGCGGCTGTGGCGTGAATCTCCTGGCGAACGGAGTGTTCAAGGACATCGAAGTTGTACGACAGCGCCTGATCCATGGCCCGCCTTCCGTTCAGAGGTTTCCGCCGACGGCGGCGATGTTGTCCGCGTGACTCTGGCCGGCATCGCGGAGTATGGCCTCGTTGCCGCGGATCGTTTCGGCGATGTCGTGCAGGACATGATGAAGCCGCGTCGACTCGCCGTTCCATCGATCCACGACGTCTTTGAAGCGCGCCGCCGCAACCCCTCCCCACACCGACGGGGGCACAGCGCTCATTCGGCCGATGAAGGCGTGCAGCATCGCCCGGATCTCCTGGTTGCGGGCGTCGATGGTGGCCGCGACCGATCTCATCAGGGCGAAATCGGCGCTCAGGGTGTTGGTGTCTGCATGTGGATTCATCTGTCTCCTGTCCCTCATTACGTTCGACCTTCGGGGGCCGGCTTTGGTTCCATCGATTTCGCGGTTCAGCCCACCGCATGAGCGGTCTGCACCGCCCGCTCGCAGGCGTCCCGGACGGCGTCCTGGCCGGCGGGCCGGCTCTGGCATCCGATGCTGATGCGCAGCGATCTGTCGAGCAGCACCGTCCAGCGCACGTCATGGGCCGCACGAACTTCGCGGTAGGTCACTGCGGGCCGGCCGGCGCTGGCCCCGGTCGGGTTGAAGTCGACGAACACGCCGGCCGGTTCGGCGTCGATCGCCCGGCGCAGTTGTGCGGCGGCGTCGGCCAGCGTCTCGCCGGGCGTCGGCGTCTGGGTGAGGTGCAGGGCCGCCTCGGGATCAGCGGGCGAGGTGATCTGGACGCGGGCCGACCCCGGCCCGGCGATGATCCGCTCGGCGTTCCAGTCGGCCGGGATCGCCAACGCCACGCCGCCCTCGATCAGAAGAGTTGTCGGCGCCGCCCGGATCACGGGCTTCGAGTTCACCGCCGGCAGCGCCAGGCCCGCCGCGGTCACCGCGACACCTGCCGCCGCCAGCCGCGCAAGAATCCGGCCGCTGGACCGCACCTCTTTGACCGGTTCGCAGTCGGGGATCGGCTCCGCCGCGCGGGCCAGCTGTGTCACCGCGTCATCATCGACGATGGTGGCCTTGCGCCCGGCTGGGAGCGCATCGGCAATCAACCGAGCCAACCGCGGCGCTCCTGACACTTTCGGGGCGTCGATCGTCACGCCGCGGTTCGTCATGGTGGCGACCACGCCGGCAACCTCGGTGGCGACGGCCTCATCGTCGGTGAGGCGGGGTACGGCGACGAGGTCGTCCCCCGAAATGGCCACCAGCCGCTCGGCGATTTCCACCAGGATGGTCGAATCCGGCTGCGGCAACAGCCAAGTCCGTGCCCGCACCGCAGCCTCAGCCCCGGCGACCGTCCGCGCCGCCGCGGTGAGGACGGCAACCCGGGGCGCCGACCACCACGCAGGATGCACCACCAGTACGCCGCGGTGCCCCTCCGCCAACGAGCGCAGCACCGCACACCACAGCGCATCAACGGCGACCGGGCGCTCGTCGACCAATGCCACCCGGTCGTCGATCGCATCCACCGCCACCACCCCGGTCTCGTCGTCTCCCGTTGTCGCACAGCACAATCGACTGACAGATGCCGGTCCCACCGCGACGACGGCGCGATGCGCGGTCATTCGGGCGGGCTCCATGCCACCTGTACCAGCTGCTCGACACCGGGGCGGGTGATCAGGGTGCCGCGCCCGGGCGGCAGTGGTACGGGTGGCTTCGATCCAAGTAGTGCGCCCTCCTCCGCCCGGCCGCTCATCATCATTCCCATGCAGCCAAGCTCCCGCAGGCTCGCGAGCAACGGCTCGAACAGGGCTCGCGCGGCACCTCCACTTCGCCGCGCGACGATCATGTGCAACCCGAGATCGGCGGCGTACGGCAGATACTCGAGCAGCGCGAGCAACGGGTTCCCGGCCGACGCCGTCACCAGGTCGTAGTCGTCGACCATCAGGTAGATCTCCGGCCCGGTCCACCAGGACCGGTCGCGCAGCTGCGCCTGGCTGACATCCGCGCCGGGCATCCGCGCGTGCAGCAGGCCGACCAGACCCGGCATCAGGACGCCCAACGCGCCGGGCGACCCGGCGTAGCCGCCGAGATGTTCGGACGGCACGACACCGAGCAGGGTTCGCCGGAAGTCGACCACGAACAGCCGCGCCTGCGCCGCCGACCGGGTGCGGACTATCTCGCGGCACAGGGTCCGCAGCGCCGCGGTCTTGCCGCACCCGTTGTCTCCCAGCATCAGCAGATGCGGCTGCTGCGTGAAATCAACTGTGGCCGTATGCAGTTGCCGCTCTTCGAGCCCCAGCACGATCCCGGCCTCGCGCTCGCCGACGACTGCGTCGTACTCCACTCGACTCGGCAGTAGCGGTATGGGGGGCGCTGCGGGCCCGTCACTTCGCCGACCGGGCCCCTCCCACGCGGGCAGCGCGATCATCATGTGCAGTCCGTCGACGCACAGACCACGACCGGGAAGGTCGGTCGGCACCTGCCGGGACTGCCGCCGGTCGAATTCGGAATCGGCAGGATCACCGAGCCGCAACTCGATGCGGGTGCCGAGTTGATCCTTGAGCGCCGGCCGCAGCTCCGCCCAGCGCGTCGCGGCCACCATGACGTGCACTTTGTACGAAAGACCCTGGGCGGCAAGCACAGTGATCGAGTCCGCCACGCCGTCGAAATCCAGACACAGGCCGGCCCAGCCGTCGACCACGAGGAACACATCCGGGAAGGAATCGATCGTCTCGCCTGCGCGCAGGCAGGCCTCGCGCATGTGTACAGCCGACTCCATCTCGGCAACCGTGCGCCGGACCAGTTCGGGTTGAGCCCGGTCGGCGACAGCGCCGACGTGCGGCATGTCACGCAGGGCGAACAATGCTCCCCCGCCGAAGTCGAGGCAGTAGAACTGCACCTGCCCGGGTCCGTGGGTGGCGGTCAGGGCGGTGATGAGTGTGCAAAGTGCCGTGGACTTGCCTGACCGCGGCGCTCCGACCACCGCGACGTTTCCGGCTGCCCCGGACAGATCGACCGTCAGAGGCGGGCGGCACTGCTCGTAGGGCCGGTCGACGACGCCGATCGGAACAACCAGAGGCGTCGGTGCTCGACTCGCCAGAAGCGCCTCAAGGGCGGGCGCCGCCTCCAGCGGCGGTAACCAGACTTGATGGGCGGGCGGTCCCTGGTGTTCCAGGCCGGCCAGGATCGTCTGCAGGATGGACGGACTCCGACGCGGATCCGGACGGCGCACGGCCCCAACAGGTTCTGCGGTGAACGGACGTACCTCCGGCACTGCCGAACTGCCGGCACCCGGTGCCGGCCCCGACACGGACGCGGCCTGAAACCGGATCAGATCCCCGGCGGGGGTCCGCAGCAGCCCAGCCCCCGGCGCGCTCGGCAGTTCGTACGCATCCGCAGTGCCCAGCACGGCACGAGACTCGACGGCGGACAGTGTCTTCAGGCAGACCCGGTAGGACAGGTGGGCTTCCAGTCCACGCAAGCGCCCCTCGTCAAGCCGCTGGCTGGCCAACAACAGATGCACGCCCAGGGACCTTCCCAGCCGCCCGATCGCAACGAAGGTGTCCGCGAAGTCGGGATGCTGACTGAGCAGTTCGGCAAACTCGTCAACGATGATGAACAGCGTCGGTAGAGGAAGTGATCCGGGTCCACGAGCACGCTGGTACTCCGCCGCGCTGACGTGGCCTGCCGTGCGCAGGAATTGTTGCCTGCGGTTCATCTCACCGGCCAGCGCCTCCCGCATCCGTGCGACCAGTGGCGCCTCGTCCGCGAGGTTGGTGACGACCGCGGCCACGTGCGGCGCCCCGGCGAGGTCGAGAAACGTTGCGCCACCTTTGAAGTCGATCAGCAGCAGGTTGAGCACCTCCGGCGAGTTCCGCGCCATCATGCCCACGGCGACGGTGCGCAGCAGCTCCGACTTGCCCGACCCGGTGGCCCCCACGCACAGCCCGTGCGGCCCGATACCGTGCAGCGCCGACTCTTTGATGTCCAGGCGCACGGGGCGGCCGTCGGGTGTGGCGCCGATCGGGACACAGAGCCGGTCCCGTGGGCACTGGCTTCGGGCGACCGCGTCGGCGCCGGGCCAGGCGGCCGCGTCCGACGGCTCCGCTGCGGAACCGGCGTACGACGCGATCCGGCGCGCGCATACGACTGCGTCCTGCCGGTCGAGGTAGTCGGGTTCGTCGAGGACGTCCTGCCCGCCGGGCCGGCGGATCACCACGACCGCCCCGTTACCGCCGGTCCGGATCACGGTGGCATTGGCGATCGCCACGGCATCGCTCCCGGACGTGTCGGCGATGATCACTGCGTGCGGTGACGCGATAACGGCCAGCGCCTCGCGTGCCGCGGTCAGTGTCGGGTACACCAGTCGCGCCGGCCCGGCCAGATCCGTCGCGCCAGGATGCCGGTTGTGCGGGAGCCACTTCAGCCAGTCCCACTCGGCGAGGTCCGCCACCGCGCCGACGATCAGCAACTGTCCGGGCGGGTGCGCTATCGCCAGCTGACAGACCATCGCGCGCAGCAGTCCGCGCACCTGGCTCACGTCGCCGTCGACTGTCACCGGTTCGCCTTTGTGCAGTGACATCACGACCGGCGCATTCCGCAGCGTCGAATGTGTTCGCACGAAACGATTCAGGGCGGCAACCGTGAGCGGATCACACCGTCGCGGCATCGGTGCAACCTGCAGCGACGGGCACAGCGGGGCACTTCCCACACCTACCCTGACACACCAGGATTTCAGATCCGCGGATTGCCTGGTCCACATGCGCGGATCGCCGATCAGGGTCCACAGGCTGCCCGGCTCAGGATGCTCCGACGTCAGCGAAGCAAGTTGCGCCCGAACGACTTCGGCAACTTCCGCCCGCAGTCCGCGCAGGTACTCGAGATACTCACGCCGGTCGCCGCTGATCGCCGCGCCCCGCCGCCGGCCCCGTCCGATCGTCAGCGCCAGCGACGCCACCATCATTGCCGGAGCAGTCAGCACAGCGGGGTGGTGCGCCACGGGAGAATCGATGAAGAAGACTGCCGCCGTGGCGCCCACTGCCACGACGGCCATCGCGACCGGCAGCAACGGCAGGCCCGAGATGTCTGATGACGACACCTCGGGCGGGGCCTTGACGTCAATGGCGGCGGTCATAGTTGGACGACGTTAAGCGGCAACCAGATTCGCCACAATTCAGCTGTGGACAACGGGACACGGCTCAGCCGGGAACCGCTTAACGTGCCGGGGGTGTCTGAATTCGATCCGGATCTGCGCCGCGTCGCAGTCCACGCCGACAGCGCCTCCGTCGACCTGACGTTGCCGGCAACCGTGCCCGTCGCGGAGTTGATCCCGGCGATCGTCGACGCGCTGGGTGGTGCGACCCCGGGGACGCGCTACCACCTGGCGCGGCTCGGCGCCGCGCCGCTGCCGAACTCGACGACGTTGCGGCAGATCGGAATTCGTGACGGGACTGCACTTGTATTGAGCCGGCAGGCTCCCGCGCCGCCCACCATACGCTACGACGATGCGGCCGACGCGGTGTCCGCGGCCCTGGGCAGCCCGACACAGTCCTGGCAACCGATGACCGCCGCACTGGCCGCGGTCTGCTTCGCGGCCACGGCCGCGCTGGCACTGCTGCGCGCCGCCACCGGCGCCGCTCGGCACAGCGACACCGTCGCCGCGACGGCCGCCGCCACCGCCCTCGCGATCGTGGTAATGGCCGGTGTCATCCCGCCTATTCGCCGCGACCCGATCGCCGGCCTCACGCTCAGCCTCATCGCCACCGCCGCGGCGGCGATCGCCGGTCTGCTCGCGGTGCCGGGCGCTCCCGGAGCCCCGAATGCGCTCCTCGCTGCCATGGCTGCGGGCGCCACGGCGGCTCTCGCACTGCGCGTAACCCGTTGTAGCCCGGTCGTACTGGGCGCAGTCGTTTGCTGCGCGGCGACTGTCGCGGTAGCCGCGCTGGCGAGCACCCTCACCGCGGCCCCACCGCACATCGTCGGGTCAGCGGCAGCGCTCGCCTGCCTCGGACTGATTGAGGTCGCGCCGCGAACGTCGATCCGGTTGGCCGGCCTGGCACCCGGCGCCGACCAGGACGATGCACTGCCCGAAAGCGGACTGGCCGCATACGCTCAGCGCGCCGACAGTGTGCTGACCATCCTCCGGGCCGGCTTAGCGGTCGCCGCCGCACTCGGAGCAGTGATCGCCGCGCTGGCCGCGCCCCGCGCCGTCGTGCTGGCCGCAGTCACCGGGGGCGTGCTCGTCGTGCACGCCCGGATCGACAGGCGCCGAGGTCTCGTGTTCGCGGCGACTGGAATCACCACATTGGCAACCACATTGGCGATGGCCGCCCTCGGCCCACCGGCGCAGGCACCGTGGGTCGCCGGGCTGGCAGCAGCGGCCGCCGCCACCGCGACATACCTGGGTTTCGTCGCTCCTGCCGTCACCGTGTCGCCGGTCACCCGCCGCGGTGTCCAGGCACTGGGATGCGTCGCGCTCACCCTGGTCGCCCCGGTAGCGTGCTGGACAAGCGGCGCGTTCGACGCCGTCCGCGGGTTGAATCTGCTCCGCACGTGAGCACCGCCCGACTGGTGCGCCCGTTGCTCGCCGCGCTGCTGGTGTCCTACTGCGCAGCACCGCAGGCGCATGCGGTCGCGCCGCCTGCGGTCGACGAGAAGTGGTTGCCGGCGCCGGCATCACCGTCACCCCCGCAACCCACCGTCCAACGGGAGACGTGCGCCGTGGCCGGTGCGGAACCCGAGGGTGCCGACGCTGCGACACAATTCGCGGGGTTCGACCTGCCGCAGATCTGGCAATTCACCCGCGGCGCCGGGCAGCGGGTCGCGGTCATCGACACCGGCGTGCACCGGCATCCACGACTGAAGGATGTCATCGCCGGTGGTGATTACGTAGCCACCGGCGACGGCGCCCAGGACTGCGACGCCCACGGCACACTGGTGGCCGGAATAGTGGCCGCAACAACCGATCCCGCCTTCACCGGGATCGCACCCGACGTCACGGTGATCGGCATCCGCCAGTCCAGCGCCAAATTCGCGCCGGCCGCCGGCCGGTCCGGCGAGGGTGTCGGCGACGTGGCAACCCTGGCCCGCGCGGTACGCACCGCCGCCGACCTCGGCGCCACGGTCATCAACATCTCGTCGGTCGCCTGCGCCCCGGTAGACCGGGCACCGGATGATCGCGCGCTGGGCGCCGCACTTGCCTACGCGGTGGATGTCAAGAACGCCGTCGTGGTGGCCGCGGCCGGGAACACCGGCGGTATGACGCAGTGCCCGCCCCAACCGGCCGGCGTCACCCGGGACACCGTCGCGGTGGTGGTCAGCCCCGCCTGGTACGACGATTACGTCCTGACCGTCGGTTCGGTTGATTCCCATGGCAATCCGTCATCCTTCACGCTTCCCGGGCCCTGGGTGGATGTCGCGGCGACCGGTGAGGGCGTGACATCGCTCGACCCGGACGGTGACGGACTGGCCAACCGGGTCAACGACAAGCCGATCTCCGGCACCAGCTACGCAACTCCGGTCGTCAGCGGACTGGCCGCCCTGATCCGGGCGCGATTTCCGGAGTGGACCGCCCGCCAGGTGATGCAGCGCATCGAGGCGACCGCGCACCATCCGCCGGCCGGATGGGACCCTTGGGTGGGCAACGGCACCGTCGACCCGCTGGCGGCGGTCACCACCGACATCCCTACGGCGGACGCTGCCGGCCCCAAACCACTGGCCGTCTCGTCACCTGCCGCGAACCCCGACACGCACAACCGGTCCCGCACGCTGACCGGCGCCGCGCTCTGCCTGGTTCTGCTTGTTGCCGCGCTCGGGACGCGTCGCCGGTCACGGCCCCGTCGCGACAGTGTCGCGGACGACTGACGCCTGCTCCCGGCTCAACTCCGGCCCGCACGGCAACGCGGCGAGCACTGGCCACGGCGCCGGCACCGGCCGAGCCGGCAGTCCGAGGAGGCGAGCCGCTTCGTCGTCGTGGATCGCGAAGCGCACTCCGGTGTCGGTCACCAGGTAGCGCGTGTCGACCCGGGTTCGGTTGCCGACCTGGCTTTGAGTTGCGACGTAGGCGCTGTGGCCCGCGGCGATGGAGAACCTGTCCACCGACGGCCCGCGCCCGTCGGCTTGCGCCAGAGCCACCGGCGCCGCGGCCGGCGCACGCTGGGTGGCCAGGAATTCGATGGCCGGCGGACCTGACGCGGTGGGCTCCCACACCGCGCACCACGTGGCACCACCGGGATCCGCCGGGACCTGGTCGGGGATCGCCGAGACCGGCAATGAGTCGACGTTGGGAGCCGCACGCAGCAGGCCGGGTGCGACGGTGGTGACGTCGGCCGAGCCGGTAAACCGAAGCATGTCCGCGACGACCGGGCTGATTCGCTGTACTCCGGCGGTCAGCACAACGTAGAACTCCTCGCCCGCGGCCCGTGTGATTCGCAGCACATCGCCCACCCGGAATCCCGGCAACCAGCCGCCTGCCGGCGCGCCCGCGTTACGGATGCGGGGAACCGTGACGGGCGGCGCCTCCGGTACCGCGTTCAGTAAAGTCTGGGAGACCAGATGCGGGGCGCGGCCCTGCAACCTCAGTGCGCGCACCGCGGCCCGATCGGCCAGGTCCACCAGCGCGCGCCGCCCGTGGTACAGCAGGTAGGCCGGCGCGCCCGTTCCGGCGGCGACCAGCAGCGCCTGCCCGGCATTCACGCGGCCGACCGGCAGATCCGCGCCCAGCAGGACCGTCGTTCCCTCGTCTGCCTCGGCGTCACACACCGTCCATACCGACTGCTGCGCTGGCAACGCCGGGACGATCAGTTGTGGCGCACCCGGAATGCCCAGCAGCGGGCCGCGTTTGGTGCGGGCCAGCACCGCCTCGGGTACCGGCAGCGGATTGGCATCGGCCGTCGCGATCAGGCGCGCCGATGCCAGATTGAGCACCGGGTGCCAGGTGTCGCCCACCTTCACATACAGCGCCCCGGACGTCTGACCCATCGCGATGCGCGCGTCGCCCAGACCCGGCTGCGGCCACAGCCGGCTCAGCAACACGCAGCCCGCCAGGGCGATGACGGTCAGCACACAACCGATCGCCAGCGAACCCCGCGCCGGTCCGGCGGGTGAGTCGTCGCCGGGGCTCAGCAATGCGCGCTCGAGGCGCCGCAACTGACAGCGGTAGCCGCTGACGTGCAGCCAGCTCACCGCCTGCCGAGGCACCTGTCCCCCATCTTCTCGCCCGATTCGCCCGCTACGGTAGGCCGCCAAGCGGCGGTGTTTACACGTTCATCCACAGCTGCGGAGGTTTTGCTCCGGCGCTCCGCGGGTAAAATTTCGGCGTGTATCAGCACTTCATTCGCCTTGCCGGTCGGGCCGGTGTAGGCCTCGCAGCCCTGTCCGCCGCTGTCCTGCCGGTCAGTCCGCTTGCCGCCGCACCATCCGCATGGGCAGACGACTGCCCTGACGCCGAGGTGGTCTTCGCCCGGGGAACCAATGAGGCACCCGGCCTGGGACGGGTCGGCGATGCGTTCGTGGACTCGCTGCGCGAACAAACCAGCGGCCTGAACATCCGGACCTACGGCGTGAACTATGCGGCCAGCAAGTTGCAGCTGCACGGCGGCGACGGGGCCAACGACGTGATTTCCCACGTGAAGTCGACGGTGTCCGCCTGCCCGAACACCAAGATCGTGTTGGGTGGCTACTCACAGGGCGCGTCGGTGATGGACATCGTGGCCGGAGTTCCGATCGGCGGCATCAGCTGGGGCAGTTCACTGCCGCCCGAGTACGTCGGCAACATCGCTGCGGTCGTCACCTTCGGCGACATCGCCGACCGGGCGGGCGGCTCGCTGCCCACCAAGAGCACCCTTCTGGGGTCCAAAGCCGTCGACTACTGCAATCCGCAGGACCCGATCTGCCATGCGGGCTCCGGTAACGAGTGGAGCGGGCACACCGAGGGGTACGTGCCCTTCTACACGACGCAGGGCGCCGCTTTCGCTGCACCGAAGATCATGAACGGTGTCCCGCACATGCCCGGACAGCTCCCAACGCCGCTGGTTCCCCAGATCCCTGGCACAGTGCCGCAGAATCCCGCGCTCGCCCCGCAGGTGCCCGGCACGCCCAGCGCCCCTGTCCAGCAGCCCGTCGTTCAGGTGCACTGACGCACTGTCAATAACGCCTAACATTGGGGCATGAGATGTGCCCCCCTGGGTCGGTTGGCGGCCGCCGCACTCGCGGCGGCCGCACTCTTGCTCGCCCCTCCACTGGCACCGCCGGCGAAGGCGGCCTGCCCGGATGTCGAGGTGATCTTCGCCCGCGGCACCGGCGAACCACCCGGTCTCGGCAGGGTGGGCAACGCCCTGGTCGGGACACTGCGCCAGCAGACCGGTCGCAACATCGGCGCCTACGGCGTGAACTACCCGGCCAGTAAAGACTTCCTCGCCGCCACCGACGGCGCGAACGACGCCAGCGACCACGTCCAGCAGATGGCCAACGCCTGCCCCGACACGAGGCTGGTGCTCGGTGGCTACTCCCAGGGCGCCGCGGTCATCGACATCGTCACCGCCGCACCGCTGCCCGGCCTCGGTTTCACCGAGCCGCTGCCGCCGGAAGCGGCCGACCACGTCTCGGCGGTCACTCTGTTCGGCAATCCGTCCGGCCGGGCCGGCGGCTTGTTGACCGCTTTGAGCCCGCAGTTCGGCGGCAAGATCCTCAACCTGTGCAATGAGGGTGACCCCATCTGCTCAGACGGCAACCTGTGGAAAGCGCACCTGGGCTACGTGCCCGGCCTGACGAACGAGGCCGCAAACTTCGTGGCGGGCAAACTCTAACGGGGCGAACGGATGTCGCGGGTGATCAGGTTCCGGGCGGCTAGCTGGTCATCCGGCGGGTAGTCCACTCCGACCAGGGTCAGACCTTGCGGTGGAGCAGCCGCGAAATCACTGGACCGGCTTGTCGCACTGAGGAGTTCACCACACCACCGCGGCTCTCGCCGATGCTCGCCGACGGCCAGCAGGGCACCGACCAGGGAGCGGACCATGGACCAGCAGAACGCGTCGGCGCTCACCTGCGCGGTGACCAGATCCCCGTCGCGCGTCCAGTCGAGGCGTTGCAGCTCGCGGATGGTGGTCGCGCCTTCCCGGTGCCGGCAGAAGGCGGCGAAGTCGTGCAGGCCCAGCAGTTCTCGTGATGCGCTGGTCATGGCATCGAGGTCCAGCGCACGCGGCCAGGCGGTGACGAACCGCGCCTGCTGCGGCATCACGCCGTAGGGTGCCGTGGACAGCCGGTACACGTAGTGCCGCCGCAGCGCGGAAAATCGTGCGTCGAAACCCGTTGGTGCTCGGGCGATCTCGACGACCCGGACGTCGGCCGGGAGAAACCTGCCGAGCCGGCGCACCAGCGATCCGAACTCGGGATCGCCGGCGCGGTCAGAGCGCGAGTATGCGTGCGGCACAGCCTCGACGGGGACATCGACATGGGCGACCTGCGCGGTGGCGTGGACACCCGCGTCGGTGCGTCCGGCCGCGCGCAGGCGTACCGGCGCGCGGAACACGGTCGTCAGCGCCTCGTCGAGTACGCCGGCGACCGTGCGTTGCCCGGCTTGCGTCGCCCAGCCCGCGAAATCTGTTCCGTCGTAGGCGATATCGAGCCGCAGACGGACGACCTCACTAATTCTCGGGAGCCTCGTCAGCCTCGGTCTCGGTGGCCTCGCCAGCCGACTCGGTCTCGGCGGCCTCGCCAGCCGGCTCGGTCTCGGTGGCCGACTCGGTCTCGGCGGCCTCAGTGGCCTCCTCGGCGGTCGGGCCGACGGCCTCTTCCGGCTCCACCGCGGCCTGCGGTGCGGCCGCAGCGGCCACCGGTGCCGCCTTCTTGGACGCGCCGACCCGGCGGGCCCGGTCGGCCTCCGAGGTCACCGTCTTCTCCCGCACCAGCTCGATCACGGCCATGGGGGCGTTGTCGCCCTTACGGTTCTCGACCTTGATGATGCGGGTGTAGCCGCCGTCGCGGTCGGAGAAGAACGGACCGATCTCGGCGAACAGGGTGTGCACCACGTCCTTGTCGCGGATCTTCTTGAGCACCTCACGCCGGTTGTGCAGCGTGCCCTTCTTGGCGTGGGTGATCAGCTTCTCCGCGTACGGCCGCAATGCCCGCGCCTTGGGCTCGGTGGTCTTGATCCGGCCGTGCTCGAACAGCGACGTGGCCAGGTTGGCCAGAATCGCCTTCTGGTGCGAGGACGACCCGCCGAGGCGGGGACCCTTGGTGGGCTTGGGCATTGCGACTGTCTCCTATGTGGGGCCGACCCCCGTATCAGGTAGGGCCGGGACGAACTCTTGTCAGATTTGTCAGAGCTGTTAGAGCTGTTCGGTTTCGGCGTAGTCCTGGTCGTCGTAAGCGCCCTCGGTGGACCAGGTGCCGGTGGCGACGTCGTAGCCGGCGACTTCGGACGGGTCGAAGCTCGGCGGGCTGTCCTTGAGCGACAGACCCAGCTGGTGCAGCTTGACCTTCACCTCGTCGATCGACTTCTGCCCGAAGTTGCGGATGTCGAGCAGGTCGGACTCGGTGCGCGAGACCAGCTCGCCGACCGTGTGCACACCCTCGCGCTTCAGGCAGTTGTACGACCGCACGGTCAGGTCCAGGTCGTCGATGGGCAGCGCGAACGAGGCGATGTGGTCCGCCTCGGCCGGTGACGGCCCGATCTCGATGCCCTCGGCCTCGACGTTGAGTTCGCGTGCCAGACCGAACAATTCGACCAGCGTCTTACCGGCGGAGGCCAGCGCGTCACGCGGGGTGATCGAGCTCTTGGTCTCCACGTCCAGGATCAGCTTGTCGAAGTCGGTGCGCTGCTCGACACGGGTGGCGTCCACCTTGTAGGTCACCTTGAGAACCGGCGAGTAGATGGAATCGACCGGGATACGGCCGATTTCGGCACCCGAGGCCCGGTTCTGCACCGCCGGCACGTAGCCGCGGCCACGCTCGACGACGAGCTCGACCTCGAGCTTGCCCTTGTCGTTCAGGGTCGCGATGTGCATCGACGGGTTGTGCACGGTGACACCGGCCGGCGGCACGATGTCGCCCGCGGTGACCTCACCCGGGCCCTGCTTACGCAGGTACATGGTGACCGGCTCGTCCTCCTCGGAGGACACCACCAGGCTCTTGAGGTTCAGGATGATGTCGGTGACGTCTTCCTTGACGCCAGGCACGGTAGTGAACTCGTGCAGGACGCCGTCGATGCGGATGCTGGTGACGGCCGCGCCGGGAATCGACGACAGCAGCGTGCGCCGCAGCGAATTGCCAAGGGTGTAACCGAATCCCGGCTCCAGCGGCTCGATGACGAACTGGGACCGGCTGTCGGTGAGGATGTCCTCGGACAGGGTGGGACGCTGAGAGATCAGCATGTGTTTCTTCTTCTCCTTCTCGGCACCCGCTATTTGATGCCGTTGAGGGTTTCCGAGCCGGCTGGCTCGAAAGTCCGTTACTTCGAGTAGAACTCGACGATCAGCTGCTCGGTGAGCGGGACGTCGATCTGGGTGCGCTCAGGCAGCTGGTGGATCAGGATGCGCTGCCGCTCCCCCACCACCTGCAGCCAGCTCGGGATCGGGCGGTCGCCCGCGGTCTCCCGCGCGATCTGGAACGGCACCGTGTTCAGCGACTTGTCCCGGACGTCGATGATGTCGTACTGCGACACCCGGTAGCTGGGCACGTTGACGTGCACGCCGTTGACCGAGAAGTGACCGTGGCTGACGAGCTGGCGGGCCATCCGGCGGGTACGCGCCAGACCGGCGCGGTACACGACGTTGTCCAGCCGGCTTTCCAGGATGCGCAGCAGTTCCTCACCGGTCTTGCCCGAGTGACGAACGGCCTCTTCGTAATAACGGCGGAACTGCTTCTCCATCACACCGTAGGTGAAGCGGGCCTTCTGCTTCTCCTGCAGCTGCTGGCGGTATTCGCTCTCCTTGACCCGGGCACGGCCGTGCTGGCCGGGCGGGTAGGGCCGCTTCTCGTACGACTGGTCTCCACCGACGAGGTCGGTGCCCAGCCGGCGGGACTTGCGCGTGACGGGTCCGGTATAACGAGCCATTTCTATTCTCCTCCTAGACCCTGCTAGACCCTGCGTCGCTTGGGCGGACGGACGCCGTTATGCGGCTGGGGAGTGACGTCAGAGATCGCGCCGACCTCCAGGCCGGCGGCCTGCAGCGAACGGATCGCGGTCTCGCGGCCCGAGCCCGGGCCCTTGACGAAGACGTCGACCTTCTTCACGCCGTGCTCCTGCGCCTTGCGGGCGGCGTTCTCCGCTGCCAGCTGAGCAGCGAACGGGGTGGACTTGCGGGAGCCCTTGAACCCGACGTGACCCGACGATGCCCAGGCAATGACGTTGCCCTGCGGGTCGGTGATGGTCACGATCGTGTTGTTGAAGGTGCTCTTGATGTGGGCGGCGCCGTGCGGGACGTTCTTCTTTTCCCTGCGGCGGGTCTTCTGGCCCTTCTTGGGCCCCCCACTTGCTTTCTTCGGAGGCATCGGTTACCTGGCCTTCTTCTTGCCGGCGATGGTGCGCTTGGGGCCTTTACGGGTCCGCGCATTGGTCTTGGTCCGCTGGCCGCGCACGGGCAGGCCGCGACGGTGCCGCAGCCCCTGGTAGCAGCCGATCTCGATCTTGCGACGAATGTCGGCCTGCACCTCACGGCGCAGGTCACCCTCGACCTTCAGGTTCGCTTCGATGTAGTCACGCAAATGGGTCAGCTGGTCGTCGGTCAGGTCCTTGGTGCGCAGGTCCTTGTCGATGCCAGTGGCCGCCAGAATCTCGTTCGAACGGGTGCGGCCGATGCCGAAGATGTACGTCAGCGCGATCTCCATGCGCTTATCGCGCGGCAGATCGACGCCTACTAGTCGAGCCATAGGTGGCGTTTCCTCTTTCTCAGCGGAGGTCTTTTCCCAGTCCGTTCCCGCCCCCCGAAGGATTTGAGCGGGGCCCGGCCTCCGTCCGGACGTGTCTGAGCGGCGTATCCGCTCAGTGGTGCTGGGAGGTCAGCATTCAGTTGTGCAGGTTGCCGGCGTGCGGCAACAGCGGCGTCCGGCTCAGCCTTGCCGCTGCTTGTGGCGCGGGTCCTGGCAGATCACCATGACCCGTCCGTGCCGACGGATCACCCTGCACTTGTCACAGATCGGCTTGACGCTGGGGTTCACCTTCACGGCAGTCTCGGTCCTGTTCTTCTCTGGAGCTACTTCTGTTGGGCGTTGTCAGTTGCTACTTGTAGCGGTACACAATGCGGCCCCGGGAGAGGTCGTAAGGAGACAACTCCACCACCACCCGGTCCTCGGGCAGGATGCGGATGTAGTGCTGCCGCATCTTGCCGCTGATGTGGGCGAGCACCTTGTGGCCGTTTTCCAGCTCAATGCGAAACATGGCATTGGGCAGGGGTTCGACCACGCGACCCTCGACCTCGATGGCACCGTCCTTCTTGGCCATTACTTTTCGGAGATCCTCTACTTTTCGTCCGTACCTGGTTTGCGCAGCATTCGTCCGGACTACAAAACGTGAGCCGATTATGGAAATTCCCGAGGGAAATTCAGACAGGGCACGCAAAGAGTCGGCACGGACGCCGCACCGTTGGTCCACGATACCCGCAGCCCCGCGTTCGACGCAAAAACGCCCGGGTCCCCTGGGCCGAGGAATAGGCGGCGTCGCCCTGCCGGTTGGTGAAACCATGACCGCTTCTGCTGACAGCAAGCCCGATCTCGGCCGGTTCGGATCGTTCGGACGCGGCGTCACGCCCCAGCAAGCCAAAGAAATCGAAGCCCTGGGTTACGGGGCGGTCTGGGTGGGCGGCTCGCCGCCCGCGGAACTCGATTGGGTGGAGCCGATCCTGGACGCGACGACAACGTTGCAGGTGGCGACCGGGATCGTCAACATCTGGACGGCCCCGGCCAAGCCCGTCGCCTCGTCGTTCCACCGGATCGACAGGGCCTATCCCGGCCGTTTCCTGCTCGGCATCGGCGTCGGTCACCGCGAGGCGGTCAGCGAATACCGCAAGCCGATCGATGCCCTCACCGGGTATCTGGACCAGCTCGACGACTACGGCGTCCCCGCCAATCGCCGGGTGGTGGCCGCGCTGGGGCCGCGGGTTCTCCAGCTGTCCGCGCAGCGCGGCGCCGGCGCGCACCCGTACCTCACCACCCCCGAACACACGGCTCAAGCGCGCGAACTGATCGGGCCGTCTGCATTTCTGGCCCCCGAGCACAAGGTCGTGCTGACCACCGACGCAGAGCAGGCCCGCGCCGTCGGGCGCAAAGCCCTCGGCATTTACCTCAACCTCGCCAACTACCTGAATAACTGGAAGCGGCTGGGTTTCACCGACGACGATCTGGCCAAGCCGGGCAGCGACCGTCTGGTCGACTCCGTGGTCGCCTACGGAACCACCGACGCCATCGCGGCGCGACTGCGCGAGCACCTCGACGCCGGCGCAGACCACGTGCCCGTACAGGTGCTGGCCCGCAGCGAGGACCTGGTCCCGGCGCTGGCCGAGTTGGCCGGGGCGCTCGGGCTGTAAACGGGTATAGGGACCAGCGATGACTTACTCCGTTTCACTCAAACCTGACCTGGGCAGGTTCGGTGTGTGGCTGGGCACCCGCTCGCTCGCCCCTGAACTGGCCGCCGAAATCGAGTCGCTCGGGTACGGCGCCGTCTGGGTCGGCGGATCACCGGACGCCGATCTGGCCTGGGTCGAACCCGCGCTGGAGCAGACAGAGAGGCTGCAACTGGCCACCGGCATTGTCAATATCTGGACGGCACCGGCCAAGGAGGTCGCCAAGTCCTATCACCGCATCGAAGAGGCGCATCCGGGCCGGTTCCTGCTGGGTGTCGGGGTGGGCCACCCCGAAGCGACCCAGGAGTATCAGAAGCCTTACGACGCCCTGGTCTCCTACCTCGACGAACTGGACCGGGGCTTTCAGGACGTCCCAGTGCCCACCAGCCGCCGGGTGCTTGCCGCGCTCGGGCCGCGAGTGCTGCGCCTGGCGGCCGAACGCAGCGCAGGCGCCCATCCGTACCTGACCACGCCCGAGCACACCGGGAAGGCCCGCCAACTGGTGGGAAACACGGTGTTCCTGGCGCCGGAGCACAAGGTGGTGCTTTCCGCCGATGCGGACGAGGCGCGCGCGGTCGGCCGCAAGTTCGCCGACTTCTACCTGGGTCTGAGCAACTATGTGAACAACTGGCTGCGTCTGGGATTCACCGACGAGGACGTGCGCAAGCCGGGCAGCGACCGGCTGATCGACGCCCTGGTCGCCTACGGCAGCACGGACACGATCGCGCGCCGGCTCCATGAACATCTGGACGCCGGGGCAGACCATGTGGCAATCCAGGTGCTGGGTTCCTCACGCCCGGAGAAGCTGATACCCGCGCTCACCGAACTGGCAGGAGCGCTCGGCCTCACCGGTTAGGGTTTGTAGCCATGCGGCTGCTAGTCACCGGCGGGGCGGGCTTTATCGGAGCGAATTTCGTGCACAGCACGGTGCGCGAACACCCCGAGGACTCCGTCACCGTCCTCGACGCGTTGACCTATGCAGGACGCCGGGAGTCACTGGCCGACGTCGCAGATTCCATCAGGCTGGTGGAAGGCGATATCTGCGATACCGAGCTGGTGTCGGCGCTGGTGGCCGAGTCGGATGCTGTCGTCCATTTCGCGGCCGAGTCGCACGTGGACAACGCGCTGGACAACCCCGAACCGTTCCTGCACACCAACGTGGTGGGCACCTTCACCATTCTGGAAGCGGTGCGACGCAACGGGGTGCGGTTGCACCACATCTCGACCGACGAGGTGTACGGCGATCTCGAGCTCGGCGACCCGCAGCGCTTCACCGAATCCACGCCCTACAACCCGTCGAGCCCGTACTCGGCGACCAAGGCCGGCAGCGACATGCTGGTCCGCGCCTGGGTGCGCTCCTATGGCGTGCGCGCCACGCTGTCGAACTGCTCGAACAACTACGGCCCGTTCCAGCACATCGAAAAGTTCATTCCGCGCCAGATCACCAACGTGCTCACCGGGCGGCGATGCAAGCTGTACGGCAGCGGCCACAACGTGCGCGACTGGATCCACGTCGAGGATCACAACAGCGCGGTGCGGCGGATCCTGGAAAAGGGCGAGTCGGGCCGTACGTACCTGATCAGTTCGGAGGGCGAGCGGGACAACCTGACCGTGCTGCGCACGATTCTGCAGTTGATGGACCGCGACCCCGACGACTTCGACCACGTCACCGACCGGGTCGGCCACGATCTGCGCTACGCCATCGACCCTTCCCTGCTCTACAACGAATTGGGTTGGGCGCCAAAGCACACCGATTTTGAGGAAGGGTTGCGCGCCACCATCGACTGGTATCGCGACAACGAATCATGGTGGCGGCCAGTCAAAGACGCCGCCGAAGCCCGTTACGAGAAGCGCGGTCAGTGAGATGAAGGTTCGCGAACTCGAGATCCCGGGCGCCTGGGAGATCACTCCGACCATCCACGGCGATCCGCGCGGCATGTTCTTCGAATGGCTCACCGACAAAGGTTTCCGCGAGGTCACCGGCCACCGGCTCGATGTGCGGCAGGCCAACTGCTCGGTGTCCGCGGCCGGGGTGTTGCGCGGCCTGCACTTCGCGCAGTTGCCGCCGAGTCAGGCCAAGTACGTGACCTGTGTGCGGGGTGCGGTGTTCGACGTCGTGGTCGACATCCGCGAAGGGTCACCGACGTTCGGCCGCTGGGACTCGGTGCTGCTCGACGACCAGGACCGCAGGACCGTTTACATCTCGGAGGGCCTTGCCCACGGTTTCCTTGCCCTGCAAGACAATTCAACGGTGATGTACCTGTGCTCGGCGGAGTACAACCCGCAGCGCGAGCACACCATCTGCGCCACCGACCCGGCGATCGGGGTGGACTGGCCGCTGGTTGACGGTGCCCCTCCGAGCCTGTCCGATCGCGACGCCGCGGCACCCAGCTTCGCCGACGTGCGGGCCTCCGGCCTGCTTCCCACCTGGGAACAGGCCCAGCGATTCGCGGCCGGCTTGCGCGACGATTGACGGCTACCTATGCGCAGAGGCAAGCGGCCATACATACTGCTTGTCAGCATCTGCTGTGCGTGCCGATCAATCGAAGGAGACACCCGTGAAGCGTGAGCTGTTGGTCGCCCTGAGCGCGACGACCCTCGTCGTGAGCATGGCCGGATGCTCGAAGGACGAGAAGTCCTCCGGCACTTCTTCCAGCTCGGCCTCCAGCTCGGCGACCTCATCGGCCCCCGCCCCGTCGTCCAGCCCTGCCGCGGCACCTGCTGCCGCCGGGGAGACGAAGGTCATCATCGGCGGCCTGCCGCAGCCGGTGAGCGGAGCGGTCGTGTGCGAGACGAACCAGGGCAGATTCTCCATTGCCATCGGCGACATGATGACTGGCGTGATCGTCGGCCTGGAACAGGACGCGTCCGCAGTCCGCAGTGCCGGCCTGGGCACCGTCGACGGCGTGGTCCTCAGCTTCACCGAAGGCGCTCCCGGCAACAGCGCCAAGGCAACCAAGAACGGCAACAGCTACCAGATCACCGGCACCGCAACGGGTGTGGACAACGCGGGACAGCAGGTCAGCAAGACGTTCGAGGTCGACGCCACCTGCCCCTAGCGGCCCGCGGGGCCAATTGCAGGACCGCCCAGAGCACGACTGTCAGAACCTCGGCGCTCACGCTGATCACGGCGTGTGGTGCCGGGGTCCATCCGTTCTCGGAAAACCCGGCCAATCCGGCTGACCTCGACAGCACGAAGGCGACGAGAGATCCCCCGGCCACCCCGGCGGCGAACCAGCAGAGCCAGCCCGGACCGCGCGCGACGATGAGGAGCGCCACCGCCAAGGAAACACTGGCCTGCACCAGGAAGGCCGGGCCAATCATCGAAATGTGCTGGTAACCATGGATATAGAGATAAGCATGACTCACGGCGCTGACCAGAAGGGCCGCGGCGAGTCCGACGCGCAGCACTGCCGTCGTCACACTCATTGCAGTGCGGACTCTTTCAAAGCCAGCGCGCTGTTTCCGCGCTGATAACTCACCTCCCGGATACCGAGCGCGTCGCGCAGTTTGCCGGCCGGCAGCGTGACCGGCTTCGGCACGGGGCCGTCGCCCGGATGCGGTAGCGGATACGCGGTGGCGTTGCCGCTGTAGAACGTCACGTTGCCTTCGGTCTTGGAAAAGACTTGGTGCACATGACCATTGAGGCAGGTTACCGACGAAAACCGGCGCAGATAACTCAGCGCTTGACCGGCGTCTTCGGTCCCCCACCCCCAGTCCGGGTACATCGCGAACAACGGGATGTGGCTGAACACGATGATCGGCGTATCACTGGACAGTCGCGCAACGTCCTTCTCCACGAAATCCAGCTGCTCGACGCCCAAGTGTCCCAGCTTTTTCAGGTTCAGCGTGTTGACCAGCGCGATGACGTGTACGCCGGCGATGTCGAAGCTGTACCACCCGTCGCCGCGGGTACCCGCCCCGAAGGCGTTGCGGTACTTCTGGCCGGCATCGTCGACCGAGTCGTGTTCGCCGGGCACGGTGAAGACGTGCGGGGTGCGCAGTCCGCTCATCATCTGTTTGACCTGATCGAATTGTTCCGCGGTTGACAGATGGGTCAGGTCGCCGGTGTGAATGACGAAATCCGGTGTGTAGCCGAGATTGTTCACTTGCTCGATGGCCTGCCGGAAGGTTTCGGAGACATCGGAATTCGCGGTGCCGGTGAAGCCCAGATGACTGTCGCTGATCTGGGCGAATCGCACGGTGGGGCGGATGACGGCACGTTCGGCTGTCGATGCGCCGGCGACGTGCGAAATGACCTCTCCTCCGGCCACCGCGAGGCCGACTGCGGCGCCGAACCACGCCGAATGCCGGATGAGCTGGCGGCGGTTCATGGAACGCGGGTCCCGGGTCATGGCGTCACCACCACCACGGTGCCGTGCATCATCGGGTGGATTGAGCACACGTAGTCGAAGGTGCCGGGGGTGGCGAACGTGCGCGAGAAGGTAGCCCCCGTCCCCATACCGGGCGAATGGAATGAACCATCGTTCGCGGCAACGGTGTGGGGTTCTTCGTCGCGGTTGGTCCAGGTGACCGTGTCGCCGGCGCGCACGGTCAAGGTCGCGGGCGCGAAGGCGAAGTTGTCAATGCTGACCTGGTCGCCCGCCACCGGGGCCGGCGCGGCGCTTTCCGGCGCGCCCGTCATCGAGGGCATCCCGGTCATGCCCGCCGTGCTGCCGGATCCGAAGCTCACCGACGGCTGAACCTCGGGCCTCGCCGACGAGCATCCCGCGAGCAATAACACGGCCGCGGCCGCCACGGCGGCCCGAATTCTTCGACTCGGAACATTGACGGTTGACATGGCACCCCTCCCAGGCTGTAGAACTGTCGCCAATTGATAGGAGGGCGGGTTACACCTCTAGGTTGATTCGACCGATCGCGCCGGGGCGAACACCTCGATCACACCATCGGACTCACGAACCATTAAAGTGGGCAACGGCTTTGGGGCAATCGGCAATTGGTGGGTGAGCACCTGCCCACTAGGCGCGAACGATGTCGAATGACATGGGCACCGCAGCCGGTCGTCAGGGGCGTCGAACCACAGTCGGCAGCCCTGATGCGTGCACACCCCCGACACCGCCTCCGGTTTGCCGTTCACGCGACGAACGAATCCGTTGACGGAACCCAGGTCGAACGGATGCATCACACCGTCGGGTACGTCTGAGCTCGCGGCGACGCGCATCCAGCGCCCGTCCGTAGGCTCGAGCTGCCCGGCGACGGCCGGGACGTCGGCGGCCTGTCGACCGATCACCAGTCGATCGACGGCTACCGCGCCGACCGCTGCGGCGGCGGCTGCGGATGTGCCGACAATGACCTGCCGGCGTGTGGAGTTCTGATTCGGCGCCGGTTCCGGCGGAGCGCCGGACATCTGCTGAGCAAGCCTGGCGTGCAGATCGTCGAGGAATTCCTGGCTCGGGAGGTCGGCGGCGTCGTCACCGGCCGCGCCCGCCGCCCGCAGATCGATCGCAGTCCGGATCTGCGCCGCCTCGAAGTCGTCGGGCCGGAACGGGCGGGGACGCCGGCCGCGGAGTAGGTCGTCGAGGTATCTGCGCAAGCCTCGCGCGTTCATCGCCCGCTCCCCTCGTTCACCTGCGCGGCGAGCCGCAGCGCACGGTGCTGGAGCACCTTGGCGTTGGCGACGCTCACTCCGAGCTCAGCCGCGGCTTCCTTGATCGAATTGCCTCGCAGAAACCGTGATTGGAGTATCCGGCGATAATTCTCCGGGAGGTGGTCCAAAACCCGCGCGACGCGCTGGGGAGCGTCGTTGATCGCCTCCTCGCGCTGTGGTGGCTGCTCGATGTCGTCGATCGAGGTGATCTCGCGCCCCAGAGTCTCGCGCCAGTGTGCGGCCAGCACGGTTCGCGCGGTCGCGCGCAGGTAAGCTCGCACCTCGGCGACGCTGGCCGTCAGCCGCAGCGGCCGCATGGCGGCCAAGAAGACTTCCGTGGTGAGGTCTTCGGCGTCTGCCCGGTTGCCCACCCGGGCGAACAGCGTGCGGTACACCCAGGTGACGTTGTCCTGATAGACCGCCTCCCAGGTGGCGTAGCGGTCGTCGGGCACCGCGCGCAGCGGCCGCGGGTCGACGGGTTCATCGCCTGCCCCCACGTGCCTCCTACGCTCCGAGGATCCCCTCATGAACAGTCAATAGGCGCCCGGGTTACATGGGGGTGCATATCAACAGGTGGGCCGGGAGATGACTCCGGTCGATTCGACGGTGGTCGACAGCGAGTCCGGCGCGATGCAGCGACTCAACCACCTCGGGCACCGGGCGGAGGTGGAAGCCGTGTCTGCTGGTCGGCATCTTCGCCATGGCGTCGGGGTCGGCCAGTCCGACGACGATGCGGCCCGAGCGACTCACCACGCGGGCGAGTTCGGTGAACGCAGGATCCAACTCGGCGACGAAGTAGATGGTGTTGACGGTGATGACGCCGCTCAGTTGGCCATCGTCGAAGGGCAGCTTTGTCAACGACCCTTGCTGCAATATCAGGCGCCCGGATGCGATTTCACGGCGGTACCGACGCTCGGCACGGGCCAGCATCGTCTCCGAGATCTCGACACCATGGACCAGGCCCTCCCGGCCGACATTGTCGAGTAGAAACCTCAGCCCGACCCCACCGCCGAAACCGACGTCCGCCACCTCAGTTGCCGGCCGAGGCTGGAGCGCCTGCACCGCGGCGTTCACAAAGGCCCGGTTGCCACGGTTGAGGAGCATGCCGACGAACCGCCCGCGCAGCCCGCTCGGGTGACCGAGCTGCTTAGCGATGCCTGCCATGACGGCGTCCCGGACAGCCATCTACCGAACGTACCGCCACGGTCACAACAGTTCGAGCCCGCGCCATGGGCTTTCCCGCAGCTTGCCAACACCTGGCGCAATTACTAGGATATGCAAGTATCCTCCAGACCTGACCTTGGGACAACCATGACCACGCAGATTCCGCATTTCATCGACGGGCAGCGCACCGCCGGCTCGTCCACCCGCTCCGCCGACGTTCTCAACCCGAGCACCGGTGAGGTGCAGGCCACCGTCCCGATGGCCAGCCAGGCCGACATCGATGCCGCGGTCGCTTCGGCCGCAGAGGCCCAAAAGGGCTGGGCTGCTTGGAATCCGCAGCGCCGCGCGCGCGTGCTGATGAAGTTCGTCGACCTGGTCAACAAGAACATCGACGAGCTCGCCGAGCTGCTGTCCCTGGAGCACGGCAAGACGCTGCCGGACGCACGAGGCGACATCCAGCGCGGCATCGAGGTGATCGAGTTCTGCATCGGCATCCCGCACCTGCTCAAGGGCGACTACACCGAGGGCGCGGGGCCCGGCATCGACGTCTACTCGCTGCGCCAGCCGCTGGGCGTGGTAGCGGGCATCACCCCGTTCAACTTCCCGGCCATGATCCCGCTGTGGAAGGCCGGGCCTGCCCTGGCTTGCGGGAATGCCTTCGTACTCAAGCCGAGCGAGCGCGACCCCTCGGTTCCGGTGCGCCTCGCTGAGTTGTTCCTCGAGGCGGGCCTGCCGCCCGGGGTCTTCCAGGTGGTGCACGGCGACAAGGAAGCGGTCGACGCGATCCTGCATCACCCTGACATCCAGGCGGTGGGCTTCGTCGGCAGTTCCGACATCGCTCAGTACATCTACAGCCATTCAGCCGCCACCGGAAAGCGTTCCCAGTGCTTCGGCGGCGCCAAGAACCACATGATCGTCATGCCGGACGCCGACCTCGATCAGGCCGTCGACGCACTGATCGGCGCCGGTTACGGCAGCGCCGGCGAGCGCTGCATGGCCATCAGCGTCGCCGTCCCGGTCGGCGAGCAGACCGCAGACCGGTTGCGCGCCAGGCTGGTCGAGCGAATCAACGGCCTGCGCGTCGGACACAGCCTGGACCCGAAGGCCGACTACGGCCCGTTGGTCACCGAGGCCGCACTCAACCGGGTACGTGACTACATCGGCCAGGGCGTGGAAGCCGGTGCCGAACTGGTCATCGACGGACGCGAACGCGCCAGCGACGACTTGACTTTCGGCGACGCCAATCTCGAAGGCGGCTTCTTCATCGGACCGACGTTGTTCGATCATGTCACTCCGGACATGTCGATCTACACCGACGAGATCTTCGGGCCCGTGCTGTGCATCGTCCGCGCCCACGATTACGAAGAGGCACTGCGGTTGCCGTCCGAGCACGAGTACGGCAACGGCGTGGCGGTCTTCACCCGTGACGGCGACACCGCGCGCGACTTCGTCGCCCGGGTGCAGGTCGGCATGGTCGGCGTCAACGTGCCGATTCCGGTTCCGGTGGCCTATCACACCTTCGGCGGCTGGAAGCGGTCCGGTTTCGGCGACCTCAACCAGCACGGTACGGCGTCGATCCAGTTCTACACCAAGGTCAAGACCGTCACCTCCCGCTGGCCCTCCGGCATCAAAGACGGTGCCGAATTCGTCATCCCCACAATGAATTAGCGACATGTTTACCCTCAACGACGAAGAACGGGTGATCACCGAGACGGCGGCAGCCTTCGCCGACAAGCGGATGGCGCCCTACGCACTGGAATGGGATGCCACCAAGCACTTCCCCACCGACGTGCTGCGCGAAGCCGCCGAGCTCGGGATGGCGGCGATCTACTGCCGCGACGACGTCGGCGGTAGCGGACTGCGCCGCCTCGACGGGGTGCGCATCTTCGAGCAGCTGGCTATCGCCGACCCGGTCACCGCGGCGTTCCTGTCCATCCACAACATGTGCGCCTGGATGATCGACCGCTACGGCACCGACGAGCAACGCAAGGCGTGGGTGCCGCGGCTGGCGAGCATGGACGTCATCGCCAGCTACTGCCTCACGGAGCCCGGCGCGGGCTCCGACGCCAGCGCGTTGAGCACGCGGGCAGTGAAGAACGGCTCGGATTACGTGCTCGACGGGGTCAAGCAGTTCATCTCGGGCGCCGGGGCATCCGACGTCTACGTCGTGATGGCGCGGACGGGCAGCGAGGGCCCGCGCGGCATATCCGCCTTTGTCATCGAAAAGGACACGGCGGGGCTGAGTTTCGGCGCGCTCGAGGAGAAGATGGGTTGGCATGCCCAACCCACCGCGCAGGTGATCCTGGACGGCGTGCGGGTGCCGGCGGACGCCATGCTGGGCGGGACCGACGGCGAGGGCACCGGATTCGGCATCGCGATGAACGGCCTCAACGGCGGACGGCTCAACATCGCCGCCTGCTCGCTGGGGGGCGCCCAGTCCGCCTTCGCCAAGGCGGGCGGCTACGTCCGCGACCGTCAGGCATTCGGCTCCGCCCTGCTCGACGAACCCACCATCCGGTTCACCCTGGCCGACATGGCCACCGGACTGGAGACATCGCGAATGATGTTGTGGCGGGCGGCAAGTGCGCTGGATGAAGATGCCGCCGACAAAGTCGAGTTGTGCGCGATGGCCAAGCGCTACGTCACCGACACGTGCTTCGAGGTGGCCGACAAAGCGCTCCAGCTGCACGGCGGCTACGGCTATCTGCGCGAGTATGGTCTGGAAAAGATCGTCCGCGACCTGCGGGTGCATCGGATCCTGGAAGGGACCAACGAAATCATGCGGGTGGTCGTCGGCCGAGCCGAGGCCGCGCGCTTCCGGGCCAGCGCCTAGAAGGGCACTATGACAACACGTCTCGCGATCGCGTTCCTGGGGCTCGGCAACATGGGCGGGCCCATGGCGGCGAATCTTCTTGGCGCGGGCCATCTCGTGCGCGGCTACGATCCGGTACCCGCAGCCGCCGCCGCAGCGGCCGACAAGGGCGTGACACTGTTCGACACCGCACCCGAAGCGGTAGCCGACGCAGACGTCGTCATCACGATGCTGCCCAGCGGCGAGGTGGTCAAACGTTGCTACGCCCAGGTGCTGCCGGCCGCACGCCACGGGGCGCTGTTCATCGACAGCTCCACCATCTCCGTCAACGATGCCCGCGAGGCGCACGCGCTGGCCGGGTCGCACGGAATGCAGCAACTCGACGCACCGGTCTCCGGTGGGGTGAAGGGCGCGACGGCCGGCACGCTGGCGTTCATGGTCGGCGGCGAATCCGACGCCCTGGAACGTGCCCGCCCGGTGCTGGAACCCATGGCGGGCAAGGTCATTCACTGCGGAGCCGCCGGCGCCGGCCAGGCCGCCAAGGTCTGCAACAACATGGTGCTGGCGGTAGAGCAGATCGCGATCGGCGAGGCGTTCGTCCTGGCCGAGAAGCTCGGCCTGTCGGCGCAGTCGCTCTTCGACGTCATCACCGGGGCAACCGGCAACTGCTGGGCGGTGCACACCAATTGCCCGGTGCCAGGCCCGGTTCCGACATCACCGGCCAACAACGATTTCAAGCCCGGCTTCGCGACGGCTTTGATGAACAAGGACCTGGGCCTGGCCATGGACGCGGTGGCCTCCACCGGTTCGGCTGCTCCGCTGGGCACCCACGCCGCCGAGATCTACGCTCGATTCGCCACCGACCACGCCGACAAGGACTTCAGCGCGGTCATCGAAATGCTGCGCAACGGCTGAGTCAGAAGTCACCGGCGTTGCGGCGCAACGTCTCGATGGACGACACCAACGCGCTGGACTCGGAAGCGTCCATACCGATATCGGCGAACACCTGCTCGTTGAGGGTCACAGTGGCATCCTCGACCGTCGAGCGGCCCAGTTCGGTGATCTCCACCAGCGTGGTGCGCCCGTCGGTGGGGTGCGGCGCCCGCCGTACCAGTCCATCGGATTCCAGCCGCCGGATCGCATGCGTGACGCTGGTGACGTGCACCTGCAGGCGATCCGATGCCTTGGTGATCGGCAGCGACCCGGTCCGGCTGAACGCGAGCAAGCGCAGCAACTCGTAGCGGGAGAAGCTCAGATCGTAGGGACGCAGCGCGGTCTCGACGCGGGCCAGCAGGATCTGGTGCGCGCGCATCACCGACGTCACCGCGACCATGCCCTGCGAGACATCGCCCCATCCGGCGCGTTCCCAGTTGGTTCGCGCCACGGCGATCGGATCGCGCTTGTGAGAGTCGGCCACGCCCTTTCTTACCGCACCGGGCAAGCTAGATCGAACGCTCGAGCAGAACTTGGCCGCTGTCGGCGGCGACCACCCGCACCGAGGCGATCTGATCCATCGGCGTCGAGATGCTGCCCGCCGGGGTGGCCATATGGCCGGGTTCGGCCACCCAGGTCGCCAGCCGGGTCTGGCTGCCGTCTCGACCCACCACCACCATGGCCAGCGTGTCGTGATGGGCATCCGGCGGAGCCAGGCAGAAGCACTGCAGGTTGATGAAGGTGCCCCAGTGCTCGTTGGACAGTGACACCGTCGAGGTCAGCATCTTGGTGCCCACCTGCGCCATCGGCTGCGCCGCGACGGCCACCGGCTGCGACTGCGTCCCGACATAGGTGTTGACCCCCACCAACACACCGATACCCACTACAACGGCCGCCGCAGCGGAGGCCAGCCAGGTCAGCCGGGTACGGCGACGGCGCCAGCGCACCGCCTCCAGCAATGACGGCACTAGCTCCGGTGTCCTCGGCGCCGGACCGGCCTCGTTGATCGCGACCACGTCTTCGCGGCTCAGCTGCGACAGCAGCGCCGGTACCCCGCTGAGTTCGGCGACGGCTTCGCGGCACGACGCGCAATCCGCCAGATGCGTTTCGAATTCCCGCCGTTCGGCAGCCGACAGCGACCCCAGCACATAGGCGGCATCCCACGTCGCGTAGCGGTGCGGGTCGCCGGGCTGATCGTGTCTCACCTGTCCCGTCATGTCATCCACCTCCTGTCACGCTCAAGCTTGGGGAGCCGCGTCATCGCGTGACTCCCAGTTCCTGCAGAGTGAGCCGCAGCGCGCGCACGGCATAGTGCAGGCGCGACTTCACGGTTCCCTCTGCGATTTTCAAATCTGCCGCAATCTGGGCGGTGGTCCAGCCACGGTAGTACGACCGCTCGATCACGGCGCGGTGCTCGACCGACAGCTGGGCCATCGCCTCGGCGATCAGCAGCCGGTCCAGCGCCGCATTGACCTCGTCCGGCGTGGACTGTTCCGGCGTGCCCTCTTCGTCGATCGAGCCGACGACGTTGCGGTACCGGGCGCTGCGGCGATCGTCGATGATCATGTTGCGGGCAACGGTGAACAACCATGCCCGCGCCGAGCGCTCGGTATCGCCGATGACCTCCGGATGCTGCCAGGCCCGCAGCAGCGTCTCCTGGACGACGTCCTCGGCTTGACTGGCGTCTCCGGTCAATCGCAACGCATACCGCCACAACACCGCAGCGTGTTCGTCATAGAGCGCTTTCATCAGAGCGGCCTCAGCAGCCCCGGTGCCGGCCACACGAGCCACCTGATCACCTCCCGCTACTCACACGAGTCAAGAAGGCGGTTAGTTCAAAAGCGTAAGAACACGCGGGCCATCTTCTGTCACGGCCACGGTGTGCTCCCAGTGCGCGGCGCGGGAGCCGTCGACGGTGGTGACCGTCCACTTGTCGTCGAGGACGACGGTCTTTCCAGTTCCCAGCGTCAGCATCGGCTCGATGGCCAGCACCGAGCCCACCGCCAGCGCGGGACCCCGCCCGGGCGCTCCCTCGTTGGGCAGGAAAGGATCCATGTGCATCTGCCGGCCGATACCGTGGCCGCCGTAACCTTCGACGATGCCGAATGCGCGGTCGTAGCGGGCCGCGGCGGCATGGGTACCGGTTTCGATGGCATGCGCGACGTCGGTCAGCCGGTTACCGACGACCATCGCGGCGATTCCGGCCTCCAGCGATTCCCTGGTCGCCTGCGACAACGCCGCGTCGGCGGGGATCAGGTCGCCGACGCCGAATGTGACTGCCGCGTCGCCGTGCCAGCCGTCCAGCACCGCCCCGCAGTCGATCGACACCAGGTCGCCCGGTACCAGAACCTCGGCAGCGGACGGGATGCCATGCACGACACGGTCATTCACGGACGAACAGATAGACGCCGGGTAGCCGTGGTAGCCGAGGAACGACGGGATGGCGCCGGCTTCGCGTATCACCGACTCGGCGATCTCGTCGAGACTCAGCGTGGAGACACCCGCTACCGCAGCCGCTTGAACGGCCTTCAGCGCGGCGGCGACAACAGCGCCGGCCGCGGCCATCGCATCGAGCTCACCGGCGGTCCGCTGCGGTACCACTTTGCGGCCCCGCAGCCGTGCCAGGGCGCCCACGATTACTTGCCGAGAGCTTGGAGCGCGCGGGCGAACACCTCATCCAAGCTACCGACGGCGTCGACAGTCTTCAGCTCGTCGCTGTAGTAGTCCAACAACGGGGCGGTCTCTTCCCGGTACACCTTCATCCGGTTGCGGATGACCTCTTCGGTGTCGTCGGCGCGGCCACGGCCCGTCAGCCGGGTCAGCAGCTCGTCCTCGGAGACCCGGAATTCCACCACCGCGTCGATGTCGGTGCCGCGGCGCTCCAGCATCTCGTGCAGCGCCTTGGCCTGTTCCACCGATCGCGGGTACCCGTCGAGGATGAAGCCGTTCGCGGCGTCCGGGTCATTGAGCCGGTCGTCGACGAGTTCGTTGGTCAGCGAGGACGGCACCAGGTCGCCGGCGTCCAGATAACGCTTGGCCTCCACGCCGAGCTTGGTGCCTTCTTGGATATTGCTGCGGAACAGTTCGCCGGTCGAGATGTGCGGAATCCCCAGCTTTTCGGCCAGCTTCTCTGCTTGCGTCCCCTTGCCCGCCCCAGGCGGTCCCAGCAATACCACTCTCACTTGAGGAACCCTTCATAGTTGCGCTGCATGAGCTGACTCTCGATCTGTTTGACCGTATCCAACCCGACGCCAATCATGATCAGAACCGCGGTACCCCCGAAGGGTAGATTCTGTATCCCGCCGCTGTTGCCGATCTGCAGGAACAGGTTGGGCAGCACGGAGATGACACCGAGGTAGATCGAGCCGGGCAGGGTGATCCGGCTCAGCACAAAGCGCAGATAATCGGCGGTCGGGCGCCCGGGACGAATGCCGGGAATGAAGCCGCCGAATTTCTTCATTTCATCGGCACGCTCATCGGGATTGAACGTGATCGACACGTAGAAGTACGTGAAGAAGATGATCAACCCGAAATAGATGCTGATGTACACCGGGCTACTCGGGTCGGAAAGGTAGCTTCCGACGAATTTGTCCCACCAACTGTGACCGCCACCGCCACTGCCACTGCGGACCAGCTGGGTGATCAGATTCGGAATGTAAATCAGCGAGGACGCGAAGATGACCGGGATGACGCCGGCCTGGTTGACCTTCAGCGGGAGATAGGTCGAGGTGCCGCCGTACATCCGCCGGCCCACCATCCGCTTGGCGTACTGGACCGGGATGCGCCGCTGGCCCTGCTCGACGAACACCACGCCGACGATGATGACCAGCGCGGCCGCACAGACGGCCGCGAAGATCATGCCGCCCCGGCTCTGCAGGATCTGATTGCCCTCGGCGGGAATGCGGGCGGCGATGCCGACGAAGATCAGCAGCGACATGCCGTTGCCGATACCGCGCTCGGTGATCAGCTCGCCCATCCACATCACCAGTGCGGCGCCGGCCGTCATCACCAACACGATGACGATCTCGGAGAAGATGGTCTGGTTGGCCAGGATGTCCAGGGAGCAGCCCTGCAGCAGCCCGCCGTTGGCGGCCAGCGCCACGATGCTGGTGGCCTGCAGGACGGCCAGCGCGATCGCCAGGTAACGCGTGTACTGCGTCATCTTGGCCTGCCCGGCCTGGCCTTCCTTGCGCAGCTCTTCAAAACGCGGGATCACCACGGTGAGCAGCTGCACGATGATGCTCGCGGTGATGTAGGGCATCACCCCCACCGCGAAGACGGTGAGCTTCAGTAGCGCTCCGCCGGAGAACAGGTTGATCAGCGAGTAGATCTGACCGGCCTGGCCACCACTGGCTTCCTTGATGCACTGCTGCACGTTGGGGAAGTTCACGCCGGGTGAGGGCAGCGCGGCGCCGACGCGGTAGAGAACGACGATGCTCAGCGTGAAGAGGATCTTCCGTCTCAGGTCGGCTGTCCGCAGCGATGAGATGAAAGCCGAAAGCACTCTTCCTCCTGCGCAGCCGAACTCTGGTCGCGGCATGCCAACCGGGACTGGCCGGCTGGTTCCAATGTCTGACGTTGTCTAGGTCTGATACTTCCTGGGTTCATCCCGCGTCACGTGCCCAACACCAGCAGGCCAGGACGTACGGCCTGCAAGATCCAAGCGCGTCAAACCGTGTACGAGACTAACAGCTGGTGCGCGCCGGTCCGTCCAGGGTGGCCTCCGCTTACCGAAGCGCGCCGGTTTCCGCGTGACGACGATGCACAGCGCAGCCGTGCGGAGGAGTCGCGCAATCCGACCGAAGCGTACAGTCTGGGTAGTTCGTTATATTTGCTAAGTATCAGATCGCACTTCGGGAGCAGGTAGATGACCCAGACGGGCAGCGCACGATATGAGGGCGACACCTGGGACCTGGCGTCCAGCGTCGGTCTGACGGCCACCATGGTCGCGGCGGCGCGTGCCGTGGCAGCCAGGGATCCGCACGGTGCAGGGGCGGTGGCCTCGGACTCGTTCGCCGAGCCACTGGTACGCGCGGTGGGCGTCGACTTCTTCTCCCGGCTGGCCAGCGGCGAGCTGGAACTGGCCGAACTCGACGAAGAAACGGCGACCGGCACCGTCCACTTCGCCAACGCGATGGCCGTGCGAACCCGGTTCTTCGACGACTTCTTCACCTCGGCCACGCAGGCCGGAATCCGGCAGGCCGTCATCCTGGCCGCGGGCCTGGACTCGCGTGCCTACCGGCTGCCCTGGCCGCCGGGCACCACCGTGTTCGAAGTCGATCAGCCCCAGGTGATCGAGTTCAAAACCGCGACGTTGTCCGGCCTGGGCGCGCAACCGACCGCGGACCGGCGCACGGTGGCGGTCGACCTGCGCGAGGACTGGCCGGCGGCGTTGCGTGCGGCCGGCTTCGACCCTTCGCAACGCACCGCATGGATTGCCGAGGGGTTGCTGGGCTACCTGCCCGCGGACGCCCAGGATCGGCTGCTGGATCAGATCGGTGCGCTCAGCATCCCGGGAAGCCGATTCGCGACCGAGGGGCTGTTGGACATCAACAAGCTCAATCAGGACGAACTGCGCAGCCGGATGAAGCGTCAGAACGAGCGGTGGAGCCGTCACGGTCTCGACTTCGACATGGCCGCGCTGGTGTATTTCGACGATCGCACCGACGCCGGCACCTATCTGTCCGCTCAGGGCTGGCAGACCACCAGCATGCGTAACTCGGAATTGTTCGCCAAGCACGGTTTGGAGCCGGCCTCCGGCGACGACGCCCCGTTCGGCGAGGTGGTCTACCTCAGCGCGGAGCGGCTTGCGGAAGGAACGGGCCATGGCGAGCACTGAGCGATCCGCCGGGGACACCTGGGACCTGGCCTCGAGCGTGGGCGCAACGGCCACGATGGTCGCGGCCGCCCGCGCGGTGGCTTCCGCGCAGGACAACCCGATCATCAACGACCCCTTCGCGGCGCCACTGGTCCGGGCGGTGGGCCTGGATTTCTTCACCCGTCTGGTCGACGGCGACCTGCCGATAGAGCAGTCGCTGCCGGACGCGGCCGACGGACGTGACCTCCAGTTCGAGACAGACTCGATCGCGGTCCGTACCCGCTTCTTCGACGACTTCTTCCTCGACGCGACCCGCGTCGGGGTGCGGCAGGCCGTGATCCTGGCCGCCGGCCTCGATGCCCGCGCCTACCGGCTGTCCTGGCCGCGCGCCACCGTCGTGTACGAGGTCGACCAGCCCGAGGTCATCGCTTTCAAGAACTCCGCGATGACGGCGCTGGGCGCCACACCCTCGGCGCACCGCAAGGCGGTCAGCATCGACCTGCGCGACGACTGGCCGGAAGCCTTGCGTAACAATGGATTCGACCCCACCAAGGCGACCGCCTGGAGTGCCGAAGGTCTGCTGATGTACCTCCCGCCGGAAGCTCAGGACCGGCTCTTCGACAACATCACCGCGCTCAGCGGACCAGGTAGCCGGATTGCCACCGAATACCACCCGGACTCGGGCGTGCCGATGAGTCAGCGTGCCCAGCAGTTCAATCAGCGCTGGGCCAACCTCGGCTGCGACATCAACCTGTCGAACCTGTTCTACGACGGTGAACGCAACAACGTCGTGGACTATCTGGACGCGCACGGCTGGACGGTGACCACCCGGCCGCGGCGGGAGTTCTACACCGACTACGGGCGCGTCTTCCCCGACGACCCCGATTCGGCCACGATGCGCAACATCGTCACGGTTATCGCGACGCGCTGAAGCCGTAGAGGTCGAAGCCGTGCGGCAGCGGCTTCGCCGGATTCAGCCGATCCCCCGACAGACTGGTGGCGCCGGCGTCGATCAAGTGGGCCAGCACCGTCTGACCCAGGAAAATCGACAGGTCCGCCCCGGGACAGACCTGCGGTCCGTGGCTGAAGAAGTTGTATGACCAGTCGCTGCCCGCATCTCCGCTGACCCACTCGCCCGGTGAGAACCGGTCGGCGTATGGAATGCGCTGCCGGTTGCGGTGATTGAAGACGTTGTAGATCAGCACCTGGGTTCCCTCGGGCAGCACGGCACCGCTGGGAAACTCGACGTCCCGGGCGGTGACCCGGCCGAACAACTGGGTGGTGGGCCACAACCGCATCGTTTCGAACAGACACCCTGCCAGATACTCCAGCGAGGCGATGCCGGTGGCCGAGCCGATGTCCGCATCGGCCATCTCAACCTTGACCTCACGCAGCTGCTCGTCATGGCTCGCCAGCACGCCGAGCGTACGGAAAGTGTTGGCCGCCAGGGTGTCTCCCATTGCGAACATCCAGTGCACCAGCTGGCCGGCCGGGGCGGAGCCGGGGTCCGGCGCCTGCGGGATCAGTGCGGCCAGACTGCCTTCCGCGGGACTGTCGAGATAGCCCGCTATCCGTGCGATGAACTCGTCGTACTGGGGCGCCGGCTCATCGGGCATTTTATTGCCGGCCGACATCATCTCGCTGAGCGTCTCGGTGAGTGCCTCATCGTCGGCCGCGGGATCGCCGAAAAGCACCCGCCGGGTCATCCGTTGAAAAGCCTTGTTCGCCGCCGGCCAGTCGATCTTGTCGCCGGCCAGCTCCCGTGCGGTCTGGGCTGCGACATCGACGAACGGCTGCGCCAGCCGGTGTACCGGTTTGCCGGTATCCAGCACTGCTTCGGCGAAATTGCGCCGCTGCTGCCACTCCTGCCCCCGCGAGAGGGTCAGGGCCTCAGGCTGAAACGCCTTCATCCCCTTACGTTTCGCCTCCGGGTCGGAAGCGAACGGGTCCGGGGAGCCGCCCAGCACGAAGTGCAGATCGTCGGGATGGTGCACCAGCAGGGCCTCGTCCTTGGCGACTCGCACGTAGAACGGCGCCGGGCCGTAGCTCCGCACCATGCCCTCCACCAGCCGGTAGCCGAGGTAGTCGGCCCCGACGGTGGAGGCGACCCGGCTGGGCAGCTGCCGCTTGTTGAACAGCCCCAGCACAACATTGGGAACCGCGACCTGGGCCGTGAACCTGATGCCTTCCAGTGTCGATGCGTGCTTGAAATCCTCACCCACGGATCAGGACCCCCACGGAATGTAGGCACGGACGGTGTCGGCGAGTTGCACCACTCGGCGCTTCTTTCCCTCGGCCGGCGCACCCAGCTTGGGCCACGGCGCGAACACCCGCTCCACGTCGCCGATCACCGTCTCGAGCTCCGGATAATGGCGCAGCAGAACGTCTTTCATCGTGGTGTGGTTCACCCAGTCATAGCCGATTTGGGTGTACACCTCGGGCCGGAAGTCCTTGGTGAAGAACCGGTCGCTCTTCAGCCGCCGCGACGCCATCAGGATGAAGATGCGGAACGCGGTGTCGGAGAAGCCGAAGCCCTTAGGCGGCTGCTCGGCCTGCATGCCGATCTGCAAATCCACCGCATCGACGTCGCCGTTGTAGACCTCGTTGATCTCTTTGGCCCACTGCTTGTTCGGAGTGATGTCGTCGATGGTCTTGCGCCTGGGCATCCGCAGCGCTTCCCGGAAGTCGTTGTAGCGGGGCACCCCCCGTTCCCGGTCGCGCACGATGTCCAGCGTCGCGAGGTCGGTGATCTGGCCGTCTACCCGGGTCAGCTGCCGTAACGCGTTCGGATAGTTGTGCAGGCACACCGCTCCCGCGCTGGCCAAACCGAACGAATACCACATGTCGCCGAATTCCATCCGGTCCATGAAGTCGCGGGTGAAACGTCCCTGCAGTTCCGTGAATTCGCGCTTCTCCAGGTGCTCTCCGGATGCCAGCGAGAAGAAGTTCCAGTCGTCGGGGATCAGCGGGTGCATGCGGTAGACCGAGACGAATTCCTCGGTCAGGGAGAACGGCGCGGAGTGGTGATCGGTGGGCGAGCCGATGATGCCCGACAACGCTTCGCTGTCTCCGACCCGACCGATGCGGTCACGGAACGTCTCACCCAGGGCGCCGTACCAGTTGGCATTCATGCCGATCTGCAGTGCGGGGTGGCGCAATACGCACGTGGTCCATTCGACCGTGTGGATCTTGGCGATCAGCGCGGAGACCACCAGGACGCCGAGTTCGAAGAGGCGCTGGTCGTCGAAACTGGGGTAGGCCTTCTTCAGGGCGTCGCACACGGCGTTGTGCTCGCGGGCAAAGAGGGTGTGCAGGATGCCCACCCCGACCCACCAGTTCTCCCGCATGCCGGTGAGGTCGATGCCTGGGATGTCACTCTTGGGCAGCCGGCCGTCGTCACCGACCTTGATCTTGCCGTCGACGAAGGTTCGCACCTCGGCCTGGCGTTCCTTGCCGCTGCCATAGATCTGCGATCCGTCCCACCAATGCGTTTCGACGTTGTTGAACACCGGCGCCGGGCAGCCGTCGATGATCTCTCCGCGCGGCGGGATGGTGCAGCGGATCCGCATCGGATCCTCGGGGAACTCGTCACCCTTGCGCAGTGGTATATCGATTGTCTTGTCCGCCAGTCCATCGCCGTGGAAGAACCAGTTGTGGTTTTCGAACTGCAGCCACGCGGCGGCCAATGCGTTGATGATTCCCGCGGGCTTGAATTCGTCGCGCGCCATCAGCCGCCGGCTGATGAGCCGCGGGTCCGGGTCGAGCAATCGCTTGGTGTGGGTGACAGTGTTCGCCAGCGGAACATTGCGGCCGAAACCTGTTCCCTTTGCCCCCATCCACGGTTCGGAGAGGTCGTTCCACGTGCCGTCCGGGGTGCGGGCCCGCTTGACTTCCTCGGTCGCTTCTCCGAGATCATCTTTGGGACGGATTCCATCACCCTCGAACAGGTTGTGGTCGCGCAGATCATTGCGTAGGCCGGCCAGCGCCTTGAGCTGCAGAACCAGCGAGGGATGCTCATACCACTGACGACTCACCTGATCCACCGTTCTGTAGAGTTTGCCGCGGCCCATTGAAAACGCACAGAAAACACAAGTGGCATAACGGATTTGGCGCCGATCGGGCATCTGGGCTCAACCGATGGCACATAACCCCCCGCCAGTGGGCTGGGACGGTAACACGGACGGCTCGATCTTAAGCGCGTGTGACGAGCGTGTAAAGGACCTGGAAAAAGACCCCGCGCGGCGTCAGCCGCAGCGGGGTCTTTGTCCAGCCGGAAATTACTCGGGATTCGCGGCGGGCGCCCGGACCACCATCGGCACCGCCGGGAAGGCCCAGGCCATCTCCGAGCGCGACTTACGCAGCGCCGCGGTGCCGTAACCCTTCTTGCGGTGCTCCGGGTGGATCCAGATCCGCACGTTCACCTCACCGTGCAGGAGTTCGCCGAACACCATGCCGACCTTCTCTCCGGAATCGACGGCCACGAACCAGACCGCCTCTTCGTCGTGCAGGCGCTTGAGCGCCTTGCTGATTTCGTCGTCGATGCTGCCGGCGGGAGCGCCGGATCCATCACCGGCAGCCTTGATCTCTTCGGTACGGGTGGTGAAGATGTCGCGGTCCTGGGCAGCGGCGAAGGGCCGCAACTCGAGGGTCTCCCCCGAACTTGCCGGCCGCTCGCTGAGGGTGAAGCTCAGTTGCTTGTTCAGGTCGTCGAGCTCCGCGAGGATCTTCGCGCGCGCGTCCTGGGTCAGTTGATCGAACGACATACTCATCACGGCTTCGGCAGCAAGATGAGAGGTACCGAGCAATTGCACGATCGCCTCGACGGCGGCGGGCTTGTTCTTGGCCTCGACTATGGCATCGGCGACCTCATGCCGGCGTTCCAACGCGGCAAGCAAAGCGTCTGCGATCTCTCGACGGGCTGCGGTCTGGTCGTGGTCAGTCATTGCACTAGCGTAGAACGACAGAGCACTCACCGCGCCACCAGGCGGAGCCCAATTAGGGCGACCCGCAGCCCCCGGCCCACGCCCGCGCTTGCGATCGCGGCTAAGCCAATCTGGAGCCACTCAGCTCCAAGAAGCGGCGGTACCGATCCTTGGTCGGCCCCACCCACGCGGAGCGGGGTTCGACGACCCGCTCCACCGCGGCCCAGCGGGACGCGTCGGTGATCACCGATTCCAGTCCCACCGCCATCCGGGCGAGGAAGGCGGCGCCCAGTGCCGCCCCCTCGGCCACCGCAGACACCTCCACGGGCCGCCCGGTCGCATCTGCGATGGCCTGCATCCAGGGCTGCACGCGGGTTCCGCCGCCGGAGGCGACGATGCGGCGCACCGGCGCACCGCTCAGCTCGAGGATCTGCCGTACGACGAAACCCGACGCTTCGTAGGCCGCCCGCCGCACCGACGCGGCGTCCTGGGTGAGGTCCACACCATGTAGCGCCGCACGCCGGTCCGGATCGTGGAACGGCGTGCGTTCACCGCGGATGTAGGGCAACCACACCGGCACCCGCCTCGGGTCGGCGCCCAGCGGATCCGCTTGCGCGACAACACGATCCACCCAGCCCAGGAACATACCGCCGGCGTTGCTGGCCCCACCGATCTGACTCTTGCCGACCGCGGTGTGCGGGATCGTCCACAACCCGGGCACCTGCCGGGCCTCGGCAACGGTGATCCACACAATCAGGGTGGTGCCACACAAGACCAGGACGTCGCCCTCGTGATCCGCTCCCGCGACGATCTGTTCGCACAGGGCGTCGATCGCGCCGGTGGCCAGCACCGCCGACGAACCGCGGACCTGCCCGACCGGTCTCCCGAACGTCTCGACCCGCGGCATCTGGTCGACGGTGGCGCCACGGTCGGCGAGGGCGGCCGCATTCCAGCCCGCGCCGTCGAACAGCGGGAGCGAGGTGATCGCGGTGGCGAAGTCGATCACCGCCTCCCCTGCCAGCGCGTGATTGGCGACGGCCGGCGCCGGCCAGTAACCGGCCGCACCCGGCGCCTCGGCCGCCGTCCACCGCAGGAACTCGGCGGCCTCGCCGACCGCGGGCACCGGCTGCTCGGCGGCGTCGGGTACCCGGCCGCGACTGTCGCCGTACAACAGCCCCGGCGTGATGGGACTGCCTTCGGAGTCGACGGCCGTCAACGACGGCACCATCGACGACACGGCCACCGCTTTGGCATCCGGCCGGTTCAACCGGCCGAGGGCGGTGACGGGTCCCTCGCGCCACGCCTCTTCGGCGTTGTGTTCCAGCCGGTCGGGGGCCGGCACCAGCAGCTGATGCGGAATCCGCGCCCGCGCGTGCACCCGGCCGCTCTCGTCGACCGCGACCGCCTTGGCCGCCGTAGTGCCGACGTCGATGCCGATTGTGACGTCTTCACGTGACACGGGCGCCACGGTACGCCAGCATGGAGTTTCGTGACGTCCCGACCACGCGCCCTGGTGACGGCCCCACTCCGCGGCCCGGGTTTCGCCAAGATCCGCCACCTGGCCGACGTGGTCTACGACCCCTGGATCGACCAGAGCCCGCTGCGCATCTACAACGCCGAGCAACTGGCCGACCGGATCAGCACGGAATCGGCCGAGATTGTTGTGGTGGAAAGTGATTCGGTCAAGGGCCCGGTGTTCGAGCTGGGGCTGCGTGCCGTTGCGGCCACTCGCGGCGACCCCAACAACGTCGACGTCGCCGCGGCCACGGCGGCCGGCATCCCGGTGCTGAACACCCCGGCCCGCAACGCCGACGCGGTCGCCGAGATGACCGTCGCCTTGCTGCTGGCCGCCACCCGGCGCCTGGTGGCGGCCGACGCGGATGTCCGCAGCGGCAACATCTTTCGCGATGGCACCATCCCGTATCAGCGGTTCCGCGGCTGGGAGATCGCCGGACTCACCGCCGGGCTGGTGGGACTGGGCGCGGTCGGCCGGGCAACCCAGTGGCGGCTGGCCGGCCTGGGCCTGCGGGTCATCGCACACGACCCCTACTGTGCCGACGCCCACCACACCCTCGAGCAGTTGCTGGCCGAATCCGACGTCGTCTCCCTGCACGCACCGGTCACCGACGACACCGTCGGGATGATCGGGTCCGAACAGTTCGCCGCCATGCGTGACGGCGTCGTGTTCCTCAATTCCGCACGGGCCCAGCTGCACGACGTCGACGCCCTCGTCGACGCACTGCGGACCGGCAAGGTGGCCGCCGCCGGCCTGGACCATTTCGCCGGCGAATGGCTGCCCACCGACCACCCGCTGACCGCGATGCCCAATGTCGTGCTCACCCCGCATATCGGCGGCGCCACGTGGAACACTGAGGCGCGGCAGGCACAGCTGGTTGCCGACGACCTGGAGGCGCTGCTGTCCGGCGGGAGGCCCGCCCATATCGTCAACCCGGAGGTGCTGGGCTCATGAAATTCGTTGAGAATGCTGAAGACGCCGTGCTGGCGGCCGCCAAGGACATGCTGCGTCGTGGTCTGGTGGAGGGTACCGCGGGCAACATCTCCGCCCGGCGCTCCGACGGCAACCTGGTGATCACGCCGTCGTCCGTCGACTACGCCGACATGGCCCTCGACGACCTGGTGCTGGTCGATCCGGACGGCGCCGTACTGCGGGCCAGGGACGGCCGCATGCCCTCGACCGAGATGCAGCTGCACCTGGCGTGCTACCAGGCGTTCGACGACATCGGCAGCGTCATCCACAGCCACCCGGTGTGGGCCACCATGTTCGCCGTCGCGCACCAGCCCATCCCGGCCTGCATCGACGAGTTCGCGGTGTACTGCGGCGGCGACGTGCGCTGCGCCGAATACGCCGCGTCCGGTACCCCCGACGTCGGTGCCAACGCGGTCAAGGCGCTGGAAGGGCGGGGGGCCGCGCTGATCGCCAACCACGGCCTGGTGGCGGTGGGACCACGGCCGGACAAGGCCATGCATATCACCGCGCTGGTCGAGCGCACAGCGCAGATCGCTTGGGGCGCAAAGGCCCTCGGTGGATACGTGCCGGTTCCCGAGGAAGTGAACCGGAACTTCGCCGGTGTCTACACCTACCTGCGCGGCCGGTGAGAGCCCGCGCCGACTGTGAAGTTTTCCACGCGACACGCGGCGGACACGTCGGGTAATTCACGCTCGGCGAGGAGGACGTAATGGATGCCGTCGAGCTGGGACGCGCCAGACTGACCCGGGTACTGGAGCTGCGCTTCGACCTGCCGACCCGGGTCTTCCCGCACACCCCGGCAGCCGGATGGCGCGACAACGCGGACCTGTTGGCACCGGACTTCTTCGATCCGGGCACCGATCAGTTGCATATCGCGATCCAGAGCTGGGTGATCGAAGTCGACGGACTGACCGTCGTCGTGGATACCGGCGTCGGCAACGACCGGACGCGCCCGCAGATGCCGCCGCTGGACCAGCTGAACACCGGTTACCTCGCGGCGCTGCAATCGGCCGGCGTCGACCGCAATGCCGTCGACGTGGTGGTCAACACCCACGTCCACTCCGATCACGTCGGGTGGAACACCATGCTGCACCACGACGCGTGGTTGCCGACGTTCCCGAACGCCCGGTACCTGGTGCCGCAGGCTGACTACCGCCACTTCCACCCCGACGGGGCAGCGGCACAACAGGATCCGCGCGCCGAGGAGGAAGCGCTGCAACAGCTCGGTAACCGGCTGGTGTTCGAGGACAGCGTCCTGCCGGTGGATGCGCAAATCGTCCAATGGTCAGACGACTACGAGATCAGCCCTGCCCTGCGATTACGCCCCGCGCCCGGGCACACCCCCGGCTCCTCGGTGCTGTGGCTCGACGCGGGCCGGCCTGCGGTCTTCGTCGGCGATCTGACCCACAACCCGATACAGGTGCGCCGCCCCGACGACCCCTGCGCCTTCGACATCGACCAGGCCGCCGCTGCGGTCACCCGCCGCCGGATCTTCGCCGAAGCCGCCGCGGCCGGGGCGGCCGTCGTACCCGCGCACTACCCGGGTCACGGAGGAGCGACGCTGCGCGCCGTGGACGACCGGTTCGAGGTCGATCGCTGGCTGGACATCGAGCCGCTCTAGGAGACTGCTGAATTAATCCCGCGTGGCGGGGCTGGTTGTGCTGGGGTTTTGGGGACAATTGGTGGGTGCAGGGTCGCTCTGA
>RXJD01000076.1 GCA_003987775.1 Mycobacterium sp.
TGGAAGGCGGGCAGGCTGCCCGACAGGGCGGCGTTGAGGGCCCCGGTGAACGCGGCCGACAGGGTCGGCAGGGTCGCCCCGAAGGCCCCGGAGAGCTGGCCAGCCAACGCCGGCAGGGCACCAGCGAACGTCGCGGCGAGGTTCTGGCCCGCCGTGACCAGCGCATTCAGGGCCCCCGTCAGCGCGGGTGCTCCGGCGAACGCGGCGCTCAAGGCGGCCTGGAACGCCCCGTTCAGGGCGCCCAGGGAAGCCTGGAACGCGGGCAGGCTGCCCGACAACGCGGCGTTGAGCGCACCCTGGAACGCGGCACTCAGCGCGGGGAACGTGGCGGAGAAGCCGGCGGACAGTGCGCCATTCAGTGCGGCAGCCAAGGTGTTGTTCAGGGCAGCGTTCAGGGCGGCGAGTCCGGTGCCAAAGCTGCCACTGAGCTGGGCGGCAAGGTTCGCTCCGGTCTGAGCCAGGGCGTTGAGCGCGGCGGAGAACGACGGCAGTCCACCGCCGAAAGCGGCGTTCAACGCGGCGGTCAGGCCGTTCAGTCCGCCGGTGAAGGCGCCGTTGAGGGCGGCCGACAG
This sequence comes from Mycobacterium sp., assembly GCA_003987775.1. Classification (GTDB taxonomy): domain Bacteria; phylum Actinomycetota; class Actinomycetes; order Mycobacteriales; family Mycobacteriaceae; genus Mycobacterium. Next base: position 573 of record RXJD01000076.1, read on the forward strand.
GCCGGCCAGGCTGGCACTGAGGTTGCCGGACAGCGCTCCAGAAAGCGATGCCGACAGGGCCGGGAAGGCTGCGCTGAAGTTGGCGGCCAGGTTCTGCCCTGCGCTGAGCAGAGCGTTCAGGGCGCCCTGGAATGCCGGAGCACCACTGAGTGCGGCGTTGAACGCGGCGTTGAGGGCGGTGTTCAGACTTGCCAGGCCGGTGCCGAAGTTGCCCGCGAGTTGTGCGGCCAGGGCCGGGAAGTTGCCGGCCAGGCTCGCGCCGGTCTGGACCAGGCCCTCCAGAGCCGCTGACAGGGCCGGCAGGCTCAGGGTGCCGGACAGCGCGGCTTCCAGGCCGGCGAGGCTGGCTTCGAAGCTGCCTGACAGAGCCCCGTTGAGCGCTGCGGACAGCGCGGGCAGGGTGGCGCTGAAGTTCGCTGCGAGGTTCTGGCCCGCATTGATCAGGCCGCTGAGTCCAGCCTGCAGCGTGGGAAGTCCACCGCTCAGGGCGGCGTTGAGTGCCGCGTTGAGGCTGGCCAAGCCGGTGCCGAAGGCCCCGGACAATGCGCCGTTGAGTTGGCCGGCCAACGCCGGCAGGGCGGCGCTGAAGCTGCCGGCCAGATTCTGGCCCGCGCTGATCAATCCGTTCAGTCCCGCCTGGAATGCCGGCAGGCCACCGCTGATCGCGGCGTTGAGTGCGCCGCTGAACTGGGCGCCGAGTGCGGGAAGGGTGGCACCGAAGTTGGTGGCTAGTCCGGACAGGGTGCCGAAGAAGTTGCCGACCAGCATTCCGCCGGTCTGGGCGAGCTCGGTGAGGCCAGAGAAGTTCGCGTTGAGGCTGCCCGTGAACGCGGCAGACAAATTCGCACCGATTCCGGTGCTCAAGAACGTTTCGAGGGCAGCGTTGGCGGGTCCGAACAACGCGGCGCCGCTGCCCGACAGGCTGGCGCCGAGGCTCTGCAGAGCCACGCCCGAGTTGGCGATGGCCTGTCCGGTCTGGGCGAGTCCTGCTCCCAGACCCGACGAGAGAGCCCCGCCGGTCTGAAGAGCCAGTCCAGCGCCGAGGTTGGGTAGCGAGGTCAGTGCACGCAGGGCCGCGCCGGCGTCCAGGCTGCCCATCAGGGACCCGGACCCACCGAGTTGAGCGCCCAGGCCGGGAATACCGAAGCCGGTGCTCAAGGCGCCGTTGATCTGGGCAGCCAGGTTGGCGAAACCATTCTGCAGCGCCGACAAGAAACCGTCGAGGCTCAGCAGGGCTGAACCGTTGACCGCTTCGGCGGCCGCGTAGGCGGTCGCACTCTGGCTCATCATCGCGACGAACTCTTGGTGGTAAGCCGTCGCTTGGGCGCTGACAGCCTGGTAGTCCGTACCCAGGGTGCCGAACAGCCGCGCGATCGCGGCCGACACTTCGTCCGCGGCTGCGGGCATAAGTTCGGTCGTCGCGCCTGCCGCAGCAGAACTTACGTCAACCAATGACGAGCGGATACCGGCTAACTGCTCGGCCGCCGCTTCGACGAATTCAGGCACAGCAATGACAAAGGACATGTCCATCTCCCCAGATGACCCCAATGGAACAAGCCGCGACCCAACGACGCCCGATCGTCACAGGGGCAACACGTGGGCAATAGATCCCCGTACGGAGAGGTGGTTAAACCCGTTATCTCTAAGAATTTCCGGGCAAAATCTTATGGTTTGCGATTGACCTTGCGGTCCTACCTTTTGCCCGAAATCAGCTGTGCCAGAGAGCAACTGCTCCCTTCGTGTATATCAGCGGTTCGGCGGAATGGGAAGGGGTGTTTCGGCGTGTCACGTTGACAGCTGCCGCCTCTTGCCTAGCTACGGCTACGACGGCGCCTAGAATGAATTTGCAAAGATCTGCATAACCATGCAGAATCGCCGGGTGGTCGATGCGATACGGGTGGCGGTTGCCGGTGCCAGCGGTTATGCGGGGGGTGAGATTCTACGCCTGCTCCTCGGTCATCCGGCCTATGCAGATGGTCGCTTGCACATCGGCGCAGTGACAGCGGCCAGCAGCGCCGGAACCACGTTGGGCGAACACCATCCGCATCTGATTCCGCTGGGCCAACGAGTCGTCGAGCCGACCGAGCTCACCGTACTGAGCGGCCACGACGTGGTCTTTTTGGCTCTGCCGCATCGGCATTCGGCAGCACTGGCTGAACAGCTCGGCCCGCAAACCTTGGTAATTGACTGCGGGGCGGACTTCCGGCTCAGCGATGCGGCAGCGTGGGAACGCTTCTACGGCTCTGCGCACGCCGGTACCTGGCCCTACGGGTTGCCCGAATTGCCCGGTGCGCGGGACATATTGAGAGGTGCGCGTCGTATCGCCGTGCCCGGCTGTTACCCGACGGCCGCGCTGCTTGCCCTGTTGCCCGCTGTGGCGGAGGGTCTCGTCGAGCCGGCTGTCACGGTCGTCGCGGTGAGCGGCACGTCTGGGGCTGGCCGCGCCGCCAAGACAGATCTTCTCGGCTCGGAGGTCATCGGATCGGCGCGGGCATACAACATCGGTGGCGCACACCGTCATACGCCCGAAATCGTGCAGGGTCTGCGGGCGGTCACCGACCGCGACGTGACCGTCTCCTTCACGCCGGTGTTGATCCCGACCTCGCGCGGCATCCTGGCCACCTGCACCGCGCCCACTCGCGCACCTATCTCGCAGCTCCGCGCCGCTTATGAAAAGGCCTACGACGGAGAACCTTTCATTCACGTGATGCCCGAGGGGCAGTTGCCTCGCACCGGCTCGGTGATCGGCAGCAATGCTGCGCACGTCGCGGTCGCCGTCGACGAGGACGCGGCGACCTTTGTCGCGATCGCCGCAATCGACAACTTGGTCAAGGGAACTGGAGGCGCCGCGGTGCAGTCGATGAATCTGGCACTCGGCTGGCCGGAGGCCGAAGGACTTTCGGTGGTCGGAGTGGCCCCGTGACCGATCCCGTCACCGAGGCCCACACCAGGTTGCTTCGCGCGCAGGGGGTCACGGCCCCGGCCGGGTTTCGGGCTGCCGGTATCGCCGCCGGTATCAAGGTGTCCGGCGCACCCGATCTGGCGATGGTGTTCAACGAGGGGCCCGACTATGCGGCAGCCGGAGTGTTCACTCGCAACAAGGTCAAAGCAGCGCCGGTGCTCTGGACTCAGCAAGTGCTGACCACCGGGCGTTTGCGTGCTGTGGTTCTCAATTCCGGTGGCGCCAATGCCTGTACGGGTCCGGGCGGCTTCCAGGACACCCATGCCACCGCCGAAGCCGTTGCGGCGGCATTGTCGGACTGGGGCACCGAAACCGGCGCCATTGAGGTCGGCGTCTGTTCCACCGGCCTGATCGGCGACCGGTTGCCCATGGATAAGGTGCTCGCCGGAGTGGCCGATATCGTGCACGAGATGCATGGCGGGCTCACCGGTGGGGACGACGCGGCTCACGCCATCATGACCACGGACACCGTGCCCAAACAGGTTGCCCTGCACCACCCTGACAAGTGGACGGTCGGCGGAATGGCCAAAGGCGCCGGCATGTTGGCCCCGTCACTGGCCACCATGCTGTGCGTGATCACCACGGACGCGGTCGCCGATGCGGAGGCGCTCGATCAGGCGTTGCGACGTGCCGCCGCTCGCACATTCGATCGACTCGATATCGACGGCAGTTGCTCCACCAACGACACCGTCCTGCTGCTGGCGTCGGGAGCCAGTGAAATCGCACCGAACCAGGGCGATCTCGACGAAGCGGTGCTGCGCGTCTGCGACGACCTGTGTGCTCAACTGCAGGCCGACGCCGAAGGTGTCACCAAGCGTGTCACTGTGACGGTGACCGGGGCTGCCACCGAGGACGAGGCGGTGACCGCTGCGCGGGTCATCGCCCGCGACAGTTTGGTCAAGACGGCAGTGTTCGGCTCCGACCCCAACTGGGGCCGGGTGGTGGCTGCCGTCGGGATGGCCCCGGTTGACTTGGATCCGGAGCGAATCACTGTGTCCTTCAACGGGTTCGTCGTATATCGGGAGGGTGCCGGCGCTCCCGGTGCCCGCGAGGTGGACCTGTCGGGGGCCGACATCCACGTCGTGGTCGATCTGGCGATCGGTGACGGCCAGGCCGACATCCGCACCACCGATCTGTCCCACGCCTACGTCGAAGAGAACTCGGCATACAGCTCATGACCATGAACATCGACGATCTGTCTACGCAGGCCAAGGCGCAGGTGCTGGCCGAAGCCCTGCCCTGGCTCAAACAACTCAACGGCAAGATCGTCGTCATCAAATACGGCGGCAACGCGATGACGGACGAGTCGCTGCGTCGGGCGTTCGCCGCCGACATGGCGTTCCTGCGCAACTGCGGGGTACATCCGGTTGTCGTGCACGGCGGCGGTCCGCAGATCACCGCGATGCTGCGCAAGCTCGGTATCGAAGGCGACTTCAAAGGCGGATTCCGGGTCACCACACCGGAAGTGCTCGACGTGGCACGGATGGTGTTGTTCGGCCAGGTCGGTCGCGAACTGGTGAACCTGATCAACGTGCACGGCCCATACGCCGTCGGAATCACCGGCGAGGACGCCCAACTGTTCACCGCGGTGCGGCGCAGCGTCACCGTCGACGGCGTGGACACCGACATCGGCCTGGTCGGCGACGTCGAACTGGTCAACACCGCGGCGGTACTGGATCTTATTGCTGCTAAACGCATTCCAGTTGTCTCGACGCTTGCCCCGGACGCCGAGGGAGTGGTGCACAACATCAACGCCGACACCGCGGCGGCAGCACTGGCCGAAGCGCTGGGCGCCGAAAAGCTCCTGATGCTCACCGATGTCGAGGGCCTGTACACCAGCTGGCCCGACCGAACATCACTGGTCAGCGAAATCGACACCGCCACGCTGGCGCAACTGCTTCCCACCCTGGAGGCGGGGATGATCCCCAAAGTCGAGGCGTGCCTGCGTGCGGTCACGGCCGGCGTACCCAGTGCACATGTCATCGACGGGCGTGTCGAACATTGCGTCCTTGTCGAGCTTTTCACCGACGCCGGAACCGGTACCAAGGTGGTGTCCGCATGACCGCAACGCAAGGCGTACAGCAGCGCTGGCAAGCCGTGATGATGAACAACTACGGCACCCCGGCGATGGCGCTGGCCAGCGGCGAGGGAGCCGTCGTCACCGATGTGGACGGCAAGACTTACGTCGACCTGCTCGGTGGTATCGCGGTCAACGTGCTCGGTCACCGGCATCCGGCCATCATCGATGCGGTGACCCGGCAGCTGTCGACGCTCGGCCACACGTCCAATCTGTACGCCACCGAGCCGGGCATCGCACTGGCCGAGCAGCTGGTCTCGCTGCTGGGCGCGGAAACCCAAGCGCGAGTGTTCTTCTGCAATTCCGGGACCGAAGCCAACGAAGTGGCATTCAAGCTGACCCGACTCACGGGACGCACCAAAATCGTTGCCGCACAGGAAGCTTTCCATGGCCGCACGATGGGTTCGCTGGCACTTACCGGGCAACCGAGTAAACAGGCGCCGTTCGAACCGCTGCCGGGTCATGTCGTTCACGTCCCCTACGGCGACGTCGACGCGTTGGCGGCGGCGGTCGACGACGACACGGCGGCAGTCTTTCTCGAGCCGATCATGGGGGAGAGCGGAGTCGTCGTGCCGCCCGAGGGTTACCTGGTCGCGGCCCGGGAGATCACCGCGCGGCATCAGGCGCTGCTGGTACTCGACGAGGTGCAGACCGGAATCGGGCGTACTGGGGCGTTTTACGCTCATCAGCACGACGGCATCACCCCGGATGTGATCACCCTTGCCAAGGGTCTCGGCGGCGGGCTGCCGATCGGCGCGTGCATCGCGATCGGTCCGGCCGCGGATCTGCTCACCCCGGGTCTGCACGGCAGCACCTTCGGCGGCAACCCCGTGTGCACCGCGGCCGCCGTTGCTGTCCTGAAGGTGCTCGAAGACGAAGACCTGGTGCGCAGCGCCGACACCAAAGGCAAAGCGCTGCGGCACGGTATCGAGTCGCTGGGTCATCCACTGATCGACCATGTCCGCGGACGAGGCCTGCTGCAGGGCATCGTACTGACCGCGCCGTACGCGAAAGACGCCGAAGCCGCGGCCCGCAACGCCGGCTACCTGGTCAATGCCGCCGCGCCCAACGTGATTCGGCTGGCCCCGCCGTTGATCATCACCGAGTCCCAGCTGGACGGCTTCGTCGCCGCCCTCCCTGCCATCCTCGACACCGCCGGAGCCGTACATGGTTAGGCATTTTCTGCGCGATGACGACCTGACGCCGCACGAACAGGCCGAGGTCCTCGAGCTCGCCGCCACCTTGAAGAAAGACCCATTCAGCCGTCGGCCGCTCGAGGGTCCACGCGGTGTCGCGGTGATCTTCGACAAGAACTCCACCCGCACCCGGTTCTCCTTCGAAATGGGCGTCGCCCAACTCGGCGGGCACGCCGTGGTGGTCGACGGTCGCAACACCCAACTCGGGCGTGACGAGACCCTGGAGGACACCGCACGCGTGTTGTCCCGCTTCGTCGAGGCCATCGTGTGGCGCACCTTCGGGCAGGAACGGCTGATCGCCATGGCCTCCACCGCCTCGGTGCCCGTCGTCAACGCGCTGTCCGACGAGTTCCATCCCTGCCAGGTCCTAGCCGACCTGCAGACCATCGCCGAACGCAAGGGCACACTGCCGGGCTTGAAGATGACGTACCTCGGTGACGGCGCCAATAACATGGCCCACTCGCTGATGCTGGGCGGCGTGACCGCCGGCATGCACGTCACTGTTGCTGCACCGGAAGGCTTTACGCCCGATCCGGAGGTGGTGGCCGCAGCCCGCACACGAGCCGACGAGACCGGGGGCAGCGTGGCGGTGACCGCCGACGCTGACGCGGGCGCGGCCGGCGCCGACGTCCTGGTCACCGACACCTGGGTGTCGATGGGACAGGAGGGCGACGGCCTGGACCGCGTCAAACCGTTCCGTCCATTCCAGGTCAATCAACGACTACTCGGTCTGGCCAACCCCGATGCGCTTGTGCTGCATTGTCTTCCGGCCCACCGGGGTGACGAGATCACCGACGAGGTGATCGACGGACCGGCCAGCGCGGTGTGGGACGAGGCGGAAAACCGGCTGCACGCCCAGAAGGCATTGCTGGTGTGGCTGCTGGAGCGGTCGCGATGACGGCGAAGGCGGCCCCCGAGGTCAGCGCCAACCGCGCCGGCCGGCAGGCCCGCATCGTCGCCATCCTGTCGACCGCCGAGGTGCGCAGCCAGAGCGAACTGGCCGCTCGGCTGGCCGCCGAGGGCATCGACGTCACCCAGGCCACCCTGTCCCGCGATCTGGAGGATCTGGGCGCGGTCAAACTGCGCGGTGCGGACGGCGGCGTCGGCGTCTACGTCGTCCCCGAAGACGGCAGCCCCGTCCGGGGCGTCGCCGGCGGCACCGGCCGATTGTCCCGGCTGCTCGGTGAGCTGCTGGTGTCCACCGATGCCAGCGCAAACCTGGCCGTCCTGCGCACTCCGCCCGGCGGTGCCCATTATCTGGCCAGCGCCATCGACCGCGCGGCGTTACCGTACGTCGTCGGCACCATCGCCGGTGACGACACCGTGTTCGTGGTGGCCCGCGAACCGATGACCGGCGCCGAACTGGCCTCAGCGCTAGAAGAACTCAAGTAGACCTCAAATACACTGCTGCAGACTTTGCACGAGCAAAAGGAGAACTGTTCATGTCAGAGCGCGTCATCCTCGCGTATTCCGGCGGTCTGGACACTTCGGTGGCCATCAGCTGGATAGGCAAGGAGACCGGCCGTGAGGTCGTTGCGGTGGCGATCGACCTCGGCCAGGGCGGCGAGGACATGGAGGTGGTGCGCCAGCGCGCCCTGGACTGCGGCGCCGTGGAGGCCGTGGTGGTCGACGCGCGCGACGAGTTCGCCGAAGGCTACTGCCTGCCCACCATCCTCAACAATGCGTTGTACATGGACCGCTACCCGCTGGTGTCGGCCATCAGCCGGCCGCTGATCGCCAAACATCTGGTGGCCGCAGCGCGCGAACACGGGGGCAGCATCGTCGCGCACGGCTGCACCGGCAAAGGCAACGACCAGGTGCGCTTCGAGGTCGGATTCGCCTCGCTCGCGCCGGATCTCGAAGTCCTCGCACCGGTGCGCGACTATGCGTGGACGCGGGAGAAGGCGATCGCCTTCGCCGAGGAGAACGCCATCCCGATCAACGTCACCAAGCGCTCACCGTTCTCCATCGACCAGAACGTGTGGGGCCGTGCCGTCGAGACGGGGTTCTTGGAGCACCTGTGGAATGCCCCCACCAAGGACGTCTACTCCTACACAGAAGACCCCACCGTCAACTGGAACACCCCCGACGAGGTGATCATCGGCTTCGAACAGGGCGTACCGGTCACCATCGACGGCAGACGGGTGACCGTGCTGCAGGCCATCGAGGAGCTCAACCGCCGGGCCGGTGCCCAGGGTGTGGGGCGTCTGGATGTCGTCGAGGACCGGTTGGTGGGCATCAAGAGCCGCGAGATCTACGAGGCGCCCGGAGCGATGGTGCTCATCACCGCGCACGCCGAACTCGAACACGTCACGCTGGAACGCGAGCTGGGCCGGTTCAAGCGGCACACCGATCAGCGCTGGGCCGAGTTGGTCTACGACGGCCTGTGGTACTCGCCGCTCAAGGTGGCTCTGGAAAGTTTCGTGGCCACCACCCAGGAGCATGTCACCGGCGAGATCCGGTTGGTCCTGCACGGCGGTCACATTGCGGTCAACGGACGCCGCAGCGCCGAATCGCTCTACGACTTCAACCTGGCCACCTACGACGAGGGCGACACCTTCGACCAGTCGATGGCCAAGGGGTTCGTGTACGTGCACGGGCTGTCGTCCAAGCTGTCCGCCCGCCGGGACATGCGGTGACGTTCTTTTCGCGAGCAGTCGCAAACTCGCACCGACACGCCGGTCCGACTGCGAGTTTGTGTCTGCTCGCGGGGAGGAGGTGACCCCCGTGAGCACCAACGAGGGTTCGCTGTGGGGCGGCCGCTTCACCGGCGGCCCGTCCGACGCGCTGGCCGCGCTGAGCAAGTCCACCCACTTCGACTGGGTGCTGGCGCCCTATGACATCACCGCGTCCCGGGCGCACACCATCGTGCTCCACCGGGCGGGGCTGCTCACCGACGAACAGCGCGACGGCCTGCTGGTCGGCCTGGACAGCCTCGCCGAGGACGTCGCCGACGGCAGCTTCGAACCGCTGGTCACCGACGAGGACGTGCACGCCGCGCTGGAACGCGGTCTGATCGACCGGGTCGGCCCCGATCTCGGCGGCCGGTTACGGGCCGGGCGATCCCGCAACGACCAGGTGGCCACGCTGTTCCGGATGTGGCTGCGCGACGCGGTCCGCCGGGTTGCCGACGGCGTGCTCGAGGTGGTCGCTGCGCTGGCCGAACAGGCCGGCACCCACCCGACGGCCATCATGCCGGGCAAAACCCACCTGCAGTCCGCTCAGCCGATCCTGCTGGCACACCACCTGCTCGCCCATGCGCACCCGTTGCTGCGCGACGTGGACCGCCTCGTCGACTTCGACGAGCGTGCCGCCATCTCTCCGTACGGCTCGGGCGCGCTGGCCGGCTCCTCACTGGGCCTGGACCCCGACGCGATCGCTGCGGATCTCGGCTTCGCCGCCGCCGCGGACAACTCCGTGGACGCCACCGCCGCCCGGGATTTCGCCGCCGAGGCCGCGTTCGTCCTCGCCATGATCGGGGTGGACCTGTCGCGCCTGGCCGAGGACATCATCCTGTGGAGCTCGACCGAATTCGGCTATGTGACCCTGCACGACTCCTGGTCCACCGGCAGCTCGATCATGCCGCAGAAGAAAAACCCGGACATCGCGGAGCTGGCCCGCGGCAAGTCCGGGCGGCTGATCGGCAACCTGGCCGGGCTGCTGGCGACGCTGAAGGCCCAGCCGCTGGCCTACAACCGCGACCTGCAGGAAGACAAGGAACCGGTATTCGACTCGGTGGCCCAGCTGGAGCTGCTGCTGCCGGCGATGGCCGGGCTGGTCGGCAGCCTGACGTTCCATGTCGACCGGATGGCGGCCCTGGCGCCGCTCGGCTACACCCTGGCCACCGACATCGCCGAATGGCTGGTCCGCCAGGGCGTGGCCTTCCGGTCCGCGCACGAGGCCGCCGGTGCGGCGGTGCGCGCCGCCGAGCAGCGCGGCGTCGGCCTGCAAGAACTCACCGACGACGAGCTGGCCGCGATCAGCCCCGAACTCACACCAGCGGTTCGTGACGTGCTCACCATCGAGGGATCGGTGTCGTCCCGCGACGCTCGCGGCGGCACCGCGCCGGACCGCGTCGCCGAACAACTGCTCGCCGTCACCGAAGTCGCGGGTCAACTGCGCCAGCGGTTGCGGCGCTGAGCCGCACGCTGCTCTTTTGCCGGGCAGGTTAGCCACGACTAAACTGCCAGCTCTAAGCCATTCGGATGAACGTGACGGCCGTGGTGTTCGTGTCAAAGGGGTGGGACCAATGAGTGTCATCGCAGGTGTCTTCGGGGCCCTGCCGCCCCATCGCTATTCGCAGCGAGAACTCACCGATATGTTCGTCAGCATTCCCGATTTCCAGGATTACGAGGACATCGTCCGGCAGTTGCACGCCAACGGGAAGGTCAACAGTCGCCACCTCGTCCTGCCGCTCGAGCAGTACCCGCGGCTGAAGGATTTCGGCGAGGCCAATGACATCTTCATCGATAAGGCGGTGGACCTGGGCGTCGAGGCGTTGATGGGTGCGCTCGACGAGGCCGGGTTGCGCCCCGAAGATCTCGACGTGCTCATCACCACCACGGTCACCGGTCTTGCGGTGCCCTCGCTGGACGCCCGGATCGCCGGGCGGGTCGGGCTGCGCGCCGACGTGCGACGGGTGCCGCTGTTCGGGTTGGGATGCGTGGCGGGGGCCGCCGGGGTGGCCCGCCTGCACGACTACCTGCGCGGCGCCCCGGACGGCGTAGCCGCCCTGGTGTCGGTGGAGCTGTGCTCGCTCACCTTCCCCGGATACAAGCCCTCGGTCGCCGGCCTGGTGGGCAGCGCACTGTTCGCCGACGGTGCCGCCGCGGTGATCGCGGTCGGAGAACGGCGCGCGGCCGAGGTGGCTGCCGGCGGACCGAGCGTCGTCGATTCGCGTGGCCATCTCTACCCGGATTCGCTGCGTACGATGGGATTCGATGTCGGCGCCGGTGGTTTCGAGCTGGTGCTGTCCAAGGATGTGGCAGCCGTCGTCGAACAGTATCTGCGCACCGACGTCACCGCATTCCTGGCCGAGCACGGCCTGACCACCGCCGATATCGGTGCCTGGGTGACTCATCCGGGCGGACCGAAGATCATCGAAGCGATCACCGAAACCCTCAATTTGCCTGCCGAAGCGCTGGAGCTGACCTGGCGCTCGCTGGGCGAGATCGGCAACCTGTCGTCAGCGTCGGTCTTGCATGTGCTGCGTGACACCCTCGCCAAGCCACCGCCCAGCGGCAGCCCCGGCCTGATGATCGCGATGGGTCCCGGCTTCTGTTCCGAGCTGGTCCTTTTGCGCTGGCACTGAACGCCGTGAGCACTCAAGACGAGCTCGTTGCGGCCCTGCGGAGATCACTGAAGGAAAACGAGCGGCTCAAGCGCGAGAACCGCGACTACCTGGCCCGGGCCACCGAACCGATTGCGTTGGTGGGCATGGCTTGCCGATATCCCGGGGGCGTGGATACACCGGAGGCCCTGTGGGAGATGGTGGCAGCCGGACGCGACGTCGTCACCGACTTCCCGACGGACCGGGGCTGGGACCTGGCCGGATTGTTCGACGCCGATCCGGACGCGCCCGGCAAGTCCTACACCCGCTCCGGCGGGTTCCTGGCCGACGTCGCGGGCTTCGACGCGCAGTTCTTCGGGATCGCGCCAAGCGAGGTGCTGGCGATGGATCCCCAGCAACGCCTGTTGCTGGAGGTGTCCTGGGAAGCGTTGGAGCGCAGCGGAATTGATCCGATGACGCTGCGTGGTTCACCGACCGGCGTGTTCGCCGGAGTGTTCCACGGTTCCTATGGCGGGCAGGGCCGGGTGCCCGGTGAGCTGGAGCGCTACGGCCTGCGGGGTTCGACGCTCAGTGTGGCTTCCGGTCGGGTCGCGTACGTGCTGGGTCTGGAAGGTCCGGCGGTGTCGGTGGATACGGCGTGTTCGTCATCGTTGGTGGCGCTGCATTTGGCCGTGCAGTCGCTGCGGTCGGGGGAGTGTGATCTGGCGCTGGTCGGCGGGGTGACGGTGATGGCCACCCCGGCCATGTTCATCGAATTCAGTCGGCAGCGCGCACTTTCGGTCGACGGGCGCTGCAAGGCTTATGCCGGTGCCGCCGACGGGACCGCCTTCGCCGAGGGTGCCGGCGCCCTCGTGGTGGAGCGGTTGGCCGACGCGCAGCGGTTGGGTCACCCGGTGCTGGCCGTGGTGCGGGGATCGGCGGTCAATCAGGACGGCGCCTCCAACGGCCTGGCCACGCCGAACGGTCCCTCCCAGCAGCGGGTCATACGTGCCGCCCTGGCCAGTGCCCGTCTGACAGCGGCCGACGTGGATGTCGTCGAAGGCCACGGAACGGGCACCACGCTCGGCGATCCCATTGAGGCGCAAGCGATTCTGGCGACCTACGGCCAGGATCGCGACGAGCCGCTGTGGTTGGGCTCGATCAAGTCGAACATGGGCCACACCTCGGCCGCGGCGGGCGTCGCGGGTGTCATGAAAATGACGCTGGCCATGCAGCACGCGGTGCTGCCCAAGACCTTGCATGTCGACGTGCCTACGCCGCACGTGGATTGGTCGGCGGGTGCGGTGTCGCTGTTGACCGAACAGCGGCCGTGGCCGCCGCATCACCGGCCGCGCCGGGCGGCGGTGTCCTCGTTCGGTATCAGCGGGACCAATGCGCACGTGATCCTGGAACAGGCCCCGGCCGTCGATGCCGAAAGCCCGCAGCCGGATCACCGCGTGGTGCCCTGGGTGGTGTCGGCGCGTTCTGCTGAGGCACTTGCCAATCAGGCTCACCGTTTGGCGGCGCACGCGACGCAGGCCCGGCCGCTGGATATCGGGTGGTCACTGCTCAGCACCCGATCGCTGTTCGACCACCGGGCCGTGGTGGTGGGCGCCGATCCCGCTGAGTTCGTCGATGGGCTCACCCACCTGGCCGCCGGTGAACCGGCGAGCGGGGTGGTGGTCGGCCGGGCCCGGCCACTGGGCAGGACGGCGTTCGTGTTTCCCGGTCAGGGCTCGCAATGGGTCGGTATGGGCGTCGAATTGCTGGACAGCTCAACGGTGTTCGCCGATCACCTGCAGCGGTGTGAAAAGGCGCTGCGGGAATATGTGGACTGGTCGTTGATCGATGTGATCCGGTCGGTGCCGGGCGCGCCGGGCCTGGACCGGGTCGATGTGGTGCAACCGGCACTGTGGGCGATCATGGTGTCGCTGGCCGAGTTGTGGCGGTCCCTCGGTGTCACACCGGACGCCGTCGTCGGGCATTCGCAGGGGGAGATCGCGGCCGCCTGTGTGGCCGGTGCGCTGTCGCTGGAGGATGGCGCCAAGGTGGTGGCGCTGCGCAGTCGTCTGCTGGTGCAGGTCTCCGGTGCCGGCGGGATGGTGTCGCTGGCCGTGGATCTCAGCCGTGCCGAGCAGTTGCTGACATCGTTCAGCGGCCGGCTGAATATTGCTGCGATCAACGGGGTTTCGTCGATCGTGGTGTCCGGCGAGGTGGACGCCGTCACCGAACTGATAAGCCGGTGCGACGCGGAGAACATCCGGGCACGCCGCATCGATGTGGATTACGCGTCGCATTCCGGCCAAGTCGATGCCATCCGGGAAGACCTCACCGCTGCTCTGCAGGACATTGTGCCGCGTTCGACACCGGTGGCGTTCTACTCGACGCTCACCGGCGCGCTGCTGGACACCGTCGGGCTGGGCGCCGACTACTGGTACCAGAGCATCAGGCAGACAGTCCAGTTCGAGCGTGCCGTACGTGCCGCCTCCGACGCCGGCTGCCAGGTCTTCATCGAGTCGAGCCCGCACCCGGTGCTGATCGCGGGCATCGAGGAGACGCTCGGCGCCGATGAGGCGGTGACCGTTCCGTCGCTGGGCCGCAACGACGGAGGGCTGCAACGGTTCTGGCTGTCGGCGGCCCAGTCCCAGGTGGCCGGTGTGGCCGTGGACTGGTCGCCGGTCTTCGAGGGAGCGGGCCGGGTGCCGTTGCCCACCTACGGATTCGCGCGGCGGCGGTTCTGGCTGACCGAGTCGGGGGATCAGGATGTCCGCCGCGCCGGGTTGGTGGGCGCCGCGCACGAGCTGCTCGGTGCGGTCGTCGAACGCCCCGACTCCGGTGGATTGGTGCTGACGGGCCGGTTGTCGCTGTCGGCCCAGCGCTGGTTGGGCGACCACGCCGTGACCGGCACGGTGCTGTTCCCCGGCGCCGGGTTCGTGGAGCTGGCCCTGCGGGCGGGCGAGGAGGTCGGTAGCCCGGAGGTGCGGGAGTTGACCCTTGCGGCGCCGCTGCCGTTGACCGACGATGCCGCGACGCGGGTGCAGGTCGTGGTGGGTGCGGCCGATGAGGCGGGTGCGCGCGAGATCTCCGTGTATTCCCGCGGTTCCGGATCGGAATGGACACTGCACGCCTCGGGCACCCTGGGGGCGGACGCGCCAACCCCGCAGGCGGATCTGTCGGTGTGGCCGCCGGCCGGGGCGGCGGCCGTCGACCTCACCGGCGCCTATCAGCGACTGGCTGCACGCGGCTACCAGTACGGCCCCGCTTTCCGCGGTCTGCATGCGTTGTGGACGTCGGATGGCCAGGTGTATGCCGAGGTCGGGCTTCCCGACGGATTGACCACCACCGGCTTCGGCATCCACCCGGCACTGCTGGACGCGGCGCTACAGGCATGGGGAGTGGCCGATGGGCAGGACGCCACGGTTCTGCCCTTCTCCTGGCAGGGGGTGGCGCTGCATGCCGCCGGCGCGACCCGGTTGCGGGTGCGGCTGAGCCAGGTGAGCGGCGATGCGGTGGCTCTGGAACTCGCCGACCCGTGGGGTGTGCCCGTACTGACCGTGCGGGAGCTGACTTTCCGCCCGCTGACCACCCAGGCGCTCGCGACGCCACGACGCGGCAATGCGGAGTTGTTCGAGATCGAGTGGATGCCGGTCAGCACGGCCCCGGCGGCCGGCACGCCGATGACGGTGTGGGAGTTGCCGTTTGTCGATGACCACCCGGCGTCGGTGTATTCGGCGACCCACGCGGCGCTGGACCGGTTGCAATCCTGGTTTGCAGGGGAGGACAGCGGGACCCTGGTGGTGCGAACGCACGGTGCTGTCGGCATGTCCGGTAAGAACGTCCGGGACTTGGCCGGCGCGGCGGTATGGGGCCTGGTGCGCTCCGCGCAGGCGGAGCACCCCGGGCGGGTAATGCTACTGGATTCCGACGGGACGCTGGATGCCCGCGAGCTCATCGGTTGCGGCGAAACGCAATTGATGGTGCGCGACGGCGCCGCGTACAAAGCACGGCTCAAGCCGTCTGGCGCGTCGACGCTCGAGTTGCCCGCGACGCCGTGGCGGCTGGTGACCGGCGGCGGCACACTCGACGACGTCCGGGTGGGCCCCTGCGAACGGGCGGAGCTCGGCCCCGGGCAGCTGCTCGTCGCGGTGGCGGCGGTGGGGGTGAATTTCCGCGACGTCCTGGTGGCGCTGGGCATGTATCCCGGCGGCGGCGAGCTGGGTGTCGAAGGTGCCGGCGTGGTGGTCGAAGTGGGTTCCGGTATTCGCGATGTCACCGTGGGCGATTCGGTGCTCGGCCTGTTGGGTCTGGTGGGACCCGAAGCCGTGGTGGATCGTCGGTTGGTGACCGCCGTTCCGGCCGGCTGGTCGATGCCGCAGGCTGCGGCGGTACCGGTGGTGTTTCTGACCGCGCTGTACGGACTATCGGTGCTCGGCGACGCCAAGCCCGGCGAGCGGGTGCTGGTGCATGCGGCCACCGGCGGCGTCGGCATGGCCGCCGTGCAGTTGGCCCGGCACTGGGGCCTCGAGGTTTTCGCCACCGCCAGCCGCGGGAAATGGGACACGCTGCGCGCCAAGGGATTTGACGATGACCATATCGGTGACTCGCGGACGCTGGACTTCGAGGCGAAGTTTCGTGCGGCCACCGGCGGTGCCGGGGTCGATCTGGTGCTCAACTCGCTGGCCGGGGAGTTCATCGACGCCTCGCTGCGGCTGCTGGGCCCGGGCGGGCGTTTCATCGAAATGGGCAAGACCGATGTCCGCGATCCGCAGCAGATCGCCGAACTCGGGGCGCGCTACCGGGCATTCGATCTGATCGAGGCGGGCCCGGACCTGACGGCGCAGATGCTGGCCGATCTGATGGCGCTGTTCGACGCGGGCGTGCTGTCACCCTTGCCGGTCAGGACATTCGACGTGCGGCAGGCTCGCCACGCGTACCGGTTCGTCAGCCAGGCCAGGCACATCGGCAAGGTGGTGCTGACCGTCGAGCCGCTCTCCGGCGGCACGGTGCTGATCACCGGCGGCACCGGGATGGCCGGTGCCGCACTGGCCCGCCACCTCGTTTCCCGGCACCGGGTGCCCAGCATCATCCTGGTGAGCAGGTCCGGTGCTGCGGCGCAGGATGTTTCGGAGTTGGCCCGGGAGTTGCGCGAGGCCGGCACCCAGGTGTCGGTGGTGGCCGCGGATGTCGCCGACCGCGATGCCGTGGCCGGGCTGCTGGCGCAGATCCCGGCGCAGTTCCCGCTCAAGGCGGTCATCCACGCCGCCGGCGTTCTCGACGACGGGCTGATCGGGTCGCTGACCCCCGAGCGGCTGGACACGGTGTTGCGGGCCAAGGTCGACGGGGCCTGGCATCTGCACGAGCTGACCCGGGACCTCGATCTGGCTGCCTTCGTGATGTTCTCGTCCATGGCCGGCATTCTGGGCACCGCCGGGCAGGGAAACTATGCGGCGGCCAACAGCTTTCTGGACGGGCTGGCCGTCCACCGTCGCGCGCAGGGATTGCCGGCGACGTCGGTGGCGTGGGGACTGTGGGAACAAGCCAGTGCGATGACGCGGCATCTCGGCGACCGCGACAAGGCCCGGATGAGCCGAATCGGTTTGGCGACGTTGTCCACCGAACAGGCGCTGGCACTGTTCGACGACGCACTGGTGACGGATTCGCCCGTCGTGGTGGCCACCCGACTGGACACCGCCGCATTGGGCGAGGAGGCACCCACTCTGCTCGGTGAGTTGGTCCACCGCCCCGTCCGGCGGGTTGTCGAGACGACGGACGTCTCGACGACCGGCCTGGCTCACCGGCTGGCCGGGCTTACCGCCGAACAACGCCATCGTGAGCTGGTCGATCTGGTGCGCAGCAACGCGGCGACCGTGCTGGGACGTTCCGGCGCCGCCGACATCAGCGCCCAGCGCGCCTTCCAGGAACTGGGTTTCGACTCGCTGACCGCCGTAGAGCTGCGAAACCGCCTGAAAACCGTTACCGGGCTTGCGCTTTCGCCTACCCTGATCTTTGACTACCCCAATCCGGGCGCGCTGGCCGAGCACCTCGATACGCGCCTGTCCGCCCCCGCGAGACAGGCCGACCCGGCGGCGCGCATCGACCGCATCACCCGCGAACTCGACGACATTGTCCGAAACAGTGATTGGGAGGACGAAGACAAAGCACGTCTGTCACATCGATTGCACGAGATCCTGGCCGACCTGTCCCTCGACGACGACCTGGCCGCCGCCAGCGAAAACGAACTCTTCGCCATTCTCGACGAAGAACTCGAATCCTGAGAATCCGAGGAATAACCAGTGGACGCCACCAAGCAGGTTGACTACCTGAAGCGCCTCACCGCGGATCTGCGCCGCACCCGGCGCCGCCTGTCTGAGTTGGAGGGCAGGCTGTCCGAGCCGGTGGCGATTGTGGGCATGGGATGTCGCTATCCCGGCGGTGCGGATTCGCCAGAGGCGCTGTGGCAGTTGCTGATCGACGGGCGTGACGGGGTCTCGGACTTTCCGGCGGATCGCGGCTGGGATGTCGACGGCATGTACGATCCAGACCCGGATGCGCTCGGCAAAAGTTACACGCGGCGGGGCAGCTTTCTGGCCGACGCCGGCGATTTCGACGCCGGATTCTTCGGCATCGGTCCGAACGAAGCTCTCGCGATGGACCCGCAGCAGCGGGTGCTGCTCGAGGTGTCGTGGGAAGCGCTGGAGCGCGCGGGAATCGACCCGACCACGTTGCGGGGCACTGCCACCGGGGTGTTCGCGGGTGTGATCCACGCCGGTTACGGGGGCGAAGTCAAGGGCGAACTGGAGGGTTACGGCCTCACCGGTTCCACGTTGAGTGTGGCCTCGGGACGGGTGGCCTACGTGCTGGGTCTCGAGGGCCCGGCAGTGTCGGTGGATACGGCGTGCTCGTCGTCACTGGTGGCACTGCACCTGGCCGCCCAGTCGTTACGTTCCGGCGAGTGCGACCTGGCACTGGTCGGCGGGGTGACGGTGATGGCCACGCCCGGCGGTTTCGTGGAATTCAGCCGGCAGCGCGCTCTGGCCGCCGACGGTCGATGCAAGGCGTATGCGGCTGCGGCGGACGGTACGTCATGGGCCGAAGGCGCCGGTGTCCTGGTGGTTGAGCGGCTGGCCGATGCGCAGCGGCTGGGGCATCAGGTGCTGGCGGTGGTGCGGGGTTCGGCGGTGAATCAGGATGGCGCGTCCAACGGGCTGACCGCGCCCAACGGCCCGTCGCAGCAACGGGTTATCCGGGCGGCGCTGGCCAGCGCACACCTCGGCGTGGCCGACGTGGACGTCGTCGAAGGACACGGGACCGGCACCACGCTGGGTGATCCGATCGAGGCCCAGGCGATCTTGGCGACCTACGGCCAGAACCGCGACGAGCCATTGTGGCTGGGATCGATTAAGTCGAACCTGGGCCACTCCTCGGCCGCGGCGGGCGTGGCCGGCGTGATCAAGATGGTGTTGGCGATGCAGCACGGCGTGATGCCGAAAACGTTGAACGTGGACGCGCCGACGCCGCACGTGGATTGGTCAGCCGGTGCGGTGTCCCTGTTGACCGAGGCGCGCCTGTGGCCGGAGCCCGGCCGGCCGCGCCGAGCGGGCGTGTCGTCGTTCGGGATCAGCGGCACCAACGCGCACGTGATCCTGGAGCAGGCCCCCGCACCGGAATCCGTTGAGCCCGAACCGTTCTCCGGTACCGTCCCGTGGGTGCTGTCGGCCCGTTCGCCGGCTGCCCTGGCCAACCAGGCCCGGCGCCTGCTGGCGCAGCTGCGCTCCGATGCCGGGGTACGCCCGCTCGATGTGGGTTGGTCACTGGTGACCACCCGCTCGCTGTTCGAACACCGTGCCGTGGTCGTGGCAGGCGAACGCGCGCAGTTCCTGGACGCTCTCGCCGGCCTTGCCGCCGGAGCGGCGACTGGCGAGGTGGCGGTGGGTCGCACCCGCCCGGTGGGTCAGACGGTGTTCGTCTTCCCCGGGCAGGGCGCGCAATACCTGAACATGGGCCGTGCACTGTACGAGCGATTCCCGGTTTTCGCCAAGGCCTTCGACGCGGCCGGCGACGCGTTGAACGGTCATTTGCGAATTCCGTTGCAGCAGGTGGTGTGGGGCAACGACGCGGGTCTGCTGGAGAGTACGGAGTTCGCCCAGCCGGCACTGTTCGCCGTCGAGGTGGCGTTGGCGGCGCTGCTGCAATCCTGCGGCGTCGTAACGGATGTCGTGCTCGGCCACTCGGTCGGCGAGATCGCCGCCGCACACGTCGCCGGGGTGCTGTCGCTGGAGGACGCGGCGCGATTGGTGGCGGCCCGCGCCCGGCTGATGGCGGGTCTTCCGGCCGGCGGAGTCATGGTTGCGGTGGCGGCCGGCGAGGAGGAGGTAGTCGCGGAGCTAATTCCCGGAGCGGGCATCGCCGCGGTCAATGCACCTCACGCCGTGGTTATCTCGGGTGAGCAGGCGGCGGTGGACGCCGTGGTGGCGTCGCTGTCGGCCCGGGGCCGGCGGGTGCACCGACTGGCCGTCTCGCATGCTTTCCATTCCGCATTGATGGAACCGATCCTCGCCGAGTTCGCGGCGGCCCTCGCCGGGGTGTCCTGCTCCGAACCGCGGATCAGCCTGGTGTCCAACGTGACCGGTCAGTTGGCCGGACCGGGGTACGGAACCGCCGAATACTGGGTCGAGCACGTGCGGCGGCCGGTGCGGTTCGCCGACAGCGCCCAGCTGGCCGAATCGTTGGGGGCCAAGGTTTTTCTCGAGGTCGGTCCCAGCGGCGGACTGATGGCGCTGGCCGAGCAGTCGCTTGCGGGCGAACCCGTGTCCGCCACCCTGATAGCCAAGGATCGTCCGGAAGTCGACACGCTGCTGCTCGGTCTCGGCCGGCTGTTCACCGCCGGCGTCGGCGTGCAATGGCGCGAGGCATTCTCCGGCCTCGGCGCTCAGCGGGTGCCGCTGCCGACCTACGGCTTCAACCGGCAACACTTCTGGCTGGCGGAGCTGGGTGTCGGACCGACGCAGCTGGCCACGGTCGGCCTGACCGGCAGCGGCCACCCGCTCCTGGGGGTGGTGGTGGAACGGCCGGACGTCGGCGGTGTGGTGTTGAGCGGCTCGCTGTCGCCGGCGGTCCAGAACTGGTTGTCCGATCACGTCGTCAGCGGCGTGGTGCTGTTCCCGGGAGCCGGCTTCGTCGAACTGGTGTTGCGCGCCGGCGACGAGGCCGGTGCCCCGGTCATCGAGGAGCTCACGCTGGTGGCACCGCTGGCGCTGCCGGAAACTGGTGTCGTGCCCGTGCAAGTGGTGGTGGGTGCCGCCGATGACTCCGGACGCCACGGGGTACGGGTGTATTCGGCGTCCGGCGATTCGTGGGTTCTGCACGCCGAAGGCGTGCTGGGCCCCGGCGGTATCCGGAGCGGAGCGGATCTGTCGGCATGGCCGCCGGTCGGCGCCTCGGCCGTGGACGTGTCGGGCGTGTACGACCAGTTGGGCGCGCGGGGCTACGGCTACGGTCGAGCCTTCCAGGGCGTCCGGGCGGTGTGGCGACGGGGACGTGAGGTGTACGCCGAGGTGGTCGCACCCGAGGGAGTCAACGTGCGGCGCTTCGGGATTCACCCCGCGGTGCTGGACGCGGCGCTGCACGCCTGGGGATTCGTCGAGGACGGTGCGCAGCTGGCGCTGCCGTTCTCCTGGCAAGGGGTGACCCTGCACGCCACAGGCTCGTCACGGCTGCGGGTCCGGCTGGCGCCCACCGGCGCCGGCTCGGTGTCGGTGGAACTCGCCGACTCCGCCGGATTGCCGGTGCTGTCGGTCCGGGAATTGGTGGTGCGCGCGGTTTCCGGGCAAGCACTGGCGGCGGCGGTGCCGACCGGAGCCAGAACGGCTGGCGGCCTGTTGGACGTAACGTGGAAGCCGTTGCAGCACAACGGCTCCGATGTGCCGAGTGTGGCGTCGGTGTGGGAACCGGAGTCAGATGCGCAGCTGCCCGGTGCAGTATCGCGCGCGACCCACCGCGCGTTGCGGGTGCTGCAGGAGCACCTCAGTTCGTCCGGGGTGCTCGCGGTCCTGACCAGGGGAGGTGTCGCCCCGCCCAACGGAGCCGTGTCGGACTTGGCGGCCGCCGCGGTGTGGGGTCTGGTGCGCTCTGCCCAGGCCGAGAACCCGGGGCGGTTCATGCTGATCGATACCGATGATTCGGTGCCGGTGCAGGAGGCGCTGCGCTACGCGGAGCCGCAACTGTTGGTGCGCTCCGGGGTGGTGTACGGCGCCCGCCTGGTGCGCGCCGCGACGCCGGTGCTCGCGCTCCCGGAGGGTCTGTGGCGGTTGGGCGCCGGCGCCGGCGGAACGCTGGAGGAACTCACCGTTCGCCCCGGTGAACGGGTGGAATTGGGTCGCGGTCAGGTCAGGGTGGCTGTGGGGGCGGTGGGTGTGAACTTCCGCGACGTGATGCTGGCGCTGGGCATGTACCCGGGCGTGGCGGAGCTTGGCGTCGAAGGTGCCGGGGTGATCGTCGAGGTGGGTCCCGGGGTGACCGGGTTGTCGGTAGGCGACGCGGTGATGGGTCATTTGGGCGCGGCAGCCTCCGAAGCGGTCGTGGATCAGCGGATAGTGACCGCGGTGCCGGCGGGTTGGTCGCTGGCCACCGCCGCCAGCGTGCCCGTGGTGTTCCTGACGGCGCTCTACGGCTTGTCGGTGCTGGGTGGTCTCCGGGCCGGCGAGCGGGTGCTGGTTCATGCCGGCGCCGGTGGGGTGGGTATGGCCGCCATCCAACTGGCGCGGCACTGGGGATGCGAGGTTTTCGCCACAGCCAGTCGGGGCAAGTGGGACACCCTGCGGGCCATGGGTTTGGACGACGATCACATCGGCGATTCGCGGACGCTGGAGTTCGAGGAGAAGTTCCGGGCGGTCACGGGCGGCGAAGGGGTCGACGTCGTGCTCAACTCGCTGGCCGGCGAGTTCCTCGATGCCTCGTTACGGCTGACGGCCCCGGGTGGGCGGTTCCTCGAGATGGGCAAGACCGACGTCCGCGACCCGCTGCTTGTCGCCGAGGAGCACCGCGGAGTGCGTTATCAGGCGTTCGACCTGTTCGAGGCCGGACCCGACCTGATGGCGCAGATGTACGCCGAGATCCTCGGGCTGCTGCGCGACGGTGCGGTGAAACCGTTGCCGGTCACCGTCTTCGATGTGCGACGCATCCAGCAGGCATACCGGTTCGTCAGCCAGGCCAGGCACATTGGCAAAGTGGTGCTGACCGTCCCGAACGGGCCGGCCGGCGCACAGTCGCCGTTGACCGGCGGATCCGTGGTGATCACCGGCGGCACCGGAATGGCAGGTGCCGCGGTGGCGCAGCATCTCGTCGACCGCTACGGGGTGGCGCATGTGGTGCTGGTCAGCAGGTCCGGTTCGCGGGCGGCGGGCGCGGCCGAGTTGGTGGCCGGGCTGGAGCAGGGCGGGGCGCAGGTGGCGGTCGCGGAGTGCGATGTCGCCGACCGCGCCGCGGTGGCCGCCATGCTGAAGCAGATACCCGAACGATTCCCCCTCAAGGGCGTGTTCCACGCCGCCGGCGTCATCGACGACACGGTCATCACCTCGTTGACACCAGAGCGCCTCGATGCGGTGCTACGGGTCAAGGTGGACGGTGCCTGGAACCTGCACGAGCTGACCCGCGACGCGAATCTGGCTGCTTTCGTGATGTTTTCGTCGCTCGCCGGCGTCGTCGGCAGTCCGGGACAGGGGAACTACGCCGCGGCCAACGCCTTTCTGGACGGGCTGGCGAGTTATCGTCGCGAACACAATCTGCCCGGGATCTCGATCGGCTGGGGACTCTGGGAAGAGACCAGTGCGATGACCGGCAAACTCGGCGAACGGGACCTGGCGCGGATGAGGCAGGTCGGATTGTCGCCGCTGCCCACCGAACAGGCGCTGGGACTGCTCGATGCCGCCCTGCTTGCCGATCACCCGGTGCCCGTGGCTGCGCGCCTGGACACCACCGCCCTGACCAGCGAGGCCGACCTGCCCCCGCTCTGGCATGACCTGGTGACTCGTCCGAGCCGACGAGTGATCGATGCCGCCGACACCAACTCGGCGGCCGGCAGCATGGTCGAGCGGCTGCACACCCTGGCCCCCGAGCAACGTCTCCAGGCTCTCACCGAGCTGATCTCCTCAAGTGCCGCAACGGTTCTGGGTCATAGCAGCGCGGTCGACATCGACGGCAACAAGGCATTCCAGGAACTGGGGTTCGACTCGCTGACCGCCGTGGAGCTCCGTAATCGGCTGAAAACCGCGACCGGACTTACCCTTTCACCCACCTTGATCTTCGATTACCCGACGCCGGCCGCACTGGCGCAATACCTGGCCGATCAGTTGGACACCGGTGCGCCGCCGGCCGGCGAACCGCAGAACCTGCTGGCCCGCTTCGAGGACGTCAGCCGTGAACTCGACACCCTGGTCCGCCGGCCCGACTGGAGCCCCGAAGAGAAGACCCAAGTCACCACCAGGCTGCAGGCGCTCATCGCCCAACTGAGCGCTCCGGCCGCTGAGGATTTGGCCGCCAAGAGTGAGCTTCGCGCTCTCCTCGATGACGACTTCACTCCCTGAGAGGGTCGCCGTGCAGCCGACGGACATTGCCATCATCGGGTTGGCGTGCCGTTTTCCGGGGGCCGCCAACCCGCGCGAATTCTGGCAGCTGCTGCGCGACGGACGTGAGGTGATCGAACCTCTTACCGGAGCAGGCGATTTCGACGCCCAGTTCTTCAATGTCGCACCGCGCGAGGCGTGCGCCATGGACCCGCGGCAACGGCTGGCGATGGAATTGACCTGGGAACTGCTCGAAGACGCATTCCTGGTGCCGGAGACCGTGCGTGGTGAGCAGGTCGCCGTCTACCTCGGCGCCATGAACGACGATTACGCGCTGCTGACCCTGGCGGGGCAGGTCGACCACCATTCGTTCGCCGGTCTGAGCCGGGCGATGATTGCCAACCGCGTCTCGTATGCGTTCGGTTTACGCGGCCCCAGCATGACCGTCGACTCCGGGCAGTCGTCGTCTCTGGTCGCGGTCCACGAGGCGTGCGCCGCGCTGCGGGCAGGCACGGCGGCGATGGCGGTCGCCGGCGGCGTGCACCTCAACCTGGCATCCGAAACAGCGCTGCTGGAAACGGAATTCGGTGCGCTGTCGCCGACCGGGCACACCTACGCCTTCGACCGGCGCGGTGACGGATATGTGCGCGGCGACGGTGCCGGTCTGGTCCTGCTGAAGCCGCTCGGCGACGCCGTGCGCGACGGAAACCGCGTCCGTGCCGTCATTTCCGGCAGCGCCGTCGGCAACGCAGGCCACGAGAGCAGCAGTCTGGCGGTGCCCTCGGCCGCCGCCCAGGCCGACGTCATCCGGCGCGCACTGGCCGACGCCCGTCTGGAGTGCGACGACGTCGGCTATGTGGAGGCCCACGGGACCGGGACCGCGGTCGGGGATCCGGTAGAGGCCCGGGCACTCGGATCCGTGTTCGGTGGGCGTCACCAGGTGGCCATCGGCTCCGTCAAGACCAACATCGGGCACACCGGTGCGGCAGCCGGGGTTGCGGGCCTGATCAAAGTGGTGCTGTCGCTCGAAAACGGTTCGCTTCCAGCCAGTCTCAACTTCGCCGACCCGACGATCGACCTGGCTGCGGCGGGCTTGCGGGTCAACACCGCCCTGACACCGTGGGCGGCGCCGCGGCGC
Source organism: Mycobacterium sp. (assembly GCA_003987775.1). GTDB lineage: Bacteria > Actinomycetota > Actinomycetes > Mycobacteriales > Mycobacteriaceae > Mycobacterium. The sequence goes on from RXJD01000076.1 coordinate 25,775, forward strand.
GCCGGTGTCTCATCGTTCGGCATGGGCGGCACCAATGCTCACGTGATCGTCGAACAGGCTCCCGAGCCCGAGCGGTTCGACGCCGCGCCGGTCGACGAGGCGCCGCCCGACGTGGTCACCGTCCCGTGGGTGCTCAGCGGGCGCTCGACAGACGCGCTGGCCGGTCAGGCGGCGCGGCTGGCCGGACAGGCCGACGGCGCAATTGCCGACGTGGGTTGGTCGTTGGCGACCACCCGTGCGGTGTTCGATCATCGGGCCGTGATCGTCGGTTCCGACCGGGCGCAGATGATCGCCGGCGCGCACGCTGTGGCGTCGGGCACGCCGGGTTCCGGCGTGGTGGTGGGCCGGGCCGGCGGTCCGGGAAAGACGGTGTTCGTCTTTCCCGGGCAGGGCTCGCAGTACCTGGGCATGGGTCGGCGGCTGCACCGCCGGTTCCCGGTATTCGCCGCGGCGTTCGACGAGGTGGCCACCGCGCTGGATCCGCATCTCAGATTGCCACTGCGACAAGTGATGTGGGGACGCGATCAGACGTTATCGCACAGCACCGAGTTCGCTCAGCCGAGCCTTTTCGCGGTGCAGCTGGCGGTGGCCGCACTCGTGCGGTCCTGGGGCGTGACCCCTGAGCTGCTGCTGGGCCACTCAGTGGGTGAGATCGCGGCCGCTCAGCTGGCCGGGGTGTTGTCACTGGCGGATGCGGCGCGGCTGGTCGCTCTTCGCGGCCGGCTGATGGCCGGGCTGCCGGCGGGCGGGGTGATGGTCGCGGTAGCCGCCGGGGAAGCTGACGTGCAGCCGTTGCTGGGGCAGCGCGTCAGTCTGGCCGCGGTGAACGCGCCGGATTCCGTCGTGTTGTCGGGGCCGGAAGCTGCGGTGGGCGCGGTGGCCGATCAGTTGGCGGCACAAGGCCGCCGGGTACACCGGCTGGCGGTGTCGCACGCCTTCCACTCGGCGCTGATGGAGCCCATGCTCGAAGAGTTCTCGACCGCACTGTCCGGTCTCGGTTTCTCGGAGCCGCGAATCGGGTTGATATCCAACATCACTGGTGAGGCCGCCGGCGCCGGATACGGTTCGGCCCGGTACTGGGTGGACCATGTGCGCAAGCCGGTGCGGTTCGCCGACGGGGTGCGCACCGCGACCGCCCTGGGCGGCGGGGTGTTCATCGAAGTCGGCCCGGGCGCCGGTCTGACGGGTGATCAGGATGTCTCGGTCGTGACGTTGTCGGACGGTGTTGCCGAGGCCGATACGGTGCTGACCGCCGCGGGGGCGCTGTTCACCAGGGGAGTGGACATCGACTGGGCGGCCACGTTCAGCGGTCTCAAAGCCCGCCGCGTCGAGCTGCCGACCTACGCATTCGCGCGGCGACACTTCTGGGTTGGGGCCGAAGCGGACACGCCGGACAGCGCACCGCGTTCGCAACGGTGGCGAGAGCTCGATTCCGGCGAGCGGTATCGCCGGCTGGTCGACTTGGTGTGCTTGCATGCCGCCGCGGTACTCGGATATGCCGGGCCGGGCGACATCGGTCCCCGACAGGCGTTCCAAGACCTGGGCTTCACCTCGATGAGCGGTGTGGAACTGCGCAACCGGCTGAAAACGGACAGCACTTTGGCGGGATTGTCACTATCGCGCACCATGATTTTCGACTATCCGACTCCGCATGATCTGGCCGAGCACCTCGCGCAACAACTGTCAGACGAGGCCGGCGACGAATCCGAGGACCACCGCATTTGGTCCTTATTGAACACGATTCCAATCCGCGAGCTGCGGCGTACCGGTTTACTCGACAAACTGCTGCTGCTGGCGGGCAAGCCAGAAAACCCCAGTTCAGAAGACACCTCCAGCGAGGATGTAATCGACTCGCTGAGTCCTGATGCGCTAATCGCAATGACCCTCGAGCCCGGAGATGATAAAGGCTGACAAAGGGTGCTCTCCGCACATATTTCTCACACAAATAAGACAGGTGTTGAATATCACCCTTTTTGCCAGGCCACAAAATCGCCACTAAACTCCGGGTTTTGAGAAGTCTTTTCGGGGTGGGCTATCCGGCGAGCAACTGAATGAGGCAGGGTCAATGAGCGTCATCGCAGGGGTCTTCGGTGCGTTGCCACCACACCGATACAGCCAGAGTGAGATCACCGATCTGTTCGTCGAGTTTCCCGGGTTGAAGGAACACGAAGAGATCGTTCGGCGCCTGCACAAGTCCGCCAAGGTGAACAACCGCCACTTCGTGTTGCCGCTGGAGCGCTACCCGGCGCTGAACGACTTCGGCGACGCCAACGAGATCTTCATCGACAAGGCGGTCGACCTTGGCATCGAGGCGCTGATGGGTGCGCTGGATGAGGCCGGTCTGCAGCCGCAGGACATCGACCTGATCGCCACCACTACGGTCACCGGCGTCGCGGTGCCCTCGCTGGACGCCCGGATCGCCGGGCGGCTCGGTCTTCGGCCTGATGTACGCCGCATGCCGCTGTTCGGGCTGGGTTGCGTGGCCGGGGCGGCCGGGGTGGCTCGCCTGAACGACTACCTGCGCGGGGCGCCCGACGGCGTCGCGGTGTTGATCTCCGTCGAGCTCTGTTCGCTGACCTACCCGGCGGTCAAACCCACGGTGTCCGGCCTGATCGGGACCGCGCTGTTCGGTGACGGCGCCGCTGCGGTCGTGGCCGTCGGTGACCGTCGCGCCGAACAGATCAACGCCACCGGCCCGGCCATCGTCGACTCCCGCAGCCGGCTGTACCCCGAATCGCTGGACATCATGGGCTGGGATGTGGGCTCGCATGGCCTGCAACTGCGCCTGTCGCCGGACCTGACCGACCTCATCCAGGCGCACCTGCCCGCCGATGTCGACGGTTTCCTTGCTCTGCACGATTTGACCAGGCAGGACATCGGCACCTGGGTCAGTCACCCTGGGGGCCCGAAGGTGATCGACGCGATCACCAACTCTCTCGAGTTACCGCCGGAGGCGCTCGAGCTGACCTGGCGTTCCCTCGGGGAGATCGGCAACCTGTCCTCGTCGTCGGTGCTGCACATCCTGCGCGACACCATCGAGAAGCGGCCGCCCAGCGGTAGCCCCGGCCTGATGCTGGCGATGGGACCGGGTTTCTGCGCCGAGCTCGTGCTACTGCGCTGGCACTGACTCGAGGACTTGCACCGTCAGACCCGGTTGGGGACTGAGCGAGGCGAAGTTGCCGGCCCGAATGCGGCGTTGGTCCGGCAGGCTCAGCGTGGTCCGTGCCAGCAGCCGGGCCAGCATCACCGTCATCTCGGTCAGAGCCATCACCGAGCCGATGCACCGGTGCAAGCCGCCGCTGAACGGAATGAACTCGTGCGGAGCGGGCTTGCGGTAGCCCGGGGCCGTTGCGTCCCATCGTTGCGGACGGAATTCCGTTGGCTGCGGCCATAATTCGGCGATCCGGTGGGTGACGTATGCGCTGAAGACGAGCATCCGTCCCGCGGGGATCCGGTGCCCGTCGAATCGCAGTTCCCGCATCACCCGGCGCGCCGAGATCACTCCCGGCGGGTACAGCCGAAGCGTCTCGTGCACAACGCCGTTGAGGTATGTCAGGTCGGGCAGATCCGCGGCGGTCGGGGCCGCACCGCCCAGCACGTGTTTCACCTCGGCGGCCGCGGTATCCCACGCCCCCGGCACCGTCAACAGCAGATAGGCGGCCCACGCGAGCGCGCCACTGGTGGTTTCGAAGCCGGCGGTGATCATCGACACGATCTGGTCGCGGATCTCGTTGTCCGACAACGTCTGTCCCTCGTCGGACCGTCCGTGCAGCAGCGTCGTCAGCAGGTGGTCGTCAGGTCTGGGCCGGGCACGGGCATCGGCGATCTCGGCGTCCATCAACGCGTCGATGCGCGCGCGGGCCGCCATCGCCTTTCGCCAGCCGGGGGAGTTGAACCGCCGCTGCAGCGCCATCACCTGCGGTAGCTGATGAGTGAGGTCCAGCAGCGGCTGCAATTGTGCACCGAGGAAATCCGAATGCGTGGCCATTCGGGAACCGAACAGGCTTTCCGCGGTACTGCGCCGCACCGCCGAACGGAAATCCTGGTAGATGTCCAACCGCTGGCCGGGACGCCAGCCGTCGATCATGACGTCGACGGAGCGCGCCATGGTCTGTACGTATTCCTGGACCTGGCGGTGACGCAACCCCGGCGCCACCACGCTGCGCCGGCGGCGGTGGTCTTCACCGTCGCTGACGATCAGCGCAGTCGGGCCGTCCACCGGCGCCAGGGTCTCGAACGTCTCCCGCCAGCTGAACGAGTCGGCGTTGGCGAAGACGAACTTGTTCGCTTCGGGCCCCAGCAGATAGACGAAGCCGCGCCGGCCGATCCCGGCGTTGAGTACCGGGCCACGGCGCCGGTAGGCCGCCAGCAGCGCCTCACCGGGCGGGTAGGACACCACCGGCTTCACTCCAGCGCCTCGGACAGTTCCAGCCATTGGGCTTCCAGTGTGGCGACGTCGTCCTCCAGGCCGCGCAATTCCCGCGTCAGCCGTGTGATGCCGACGTGGTCGGAATGATCGTGCTCGGCGAGTTCGGTGTGCTTGCCCTCGATCCGGGCGGCCAGTCGGGCCAGCTGTCGGTCGACTGAGGCCAGTTCCTTCTCCGCGGCGCGACGCTGCGCCCCGGACATCGCCGGCTGCGGTGACGGCTCGGCCGGTTGCGCCGGCTTCGCGGGCGAGTGAGCCGCAAGTGCCAGGTACTCGTCGATGCCGCCGGGTAGGTGTCGCAACCGGCCGTCGACGATCGCGTACTGCTGATCGGTGACGCGTTCGAGCAGGTAGCGGTCGTGGGAGACGACGATCAGGGTGCCGGCCCAGGAGTCCAGCAGGTCCTCGGTGGCGGTCAGCATGTCGGTGTCGACGTCGTTGGTGGGCTCGTCGAGCAGCAGCACGTTCGGTTCGGCCAGCAGGGTGAACATCAGTTGCAGGCGGCGCCGCTGTCCACCGGACAATTCCCCGATCCGCGACGACAACTGTCCGCTGCTGAAACCCAGCCGCTCCAGCAGTTGCGCCGGGGTCATCTCGCGGCCCTCGACCTCGTATCCGCTCTGCAGCCGGCCCAGGACCTCGGCGATGCGCTCACCGGCCAAGGCGGTGAGCGCATCGCCCTGCTGGTCCAGCACCGCCAACCGGACCGTCTTGCCGCGCTTGACGCGGCCGGAGTCGGGTTCGACGGTTCCGGCCAGCAAACCGAGCAGCGTGGACTTGCCGGCGCCGTTGGCCCCGACGATCCCGGTCCGCTCGCCCGGGGCGATCCGCCACTCGACGTCGCGCAGCACCTGTCGTCCGTTGTAGGAGACCGAGACGTCCAGCAGATCGATCACGTCCTTGCCCAGCCGGGCCGTCGCGAGCTTGGCGAGTTCCACGGTGTTGCGCAGCGGCGGGACGTCGGCGATCAGCTGGTTGGCGGCCTCGATGCGGAACTTGGGTTTGGAGGTGCGGGCCGGGGCACCGCGGCGCAACCAGGCCAGCTCCTTGCGCATCAGGTTCTGCCGCTTGGCTTCCGAGGCGGCGGCCTGCCGGTCGCGTTCGACGCGCTGCAGCACGTATGCGGCGTATCCACCCTCGAACGGTTCGACGATCCCGTCGTGCACTTCCCATGTCGTGGTGGCGACTTCGTCCAGGAACCAGCGGTCGTGGGTGACCACCAGCAGCCCGCCGCTGTTGCGCGCCCAGCGTTGCTTCACGTGACCCGCCAGCCAGGTGATGCCCTCGATGTCGAGATGGTTGGTCGGTTCGTCCAGAGCGATCACGTCCCAGTCGCCGATCAACAGCTGGGCCAGCTGCACGCGCCGGCGCTGACCGCCACTCAGCGTGGAAACCATTGCATCCCAGGCGATATCGGACACCAATCCGGCGACCACGTCGCGCACCCGGCTGTTGCCGGCCCACTGGTGTTCGGGCTGGTCACCGACCAGCGCCCAGCCGACGGTGTGCTCGGGATCGAGCGTGTCGGCCTGGGACAGCGCGCTCACCCGCAATCCGCTGCGCTGAGTGACCCGGCCGGAGTCGGGCGTGAGTTCCCCGGTGAGCAGCCGCAGCAGACTGGATTTTCCGTCGCCGTTGCGGCCGACGATGCCGATACGGGCGCCGTCGTTGACTCCGAGGGTGACCGATTCGAAGATCACCTGGGTCGGATATGCCAGGTGTACCGCCTCGGCTCCGAGCAGGTGTGCCACCGGACCGAGGCTACCGGCCCCGCTGTCGGCTACCGCCGACACCGGCCAAGATGCGACAATGCACCGGTAAGGCAATGACGATGCAGGAAGCCGGTGTGAAACCGGCGCGGTCCCGCCACTGTAATCGGGGAGCGACCCTCATACGCCACGGCGAATAGCTGGAAGGCGAGGCGAGCGGCGATCCGAGAGCCAGGATACTCGCGTCATCGCGTCCTGCGACCCGGGGCGGTGTACCCCGAGAGAGCGATCGCCGTCCGATGTGTCTTCGGCTTCTTATTTGTCAATTACCAACGCCCGCAAAATATTCGACTCATGACCGAGCGGGTGCGCAATGACCGCACCAGTCTGGATGGCGGCCCCGCCGGAAGTACATTCGGCGCTGCTCAGTAGCGGTCCCGGGGCCGGTCCGCTATTGGCCGGGGCCGCGGCCTGGAGTTCGCTGAGCACTTCGTACCTGGAGACTGCCCAGGACCTGGCCGCGGTGCTGGCATCCGTACAGGCCGGCGAGTGGGACGGTCCGTCCGCGCAGGCGTACGTGGCCGCTCACGTGCCGTATCTGGCGTGGCTGAATCAGGCCGGGACGGACAGTGCGGCGATGGCTGCCCGGCAGGAGACCGCGGCCACCGCCTGGTCCACCGCTGTGGCAGCGATGCCCACACTGGCGGAACTTGCTGCCAATCACGCCGTGCACGCCGTGCTGGTTGCCACGAATTTCTTTGGCGTCAATACGATTCCGATCGCACTCAACGAGGCCGACTATGTGCGGATGTGGATTCAGGCCGCCACCGTGATGAGCACCTATCAAGGCGCGGCCGCGGCCGCCGTGGAGACCGCACCACAGACGGCCGTGGCGCCGGAGATCGTCACCACCGGCGCATTGGCGGCCGCCGACGATCTGCCCCCCGACCGGCAGAACGACTTCTATCAGTGGCTGACCGACATCGGGTATATCGATTTCTACGACAACTACATTCAGCCGCTGATCGACGCGCTGTCCAACCTGCCGTTCTTCCAAGCGCTGTTCTCGGGCTTCGATCCCTATCTGGTGATCCTGGGCAACCCGCTGACCTACTTCAGCCCGTTCAACATCGCGTTCGCCCTCGGCTATCCGATGGATTTCGGCACCTATGCGCTGTTGCTGTCGCAGATGTTCTCCTTCGTCGCCCTGGACCTCACCGCCGCGTTCGCCTCGGGCAACCCGACGACGATCGGCTTCACCATCCTGTTCGTCACCGTGGAGATCATCGGAACGGTCATCACCGACACCATCGCCCTGCTCAAGACGCTCCTCGAGCAGACCATCGTGCTGCTCGCGGTGGTGGTGCCGTTGCTGACCGCCCCCTTGGTGCCACTGGCCGCCGGCGCGGTGCTGGCGCCGATCGGCATCAAGGGCCTGGCCGCCCTGGCTGTCGCGCCGCCGGCGCCCCCGGTGGCACCGCCGGTCACGCCGCCGCTCGCCGCGCTCGCCCCGTCCGTTCCGGCATCCACCTCGTCACCTGCGCCCGCGCCGGCAGAGGTGACCGGGTCGGCCCCCGCACCCACCGCGCCGCCGCCGACCGCGGCGCCCCCGACCTTCACCGGCACCGGTGTGGGTCTGGGCCTGGGTGCCGGCATGGAGAATTTCGGCTACCTGGTCGGTGACCTCGGTTCGGTCGCCAGGAAAGCAGCCGTATCCGGAGCCCGGAAGCAGGCGCCGGAACCTGACGGCGCGGAGGAGCCGACCGCTGCGCCGGCTCCCAGGGAACCGGTGGGCGCGCCGCGCCGCCGGCGGGCGAAGGTCGCCCAATTGGGCCGGGGCTACGAATACATGGACCTCGAGCCCGAGGTGACCGCGTCGGGAACGGGTGCGACCGGGTTCGCCGGCGCCGCGGCCGGCCGGGGTGTCGGTGCTGCGGGCGTGACCACCCTGGCCGAAGACGAATTCGGTAGCGGGCCGCGGGTTCCCATGCTGCCCGCAACGTGGCAGGGCGAGCACGGGGCAGGGTGAGGACCGTCGTCACCTGACGCCCCCAGCGGCAAACACCCGTGACCCAGACCACCCGCCAAGGCCGATGTGCCATGATGTCCTCGCTGGTCAAGGCCGACGTCAGGAGCATTGAGGAGCAGTGGTGGATCTCAATTTTTCGATGGTCACCCGACCCGTCGAGCGGCTGGTAGCCACCGCTCAGAACGGTCTGGAAGTGCTCCGCCTGGGCGGCCTGGAAACGGGCAGCATCCCGTCGCCGTCGCAGGTCGTCGAGAGCGTGCCGATGTACAAGCTGCGACGGTACTTCCCGCCGGACAATCGCCCCGGCCAGCCGCCGGTCGGCCCGCCGGTGCTCATGGTGCACCCGATGATGATGTCGGCCGACATGTGGGACGTCACCCGGGAAGACGGCGCGGTGGGCATCCTGCACGCCAGCGGTCTGGACCCGTGGGTGATCGACTTCGGCTCGCCCGACAAGGTCGAGGGCGGCATGCAGCGCACCCTGGCCGACCACATCGTCGCTCTCGACCAGGCCATCGACACCGTCAAGAACACCGCCGGCCAGGACGTGCACCTGGTCGGATATTCCCAGGGCGGTATGTGGTGCTACCAGGTCGCGGCCTACCGGCGCTCGAGGAACCTGGCGAGCATCGTCGCCTTCGGCTCGCCGGTCGACACCCTTGCCGCGCTGCCCATGGGCATTCCGGCGAACATCGCCCCGGGCGTCGCCGATTTCATGGCCGACCACGTCTTCAACCGCTTGAACATTCCAAGCTGGATGGCGCGCACCGGTTTTCAGATGATGGATCCGATCAAGACGGCTCAGGCCCGCATCGACTTCGTGCGCCAGCTGCATGATCGGGAGGCGCTGCTGCCGCGGGAACAGCAGCGCAGGTTCCTCGAACGCGAGGGATGGATCGCCTGGTCCGGCCCGGCCATCTCGGAACTGCTCAAGCAGTTCATCGCGCACAACCGGATGATGACCGGCGGGTTCGCGATCAACGGCCAGATGGTGACGTTGACCGACATCACCTGTCCCATCCTGGCTTTCGTCGGTGAGGTCGACGACATCGGTCAGCCCGCCTCGGTGCGCGGCATCCGGCGGGCGGCACCGAATACCGAAGTGTACGAATGTCTGATCCGCACAGGGCATTTCGGCTTGGTGGTGGGGTCGCGCGCCGCCTTGCAGAGCTGGCCCACCGTCGCCGAGTGGGTGCGCTGGATCTCCAGCAACGGCGACAAACCGGCCAGCATCAGCCTGATGGTGGAGCAGTCTGAAGAGCACAACGACAGCGGTGTGGCCTTCAGCTCGCGCATCGCGCACGGCCTGGGGGAAGTGTCCGAGGCGGCGCTCGCGCTGGCCCGCGGTGCGGCGGACGCTGTGGTGGCGGCCAACCGCTCTATGCGCACCCTGGCAGTCGAGACCGTGCGCACGCTGCCGCGGCTCGCGCGACTCGGCCAGCTCAACGATCACACCCGAATTTCGTTGGGACGCATCATCGATGAGCAGGCCCACGATGCACCGCAAGGCGAGTTCCTATTGTTCGACGGCCGCGTGCACACCTACGAGGCGGTCAACAAGCGCATCAACAACGTCGTGCGCGGCCTGATCGAAGTCGGTGTGCGCCAGGGCGACCGGGTGGGTGTGCTGATGGCGACCCGGCCCAGCGCTCTGGTCGCCATCGCCGCACTGTCCCGGCTGGGCGGGGTGGCCGTGCTGATGCGCGAGGACGTCGACCTGGCCGCGCAGGTTCGCCTGGGCGCAGTCAGCGAGATTCTGACCGACCCCACCAATCTCGAAGCGGCGCGTCAACTCCCGGGGCAGATCCTGGTGCTGGGCGGTGGTGAGTCGCGCGATCTGCACCTGCCCGACGACGCGGACGTCATCGATATGGAACAGATCGACCCCGACGCGGTACAGATGCCCGCCTGGTATCGCGCCAACCCGGGTTTTGCCCGGGACCTGGCTTTCATCGCGTTCAACGCGGCCGGAGGCGAACTGGTCGCCAAGCAGATCACGAATTTCCGGTGGGCGTTGTCGGCGTTCGGAACCGCTTCGACGGCCGCACTGGACCGCAAAGACACCGTGTACTGCCTGACCCCGCTGCACCACGAATCCGCCCTGTTGGTGAGCCTGGGCGGCGCGGTGGTCGGTGGCACCCGCATCGCGCTGTCCCGCAGCCTGCGGCCGGACCGGTTCGTCGCCGAGATCCGCCAGTACGGCGTCACGGTGGTGTCCTACACCTGGGCGATGTTGCGAGACGTCGTCGACGACCCGGAGTTCGGGCTGCACGGCAACCATCCGGTGCGGCTGTTCATCGGCTCGGGCATGCCGACCGGCCTGTGGGGGCGCGTCGTCGACGCGTTCGCGCCCGCCCATGTCGTGGAATTCTTCGCCACCACGGACGGGCAGGCGGTGCTCGCCAACGTGTCGGGCGCCAAGGTCGGCAGCAAGGGCCGTCCGCTGCCGGGGGCCGGTCGCGTCGAACTGGGCGCCTACGACCCGGAGAACGATCTGATCCTGGAGAACGATGACGGTTTCGTGCAGGTGGCCGCGCCCAACCAGATCGGAGTGCTGCTCGCGCAGTCACGCGGTCCAATCGACCCGACCGCATCGGTCAAGCGTGGCGTGTTCGCTCCCGCCGACACCTGGATCTCGACCGAATACCTGTTCCGGCGCGACGAGGACGGCGACTTCTGGCTGGCCGGCCGCCGCGGCGCCGTCATCCGCACGGTGCGGGGCATGGTCTATGCGGAGCCGGTCGTCGACGCGCTGGGCCTGATCAGCGCCGTCGACCTGGCCGTGACCTACGGCGTCTCGGTCGGCGACCGCCAGTTGGCGGTGGCGGCGGTGACGCTGCGGCCCGGCGCGACCATCACCGCCGCCGACCTGACCGAGGCGGTCGAGAGCATGCCGGTCGGGCTCGGACCCGACATCGTGCACGTGGTGCCTAAGCTGACGCTCAGCGCGACCTACCGGCCCACCGTGAGCGCCCTGCGGGCGGCCGGAATCCCGAAGTCCGGGCGTCAGGCATGGTACTTCGACGCCGCCAACAACGAATTTCGCAAGCTGACCCCGGCGGCCCGCGCCGAGCTCAGCGGAAAGCAAGTAAATGCCGATGCTTGACGACACCCTGCTGAACATCCTGGTGTGCCCGGCCGATCGCGGGCCGCTGCTACTGGTGAACGAGGGCCGGGAGCTCTACAACCCGCGGCTGCGCCGCGCCTACCGCATCGACGACGGCATCCCCGTCCTGCTGGTCGACGAGGCGCGCGACGTCGACGACGAGGAGCACGCCCGGCTCACGGCGTGAGACCCGGCAGGTCACCGGTGAGATAGCGCTGCAGGTTGGGCGCGATCGTCGCCACGATCTGCTCAATGGGCAGCGACGCGAACGGCTCGACCTTGATGATGTAGCGCGCCACCACCACGCCCATCAGCTGAGAAGCGACGAACTGCGTGCGCAGCTTGCCGGTTCCCGGGGGATCGTCGACGCGCGAACCCACGGCACCGCCGACGATCTCCTCGAGAAACGAGCGGGCCAGCCCCACGTCGTCACCGGCGATCAGCGACCGCAGGGTGGCGATCAGCCCCGCGCCCAACTCGGAGTCCCACAGCGGCAGCAACAGCGAGGGCAGCTTGAGCCCGAGCTCCTCGACCGGGACTTCCAGCAACGGTCCGATCACCTGCATGGGGTCGATCGGGATGTGGATCGCCGCGGCGAACAACTGCTCTTTGGTGCCGAAATAGTGATGGACCAGAGCGGAATCGACGCCGGCTCCCCTGGCCACCGCCCGGATGGAAGTCCGGTCAATGCCGTTGAGCGCGAACAGCTCCCGCGCACTCACCAGGATTCGCTCCCGGGTGTCGGAGTTTCCCGCCGGCCGGCCCGGACGTCGGGCGGCCACGCTAAGGGGTCCTCCGGCGCAGTGTCGCGGCGGCCAGGCACAGCGATGCGACGGCGAACGCCAGCACCACCAGCATGTCGCGCACCGCGGTGTCCGACAGTGCGGTATGGATCCCCACCTGCTGCAACGCCTCCAGCGCATAGCTGGCCGGCAACAGGTTGCTGATCCACTCCAGCCAGCCCGGCATCGCGGCCCGCGGAACGATCACCCCGGCCAGCAGGAGTTGGGGCACCATCACGAGCGGAATGAACTGCACCGCTTGAAACTCGGTGCGGGCGAAGGCGCTGAACAGCAAGCCCAGGCCCACTCCGAGGACGGCATTGTCGATCGCAATGACGAACACCCACACCGGCGCCCCCGCAGTGGAGAAGCCCAGCAGCCAGAACGAGACGACGCACGCCACAATCGCCTGCACCGCTGCGGCGATCGAGAAAGCGGTTCCATAGGCCATCAACAGATCGAGCCTGCGCAGCGGCGTGGTCAGGATGCGCTCCAAGGTTCCCGAGGACCGCTCACGCTGCATCGTGATCGACGTGATGATGAACATCACGAACAACGGGAACAGGCCCAGCATGATCAAGCAGGCGTTGTTGAACGGGCTGGGCGACCCGGGGCGATGCGGAGCATTCTGAAACATGAAGTACATCAGCGTGATCACCAGCACGGGCACCACGAGGATCATTGCCACGCTGCGGTGATCGGCGGCCACCTGACGCAGGATCCTGGCGGTGGTCGCCGTGTACGGCTTCAGCTGCGCGCCCAGTCCTACCCGGCTCGGCGCTCGGTGTTGCGCCTGATGATGGACAGAAACGCTTCCTCCAGTGACGTGCATGAGGTGTCCTCTCGTAGTTGGGCCGGGGTGGTGTGGGCGACCAGGCGTCCCTCCCGCATCAGCAGCAGGTCGGCGCAATGGTCGGCTTCGTCCATCACGTGGCTGGAGACCAGCAGGGTGGTGCCGGCGTTGGCCAGCTCCGCGAATTGCCCCCAAAGGTCTACGCGCAGTACCGGATCCAATCCGACGGTCGGCTCGTCGAGTACCAGCAGCTCGGGGCGGCAGACCAGCGCACAGGCCAGTGACACTCTGGTGCGCTGACCGCCGGACAGGTTTTCGCAGAACGCGGTGCGGTGCTCGGCGAGCCCGACCCGCTCGATGGCTTCCTCGGCGGCGTGACTGTCGTAGCCGTACAGCGACGCGATGTAGCGGACGTTGTCGACGACCCGCAGGTCGCGGTAGATGGTCGGGTCCTGTGGCACGTATCCCACCCGTCGGCGCAACGCCGGACTCCCGGCCGGCCGGCCCAACACCGTCACGGTGCCGGAGGCGATGATCTGGGAGCCGACGATGCTGCGGATCAGCGTTGTCTTGCCGCATCCCGACGGCCCGAGTAGCCCGGTGATGGTGCCGCGCGAGATCTGCACCGAAAAGTCATGCAGCGCCGCATGTTTGCCCCTGATCACCCGCAACCGCTCGACGCTGACAGCCGGCCCAGAAAATTCATCATACGATGAAGTCATCATGTGATGAATATCCGCCCTGTGCCGGAGGATTGTCAAGAGCCAGGCAGAATCGGTGTGGTGAGCGCTACCGAGCTGCTGGTGGATCCGGTCGAGGCCGCCCGCCGGCTACTCGGCGCCACCGTGAGCGGCAGGGGGGTCACGGCCGTGGTCGTCGAGGTCGAGGCCTACGGCGGCGTGCCGGACGGTCCCTGGCCGGACGCCGCGGCTCATTCCTACCGGGGGATGCGGGACCGCAATGCCGTGATGTTCGGTCCGCCCGGGCGGCTCTACACCTACCGCAGTCACGGCATCCACGTCTGTGCCAATGTCGCGTGCGGACCCGACGGCACGGCCGCCGCTGTGCTGTTGCGGGCATGCGCCATCGAGGACGGCGTCGACCTGGCCCGGTCGCGCCGCGGCGCGGCGGTGCGGGGGGCGGCGCTGGCCCGGGGTCCCGGCAACCTGTGCGCGGCCCTGGGAATCACTATGGATGACAACGGAATTGACCTGTTCGACCCGGACGCCCCGGTGACGTTGCGGCTCGGCCCGCCGATGACGCCCACCGCCGGGCCGCGGGTCGGCGTCAGCCAGGCCGCCGACCGGCCGTGGCGGCTGTGGCTGGCGGGCCGACCGGAGGTGTCCGCCTACCGGCGCAGTCCCCGGGCGCCGGCCGCGGGTACCAGCGACTAGGTTCCGCGCCGGGAAGCCCCCCGGTAGGCGGGATCCAGCCGGCGCACGGCGAACAGGAACGTCAGCGCCACCAGCGGTGCCAGTACGCCGTACACCGCCGCCGGGGTGGCCATATCGGCGTTGTTGAGCAGTTGCGGGCTCAGCGCGATACCGATCGCCACCACGGCGTTGTGCAGGCCGATCTCCAGGCTCACCGCGATGGCCTGGCGTGGAACCAACCGCATCAACCGGGGAACGAGGTAACCGACAGTCAGGCTGAGGGCGCAGAAGGACACCACGGCCAGGCTGAGCACGCCGAAGTTCTTCATCAGCGTCGTCCGACCACCGGCCAACCCGGCGGCCAGGGCGACCACCAGCAGGACCGCCGCGGCGATTCGCACCGGCTTGTGCAGTCGCTGAGCCAGGTCGGGAAACCGGTGGCGGATGGCCACTCCGACGGCAGTGGGGATCAGCACTACCGCGAACACCCCGAAGAATTTGTCGAATTGCAGCGGAATGAACCGGCCTCCGCCCAGGAACCATGTCATCGACAACGCCAGGATCGCCGGTATCGCGAAAATCGACAGCACCGCGTTGATGGCCGTCAGTGTCAGGTTGAGCGCCAGGTCCCCGTCGGCCAGATGGCTGAGCACGTTGGCCAGCAGCCCGCCGGGCGTGGCCGCCATCAACATCAACCCGACCGCCAGGTTCGGCGCCAGATCGAGGGCCTCGGCGACCAGCAGGCACACCAGCGGAAGCAGGACCGATTGACACAACAGGGCGACCAGAAGGGGCTTGCGCAGTTTGGCGGCCCGCTGGAAGTCGGCCACGGTGAGCGTGAGGCCCAGGGCGAGCATGATCGCCACCACGACCAACGGGAAGAAGCGGTTGTCCATAACCCTCCGCAACCTACCCGATCGCCCGCTGCAGGCCACCGGCTGGAATCAGCCTGAACCCATCCGGCGCGCACCGGCCGGTCACCGAACTGGAAGGATCTGGGCCATGGGTAACGAGTCGTCCGGGATTCTCGACGAGTTGGGCTGGCGTGGGCTGATCGCGCAGTCCACCGACCTCGACGCGCTGGCGGCCGAGGCGCAGCGCGGACCGATGACCGTCTACGCCGGATTCGACCCCACCGCCGCGAGCCTGCATGCCGGACATCTGGTGCCGCTGCTGGCGTTGCGCCGCTTCCAGCGCGCCGGGCACCGCCCGATCGTGCTGGCGGGCGGGGCGACCGGCATGATCGGCGACCCGCGCGAGGTCGGGGAGCGCAGCCTGCAGGAAGCCGACACGGTCGCCGAATGGTCCGAACGGATCCGGGGACAACTGGAGCGCTTCGTCGACTTCGACGATTCGCCGACGGGTGCGATCGTCGAGAACAACCTGGAGTGGACCGGCGCGCTGTCGGCCATCGAATTCCTGCGCGACATCGGCAAGCACTTCTCGGTCAACGTCATGCTGGATCGCGACACCGTGCGCCGCCGCCTGGAGGGCGAGGGCATCTCCTACACCGAGTTCAGCTACATGCTGCTGCAGGCCAACGACTACGTCGAGTTGCACCGGCGGCACGGCTGCTCGCTGCAGATCGGCGGGTCGGATCAGTGGGGCAACATCATCGCCGGCGTTCGGCTGGTGCGCCAAAAGCTCGGTGCCGCAGTGCATGCGCTCACCGTGCCACTGGTGACCTCGGCCGACGGCAAGAAGTTCGGCAAGTCCACCGGCGGCGGGAGCCTGTGGCTGGATCCGCAGATGACCAGTCCGTACGCCTGGTACCAGTACTTCGTGAACACCGCCGACGCCGACGTGATCCGCTACCTGCGCTGGTTCACGTTCCTGTCGGCCGACGAACTCGCCGAGCTCGAGCAGGCGACGGCGGAGCGGCCGCATCAGCGGGCGGCCCAACGCCGGCTGGCCGCCGAACTGACCACCCTGGTGCATGGCGAGGCCGCCACCGAAGCCGTCCAGCACGCCAGCCGGGCGCTGTTCGGGCAGGGGGAGTTGGACCGGCTCGACGAGGCCACCCTGTCGGCGGCACTGCGTGAGACGTCCGTGGCGGAGCTCAAACCCGGTGAGCCGGACGGGATCGTGGATCTGCTTGTGGCCAGCGGTCTTTCGGAGAGTCGCAAAGCTGCGCGGCGCACCATCGGCGAAGGTGGCGTGTCGGTCAACAACATTCGCGTCGGCAGCGAAGAATGGTCGCCGCAATCAACCGATTTCCTGCATGGCCGGTGGCTGGTGCTGCGCCGGGGCAAGCGGAATGTCGCGGGAGTGGAGAAGGTTTAGGCGGGGCCACCCAAGGCGCCGACTTCGATCGAGGGCAGTTGGTCGTCGGCCGCCGACACGGCGAACAGGCTTGCCGCGTTGTAGAACGCGTCGTTGGTCATCAGCCCCCGTTGCGCGAGTTCGATGTGGTCCACCTGCGTGCCCCAGCGCATGCTGAACAGCCGCTTCAGCTGAACGGGGTCGGGCCGGTGCAAGTTCAGATTCGGCTTCTGCCGCGCCAGTTCGTCGCGACGGGCCAATGCCTGCGCGGCCATTGCACGCCAATCGGGCAACCGGGGATCGGTGCGCAGCAACTCCAGGAAGTGCTGGATTGCCGGCAGCGACCGGGTGAAGAACAGGGTGCGGGTGGTCAATCGCGCCGAGACCGCGACGGGGTCGTCGGCGAACTTCTGCATCTCTTCGTCGGTAAGCCAATGTGCACGAACATGTTCGGGGAAGCCTGAGGCATCGATGATTCCCGATGCGACCGCATAGCGGTGGGCGATCGTTTCCAGCGCTCGCTCGTAGTCGTCGACCCCGATGCCGGCGACCGCCCGCGCTGCACGGTCGCGCACGCTGCCCTCATCGCCGGGATTGGTCAGGTTCCAATACCAGGCGGCCACCTGCTCCAGGGCGGGGCGGTAGGCCCAGCGGTCGGTGGCGCACACGCTCAGCAGCGAAAGGACGTCGATGTCCAGGATGTCGACGACGTCGTCGCCTCCGGGTGTCACCTCGACTGGTGTCGGCGGGGCCCACCGTTGCCGCCAGCGCTCCGACCACACGGTCGGCGGAGGACCGGGACGCACCGCCACATATCTCGGCCCGCGGATCACCTCCTGCAGTGCCAGCACTGCGTCGGCGTGCTTGATGTCGATCCGCATGGACTTCAATTGCTTTGCCAGCACGGCCCTTTCCGGGACATCGGCGGATTCCAGCAGACGGTTCCAGGTGCGTTGGGTGAAGGGTGTACGGCGGGCGGTATCGATGAGTTGGTCCCCCGTCGCCGCCGTCAGGACGCCGGTTGTCACTGCCTGCGCGACGGTCTGGCGGATATTGACCAGGGCGTCCACAAAGACCGGGTAGCCGTCTTCCGGGTCACCGTGCACCATGCCGACTTCGTCGTCGGCGTCGATGATGCCGTCGCGGTATCCCTCGAAAACCCAGCCGTAGCCCTCCATGCCGAACGGGTGCAGCTCTGCGGCCCGCAGCGCACCCATGCTCGATGAACCGACCACGCGCACGCCGTCGTCCATCAGGGTCAGCAGTTCCTTGTGCCGCACCGACGCGCTCTGGAAAAAGAGGCCGTCGACGATCAGCAGGGTGTCGCCGGCCGCCAACCCGTAGCGCAGTGCGTCGCCGAACGAAATCGGTGGCACCACTTCAGCGTGTGGAATCACCGCATGGATGTCCTCGGTGGCGATCGTCGGACCCGCGGTGACGACGATCCGGGCCGTGGCTGTCATGAGTGCTCCTGCAGTGGGGTGCGCAGTGGCGACTGCACCGTCGCCGACATGCCGGGCGCGATCACCTTGACGACCGGGACGCAGGCCTCCGGAAAGTCGCACACCACCGCAAGGGGTTCGGCGCCGGCTACCGACGTCACGGCCGTTGCCGCCGAAGCGAGCAGTTCGTTCAGCGAGTCGCTGCTGGCGACGTGCCACGGCGTGGGATCGCCTTCGGGCATGGATTGCATCGACTTGCGGGCGGGTGCGAAGGTGTGGACGCGGGCGAATCGGTGGTAGATCGCCGAGGGCAGATCCTCACGTGCTCCGCTGATCGCTGTCAGGCGTGACTGCGCGGCCTCGGTAATCGCCCGGGACAGAGCGACATTGGGGTCGTGATGCAGACCGCTGCCGCTGAATGGGATCTCCATCATCGGTGAGGTGATCTCGGCGGCGAAGCAGTAGAAGCCGTCCCAGACGTCCATCCGGGCGACCTGCACTTCGCTGCCCGCACGGTGGATCATCTCCACCAGTTCAGCGCACTCCGAGCGCATGACATCCTCGATCGGCACCTCGAACAAGGTGGAACCGGGCTGCGCGGCGGCCATGCCGTAGCGCTCCATGATCTCGTAGAGACCGTGCAGGGTGGCCTCGTGATAGCTGTTGCCCGAGGCCAGTCCCGTCGTGTCCATCCCGAAAATCGGTGGCCCCCAAGAGTCGTTCACCGAGATGTTCACGACGGTGGCCAGCCAGGGCACCCAGGTTCGGCGACCGGTCAGCAGGGTCGTTGCAACCATCCAGTCGAGCTTGGCGCCGGGGTGGTAGAAACTGCCGGCGGGGCGATTGAGATCGGCCGGGTCATAGGTCAGTGCGTCGGTCAGTTGCGTTGTGGGCGTTGACAATAGATCAGGCTTGATGTTCTCGACGTGCCAGTTCTCCAGGGACTCCATGGCCGCGGACACCTGCGCGGCCCGGTACGTGGTGGCCTTGCCCTGGCTTACCGAAAGCGTCAGCGATGCCGGGCGCACCGCCTGCACGGTGGGGATCCCCAGATCGTCGAGCCAGGTGAGATCGGCGACGCGGGTGATGCCGGCCGTCATCAGCAGCGGCTGGATCGCCGCCCAGGTCTGGTCGGGAGAGATGATGCGGTGGGTGCCCGCGTGGTGACCGATCCGGAGCGGATCGGCGTGGCCCAATACCCGTGCGGGCCAATGTGACCAATCCGGGCCGGTGATTCGCCCGGTGCCGGTGCCCGGCAGTTCTGACATGGGCTTCACGCTACTGAGTAAGGGCATCAACGGTGGGCATTCGGTTCGGTTGGACAGGAAAATCCAGCGGGATCTCATCGCGAGGGGAGGGGGAGGGGATGCGATGAGACCCCGCTGGGAGTCTGGTCATTCGGTGGCGTCGGCCACCGTGAAGAACGGCATGGAATAGGCGCACTCGTTCTCGTGGAACAGGATCTCGTGGGACACGTAAATGACCTTTCGTTGGTTGTGTGGGGTTGGTCTGGCGGACAAGCGGGATTCCGCCGACAGGCTGGGCTCAGATCACTCGGCGTCGCCGGCGTGGAAGGCAGGCGCGCAGTAGACGTTCTCGGTTTCGCAGAACAGGGTCTCGTAGGCCATCGGGCGGTCCTCTCGTGGTTGTGATTTCGTTCGAGACCAATTCTTGGTTGCGCCGGGTCGCCGCGGTATCCCACTGCCGGCTGATCGGCGGCGGAAATCCGGGTCCGCCGTCGGCATGAGCCGCGTGTCCACCGAACGGGGGACAGCGCGTGCGTTAGGTCGCGGCCGCCCGGAAAGGCGGCATCGAAACGCGCTAGTGGGCAAAGCTTTACCTCACCGTGTTGCGAATGTGACAGTTGTTCAGCACTGTTGTCACGATGACCGCACCCGCGATCGCCCTCAGGCTCCTGGCTCTGGCCACCGGAGTGTTCGGAGTGTCGGCCACGGTCGCGGCACCGATCCATGCCGACATGCTGGGAAACGCGTTCCTGAACGCGCTCACCAACGCGGGCGTGCCGTACAGCCAGCCCGCCACTGCGGTAGCGCTGGGCCGCTCGGTTTGTCCCAAGGCGCTCTCGCCCGGTGGATCGTTCGACTCCATCGTGTCCGAGATGGCCGAGCTCAACAATCTGCCGCGGGAGCGGGCGGCCGCGTTCACCATCGTCGCGATTGCGACCTACTGTCCGGCCCTGATCTCCCCGATGCTGCCGCACCGGCTGCAGGCCTAGTGCCAGTACCCGGCATGGTCGGCGGATCCGGAACGGCCGGCGCTGCCGCCGTTGCCGTAGAGCCGGCCGGCGCTTCCGCCGTCACCACCGGGGGTGGCGGCGTAGGAGCCTGAGCTATTGCTCAACGTGGCCACGAACTAGTGCTGCAAGCCCGCGCCGGAGCACTGACCAGCTGATACTGCACACCATGACCACCGGACAACGCCGCAACCGGCACCGACACCTCATCGGCAGCCGCTGAGCGAACGCGGACGTGGAGAGTGCGGCCGTGACATTGGTGGCACCGATCGACGAACTGATTGTCGCCAGATCGGCGGCCGCCGCTGCCACGAATTCGGGGAGCACGCTGACAAAAGGCATGACTCATGCTGGGCAGCGAGCGTGAGGCGAAGTATGAAAAGTCATGAAATGCGCTGGTAGCAGCGCTGCCCGGCACAGCGCCGACAGGACCGCAGATTATGAGTGCAGCGGCCGTACCCGTAACCTCTAGCGGGTGGTTGATGACAGGCGCGGTCGTAGCAGCGAGCGGCGACCGCGGTCCGGGTCCAACGGCATGCCGCGACGATCGGGACCGGGCCGGGCACGACCGGCACAACCGCAGGCCGATGCCGCCCCCGCCGGACCGCCGATTCCCGCGGATATCGAGGCCCGGCAACTGGCGCCCGATGTGCGACGTGAGCTGACCACGCTGGACCGGGCCACTGCAGACGCGGTGGCCCGGCATCTCGTCGCCGCGGGTGGTCTGCTCGACGAAGACCCCGAGGCCGCCCTCAGCCATGCCCGCGCGGCCCGCGCTCGTGCCAGCCGGATCGCCGCGGTTCGTGAGGCGGTAGGCATCGCCGCGTACCACTGCGGCGACTGGGGCCAGGCGCTGGCCGAATTCCGTGCCGCCCGGCGGATGGGCAGCAAGTCCCCGTTGCTGGCTCTGATCGCCGACTGCGAGCGCGGCCTCGGCCGCCCGCAGCGCGCGATCGACCTGGCGCGCGGACCCGAGGCTGCCGAGCTCACCGGTGACGACGCTGACGAATTGCGCATCGTCGCCGCCGGTGCCCGCGCCGACCTCGGCCAGCTCGATCAGGCACTGACCGTGCTGTCCACCCCGCAGCTCGACCCGACCCGCACCGGCTCGACGGCCGCCCGACTGTTCTATGCCTACGCTGAAACGCTGCTGGCGCTTGGACGCGGCGAGGAAGCACTGCAGTGGTTCCTGCGTTCGGCGGCCGCCGACATCGAGGGCATCACCGATGCCGAAGACCGGGTCAGCGAACTTGGCTGAGATGAATAGCATTGCGCGGCAATATGATTGCCTGTTACTCGACCTCGACGGGACAGTCTTTCGCGGCCATCAGCCCACCGAGGGTGCCGTGGATTCGCTGGACGCGATAGACAGCCGCAAGCTGTTCGTCACCAACAACGCGTCCCGCAGCGCCGACGAAGTCGCCGCGCATCTGCGCGACCTCGGCTTCACCGCCGGCAGCGACGACGTCGTCACCAGCGCCCAAAGTGCGGCCCACCTGCTCGCTGCGCAGTTGCCACCGGGTTCGAAGGTGCTGATCGTCGGCACCGACGCATTGGCCGACGAGATCACCACCGCGGGTTTGCGTCCGGTCCGTCGTTTCGAAGACGAACCGGACGCCGTCGTACAGGGCCTTTCCATGACTATCGGCTGGCCCGACCTGGCCGAGGCCGCACTGGCCATCCGGGCGGGTGCGTTGTGGGTGGCGGCCAACGTCGACGTCACCCTGCCGACCGAGCGAGGATTGTTGCCCGGCAATGGATCTCTGGTGGCGGCCCTGCGGGCGGCCACCGGTGAGCAGCCGCAGGTGGCCGGCAAACCAGGGCCTCAATTGATGAAGGACGCGATCGGCCGTGGCGATTTCACGGCGCCGCTGGTCGTGGGTGACCGGCTCGACACCGACATCGAAGGCGCGAATTCAGCCGAGCTGCCCAGCCTGATGGTGCTCACCGGAGTGAACTCCGCCCGGGACGCCGTCTTCGCCGAGCCCGCGCAGCGACCTACCTATATCGGGTACGACCTGCGATCGCTGCACCAGGACGGCACGCTGTTGAAGGTGGGACCCAAGCCGGGCTGGCAGGTCGAGGTCGCGGACGCGGTGGCGACGGTGACGGCCACCGACGACCACCAGGACGACGACCTCGCGATCGTCCGCGCCGTCGCCAGTGCCATCTGGGAGGTGGCGGGCCCGGTGCAGATCGAAGCCGGCGACGAAAAGGCCCGCGACGCCCTGGACCGCTGGTCCCTGATGCACGGCGAGTAACCGGTGACTACCGTAGGAGCGCAATGACTATCGATCCTGAGCAGATCCGCGCGGAAATCGAATCTCTGGTGGCCCAGCTGCCTGACAACGCTGACGCGGCCACCGGACCGTCCCTCGAGGAGCTCGAAGACATCGCCCGCCGCCTCTCCGAGGCGCACGACGTGTTGCTGCGGGCGCTGGAGTCGGCGGAGAAGGGCTGAGTGACAGCATGCCCCGGCGTGCTCGCGTCGACGCCGAGTTGGTGCGGCGAGGTCTGGCGCGCTCCCGGCAACAGGCCGCGGAGTTGATCGGCGCCGGCAGGGTGCGAATCGACGGGCTGCCCGCGGTCAAGCCGGCCACCTCCGTGGCGATCACTGCGGCGCTGACGGTGGCCGACGACGGCGAACGCTCCTGGGTGTCGCGGGGAGCGCACAAGCTTATTGGTGCACTGGACGCGTTCGGAGTGACGGTCGAGGGCCGGCGCTGCCTGGATGCGGGTGCCTCGACCGGCGGGTTCACCGAGGTGCTGCTGGACCGTGGCGCCGCGCAGGTGGTCGCCGCCGATGTCGGCTATGGGCAGCTGGCGTGGTCGCTGCGCAGCGACCCTCGCGTGGTCGTCGTGGAACGCACCAACGTGCGTGACCTGTCCCCTGAGAAGATCGGCGGGACCGTCGACCTGGTGGTCGCCGACCTGTCATTCATCTCGTTGGCGACCGTGTTGCCCGCGCTGGTTGGTTGCGCTTCTCCCGACGCCGATATCGTTCCGATGGTGAAGCCGCAGTTTGAGGTAGGCAAGGGCCAGGTCGGTGCCGGCGGGGTGGTCCACGACCCACAGTTGCGCGCCGATGCGGTGCTGGCAGTCTCGCGTCGCGCCGCTGAGCTCGGCTGGCGCACCGTCGACGTGACGGCCAGCCCGCTGCCGGGGCCGTCGGGCAACGTCGAGTATTTTCTGTGGCTGCGTGCCCGGACCGATCGCGGGCTGGCCGGCGATGAGCTCGTCGGGGCGGTCCAGCGCGCGGTGAGTGACGGCCCGACGACGATGCGGGGCGGAACGCCCCGAGGAGAAGTCGGGCAATTGGGGGTAAGCCCGACGACGATGCGGGGCGGCGCGCCCCGGGTTGGCGTCGGGCATTTGGAAAGTAGCCCGAAGTGACCGAACGTACCGTTCTGCTGGTTGTCCACTCCGGCCGTGACGAAGCGACCGAGACCGCCCGACGCGTCGAGAATGTATTGGAAGACAAGGGTATCGGGCTCCGAGCTTTGTCCGCGGAGGCGGTCGACAAGGGCTCGTTGCGGCTGAGTCCCAACGACATGCGGGTGCTGGGTGTCGATATCGAGGTCGTCGACGCCGACCCGATGGCCGCTGAGGGTTGCGAGCTGGTGCTGGTGCTGGGTGGTGACGGCACGTTCCTGCGGGCGGCCGAACTTGCCCGCAATGCGGGCATTCCGGTGCTGGGGGTCAACCTGGGGCGCATCGGCTTCCTCGCCGAAGCCGAGGCCGAGAACATCGACACCGTGCTCGACCACGTTGTCGCGCAGGACTATCGGGTGGAAGACCGGTTGGTACTCGACGTCGTGGTGCGCCAGGGCGGCGAGGTGATCGCTGCGGGCTGGGCGCTCAACGAAGCCAGCCTGGAAAAAGGCCCCCGACTCGGCGTCCTGGGCGTCGTCGTCGAAATAGACGGCCGGCCCGTTTCGACGTTCGGCTGCGACGGCGTGCTGGTGTCCACGCCGACCGGATCCACCGCGTACGCGTTCTCCGCAGGCGGACCCGTGTTGTGGCCGGACCTGGAAGCAATTCTGGTGGTGCCCAACAACGCTCACGCACTGTTCGGCCGTCCGATGGTCACCAGTCCAGACGCCGCCATCGCGGTCGAAATCGAGGCCGACGGTCACGACGCGCTGGTGTTCTGCGACGGCCGTCGGGACATGCGGGTGCCGGCCGGCAGCCGGCTCGAGGTCACGCGCTCTGCCACGCCGGTGAAGTGGGTGCGCCTGGACAGCGCACCGTTCACCGACCGGCTGGTGACCAAGTTCCGGTTGCCGGTGACGGGTTGGCGCGGGAAGTAGCCGGTGCTCAACGAGATTCGCATCGAGGCGCTGGGTGCAATCAGCGTTGCGACCGCCGAGTTCGATCGCGGGCTGACGGTGCTGACCGGTGAAACCGGCACCGGCAAGACCATGGTGGTCACCGGACTGCATCTGCTCGGCGGCGCGCGTGCCGATGCGACGCGGGTGCGGTCGGGATCCGAGCGTGCTGTGGTCGAGGGCCGTTTCACCACATCCGACGTCGACGACGCGGTCACCGCCGGGCTCGACGAGATCCTGAACACCTGCGGCGCGGAGCGCGATGAGGACGGCAGTGTGATCGCCTTGCGCACCGTGAGCCGCGACGGCCCCTCACGCGCCTACCTCGGTGGCCGCAGCGTGCCGGCGAAGTCGTTGAGCGGCTTCACCACTCAGCTGTTGGCGCTGCACGGGCAGAATGACCAGCTGCGGCTGATGCGCCCCGACGAGCAACGCGGCGCGCTGGACCGGTTCGCGGCAACCGGCGCCGCATTGGAGCGCTACCGCAAACTGCGGGAAGCGTGGCTGTCGGCCCGGCGCGACCTCACCGACCGGCGGGACCGGACCCGCGAAATCGCTCAGGAAGCCGATCGACTCAAGTTCGCGCTCAACGAGATTGACACCGTCGACCCGCAACCGGGGGAAGACGAAGCGCTGGTCGCCGATATCGTCCGGCTGTCCGAACTGGACACCCTGCGCGAAGCCGCTGCCTCGGCCCGCGAGGTGCTCTCCAGTTCGTCCGACGAGGCGTTCGGGGCGGCCGACGCTCTGGGGCGCGCCCGGGGCGCACTGGAATCGACCGGCGATGCCCGGCTGCGGGCACTGGGCGACCAGATCGGCGGCGCGCTGACGGTAGTGATCGACGCGGTCGGCGAATTGGGCGACTACCTCGAGGCGCTGCCGACCGACGCCAGCGCACTGGACGCCAAACTGGCCCGCCAGGCGCAACTGCGCACGCTGACCCGTAAGTATGCCGCCGACATCGACGGCGTGCTGCAGTGGGCGCAGGACTCGCGCGACCGGCTGGCGCAGCTCGACGTGACCGAAGAAGGTCTGGCCGCGTTGGAATGCCGGGTCGAGGAACTCGGGCGCGAATTGGGCCAAGCCGCAATCGATCTCAGCAAGATCAGGCGTAGGGCCGCCAAGAAGCTGGCCAAAGAGGTCACCGCGGAGCTTGCCGGCCTGGCGATGAACAACGCGGATTTCACGATCGGCGTCAGTACCGATACCGCCGATCCGCACGACCCGTCCGCGCTGATCCTGCCCGACGGTGAACCGGCTCGCGTCGGCACCGACGGAATCGATGTGGTGGAGTTCGGCTTCGCCGCGCACCGCGGCATGTCGGTGCTGCCGTTGGCCAAGAGCGCTTCGGGCGGTGAGCTGTCGCGGGTGATGCTGGCGCTGGAAGTGGTGCTGTCGGCTTCGGCCACCGGCACCACGATGGTGTTCGACGAGGTCGATGCCGGCGTGGGTGGCTACGCGGCTGTTCAGATCGGTCGACGGCTGGCCCGGCTGGCCCGCACCCACCAGGTCATCGTCGTCACGCATCTGCCGCAGGTTGCGGCCTACGCCGACGTGCACCTGGTGGTGCACAGCCAGGGACCAAAGGGCACCAGTGGCGTTCGCCGCCTGAGCAGCGAGGACCGGGTGGCCGAGCTGGCCCGGATGCTGGCCGGGCTGGGGGAGTCCGACAGCGGCCGCGCGCACGCTCGCGAACTACTCGAGACCGCGCAGACCGACCGCGCGTAGTTACCTGTGGCGTAAGCCCGCGCCGGCGGGGGCCGGGCGCGGCTTGGTCTGGGGTGAGCGTGCGCTCAATGCCAGCTGCAGCGGCGTGTCGTTGTGCAGACACGCACGCTCGGGCTGCAGACGCGCGGCGTGCCCAAACCCTCGCAACCAACCCGCGATGAAGATGTGACAGATGTGACGCTTTATAACTTCTGAGGCAGATGTTACGGCGCGCCTCCCCGATGCAGCCGTCTATCGCCGACAGAATCGGCTCCCATGAAGATGTCAGCGCTTCTATCTCGCAACACCGTCCGGCCCGGACTCGTGGGCACCGCCCGAGTGGACCGGAATATCGACCGACTGCTGCGCAGGGTGTGCCCCGGCGACATCGTGGTCCTCGACATCCTCGACCTCGACCGCATCACCGCCGACGCACTGGTGGAAGCTGACATCGCCGCCGTCGTCAACGCATCCCCGTCCGTCTCGGGCCGCTACCCCAACCTGGGCCCCGAGGTCCTGGTCAACAACGGGGTCACCCTCATCGACGAGACCGGGCCCGAGATCTTCAAGAAGGTCAAGGACGGATCCAAGATCCGCCTCTATGAAGGCGGCGTCTACTCCGGGGACCGCCGCCTGATCCGCGGCACCGAGCGCACCGACCACGACATCGCCGACCTCATGCGAGAGGCCAAGAGCGGGCTGGCCGCTCACCTGGAAGCGTTCGCGGGCAACACCATTGAGTTCATCCGCAGCGAGAGCCCGCTGCTGATCGACGGCATCGGCATTCCCGACATCGACGTCGACATGCGCCGCCGGCACGTGGTCATCGTCTCCGAAGAACCAAGCGCCGAAGAGGACCTGAAGTCCCTCAAGCCGTTCATCAAGGAGTACCAACCCGTCCTGGTCGGCGTCGGACAGGGAGCCGACGTGCTGCGCAAGGCCGGTTACCGTCCCCAGCTCATCGTCGGCGACCCCGACCAGATCAGCGCCGAAGTTCTCAAATGCGGTGCCCAGGTGGTACTGCCCGCCGACGCCGACGGACACGCCGCCGGCCTGGAACGCATCCAGGACCTCGGGGTGGGTGCCATGACCTTCCCGGCCGCCGGCTCTGCCACCGACCTGGCTCTGCTGCTGGCCGATCACCACGGCGCCGCGCTCCTGGTGACCGCCGGGCACACCGCCAACATCGAGACCTTCTTCGACCGGACGCGTTCGCAGAGCAACCCCTCGACGTTCCTCACCCGGCTGCGGGTGGGGGAGAAGCTGGTCGACGCGAAAGCGGTTGCCACTCTGTATCGCAACCACATCTCCGGCGGTGCCATTGCGCTGCTCGCGCTCACCATGTTGATCGCGATCATCGTCGTGCTGTGGGTGTCTCGCACCGATGGTGTGGTGATGCACTGGATCGTCGAGTACTGGAACCGCTTCACCCTCTGGATCCAGCACCTGATCTCTTAGGAAGTGCCCCGATGATCTCGTTACGCCAACATGCCATTTCGCTGGCCGCCGTCTTTCTGGCGCTGGCCATCGGCGTGGTGCTGGGCTCCGGCTTCTTCTCCGACACCGTGCTGTCCAGCCTGCGCAACGAGAAGCGCGACCTGGCCAGTCAAGTCAACGGCCTCAACGACCAACGCAATCAGCTGAACGAGAAGCTCAGCGCAGCAAACACTTTCGATGCACAAGTGCTCGGCCGGATTGTGCACGAGGCATTGACGGGCAAGACGGTGGTGTTGTTCCGCACCCCGGACGCCAGGGACGACGACGTGTCAGCGGTGTCGAAAATCATCGGGCAGGCCGGCGGCTCGGTCACCGGTACCGTCTCGTTGACGCACGAGTTCGTCGAGGCCAACTCCGGGGAGAAGCTTCGCTCGGTGGTCAACTCCTCGATCCTGCCCGCCGGCACCCAGTTGAGCACCAAACTGGTCGACCAGGGCTCACAGGCCGGTGATCTGCTGGGCATCGCCCTGCTGGTCAACACCAACCCGCAGGCGCCGGCCGTGGACGACACGTCGCGCGACACCGTGCTGGGCGCCCTGCGCGAAACCGGCTTCATCACCTACCAGCCCAACAACCACATGGCAGCGGCCAACGCCGCCATCGTGGTCACCGGCGGGGCGGTCCCCGCCGACGCCGGCAACCAGGGCGTCACCGTGGCGCGGTTCGCCGCTGCCCTGGCTCCGCACGGCTCGGGCACCGTCCTGGCCGGCCGGGACGGCTCGGCCGGCGGTAGCGCCGCAGTGGCGGTGGCCCGCGCCGACGCCGGCATGGCGGCTGCCATCAGCACCGTTGACGACGTCGACGTCGAGCCCGGACGCATCACGGCCATCCTCGCCCTGCACGATCTCGTCGGCGGCGGCCATCCCGGTCACTACGGCACCGGGCACGGCGCCACGTCGGTGACAGTGCCGCAGTAGGGCGTGTTCGACACGGCGGGCCGCCGTGGATGTTAGGGTGAGTTTCCGTGGGTCGGCAGGCCCAGCACGTTTGACTTTTCTGCATCAGCCCTGCCCTTCACGGAGGTTCGCCTAGTTGCGTAAGCATCCGCAAACTGCCACCAAGCACCTCTTCGTCAGCGGTGGGGTCGCTTCATCACTGGGCAAGGGCCTGACGGCGAGCAGCCTCGGCCAGTTGCTGACCGCACGCGGTTTGCACGTCACGATGCAGAAGCTGGACCCGTACCTCAACGTCGACCCGGGCACCATGAATCCGTTCCAGCACGGCGAGGTCTTCGTCACCGAGGACGGAGCCGAAACGGACCTCGACGTCGGCCACTACGAGCGCTTCCTCGACCGTGACCTGTCCGGGTCGGCGAATGTGACGACGGGCCAGGTGTATTCGACGGTGATCGCCAAGGAGCGCCGCGGCGAGTATCTGGGCGACACAGTCCAGGTGATTCCGCACATCACCGACGAGATCAAGCGGCGAATCCTGGCGATGGCCGAACCGGACGCGAGCGGCCACCGGCCCGACGTCGTCATCACCGAGATCGGCGGCACCGTCGGCGACATCGAATCGCAGCCGTTCCTGGAGGCGGCCCGCCAGGTCCGCCATTATCTCGGCCGCGAAGACGTGTTCTTCCTGCACGTATCGCTGGTGCCCTACCTGGCGCCGTCCGGTGAACTCAAGACCAAGCCCACCCAACACTCGGTCGCCGCGCTGCGCAGCATCGGTATCAGCCCGGACGCACTGATCCTGCGCTGTGACCGTGACGTCCCCGAAGCGCTGAAGAACAAGATCGCGCTGATGTGTGACGTCGACATCGACGGTGTCATCTCCACCCCGGACGCGCCCTCGATTTACGACATCCCCAAGGTGCTGCACCGCGAGGAACTCGACGCCTTCGTGGTGCGTCGGCTGAACCTACCGTTCCGCGACGTCGACTGGACCGAATGGGACGACCTGCTGCGCCGGGTGCATGAACCGCACGACACGGTGCGAATCGCTCTGGTGGGCAAGTACGTTGAGCTCTCCGATGCCTACCTGTCGGTCAGTGAGGCGTTACGCGCCGGAGGGTTCAAGCACCGCGCCAAGGTCGAAATCGTCTGGGTGGCCTCGGATGACTGCGAGACGCCCAGCGGTGCGGCGGCCACGCTGGGCGACGTGCACGCCGTATTGATCCCCGGCGGTTTCGGCATCCGCGGCATCGAGGGCAAGATCGGCGCCATCCGCTACGCGCGGGCGCGTGGGTTGCCGGTGCTGGGGCTGTGTCTCGGGCTGCAGTGCATCGTGATCGAAGCCGCCCGCTCGGTTGGTCTCACCGAGGCGAACTCCGCCGAGTTCGAGCCGGACACACCCGATCCCGTGATCTCCACGATGGCCGACCAGGAACAGGCCGTTGCCGGCGAGGCGGACCTCGGCGGCACCATGCGGCTGGGCGCCTACCCGGCCGTCTTGGAGCCCGATTCGATTGTGGCCCAGGCGTATCAGGCCACCCAGGTGTCCGAGCGGCATCGCCACCGTTACGAGGTCAACAATTCCTACCGGGAGCGGATCGCCGAGAGCGGACTGCGCTTCAGCGGGACGTCACCCGACGGGCACCTGGTCGAGTTCGTCGAATACCCGCCGGAGCAGCACCCGTTCATCGTCGGCACCCAGGCCCACCCCGAGCTCAAGAGCCGGCCGACGCGGCCGCATCCGCTCTTCGTGGCGTTCGTCAAGGCGGCCATCGACTACAAGGCGGGTGAACTTCTACCCGTCGAAATCCCCGAGATCCCGGAGCATCACGCATCCAACGGCAACGAGCGTCGAGACAGTGACGGTTCGGCGGTAGGGCAGTCGATAGCCGAACCCGCCACCCGTGGCTGAACACGACTTCGAGACGGTCTCGTCCGAAATTCTCTACCAGGGAGCCATTTTCGCGCTACGCCGGGACGAGGTTCTGATGCCCGGCGGCAACATCGCGAAACGCGAAGTCGTCGAGCACTACGGCGCGGTGGCGGTGGTCGCGCTGAACGAGGACGACGACATCGCACTGGTCTACCAGTACCGGCACACCTATGGCCGCAGAATCTGGGAGTTGCCGGCCGGACTGCTTGACGCTCCGGGAGAAGCGCCACACCTCACCGCCGAACGCGAACTCGAGGAGGAGGTCGGACTGCACGCCCGTACCTGGCAGGTGCTGCTGGACGTCAACACCGCCCCGGGCTTCAGCGACGAATCGGTGCGGGTGTTTCTGGCCACCGGCCTCAGTGACATCGGCCGTCCCGCGGCGCACGACGAAGAGGCCGACATGACGATGCAGTGGTTTCCGCTGGCTGACGCGATCGATCGGGTGTTTCGCGGGGAAATCGTCAATTCGATTGCCATCGCGGGGATCTTCGCCGCCCACGCGGTCACCGCCGGCATCGCCAAGCCGCGTCCGCTGGACACCCCGTGGATCGACAGGCCGACGGCATTCGCCAAGCGCAAGGCCGCGCCATGACTGCGGCGCTGACGCTCGACGCGCAGATGCAGGGTT
The DNA here is from genome assembly GCA_003987775.1 of Mycobacterium sp. Taxonomy (GTDB): domain Bacteria; phylum Actinomycetota; class Actinomycetes; order Mycobacteriales; family Mycobacteriaceae; genus Mycobacterium. The sequence continues at coordinate 56,943 of RXJD01000076.1, forward strand.
ACCTCGACCATCTGACGATCGAGCGTGGCGTGGCGGCCAACACCCTGAGCTCCTATCGCCGCGACCTGCGCCGCTACTCAAAGCATCTGGAAGAACGCGGTATTCACGATCTGGCCAAGGTCGGCGAGAACGACGTCAGCGAGTTCCTGGTGGCGCTGCGCCGTGGTGATCCCGAAACGGGTGCGGTGGCGCTGTCCGCGGTCTCGGCGGCGCGGGCCCTGATCGCCGTGCGCGGTCTGCACCGGTTCGCGGCCGCCGAAGGGCTGGCGGAGCTGGATGTGGCGCGGGCGGTCCGACCGCCGACGCCGGGCCGGCGGCTGCCGAAGAGCCTGACCGTCGACCAGGTGCTGGCGCTGCTCGAGGCGGCGGGCGGCGAGGATGCGTCCGACGGGCCGCTGACCTTGCGCAACCGGGCGTTGCTGGAGCTGTTGTATTCGACGGGGTCGCGCATCTCCGAAGCCGTTGGTTTGGACGTCGACGACATCGACACCCATTCGCGGTCGGTGTTGTTGCGTGGCAAGGGCGGCAAGCAGCGCCTGGTCCCGGTGGGCCGCCCTGCCGTGCAGGCACTCGACGCCTATCTGGTGCGCGGTCGCCCGGACCTGGCCCGGCGGGGACGCGGCACCCCGGCCATCTTCCTCAACGCCCGCGGCGGCCGGTTGTCGCGCCAGAGCGCGTGGCAGGTGTTGCAGGACGCGGCCGAACGCGCCGGCATCACCTCGGGTGTGTCGCCGCACATGCTGCGGCACTCCTTCGCCACGCACCTGCTCGAAGGCGGCGCCGACGTGCGGGTGGTGCAGGAGTTGCTCGGTCACGCGTCGGTGACCACTACGCAGATCTACACCCTGGTCACGGTGCACGCGCTGCGTGAGGTATGGGCCGGCGCCCACCCGCGCGCCACCTGACCGGCCCTCGCGCGGGTCACCCAGCTGGCGCTCCGCGCGGGTCACCCAACTGGCGCTCCGCGCGGGTCACCCAACTGGCGCGAGCAGACGCAAAATCACCGTGGAGCAGCCGCTCCAACGGGATTTTGCGTCTGCTCGCGCGCCTAACCGAGGTACTCGGACTCCAGCACCAGGTCGGACACCATCGACTGATACTCGAGATGGGTCTTGTGCTCGACGGTGTTCCACGTCGCGCCCTGTTGTTCCCGCATATAGGCGCGGTACTTCGGCGCGCCGGGCACCCGGACATTGTCGGCGACAGCGATCGACCCCCGGTGCAGCCACCCGCGGGCCAAGATGCTTTGCAGGTCGTCCAGGTAGGCGTCTTTGTCGTGGTCCAGGAAAAGGAAATCGACTGCCTCAGAGGTGAATCCGTGATCGTCGGCCAGCACGTCCAAGGTGCGCCCCCCGTCACCGATGGTGCCGACCACACACGTCACCCGGTCGGCCACGCCGGCGTGACCCCAGATCCGCCGGGCGTTGGCGGCGTTGGCCTCGGCGAGTTCGATCGAGAACACCTTGGCCTGCGGCGCGGCCCGCGCGATCCGCAGGGCGCCGTATCCGACATAGGTACCGAGCTCGAGCGCGAGCGACGGGTTGGCGCGGCGCACGGCGGCGTCGAGCAGTTGGCCCTTCTCGTCGCCGACATTGATCAACATCGACTTCTCGTAGGCGAACTTGTCGATGGTGGCCAACACGTCGTCGATGTCACCGGCCCGCGCGTGGTTCACCACGTAGTCGACCACCGCCGCCTCACGTCCGTCACCGATCTGGCCGGTCCTGGTGATGTTGCGCGCTCCGGTGGCCATCCGCCACACCGACCACCGCAGCAGGGGTATGCGTCGCTTCAGATCCATGTCCACACCATAGGCATCCGCGGCGCCGTCTGGGTTCGAGGCCGAACCCGCACCCGCTACTGGACCTGAGCCGACGCGTCCCGAAGGTTGCCTGCGGGCCTCCCGGCGCAGGCCCGTCCACCCGTTAGACTTTCCTGCAATGTCCACGCTGACGCCCGTCACCACCCACCGCCACCGGGCATGACCGACCACTCGGGTCCAGAGATCGGCCTGACCGGCCGGCCGCCGCGGGCGATTCCTGATCCGAAACCACTGGCCAGCCACGGCCCGGCCAAGGTCGTCGCGATGTGCAACCAGAAGGGTGGCGTCGGCAAAACCACATCGACGATCAACCTGGGCGCCGCTCTTGCCGAATACGGCCGGCGGGTGCTGCTGGTGGACATGGACCCGCAGGGGGCGCTGTCCGCCGGTCTGGGTGTGCCGCACTACGAGTTGGAAAAAACCATTCACAACGTGCTGGTGGAGTCGCGGGTGTCGGTCGACGACGTGCTGATCAACACCCGGGTCAAGAACCTGGACCTGGTGCCCAGCAACATCGACCTGTCGGCCGCCGAGATTCAGCTGGTGAACGAGGTGGGACGGGAGCAGACGCTGGCCCGTGCGCTGTATCCGGTGCTGGACCGCTATGACTACGTGCTGATCGACTGCCAGCCGTCTCTGGGGCTGCTCACCGTCAACGGCCTGGCCTGTGCCGAAGGCGTCGTCATCCCCACCGAATGCGAATTCTTCTCGCTGCGTGGCCTGGCGCTGCTCACCGACACCGTGGACAAGGTGCGCGACCGCCTGAATCCCAAGCTGGACATCAGCGGCATCGTGATCACCCGCTACGACCCACGTACCGTGAACTCCCGCGAGGTGATGGCCCGCGTCGTCGAACGGTTCGGTGATCTAGTGTTCGACACCGTGATCACCCGCACCGTCCGCTTCCCGGAGACCAGTGTCGCGGGCGAACCCATCACCACATGGGCGCCCCGGTCAGCAGGCGCGCTTGCGTATCGCTCACTGGCCCGCGAGTTCATCGACCGATTCGGCGTGTGAGCGGCCCTGACAGTCCGGCGCCATCCGAGAGCGGGTTCCAGGTCCGGCTGACCAACTTCGAAGGGCCGTTCGACCTGCTCCTGCAGCTCATCTTCGCCCACCGGCTCGACGTCACCGAGGTGGCGCTACACCAGGTCACCGACGATTTCATCGCGTACACCAAGACCATCGGCGCGCAGTTGGATCTCGAAGAGACGACAGCGTTCCTGGTGGTCGCCGCCACCTTGCTGGACCTCAAAGCCGCACGGCTGCTGCCCACCGGCCAAGTCGACGACGAGGAAGACCTGGCACTGCTGGAAGTACGCGACCTGTTGTTCGCGCGCCTGTTGCAGTACCGGGCCTTCAAGCACGTCGCAGAGATGTTCGCCGAGCTGGAAGCCACCGCGATGCGCAGCTATCCCCGCTCGGTGGCGCTCGAGGAGCGCTTCGAGGGCCTGCTGCCCGAGGTGATGATCGGTGTCGACGCGCACCGGTTCGCCGAGATCGCGGCAATCGCCTTCACCCCGCGCCCGGTTCCGACGGTGGGCCTCGGGCATCTGCACGTGGAGCCGGTGTCGGTGCCCGAGCAGGCCCGGCACATCCTGACCATGCTGGAAGGGCGCGGCAGCGGCCAGTGGGCCTCGTTCTCTGAGCTGGTAGCCGACTGCACCGTGCCGGTCGAGATCGTCGGGCGCTTCCTTGCGCTGCTCGAACTGTATCGGTCGCGGGCTGTAGCATTCGACCAGTCCGAGCCCCTTGGCGTGCTCCAGGTTTCGTGGACCGGGGAACGGCCAACGAGCGAATCGTTGCTAGAAGTGCGAGATCAGTAGATGACCCAACTGCCGCCCGGTGGCGAGCTGGATGCTGGCATCCCGGATATCGCCGAACCCGCCGAGATGGACCCCGAAGAGCTCGGCCGGGTGCTCGAATCGCTGTTGCTGGTGGTGGACACCCCGGTGACCGCCGAGGCGCTGGCCTCGGCCACCGAGCAACCCGTCTACCGGGTCGCGGCCAGGCTGAGGTTGATGGCCGACGAACTCACCGAGCGCGACAGCGGTATCGACCTGCGCCAGACGAGCGAGGGCTGGCGGCTCTACACCCGGGCGCGTTTTGCGCCCTACGTCGAGAAACTTCTGCTGGACGGTGCGCGCAGCAAACTCACCAGGGCCGCGCTGGAGACGCTCGCCGTGGTGGCCTACCGCCAGCCGGTAACCCGCGCGCGGGTGAGTGCGGTGCGCGGTGTCAACGTGGACGCCGTGATGCGAACATTGTTGGCGCGCGGTCTGATCACCGAAGTCGGCAACGACGAAGACAGCGGCGCAGTCACTTTCGCCACCACCGAGCTGTTCCTCGAACGGCTGGGCCTGACGTCGTTGTCCGAACTGCCCGACATCGCACCGTTGTTGCCCGATGTCGACACCATCGACGACCTCAGCGAGTCCCTGGACAGCGAGCCACGATTCATCAAACTCAACGGCGGCCGGCCCTCCGATCAGCCGCTGACGTTCGACGTGGACCACGACTGATGGCCGGCTCCGACGAGCAGCGGGGGATCCGCCTGCAGAAAGTGTTGTCCCAGGCCGGGATTGCCTCGCGCCGGGCAGCCGAGCGCATGATCATCGACGGCCGGGTTGAGGTCGACGGTCAGGTGGTGACCGAGCTGGGCACCCGGGTCGATCCCGACGCTTCGGTGATCCGCGTCGACGGTGCCCGGGTGATCCTGGACGATTCGCTGGTCTACCTCGCGCTGAACAAGCCGCGCGGTATGCACTCGACCATGTCCGACGATCGGGGCCGGCCGTGCATCGGCGACCTGATCGAACGAAAAGTACGCGGCAACAAGAAGTTGTTCCACGTCGGACGATTGGACGCCGACACCGAAGGGTTGATCCTGCTGACCAACGACGGGGAGCTGGCACACCGTTTGATGCACCCTTCCCACCAGGTGCCCAAAACCTATCTCGCCACCGTCACCGGTGCGGTGCCGCGCGGGCTGGGCAAGCAGCTGCGGGCCGGCATCGAATTGGACGACGGCCCGGTCCGGCTCGACGACTTCGCGGTGGTGGACTCCATTCCGGGCAAGTCGCTGGTGCGGGTGACGCTGCACGAGGGCCGCAACCGGATCGTCCGCCGGTTGCTGGCGGCGGTCGGGTTCCCGGTCGAGGCGCTGGTGCGCACCGACATCGGCGCGGTGACGCTCGGCAAGCAGCGCCCCGGCTCGGTGCGGGCCCTGCGGCACGACGAGATCGGGCAACTGTACAAGGCGGTGGGGTTGTGAGCGTGGTAGTGGCGATCGACGGTCCGGCGGGGACCGGAAAGTCCTCGGTATCACGGGGATTGGCGCGTGGACTGGGTGCGCGTTTCCTCGACACCGGAGCGATGTACCGGATGGTGACACTGGCGGTGCTGCGCGCCGGAATCGATCCTGCCGACGCCGAAGCGGTGAGTGAAACCGCCGCCACGGCAGAGCTTTCGGTGGGCTACGACCCCGACGCGAGCAGCTTCTTCCTATCCGGCGAAGACGTTTCCGCCGAGATACGCGGCGACGACGTCACCCGGGCGGTGTCCGCGGTGTCGGCGGTACCCTCCGTCCGTCACCGCCTGGTCGACATTCAGCGCCAGATGGCCGAGGGCCCAGAGACGATCGTCGTCGAGGGACGTGACATCGGGACAGTGGTCTTCCCGGACGCGCCGGTGAAGATCTACCTGACCGCCTCCGCCGAGACGCGCGCGCAGCGACGCAACGCGCAGAATATCCGGTCGGGGCTGGCCGACGATTACGAGGCAGTCCTGGCCGACGTCCGCCGCCGCGACCACCTCGACTCGACCCGGGCGGTGTCGCCGCTGCGCGCCGCGCCGGACGCGATCGTCGTCGACACCAGCGACATGACCGAGGCGGAGGTGATCGCTCATCTGCAGGAGTTGGTCACCCAGCGAAGTGGGGCGGTGCGATGACCGAGGACGGTACCTGGTCCGACGAAAGTGACTGGGAAATAGCGGATTCCGACTCGGATGAGTTCGCCGAGGCCGGCCCGGCGCCCGTCGTGGCGATCGTGGGGCGGCCCAATGTCGGCAAGTCGACGTTGGTGAACCGGATCATCGGCCGGCGCGAAGCGGTGGTGCAGGACGTCCCGGGTGTGACCCGGGACCGGGTGTCCTACGACGCGCTGTGGACCGGGCGCCGATTCGTGGTGCAGGACACCGGGGGATGGGAACCCGACGCAAAAGGCCTGCAGCAGTTGGTCGCCGAGCAGGCGTCGGTGGCGATGCGCACCGCCGACGCGGTGATCCTGGTGGTCGATGCCACGGTCGGGGCGACCGCGGCCGACGAGGCCGCCGCCCACATCCTGCTGCGTTCCGGCAAGCCGGTGTTCCTGGCGGCCAACAAGGTTGACAGCGAGAGGGCCGAATCCGACGCCGCCGAGCTGTGGTCGCTGGGCCTGGGCGAGCCCTTCCCGATCAGCGCCATGCACGGTCGCGGCGTCGCCGAGTTGCTCGACGCGGTGCTGAACGCGGTGCCCGAGGTCTCGGAGGTCACGTCGAGCGGCGGTGGCCCGCGCCGGGTAGCCCTGGTCGGAAAACCGAACGTGGGCAAGAGCTCCCTGCTGAACAAGCTGGCCGGCGACCAGCGATCGGTGGTCCACGACGTCGCCGGAACGACGGTCGATCCAGTGGACTCGCTGATCGAGCTGGGCGGCAAGGTGTGGCGGTTCGTCGACACCGCCGGTTTACGGCGCAAGGTCGGGCAGGCCAGCGGTCACGAGTTTTATGCCTCGGTGCGCACCCGAGGCGCCATCGACGCGGCGGAAGTGGTGATCATCCTGATCGACGCCTCACAGCCGCTCACCGAACAGGACCTGCGGGTGCTGTCGATGGTGATCGAGGCCGGCCGCGCGCTGGTGATCGCCTACAACAAGTGGGACCTCGTCGACGAGGATCGGCGCGACCTGCTGGACCGTGAAATTGACCGGGAGCTGGTGCAGGTGCGCTGGGCCCAGCGGGTCAACATCTCCGCCAAGACCGGCCGGGCGGTGCAGAAGCTGGTGCCCGCGATGGAAACCGCGCTGGCTTCGTGGGACGCCAGGATTCCGACCGGGCCGCTGAACAGCTGGATCAAGGAGGTGGTGGCGGCGACGCCGCCGCCGGTCCGCGGGGGCAAGCAGCCACGCATCCTGTTCGCCACTCAGGCCACCGCCCGCCCGCCGACGTTCGTGCTGTTCACTACCGGATTCCTGGAAGCCGGCTATCGCCGGTTCCTGGAGCGGCGGCTGCGCGAAACGTTCGGATTCGAGGGCAGCCCGATTCGGATCAACGTGCGCATGCGGGAGAAGCGCTCGGCCAAGCGCCGCTGATCGCACCCGCTTAATCGCTCCCGCATTGAGGATTCCCACGATGCGGGCATAGAAAGCTACGTCACAGGAATATGCCGTTGACATGCGCGGACGGCGCTTTCTAACATCTCTCGTATAGCGGATATAGATGACTGCATCGTGGGATTAGCGAGGTATTACGATGACGACGCAGCAGGCTCTCAGCAAAAGCCAGACGCGGTTCAGCGTGCGGGACAAGTCGATATTGATCACCGGAGCGACCGGTTCACTCGGCCGTGTCGCGGCGCGGGCGCTCGCCGACGCGGGAGCCCGGTTGACCCTGGCCGGCGGCAATGCGGCCGGCCTGGCCGACCTGGTCGACGACGCCGGCATCGACGGTGCGGTGGTGGTTCCGTGCCGGCCCGAAACCCCGGCCGACGCACAGGCCATGGTCGAGGCTGCCGTCGCGCGTCACGGACGGCTGGACGGGGTGCTGGTCGCCTCCGGCATGAACCACGTCCAGCCCATCACCGAGATGGCCGTCGAGGACTTCGACAAGGTGATGGGGGCCAACGTGCGGGGCGCGTGGCTGGTCAGTCAGGCGGCCGGGCGGGTCATGCTCGAGCAGGGGCTCGGCGGCAGCATCGTGCTGGTGTCCTCCGTGCGTGGGGCATTGGGCCACAGCGCGGGCTACAGCGCCTACTGTCCGTCCAAAGCGGGAACCGATCTGCTCGCCAAGTCGCTGGCCGCCGAGTGGGGCGCAAACGGCATCCGGGTGAACGCCCTGGCCCCCACGGTATTCCGGTCCGAACTGACCGAGTGGATGTACGCCGACGACGAAAAAGGACGCACCACCCGGGAAACCATGTTCGCCCGAATCCCCCTGGGACGCTTCGCAGAACCCGAAGATTTCGTCGGCGCCCTGATCTATCTGCTCAGTGACGCCTCCAGTTTCTACACCGGCCAGGTGATGTATCTGGACGGGGGGTACACCGCATGCTGAGCTCGCCCGGCTTCACCCGTGCGGCGGTGGTCGGCGCCGGCCTGATGGGCCGTCGCATCGCGGGTGTGCTGGCCTCGGCGGGACTCGACGTCGTCATCACCGACACCAACGCCGAAATCCTCAGTGCCGCAGCCACAGAGGCAAACGAGGTGTCCGGGGCGCAGCGCGGTTCGGTGTCTGCCACCGCCGATCTGGCTGCGGCGGTGCGGGATTGCGACCTGGTGGTCGAGGCCATCGTCGAAAACCTCGCTGTCAAGCAGGAACTCTTCGAGCGCCTGGCCGGACTGACGCCGCCGGGTGCGGTCCTGGCCACCAACACCTCCGTGCTGCCGATCGGCGCCGTCACCGAGCGGGTCGAAGACGGCGGCCGCGTCATCGGCATGCACTTTTGGAATCCGCCCGACCTCATCCCGGTCGTCGAGGTCATCCCCAGCGAGCGGACGCACGCCGACACCGTGGACCGAATCGTCGCGTTGCTGAACCAGGCCGGGAAACTGCCGGTGCGGGTTGGTCGTGACGTCGCGGGATTCATCGGCAACCGTCTGCAGCATGCGCTGTGGCGCGAGGCGATGGCGTTGGTGGCCGAGGGCATCTGTGACGCCGAGACGGTGGATCTGGTGGTGCGCAACACCATCGGGCTGCGTCTGGCCGTGCTCGGTCCTCTCGAGAACGCCGACTACATCGGCCTGGACCTGACGCTGGCGATCCATGACGCCGTGATTCCGAACATCAACAGCGACCCGCATCCCAGCCCGCTGCTGCGCGAGCTGGTGGACGCGGGCCACCTGGGAGCACGCACGGGGCGGGGATTTCTCGACTGGCCGCCAGGCGCCCGGGAAGAGACGGCGGCCCGGTTGGCCGGGCACATCAGTCGGCAACTCAACACAGAAAGGATGTCATAGCCATGGAATTCACCTGGCCCCTCGGTAAAGCCGAATCAGCATTGGAGTTCTACGACCTCTCGCACCCGTGGGGGCACGGCGTGCCGGCATGGCCCTACTTCGAGGACGTCAAGATCGAGCGGCTGCACGGGATGGCGAAAAGCCGGGTGCTGACCCAGAAGATCACCACCGTCATGCATTCCGGCACCCACATCGACGCCCCCGCACACGTGGTCGAAGGCACGCCGTTCTTGGAAGAGATCCCGTTGAGCGCATTCTTCGGCACCGGTGTCGTGGTTTCGATTCCCAAGGACAAGTGGGGCGTCGTCACCGCCGACGACCTGGAGAACGTCACACCGGAGATCCGGCCCGGCGACATCGTCATCGTCAACACCGGCTGGCACCACAAATACGCCGACAGCGCCGAGTACTACGCCTACTCGCCGGGCTTCTACAAAGAAGCCGGCGAATGGTTCGCCGCCAAGGGCGTCAAGGCCGTGGGCACCGACACCCAGGCGCTGGATCACCCGCTGGCCACCGCGATCGCACCGCACGGTCCGGCCGAAGCGCAGGGCGGCCTGTTGCCCTGGGCGGTGGCGGAATACGAGCAGCTGACCGGGCGCAAAGTGCTCGACGACTTCCCGGAGTGGGAACCGTGCCATCGGGCGATCCTGTCCAAGGGCATCTACGGCTTCGAAAATGTCGGCGGCGACCTGGACAAGGTCACCGGAAAGCGGGTCACCTTCGCGGCGTTCCCATGGCGCTGGGTGGGCGGCGACGGCTGCATCGTGCGTCTGGTCGCGATCGTCGATCCCACCGGCAGCTACCGCATCGAGACGGGCGAGGCGGCCTGAGGATGAACGTGACTCGCGTCTGCGATGCTCCCACGTATGTGGCTCCCGCGCATCACCACGTGTGCACCTCGCGATTGCAGGGCCTGGAAGCCGGGACCACCGAGCGGTTCTGGGTGGGGGTGTCGCTCTACCACCCGGGCGGCATGGCCGAAAAGTCCGCCGCCCCAGAGGAAACGGTGTACGTCGTGCTCGACGGCGAGCTGGTCATCTACACCGACGAAGGGGAGACGGTGCTGGGCCGGCTCGACAGCATGCACCTGGCCAAGGGCGAGACGAGGTCGATCCTGAATCGCTCGGACGACGAGGCACTGTTGCTCGTCACCATCGCGCATCCGGAAGGGGCCCGGTCATGAGCGTCATCGTCACCGTCGCACCGACGGGACCCATCGCCACCAAAGCCGACAATCCGGCCCTGCCCACCACGCCGGAGGAGATCGCGACCGCCGTCGAGCAGGCATATCACGCGGGCGCGTCCGTCGCTCACATCCATCTTCGCGACGAAAACGAAAGGCCGACAGCCGATCTCGACATCGCGCGACGGACGATGGATCTGATCGGCGAACGCTGCCCGATCCTGATCCAGATGTCGACCGGAGTCGGCCTCAGCGTGCCGTTCGAGGAACGGGAGAGGCTGGTCGAGCTGCGACCGCGGATGGCCACGCTCAACCCGTGCTCAATGAGCTTCGGCGCCGGGGAGTTTCGCAACCCGCCCACTGCTGTGCGCCGGCTCGCCGGACGCATGGCCGAGCTGGACATCAAACCCGAGCTGGAGATCTACGACACCGGTCATCTGGAGGCGTGTCTGCGCCTGTGGGCCGAAGGGCTGCTGGCCGAACCGCTGCAATTCAGCATCGTGCTCGGGGTGCAGGGCGGCATGGCCGCCACCGCCGATAATCTGCTCACCATGGTGCGCCGGCTTCCCCCGGGGGCGATCTGGCAAGTCATCGCGATCGGTCGGGCCAATCTTGAGCTCACCGCGATGGGCTTGGCACTGGGCGGCAATGCGCGCGTCGGTCTGGAGGACACGCTGTACTTGCGCAAGGGTGAGCTGGCGCCGAGCAATCTGGCCCTGGTCTCGCGCACGACGCGTCTGGCGCAGGCCCTGGACCTAACGCTGGCCTCCGTCGAAGAAGCCGAGGCCGTGCTGCAACTGCCGGCCGGGAGAGGAGTTCTGCGGTGACAGCGTTGCCCGACAATTCCGAGGCCCGCAGCGGCGGCATCCAGGTCATTGCCCGGGCCGCGGAGATTCTGCGGGTGCTGCAGTCCCATCCGGGCGGGCTCAATCAGGCGGACATCTGTGAACGGGTCGGCATGGCGCGCTCGACCGTGAGCCGGATCCTGAACGCGCTCGAAGACGAGGGACTGGTCGCCTCGCGCCGGGGCGGCCGCGGGCCCTACCGGCTGGGTCCGGAGATCGCGCGGATGGCCAACACGGTGCGACTCGGTGTCGTGACCGATATGCACCCTTTTTTGACCGAGCTGTCGCGCAGCTTGAACGAGACGGTGGACCTGTCGATCCTGGACGGCGACCGCGCAGCGTTCATCGACCAGGTCGTCGCGCCGCACCGTCTGCAGGCGGTGAGTGCGGTGGGGGAGACGTTCCCGCTGTACTGCAGCGCCAACGGCAAGGCTCTGCTGGCGGCGCTGCCCGCCGATCAGCTGGCTCAGGCCATGCCCAAGCGGCTGGTGCAGCTGACCACGAACACCATCACCGATCAGGCGGCACTGCGCGCCGAACTGGATCGCGTCCGGGCCGACGGCGTCGCCTATGACCGTGAAGAGCAGACCGAAGGCATCTGCGCGGTGGGAGCGGTGCTGCACGGCGTGAGCGATGTGCTGGTCGCGGTCAGCGTGCCGGTTCCGGCGCAGCGGTTCTACGGCCGCGAGGCCGAACTCGCCCAGGTGCTGCGGGCGTGGGTGTCGAAGGTCGACACCCGGTCGCGCACCCGTTACTGAGGAGATTTTCGACATGTCAAAGTCATTGCAGGACAGTCTTATCGGAGCCTGGAGTCTGGTTTCCTACGTAGAGCGGGACAGTCCCGACGGACCGCCCAGGTACCCGCACGGTGACGATGCCCAGGGTCTGATCATGTACACGCCCGACGGTTATATGTCGGCGCAGATCCAGTCCGCGGGCCGGCCGAACTACGACCGGCCGGTGGCCAGCGGTGGCACGACCGAGCAGGCGGCCGCCGCGGCGCTGGGATATCTGGCCTACAGCGGGCGGTACTTCGTCGACGAGGACACCGGCGACATCCGTCACCAGGCGACGCTGTCCCTGGTGCCGAATTACCTGGGCCAATTCCACCTGCGGCACAGCGACCTGGACGGCGACCAGCTCACCCTGTCGTCGGAGTTGACCCTGCCCGACGGGCGGACGGTGTACTCGTCGCTGCTGTGGCGGCGGGCCTCGGCGGGCGACGCGCAGGTGGCCTAGCGGAGCGGGTTGGGGGCTGCGGTAGGCTGTCGACCTGCTGCTGGTTCACGGATCGGCAGCACCGGGCTGTGGCGCAGTTTGGTAGCGCACTTGACTGGGGGTCAAGTGGTCGCAGGTTCAAATCCTGTCAGCCCGACAGAGGTCAGAGGCGGTTTTTGCCTGTGACCTTCTTGCTCTCACGGGCCTTTGACGCCAATTGTGACGGCAATTGGTGGCGTAAAATAGGGCCGTGGCAACGCGCCGAGCAAACACCGAGGGCAACGTCTACCAGCGCGAAGACGGGCGCTTTGAAGCCCGGCTCTCCTACTTCGATGCGAACACCGGCCATCGCAAGCGCGCATCGGTCTACGGCCCGACCCGCAAGGCCGCACTCGCCGAGCTGGAAAAGGTCAAAGACCGCCTGGCCGAAGGTAAGCCACCCAAAGACGCCACGTCCACCGTCGGGACATGGCTCGCGCATTGGCGTGCCACCACGCTGGCCGTCAGTGACCGCAAGGCGTCCACTAGAGAGTTGTACGGCAACCTCAGCCGCATCCACCCGGGCACGCGTCCGGGCCCACGGCTTGCGCTACTCACCCGTTTTGAAGCTGATCGCCAACACCGGCCTGCGCCGTGGGGAAGCTCTGGCATTGCAGTGGGACCGGGTCGACCTGGACGCCGGGGTAATTAGGGTGCTGTCCACCATGAGCCGAGTCGGCGGCAAGATCCAAATGAGCGAGCCCCAAGACCCAGAGGGCGCGGCGCACCATCCCGCTGAACCCGGCCATGGTGACCATGCTCCGGGTACACCGCAGTGCGCAGCTAGAGGAGCGGATGCGCGGTCAGAAGGGGCCTTCGACAGCGCGCGCCGTAACGGCTCGTCCAGTGAAGCCAGGTGCGGGTAGGTGTCGGAGAGGCGCGGCGGGTCGGCATTCAGTTGTCGGCTGATCACCACAGCGGGATTGGAATGCGCAAAAACGTGGAGTCCGACGAACCGGGCTGTCGCCCGGTCAGCAATTGATAAGCGGTGGCAGCCAGAGCATATTGGTCAGCGCGCTCGTCGATCTCGTCGCCCATCAGCTGCTCGGGAGCGGAATAGGCCACAGTCCCGACTGTCATATTGGTTGAAGTCAGCCCGCTGATGTCATCCATCTGCCGCGCAATACCGAAGTCCGTCAGCAAGATCCGCTGCTCGTCATCGTCATCATCGAGGTGAGTGAGCATGATGTTCGCTGGTTTGACATCGCGGTGCAGCAGGCCCTGCTTACGTGCGTAATCGAGGGCGCTAGCTACTGCGTTCACTACCCGCACGACAAGACCGGTTGGCATGCCGTCCGGGTACCGGCTGTCAAGCAGGCGGCCTGCATCGAGGCCGTCCACATAGTCCATCGCGATCCAGAGCTGGCCTTCGCACTCCCCTCGGTCGTGGACGCTGACGATGTGCGGGTGCCAGAGCTTCGACGCGAGATCGGCCTCGCGGTTGAATCGGGCGCGGTAATCGATGTCGGCGGATACGTCGGCGGGAAGCACCTTGAGGGCATCTTGACGAGGCAGGCGGGGGTGCTCGGCTAGGTAGACCTCGCCCATGCCGCCAGAACCGAGCAGGCGCAGGATCCGGTAGCCGGCGAACGTTTGGCCTTTCCTGAACGCCATTACCGGATGATACGAAACGCAGACGAACACTCACCACGGTTCGACGCAGAAGGTGTGGAGGTAGCTGGTGCGAGCTGCTACGACGCGAACACTAGGCCCGGCGGACGAATTAACCGACGCCCGCTCCCTGTCGCAGTGTTGCTGGCTGGATAAGATCCGCCGCATGGCAATAACTCCTCCGCCATCTGGCTGGCAGCCAGGACCCCCTGCTGCCGGGCCGCCCTACCCGCCCTACACCGGACCCCAACTTCAGGCAAAGCGGAAAAACCCGCTGGGGTTGATCGCCCTAATAGTCGGCATCGTCGGCTTCATCTTCGCTTGCATCCCGGGGGCGCTCATCGTCGGAAGGGTACTTCTGCCAATCGCCTTCATCCTCGGCATCGTGAGGCTGTTCCAATCCGGCAGGGCCAAGGACCAGCTGACCGGCGCAAATTGGAAACGGCACCGAAGGCACATGCGCCAGCTAGCTTTCTCATCCTGAAGCTAGCAGTGAGTTCCCTCCGTCGTTATAGCCCGTGAGAAAGTCGGCGGAGCTGAAATCTTTGCGGTGGGGGTGGGCGACTGCGCAAGACAGACCCGGCGACAATCGCCTCGAGCCTCACAAGGTCTTTCTTAAGCGCCGTCTTGTCTAGCTTCGCCTCGATCAACAGCCGCCTAAGAGATGCGTTCTCACATTCGAGCCTCGTGAGACGCGCGATATCATTCGCGGCCTAACCGCCGACGGGCCGCGGAATGGCGAACTCGACAAGCTCCGTCTTCTTTACAACCACCATCGGCGTGCCATCTAGAAATATGAACGTCATCTCGTCGATGCCTGACTGATAGAGATACCGATCAATGCTGCAAGGTTCATCACGGATCGTTGTGATCAAGTGCCAAGTTTCGGGATCGTCGGAGTCTCCCTCAACGCGCAACAAAATGGGGAGGCTTGGATACCAGGGGAGTGCAGAAGTTGAGCTTCGCAGCGTCGGGACTCAAGGAGCGCAAAGGATTGGCCGGATTCGCACTCGCTGTTTCCGCAGCGAAGCTCGAATCGAGTGACTATCTCTATAGTGTCGGCGGCGGCTGAAAATTGACCCCCTGGCGGCAGGTGAATATTGACCCCCTGGCGGTGTTGGTTGGTGATTATTCCTCAGTGTTGGTGGCC
>RXJD01000094.1:0-40752 GCA_003987775.1 Mycobacterium sp.
CCATCTCGTTCTACCGTGACCCGAATCGCCCCAACAGCGATCGAACAGGCCCCGTCCCAAACGCTCTTAATTCAGCAGTCTCCTAGAACGGGTTGCGCCCGGTGGCGCTAGACGCCGAGGCGCCGAAAAACGCTGCGATGGAACACGATCGGAGCCACCTCGGCGTCCACGGTGACCTCGCTGACCCGTAGCACGACGATGGTGTGGTCGCCGGCGGGGATCAATTGCTCGATCGCACTTTCCAGCCACAGCGCGGTGCCTTTGATGAAGACGGCACCGGACTCGCGGGATTCGGTGTCCAGCCCGGCGAACCGGTCGCCGGTCTTGGCGGCCAGGGTGCGGGCGGCCGCATCGTGCGCCTCGCCGAGCACGCTGATGCCGAGCATCGGCGCGCTCTTGAGCCTGGGCCAGGTGGTCGAGGTGTTCTGCACGCAGAAAGACACCAGCGGCGGCTCCAGCGACACGGGCACGAACGTGCTGGCGGCGAGGCCTTCGCGTACGCCGTTCACCTCGGCGGCTATCGCGATGACCCCGGACGGGAAGTGGCCGAAAGCCTCACGCAGTGACGTCGGCGTCAGCTTGTTGTTCACACTCACCGGACTTCATTCGCTCCTCGAGCCGAGAACGGGATTCTCGCTTTCGACCCTACCCGGCGCGTATCCGTGTGCGGCAGCCACATCCGGGTGTGCGCGCACCCGGCTCTTCCAGGCATTGCGGCCGTAGACGGAGTGGATCGGATCCGTCGGGTCGGGCGCCGGGCGCGCGCGTTCGGCCAACTCGGCGGGCAACGACAGCACCGGCAACTGCGCCTGCAGCGCCGGGTTGAAGAAGTAGGGCACCGAGATCCGCTCGGCACCCGCGTCGGCCAGATTCACCCGGTGTTCGGTGGCGCGCAGGTAGCCCCCGGTGGCCACCTCGAGCAACTCACCGATGTTGACGACGAAAGCGCCGTCCACCGGTGGGACGTCGACCCAGCGATCCTGCCCCGGAGACCGTCGTACCTGCAAGCCCCGGCTGCCCGGCTCGGCCAGCAGCAGCGTGAGCACCCCGGAGTCCTTGTGAGCGCCGACGCCCTGCGGGGATGCGGCGTGCGCCGGGTACCGGATGATCTTGATCAGCGTTGCGGGCCGGTCGGCAAAGGCCTCGTCGAAGACGTCCGGCGGGGCGCCGAGGGCGGCCGCCCAGTGCCGCAGCAACGTGCGCGCTACGCCGGACAACGCAGCATCCCACTGCGCGACGATGCCCGGCAGATCAGGCATGGCGGCCGGCCACTGGTTGGGGCCTTGCAGCCATAGATAGTCGGGCCGGCCGGGTCCGCCGATGGGCGGACGCTCCGGGCCGATGTCGATCTGCTCGCGCCAGTCGACTTCGCCCCGGGTCAACTCCCCACCCAGCCGGGTGTAGCCACGGAAGTGCGGGCTGCGCACCATCGCGATGGCATCCTTCTCGGCCTGCGGCAGCGCAAACAGCCGCCGCGCCGCATCGAGCACCCGGGCCACCAGCCCGGCGGGAACCCCGTGACCGAGCAGATAGAAGAAGCCCACCTCGTGTGCGGCCCGCCGCAGACTGGCGCGCAGCCGGTCGGAATCGGCCCCCAGATCCACTATCGGAAGGGCCGTGACGCTCCCCACATTCGACATCCGCTCCATCATCGCCGCAGGTAAGCAGGTATGCCAGGGCTGCGATCAGCCGTATCCCAACCGGTTGGTTAGTTAGGCCGTGAAATGTTCCTCACATCGACTTGCGTTGAACAACGAAGCCGAGATATTTTAACGGTGTTACTGGTGGGTAACTTAGACCTAGTACCCAACCACAGGTGGCATTCTCAACGAGGAGGACCGTAGTGAGCCACTACAAGAGCAACGTTCGTGACCAGGAATTCAACCTGTTCGAGGTGCTGGGTGTCGACAAGGCGTTAGGCCAGGGTGAATTCAGCGACCTGGACGCCGACACCGGCCGCGAGATTCTGGCGGAAGTAGCCCGGTTGGCCGAAGGGCCCGTCGCCGAATCTTTCATCGAAGGTGACCGCAACCCGCCGACCTTCGACCCGAAGACTTTCTCGGTGACCTTGCCGGAGGCCTTCAAGAAGTCCGTCAACGCCGTGATCGACGCCGGCTGGGACAAGGCAGGCCTCGACGAGGCACTCGGCGGCATGCCGATGCCCAAGGCGCTGATGTGGGCCATCAACGAGCACATCCTGGGCTCCAACCCGGCGGTGTGGATGTACGCCGGCGGCGCCGGGTTCGCGCAGATTCTGTACCACCTCGGCACCGAGGAGCAGAAGAAGTGGGCCGTGCTGGCTGCCGAACGGCGCTGGGGCTCGACCATGGTGCTGACCGAGCCGGATGCCGGCTCCGACGTCGGCGCCGGCCGCACCAAGGCCATCCAGCAGGAGGACGGCACCTGGCACATCGAGGGTGTCAAGCGCTTCATCACCTCGGGTGACTCGGGCGACCTGTTCGAGAACATCTTCCACCTGGTGCTGGCCCGTCCGGAGGGCGCCGGTCCCGGCACCAAGGGGCTGTCGCTGTTCTTCGTGCCCAAGTTCCTGTTCGACCCGGAGACGGGCGAGCCGGGCGAGCGCAACGGCGTGTACGTCACCAACGTCGAGCACAAGATGGGCCTGAAGGTTTCGGCCACCTGTGAGCTGTCCCTGGGCGTGCACGACAAGCCCGCCATCGGCTGGCTGGTCGGCGAGGTGCACGACGGTATTGCGCAGATGTTCGAGGTGATCGAGCAGGCCCGGATGATGGTGGGCACCAAGGCGATCGCCACGCTGTCCACCGGATACCTGAACGCACTGGAGTACGCCAAGTCCCGCGTCCAGGGTGCCGACCTGACCCAGATGACCGACAAGACGGCTCCCCGGGTCACCATCACGCACCACCCCGACGTGCGCCGGTCGCTCATGACCCAGAAGGCATACGCCGAGGGCCTGCGGGCGCTCTACCTCTACACCGCCACGTTCCAGGACCCGGCGGTCGCCGAGGCGATCCACGGGGTGACGCCGGAGCTGGCCGCCAAGATCAACGACCTGCTGCTCCCGATCGTCAAGGGTGTCGGCTCCGAGCAGGCCTACGCCAAGCTCACCGAGAGCCTGCAGACCTTCGGTGGGTCCGGCTTCCTGCAGGACTACCCGGTGGAGCAGTACATCCGGGACGCCAAGATCGACTCCCTGTACGAGGGCACCACCGCCATCCAGGCGCAGGACTTCTTCTTCCGCAAGATCGTGCGCGACAAGGGCGTGGCCCTGGCGCACGTGTCGGGCGAGATCCAGAAGTTCGTCGACAGCGAGTCCGGCAACGGGCGGCTCAAGAGCGAGCGGGCGCTGCTGGCCAAGGCACTCACCGACGTCCAGGCGATGGCTGCCTCGCTGACCGGCTACCTGATGGCCGCTCAGGAGGACGTCACCAGCCTCTACAAGGTGGGCCTGGGTTCGGTGCGGTTCCTGATGAGCGTCGGCGACCTGGTCATCGGCTGGTTGCTGCAGCGTCAGGCCGCCGTGGCCATCGAGGCCCTGGACGCCGGAGCCGACGGTGCCGAGCGGTCCTTCTACGAGGGCAAGATCGCGGTCGCGTCGTTCTTCGCGAAGAACTTCCTACCGCTGTTGACCAGCACCCGCGAGGTGATCGAGACCCTGGACAACGACATCATGGAGCTCGACGAAGCCGCTTTCTGAGTAGCTACGACGAAAATCCCCCCGCTGCGGCGGGGGGATTTTTGCGTCTGGCGGCGATTCCGTTGGGCCCACCGGCGCGACACTGACACCACACACACGACACGCCGTGAAGGGTGTGCGCACGTTCAATCTCGGCGCAGGCGCCGGATTCAAAGCGGGGTGCGGGACGGAGCGGCCGGAACGCAAAAAGACCGCCGCTGGATCCCCTCACTCCAGCGGCGGCCCTTCTCGTTCGCCCGTCCACGCTGACCGGCAATCGATCCAGGGATTGCCCCGCGTTGCCGTCGGGGTCGGGGGGTCAGACCACAACACGGGGCTATCCGTTCGAGCGGTTACCCATATGTGCGCGTGCCTAACCAAATAAATCCAAAATTTGACCGGTGATTTTCAGCACGCCGTCAGGCCTCGAGAATCGCAGCCACGCCCTGTCCGCCGGCAGCACAGATCGAGATCAGCGCGCGCGCCTGGCCGCCCGTTTCGGCCTTCTTCTGCGCCAGTTGCTTGGCCGTCTGCGCCAGGATGCGCCCGCCAGTGGCCGCAAACGGATGCCCCGCGGCCAGTGACGACCCGTTGACGTTCAGCTTGGACCGGTCGATGGAGCCCAGCGCAGCGTCGAGCCCCAGCCGCTCCTTGCAGTACTCCTCGGACTCCCACGCCTGCAGGTGCGCCAGCACCACCGAAGCGAACGCCTCGTGGATCTCGTAAAAGTCGAAATCCTGCAAGCTCAGACCGTTACGCGCGAGCAGGCGCGGAACCGCGTAGGTGGGCGCCATCAACAGTCCGTCGTATCCGTTGACGTAGTCGACGGCGGCGGTCTCGGAGTCCACCAGGAAGGCCAGCGGCGCCACGTTGTGGTCGGCCGCCCACTGCTCGGTGGCCAGCAACGCCACCGAGGCGCCGTCGGTCAGCGGGGTCGAGTTGCCGGCGGTCATGGTCGCGTCGCCGGCCTTCACCCCGAACACCGGGCGCAGGGTGGCCAGCTTCTCCGGACTGGAATTGGGCCGCAGGTTGTCGTCGCGGTACAGGCCCAGGAAGGGCGACACCAGGTCGTCGAAGAAGCCGCGGTCGTAGGCGTCGGCCATGTTTCGGTGGCTGGCGACGGCCAGTTCGTCCTGGTCGACGCGCTTGATCCCCATCTCTTTGGCGGTGACGGCGGCGTGCTCGCCCATGGACTTGCCGGTGCGTGGCTCGCTGTTGGCCGGGATCTCGATACCCAGGTTGGCCGGCAGGGTGCCCACCAGCTTCAGCCGCTGCACGTTGGACTTGGCTCGCCGCAGCTTGAGCAGGGTGCGGCGAAGGTCGTCGCCCAGTCCGATCGGCGGGTCGGAGGTGGTGTCAACGCCCCCGGCCGCCGCAACGTCATAGCGGCCCGCCGCAATGCCGTCTGCGGCCGCGATGGCCGCCTGCAGACCGGTGCCGCAGGCCTGCTGGATGTCGAAGGCCGGAGTGTGCGGGTTCAGTTCCGAGCCGAGCACGCATTCGCGCATGAGATTGAAGTCGCGGCTGTGCTTGAGCACCGCGCCACCGACCACCGCGCCCAGGCGCTCGCCCCGCAGGTTGAATCGGTCCACCAGTCCGCTCAGAGCAGCGGTGAACATGTCCTGGTTGGACGCGTCCGCGTAGGCGCCGTCCGAGCGTGCGAAGGGGATACGGTTGCCGCCGAGTACTGCGACGCGGCGCTTGGTCTGGTCACTGGCAGGGGCCACTGTTGTCTCCGTCGATCACCGGTAGTCCGGGGGGTTAGTTTTGGGGTATCAGCGTTTCGCAGGCAATACTACCCAGTGTTCTTACTCTCAAGTAAGTTCGTCCCCTGACACGGAAGGCAAGCTCAGTGGCACCCAAGGTCTCGCCCGATCTGTTCTCCCAGGTGGTCAACTCCGGCCCCGGATCGTTCCTGGCCAAGCAACTTGGAGTCCCCCAACCCGAAACGCTGCGCCGGTACCGGCCGGGCGATCCGCCGCTGGCCGGGTCGCTGCTGATCGGCGGTGCGGGCCGGGTTGCCGAGCCGCTGCGGGCGGCGCTGGAATCCGACTACGACCTGGTGGGTAACAACCTGGGCGGACGGTGGGCGGACTCGTTCGGCGGCCTGGTGTTCGACGCCACCGGCATCACCGAGCCGACCGGCCTCAAGGCCCTGCACGACTTCTTCACTCCCGTCGTGCGCAACCTCGGCCCGTCGGCGCGGGTCGTGGTGGTAGGCACCACGCCGGACGCGATCGAGAGCCCACACGAGCGCATCGCTCAGCGCGCACTGGAGGGCTTCACCCGCTCGGTCGGCAAGGAACTGCGCCGCGGCGGCACCTCGGCGCTGGTGTACCTGGCGCCGGACGCCAAACCGGCCGCCACCGGCCTGGAATCCACCATGCGGTTCATCCTCTCGGCCAAGTCGGCCTACGTCGACGGCCAGGTGTTCTACGTCGGCGCGGCCGACTCGACGCCGCCGGCCGACTGGGACCGGCCGCTGGACGGCAAGGTCGCGATCGTCACCGGGGCCGCGCGCGGCATCGGCGCCACCATCGCGGAGGTGTTCGGCCGGGACGGCGCCCGCGTCGTCGCGATCGACGTGGAATCAGCCGCCGAGGCGCTGGCGGAGACCGCGAGCAAGGTGGGCGGCACCCCGTTGTGGCTGGACGTCACGGCCGAGGACGCGGTCGAGAAGATCTCCGAGCACCTGCGCGACCACCACGGCGGCAAGGCCGACATCCTGGTGAACAACGCCGGCATCACCCGCGACAAGCTGCTGGCCAACATGGACGACGCCCGCTGGGACGCCGTGATCGCCGTCAATCTGCTTGCGCCGCTGCGGCTCACCGAAGGACTGGTGGCCAACGGCACCCTCGGCGACGGCGGCCGGGTGATCGGGTTGTCGTCGATCGCCGGGATCGCGGGCAACCGCGGCCAGACCAACTACGGCACCACCAAGGCCGGCATGATCGGCATCACCCAGGCACTGGCTCCGCAACTGGCCGAAAAGGGCATCACTATCAACGCGGTGGCGCCCGGCTTCATCGAGACCGAGATGACGGCCGCCATCCCGCTGGCCACCCGCGAGGTGGCCCGCCGAATGAACTCGATGCTGCAGGGCGGCCAGCCCGTCGACGTCGCCGAGACCATCGCCTATTTCGCGAGCCCGGCCTCGAACGCCGTGACGGGTAATGTGATCCGGGTCTGCGGCCAGGCGATGATCGGGGCCTGACAGTGAACCAACCCAGTGGGCTTCGCAACATGCTGCGGGCAGTGGCCGGGGCGCTGCCGGTAGTGTCCCGGTCCGACCAGCTGCCCAACCGCTCCGTCACGGTGGAGGAACTGCCGATCGACGCCGCGAACGTGGCCGCTTACGCGGCGGTCACCGGGCTGCGCTTCGGCAACAATGTGCCGCTGACGTATCCCTTCGCACTGACCTTCCCGTCGGTGATGTCGTTGGTGACCGGCTTCGACTTCCCGTTCTCCGCAATGGGTTCGGTGCACACCGAGAACCAGATCACGCAGTACCGGCCGATCTCGGTGACCGACACGGTCGGCGTGCGGGTGCACGCCGAGAACCTGCGCGAGCACCGCAAGGGTCTGCTGGTCGACCTGGTCACCGACGTCAGCGTCGGCAACGAACCGGCGTGGCACCAGGTGACCACCTTCCTGCACCAGCAGCGCACCAGCCTGTCCGACGAGCCCAAGCCGCCGCCGCAGAAGCAGCCCAAGCTGCCGCCGCCGTCGGCGGTGCTGCGCATCACCCCGTCGCAGATCCGTCGTTACGCCGCAGTCGGCGGCGACCACAATCCGATCCACACCAGCTCGGTGGCCGCCAAGCTGTTCGGCTTCCCCACCGTCATCGCTCACGGAATGTTCAGTGCCGCAGCGGTTTTGGCGAATATCGAAGCCCACTTCCCGGATGCCGTACGGTATTCGGTGCGGTTCGGCAAGCCGGTGCTGTTGCCGGCGACCGCGGGGCTCTACATCGACGAGCGCAAAGTCGATGGGCAAGACGGATGGGAGTTGTCGCTGCGCCACATCTCCAAGGGCTACCCGCACCTGACGGGGACGGTTCAGCCCCTCTAGCCCGCCCGGTCGTCCAGCCGCCTGCGACGCCGGCGCAGCGCGAGCCTGTCCAGCGTGTGCGCTCCGACCGCGGTGACGGCGAACACGAGCAGCATCCAGATCGGCGGCCGCGCCAACTCCCAGACGAACAGCGCCGCCCAGATCGGCGAGCCCTGCGTCACCGCAAGCACCCCGGCGGCGGCGCCCAGCGAGATCACCGGCCCGTGCAGGTGCGTTCCCGCCACCTGATTGAGGCTCAGCACCAGCAGGGTCCCGGCCGCCGCCCCGGTGGCCAGCGACGGGGTGAGCAGGCCGCCGGCGCCGCCGGCGCGCAGGAACAGCGCCGTCAGCACCGGTTTGAGCGCCAGGATGACGGCCGCTGATGCCAGTGTCATGCCGGAGGCGAGGCTGACGGTGAGCACGCTCTTGCCGTTGCCGGGCAGTTCGGGCCACCAGTGCGAACAGATTCCGGTCAGCAACCCGGCGCCGGCCAGGGCGGGGATCAGCACCCAGGATCGGATGAGTTGCGCCGGGCGCGCTGCGGCGATGATCTTGTTGAACACCCAGCCTACTGCGAAGGCGATCGGTGCCAGGGCCAGCCCGTGCGCACTCAGCAGGTACGCGGATTCCGCACTGGGCCAATGCAGTTCGTTCTGGTCGTGGGTGACCGCCGAGCCGACCGCGACGGCCAGGCTCGACGTGATCAACGCGGCGCCGACAGCGCGCAGCCGCCAGGTGTTCAGCAGAATCCGCAATGTGAAGAGCGCACCGGCCAGCGGGACTGCGTACACCGCGCCGAGCCCGGCGCCGGCGGCGCAGGCCAGCAGGATCTCCCGGTCGCCCGGCGACAGCCGCTTCAGCCAGGACGTACCGAAATCGCCTAGCACAGCCGCGAATTGGCGCGGCGCGCCTTCGCGGCCCAGGGAGGCGCCGGAGCCGACCAGGACCACCTGAAGCATGGCGTCGATGCTCCAGGTCAGCCGCGGCACCCGTTCGTGCCGGGCGATGGTGCCCGCCAGCGGCGGCACCGGCACTCGGCGCCGCAGTAGCCACCAGCCCAGGCCGGCCAGTGCCGCGCCGATCATAGGGCCCACCGCCCGCCGGACCGGGCTGCTGCCGGTGATCCCGTCGAGCAGCGAGCCGAAAGTGTAGTGATACGTGAGGTGTTCGACCGAACGCAGCACCACCGTGGTGGTCAACCCGGCCAGACCGGCCAGCAGGCCCACGATGACGACCGCACAGAAGAAGGCACAGAAATAGTCCGGGCCGGGCTTTCGGGGCACGCCTGCCGACAATACGGCCACCGAAGCGGTTGCGCACCGGTTGCCGGCGGTCCATGATGACGCATGTTTGCCAGGGTCCGGCCGGTCGCCGGCGTCGTTCTGCTGGTCGCGCTAATGACAGCCAGGCTCCCCGTCGCCCGGGCCGAACCGGCCGACTTCGTGGTGCTGCAGGACGTCGACCCGACGATCGAGGCGGATATCCGCTACTACACACCACACAACTTCACCGGCGATCCGGTCGACGGCTATCGCGCCCCGCTGTGCGTTCTGACCCGAGTGGCAGCGGAAGGGCTGCACCGCGCCCAGCAGCAGCTGATCCCGCGCGGCTACACGCTCAAAGTGTACGACTGCTACCGGCCGCAGCGGGCCGTCGACGACTTCGTCAGGTGGGCAGGCGATCTCGCCGATCAACGGATGAAGGCCGAGTTCTACCCGCGCGTCGACAAGGCGGTTCTGTTCCGCGACGGATACATCGACTCCCGCTCGGGGCACAGCCGGGGCAGCACCGTCGATCTCAGCGTGGTACGGCTGCCCGCCGCGCCGACCGCGCCGTATGTTCCGGGCCAGCCGCTCGTCGATTGCACGGCACCGGCAGCGGCGCGGTTCCCCGATGACTCGATCGACATGGGCTCGGGTTTCGACTGTTTCGATCCGCTCGCGCACACCCAGGCGATCCAGGGGTACCAGCTGGAGAATCGGATGCTGCTGAAAGATGTTCTGCAGCAACAGGGCTTCGTCAACTATGCGAACGAATGGTGGCACTACACCTATCAGCCAGAGCCCTACCCGGACACCTACTTCGACTTCCCAGTAGACCGATCCTCGGTTTCCTAGCCGATGACGGCGCCGGACCCTTCGCGATCGGGCGGCGCCCCCCGCAGGCCGGCCCAGAACAGGTCGATCATCATGGCGGCGGCGGCATCGACGTCAATGTCACCGGTGCTCAGCCGGCTGGCCACCGCCTCACCGGCGCCCACCAAAGCCACTGCCATGATTTCGATTTCGGCGTCCGAGCGCGGGCTGCGGGTACCGGCCCGCACCAGCCCAGCCACCAGTTCGATGATCTGCTCGCGGCCCTCTCGCACGGTGTGGGCGAACGCCTGCGAGCTGGTGGCCTGGGTGTACATGACGATCCAGGACGCGCGGTTCTCGTCGATGTAACGCAGGAACGCGACAATAGTGTTGCGCAGCAGATCTTTTGGACTCTGCGTGAAGTCGATGTCGGCGCGCACCGCGTCGATGAAGCGGCTCATCTCCCGGTTCAGGCAGGCGCCGAAGAGGTCTTCCTTGGAGCCGTAGTAGAGGTAGAGCATCGGCTTGGAGATCTCGGCGGCTGCGGCGATCGTATCCATCGACGTCTCGTGGTAGCCGTTGACCGAGAACATCTGTACAGCGGCATCGAGCATCTGCTGCTCGCGGACAGCACGCGGTAACCGCTTGGTACCACCCGCCATTGCTATCCCCTATCTATCCCCATCAAGGGTAAGCACTTTCCGTCAGCGGCCACACTGGGCCGTAACGCCCTTCATGGCCGCCACCCGGACCAGCGAGGCGTCCACCTGCTGCACCGGCAGATCGCCGGCGTTGACCGCCTGCTCGAGCCGGTCGAGCACCGCGGGCACCTCCTTGGTGGTCACCCACAGCGCGATGTCGGTGCCGGCCTGCAGCGTCTTGAGCACGGCCTCCGTCACCCCGAACCGGTCGGAGATCGCCGCCATGCTGGACACGTCGTCGCTGAACACCGGGCCGTTGAACGGCGGTCCGCCGTAGCCGGTGCCGCCACGCAGCAGGTCGAGCGCGGCCTTGCTCAGGCTGGCCGGGTCACTGCCGGTCAACCCGGGCACCTGCATGTGACCGACCATCACCGCCACCGGGATGGCGTTGAGCAGGGTGCGGTACGGCACCAGGTCGTTGGCGATCAGGTCCGACAGCGGCGGCGTGGTGACCCCGCCGGTGTGCGAGTCACCGGAGCCGTGGCCGTGCCCGGGAAAGTGCTTGAGCACCGGCAGCAGCTTCGCGTCGCGCAGACCCTGGGCGTAGGCGCCGGCGTATTCGGTGACCTTCGCCGGATCCGCGCCGAACGAGCGGTCGCCGATCACGCTGTCGTCGGGCTCGTCGGTCACGTCGACCACCGGCGCGAAGTCGACGGTGAAACCGAGTTCCTTCATCTTGCGGCCCCGGGTCAGTGCCAGGTCGTGCACCTGCTGGGCCGTCATCGTCTGCGCCATCTCCTTGGCGGTCGGGCCGCGGCCGTCCAGCAGCGTCCGCAGCCGCGACACCCGGCCGCCCTCTTCGTCGACCCCGACCGCAAGCGGCAGCGGACTGGCGGCGTTGGCGATCTCGGCCAGTGGGCCGGGCAGCATGCTCAGGTCGGTGTCACTGCCGATGAGGATGCCGCCGACGTGGAAGTCGGTGACCACGGCCCTGGCATCGGCGGCGTCACGCACCCCGACCATCAGCAGCTGGGCCAGCTTGTCGCGCAGGTTGGGGATCTTGCCCGGGACGTCCGGCGGGTCGGCGCACACCCGGGGACCCGGCGCAGCCGCCGGGGTGGAGCTGGAACTCGGGGAGCCGGAGCTGCTGGTGGCCGACGACTTCCCCGGCTTGGTCCCGCCGTGGCAGGCGACGACCAGCATCGACGCGGCGGCAAGGACGGCCAGGGTGCGCGGAAAAGCCATCCGGACATGCTGTCACGGGCGTTTCACCGCCGGGTTCTGGGGGCAACCCCCCTGTTCGTGCCCGGGTTCACGCTGACGGCGGCAGTGAGCATTGCGGCTGGTTTGCTGCTGGGGGCCGCCGCGACCGTGGGAGTGACGCTCGTCGTCTCGGGTGGCGACGGGGCGCCCGCTCAGCCGGAACCGGTGCCGGTGGTGATGTCCACGGTGGTCCAGTACGGCGACCGATGCCCGACGTCCTTCTGCTAGGTTCGGGTACATGAACCGGATCGTCGCGCCCGCTGCCGCCAGTGTGGTTGTCGGCCTGCTGCTCGGCGCGGCCGCGGTCTTCGGCGTCACCTTGATGGTCCAGCAGGACACGAAGCCGCCACTGCCCGGGGGCGATCCGTCGTCATCGGTGCTCAACCGGGTCGAGTACGGCAACCGTAGCTAGCGAACCGAAGGGCGAGCTTTCGGCCCTGTCGCGTCGCTGGCTGCTGTTGGTCGGAGCCGTATCGCTGGCTCTGTCGTTCCTGCAGTCACCTGGCCAGGTCTCCCCCGACACCAAACTGGACCTCACCGCCAACCCGCTGCGCTTCCTCGCCCGTGCCACCAACCTGTGGAGCAGCGACCTGCCGTTCGGCCAGACGCAGAACCAGGCTTACGGCTATCTGTTTCCGCATGGCACGTTCTTCCTGATCGGCCACGCGCTCGGCGTGCCCGGCTGGGTCACCCAGCGCTTGTGGTGGGCGCTGCTGTTGACGGTGGGTTTCTGGGGCATGCTGCGGGTCGCCGAGGCTCTGGGCATCGGCAGCCCGAGCTCCCGGCTGCTGGGCGCCGTCGCGTTCGCGCTGTCGCCGCGGGTGCTGACCACGCTGGGATCGATCTCCTCGGAAACGCTGCCGATGATGCTCGCGCCCTGGGTGCTGCTGCCGACGATTCTCGCCCTGCGGGGTGATTCGCGGCGCTCCGCCCGGGTGCTGGCCGCACAGGCGGGGATCGCGGTGGCGCTCATGGGCGCCGTGAATGCGATCGCGACGCTGGCCGGTTGCCTGCCGGCGGCGATCTGGCTGGCCGCGCACCGGCCCAATCGGCGCTGGCTGCGCTACGCCGCGTGGCTGGCGGTGGCGCTGGTGCCGGCGGTGCTGTGGTGGGTGGTGGCGCTGAGCCAGTTGCGCGGCGTCAGCCCGCCGTTTCTGGACTTCATCGAATCCTCGGGCGTGACGACGCAGTGGTCGTCGCTGGTGGAGCTGCTGCGCGGAACCGACAGCTGGACCCCGTTCGTGGCGCCCACCGCGACGGCGGGGGCGCCGCTGGTGACCGGGCCGGTGGCGATTCTGGGCACCTGCCTGGTCGCCGGGGCCGGGCTGGCCGGGTTGGCCGGTACCGCGATGCCGGCCCGCGGCCGGCTGGTCACGATGCTGCTGGTCGGCGTGACGTTGCTGGCCGTCGGCTACAGCGGTGGGCTGGGATCGCCGGTCGCTCATCAGGTACAGGCGTTCCTGGACGGCGCCGGCACCCCGCTGCGCAACGTGCACAAGCTGGGGCCGGTGGTGCGGATTCCGCTGGTGCTCGGTTTCACACACCTGCTGGGCCGGATTCCGCTACCGGGCAGCGCGCCCAAGGCGACGTGGCTGGCCGCGTTTGCTCATCCGGAGCGGGACCGCCGGGTGGCGGTGGGGATCGTCGCGCTCGTCGGGCTGATGGTCAGCACCGCGCTGGGCTGGTCGGCACGCCTGACCCCGCCCGGCACGTTCAGCGCGCTGCCCGACTACTGGCATGAGGCGGCCGACTGGCTCACCGCCCACCGGGACGGGCGGGTGCTGGTGGTGCCCGGCGCTCCCTTCGCGACCCAAGTGTGGGGCACCAGTCACGACGAGCCACTGCAGGTGCTGGGCAGCAGTGCCTGGGGGGTACGCGACTCGATTCCGCTGACACCGCCGCAGACCATTCGCGCGCTGGATTCGGTGCAACGACTGTTCGCCGCCGGGCGGTCGTCCGCCGGCCTTGCCGACACCCTTGCCCGACAAGGCATTTCGTATGTGGTGGTGCGCAACGATCTGGACCCCGAATCGTCGCGGTCAGCCCGGCCCATCCTGGTGCACCGCGCCATCGCGGGGTCACCGGGGCTGACCGAGGTGGCCGAGTTCGGGGCCCCGGTGGGCCCCGGACTGCTGGCCGGCTTCGTCAACGACTCCGGGTTGCGACCGCGGTACCCGGCCGTGCAGATCTACCGGGTGGGCACCAACGGCAATGCCGGCGCGCCCTACTTCACCGACGCTGCGCGACTGCCCCGCGTCGACGGTGGGCCCGAAGTGCTGCTGCGACTGGACGAACGACGGCGGCTGCTGGGCGGGCCGCCGCTGGGTCCGGTGCTGATGACGGCCGACGCCCAGGCCGCCGGGCTACCGACGCCGGTGGTCACCGTCACCGACACCCCGTTGGCCCGCGAGACCGACTACGGGCGCGTCGACCTGCACTCGTCGGCGATCCGGGCA
This sequence comes from Mycobacterium sp., assembly GCA_003987775.1. Classification (GTDB taxonomy): domain Bacteria; phylum Actinomycetota; class Actinomycetes; order Mycobacteriales; family Mycobacteriaceae; genus Mycobacterium. Next base: position 14,147 of record RXJD01000094.1, read on the forward strand.
CCGGGAGACGCCCGGCACACCTTCAACCGGGTGCCGGACTACCCCGTCCCCGGCGCCGACACCGTCTACGGGAGCTGGACCGGCGGCCGCATCACGGTGTCGAGTTCGTCGTCGGATGCCACGGCCCTGCCCGATGTCGCGGTGGCGACCTCCCCTGCCGCCGCCGTCGACGGCGACCCGGCCACCGCCTGGGTGTCCAACGCCCTGCAGGCCGCCGTCGGACAGTGGCTCCAGGTCGATTTCGATCATCCGGTGACCAACGCGGTCCTCACCCTCACACCCAGCGCATCGGCCGTCGGCGCGCAGGTGCGCCGCATTCTGGTGGAGACGGCCAACGGCAGCACCACGTTGCGGTTCGACGAATCCGGCAAGCCGTTGAGCGTCGCACTGCCGGTCGGTGAGACGCCGTGGGTGCGGATCACCGCCGCCGGCACCGATGACGGATCGGCCGGGGTGCAGTTCGGTATCACCGACCTGACGGTCACTCAGTACGACGCGTCCGGTTTCGCCCATCCGGTGCAGTTGCGGCACACGGTGTCGGTGCCGGGGCCGCCGCCCGGCGCGACGATCGCGGGCTGGGACCTGGGCGCCGAACTACTGGGCCGGCCCGGTTGCGCGCCGGGACCTGTCAGCATGCACTGCGCGGCGTCGATGGCGCTGGCCCCCGAGGAGCCGGTCAACATGAGTCGCACCTTGACGGTGCCGGCCCCGGTATCGGTGACGCCGACGGTGTGGGTCCGCCCGCGGCAGGGCCCCAAACTGGCCGACTTGATCGCGGAGCCCAATACCGCTCGGGCGTACGGAGATTCGGACCTGGTCGAGGTGCCCGGCTCGGCGTATGCGGCGACCGACGGCGATCCGGCGACGGCCTGGACAGCTCCGCAGCGGGTGGTGCAGTACAAGACGCCCGCGACGCTCACCCTCAAGCTGCCGCGGGCCACCGAGGTGACCGGGCTGCGGCTGGCGCCCAGCCGCACGACGCTGCCCGCCCATCCGACCATGGTGGCGGTGGACCTCGGCGACGGGCCGCAGGTGCAGGCGGTGGATCCGGGCCGCGACGTCCAGACGCTGACGCTGCACCCTCGGGTGACCGACTCCGTCACGGTGAGCCTGCTCGATTGGCAGGACATCATCGACCGCAACGCGCTGGGCTTCGACCAGCTCAAGCCACCCGGGCTGGCCGAGATCGTGGCGCTGGGCGCCGACGGCAACCCGATCGCGGCGGCCCGCGGCGGCGCAGCCGCGCGCTCGCGGGAGGTTTTCGTCGACTGCGAACACGGTCCCGTGCTCGCGGTCGCGGGCAGATTCCTGCACACCTCGATCCGGACCACGGCGGGGGCCCTGCTGGACGGTGCGCCGATCGCGGCGCAGCCCTGTGAACCGGGGCCTATCGAGTTGCCGGCAGGCCGGCAGGAGTTGCTGATCAGTCCGGGGGCGGCTTTCGTAGTGGACGGCGCGTGGCTGCCCGTGCTGCCCCAATCACCAGCTGCACCAGTCATTTCCGCCGAGCTTGGAGCCTGGGGAGCGGCCCGGCGTGAGGTGCGGGCGCCGGCCTCGGGAAGCGAGCGGGTGCTGGTGATTCCGGAGAGCATCAATCCCGGGTGGGTGGCCCGCGCGAGCAACGGAGCGCGTCTGACGCCGGTGGCGGTCAACGGGTGGCAGCAGGGCTGGGTGGTGCCCGCCGGAGCCGCGGACACGATCACGCTGACCTTCACCTCGAATGCGATCTATCGAGCCGGTCTCGGTGTGGGGTTGAGCTTGTTGCCGCTGCTGGCGGTGCTGGCGTTCTGGCGGCGCAGAGTCGGGGGCGACGACGGGCCGCCGGCGGCACCGTGGCGTCCCGGCCCCTGGGCCGGGGTCGCCGTGCTCGGAGCGGGGGCGTTGATCGCCGGTCTGCCCGGCGCTCTGGTGGTCGGGGCCTTGCTCGCCGTGCTGCATGTCGCGCCGGACCGGTGGCGCGAGGGGCTGGCGGTCGGCCTGAGCGCCGGTGGCATCGTGTTGGCCGGCGCGGTACTGTCGCGCCATCCGTGGCGCTCGGTCGACGGTTACGCGGGACATTCGGCCAGTGTTCAACTGCTGGCGCTGATTTCGCTCGCCGCGGTGGCTACCTCGGTGGTGGTAATGCCACGGCGGTCAAAGACTGCGGGGCCCGATCTGCTCCACTGAGCCGTCGAGCGCCATTAGCCAGGTCTCGACGTCGATTCCAGGGTGGCGGCGCAGCGCCTCCTCGCGGAACGTACCGAGAATCCGTTCGTGGGTGGCCGTCTCACGTTCCGGGGTTGAGATCGCATCGGGGCCGTAGGCGATCTGCACCGCGCCACAGTCGCGATGGTTGACCACGAAAATACCGTTGATCGAGTGCAATTCGATGGATGCAGCCAGGTTGTCCCAGAACGTGTTGTGCCACGCCTCCCAGTGCTGGGACACCGCGCCCGCTGCGGCACCGGCCAGAGCGAACTGGCTGTACCGGTTCACCAGGCCCCGTCCCAGCATGTACTCGTTGGTGGGATTCACGAACCGAGGGTCGATGCACATCAACAGCATGGCGTCATAGCTCGCTGGCGGGATCTCCGGTGCTGCCGCGGCTCTCGGCGCAGCCGCGGCCGCCGCTCCCAAACCCGCCATCGCCAGCATCCGGCGACGGCCGACAACGCGGTTTAGGAATTCAGCTTTGTGCAATTCTCTGCTCGACTTTCTGGCGCCGGAAAGAGCGGACGATACGACGCAGAGGACCATACAGGTGAATCGGGGCGCGCTATGCGAAATTGCACGTAGTCGCCATAGTCCGAGGAGTTGTGGGCCATGAACTGGTTTTCGGCACCCGAATATCGGCTGGGTGCACTGGTCCTGGAGCGCGGCGTTGCCGCGATCTACCTCGTTGCGTTCGTGGCGGCGGCGCGGCAGTTCCGGGCCCTGATCGGGGAGCGCGGGATGCTGCCGGTGCCGGTGCACCTGGCGAAGCGCTCGTTCTGGCGGGCGCCGAGCATCTTTCACCTGCGCTATTCCGACCGGTTGTTCGCCGGGGTGGCGTGGTTCGGCGCGGCCGTGGCGGCCGCGACGGTTGGCGGGCTGGACCTGGTGCCGTTGTGGGCGGCGGTGGCGATGTGGGCGACGCTCTGGGTGCTGTATCTGTCGATCGTCAACGTGGGCCAGGTCTGGTATGGGTTCGGTTGGGAGTCCCTGCTGCTGGAAACCGGTTTCCTGATGATCTTTCTGGGCAACGCGCAGGTGGCTCCACCCGTGCTGACGTTGTGGTTGGTGCGCTGGCTGTTGTTCCGCGTCGAGTTCGGCGCGGGGCTGATCAAGATGCGCGGCGATTCCTGCTGGCGCGATCTCAGTTGTCTTGACTATCACCACGAAACCCAGCCGATGCCGGGCCCGTTGAGCTGGTTCTTCCATCACCTGCCCCGGCCGCTGCATCGAATTGAAGTAGCGGGCAACCACTTCGCACAGCTGGTGGTGCCGTTCGGATTATTCGCCCCGCAACCCTTCGCCAGCATCGCGGCTGCCGTTATTGTCGTCACCCAGCTGTGGCTGGTGGCTTCGGGTAACTTCGCCTGGTTGAACTGGCTGACGATCTTTCTGGCGTTCAGCGCCGTCGACGTCGGTTCGGTGGCCGTGTTGGTGCACGTTGGCGCCTTCGGGGCCGTGCCCAATCCCCCGGTGTGGTTCGTGGTGCCGGTGATCGCTGTGACCGCGCTGATGCTGGTGCTGAGCTACTGGCCGGTCCGCAACATGCTTTCGCCGGGCCAGCGGATGAATATGTCCTTCAACGCCTTCCATTTGTGCAACACCTACGGCGCGTTCGGCAGCATCAGCCGCATTCGTCAGGAGGTGGTGATCGAAGGCACCTCCGATGCGGGTGCTGAGACCGCCTGGCAGGAATATGAATTCAAAGGCAAGCCCACCGCGTTGCGGCGACTACCGCGCCAGTTCGCGCCCTACCATCTGCGACTGGACTGGCTGATGTGGTTCGCCGCCATCTCGCCCGGTTACGCGCTGGCGTGGATGACCGCCTTCCTGCACCGGCTGTTGCGCAACGACCCGGAGACCTTGAAGCTGTTGCGGCGGAACCCATTTCCGGATTCACCGCCGCGGTACGTCCGCGCGCAGCTGTACAGGTACCGGTTCACCACGCCCGCCGAGCTGCGTCGCGACCACGCCTGGTGGCACCGGACACTGATCGGCAGCTATGTGCCGCCGATGTCGTTGCGGTCGTCAGTTCAGGACAAGTGAGCCGTGGGAGAAGTACGGGCCGGCCCCGGGCGTCAGCGATGAATAGCCGCTGTTGACGATCGGCTGCAGAAATGTGTTCAGACCGTTGACGATCGGCTGCGGGACGCCGAATTGCTGCAGCGGCAGCAGCATCGGCAGCGTCGGTGACGGGATCATGTAGGTGGTGATGGTGCCGCCCAGCGGAGTGAGGACGCTGGACACCGTGACGGTGTCCGACATCGACGCGTATGCCGTCTGGTTGTGGTAGTAGGCCGTCCCGAACAGTGAGTTGACGACTGCCGGGATGTTCCACGGCCGGTCCGGCGGATTGGCCCAGGCGTCGTACTGGGAGAACACCACGCTGACGTCGTACTGGGTATTCGTCAGGGCCTGCACCGTGTAATTCACTATTGGCACCGTGAACCCGTTGGGCAGGTAGGTCTGCATCACGCCGAGTTCCGGACTGGCGAACAGGGCGAACTGCAGTGCGCTGGGCGGCGGGGCGCCGGTCGGGTTCGCCGCCAGGTAGGCCAGCTCGCGGTTGACGACCAGGGTTCCCTCCGACAGTGCTGCGATGCGCACCGGCGAGCCACTGCCGTTGACGAACGCGTTCATGATCTGGTCGTTGAGCGCCCGCTGTCCGAATGCGACGGCGTCGTTGACATCGGGAGCCGCCAGGCTGCCGCTGAGAAGGCCCATGCTGGCCGGATAGTTGACGATCTGAGCGAGTGTCCCCGCGAACCAGTTCTGCCCGATGGCGTGGTTGATGAGTTCGTAGCCCTGCAGGATCGACACCGAAAGCGGGCCCGGGACGCTGCCCCCGTACAGCAGTTGACCGAGGTAGGGAAGTCGGGTGAGGAAGTTGGGTAGATAAAGGGGCCCCGCGCCGGGGACGGCGATCCTGGTTCCCGCGGCCGCGTTCGGCACGGCCGACACGTGTCCGGCGTTGGCGATCTCGGTTGTCACGTATGCGTTCGCACTTGCCGCCAGGCGCAGTATCAACCGCTCCTGATACTGAACCGTCTGCGCGGCCACCGCCTGATAGTCGCGGCCGAACGTACTGAACAGCGTCGCCACGGCCGTGGACACCTCGTCTTCAGCCGCGGCCAGCAGCGATGTGGTGGAATGCGCGGCCGCAGCGCCGGCCCCGGTGACCGCGGAACCCACGGCGGCCAGGTCTTCGGCGGCAGCAGTCAGGAAGTCAGGCGCCGCAACGACATACGACACATCTGCCTCCCTGCGGGGGCCGGTTCAGGACGGGGTCGTCGCCAGATTACTCACCGGACGTTATTCATCCTCGCGAATCCGGGAAATTCGGGACTATTTCCTGAAAGCGGAGCAGACGCCGAACCGGGACTTCCGGACTTCTTTTCCCGGCATATCGGTAATCTGCTTTTTCGGCTGCCGTCCTCATCATCGGGCGCCAGCAGCTTCTCGGGGTAATAAAATGTATTCATTCGCGGTCGGCCGTGGTCCACGTGGGCGGATGGAGCCACCGACAACACCGGCTCGCCGGGAAGGCCGAAACCCGTTGCCATCAATGGCGATACCCCATAGGAAACTCATACCCGTCGACCTATATACGAAGTATGTTTCGTAATCTACGCTTCATGGTATCCGGCCACCTCTGAAAGGGCACGACATGAAGGGCACCATGATCGCAGCTGCGGCGGCGCTCGCAACCATCCTGACAACCAACGCCGCACCCGCCCGGGCCGAGGTCCCGAACTTAGCCGGTGTGTACCTCTACGCGGACGAGGACGGCGACACCGGAATGTGGACCATCAGAACCACCTGCACACCCGACTGCGTCGCTCACGTCACGACCTCTTCAGGGCGCAGCTTCGATGCCGCGCTGGTCGATGGGCGCTATATCAATACCCGGACCATTCCCGGCGGAGTGACCTGCCCGGGTCATACCGCCGGCGACTTCGGCCGCTGGATCCCCGCCAGCGAGCATCCGGTTACCGTCACGCAATGGTGGGACCCGGTGACGCTGACCGGCGAGGTGGATTTCTTCAACGACGCGGCGCCGTGCGCTCTGGCCGACCACCGGGACAGCTTCAGGCTGACGAGAATCGACCGCTGACTACAGCGTCTCATCGAGCTCGCCCAACCGATCGGTGAGCCGTAGGTTCTCCGAGTAGTCGACCGGGCATGCGATCAGGGACACCCCGTCGTCGTCCAGCGCAGCGCGCAGCGTCGGAAGCAGCTCCTCGGCACTGGAGATCCGATATCCCTTGGCGCCGAAACTTTCCGCGTACTTCACCACATCGGGATTGCCGAACGACACGTATTGGTGCTCGCCGAGTTCGAGGTCCATCTTCCACTCGATGAGCCCGTATCCACCGTCCTCCCAGATCAGCACGACCAGCGGGATCTTCTCCCGCACCGCGGTCTCGATCTCCTGGGAGTTCATCAGGAACGCGCCGTCACCCACCACTGCCAGCACCTTCGAATCGGGCTGGGCCAGTTTCACCCCCAACGCACCGGGCAGGGCAAAACCCATGGTGGACAAGCCGTTTGAGATCAGGCAGGTGTTGCGCTGATAAGTCGGGTAGAGCCGGGCCATCCACATCTTGGTGGCGCCGGTGTCGACCAGCACCACGTCGCTGCGCCCCAGCGCCGCCCGGGTGTCGGCAACCACCCGCTGCGGCGCCAACGGGAACCGCGAATCACGTTGTCCCCGCGTGAATTCCTCGTCGAGTAAACCCGACCCGGGGACCTCGACGTCGTCGAAGCGGCGCCCGTCCAGCGCGTCGGCCAATTGGTTCAGCGAGTCGCTGATGTCGCCGATGATGCCGACGTCGACCGAGTAGTGCGCGTCAACCTCCGCCGGGAAACGGTGGATGTGGATGATCTTCTTGTCGGCCTGCGGGTTGATGCGGACCGGGTCGAACTCCTGCAACTCATAGCCGACCGCGATGACGACGTCGGCGTTGTCGAACCCGAAGTTGACGTAGTCGTGCCGCATGAACCCCAGGGTTCCGATGCCGTTCGGATGATCGTCGGGCATCACGCCCTTGCCGTGAAAGCTGTTGGCGACCTTGATGCCAAGCTGTTCAGAGAACCGCACCAATGCCTCGGTCGCGTCGCTGCGTGCGGCACCGTGCCCGGCCAGCACCACCGGCCGCTGTGCCGTACGCAGGATGTCAACCGCGCGCGCCACCTGGCGGGCCGCCGGCGCGTCCGCGCGAACGACGTTGCGCGGCAGCGGCGCCAGCTCGGGATAGTCGGCAGCATCCGCGTCGATGTGTTCGGGCACCGCGAGATACACCGCAGCCGGCCGTTCGGTCTCGGCGACCTTAAACGCTTTGCGGACCATCTCCGGTATGGCCCTGGGGGTCGGCACCGCGGCCGACCACCGGGTGATCGGGGCGAACATCGACACCAGGTCGACGTACTGATGTGACTCCTTGTACTCGCGGTCCTGACCCACCTGCGCGGAGATGGCGACCATCGGTGTGCTGTTGGTGGTGGCGTCAGCGACGCCGAGCTGCATGTTGATGGCACCCGGACCCAGCGTCGCCGACACCACGGCGGCGCGGCCGGTGACCCGGCCGTACATCTCCGCCATGAACGCCGCGGCTTGTTCGTGCCGGGTCAGGATGTAGCGGATGTCGGAGGCGGCCAGCGCCTTGATCAAGCGGATGTTCTCCTCGCCGGGTATCCCGAAGACGACCGCGACGCCCTCGTTTTCCAGGCACTTGACGATCAGCTCAGCCGCTGTGGACATCCGCTACCTCTCTGTTTCGTTGCTAGTGGCAGGCTAGTTGTTGGACGGTTCACGACAACCCTGACAGGAGGGCCAGCGTGCCCATCGCCACCATCAACCCGGCCACCGGCGAAACAGTCAAAACCTTCACCCCCGCGACCGACGACGACGTCGAAGCAGCGATCGCGCGCGCCTACGCACGCTTCCAGGACTACCGCCGCAACACCACCTATGCCCAGCGTGCCGAGTGGGCAAACGCCACCGCCGACCTGCTCGAAGCCGAGGCGGACGACACCGCGGCCATCATGACTCTCGAGATGGGCAAGACGCTGGCCAGCGCCAAGGCCGAAGTGCTCAAGTGCGCCAAAGGATTTCGTTACTACGCCGAGAACGCCGAGGCGTTGCTCGCCGACGAGCCGGCCGATGCCGGCAAGGTGAACGCATCCCGCGCGTTCACCCGCTACCAGCCGCTGGGCGTGGTACTTGCGGTGATGCCGTGGAACTTCCCGCTGTGGCAGGCCGTGCGGTTCGCGGCGCCGGCGCTGATGGCCGGCAATGTCGGCTTGCTCAAGCACGCGTCCAACGTCCCCCAGTGCGCGCTGTACCTCGCCGACGTCATTGCCCGCGGCGGCTTCCCGGACGGCTGCTTCCAAACGTTGCTGGTCGCCTCGGGTGCGGTTGAGAAGATCCTGCGCGATCCCCGCGTCGCGGCCGCCACGCTGACCGGCAGCGAACCGGCCGGGCAGTCAGTGGGCGCCATCGCCGGGGACGAGATCAAGCCGACCGTGCTGGAACTCGGTGGCAGCGACCCGTTCATCGTGATGCCGTCGGCGGATCTGGACGCAGCGGTGAAGACGGCGGTCACCGGCCGGGTCCAGAACAACGGGCAGTCCTGCATCGCCGCTAAACGCTTCATCGTCCACACCGACATCTACGACGAATTCCTCGACAAGTTCGTCGCCCGGATGCAGGCGCTGAAGGTCGGTGACCCCACTGACCCGGACACCGACGTCGGGCCGCTGGCCACCGAGTCCGGCCGCGACGAGATCGCCCAGCAGGTCAAGGACGCCGCCGCGGCGGGCGCCACCATCCGCTGCGGCGGCGAGACTCCCGACCGGCCGGGCTGGTTCTACCCGCCGACGGTCATCAGCGACATCACCAAGGACATGGCGCTCTACACCGAGGAGGTGTTCGGCCCCGTCGCGTCGGTGTACCGGACCGCCGACATCGACGAGGCGATCGAGATCGCCAACGCCACCACCTTCGGCCTGGGGTCGAACGCCTGGACCGAGGACGAGGCCGAGCAGCAGCGCTTCATCGACGACATCGTGGCCGGCGCCGTCTTCATCAACGGCATGACGGTGTCCTATCCGGAGCTGCCGTTCGGCGGCGTCAAGCGGTCCGGCTACGGCCGCGAGCTGGCGGGCCTGGGAATCCGGGAGTTCTGCAACGCCAAGACGGTGTGGGTGGGGTAGCGCCCCTCAGACCGCGGCCAGCGCGCGCTCGTCTTCGTCGGCGAAGTCGTCCTCGAGCTGCACCGGCGAGTAATCGAGGTCGATCTTCAAGCCGCCCGCCACCATCGAACCGGTATGGGTGCGTGTCACGTGACCTCCTGTGATCGGGCCGGGTTCGGGGCCTGGCCGGCGGCCGAACGCGGCGCGGAGAACGCGTCCGACAGCACCGCGACGAGTCGGCGCACGGCGAGCGCCGGTTGTTCGGGAGTGGGCTCGTCCAGACCGAGGATCGGGTCCAGACCGCGCATGTAGGGCGCCAGCGCCAGGTGCGGAAAGATCATCAGCAACAACGACAGCAGCGCGTCGGTGTCGGAATCCGCACGCAGATCGCCGCGCCGGTGTGCCTCGGTCACCAGCGGGCGCAGCACCTCCAGGTAGTGCCGGTGGATGACGTTGCGGACGCTGATGCGCGCGTCGGTGTCGACCTCCAGCGTCGCCGCGGCGTGCAGTGCGCGCTCACGGGGATGCTCGGCGTAATAGGCGACCCAGACGTCCAGTAGATCGGTCAGGAACTCGAAGAACGGCCTGCTCGGATCGAGTTCGCGGATGGTGCCCTCGATGTAGGCCCGCACGCGCTGGCTGCCGACGTCGGCGATGTAGGCGTAGAGGTCACGCTTGTCCGCGAAGTACTGGAAGAGGCTGCCCTTGGCGACGCCGGCGCGCCGGGCGATGACGTTGAGGCTGCCATTGGAGAACCCATGGGCACCGAACTCGGCCTCCGCCGCCTCGATGACCGCGGCCCGGCGGGCCGGGTCGACACGTGCCCAGGTAACCGTCGGCATTGGCCTCCCCTCGCCGTAAATGACCACTGGTCATTCTACTGTGAGCCAGTTCACAGTCAAGGCGCGTCAGCGTGCGTCAGGGGCGCATCTCGTACGCCCCGTTGAGGGGCAGCACGAATTCCTTCCACACGGTGTCGTAGCGCGCCGGATCGTTGGCCGGACGGCGAATCATGCGCAACGCGAACTTGGCCTGTTCGTCGGTGGTGGCGGCCTTGTCATGCAGCTCCACGGCGTAGGTATTGAAGTCGCGGACCAGCAGCCCGAAGATCTCGTCGAGCAGCGCCTCGTCCACTCCGGACAACGGGGCTTCCTCCAGGATCAGCTGCGCGTACGGCACCAGCGCGAAGATCTGTCCCACACCGAAGGCGAAGTCGATGTCCTTCTGCTGCGCCGCATCCGGGGTGGCGCCGGCCAGCATCTCGGCCAGCACGTCGATCTGCTGACGCAGCAGCGCGACGTTCGGCAGGTGCCCGTAGCTGTCGAACGGCGCCCGCCAGTCGTGGAAGCGGACCTTGCCCAGACCGCCGGTGGGTCCCTGGTTGAACAGGAACGTGTCGTCGGCGTCGTCGTCGCGGCGGCCGATCAGCGGCAGCGCGCCGTCCGGAGCGAACAGGAAGTTCGGCATGAACTTGGCCAGCAGCCCGATGTTGATGTGGACGGTGCCCTCCAGCCGGGGCAGCAGGCCGATCTCGCGGGCGACGGTCTCGAAGAAGGTGTCCTTCTCGACGCCCTTGGCCGCGATGACGTCCCACAGCGCGGTGATCACCCGCTCGCCCTCGCTGGTCACCTTGGCCTTGGTCAGCGGGCTGTACAGCAGGTAGCGACGGTCCTCGGCCGACGCGCTGCGCATGTAGTCCGAAGCCCGGGCGCACACCAGTCGCATGGCGACGAGCCGCGCGTAGGCGTCGGTGAACAGCCGGCGGACGTGGCTGAAGTCGGTGACGACGGTGCCGTACAGGTGCCGGTTGGCGGCGTGGTTGATGGATTCGTAGAAGGCGTGCGTGCACATGCCGACGGCGCCCCAGCCGAGGTTGTACTTGCACACGTTGACCGTGTTCAGCGCGGCGTGGAAGGCGCCCATGCCGCGGTGCAGCAGGTCGGCCTCGGTGACGGGGTAGTCGTGCAGCGCGTAGTTGGCCACGTAGTTCTGCGAGTTGACGACGTTCTTCTTGCACTCGTACCGGTCGTCCTGGGAGTCCGCGGCGAAGAAGACGTACTCCGGCGAACCGGAACCGTCGTCGATGCGGCCGAACGTCGAAACCATCCGCGCGACGTTGGCGTTGCCGATGTAGTACTTCTCGCCGTTGGCGACCCAGCCGTGCTCGGACGGCGTGAGGATCAGATCGGTCTGATAGACGTCGGCGCCGTGCGTCTGCTCGGACAGGCCGAAGGCGAACACCTCACCCTGCTCCAGCTGGGCGGCGGCCTTGCGCTTGGCGTCCTCGTTGTCGCTCATCCAGATCGGGCCCAGACCCAGGGCGGTCACCTGGAAGGGGTACCAGTAGCTCAGGCCGTAAAAGCCGATGATCTCGGCGAATTCGCTGATCCGGTAGGTGTCCCAGCGGCAGTCGGCCGCGCCGTACTCGGCCGGCGTCATCAGCGAGGCGAAGATGCGGTTCTCGGCGATGTGGTTGAGGAAGTCGGAGTACCAGACGCGCTCGTGGTCGTCGTGCTTGAGCTTCGCCTTACCCCGGTTCTCGAAGAAGTCCACCGTGGCCTGCATGATCTCCCCCGACCGGGCATCCGGGTACTTGCGTTGCAGTTTGTTGGGATTGAGCAGCATGACGGTGGCTCCAGAGCGATTTCGGATTGAGGACGGGTAGACCGTACTTCAATACCTGCTCACCCGTACAAAAACCCGGTGGGAGATGGGTCAGACGTGCGCTGGCGAGACCCGCGCAACAGGCCGGATCAGCCGCCGGCCCCGCCGCTGCCACCGTCCCCGCCGGCCCCGCCGTTCACGGGATCGCCCACGGGTAGTCGTCCGGGCTCGCCGGGCAGGCCGGCACTGCCCTGGTTGCCGCCGGTGCCGCCGGTACCGCCACCGCCCCCGGTGCCGCCGGGCGCGAAAGCGCTCGGCGTGATCAAACCCGTACCCCCCTTGCCGCCGGCGCCACCGACACCGCCGGCACCTCCGCTACCGCCGGGGATGACGGTATCGCCACCGGCGCCGCCGTCACCGCCGCGCCCGCCATTTCCGGCGTACTCGGTGATCTCGAAACCGTTGTTGCTGAACGCGTTTCCGCCGTCGCCGCCGCTACCGCCCCGGCCGCCGGTGCCCCCTTCGATGGTGCCCGCGCCGCCGGTGCCGCCCTGCCCGCCCGCGCCGCCGCGGGAGCCGAACGAGTCGATGCCGCCGGTGCCGCCGCTACCGCCGGTCCCGCCGATCAGTCCCTGCCCGCCGTCGCCGCCGCGTCCGCCCGCTCCACTGGGCCCGCCGAACCGGTACGCGTTACCGAAGTTGCCGCCGCTGCCACCGCTGCCACCGCCACCGCCGTTGCCGGCGAGGCCGTCGACACCGCCCTGGCCGTTGGTGACTCCGGTTCCGCCGTTGCCACCGGCGCCGCCGGAACCTGCGCCGCCACCGTCACCACCCTGTCCGCCGGCACCGACCCGCTGCAGCAGGCTCGCGTCGATTCCCTTGCCACCGGTGCCGCCAACGCCGCCGGTGCCGCCGAGTCCTCCGGCGCCGCCGCTGCCGCCGCCGCCGTGCAGCGACTGTCCGCCGTCGCCGCCGATACCACCGGTGCCACCCACACCGCCGGTGCCGCCCCGCTGACCATCAGGTCCGGCGATCAGGGTGCCCGTTCCATCGGCGCCGGTGATCCCCGCGCCGCCACTGCCGCCGTTGCCGGCGGCCCCGCCCCGACCGCCATCGCCGTAGTCGGCGTCCCCGCCGCGACCTCCCAGACCGCCGCTACCGCCGGTGCCGCCCCCGCCGACGGCATGTCCGCCGTCGCCGCCGGTGCCGCCGGTGCCACCGTTGCCGTAGCCCAGAGCGTGTCCGCCGGACCCGGCGTCGCCACCCGCGCCACCATCGCCTGCCCGCGCGCCGCCCGTGCCACCAGCACCGCCGTGGCCACCGTCACCGCCTTGGCCGGCAGTGGACGGGTCCCCAGCATGGCCGTCGCCGCCGTGCCCCCCAGCACCGCCGTTGCCGTACGTCCCGCCGTGGCCGCCGTCTCCGCCATCGCCGGCGGGGCCGGACCCAACCAGGCCGTTGGCACCGTTGCCGCCCGTGCCACCGTTTCCGCCGCTGGTGGGAGTGATTCCGGTTGCTCCTTGGACCGGGAAGCGGGCCCCGAAGCCACCCGCGCCACCGGACCCGCCCAAACCGGGGTTTCCGCCGTCACCGCCCCGCCCACCGCGGCCATTGTTGACGGCCATGTCCCCGTCCTGCCCGTTGCCGCCGTCGCCGGGGGTGCCGCCGTTCCCGCCGTCACCACCAGCTCCGCCGAAGCCGTAATTGCCCCAGGAACCGGCGGTCGCGGCGCCTCCGGCGCCACCCTTGCCACCGGCACCACCAGAACCGCCGTTGCCTCCGTCAGCTCCATGACCACCATCGGCACCCGCATCGGCGCCGTCGGCACCCGCCAGGCCGTTGCTGCCCGCGCCGCCCCGGCCGCCCTGGCCGCCCCAGCCGCCGGCCCCACCGTCACCGGCTTTCGTCCCACCCGCGCCGCCGGCGCCGCCGGCACCACCGGCACCACCGGCGCCGCCATCGGTCGCGGTGCTACTCGGCGCCGCCGAGACGCCGGCCGCGCCGTCCCCGCCCGGGCCGCCTCGGCCGCCGTTGCCGTAGAGGCCGCCGTTGCCGCCGGCGCCACCCGCAGCGCCGGTTCCTCCGGGTGTGATCGCGTCGGCACCAAACCCGCCTGCTCCGCCATTCCCTCCGCTGGTGGGTGAGAATCCGTACTGTCCGTTCGCTGCGACGACATTATTGGCGCCCAGTCCCCCGGCGCCGCCGGCACCGCCGAGGCCCGGGTTTCCGCCGTCGCCGCCGCGCCCGCCGACACCGTCGTTGACGGTGAAACTCCCGTAACGCCCGTCTCCGCCATCGCCCGCGGCGCCGCCGGCACCGCCGACACCACCGACCCCACCCGCTCCGTGGCCATTCGCCTGTTTCAGCGCACCGCCGCTGCCGCCGGCGCCCCCGGCGCCGCCGGCGCCGCCATTACCGCCATGTCCACCGTTGCCGCCGTCGGCGCCGAAAGTGACACCGTCGGCACCCCTGAGGCCATCTCCGCCGGCACCTCCGGCGCCGCCGGCACCGCCGGCCCCACCGAGCCCGGTCATCCAGTTCCCCGCGCCGCCGGTGCCGCCGGCCCCGCCCTGGCCGCCCTGGCCGCCCGGGCCGATCGCGGCGCCTCCGAGTCCGCCGACTCCACCAGCGCCGCCGTTACCGTTCAACCAGCCCCCGGCGCCGCCGTTACCGCCCCGGGCGCCGGTCCCGCCGGCCACCGCGGCAGCGCCTCCGGCCCCACCAGCACCGCCGTTGCCGAGCATCCCCGCGGCTCCGCCGTTGCCGCCGTTCTGGCCGGGAGCACCCGAGCCGCCCGCGCCTCCGTTACCGATCAACAGCCCGCCCGCCCCGCCGGCCTGGCCGGTACCCGGTGCACCGTTGGCGCCGTCACCGATCAACGGCCGGCCCAGCAGGGCCTGGGTCGGTGCGTTGAGGACCCCCAGCACTCCGGACTGCGCCAGCTGTAGCGCGTTGCCGGCCTCCGCGCCGGCATAGGCCCCCGCGCTGATGCCCAGATTCCGCACGAACTGCTCGTAGAAGGCGCTCATCTGCGAACTCACGGCCTGATATTGCGTGCCGTGGGTGGCGAACAACGCCGCGACAGTCGCGGAAATCTCGTCTTCGGCGGCGGGCAGCAATGTCGTCGTCGAAAAAGCCGCAGCGCTGTGCGCCGCGCTCAGCGCCGAACCGAGTCGGGCCAGGTCCGAGGCTGCTCCGGCTACCCATAAGGACGAGACGGACACAAACGACATAAGACCCACCATTCGAAGACGCCCGACGCTCTGTCGCGGGGCGACGGTAACGCGCCGCGAACAGGCACGTCAACGAAAAAATATGTAAACGTATGAGATGCATATTCAAATACGATGTGGTAATGGATCGTTCTAGCGGTGGACTGAGCACCTGGCTAAGCATCGTCGAAGACGACGCGGAAACGTTCGGCGAAGACACTTTCCGCCGTTCCTTACGAGGGCTTAAAAATGCCTCCGCGGCGACCTAGCATCAAAGGCGTGTCAGAACTAAATACCGCCCGGGGAACCCTCGATACCGCCGATCTCGGCGTCACGCTCATGCACGAGCACGTGTTCATCATGACCACGGAAATAGCGCTGAATTACCCCGAAGCCTGGGGTGACGAAGAGAAACGGGTGGCCGACGCCGTAGCCCGCCTCAACGAGCTGAAGTCCCGCGGCGTGGACACCATCGTCGACCTGACGGTGATCGGACTCGGTCGCTACATCCCGCGCATTGCGCGCGTGGCGGCCCAGACCGAGCTGAATATCGTTGTGGCGACCGGGCTTTACACCTACAACGACATTCCGTTCCGGTTCCACTACGAAGGGCCGGGCGGCATGCTCGACGGCCCCGAGATCATGACCGACATGTTCGTCCGCGACATCGAGCAGGGCATTGCCGATACCGGAATCAAGGCCGGCATCCTCAAATGTGCCACCGACGAACCCGGCATCACCCCGGGCGTCGAACGGGTGTTGCGGGCGGTCGCCCAGGCCCACAAGCGCACCGGCGTTCCGATCTCCACCCACACCCACGCCGGACTGCGGCGCGGGCTCGAGCAGCAGCGCATCTTCGAAGAGGAAGGCGTGGACCTGACCCGGGTGATCATCGGGCACTCCGGTGACAGCACCGACGTCGGCTATCTCGAAGAGCTGATCTCCGCCGGGTCGTATCTGGGAATGGACCGCTTCGGCATCGACGTGATCCTGCCGTTCGAGGAGCGGGTTCAGATCGTGGCGACCATGTGCGAGCGCGGGCACGCCGACAAGATGGTGCTTTCGCACGACGCCAACTGCTACTTCGACGCGCTGCCCGAGGCGCTGGTTCCGCAGATGGCGCCGAATTGGCACTACCTGCACATCCACAACGACGTCATCCCCGCGCTCAAGCAGCGCGGCGTCACCGACGAGCAGATCCACACCATGCTCGTGGAGAACCCGCGCAAGATCTTCGATCGCCAGGGCGCCTATCAGTGACGGTCCCGTCGATCGGAACCCAGATCTCGCAGCTGGCCGCGCTCGCCCCCGACGAGCCGGCCGTCAGCTGCGACGGCAGCACCATCACCCGCCGCGATCTCGACCTGTCCACCAACCGCTTGGCCCGCGCCTACGCCGAGCGCGGCGTCGGGGTCGGCGACTACGTGACGATCGTGCTGCCCAACTCCGTGGAATGGATTCAGGCGGCGGTGGCGTGCTGGAAGTTGGGGGCAGTGCCGCAGCCGTTGTCGCCGCGACTGCCCCAAGCGGAGTTCGCCGACCTGTTGGGGTTGCGCCCCTCAGCCCTGCTGGTGGGCCGCGATCATCCCGGAACACCCAGTGTGCCAAAAGGTTTCGTGCCAGAGGCCTCGGACGCACCGCTTCCTGAAGCGGTGTCGCCGTGCTGGAAGTCGATGGCGTCGGGCGGCAGCACCGGGCGGCCGAAGCTCATCGAGGCCGGCGGCGACAGTCGGGTCCCGCCGGCGATCGGCTACCCGCTGGGCATGCAGGAGGGCGACACCACGCTGGTGCCGGTGCCGCTGACGCACAACACCGGGTTCACCACCGCCCTGATCGCGCTGATCATGCGCCAGCACCTGGTGTTGATGAGCCGGTTCGACCCGCACGAATTCCTGGCGACGATCGGGCGCCACCGCGTCAGCTTCCTGGTCACCGTGCCGACGATCATGCAGCGACTGCTGCCGGTGTACCGGGCCGATCCGGAATCGTATGACCTGTCCTCGCTGCGACGGTTGTGGCACCTGGCCGCACCGTGCCCTCCGGCGGTCAAGCAGGCCTGGATCGACCTGATCGGGCCCGAGAAGGTCTGGGAACTCTACGGCGGCACCGAGTTACAGGCGTTGACCTTCATTTCCGGCGACCAGTGGCTGACGCACCCGGGCTCGGTCGGGCAGGTGGTCAGCGGGGAGATGAAGGTACTCGACGACGACGGCAATGAATGCCAGCCCGGCGTAGTCGGCGAGATTTACATGCGTCCGAACCCCGGCAGCGCGCCGACGTATCGCTACATCGGCTCCACCGCGAAGTCGCGCGACGGCTGGGATTCGCTGGGCGACCTCGGTTACTTCGACGACGAAGGCTTCCTGTATCTGTCGGACCGCCGGGTCGACATGTTCACCGCCGGAGGCCGCAACGTCTACCCGGCCGAGATCGAGAACGCGCTGTCGGCTCACCCAGAAGTGTTGTCCTGCTTAGTGGTTGGGGTTCCCGATGACGACCTGGGCCAGGTGCCCTACGCGCTGGTGCATACCCTCGACGGATCCGGCCTGGACGCCACGGCCGTGCGCGAATTCGTCGGGGAACGGCTGGCGGCCTACAAAGTGCCCCGTATCGTGGAGTTCGTCGACGCGCCACTGCGCGACGACGCCGGCAAGGCGCGTCGCTCCGCGGTGCGCGACACCATCATTGCGCGATTGCAGGTTGGGGGCCCGTGATGGATGCCACCCGGTATTCGGCGTTGAGCGACGTCGGGTGCGAGCGGTCCGACAACCAGGACCGCTGGGGCGCCGATCCCGACCAGCGCCTGTTCATGGTGGCCGACGGCGTCGGCGGCAGCCGGGACGGGGCGCTGGCCGCCCAGACCATGGTCGACATCCTGCCCCGCTATGTCGCCCACCATCTTCCGTCCGATCAGCGCGACGCGGCGAATGGGCCGGAGCGTCTGGGCCGGGCCATCGCCGAACTGTCCGACGATCTGCACTCCAAAGCACAGACCGATGCCAGGTACGCGGGAGCCAACAGCACCCTGGTCGCGCTCGTCGTCGTCGGGTCGCGTGCGTTGGTCGCCCACCTGGGTGACAGCCGCGCCTATCTGCTGCGCGACGGGCAGCTGACCCAGCTCACCCGTGACCACACCCTGGTGCAGTCGCTGGTGGATGCGAATCAGGTCCAGGCCGAGGACGCCGGGAACCTGCGGGTGCGCAATGTGGTGACGCGGTACATGGGAATGAAGCCGCCGGCCAAAGCCGACTCCAGCGCTCAGGACCTGTCGGACGGCGACCGGATCCTGTTGTGCAGCGACGGTTTACACGGCATCGTCAAGGAACCGACGCTGACCCGGATTCTGGGCAAGTACGACGATCCCGGCGAGGTGTGCGCCGCGCTGATCGCCGCGGCCCGGGGCGAGGGTGCGCCGGACAACGTCACCGCGCTGGTGGTCGACGTTTCCGGCTCGTAGCCCGGGTGACCGTCCTTCGGCGGTGGACCACCGGGCGCCGCGGCGGCCTCACGGTGTTCGTCTGCTACCTGCTGGCGGCCGTCGTGCTGACCATCGGCGCCTGGCGCGATCCGAGGTCCGGCTGGGCCGGCGGCTGCTGCGATCAGGAGCAGACGATCTGGTACCTGGGCTGGGCGCCGCACGCCCTCGCGCACGGGCACAACCCGTTCTTCACGACGCAGATCGGTGCGCCCGCCGGGGTCAACCTGATGTGGAACACCCCGATGACACTGCTCGGGCTGCTCGGGTGGCTCCCGGCGAAAATCGGCGGCCCGATCTTCGGATTCAACGTGCTGATGGTGCTCGGCGTCGCCCTCAGCGGCTCGACCGCATGGCTGGCGATTCGGCGCTGGACCGGCGACGGCCCCGGCCCCATCGTCGGTGGCGCGGTGTACGCCTTCTCTCCCTACATCGCCTCGCACGCCGCGCTGCACCTCAATCTCGCATCGGCCTGGGTTCCCCCGCTGGTGCTGATCGCCATCGACGACCTGCTGGTGACCCGGCGCCGACCGCCCTGGCAGGCGGGGGCGGCACTCGGCTTGCTGGCAACAGCACAGCTGCTGATCGCGGCGGAGATGCTGGCGACCGGCGTCGTGGCCGTCGCGGTGTTGATTTGCGTGCTGGCCCTGGTCGGCCGTTCGCACCGGCGCGACGCACTGGCCCGGCTCGTTCCCGGCCTGGCGGTTGCCGTGCTGGTCTTCCTCACGCTTTCGGCCTGGCCCCTGATCATCCAGTTCTTTGGACCACAACGCATCACCAAGCAGGTTCAGGACCCCAAGACCTTCTCCACCGACCTGCTGAACCTGGTCATTCCGACGCCGTATCAACTGATCGCCCCGCAGGCGGCCACCCGGGTTTCCGAGCACTTCAGCGGCCTGTACCACGAGGCGACGGCCTATCTCGGCCTGCCGCTGCTGGTCATCCTCGTCGTCGTGGCCGTCCGGCAGTGGGGCGACCAGCGAATCCGCGTCGCGAGTGGCACCGGCGGTCTGCTGCTGGTGCTCTCGTTCGGACCCTGGCTGCATATCGGCGCGGAGGCGGTGCCCGTCCCGCTTCCCTGGCTGCCCTTCAGCACGCTGCCACTGCTGCGCCACGTGCTGCCGGGGCGCTTCACGCTGTTCGTCTGGCTGGCGGTCGCGGTGATCGTCGCGATCGCCCTCGCGCGGGCGACCCGGCTGGCCCCGCGCCCCAGGGCGCAGTGGCTGCTCGCGGTGGCCGCGGCGATTGCGGTGATCATCCCCGCTCCGCTCCAGCGGATGCCGTTCTACACTCCCGCCTTCTTCCGGACGTGGGCGAGCCACCACATCGGGTCCGACGAAACGGTGCTCGTCGCGCCGTATTTCCGCGACCCACAGGGCCGGGCCGCACCGATGCTGTGGGCGGCGGAGACCGACTACGGGCTGCGCATGCCGGAGGCCTACGCCTACATGCCGCAACCGGACGGTGGGACCCGGCCCGGGCCGCCCGCGACGCGGCTGTTCTCGGTGATGGTGGCGATTCAGGAAGGCACGTCGCTGGTGGCGCGCGGTGAGATTCGCGACCAGGTGAGCGCCGATCTGGCGCGGGCGGGAGTGCGCCACGTCATCGTCGGGCCGACGCGCGGGTGGCGGGAGATGATCGCCTTCTTCGGCGATCTTTTCGGTCGGGCGCCCGAGTACGTCGGCGAGATCGCGATCTGGCGCGACGTCGATGTCCAGGGGGTTGTCGCGCCGCCGCCCTGAGCCGCTAGGGCGCGACCGCGTCCGCCTCGATGTCCTGCGACTCGGTGTTGCGTTCGCGTTTCTCCCAGCGACGCAACGCTTCCCGGCACGGCGACTCGACCAGCGCGTAGCTCACCGCGGCGATCGCGATTCCGAACACCAGGGTCAGTGCCAGGACCACCGGCATGTGGCCGTTGAACGCGAAGATGCCGAGCACCGGGAACACCATGTCCAGCGCGGCCAGGTGCCAGATGAACAGGCCGTAGGACCAGCGGCCCAGGGTCACCATCACCGTGCTGCCCAGCAGCCGGTGCGCAGTGTCCGGCCGGTCCAGCACCAGCGGCGCCAGCAGAGCGAAAGCCACCACCGACCCCATCGCGGTCTTCACCGAGAACTGCAGCGCGCTGCTGGGCACCAGACCCGCCGGCCCCGCCAGCGGCGAGGCCGCCACCAGGTAGGCCGACACCGCGATCGCTGCCATCAGGATGCGGCCCACTTTTTTGGCGGCCAGCCGGTGGATCCACCCGAGCGGAGTGTGCACCAACTCGGCCAGGATCATCCCCGCCGCGAACCAGGAGAAGTAGGCGGGCGGCCAGTTCAGCGGATTCGCGCCGGGACCGCCGCCCAGCACCGCCAGCGGCAGCCAGCCCCACGCCCAGCTCAGCGCGCCCAGTACGGCGATGACGGGCAGCCGCGCACCGACCGGAATCCGGCGGGCGAGCCACGCCAGGATCGGCAACGCCAAATAGAAGGTCACCTCCACCGACAGGCTCCACATCTGCGTGAGGCCGCCGGTCAGCGTCAGGGGCACATAGATCTGGGTGAGCGTCAGGTTGGCCAGCCAGACCGTCGGACTGGCGTGGTTGGAGTCGGGCAGCAGGGTCAGGATCACCACCACCGCCACCAGGTAGGCCGGCATGATGCGGACCACCCGGGAGCGCAGGTAGTGCCCGGTGCGGGGACGCGGTTTGAGGTCGCGTTCGGCCGCGGCGTGCCCGCGCCACAACAGGAATCCCGACAAGGCGAAGAACACCGCGACGGCCAGGTCGAAACGGCCGAACAGACGGCCGTCGATGCCGCTGGAATGCCCCGTCTGAAAGGCCACGTGGGTGATGACCACGCCGATGGCCGCACAGGCGCGCATTCCCTCGACGGCGGGCAGGAAGTTGCGGGTGCCACCCACCTGCAGGCCGTCAGTCACGGTCCCAGTTTGCCTGTGCGTGTTGCCGGCGGCAGCGGGTACACCTCGGGCCGGGCCGGGTCCGTACATTGGGCCCTGGGTTCGCGCCTAGGTTCATACGGAGCGGCACCGCGTTCTCCTGTTAGGGTCGAACGGGTTTGCCTCGCTGCTTGGTCAGGGCAAAGCGGGTCGCGACCGGTGTGTCCCGGACGAACTCATGGACAGGGAGGTCACAGCAACGTGAACCGAGCAGTCATGTTGCGCATCGCCGCATGCGGAACTATCGGTCTCGGAGCCGCACTGCTGATCGCCGCGTTGTTGTTGTCCACCTACACCAGCAGCAGGGTCGCGAAGATCCCGCTCAACCTGGACGCGACGCTGATCAGCGAGGGCACCGGAACCGCGATCGACGCCGCCTCCCTGTCCACCGACCGGGTCGTCGTCAACCAGAACGTTCCCCTGGTCTCCCAGGAGCAGATCAGCGTCGAAGCGCCCGCCAACGCCGACGTCGTCACCCTGCAGGTCGGGTCGTCCGTCCGGCGCAGCGACAAGCAGAAGGACAGCGGGTTGATGCTGGCCATCGTCGACACCGTGACGGTCAACCGGAAGACGGCAATGGCGGTCTCGGACGATTCCCACCCGGGCGGCTACGTGCAGAAGCCGCGCGGCATCGGCGACGAGAACCCGCCGACCGCGATGCCGTTGCGGCACGAGGGCCTGGCCTACCGCTTCCCGTTCAACACCGAGCGCAAGACCTACCCCTACTTCGACCCGATCGCCCAGAAGCCGTTCGACGCCAACTATGACGGCCAGGAGGACGTCAACGGCCTGAGTACCTACCGGTTCACGCAGAACGTGGGCGTTAACAGCGAGGGCAAGCTGGTGGCCCCGATCACCTATCCGTCGCTGTACGGCGGCAACGAGGACGGCAAGATCACCACGAGCGCGTCGATGTGGGGTGTGCCCGGGGAACCGAACGAGCAGATCACCATGACCCGCTACTACACCGCCAAGCGCACCTTCTGGGTGGACCCGGTGTCGGGCACGATCGTCAAGGAAACCGAGCAGGCCCACCACTACTACGCCCGCGACGCACTCAAGCCCGAGGTGACGCTGGTCGACTACAAGCTCACCTCGACTCAGGAGACGGTGGAGTCGCAGGTCAACTCCGCGCGGGACGAACGCGACCGGGTGGCCTTGTGGTCACGGGTGCTGCCGATCACGTTCACCGCCATCGGGCTGATCGCACTGATCGGCGGCGGCGTGCTGGCCTCGTTCAGCCTGCGCACCGAGAGCGCATTGACCGACCCGAGCCTGGATCGCGACGACACCGACTTCCTGCGGCGGGCGGGGCTCGAACCTCCGACTCCGGGAGCGGAAGCCGAAACCGAGAAGATTCCCGCCCAGCGACCTGATCTGGTCGAGGACGATCCGAGTCCACTGGATCCCGATCCGCCGAAAGACCCGCCGGAGGGTTCGGAGTCTCCGCCGACCGAACGGACCTAGCCCGTGCGGGCCTGGATGGCCCGAGGAGGAGCCGGGCAATCCAGCCAACGCATGCGGGCCTGGATGGCCCGGCCGGCGTACGCCCTCGCTCTGTCGCTGCTGGTGGCCGGGCCGCTGTTGGGTCCCGGATATCTGCTGCTGCGCGACGCGGTGTCCACTCCGCGGTCCTACCTCTCTGACACCGCACTCGGCTTGACGGCCGCGCCCCGCGCGACGCCTCAGGACTTCGCGGTGGCGCTGGCGTCACACGTCCTCGACGGCGGTGTGGTGGTCAAAGCGCTTCTGGTGCTGGGCCTGTGGCTGGCCGGCTGGGGTGCGGCGCGGTTGGTGGCGGCGGTGCTGCCCGCGGCTTCGGGTGGCGGCGAATTCGTCGCGACCACGGTGGCGATCTGGAACCCCTACGTCGCCGAGCGGCTGCTGCAGGGCCATTGGAGTCTGCTGGTCGGCTACGGCTGCCTGCCGTGGGTGGCGACGGCGATGGTCGGATTGCGCAGTGGTGACGCGGGCTTCTGCGGGCTGGCTTTCTGGATCGCGCTGGCCGGGCTGACACCGACCGGGCTGATCCTGGCCGCGACGGTGGCGCTGGTCTGCGTGGCTGCGCCCGGGAACGGACGGCCACGGTGGCTGTCTGCCGTGGCGGCATTGGGCTGCTCGGTGGTGGGCGCGCTGCCGTGGCTGGTTGCCTCACTGGCCGGGTCGTCGTTGCGGGTTGGCAACGAGGCCGGCGTCGACGTCTTCGCCCCCCGAGCCGAGCCGGGTCTGGGCACCCTGTTGAGCCTGGCCGGCCTGGGCGGGATCTGGAACGGCGACGCGGTCCCCACCTCGCGGACAACGCTTTTCGTGGTGGCAGCGGCCACCGTGCTGCTGGGGGTGGTCGCGGTGGGACTGCCGGTGGC
Organism: Mycobacterium sp.; assembly: GCA_003987775.1. Lineage (GTDB taxonomy): Bacteria > Actinomycetota > Actinomycetes > Mycobacteriales > Mycobacteriaceae > Mycobacterium. The sequence goes on from RXJD01000094.1 coordinate 38,125, forward strand.
GGTGCGGCGACCGGCCGCCCGGCCGCTCCTGCTGCTCTCGGTGGCGGCTGTGGTGTTGCCGGCCCTGCTGGCGACCGGCCCCGGATTGCACGTGCTGCGCGCGGCGGTGGACGCGGTGCCGGGCCTGGGGGTGCTGCGCGACGGCCAGAAGTGGGTGGCGCTGGCGGTGCCCGGCTACTGCCTGGCGGCTGCCGGCGCGGTGGTGACGCTGCGCCGGTGGCTGCCGTCGACGGTCACTGCGGTGGTGTGCTGCCTGGTGTTGGTGCTGGTGCTGCCCGATCTGGCCTGGGGGGCGTGGGGCAGGGTCGCCCCAGTGCGCTACCCGCCGGGGTGGACGGCGGTGAGGGCCCGGATCAACGGCGAGCCCGGTGCCGTCGCCGTCCTGCCCACCGGGACGATGCGGCGCTTCTCCTGGTCGGGGCCGGCTCCGGTGCTCGATCCGCTGCCCCGCTGGGTCCGTGCCGATGTGCTGAGCACCGGCGACCTGGTGATCTCCGGAGTGACCGTGCCGGGGGAAGGCGACCACGCCCGGGCCGTGCAGCAGTTGCTGCTGTCCGGGCAGGAGCCTTCGAAATTGGCCGCGGCGGGGGTGGCATGGCTGGTGGTCGAGTCGGGCAGCCCCGGCGACATGGGTTTCAGCCCACGCACCGTCTCCTCTCTGACGCCGGCCTACCGGGACAACGACATCGCGCTGTACCGCATAGGCGGCCGCAGCGCGGGCGCACCGGCGTCTCACCGCCGGTGGGTCCTGCTCGCACATTTCGCCTGGCTGGCTCTGCTGGCGGCCGGCGGGACGGGGTTGGCACTGCGCACGGTCACCGACCGCCGCGCCAGAGTTCATGGCGCAAATCACCAATGAGTTACGGCGACAATGCGTTTCGGCTCATATCCCGATCGTGGTTCTGGCCAAATTCATACGAAACTTTATTGATGAAGCAGATTTCGCTATATAGCCTTCTTTACGGAGCTACGACAACCGCCGTGCCGTAAAGGAACCTGATGCAACTCGACCGCACCACTCGACCCTCGTCGTCGGGCAAGCGAGCCCAGGGATTGTTGCTCGGCTACAGCGGCGCCCTGGCCTTCGTCGCCGGCTTCGTCAACGCCGTCGCCCTGTTGTTGCTCGCCTTCCCGGTCGGCAACCTCACCGCCGTCACCACCCAGCTCGGCATGAACACCGCCAACCCACTGCTGTACGAAGGTCACATCCTGGCGGCGATCCTGCTGGGGTTCTGGTTCGGCGCCTTCGTCGCAGGGGCCATCCTCGGCCACAGCCACCACCTACCGGGCCCCCGGCACGCCGCGGTGCTGACCGTCGAAGCGATCCTGCTGATCCTTGCCGCACTCGGCGTGGAGGAGACCCAGGTCAACGCGTTGATCGAGTCGCTCGGAGTCGAGCAGACGGCAGTGCAGGCGTTGCTGGCCGCCGCCGCACTCGGCATGCAGAACGGCTTGACATCCAGCTTCCGCGGGATGGCGATCCGCACCACCCACTTCACCGGCACCGTGACCGACCTCGGGTTGATGCTCGGCCGGGCCCGACGGCAGGGCATCGAGAAGTGGAAGGCCGCCGTGCTCTCGCTGACTCTCGTGCTCTTCCTGGGCGGCGGGACCGCCGGCCTGCTGATCGGAACGTCACTCGAGGGCTACGCCTTATTGGTGCCGGCGGCGCTGTGCGCCACGATCGCCGCAATGAGCGCTTGGCCTTTCCGTGGCCGGACCCGGTTTATGACAGCCTGGCAGGCACCGCGGCGCGTCAGCCAACCCGCAGCGGTCAGCGCCTGATCGCCGGCACGGCCGACGTTACGGAGTCGGCCGGCACCTCTTCAGGCACACCCCGGGCCGCGCATGCAGGACATGCGAAGACATCGGTGACCTGGTGCCAGCGGATGCGCGGGGATGCACCACTGCTGCGAACGTGACCTAATCACGTGGCGCGGACGCCCCGGTCGATCGCGCGTTTCGTGACGATTCAAGCCACTCACCCATCTCCGATTTGTTTACAAATCAGATTATTTTGAGTATGGGATCCGTAATCGCATCTTTCCGCTTATGCTCGCCGGACACGGAGCGCTCGCCTCCCGGTCAGGGTTGCGTGCCGCCTGTGGGACTTGTCCCGACAGCACGTCGAGCGCGGAAGTGAGTGTCTCTTATGTCGTTTGTGTCGGTGTCTCCGTCGTGGGTGTTGGCGGCTGCTTCGGATGTGGCGCGGATTGGGTCGTCGGTGAGTGCGGCGAATGTGGCGGCGGCGGTGTCGACGACGGCGGTGGTGCCGGCGGCGGCTGATGAGGTGTCGGCGGCGATTGCGGCGTTGTTTGGCGATCACGCCAGTCAGTACCAGGCGATGGGGGCGCAGTTGGGTGAGTTTCATGCCCAGTTTGTGCGGGCGTTGACTGCTGGTGCGGGGGCATATGGCGTGGCGGAGGCGGCTAATGCTGCGGGGCAGGTGTGGGAGTCGGATGTGTTGGGGGTGGTTAATGCCCCGACGATGGTGTTGGTGGGGCGGCCGTTGATCGGCGATGGCGCCAGTGCGGCCGCAGGTACCGGTCAGGCGGGTGGGGCTGGGGGGTTGTTGTGGGGTAATGGCGGCAATGGTGGTTCGGGGGCGGCGGGTCAAGACGGGGGCGC
>RXJD01000094.1:40836-71012 GCA_003987775.1 Mycobacterium sp.
GGGCAGCGGTGGGGCTGGGGGCTGGTTGTGGGGTAACGGCGGGGTTGGTGGGGCTGGTGGTGTCGGTGGTAGTGGGCTGACGGCGGGGGCGCAGGGCGGTATGGGTGGTGCCGGGGGTGTGGGTGGTGCCGGGGGTTGGCTGACTGGGATCGGCGGGGCCGGCGGTGTCGGGGGTGCCGGGGGTGCCGGGGGTGCGGGGCTTGACGGTGCTGATGGGGTTGGCGGCGGGGCTGATGGCGGTAACGGGACCCATGGCGGTAACGGCGGGATCGGCGGGTCCGGCGGGGCCGGGGGCAGCGGCGGATTGCTGAGCAAATTGTTCGCTCCCGCAGCCGGGCAGGGTGCGGGGGGCGTGGGGGGTGATGGCGGCGCCGGCGGGGCCGCGGGAAACGGCGGTGCCGGCGCTGTCGGGGATATCGCGGTTAACGGTGGCGTGGGTGGGCGTGGTGGTGATGGGGGTAATCCCGGTGTGGGCGGCGCGGGTGGGGTTGGTGGCCTGGGCGCTGGTGGTGTGCGGGCTGGCGGCGGTCAGGCGGGGGCTTCGCCGACCAGTGGTGGTGATGGGGGCTGGGGTGGGCGCGGCGCGAACGCGCTCGAGGCTGGCGCTAGTGGTGGTGCGGGTGGGGCCGGGGGTCACGGTGGCCTGTACGGCGATGGCGGTTGGGGCGGTTGGGGCGGCACCGGCGGTGTGGGTGGCGCCGGTGGCACCGGTGGCCTGGGTGGTAACGGCGGCACGTACGGCAACGGTGGCTGGGGTGGATTCGGCGGTGTCGGTGGGGCGGGCGGTAATGGCGGCCACGGCGGTGTCGGCGGTCAGGGCGGCATGTATGGCTCCGGGGGCTGGGGTGGCGCCGGAGGTGAGGGTGGCACCGGGGTGGCCGGTGTCAACGGCGGCGCCGGTGGGCATGGCGGGGCGGGCGCGGTCGGTGGTGCCGGCGGGTTGTACGGCGATGGCGGTAATGGTGGATGGGGTGGTTATGGCGGGGTGGGCGCCTCGCCGCTCGCAGGTGCTGACCCCGCTGATGGGGGTGTGGGCGGCAACGGTGGCTCCGGTGGAGCCGGTGGGGCTGCGGGTGCGTTGGGCGGGAACGGCGGTATCGGCGGTGAAGGCGGCCGTGGTGGTCACGGCGGGTCCGGCAGTGCTGGGGCGCGGGGTGCTGATGCGCTGACTGGCGGTGGTGATGGTGGGCGCGGTGCCAGCGGTGGCAATGGCGGCGCGGGTGGCATCGGCGGCAACGGCGGCGCTGGCGGCGCCTCGACTGTCGGGACGGTCGGGGCCGACGGGGCCGGCGGCGCCGGCGGCGACGGCGGCAATGGCGGGGCGGCCGGTGATGGCGGCCATGGCGCCGACGGGGTGATGAGTGTCAACAACGGTGCCGGCGGGCGTGGCGGGAATGGCGGCAACCCGGGCGTGGGTGGCGCGGGCGGGGCTGGCGGTGTGGGCGCTGACGGCACCCAGGCGGCCGGCGGCAACGGCGGATTGTCGCCCACCAGTGGTGGTGACGGCGGCGACGGCGGCCGGGGCGCGGACGCGATCGTGCTCGGCGGTAAGGGTGGCGCTGGTGGCGCCGGCGGTGATGGCGGGTTGTACGGCAACGGCGGTCACGGTGGTGCCGGCGGCAACGGTCAGCAGGGTACGTCCGCCGTGGCCAGCAGCCTTACCGCCCAGGGCCAGAAAGGCGGCGCCGGCGGCAACGGCGGCGCCGGCGGCGCAGGCGGAGCCCTCGCCGGGGACGGTGGAGCCGGCGGCGCCGGCGGCAGTGGCGGTCAAGGCGGGAACGGCAGTAATGGCCTCAACGGCGCGGACGGAGTGGGCCAGGGCGCTAACGGGACCAAAGGCGCAACTGGCGGCAACGGCGGGGCCGGCGGCGCCGGTGGTAACGGCGGTGCTGGGGGTGCCGCGGTGGCCGGGCAGGCTGGGATCCACGGCGCAGGGGGTATGGGCGGCGACGGCGGAAACGGTGGAACCGCCGGCAACGGCGGCAACGGACGCGACGGCGTAATCGGCTTCAATGGCGGCGCCGGTGGGCGCGGCGGCGATGGCGGCAATCCCGGCGTCGGCGGAATCGGTGGTACCGGCGGTTTGGGCGCCGACAACATTCACGCAGCCGACGGTCAAGCAGGAGGCTCCCCGACCGTCGGCGGCAACGGAGGCAACGGCGGCCGTGGCGCCGACGCGGTGGCCATAGGCGGTGCGGCCGGTCACGGCGGAGCGGGCGGCAATGGCGGCATCTATGGCAACGGCGGTAATGGTGGCGCCGGCGGGACCGGCGGAACCGGCTCCCCCGGCAGCGCCGGCGGTGTCCTGGCCGATGGCACGGGCCTGGCCGGCGGCATCGGCGGACTTGGCGGCCGCGGCGGTGACGGCGGACTCGGCGGCAAGGGCGGCAGCCTGGGTGGCCACGGCGGTGACGGCGGCGCCGGCGGAGCCGGCGGAGTCGGCGGGCAGGGTGGTGCCGGCGGAAACGGTGCCAACGGTCCCACGCCCGGCTCCGATGGGGGCACCGGCGGCAACGGTGCTGACGGCGGCCAGGGCGGTGCGGGTGGGACCGGCGGACTGGGCGGGGCCGGCCTTGACGGTTCCGGCGACCGTGGTGTCGGTGGCGCCGGCGGCGCCGGCGGTAAGGGCGGCATCGCCGGCAACGGCGGCAACGGAGCCGAGGGGCATTACCAGATCAATGGCGGCAAGGGAGGCAACGGCGGCAATGGCGGCAACCCAGGCTCCGGCGGCCAGGGCGGATCCGGTGGCATCGGAGCGACCAACGGAAACACCGGCGCCACCGGGTACACCCCCACCCAGGGCGGCAACGGCGGCAACGGCGGCAACGGCGCAAACTTCCAGCCCCGAGGCGTCGATGGCGGCGCCGGCGGCAACGGCGGCCACGGCGGCTCCTACGGCAACGGCGGGCGTGGCGGCAGCGGCGGCGTCGGCGGGCTTGGCACCAGTGGTGTCGATGGCGGGGTCGGCGCGGACGGTGAAGACGGCGGCTTCGGCGGCCGCGGTGGCGACGGCGGTTCCGGCGGCAACGGTGGCGAGCTAGGCGGCCATGGCGGCGATGGCGGTTACGGCGGGACCGGCGGCGGCGGCGGCTCCGGCGGAAACGGCGGGGTTGGTGCCAGTGGAGCAGCCTTCGGCGCTAACGGCGGCGACGGCGGCAACGGAGGCAACGGCGGTTACGGCGGCGCTGGGGGCAACGGCGGTTCAGGCGGGACCGGCGTGAGCGGCAACGGCCAAACTGGCCCCGGCGGTTTCGGCGGCAACGGCGGCAGCGGCGGGATAGCGGGCGATGGTGGCGCGGGCGCCGACGGGCACCCGTGGGTCAACGATGGCAACGGCGGCAACGGCGGCAACGGCGGGAATCCAGGCACCGGCGGCCAAGGGGGCGTCGGTGGCCTCGGCTCCACCACAGGCGGCACGGGTGCTACCGGCGCCAACCCCACCAGCGGCGGCAACGGCGGCAACGGCGGCAACGCAGCCGACGGCAACGGCAACTTCAACCCCAACGGTGGAGTCGGCGGCAACGGCGGCAACGGCGGTGACGTTGGCGATGGGGGCGCAGGCGGTAATGGCGGTAACGGGCTGAACGGCACGCAGGGGCCCAGCGGATCCTCCGGTTTCAATGGATTCAGCGGTGGCGCCGGTGGCAAAGGCGGCAACAGCGGCACCGTGGCCGGCAACGGCGGCAATGGCGGCGCGGGAGGAAAGGGCGGTAGCGGGGGGATTGGCGGAAACGGCACTCTCGGTACCGCCGGAACCAATACCTCGATCAACGGTGGCCGAGGCGGCGACGCCGGCGGCGGCGGACTCGGCGGATCCGGCGGCGCAGGAGGTGATGGCGGCCGAACGCTCAACGACATCGGCATCGACGGTGTCGGAGGCGCGGGCGGCAGCGGCGGCGCCGGCGGCAGCGGCGGCAGGGGCGGCAACGGCGGTAACGGCCACAACCTCACAACCAACGGCGGTGCGGGCCTGGGCGGTAACGGCGGCACCGGTGGCGACGGCAACCTGGGTGGCGCGGGCGGCCGTGGCGGCAGCGGTTCACTGATCGGAGCCGATGGCGCAACGGGCCTCAGGGGCAATGGCGGGGCAGGCGGCAATGGGGGCAACGGTGGCAACAGCGGCACCACACCCCTGCTGCCCGCCAACGGCAACCACGGCGGGCGGGGAGGAGACGGCGGCTCGGGCCGCATAGGTGGCGACGGCGGCACCGGCGGCACCGGCGGTAGCGGTGACGACTACAGAGCGGGCACGGGTGGCAATGGCGGAGGCGGCGGTAGCGGCGGCACCGGCGAAACGCAAGGCGGCAGGGGTGGCAGCGGCGGCACCGGCGGGAGCGGGGGCAACGGCGCAGACGCCATGAGCGTTGTCGCGGGCGGTAACGGCGGGAATGGCGGATCGGGTGGTGCCGGAGGCTCCACATATGCCACCGGCTTGGGTGGTGCCGGCGGCGACGGCGGGAAAGGCGGCAAAGGCGGCAACGGCGCCCGAGTCATTCCCGGCGGCTCCGGCGGCGAGGGCGGGGCCGGCGGTCAAGGTGGGAACCAGGGTGAGTTCGGCTCAACCGGCGGTCCCGGCCAATCGCCCACCAGGGACGCCGACGGGATGGGCGTAGGAGGTGACGGAGGTGCTGGCGGCGCCGGCGGCGCGGGCCGATTGAGCGAGTAGTTGTGACCCGGCCCCTGCTCTGCGGGCCTTTCAGATCACGCCGCTGACGTACCGTCCGGCTTGGACGGCCACCAGGACAGAGCGCAGCGCTTCGGCGCTCTGCCGCCAGGAGAATTCGGCGCTGCGCACCTGCGCCTTCGCGCCCAACTGCTCGCGCAGCACGTCGTCGGACAGCAACTGTTCGAGCCGGTCCACCAACTCGGCGCGGTTATCCACGAGCACGCCCGTGACGCCGTCGATGATCGAGTCCGACAGTCCGCCCGAGGACCGGTAGCCGATGGTCGGCACGGCGTGCTGGCCGGCCTCGACCACCGCCAGGCCCCAGCCCTCCTTGCGCGAGGGCAGCAGCTGCACCCAGGAGCTTTGCAGCACATGGTGTTTGGTCACGTCGTCGACATGGCCGTGAAAAGTCACCGCATCGGCGATGCCCAGGTGGTGCACATGCTCGACGAGCCGCTCGCGCCACCATCCACCACCCACGACGTCCAGATGCAGGCCCGGGATCCGGGCGCGCAGCACCGCAACCGCGTCCAGCGCGTCCTCGATCTGCTTGTGCGGCACCAGGCGCGACAACACCACCACCCGCGGCGCGGCCGACCGCGGGCCGGCCATTGTCTGGATCGGCGCCTCGTCAAGACCGTTGCGCACCACAGCAATCCGCTCGCCGCCCACGTCGAGCGCCACCAGGTCCCGCGCCGACGGCAGGGACACCGTCACGTACTGGTTCGCCCGGTGCACCCGCGGAGACAACGTCGATTCGACGAACCAGCCCACCCGGGACAGCACCGGACCGGCGACCGGCCACTGCTCGCGGTGGCAATGGTGAACCAGCACCACTGCCCGTCGGCCGTAGATCAGCCGCGCCAGGAAAGGGAGTCCGTTCTGCGTGTCGACGACGACGTCCGGTTTGACGCGACGCAGCGGGCCCATCCCGAGTTTGGCCAGGGCCATCGCCAGCATCGCCCAGATGTAGACCGTGTAGCGACCGCCGGAGCGGCTGATGCGCACGCCGTCGACGATCTCGCGTCGGGCGGCCCCGGGATAGCGGGCGGTGCGCAGTGTGACAGTGACGCCGGCAGCGGCGAGCTGGGCGCCGATGCGCTGCAGGTAGGTCTCGCTGCCGCCGCCCTGCGGGTGGCCGGTATCGCGCCAGCACAGCAGCAGGACGGATCGCAGGTCAGACATCGAGGACCAGCCTAACGGGCGCGGCGTGGCCGGGCAGATGCCCGATGGCGAATGCCCGCGGACCCGCCTCAATTTTAAAGTCGTTTTAGCATCCGATGCGTTGATGTATCATATAGAGACCTGCCCCGCACCGGGCACGCTCAGAAAGGGACGACATCGTGTCACGATTCGCGCTGGCCTCTTCGCCGACGGCGCTCGACCAGGATCGCGCCGCCCGGCGCGCAACCGCGTCGGAGGAGCCCGACTGGCGCATCCGGGCGCTGTGCAGGTCCGGTGACCCCGAGCTGCTGTTCGTCAGCGGGGCAAGGCAACGTGAGGTGGCGTCGATCTGCCGGAACTGCCCGGTCAAGTGGGAATGTGCGGCCGATGCGCTCGACAACAAGGTGGAGTACGGCGTCTGGGGCGGCCTGACCGAGCGCCAGCGCCGGTCCCTGCTCAAGAAGTACCCCGAGGTCGATTCCTGGGCCACCTTCCTCGCCCGGCACCAGGCCCACCGGGGTTCGCGTTGACGACAATGCTGATTCAACGCCGCCGCGGACCGATGGCCGCTCTCGCCTGCACGGCCGCGCTGACCGCCGGCCTGACCGGGTGCAGCCGCGTGAGCTTCTTTCCCTCCGTCGACAGGCCCACCATCACCTATCAGGGCGGCGCCATCGCCGAGACCAACGACGCCGACGTGGTTGTCGACGGCCAGCAGCACAAAGTTGACGGCAAGATCGCCTGCATCGCCTTCGCCGGCGGGGAAACGATGATCTCCATCGGCACAGAACCGGTCGCCGTCAAAATCACGCTGGCCAACAACCGCGATGCGCCCAGAGTGCGAATGGTGATCCTGCAGAACCTCATCGGCTACACCCTTTTCGTGATGGACCCGCCGGAAAAGGGTGAGGCGTCGGTGAGCCGGGATGGCAACCGCTACATCATCGGTGGCATGTCCTGGGGGCTCGACTCCCACAACGACGACGTCAAGAAGCCCTTCCGAATCCAGTTCACCTGCCCCTGATCGCCACGTCGCCCGTAGGGTGTGCCGCGTGGTGGTGACCGACGTGTTCGCGCGACGCGCGACGCTGCGCCGGTCGGTTCGGCTGCTGGCGGAGTTCCGCTACGAGCAGCCCGATCCCGCACGGTTTTACGGCGCGCTGGCCGCCGACACGGCCGCGATGGTGACCGATCTGTGGCGGGGGCTGCGCGGCGAATCCCCCGCGGGTTGCACCCTGCTGGACGTCGGTGGCGGGCCCGGTTACTTCGCGTCGGCATTCACCAGCGCCGGAATCCGCTACATCGGCGTCGAGCCCGATCCTCGCGAGATGCATGCGGCCGGACCATGCGCCTCCGGCGGGTCGGGCACCTTGGTGCGGGCATCGGGCATGGCGCTGCCGTTCGCCGACGACTCCGTCGACGTCTGCCTGTCGTCCAACGTCGCCGAGCACGTGCCGCGGCCCTGGCAACTGGGCAACGAGATGCTGCGGGTGACCAGGCCGGGCGGACTGGTGGTGTTGTCCTACACCGTCTGGCTGGGACCGTTCGGCGGGCACGAGATGGGCCTGACCCACTACCTCGGCGGCGCCCGGGCCGCCGCCATGTACGAGCGCAGACACGGCCACCCAGCCAAGAACAACTACGGATCGTCGTTGTTCGCGGTGTCCGCTGCGGACGGCTTGGCGTGGGCCCGCGCCACCGGGTGCGCCGTCGCGACTTTCCCTCGCTACCACCCGCGATGGGCCTGGTGGGTGACCTCCGTACCGGTGCTGCGCGAGTTCGCGGTGAGCAATCTGGTGTTGGTCCTCTCGCCGCAATAATGGAACATGTTCTAATCTCGCGTCGGCTTGGGTAGGGTGGCGCCCATGAGCCTGCTCGCGACGGTGCGGCGGAGCGAAGAGGAGGAGCGGCCAGCAATGACGACGATCAAGAGCGATCCGACGACGAAGAGCGACACCACCGAGTACGACAAGCTGTTCATCGGCGGCAAGTGGACGGAGCCGGCGACCTCCGAGGTCATCGAGGTGCACTGTCCGGCCACCGGCGAATACGTCGGCAAGGTGCCGCTGGCGACGGCGGCCGACGTCGACGCCGCGGTCGCCGCGGCCCGCGCCGCATTCGACAGCGGGCCGTGGCCCACGACTCCCCCCAAGGAACGCGCGGCCGTCATCGCCAAGGCTCAGCAACTGCTCGAAGAGCGCAAGGAACTCTTCGCCAAGCTGCTCGCCGACGAGACCGGGCAGCCGCCGATGACCATCGAGACCATGCACTGGATGGGGTCGATGGGAGCGATGAGCTTCTTCGCCGGCCCAGCCGCCGACCAGGTCAAGTGGCGCGAGATCCGCAACGGCAACTACGGCCAGACCATCGTGCACCGTGAGCCGATCGGCGTGGTGGGCGCCATCGTGGCGTGGAACGTGCCGCTGTTCCTGGCCATCAACAAGCTGGGCCCCGCGCTGCTGGCGGGCTGCACGGTGGTGCTCAAGCCCGCAGCCGAAACTCCTTTGACGGCAAATGCTTTGGCCGAGGTGTTCGCCGATGCGGGGTTGCCCGAAGGGGTGCTGTCGGTGGTGCCCGGCGGTATCGAGACCGGACAGGCACTGACCTCCAACCCCGACGTCGACCTGTTCACCTTCACCGGCAGCTCGGCCGTCGGCAAGGAGATCGGCAAGCGCGCCGCGGACATGCTCAAGCCGTGCACCCTGGAATTGGGCGGCAAGTCGGCGGCGATCGTGCTCGAGGATGTCGACCTGGCCTCCGCGGTCCCGATGATGGTGTTCTCCGGGATCATGAACACCGGCCAGGCCTGCGTCGGGCAGACCCGCATCCTGGCGCCGCGTTCGCGGTACGACGAAATCGTGGAAGCGGTCAGTGCTTTCGTGCAGGCGCTGCCGGTGGGGCCGCCGTCGGACCCGAACGCGCAGATCGGTTCGCTGATTTCGGAGAAGCAGCGTGCCCGGGTCGAGAGCTACATCGCCAAGGGCATCGAGGAAGGCGCGCGCGTGGTGTGCGGCGGCGGACGGCCCGAAGGGCTGGACAACGGGTTCTTCGTGCAGCCCACGGTGTTCGCCGACGTCGACAACAAGATGACGATCGCCCAGGAGGAGATCTTCGGCCCGGTGCTGAGCATCATCCCCTACGACACCGAAGAGGACGCGATCAAGATCGCCAACGACTCGGTGTACGGATTAGCCGGCAGCGTGTGGACGACCAACGTGCCCAAGGGAATTGAGATCTCGGAGAAGATCCGCACCGGAACCTACGCGATCAACTGGTACGCGTTCGACCCCTGCTGCCCATTCGGTGGTTACAAGAACTCCGGTATCGGCCGGGAGAACGGGCCCGAAGGCGTCGAGCACTTCACGCAGCAGAAGAGCGTGCTGATGCCGATGGGCTACACGGTCGAGGGTTAGGGCGGGCCAGGCCCCTCGTGCTGGCCCGGTGGCCGTCGAGTGTGAATTACGCTACGCGACACGCCGATTGGACGTCACCGGATTCACATTCGACGCTCGGCTGCGGTGAGTACAGGGTCAGCGTCCGGAGAAGCGCGCCTGCCGTCGTTCGACGAATGACTGCACACCCTCCGCGGCGTCTTCGCTGGCGAATAGCGCAGCCACGTCCGGGCGCAGCCGTTCGATCGCCGCCGCCTCACCCCGCTCGCGGGCCAGGTGCGCGGAGGCCAGCGTCGCCCGCACACCCAGCGGCGCGGCGCGCTCGGCTATGGTCTGCGCAATCTCCCGGGCCCGCGCCAGGGCCGCCGCCCCGTCCTCGGCGACCTCCTGCACCAGGCCGATCCGGTGCGCCTCCGCGGCGTCGAACTCGTCGCCGGTGAGCAGCCAGCGCATGGCGTTGCCCCAGCCCGCCTCCCGCGGCAGCCGGATGGTCGCCCCGCCGAACGGGTAAATGCCACGCTGCACTTCCAGCTGCGTGAAACGGGTTCCGGCCGCGGCGATCCGGATGTCGGCGGCCAGCAACAGCTCGATGCCCAGCGTCATGCACCAGCCCTGCGCGACCGCGATCAGCGGGGTGGTCCACGCGCCGTCCAGACGCCACGGGTCCCGTCCACCCTCGGGCATCGGCGATTCGCCCGAAGCGATGCCGGGTCCGACGTCGACCAGGTCCAGTCCGGCGGTGAAGTGGTCGCCGTGTGCAAACAGCACCCCGGCTCGCACGTCCGGATCGGATTCCAGCAGCGCGTAGGCGCGCGACAGGTCTGCCAGCATCTCGCGGTCGAACGAGTTGCGCTTGTGCGGACGGTTGAGGCCGATCAGCAGGACATGTCCGTCCCGCTCGAGGGACACCGTGTTGGTCATGGCACGAGTGAACCGCAGAACTATGAGTTATGCAATAGTGCATAACACAGATTCCGCGAAAGATCTCGGTTCGATAGCGAGTGTTTGCTTACTAAGCGCCAGCATTATATGCTGATTAGCATATTCATGAGCCGGTCCCCGGCACATGAACGCAACACACCTGCGGGGAGCAGCCATGTGGATTCTCGAGCTCAACATCGCCGGCCATACCTTCACCCGCGAGATGCCTGACCTGCGCCGCCGTCCGTTACGGTTCAGCGCCCGCCACCTGCACTGGCCCGCCGTCCGGCACCACCACGAGCCGTCGCACGCCGCATGACACCCGCCTCCACCAAGCGGGTCAGCACCCGGGACAAGATGGTGATCAGCGCCGCCCATGTGATGCGGGAACGCGGTGCCGCGGGAGTGACCATCGACTCGGTGCTGGCGCGTAGCGGCGCACCGCGCGGATCGGTGTATCACCACTTCCCCGAGGGCCGCAATCAGATCTTGAACGAGGCGCTGCGCTATGCCGGCGACTCCATCACGGCCAACATCGACAACGCGGTGGACCGCGGCGCCAAGGCGTTGCTACGCGAATTCGTCGAATTCTGGGAACGTTTGCTGACCGAATGCGACTTCACCGCGGGGTGCCCGGTCGTCGCGGCCGCGATCGGGTCGGCCGACGAGGAACTCGAACTGTCCACCGAAGCCGGTCTGATCCTGGGCCGCTGGTGCACCGCCCTGAGCCGGGCATTCGTCACCGACGGATTCGACGACGCGGACGCCGCCTCGCTGGCCGTGATGTCAATATCCGCCCTGGAAGGCGCGATCGTGCTGTGCCGCTCCACCCGCAGCGTCATCCCGCTGCGCCAGGTGGGCGATCAACTCCAATTCCTGATCAAGGCAAGAGAATTCGTTCGCCGCAATGGATTGGACGACACGCGCGGACGCTGACGCAATCCGGATGAGGGAATTCGCTGAGTGGCTTTACCCGGAATCCCTGCAGTGTTTGCGACACCGGTATCTATCAACTTTGCGAGAGTTTATCAAAACACGCGATGAGCTGCGGAGATCGCGTTAAACTCACGCGGAGTCCAGGGACGCCCCATCGGGAGGTAATCGGATGTCGTATGTCTTCGCGTCAACAGACTTTGTGAATGCGGCGGCAGCCGATCTGGCGAATATCGGATCGTCGATAACCCAGGCGAACGCACTTGCGGCATTACCGACCTCATCGGTTTTGGCGGCGGGCGCAGACGAGATCTCCGCGGCGGTGGCAGCCCTGTTCGGTATGCACGCGCAGGGCTATCAGGCACTCAGCGCGCAGGCGGCGGCCTTCCACGAACAGTTCGTGCAGGCGATGGCGGCTGGGGCCAACGCCTACGCGGCGGCCGAGGCGGCGAATCTCGGGCCGCTGCAACCGCTGCTCGACGTCATCAACGCGCCGACCCAGGCATTGCTGGGCCGCCCACTGATCGGTAACGGGGCCGACGGGACGGCGCTCAACCCGAACGGCGGCGCCGGCGGCCTGCTCTACGGCAACGGCGGCAACGGATTCAACGGCGCCGGCGGCAGGGGCGGGGATGCCGGGTTGATCGGTAACGGCGGCCGGGGCGGCTCCGGCAACGCCGGCGTACCGGCCACGCCCGCCGGCACCGGCGGCGCCGGGGGCACCGGCGGGTGGCTGTACGGAAACGGCGGTGCGGGCGGCGCAGGCGGCAGCAACGTCGGGGCCGCCGCCGCCGGCGGCGGCAACGGCGGCCGCGCCTGGCTGCTGGGCAGCGGCGGAGCCGGTGGGGCCGGCGGGGACGTCGGGGGGTTGGTCCTCACGCCCGCCGGGAACGGCGGCACCGGCGCGGCCGGCGGATTCCTCTGGGGTAACGGCGGGGCCGGCGGCGCCGGCGGCAGCTCCGTCACCCTGGGGAGCCCCGCCACCGCGGGTATCGGCGGCAACGGCGGCGATGCCTTCCTGTTCGGTAACGGCGGCGCCGGTGGGAACAGCGGGATCGGCGCCACCAACGGCTTCGGCGGCAACGGGGGCAGCGCCGGACTGTTGATCGGCAACGGCGGCGACGGCGGCACCGGATTTGTCGGCGGAACTGGCGGCCTCGCCGGCAGAGCCGGCCTGCTCATCGGCGACGGCGGCAATGGCGGCAGCGGGGGCGTAGGACAGGCGGGCGCTAACGGCGGGTTCCTGTTCGGCAACGGGGGCGACGGCGGCAGCGCCGTGCCGAGCGCTATCGGCGACGGCGGGTTCGGTGGCCGCGGCGGTGACGCCGGGCTGATCGGCACGGGCGGCAACGGCGGCTGGGGCGGCACCTTCAACGGGCTCGGCGCGCCGGGCAACGGCGGCGCGGGCGGCGCCGGCGGCAACGGCGGGCTGCTCTTCGGGAATGGCGGCTGGGGCGGGCCGGGCGGTGCCGGCGGCGCGAGCAATCCCTTCGGCCCGGCCGGTCACGGCGGCGACGGGGGCCAGGGCGGGTCCGCCAGGCTGTTCGGTAGCAGCGGCACGGGCGGTCACGGTGGGGACGGCGGCGGGGCCACCGGTGCTACCTCTGTCGCCGGTCGCGGCGGCAACGGCGGCAACGCCGGCAGCAGCGGGATCATCTCCGGCAGCAATGGCGCCGGCGGCGCCGGCGGCAACGGCGGCATCGGTAGTGCCGGGGCCGCCGGTGGCATGGGCGGGAGCGGCGGTCACGGCTCCAACAGCAAGCTGATCGGTTTGGGCGGGGACGGCGGGTTCGGCGGGGCCGGCGGCACGGGCACCGCGGTCGGGGCCGGCGCGGCCGGCGGCCAAGGAGGCGGTGCCGGTGACGGCGGCATGTTGTTCGGCAGCGGCGGCTGGGGCGGCTATGGCGGCGCCGGCGGCCAGAACCTCGGCGGCGCCGGCACCTCCGGCGGTCCCGGCGGCAACGGCGGTACCGGCGGCAACGCCTTCTTCATCGGCAACGGTGGACCCGGCGGAGGTGGCGGTACCGGTGGCACCGGCTTCACCACCGGCACCGGCGGCACCGGCGGCAAGGGTGGCACCGCCGGACCATTCGGGAAGGCCGGCGCAACCGGACCGAACGGCTAGTCAGTCGCTGGCGGGCAGCGGCTTGACCTCTTTGAGAGCCAGCTTGGTGTGGCCGACGCTGAGGCTGCCTGCGCCGGGCTTGGTTACCAGCACCTCGGCGCCCGTCTCGTCGACGTAGCGCTTACCCATCACGCTGCCGTCGGCGAACGCCGGGTCGAGCTCTCCGGAGCGCTCGGCGCCCATCTCCACCATCGGCGCCCCGCCGCAGCGCAGGTCGTCGAGGCTGTCCGCGCTGCGGACGACGATGACTTGGGTGTCACACACCTGGCTGGCCAGGCGGGTTCCGTTCTTGATCATGATTGCGCCCCTGCTAGGTTCTCGATGATCTCCCGGCGAAGTACCTTGCCGGTGGCGGTGGTCGGCAGCTCGTCGCGAAACACTACCCGGTCGGGCGTGCGTGACCCCCGCAAACTCTTTCGGACATATTCGCGCAGTTCCTCGGGGTCGGGATCGACGCCGTCACGCGGGACCACCACGGCGACGATCGCCTGACCCCACTGCGCATCCTCGACTCCGACCACCGCGACGTCGCGCACGTCCGGGTGCTCGATGAGCACCTCCTCCAGCTCCGCCGGGGCGATGTTCTCACCGCCGCGGATGATGGTGTCGTCGCTGCGGCCGCCGATGAACAGGTATCCGTCCTCGTCGATCATGGCGATGTCTTTGGTTGGGAACCAACCGTTTTCGTCGAGCACCGAGCCGATGCCGGTGTAGCGGCCGGACACCTGCTCGCCGCGGACGAACAGCTCGCCGGTCTCCCCCGGACCCAGCACGGTGCCGTCCTCGCCGCGGATCTCCACCTCGATGCCGGGAACCGGCCGGCCGACGGAGCCCAGCCGCCTGGCGACCGCGGCATCGGCGGCGGTGTGCGCGGCGCGATGGTCGTCGGGGGTCAGCACCGCGATCGTCGAACTGGTTTCGGTGAGGCCGTAGGCGTTGACGAACCCGACATCCGGCAGCAGCTCGAGGGCCCGGCGGACCAGTGGCAGGCCGACTTTCGAGCCTCCGTAGGCGAGGTTGCGCAGCGCGGTCAGCTTGTGCTCGCCGGTCTCCAGCACCGCGACGATGCGGTCCAGCATGGTCGGTACCACGGTCGCGGTGGTCACTCGCTCGTCGTTAGCCAGCCGCACCCACTCGTGGGGGTCGAAGTTGGCCAGATACACCATCTTTCGGCCGGCGTACAGGTTGGACAGCGCGGCGCCCACGCCGGCGATGTGGTAGGGCGGCACACAGATGAGCGCGGCGTCCTCTGTTGCGGCGGAGTCGAATTCGACCGTCCCGGTGATGTAACTGGTCAGGTTGTTGTGGGTGAGCTCGACTGCCTTGGGTTGTGACGTGGTGCCGGAGGTGAACAGCACCACGGCCACCGAGTCCGGGTCGGCGAACTCCACAGCTGCTTCGGTACTGCGGGCCAGCGCGAGGAACTCCTCGGAGCTCAGCGCCCGGGCGTCGCCGATCATGTCGCGATAGCGCTCATCCACGATCACCAGCGGTTCGGGCAGCCGGTGAATCAGGGCCTGAATGCCTTCGGCCGAGAGCCGGTAGTTGAGCGGAGTGAACGGCAGTCCGGCTCGCGCCGAGGCGAAGAGCAGCAGCGGCAGCAAGGCGCCGCCGGTGCCGACGTACACGACGTGCTGCGCGCCGGAGGTGGCCAGCACTCCGGCGCCGCCGTCGGCCAGATCGCTGAGTTGCTGTGTGGTCAGCCGCAGATCCCCGGCCACCAGCGCCGTGCGCTCGGGATTACCCGACGCAGCCATCTCCAGCAGCAGCGAAACGCTCATTCCTCGATCCCTCTAGGATCCACGACCGTTACAAATCTTGCCGATAGTGTAACCCATGCCGAGGGAGTGCCGGCGCCCGGCCGACGTTGAGCGGTTACGTGCCCGTCCAGCGCGGCGGACGCTTCTCGGCGAAGGCGATCGCGCCCTCTTTCGCGTCGTTGGACATGAAGATCGGCGCGAGGATCTCGATCTGCTTGGTGAACCGGTTTTCCAGTGTCCAGCCCTTGGATTCGGTGATGATGCGCTTGGTGGCGGCCACCGCCAGCGGACCGTTGGCGGTGATCTTCTCGGCCAGCGCGATCGCGGCGTCCAGCGCCCCGCCCGGTTCGGCCAGCACGTTGACCAGGCCCAGCTCGTGTGCGCGCTCGGCGGACAGCTGGTCACCGGTCAGCGCCAGCTCCATGGCGATCGCATACGGAATGCGCTCGGGCAGCCGCAGCAATCCGCCGCCGCCGGCCACCAGGCCACGCTTGACCTCCGGGATGCCGAACGCCGAATTATTGGCTGCCACAATCAAATCCGTGGCCAGCGCGAGTTCGGTGCCACCGGCCAGCGCGTAACCCTCCACCGCCGCGATCAACGGCTTGGCGGGCGGGCGCTCGGTGAAGCCCAGACCCCGCCCGGCGATCGCGACGTTCTCACCGCGGGCGAAGGCCTTGAGGTCCATGCCTGCGCAGAAGGATCCGCCGGCGCCGGTCAGGATCGCCACCGACAGGTCGGGGTCTTCGTCGAGGCGGTCCATCGCGTCGGCCAGCCCCTGACTGGCCGCGGCATTGATCGCGTTCTTGGCCTTGGGACGGTTGATGGTGATGATCAGGATCCGGTCCCGCTTTTCGGTCAGGACCTCGGGTTCGGTGTTAGCTTCGTCGCTCACAGTGCGATGGTAGCCGTCGGCCGGCGTGACGGATCGGCCGGTCGATGTAACGACGGGTCAGGCCTGCGCCATCGCCTCCGCGACGACGGTCAGATCTTCGGAAAGTCCAGCTGCCCTGCGTATTTCGACGAATTCGGCGATCATGGCCTCGGTCACCTCGTGCGGGTCGTCGAGGGTGGCGCCGTCGGTCAGGACCGAGATGTTGAGCTGGTCGACGTAGCTCCACACGGTGATGTTCAAGCCGCTGCCCGCGGTCAACGGCCCCACCGAATAGATCTCGGTGACCAGCGCACCGCCCACCCGGCCGCGTTCCCGCGGACCCGGCACATTGGAGATGTTCAGGTTGAGGACCTTGTTCTGCCCGTCGCGGCTGGACAGCCAGCGGAACATGGCCTCGGTGCCCGACGGCGGCCAGTAGGCGGCCCAACGGCTGATCAGTTCCGGCCCGAGTAACTGGTGGCTCTCCTTGGCGGACACGGCGTTGTCGTGCGCGGCCGCCACCCGCTGCAACGGGTCGTCGAGGTCCGAGGGCAGCGCGACCATCATGCCGCTGAAGTAGTTGCCCGAGATCCGCTCCGGGTCGAAGTTGAAACTGACCGGCACCGACGCCAGCAGCGGTACCGCCTTGCCGTCATAGCGCAGCAACAGCTGGTGCAGGGCGCCGCTGGACAGGGCCAGCACCATGTCGTTGATCGTGGCACCCAGCTTCTTGCCGGTCTCTTTCACGTCGGCCAGCGCCAGGGTGGCGGTGGCGAACCGGCGCTCCGGGGTGAGCATGTGGTTCATGAATGTCGGGGGCGGGGTGAACGGCATGGTCAGCTCCGGCGAGAGTTTGCGGGAACTGCGCCGCACCCGCCGGATGCCTTGCGCGGTATAGCGGACTGTGGCGGGGATGCGTTTGATGTGCCGCATGTGGTCGACGAACGCGGTGTTGATCAGCTCGCGTTTGCTGGGCGCCGGGTCCGGGGTGTACGAGCTCACCTGCGGCGTCGGCATGAGGTCCATGCCGTGAGCCATCAGGTTCGCCGAGGCGACACCGTCGGCCAGCGCGTGGTGGATCTTGAGCACCACGGCGATACGGTCGTTGGCCAGGCCCTCGACGAAGTACATCTCCCACAACGGGTGGGAGCGATCCAGCGGAGTGCTGGCGATCTGGCCGACGGCCTCGTCCAGTTCGCGGCGGCCGCCCGGAGCGGGCAGGCGCCACGGCCGGATGTGGTATTCGAAGTCGACGTCGCAGTTCTCCCGCCACATCGGGTGGTGGAACTTGTACGGGACGTCGATCAGCTGATAGCCCAGCGGAACCAGCTTGTCCATCCGCCCGGCGATGACCTGACGGAAGGCGTCGATGGTGAAGCCGCGGCTCGACGGATCGAGTTCGATCACGGCGACCTTGATGGTGTGCATGTGCACGTTCGGCGTCTCGCTGTACAGCAGCACGGCATCCCAGCCGGTGAGCCGCTTCACCGCAGTCCCCTACCCATAGCGCGACCTTACAATCGGCTCGCGCTCAGATGACCTCTTTGGCGAACTGTGTCCGGGTGCGGTGCACCTGGTTGAGGAACAACGCGGTGGCGTGGGCCATCGCACCCGCGCGCGGCCCGTCGAGCATGTCGAAGCCGTGACCTGCCCCGGGCAACTCGACGTAGCTGACGAGTGAAGCCGAGACCGAACGCAGCCGGTCGACGAAGTCGCGCGCCTGCGCCACCGGGATCACGCTGTCGCGGCTGCCGTGAATCACCAGGAATGGCGGTGCATTTCGGTGCACCTGGGCGATCGGCGAGGCGGCGCGGAACATCTCCGGGTGCCGCGCGATGGACCGCTGCACCACCACGCGCTCCAGGAATTGCACAAACCGTTCGCGTTCCGGCGTCGACCGGTCCTCCCAGCAGTAACGACCGTAGATGCCGACTACCGCGTCCACCGAGCTGTCGGCGCCGTCGGGCAGCTCTGCCTGGTACGTCGGGTCATCGTCGGTGAGACCGGCCAGCGCGGCCAGGTGCCCGCCGGCCGAACAACCGGCCACCGCGACGAAGTTGCGGTCGCCACCGAACCTGTCGACGTTGGCCCGCGCCCAGGCGATGGCGGTCTTGACGTCGGTGATGTGTCGCGGCCAGCGGTGCTGCGGGGAGACCCGGTAGTTGATCGCCAGGCACACCCAGCCCTGTTCGGCCAGGCGCGACATCAGCGCGGTCCCCTGCATCTGGGTGCTGCCGTGCACCCAGGCGCCGCCGGGCACGAAGATCAGCACGGGGGCGGGCTCGGCGGGCAGGTCCTTGCGACGCCACACATCGAGGGTCTGAACGGGTTGATCCCCGTAGTGGACACCGCGGCGGTGCAGGTACTTGCTGCGGCGCAGCGCTTCCCAGAAGGGCGGCGTGGGGTTGGCGGCCGGCCATTCGGCGTCCAGTTCCTCGGGCGACACCGTCCCGCGCAGAGCCGCGATCGACACCTCGTTGGTGCTCTCGCGTTCGCGGCGCCGCAGTTCGCCGCTGCCCGGAGCGAGGCGGCCCTTGGCCGACGCGGACACCAGTTCGGGGGCGAACCGCATGCCCCACAGGCTCATCGCGGCGATGGTTCCCAACGGCTCCAGGCTCTTGCCCACCAGCGGCAGCGACGCCCCCGCCCTGCTCATGGCCAGTAGGTAGTCGGCAGGACCGGCCCGCAACATCCTTTTGACGCAGGATTTGGACTGTCCGGTCGCCGTCATGCTGGGGAGCGTACCCCTACTGACCGGTAATAACCCAGCATTATCCGGTTGCTTTCTCGGGTTCCGGGATCCGCCGCCGCGCCACCAGGAGCCGCGCGACGTACGCGAGCGCGCTGCCGGCAAACATCGCGGCGACCAGCAGCAGCCACCGTCCCAGAAACGGCTGCTGGGTCTGACCGGTTGCCGCATGGAACGTGTCGGCGCCCTGTTCGATGATCCCGGGTAGAAAGACCAGCAGGGTGAGCCCAGCACCCAGGGCCGGGACGCGAATGTAATTGCGCACCGTAACTTTCGGTGACCGCCGGTGGATGCCCGGCAGCCGCCCCAGGACCGCGTCGGCCAGCGCGTAGAGCGGGAACAGCACCAGGTCGTGGAAGATGACGGCGGCGGCGAACCACACCGCCACGGACTGCCACCACCTGTCCGGATTCCACAGCGCGGTCGGCCGCAGCGCGATCAGCACGTAGCCCAGCAGCGCGAAACCGGCCACCATGGTCAGCAGATGCAGCGGATGCGCCCCGTAGTAGCGCGCGAAAAGTGTTGGCCGGTAGGTCATTTCACCTCAAAATCGATGGCGGTGACCCACTTGGTGTTATGCACACCGGGCAGCGCGGGAACGATAATCCGGGCCGGATAGCCGTGGTCCAGGGGCAGGTCCGCGCCGTCGACCCGCAGCGCCAGCAACGCATCCGGGTCGCCGACCTGGTTCGCCGCCAGGGTGGCTTCGCCGAACGCGCCGCCCCGCTGCAGCGACCGCACGTGCGCCGACCCCGGCGACGGCACCCCGGCCACCCGCGCCAACTCCGCCAGCGGCACGCCGCTCCAGGTCTGCACCGTCGACCAGCCTTCCACGCAGGCGATCGGCAGCCTCGCGGTGCGCTGCGGCAGCCGCGTCAGCGCGGCGCGGTCCAGCACCACCTCGGCTGGCCCGCCGCGCAACGTCAATCGCCACCCGGGGCCCACCGCTTCCGGCGTGATGCCGGCGACGGAGGCGGTCTTGTTGACCGGGAAGTCCCGGCCCCGGCCCCGCGGCACCAACAGAGCCACGCTGCGCGCGGGCCCGCCGAGTGTCTGGCCGACGGTCAGCACCGCCAGCAGCAGCACACCGGAGCCGACCAGCCCCAGCGCACCGCGCCGGCTCATCGTCGGCGCGGCCGGCTCGTCGGCCACCAGCCCGGTGTCGTCGGGAGGCTGAGCGCGAGTGCCGGTCACGTTGGTGCGCAACACTTCTCGCCACGACATTGATCGCAGCCCGGCGATCATCCGCGGGATCTTGACCGCGATGTGCATCAGGAAACCGATGATGAACACCCAGGCGCCGAAGTAGTGCGCGTCGTAGAAGCTGAACCCGAAGATGTAGTCGTACTGGATGTTGAGCACGCCGGTGACGATCTCGAACAGCACCCCACCGACGAGCATCAGCAACGACACCCGCTCGATCAGCTGGGCCGGCGTCCGGGCCGGCGGCCACGCGAACAGCTTCGGTATCACCGACCACAGCTTGGCCAGCACCACCGGGATGATCAGCAGGCCCAGACCCACGTGCAAACCCTGAGTCAGCCGGTAGAGCCAGGACGGACGGGTGGGCCAGTCGAACAGCGGCAGTCGCAGCCAGCCGACGTCGGCGGGAATGGCCTGACCGAGTTGCGGACCGTAGGCGATATAGGACAGCAGGCCGGTCAGAATGATGATGGGCAGGGCAACCAGCAGCACCAAGCCGAACACCGACGTCAGCCAAGGGCCGCGCAGTGGGCTGGTAAAGCGAGGTACCCGAGGTTTCACAACGCAGCCAGCGTTGCGATAACCCTCCCGCCGATCATCCGCACGCCGGTAAGCGTAAGTCCAACTTGCGCCGCGAGCGAGGCGGCGCTGTCCACGCCGACCGAGGCCCACCGGAACCAGGGCCCCACCTCGCGTCCGGACTCCAGCCGGACCCAGCGGCCCTGGATGCCGATGGCCCGGGTATCGAACTCGGCGACACAGCGCCCGCCGCGTCCCAGCAACTCCGCGGCCCGGCCCAGGATGCGCCGCGGGTCGCCGCCGAGGCCGACATTCCCGTCGACCAGGAGCACCGTCTGCCAGCGGCCGGTGCCGGGCAGCGGCTCGAACACGTCGCCCAGCAGGGCCGGAGCGCCGCCGCGGCTCGCGAGCTGGATCGCGGTCACCGAGCGGTCGATACCCAGTGCCGGGATGCCCCGCTGCACCAGGCGGGCGACCAGGCGCGCCGGGCCGCATCCGAGCTCGATGGTCGGGCCAGCGCACATCTGGGCGACGGCCTCGTCGAATGCCTCGTCGGATGCGCGCTCGCCGTCGCCTTCGTGAGCGGCGCGGTCCGCGGGGCTCAACCAGCGGTGGGCGGGGAGCAGCCGCACTTCGCCGTCGTCGTGCCGGATCCAGCAGCGCTCGCCGACGAGGGCCCGCTCATACAGATTTCCCAGCATTCGCACGCTCCTCGCACATCGTGATCGACCACGTTGCGCGAACGCGCAGCGGCCGCTGGCAAAACCGCGTCCACCGACAAACCCATCGATACCCCAATCCGGGGTCGGCTACACACGCCGTTGTCAAGAGTTACGCGCGGCGAACGCGAAAGTCCATGCCGACTATTCGGTGCCGAAGCACGCTGGGATGGCACCGCTTGGATACTGGGCTGATGCCCTTGAATGACGACGTCCACCCCGATCTGCGACGGATCGCGCGTTTTGCGCCGCGGCGCATCGTCGGCCCGCGCACACTGCCGCTGATGCGCCGCGCGACCCGGCTCGGTCTGGGCCGCACGCCCCGCGACGTCGAAGTGCTGACGCTGGCCTCGGGCACCGGGGTCCGGCTCTACCGGCCCGCGGGCGGCGACGGGCCGACGCCCGCGCTGTTGTGGATTCACGGCGGTGGATACGTGGTCGGTTCGGCCCAGCAGGACGACCCGGTGTGCCGCCGTTTCAGCAGAGCGCTGGGGATCACGGTCGCGTCGGTGGACTACCGGCTGGCACCCGAGCACCCCTACCCCGCCTCGCTGGAGGACTGCTATGCGGCGCTGCGGTGGCTGGCCGGCCTGCCCGCGGTGGACCCGGGCCGGGTGGCGATCGGCGGAGCCAGCGCCGGCGGCGGGCTCGCGGCCGCCCTGGCGCTGCTGGCGCGCGACCGCGGCGCAATCAGCCCGGCGTTCCAGCTGCTGGTGTACCCGATGCTGGACGACCGCAGTTCATCCGCGCCGGCGAACCCCCGTCACCGGCTGTGGGATCCCCGGGCCAACCAGTTCGGGTGGACCTCTTATCTCGGCGGAGCCGACCCGGCCGTCGCGGTGCCCGCCCGGCGCAGCGACCTCGGCGGCCTGCCGCCGGCCTGGATCGGCGTCGGAACTCATGACCTGTTTCACGACGAGGACATCGAGTACGCCCGCCGCCTGGTCGAGGCCGGGGTGCCGTGCCAGGTGGACCTGGTGCCGGGCGCCTTCCACGGATTCGACTTCGTGGCTTCGAAAGCCCCGGTGGCGCAACGGTTTTTCCGTTTGCAGTGCGATGCGTTGCGGCCGGCCCTGTTCAGTCACATCGCGAAGTAGACGAGTTCGCCCCGGATCAGCGTCGCGGCCACCAGCCCCGCATCGAGTTCCCCCAGCACCGCGGCGGGCGGCTCGGACAGCACACAGAGGTCGCCCGGTTCGCCGATCTCGACGGTGCGCGGCCGGTCCGGGCGATCCGACCAGCCCAGGAACATCGTCAACGCCGTCCTGGCCGAGACACGTTCGCGCGCGTTGAGCACCTGGCCGCTGGGCGTGGTGCGCCACACCGCGGCCCGCATCGCGGCCCACGGATCGCCGTCGCCGAACGGCATGTCGGTGGACAGCGCCACGGAAATGTTCGCCTCGAGCAGTGAAGCGACCCGCCAGAGCTGCCCCTGCTCGTGTTCCGGTACCTCGGCCAGGTACTGATCACCGCGCTCGGCAACGAAATTGGGCTGCGTCACCACGGTGACACCGAGGTCGGCCAGGTCGGCCAGGTTGTCGTCGGGCACCACCGCAGCGTGTTCGATGCGGTCGAACGGATGGCTGCCGGCGGCGCGCAGGGCGGCGATCGTGACGACGAGTTGCGCCGCGGTCACACAGTGCACGGCGACCGGCTGCCCGGAGCGGTGCCGGTCACCGATCCACTCCGTCAGGGCCTCCAGGTCGAGGCGGTCGTCGTGCAGGATCTTCTTGCCGGGCACCAGCACTCGCACCCCGGGCCGGAACTGGCCGCTGCGGTGCGCCATCATCAGCGACACCAGACCTTCGACGTCGAGGTCGGGCGTGGCGTCGGTGACCCCGGTGACCCCGGTGGCGGTGATCCGCCGGCTCAGTTCGGCCAGGTCGGTTTCTCGGCGCTGCAGCGCCTTCGACCACGGATCGGCGCTGCGCAGCCGGCCGTCGGGATGGCCGGCGAGCCCGACGCGCCCCAGCGCCGCGGAGTTGAGCATCCACAGTGCCCCGCTGCGGTGCTGGACGCGCACCGGAACGTGGGCCCGGACGGCGTCGAGCACCGTCCGGTCCAGTTCCCCGGCCACCGATTCGTGGTAGCCCACGGCGCGGATCCACCCGTCCGGACCCGGCACGGCATTCGAAAGCGCATGCGCCAGTTGGTCTTTGGTTCGCACAGCGGGCGGCCCGACGGACAGCGAGTCCAGTGCCGACGCGGCCGAATGCAGGTGCACGTGGTGGTCGTGCAGGCCGGGCAGCACGGTGCCGCCCCCGGCGTCGAGTACGCCCTCCCCGGGCCGCGGGGTCAGGTCCGGCCGCACGTCTTCGATCCGCGCACCCGCCCGGATGTCGGTGGTGGTCCCGTCCAGCAGGGTGGCCCGCTTGATCAGCATGAGCGGCCTCGCCGGCCGGCGACCAGGTGTCGCACCGCGTCGTTGTCGGCCCCCAGGACGGCGGCGGTAGCAGTGACATCGGGCGCCCGCGGCGCCAGCACCGGCCGGTCACGGCCCGCGGAACAGAGCGGCAGCGCGGCATAGGTCGCGGCGACCGCGGCCATGGCCATCTCCACCAGCTCGCCGCCGCCGCGGTTCTGCGACTCCTGCACCGCCCGTGCGGCCTCCAGCCCGGTGAGCGGGTCGGCGATGGCGTCCCCGCAGAACACCGGTCCCGCGCCCACCAGCCCGCCGGCCACCGCGGCGTCGTCGCCGAACGCCGGTCGCCGCGACTGCGGCCCATGTCCGGTGATCCGCAGCCAGGTGCGGCCGGCCCGCGGCGGGATGTCGTCCGGCCCCAGGCGCCGGCGCGCCAGCGCGTCGGGCCGCGACCCCTCGATCACCACGTCGGCGACCGTCAGCAGCTCCCGCAACTCGCCGGCCTGCCGGTCGAAGTCCAGGCAGTAGGACAACTTGCCGCCGTTGATCCAGTCGAAGAACATCTGGTTGCCGGCCCGGGTGCCGTCGGGCCGGGTGGGACTTTCCACCTTGACGACGGTAGCGCCCGCCCGGGCCAGCAACTGCCCGCACAACGGGCCGGCCCACATCGAGGACAGGTCGGCCACCAGCAGACCGGCCGGGCCGGTGCCTGTCGCGCGCGGCGCCGTCTGCCGTATCCGCGGCGGTGCCGCGGCGCACTCCCCGAGGACGGCTGCGGGGATATCCAGCAGCTCCGCTCGCTCGACGATCAGTGCTGCCGGCGCAGCCGCCGCCCAGCGGTGCAGCGCGGGCCAGGGATCGTCAGCCACCGCGTCGGCCGACAACAGCGCGGGCACGGCGGCGACGTCGTCGGGGCGGGACAGCGTGATCGCGCACCAGCCGTCGCGTGCCGCAACGAGGTGGGTGGCACCGCCGGCCGACACCCGTCCGGCGCGGCGCAGCCCGAGCAGGCCGGCGCGCCCGGTCAGCCAGGTGGCGGCATCCGGGGCGAGGCGCGCGGCGTGATCGAGCACGTGGGCGCGGGAGAAGTCGGGACGCACCGCGGGCAGACCGGTCAGGTAGGCCAGGCCGCTGCGCCCCCACTCACGGGCGCAGTCGGCGGCACACCGGGCCGGAACCGAAGTCACCCCACCATGGTTGCTCGCAGCCGGTGCCGCAGGACTGCGGGGCCGGGTAGTCCCCCGCGTGTCACAGATGCAGCTCGGCGGACCTTTCCGAGACTATTAGGATGAGTTAACCCCTATTTGACGTGAATATAGTTTGTTGTCGACGTTTTCCCGCTATGGTTCGTATCGGCTTAGCCGATCAACATGACCGGGGGACATGACACGACCTCTCTGGTCGTGACCTAGCTAGTGGGCGGTTCCCATGTCTTACGTAATTGCGTCGCCGGACGTGCTGTCGGGCGCGGCTTCGAATCTGACGGGCCTCGGGGCCGCGCTGGAACGCGCCAACGCGGCCGCGGCGTCCTCCACCACCGAGTTGCTCGCGGCGGCACAAGACGAGGTGTCGGCCGCGATCGCCGCGCTGTTCGGCAGCCACGGCCAGGCCTACCAGACCGTCAGTGCGGAAGCGGCCGCCTTCCACGCCCGGTTCATCCAGGCCCTGTCGTCGGGCGCCAGCGCTTACACCGCGGCGGAGGCCGCCGCCGCGTCGCCGCTGCAGCCCCTGATCGACCTGATCAACCTGCCCACCGAGACACTGTTCGGCCGGCCTCTCATCGGTGACGGAGCCGACGGGCTCGACGGGACCGGCGCGGCGGGCAAGCCCGGCGGCTACCTGTACGGCAACGGCGGAAAAGGCGGCTCGGGTGCGCCCGGCTCAGCGGGCGGAGCCGGTGGTTCAGCCGGACTGATCGGTCACGGCGGCGCCGGAGGCGCCGGCGGGAACTCGGCGACCGGCGCCGGCGGAGCCGGCGGGGCCGGCGGCAACGGCGGTTGGTTGTACGGCAACGGCGGCGCCGGCGGCGCCGGTGGCAACAACACCGGCGGCGTGGGCACCGGCGGCCTCGGCGGGGTCGGTGGCACCGCCCGGCTGATCGGCAGCGGCGGAGCCGGCGGGGCCGGCGGATCCAGCGTCAGTGCCGACGGCGCGATCGGCGCCGCCGGTGGTGGCGGCGGTCTGCTGTACGGCAACGGCGGGGCCGGCGGGGCCGGCGGCAGCGCCACGGGCAACGGTGCCGGTGGCGCCGGTGGCGCCGGAGCCAACGCCGGGTTGTTCGGAAACGCCGGATTCGGCGGCGACGGCGGTGACGGCACCCTGCTCGGCGCGGGCGGCGCGGGCGGGTCCGGCGGCAACGCCGTGCTGGGCATCGCGGGTTCGGGCGGAGCGGGCGGTGACGCCGCCGGCACCGGAGCCGGCGGAGCCGGCGGTATCGGCGGCAATGCCTGGCTGGTGGGCCTGGGCGGGCACGGCGGAGCGGGCGGAACCAGCGCGGGCGCCGACGCCGGCGCCGGTGGTTCCGGTGGTGCCGCAGCACTGATCGGTTACGGCGGCAACGGCGGGGCCGGCGGCAGCAGCTCGGGCGGCTTCGGTGGCGCCGGGGGCGCGGGCGCCGCCGGTGGCCTGTTGATCGGCAGCGGCGGGGTGGGCGGCAACGGCGGTGCCAACCTGGGCGGCAGCGGCGCCGGTGGAGCCGGCGGGGCCGGCGGCAACGCCTGGCTGCTGGGTGAGGGAGGCTCCGGCGGTTCCGGGGCCGGCAGCGTGAGCGGGGTCGGTGGGGCGGGCGGCGCCGGAGCCAACGGCGGCGTCCTGATCGGCACCGGCGGGTCCGGCGGACACGGCGGATCGACGACATTCCTGAACGGCACCGCAGGCAACGGCGGTACTGCGGGTAACGCCTGGCTGTTCGGCCGGGGCGGCATCGGCGGCAGCGGCGGGAGCAGCACCAGCGGCCTCGGCGGCAACGGAGCGGGCGGCGGCAATGCCGGGTTCCTGCTCGGCAACGGCGGCGCCGGCGGCAACGGCGGGGCCGGCGGAGCGGGCGACGGCATCGGCGGCGGCGGCGGAAACTCCTGGCTGCTCGGCAACGGCGGCCACGGCGGTAACGGTGTGATCGGCGGCACCGCGGGCAGGGCCGGGTTCCTGATCGGCAACGGCGGCGACGGCGGCACCGCCCGTGCCGGCGCCAACGGCGGCCTGCTGTTCGGCGACGGCGGCAACGGCGGTAACGGCGGCGTCGAACTGCCCTCCGCCGGTGGTGCCGGCGGCCGGTCCTGGCTGCTGGGCAGCGGCGGCCACGGCGGGGCGGGCAGTGCCGGCGTCCTCGCCATCGCCGACGGCAACGGCTTCGCCGGCGGCAACGGCGGCGCGGCGGGACTGCTGTTCGGCTTCGGGGGTAACGGTGGCACCGGCGGCGCCGGGCTGGTCACCATCCCCGGTTCCGGCAACGGTGGCGCCGGTGGCGCCGGCGGTGACGCGGGATGGATCTGGGGTATCGGCGGCGACGGCGGCACGGGCGGCGCCGGCGGGACCGGCACCTTCCTCGCGACGGCCGGCCACGGTGGCGCGGGCGGCAACGGCGGCACCGCCCGCATCTTCGGCACCGGCGGCACCGGCGGCGCGGGCGGCAGCGGAGGCGACCACAACGTCAGCGCGGCCGGCGGCGACGGAGGTCAGGGCGGCAATGCCGGGGGTAGCGGATTCATCTACGGCAACGGTGCGTCCGGTGGTGCCGGCGGCGCAGGCGGGGCCGGCGGACCCGGCGCGACCGGCGGAACGGGCGGCAACGGCGGCGCAGGCGCATCGACGCTGCTGCTGGGCAACGGTGGTGGCGGCGGCGCCGGAGGCGCGGCAGGCGACGGAAGCAATGCCGCCGGTGCGGGTGCAGCCGGTGGCTACGGCGGCGCCGCAGGCAACAGCGGATTCATCTTCGGCAACGGCGGCGCCGGCGGCGTCGGCGGCGCCGGCGGCGACAATCTGAGCCCGCAGCCGGGTGGACCTGGCGGCAACGGCGGCGGCGGCGGTAGCGCCACCATCATCGGCAATGGCGGAAACGGTGGCGGCGGCGGCGCCGGTGGTATCGGCGCTCCGGTCGGGACCACCGGAACCGGTGGCGGCGGCGGCCGTGGCGGCATCTTCGGCCAGCCTGGGACCACGGGATAGCTCCCCGATATCCAGCCTGCGTCGGAACTATCCGTAAACCGAAGGCAGGGTCGGTACCGCGCGTCATAGCAAACTCACATTTTGGTGCCCGCCCTGGGCCGTTAAGCGCCGTCTGGATGTCTCAAGTGTGGCCCAGACCACTTTTTAGAGACTATTTAGATGATTTACGCTGTTTTTGGACAAAAGTCAGTATGGTCTCAGGGTTTTACAGCTATCGTCCGTATCGGCCTGGCCGATCAGCATGACCTGGGGACATCAAAGGCGACCTCTTAGGTCGTGACCTAGCTAGTGGGCGGTTTCCCAATGTCATACGTAATTGCATCTCCGGATGTGCTCTCAGCCGCGGCTTCGGACCTCGCCGGTCTCGGGTCCACGCTGGAGCGCGCCAACGCGGCTGCGGCGGCCTCCACCACCCAGTTGCTGGCCGCGGCGCAAGACGAGGTGTCGACCGCAATCGCCGCGCTGTTCGGCAACCACGGGCAGGCCTATCAGACGGTCAGCGCCCAGGCCGCCGCGTTCCACAGCCAGTTCCTGCAGAGCCTGTCTTCGGGCGCAAGTGCATACGGCCTGGCCGAGGCCACCAACGCCGCGCCGCTGGCCGGGCTGGAGCAGGCGGTGCTCGGCGCAATCAACGCCCCCACGCAGATCTTTCTCGGTCGCCCGCTGATCGGTGACGGAGCTAACGGCAGTACTCCCGGTGCGGCCGGTGGCGCGGGCGGATTGCTGTACGGCAACGGCGGCTCCGGCGCCGCGGGCGCAGCCGGGCAGGCCGGCGGTGCGGGCGGTAGTGCCGGATTGATCGGCAACGGCGGGGCCGGCGGGGCCGGCGGTGCTTCGACGATCGGCAACGGCGGCGCCGGCGGTGCGGGCGGCAGCGGTGGCTGGCTGTACGGCAGCGGTGGTGTCGGTGGAGCCGGCGGCGCCAACCTCAACGCGCTGGGCACCGGCGGCGCCGGTGGCGCCGGCGGCCGGGCCTGGCTGATCGGCGCGGGCGGAACCGGCGGCGCCGGCGGAACCGGCGCGAACGGCGGCTGGGGCGCGGCCGGCGGCAACGGCGGCTACCTGTACGGCGACGGCGGGACTGGCGGGGCCGGTGGCGGCAACACCAGTCCGACCGGCGTCGGCGGGAGTGGCGGCCGCGGCGGCGACGCGTACTTGTTCAGCAACGGTGGAGCGGGCGGATCCGGCGGTGCCGGTCCGACCGTGGGCGGTCAGGCCGGGTTCGGCGGCCACGGCGGCCACGGCGGTCTGCTCACCGGCAGCGGCGGTGCCGGTGGTGCCGGCGGCATGGGTGCGACCGGCGGCGGCGGTGGAGCGGGCGGCGACGCAGGATGGCTGTCCGGCGGTTCGGGCGGCGCCGGCGGCGCCGGCGGCATCGGTCAGACGGGCAACGGAGGCCTGGGCGGGGCCGGGGGCTCCGGCGGGCTCTACGGCGCCGGCGGTGCGGGCGGTACCGGCGGTGCCGGCGCGGCGGTCGGCGGCACCGGTGGGCTGGGTGGTAACGCGGGCTGGCTGCTGGGCACCGGCGGCACCGGTGGCAGCGGCGGCGCCAGCGGCGCCGGCAACCCCGGCGGCACCGGCGGCGCCGGAGGCAACGGCGGATGGCTGTACGGCAACGGCGGGGTCGGCGGTAACGGCGCCAACGGCGGCGCGGGCTCGACCGGCATCAACGGTGGCACCGGGGGTAACGGCGGTGCGGGCGGCCGGGGCGGCCTGCTCTTCAGTGACGGCGGCAACGGCGGCAACGGCGGGGTCGGCGGCAAGGGCGGGGTCGGTACCCAGGGCGCCAACGGGATCGACGGAACCTATCCCGGCGGCAACGGCACCGACGGCGGCGACGGCGGCATCGGCGCCATCGGCGGTAACGGCGGTAACGGCGGCGCGGGCGGCCGCGGTGGCCTGCTGTTCGGCGAGTCCGGCATCACCGGCCGCGGTGGGGCCGGCGGTGACGGCGGCACGGGCGGCATCGGCGGCAACGGCGGCAACGGCGCGGCGGGCAACGCCGCCAACCCCAACGGCGGCAACGGCGGCAACGGCGGCAACAACGGCGTCGGCGCCGCCGGCGGTACCGGCGGTTCCGGATCGGTCGTCGGGGCACACGGCAAGGCCGGCACCACGATCACCGGCACCGGGGGTAACGGTGGAAACGGTGGGGCCGGCTACGACGCGTCCCTGGGTTCGGTCGCCGGCGCCAGTGGCGGCAACGGCGGTAGCGGCGGCAACGGCGGCAATTACGGCAACGGCGGCGCCGGCGGGGCCGGCGGTAACGGTGCGGCCGGCAAGGCGGGCGTCAACGGGATCAACCCCGGCGACAGCGGCACCAGTGGCTTCGCCGGTGGGTCCGGCGGTAGCGGCGGTGCCGGCGGCAACGGCGGTTCCATCTCCGGCAACAGCGGTGCCGGCGGTGCCGGCGGTCACGGCGGCGCCGGTGGCGCCGGTGGCATCGGTGTCGACGGCAAGGACGGAGCGGCCGCGGGTCAGGCCGGCCAGTCCGGTGGCAGCGGTGGCGACGGCGGGTCCGGCGGCAGCGGTGGGGCCGGCGGCAAGGCCGGCACGGTGCTGGGCAAGGGCGTCACGGCCGCGTCGGGCGCCGGTGGCGCCGGTGGTGACGGTGGCGCGGCCGCG
>RXJD01000038.1 GCA_003987775.1 Mycobacterium sp.
CAGCTGGCAACCCTGCGCGAATACGGCCACCACCAACTCAGCACCGACGAACACACCGAACTACGCCACCGCCACCTCGACTGGTACCACCAACTGGCCGCCGAGCACGCCGGATTCGAGTGGTATGGCAAACACCAACTCGACTGGCTCCGCCGCCTCCGACGCGAAACCCCCAACCTGCGCGACGCCCTACAGTTCGCACTGACCGCCGCGCCCTCCGCAGCCCTGGAAATGGCCACCAACCTGCGCGGCTTCTGGACCGCGATCGGCATGATGCAACAAGGTCGCCGCTGGATCGAAAAGGCCCTCGACGCCGCGCCCACCGAACACACCGCGCAACGACTCCAAGCGGTCATCGGAGTTGCTGAAGTGGCCGTCTTACAAGTCGATATGTCCGCCTTGACGGCTCGGCAGGCCGAAGCCCGTGAAATGCTCTCGAGTGTCACTGAGCAGCGGACCGTTGCCCACTTCACCGCTAACGAGGCTGCCCTCGCCCTCCTGCTCGGTCAAGCAGAC
This sequence comes from Mycobacterium sp., assembly GCA_003987775.1. GTDB lineage: Bacteria > Actinomycetota > Actinomycetes > Mycobacteriales > Mycobacteriaceae > Mycobacterium. Next base: position 517 of record RXJD01000038.1, read on the forward strand.
TCGGCACGGGCCTTGGCCCAGCAAGCTCTCGAGAGCACCACATACACCCCAGTACAGATCTACGCGCTGCTATTGATGATCGGGGCGTCCGCCGCCGCCGGTGACGCGCAAACCGCGGTAGCGCATGCCGAGCACGGCCTTGCCCTGTCTGAAGCCCGCGGCCACGACATCATCCTCCGGACGTACCTTTTAGCAGCCCTCGCGCTCAGCCGCATGGCGCTAGGTGATATCGACCGCGCAGAGCGCGCAGTTCGCGAAGGTCTGCAACTCTCGCGGTCGATTCAAGACAGCGTCACCTGCGCCACCTTCCTGGAGACAGCGTCCTGGATTGCCGCTGCCAGACAGGCTCCGCGCCGCGCCGCGGTTCTTATGGCAGCCGCTGCCGCCATCGGTCGCGCAGCCGGCGCCACCGGTGCCGTCTCAGCCAGCGTAGGAGAGTTTCACGACTCCTGGGAGCGCCAGATCCGCGAGCAGCTTTCACCTGGTGACTACCGGACCGCAACCAACGAAGGCAGATTTCTCTCCCTCGTTGAAGCCACCGCCATCGCCTTGGATGAAAGCATCTGATTCACCCCGTCCACGGGCGATGCCGAGTCGGCAGCGCACCTTCCGGTTTCATACCATCACCCGGTTTCGTCTCGCCGCAGCGTGGAACGCACCCTGTGAAAGTGCGGTTGCCGACACTGCTGGCACCCTGTCGGCACGAAACGACCAATCACTTTCGCTGCCGGCAATATGCTGCCCGCAGTATGTGTATGCCTGTGAGACCAACGCGCGATCGCATCGTCGGAGGACGTAGCCGTCTGTGCGGTGAACGGGAACGCGGAAGTATGTCTCGATGAATCGTGAGCATCTACTGCGTGCGGCGGCGGACTTTCTCAGCCGGCGGCCCAACGCCACCCAGGATGAGATCGCGGTAGCGGTCGGTGTCAGCCGTGCCACGCTGCATCGCCACTTCGCCGGACGGGAGGCCCTGCTCGAGGCGCTGGACCGGTTGGCGATCACCCAGCTGCGCGAGGCGCTGGATGCATCGCGCTGGCACGACGGTGAGCCGACGGATGCCCTACGGCGATTGGTCCAGGCCTGCGAACCGGTGGCGAGTTACGTGGCGTTGCTCTACGCCCGAAACGAAGCCGCTCAGTACCGGCAGTCCCGGGCAGGGTGGGACGAGATCAGCACCGAGATCGAGGAATTCTTCCTGCGAGGCCAGCAGGCAGGAGTATTCCGCCCCGACGTGACCGCGGTATGGCTCACCGAGGCTTTCTACAGTCTGGTCTCCGGCGCGGGATGGTCGATCAAGCTCGGACGCGCCGCCAGCCGCGACTTCACCACCATGATCACCGAATTGCTGCTGCACGGCGCCAAAGCCCCGACCCGGGGCAATCTGCCCGCACCGCTGGCCGGCTTTGTCGGACGCGAGGCCGAGCTCGCCGAACTCGAAGAGCTGATCTCACACTCGCGACTGGTCACCCTGACCGGCATCGGCGGGATCGGCAAATCCACCCTGGCGCTTCAGGCCGCCCGCCAACGCATCGCCGACTTCCGCGGCGGGGTATGGCTGATCGAGTTGGGCGAACTCAGCGACCCTGAACTGCTGGCCGCGGTGGCCGCAGCAGCCTTGGGCATCCGCGATCAGACCACCCGGCCACTGGTGGAGGTGATGGTCGAAGCACTCGCCGACCGTGAAGCACTGCTCGTGCTCGACAACTGCGAGCACGTCCTGGATGCCACGGGCCGGTTCGTCCAGCGGCTACTCGCGGGCTGCCCTCGGCTGCGGGTGCTGGCGACCAGCCGCGAAATACTCGACATCGACGAGGAATCGGTGCTGCCGGTGCCTCCCCTTCCCGTTCCCGACATCGATCATCTGCCCGACTACCAACAACTCGCGTGCTGCGACGCCGTGACCCTATTCCTCAAACACGCCCGCGCCACCCAGCGCAGCTTCCACCTCACCGAGCGCAACGCCCTGGCGGTGGCACGGATCTGCACTCAACTCGACGGATTACCCCTGGCCCTGGAACTGGCCGCCCCCCTGCTGCGGACCATGGCCGTCGAACAGATCGCCGCCCGCATCTCCAACCGTTTCAAACTGCTCGCCCACGGCAAACGCGGTGCACCCACCCGCCAGCAGACCCTGAACTACTGCATCTCGTGGAGCTACGAACGCTGCAACGAAACCGAACGCAAACTCTGGGCGCGGCTGTCGGTATTCACCGGCAGCTTCGAACCCACAGCCGTCCAACACATCTGCGCCCCCGAC
>RXJD01000002.1 GCA_003987775.1 Mycobacterium sp.
CGCGCCGTGGGCTTCCCAGACAATTGTTCCTTCGGCATACCTGCATCCTCGTTTCCAAGGTCAGGAGCCTCCGGGATTTCCAGGGCGATTCATCCCCCCTGGCCACCGTCGATCAGCGGCGGTGAAGGCGTATCTCGCAAAGCAGCAGCCGCCCAAGCTTTGAAACCGCTAACGCCCGGTTACGGCGAAACCCCGCTTCCGCGCGGCGAACTCAGCGCATTGCTACCCGAGATCATTGACATTCTGGACGAGCCGATCACCCGCGCCGATGTCTACGACCTCGAACAGGGGCTTCAAGATCAGGTGTTCGATGCGTTGATGCCGTCGGCGCTCAACGGGCTTTTCCTGCGCGGCCAACGAGACGGCGATTTCTGGCCCGACCTGACCTCGACCTGGCTGACCGTAGCCTTCTACAACCTGATCACCGCAGCCGCCTCGTCCATCCGGACCGGACAAGCAGCGCCACGCGATTTCACCACAATGGTCACCGAATCTCCTGCAGGACGGGGTTTGCAGGTAGGCAGGACCGACATCATGGGCACAAGCCTCAGACGTCGTTCCCGGGTGAGACCCTTCCCGTGTGTCGTCAGGTGAGACCCGACGCTCATAGTGGTCGGGCTGGTCACGTCCAGAGACGTGATGTAAGGCGCCGTCGTGTGATTTCTCATTGTCCTACTTAGGCGGCTGGTGCTGCAGGTCCGCCCTGCTGTCCGGTGTTGCGGTGGTGGTGAAACGGAACTTGCTGAGGACGTCAAGGCCGAGGGGCGGCGGGATCCGGCTCACTGGTCGTGTTGTTCGGCCAGGACGGCGCAGACAAGGCGGATCCAAGCATCGCGCTTGGGGAAGATGCCGACGACATCGGTGCGTCGGCGGATTCCTTCACCAAGCCGCTCTCGGGATTGTTGGACCTATCTGGCGCCAGATCCGCGCGGGAAACACGGTGAATGCCAGCAGGTCAGGGCGAGCAGCTTCGAGCTGGTCGGTGACCTTGGGCAGCGTGTGGCCAAGGCCTCGATGATCCGGTCATATTGCGCCCCAACGGATTCACGTCGGACTGGTCGAAAACCGAGCGCAGCAGCGCCTTAACCCATAGCCATGAACTCCTAGGGGTGATGGCCATCAAGTTGGTGGCGTCGATGGACCTCCCCTGACATCCATGCGCCACGCCGCCGAGAGACCAGCCGCAATGTTGCTTACGCTTGACGACAACGCCAATACCGTTGACGTACAACGCATTTCTTCCTACTGGATGAGAACCCACAACGCCCGACCGCTGGTGTACGCCAACCCCTGGACCCGCCGCGCCGACGCATCGCGCGCTTGGATCAGAACTAACTGACATCGAATGAGATCTTTAGACATTCAGATGACATCGGAACAGAGACGATGACACATTTTTTGAGAACCGGTTGGTCGGCGTTGTCTCACCGCCGCTTCAAATTTGAAATCCTCTGGACGTCGCCCGTGAGATTTTGAACCGCGGCGCGAGACCCTACAACGGGGCGGCTCTCACCGCGCCATGTTGGCGAACCGCGACAAGTGCAGCTGATGAGCGACGGTCACCGTCTTGGTGGGGCCGTTACGGTGTTTGGCCAGAATGAAGTCTGCTTCTCCCCCGCGCGGATCGTCGCGCTCGAACGCGTCGGGGCGATTCAGCAGAATCACCATGTCCGCGTCCTGCTCCAGTGAGCCCGACTCGCGAAGGTCCGAAAGCATCGGCTTTTTGTCCGTGCGCTGCTCCGGGCCACGGTTAAGCTGACTGATCGCGACCACCGGGACCTCGAGCTCCTTCGCCAAAAGCTTCAGGTGCCTTGAGAATTCGGACACTTCGATCTGCCGCGACTCAACCTTCTTGCCCGACGTCATCAGCTGGAGATAGTCGACGACAACCAGCTTCAGATTGGCCTTCTGCCGCAGCCGGCGCGCCTTCGCACGGATCTCCATCATGGTCAGGTTGGGTGAATCGTCGATATACAGTGGCGCCTCGCTGATTTCACTCATCCGGCGCGCCAGGCGGGTCCAGTCGTCATCGGTCATGCGGCCCGAACGCATGTCGGCCAGTTTGATCTTCGCCTCCGCCGACAGCAGCCGCATCACGATCTCGGTCTTGCTCATTTCCAGGGAAAAGATGACGCTGGCCATCCGGTGCTTGATCGAGCATGAGCGCATGAAATCCAGGCCCAGGGTCGACTTCCCCACACCCGGGCGAGCCGCCACGATGATCATCTGGCCGGCGTGCAGCCCGTTGGTCACCTCGTCGAGTTCGGTGAAGCCGGTCGGCACACCGCGTGAGATGCCGCCGTTGGAGGCGATGGCGTCGATCTCGTCCATCGTCGGCTGCAACAGGTCTTCCAATGGCACGAAGTCTTCCGAGGTGCGTCGCTCCGCTACCTCGTAGATCTCGGCCTGGGCGCGATCGACGATCTCGGCGACATCGGCGCCGTCGGCACCGGCGTAGCCGTACTGCACCACCCGGGTTCCGGCCTCGACAAGACGCCGCAGCAGCGCCTTCTCGGCGACGATGCCCGCGTAGTAGCCGGCGTTGGCCGCCGTGGGCACGGTGGAAATCAGGGTGTGCAGATACGGCGCGCCGCCGATGCGGCGCAGCAGGCCGCGCCGGTCCAATTCGGCGGCGACAGTGACGGCGTCGGCCGGTTCACCACGACCGTAGAGATCCAGGATGGCGTCGTAGACGTTCTGGTGGGCGGGTCGGTAGAAGTCGCTGGGCCGCACGCGCTCCAGGACGTCGGCGATGGCGTCCTTACTCAGCAGCATCCCGCCCAGCACCGACTGCTCTGCGGCGAGATCTTGAGGAGGCTGGCGACCGTAGTCCTCACTCGGCGGCGGGGTATCCATCCCCGGGTGAGGCATGTCATCGACGACCGCCACGGACCACCTCCCTCCGACTCAAACACCGAACATACATTCGATCGCTGATATTCAGAGCGTAAGTCAAGCCACCGACACCCGCCCCCCTGCTCGAGTGGGCCGGCTTCTCCGCCGGCCGCTGGCCCGCATCGTCGCCGCCCGTCGCACGAGTGGCCGGAGCCACATCGTCTAGCGCCGGGATGAAACGTAAACGTTGCTGGACGGGACTCCAACAGCGCCTGTTCATAGAGCTGTGGATTGAGTGTGCATATCGTTGAACACCAATGTTGAACGGGGTGTGGAGTACCTGTGGATCATTACGTGGTTTTTGTCCATCACTGCTGCTGACCGCCATACAACGCGGTCAAATTCATGTGGACAAGAATCTCTCCGGCGTGTCGGCGCAGGTTATCGCGTCGGGCGTGTTGGTTTTCGCTGACGTTGTCGGGGAGTTAATGCGCGGTTACGGCGACCCCGGCCGGGCACCTTCGGAAAAGTTCGCCAGAATACCGCTCCGCGAAAGGCCGAATTCACATGAAACTCTGGCAAATTCTGGGCAAGCCAAAACCCGGTGCAGCCGCGACGGCCACACCGGGTGAGGGGTAGATCTGGTTAGCTCTGGCCGACGACCTCGAGGGCGACCTCGACGTCGATCTCCGGGTGCAGGTGCACCACCACCGGATGGGTACCGACAGCCTTGATGTGGGCCTTGGGCATCCGGACGATCCGCTTGTCCAGGTTCGGGCCGCCGGCCTTCTTGATCGCGGCCACCACGTCGCCGGCGGTGACCGAGCCGAACAGCTTGCCGCTGTCAGCGGCGGTCTTCACCGGCAGCGAGACCGAGCCGAGCGCCTGGATGGCGGTCTTGATCTCGTTAGCGTGCTCGCGGTCGCGGACTGTCTTGGTCTCGCGGGCGCGACGGATGTCGTCGGCCTGCCGCTGAGCACCGCGCGAGGCGACGATCGCCAAACCCCGGGGCAGCAGGAAGTTGCGGCCGTACCCGTCTTTGACTTCGACCGTGTCGCCGACGGAACCGAGGTGGTCGACGTCAGCCGTGAGAATCAGCTTCATCGTTTACGTGACTTTCGTTGGAGGCGCGGTGATCAGCGCGTCGAGGAGGTGAAGGGCAGCAGCGCAACCTCGCGGGCGTTCTTCACCGCGACCGCGATGTCCCGCTGGTGTTGCACGCAGTTACCGGTAACCCGACGGGCCCGGATCTTGCCGCGCTCGCTGATGTACGTGCGCAGCAGGTTGGTGTCTTTGTAGTCGATGTTCTGGCCCTTTTTGGCGCAGAAGACGCATTTGCGCGCCTTGATCGGCTTTTCCGGAGCCGGGCGCCGCTTGGTGGACTTGGCCATGGTGTCAATCTTTCCGTTCTTGTGCTGTGAAAGTTATTCGAGGTCAGAAGGGCGGTTCGTCGTCGCCGCCGCCGAAGGAACCCGAGGCCGGGGCGCTGCCCCACGGGTCCTCACCGGAGCCGCCGGACTGCGCCGGTGATGACTGCCGTGAACCGCCGCCGCCACCACCACCGCTGAAGCCCCCGCCGCCGCCGCTGCGGCTGGCCTTGTTGACCTTGGCGGTCGCGTACCGGAGCGAAGGCCCGATCTCGTCGACCTCAACCTCGACCACGGTGCGCTTCTCGCCTTCGCGGGTCTCGAAAGACCGCTGCTTGAGGCGACCGGTGACGATCACCCGGGCTCCGCGGGTCAGGCTTTCGGCCACGTTCTCGGCGGCCTCGCGCCAGATGTTGCAGCGCAGGAACAGCGCCTCGCCGTCTTTCCACTCCCCACTCTGGCGGTCGTAGATCCGCGGGGTGGATGCCACCGTGAAGTTGGCCACGGCCGCACCCGACGGTGTGAACCGCAGTTCGGGGTCAGCGGTCAGGTTTCCTACGACAGTGATTGTCGTGTCACCAGCCATGAATGCCTCCTGGGTCCGCCTGGTGGATGGTTATGGAATTGAGCCTAGGCAACCGCTCCGACAGGGCTGTCAGTGCTTGTCGGTGCGCATCACCTTGGTGCGCAACACCGACTCGTTCAGGCTCAGCTGGCGGTCGAGCTCGGAAACCGTCGCGGGGGCGGCCTTCAGGTCGATGACAACGTAGATGCCTTCAGCGTGCTTGGCGATTTCGTACGCCAGCCGCCGCCGGCCCCAGATGTCGACCTTCTCGACCGATCCACCGTCTTTCCGGACGACGTTCAGAAACGTCTCCAGGGACGGGGCAACGGTGCGTTCGTCGAGCGTGGGGTCAAGGATGACCATGATTTCGTATGGACGCATAGGGACCTCATCACCTCCTCTGGTCTGTGCGGCCACGGAACCTCCGTGGCAGGAGGGTCGCCTGCGTCGGCAACCGCCCCAGGCTACCGGATGGCGGGGCGGACCCGAAATTCACTTCCGCGACTGCGCGAACTCGAGCGCCCTGGCGCGCGTCGCCTCGTCAGCCCTGGCCCATGCGCCGGAGTCGAATGGCGGCTGCGGGTCGTACTCGATCAGCAGCTGGGCGGCTTGGGCGGCGACCCGGTCGAACAACAGCTCGACGAGCCGCAACGCCATGTCGATCCCGCTGGACACTCCCGCCGCGGTGATGATGCGCTGCGGCAGATGCTCGACGACGCGTTCGGGCACGTACCGCGCCCCCAACCGGTTCAGGTCGTCGGCGGCGCGCCAATGGGTCGTCGCCGTCAAGCCGTTCAGCAGACCGGCGCTGGCCAACAACAACGCGCCGGTGCATACCGAAGTGGTGTACCTGGTACCCGGATGCACGGTGTGCAGCCAGCCGCGGATGGCTTCGTCGTTGACGAGTGCCCGCGTCCCGATGCCGCCGGGGAACACCACCACATCGGGGGTGGCGACCTCGTCGAACGTGGCATCGCAGGCAACCCCCAGCATGCCGTTCTCGGTGCGGATCTCACCGCGCCGCTGGCCGACGAACACCACCTCGACCGACGGAATGCGTTGCAGCACTTCGTAAGGCCCGACGGCATCGAGTGCGGTGAAACGCGGAAACACCGGGATGGCGACCTGCATTACTGCCCGGCCAACTCAGGCACCGCACGCGCCTGCGGGCGCCGGGCCGGACGCAACCACGACGGCAGCCAGGCAGGCGGGTTGTCCGGTGCCAGGTCGTAGCAGCCGCCCGCGGGATCGTCGACCCGGCCCTGCCAGCGCACCAGATCCTCGGTTGGACGGTATATCTGCCGAATAACCAAGGCGCACAACCCCATTACCGCGATATCGCGCAACAGCACCGTCGTGGTGAACCATTGCAGCGGCAACGATCGGTTGGGGTTGCCGTACAGGTAATACATCCTGGGCACCCACACCAGCGCGTCAATCGTCATCCACGCCAACAGAACGCGGCGGTGCGGCACAGCCAGCACCGCCAACGGCACCAGCCACAGCGAGAACTGGGGGCTCCAGACCTTGTTGGTCAGCAGGAAGGCCGCGATCACCAGGAACGCCAGCTGCGCCAGCCGGGGCCGCTGTGGAGCGGTCAATGCGATGTACGCGATTGCCGCGCAGGACAATACGAGCAGTGCGGCGACGACGCTGTTCAGTACGGTGGGCGGCTCCCAGAAGCCCAGTTTCGGATCGAATCCGCGCCAGCCGGTGAACGATTTCACCACGTTGAACAGCGAGTCCATGTCGTCTCCGCGACGGGTGTTGAGCCGGAAGAATTCCGACCACCCCCGCGGATAGAGCACCATGATGGGCAGATTGACTGCCAGCCAGGTCGCCGCGGTGATCAGCGTGGTGCGACCGGCATCGCGCAGCCGTCCCGACCGGATGCCCAGCACCAGCAACGGTCCCAGGAACAGCAGCGGATAGAGCTTCGCCGCGGCGCCCAGACCGATCAGCACGCCGGCCAGCGCGGGTTTGCGCCGGGCCCAGGCCCACAGGCCGCCCATCGCGAAAGCCGTTGCCAATGCATCGAAATTGGTGAAAATCTGAAAGATCAGCAGTGGAGACGCGGCCACCAGGGCGCCATCCCAGATCCGGCGACCCGCCAGACCCGCCGTGGCCCAGACGGTGAACAGCCAGGCCAGCGCCAAGCCGAACGCGGCGAAATTGAAGAACATCACCACTTCGGCGACTACCGGAACGGGCAGGATCTTGCTCACCGCGGTGTACGCCTTGGCGAAGCGCATCGCCGCGTACTGGTAGACCCCGGTCAGCACCGGATATTCCATGTAGCGGACCGCGATCTGGCCGTCGTAGCGAATCTGCGGCGTGCCGCTGCCGTCCGTCTCGATCCAACTCGACTTGTACGGAAACTTGCCCTGGCTCAACAACTCCGCGCCGTAGAGCGGCACCGTGTCGGAGTAGCACAGTTCGTAGTAGGCCCGCTGGTTGTCCCAGTTGGCGACTCGCTGCTCGCCTGTCCCGGTGCCGGTGCTCTGCAGGCACGCCGCCTTGGTCGACCAGCCCAGCGCCAGAAACACCAGGGCGAGCAGGAACATCACCCGCACCGGAGTCATGATGCGGGTGCGGCCGATCAGCGCATGCCGCCCCACGGGTCCGCCGATTGCGTTGGCCAGCGCGGCACCCAGAACGTCATTGCGGCTGGGGCAGTCTCGGTTGTCAGCACTACGGCGGTCAGCGGCCAGTGGCCGTGGCGAGATGGTGGTGCGCTCGCTCACGGGGGCGGTTGGGGGACGTCGGACGGCGGTGGCAGCGGGGCCGGCCCACCGGGCGGCGGCACGGTGATCGTGGTGGGCGGGCCCACCGGAATCGTGATGCCGGGCGCCACTTCGACCGTGGGCTGGATGACCGTCTCCGACGGCGGCGGTGGCGGAGGAGGCGGGGGCGCTGCGGGCACTCCCGCGTAGCCGCCGATCTCCGTCGGCTTGGGGAACGTCTCGTTCGGGGCGCCCTTGAGGGCACCGTCCATGGTCGCCTTCCAGATGTCCGAGGGCAGTCCGGAGCCGTACACCGCTCCACCGGAGGCGTTCACCAAGGGCTCGTCACCCTTGACCGTGCCGACCCACACGGCGGTCGATAGCTGCGGCGTGTACCCGACCATCCAGGCGTCCTTGTTGGAGGTGGTGTCGCCGAACTGGGTGGTGCCGGTTTTGGCCGCGGACTGCCGGCCGCCAGCCAGATTGTGGCCGCGCGAATACCCGGCGATCGGCACCATCGCCGCAGTGACGTTGTCGGCCACCGCCTTCGGGATGCGCTGGTCGCCGCTGTTGTCCGCGGTGCTCGCGTCGAACAGGACCTGTCCCTCGGCGTTGACCACCTTCTGCACGAAGTGTGGCCGGTGATACATGCCGGAGGCGGCGAGCGTCGCATAGGCCGTGGCCATGTCGATCACCCGGGTCTGGTACTGCCCCAACACGATCCCGTTGTTGGGCGGGCCGCCCTTGCCGTCTTCGGACAGCGTGTGCGGGACACCGGGGAAGCTGTCGGCGACCCCGGCCTGGTGCGCGGCGTCGGCGACGGCCTGCGGGCCACCCTTGAGCTTGAGCATCAGCCGGTAGTAGGAGGTGTTCAGTGACATCTTCAGCGCCTCGGCCAGGTTGCAGGTGCCGCAACTCTCGCCCTCGACGTTGGTGATCTTGATGCCGTCGACGGTCAGCGGGGAACTGTCCACCTGATAGCCCAGGCCGATGCCCTGCTCGAGCGCGGCCACCAGGGCGAACACCTTGAACGACGACCCGGTCTGCAAGCCGGCCTGCGCGAAATCGAAGCCCAGGGCGTTGGATCCGCCGTAGTACGCCTTGACGGCCCCGGTTCGCGGGTCGATGGAGACCGCCGCCGAGCGCATGTCGGGGTCCTGGCCGTCGAGGTACTTCGACACCGCCTTCTCGGCGGCCTGCTGAGCCTGCGGATCGATGGTGGTGGTGACCTGCAGGCCCTGGGTGTTCAAGGTCTGCTCGTCGATATTGAACAGCTCGAGCAGTTCCTTGGTGACCTGTCGTTCGATCAGCCCGTTGGGACCGGTGGTCTGGTTCTCGGCGCGGGCCTGATCGGGCGACACCGTCGCGGGAAACACCTGACCCTTGCGGTCATCGGCGGACAGCGCCTTGGTCTCCACCATGCCGTCGAGGACCCAGTTCCACCGCGCGAGCGCCCCGTCGGGGTCGACGGCCGGGTCCAGGGTGGACGGACGGCGGATCAGCGCGGCCAGCAGCGCGCCTTCGGAGACGGAGAGCTGTTCGACGGGCTTGTTGAAGTAGGCCTTGGACGCCGCGGAGATGCCGTACGCGCCGCGGCCGAAGTAGATGATGTTCAGATAAGCCTGCAGCACATCGTCTTTGGACCACTCCCCCGACATCTTGGTGGCGATGACGAGCTCTTTGGCCTTGCGCATCAGGCCACTCCACCCGTGCTGCGCGGAGCCGACCAGCGCGTTCTTGACGTACTGCTGGGTGATCGTCGAGCCGCCCTGCAGGTCTCCTCCGAACAGGTTGTTGCCGACCGCGCGGGCGAATCCGCTGAAGGAGAACCCGGGGTTGGAGTAGAAGCCGCGGTCCTCGGCGGCGATCACCGCCCGGCGCACATGGACCGGGACCTGGCTGAGATTGACGTCGACCCGGTTGCCCTCGGGCGGAACGATTTTGGCGATCTCGCTGCCGTCGCTGGCGAGGATCGTGGACACCTGATTGGTGCGGATGTCTCCCGGTCGCGGCACGTCGACGATGAAGTAGGCCATCGTGAAGGTGACGATCGGCAGCAGGATCAGCACCGCCAGGCTCAGGTACAGCGAGCGCCGCACCCAGCGCCAATTGATCTGCTGGGACCAGTTCGGCCTGGGCCGCGGCCCGCGCGCCGAGCCGGCGGGACCCGACGGCGGCGGTCCGCCCGGTGGACGGCGCTGGCCGCTGAGCCGGTCCCGTCCGGGGCGGGACGGCGGGGCGTCCAGCGCGGCCTTGACCTGGCCGACCGGATCGGGGGGCGGCGACACTGGCGATTCCAGCGCGGCCTTCACCTGGTCGATGGGGTCGGCGTGCCGGCTCGGGCGGTCGTCGGGCACAGCCGGGATGACAGTGGTCAGCCGGTCATCGGGGGGCACCGGACGGCGCGGGGGCGGTGGAGCGCCCCGCTGCTCACCGCCGGAGTGTCTGCCGCCATCCGCTGTCGTCGACTCATCCGGTTTGTCGCTGGACGACTGGTGGTGGCGCCCTCCGCTATTCACTGGCCGTGCGGGCGCCATTGCGCGCCGTCCGCTTGCCGCCCGAACCCCGTGGTGGGTGGGCGGGCACTGCCGCACCCAGGACGTAGGACTTCACCAAGTGGTTCCAGCTGCAGGTCCGGCACACCTCCACCACGTGGACAGCAAACTCCGAAAACCGGGTGGCCAGCAGTACGAGTTCCTCGGCAGTGCGCGCCGAACCCGACACAGCACCAAGATGTTCGCCAAAAACCCAGGACACGATGGTGAGCTGCTCCTTGCGGCAGATCGGGCACATCACCTGGCTTTGTTTCCCGTGAAACTTTGCGGCGCGCAGCAAATAGGGATTCGCATCGCAGACCTCGGAGACGCCGGTGCGTCCCGAGTACACCTCGGCCAGCAGTGAGCGCCGCCGAAGCGCGTAGTCCACCACCTGTCGCTGCAGTCGCACGCTGACCAGAGTACGTCGCCGCCCCCGGCACCGACACGCAACTCAGGCTGTTGTCGCGCGGGTGCGCAGGTATCTGGTGATCACAGGCTGTGCCGGTCCGAGACCGGACTTCTACGATCATCCCGTGGCGAAATGGTTGAGCGCACCTGCTCGTGGCGGATCGATGACGACACGGGCCAAGGACAGCGACCGTCAGGATGCCTGCACCATTCTCGACAGGGCACTCAACGACGGCGAATTGTCGATGGAGGAGCACCGCGAGCGTGTCAGCGCCGCTACCAACGCCGTCACTCTCGGTGACCTGCAGCATCTCGTGGACGATCTGCAGTCCGCCGAGAGCGAACAGCCTGCGCAGATGCCCAAACTCAAGTTGCAGGCCAGGCGCAGCGGCCTGGGACTGGCCGCGGCGTCGTTCGCGGTAACGGTGCTGCTCGGGATCGGCATCGGGTGGGGCCTGTACGGCAACACCACCTCTCCGCTGGACTTCACCTCCGATCCCGGAGCCAAGTCCGACGGCATTGCGGCGGTGGTGCTGACTCCCCCGAAGCAACTGCAGTCGCTCGGTGGACTGACCGGCCTGTTGGAGCAGACCCGCAAACGCTTCGGCGACACCATGGGCTACCGGCTGCTGGTCTACCCCGACTACGCCTCGATCGACCGCAAGGATCCCACCGACGATCGCCGGGTCTTGGACTACAACTACCGCGGCGGATGGGGTGATCCGACCAGCTCGGCGCGCAACAGCAGCACCGACGTCGCCCTCGTCGACCTGGGCAAGTTCGACGTCAAGACCGTGGTGGGCATTCTGCGCGGGGCACCCGAGACCGTCGGCATCAAACAGCAGGACGTCAAGTCGATCTATCTGATCGTGGAACCGGCCAAAGACCCGACCACGCCCGGCGCGCTGTCGCTGACCATCTACGTCTCCAGCGATTACGGCAGCGGCTACATCGAGCTGGCCGGTGACGGCACGGTCAAGCGGGTCAACTACGTGAGCTGACGCTCGCCAGTGTGACTAACAGCGCATTAACGGGCGGTGCTGTTGTCGCTAATATATCGGAGCGATACTATGACGCGAGACGTCGAATCGTCGTAACAAGCCGCGCAAAAGGGAGGTGAATCGATGCTGGAACTCGCCATTCTGGGGTTGCTGATCGAGTCACCCATGCACGGCTACGAGTTGCGCAAACGGCTGACCGGGCTGCTCGGCGCCTTTCGCGCATTCTCCTACGGGTCGTTGTACCCGGCGTTACGGCGGATGCAGGCCGACGGGCTGATCGCCGAGAACGCGGCTCCCGCGGGCACTCCCGTACGAAGGGCCCGGCGCGTCTACCAGCTGACCGACGAGGGCCGCCGGCGGTTCACCGAACTTGTCGCCGACACCGGTCCGCACAACTACACCGATGACGGCTTCGGAGTGCACCTCGCGTTTTTCAACCGCACTCCGGCGGAGGCGCGCATGCGCATCCTGGAAGGCCGGCGCCGTCAGGTTGAGGAGCGCCGGGAAGGCCTGCGTGAAGCAGTCGCGCGGGCCAGCAGCTCGTTTGATCGCTACACACGTCAGCTGCATCAACTCGGGCTGGAGTCCAGCGAGCGTGAGGTCAAGTGGCTCAACGAGCTCATCGCGGCGGAACGGGCAGCGCCCAATGCCGTGGAACAGACGTAACGAAACCCGAAGAACACCAAGACCACTGAAGTTAACGAAGGTTAGGAGAACGCCCCAATGAGTGAGAACACACAGGCGTCGACCGAAGTACGAGTCGCCATCGTCGGCGTCGGCAACTGCGCGTCCTCGCTGGTTCAGGGCGTCGAGTACTACTACAACGCCGACGACACCTCGTCCGTCCCCGGTCTGATGCACGTCCGGTTCGGCCCGTACCACGTTCGCGACGTCAAGTTCGTCGCCGCCTTCGATGTGGACGCCAAGAAGGTCGGGTTCGACCTCTCCGACGCGATCTACGCCTCGGAGAACAACACCATCAAGATCGCCGACGTGCCGCCCACCAACGTGGTCGTCCAGCGCGGACCCACCCTCGACGGCATCGGCAAGTACTACGCCGACACCATCGAGCTCTCCGACGACGAGCCGGTCGACGTGGTGAAGGTCCTCAAGGACAACAAGGTCGACGTGCTGGTGTCCTACCTGCCGGTGGGCTCCGAGGAGGCCGACAAGTTCTACGCCCAGTGCGCCATCGACGCCGGGGTGGCGTTCGTGAACGCACTTCCGGTGTTCATCGCCTCAGACCCGGTGTGGGCCAAGAAGTTCGAGGACGCCGGCGTGCCGATCATCGGTGACGACATCAAGAGCCAGGTCGGCGCGACGATCACCCACCGCGTGATGGCCAAACTGTTCGAGGACCGCGGCGTGACCCTGGACCGCACCTACCAGCTCAACGTCGGCGGCAACATGGACTTCAAGAACATGCTCGAGCGCGAGCGCCTGGAGTCCAAGAAGGTCTCCAAGACCCAGGCCGTGACGTCCAACCTCACCGGCTCGCTGGCCGGCAAGGTCGAGGACAAGAACGTCCACATCGGACCGTCGGACCACGTCGCCTGGCTCGACGACCGCAAGTGGGCCTACGTGCGCCTGGAAGGCCGCGCCTTCGGTGACGTGCCGCTGAACCTGGAGTACAAGCTCGAGGTGTGGGACTCGCCGAACTCCGCCGGCATCATCATCGACGCCGTCCGCGCCGCCAAGATCGCCAAGGACCGCGGCATCGGCGGACCGGTGATCCCGGCGTCGGCGTACCTGATGAAGAGCCCGCCGGAGCAGCTGGCCGACGACATCGCGCGGACGCAGCTCGAAGAGTTCATCAACGAGGGCTGAATCGCGGGGTGACTCACCGAGCCTGCAGATTCGCAGGCCGGCACCCGCACTTTTGCTGCAGATTTACAGGGTGGGCGAGCAGGCACGTGCGCCAGGGGTGACACGCCGCCGAGCCTGCAGATTGGCAGGCCGCCACTCGCACTTTTGCTGCAGATTTGCAGCCTCGACGCACGCGCTTAAGCTAGGTAGCTTCCGCTGGTCAGGCAGAAGTTCGTAGAGTCGGTGGCGTGACCGACGCCGCGCACAACCACCCGAACACCGACGACCTGGCCGGGCTCTCCGAGTTCGACCTGCTGGCCGAAAACGCCGAACAGGCCGGTGTTTCGGGCCCGCTGCCGACGGTCGAGCGGGTAACCGCGGGCGATATCAGCGCGCTGCGCTGGGGCGGGTCGGAGCCGCGGGTCGTCTTCCTGCACGGCGGCGGTCAGAACGCGCACACCTGGGACACGGTGATCGTCGGCCTGGGCGAACCCGCGCTCGCGGTGGACCTGCCCGGGCACGGCCACTCCTCCTGGCGGGACGACGGGGACTACTCGCCGCACCACAACGCCGACGCACTCGCGCCGGTCCTGCGGGATCTCGCCCCCGGCGCCGAGTTGCTGGTCGGCATGTCGCTCGGCGGCCTGACGGGTATCCGGCTCGGGGCGTTGGCGCCGGAGCTGATCAACGAACTGGTGCTCATCGACGTGACCCCGTCCGCCCTGCAGCGCCACTCCGAGATGACCAAGGAGCAGCAGGGCACGGTCGCGCTGATGCACGGCGAGCGGGAGTTCCCCAGCTTCCAGGCCATGCTGGACCTGACGATCGCCGCCGCGCCGCACCGTGAGGTGAAGGCATTGCGCCGCGGCGTCTTCCACAACTCGCGCCGGCTGGACAACGGCAACTGGACCTGGCGCTACGACCCCATCCGGGTCTTCCCGGACTTCAGCACGTTGTGGGACGACGTCGACACGCTGTCCGCACCGGTGACACTCATCCGTGGCGGCTCGTCGGGTTTCGTCAACAACGACGATGTCGACGAACTCAGCAGGCGCGCAACGCATTTCAAGGGCGCGCACGTCGTCGAGAACTCCGGCCACTCGGTGCAGAGTGATCAGCCGCGCGCCCTCATCGATCTCGTGCGCACAGTGATCGACAGGTCCTGACGCCTACGGTGGTGAGTATGACCTCCCCCGTGCTCCCCGACTTTCCCATCCGCATCGGCGTGCAACTGCAGCCCCAGCACGCCCCGCACTACGACCAGATCCGCGATGCCGTCCGGCGTTGCGAAGACATCGGCGTGGACGTCGCGTTCAACTGGGACCACTTCTTCCCGCTTTACGGCGATCCGGACGGGGCCCACTTCGAGTGCTGGACCATGCTCGGAGCCTGGGCTGAGCAGACCTCCCGCATCCAGATCGGCGCGCTGGTGACGTGCAACTCCTACCGCAACCCCGAGTTGCTGGCCGACATGGCCCGCACCGTGGACCACATCTCCGGCGGTCGCCTCATCCTGGGCATCGGCTCCGGCTGGAAGCAGAAGGACTACGACGAGTACGGCTACGAGTTCGGCACCGCGGGCAGCCGACTCGACGACCTGGCGGGCGCGCTCCCGCGTATCAAGTCGCGGCTGGAACACCTGAACCCGGCGCCGACCCGGGACATCCCGGTCCTGATCGGCGGCGGCGGTGAGCGCAAGACACTACGACTGGTCGCCGAACACGCCGACATCTGGCACAGTTTCGCTTCCGCTGACGAGTTCCCGGCCAAATCGGAGGTGCTGACCCGCCATTGCGAGGCCGTCGGCCGCGACCCGGCCTCTATCGAACGCTCCGCGGCCGCCGGCCACGGGTCAGAGGTGATCGGTAACGCCGAAGCGCTGGCCGGGCTGGGTGTCACGATGCTGACCGTCGGCTGCGACGGACCCGATTACGACCTTTCGGACGCCGAAGCCCTCTGCCGGTGGCGAGACAGTTCGGCTTAAGCCGCGCTTCATCTGCGAAACGTCTCAACGTACCCGCTCAGTCGTGAGAAACTGGCCGCGCATAGAGGCCGTCGGGTGGCTGAAAAGAGATGTAAGAAACTGATGCCTAAGAAGTATGGGATCAAAGAAAAAGACCAGGTGGTCCAACACCTGCTCAACTTGGTGCTGACCGGTAAGTTGCGCAGCGGCGATCGGGTGGACCGCAACGAGATCGCACAGGATCTGGGTATCAGCCGGGTGCCCATCCAGGAGGCGCTGGTCCAGCTGGAGCACGACGGCATCGTTTCCACCCGATATCACCGCGGCGCGTTCGTCGAGCGATTCGATGAGTCGACCGTCCTGGAACACCACGAACTCGACGGCCTGCTCAACGGCATCGCCTCCGCACGGGCCGCGGCGAACCCCACACCGCGCATCCTGAGCGAACTCGACGCCCTGATGCGTTCGCTGCGCACCGCCAAGGAGCCACGGAACTTCGCCGAGATCGCCTGGGAGTACCGGCGGGTGGTCAACGACGAGTACGCCGGGCCGCGACTGCACGCCACCATCCGCGCGTCGCAGAACCTCATCCCGCGCGTGTTCTTCATGACCTACCAGCACAGTCGCGACGACATGCTGCCGTTCTACGAAGAAGAGAACGCCGCCATGCACCGGCGCGACCCGGAAGCCGCCCGGGCCGCCTGCATCGGCCGCTCGGAGCTGATGGCCAAGACAATGGTGGCGGAATTGTGCCGCCGCGGTGTCTTCACGCCACGCGAGGACCGTCCGGATGCAAACGTGGCGGTCCTGCCGGTGCCCCCTGATCCCGACCACACCGCCGAGCGGTCGCCGATGGTGCTCTGAGCGCCGCACCCCGCCGGCCTCTCGATACGGTGGCGGTGATGGGGGCGAAACTGTTCGGGCTGGTGGCGACGATCCTGATCGTGGCCGGTCTGGCGTGCGCGGCGCCCGCACTCGCGGACCGCAATCAGTGCGCACCGCCGGGAGTGGAGAGCGCCACCGTCCTGCCCGATGACCTGACGTCACCTCGTGCCGGGGCTGACTCCCCCGACGACACCGACACCACCCCGTCCGTCGCGCCGCTGAGGTCCGTGGATCCCGCGTCCCTGGGCCTGGGTACGCCCGGCACCCTGGTGGCGGGCACGCTCTCTGACGCCCCGCCCAGCACCTGCATCAACGCCACCGGCCGTTTCACCGGTTTCGACAACGAGCTGCTGCGCGCCATCGCCGGCAAGCTGGGCCTGCAGGTGCGGTTCGTCGGGACCGATTTCTCCGGGCTCTTGGCCCAGGTGGCATCGCGGCGCTTCGACGTGGGCTCGTCATCGGTCAAAGCGACCGACGCGCGGCGGCACACGGTCGCCTTCACCAATGGTTACGACTTCGGCTTCTACTCCCTGGTGGTGCCGCCGGGTTCGGCGATCAAGAAGTTCACCGACCTGGCGGCCGGGCAGCGTATCGGAGTAGTTCAGGGCACGGTCGAGGAGACCTACGTCGTGGACACCCTGCACCTGCAGCCGGTGAAGTACCCGGACTTCGCGACCGTCTACGCCAGCTTGAAGACC
Source organism: Mycobacterium sp. (assembly GCA_003987775.1). Taxonomy (GTDB): domain Bacteria; phylum Actinomycetota; class Actinomycetes; order Mycobacteriales; family Mycobacteriaceae; genus Mycobacterium. The sequence continues at coordinate 16,789 of RXJD01000002.1, forward strand.
CACCAGATCGACGCGTGGGTGGCGCCGGCCAACCAGGCGTCCACCGCGGTCCGGCCGGGTGATCCGGCGATGATCGTCGCCAACACCTTCGGGACTGACGACTTCGTCGCCTATGCGGTCGCCAAGGACAATCAGCCGTTGGTCGACGCCCTGAACTCCGGGCTGGACGCCGTGATAGCGGACGGCACCTGGGCCGACCTGTACAGCAAGTGGGTGCCCCGCACCCTGCCCCCGGGCTGGAAGCCCGGATCGAAAGCGGCCGCGGTGCCCAAGCTGCCCGATTTCGCCGCGATCGCCGCCGCGCACCACCGCAAACCGATGCAGGCGGCGGCACCCAAGTCGACGCTGGAGCAGCTACGCGATTCCTTCCTCGACTGGGACATGTACCGGCAGGCCATCCCCACCCTGCTGACCACCGGCCTGCCCAACACCCTGATTTTGACCGGCAGCGCCGGCGTCATCGGCTTGGCCATCGGCATGGCCCTGGCCGTCGCCGGTATCTCCCACAAACGCTGGCTGCGCTGGCCGGCCCGGGTCTACACCGACGTCTTTCGCGGGCTGCCCGAGGTGGTGATCATCCTGATCATCGGTCTGGGAGTAGGTCCGGTGGTGGGCGGGCTGACCGACAACAACCCCTACCCGCTCGGGATCGTCGCCCTGGGCCTGATGGCCGGGGCCTATGTGGGAGAGATTCTGCGTTCCGGGATCCAGAGCGTCGACCCCGGCCAGCTGGAGGCGTCCCGCGCGCTGGGCTTCAGCTACTCGGCGGCGATGCGGCTGGTGGTGGTGCCGCAAGGGGTGCGACGGGTGCTGCCGGCCTTGGTCAACCAATTCATCGCCCTGCTCAAGGCCTCGGCGCTGGTGTACTTCCTGGGATTGATCGCCAACCAGCGTGAGCTGTTCCAGGTGGGCCGCGATCTCAACGCGCAAACCGGCAACCTGTCACCGCTGGTCGCGGCGGGCATCTGCTACCTGATTCTGACGGTGCCACTCACCCATTTGGTGAATCACATCGACGCCCGGCTGCGCCGGGGCCGGGCCAGACTCGAGCCCGAGGATCCTCCGGAAGTCGTCACCTCGACCATCGGTACGGAGATGACGTGACCGTCCCCCGCGCCCCGGTTTCCCTGTGCGCCAGGGATATTCATCAGACTCTCGGTGGTAATGCGGTGTTGCGCGGAGTGAGCCTCGAGGTGCCTGCGGGTACCACCACCGCCGTGATCGGACCGTCGGGTTCCGGCAAATCGACGCTGCTGCGGGTCCTGAACCGGTTGCACGAGCCCGACAGCGGCGACATCCTGCTGGACGGCAGATCGGTGCTTCGTGACGACCCCAACGAGCTGCGCCAGCGCATCGGCATGGTGTTCCAGCACTTCAACCTCTTCCCGCACCGCAGCGTGCTGGACAACGTCGCGCTGGCACCGCGCAAGCTGCGCCGGCTGCCCGCCGACGCCGCCCGGGAGCTGGCCCTGCACCACTTGGACCGAGTCGGACTCAAAGGCAAGGCCGGGGCCCGTCCCGGCACCCTGTCCGGCGGTCAGCAACAGCGGGTGGCGATCGCGCGCGCATTGGCCATGGCGCCGCAGGTGATGTTCTTCGACGAGGCCACCTCGGCGCTGGATCCCGAGATGGTCAAGGGCGTTCTGGAGCTCATCGCCGATCTCGGGGCCGACGGGATGACGATGGTGGTGGTCACCCATGAGATGGGCTTCGCGCGCTCTGCCTCGGACGCCGTCGTCTTCATGGACCACGGCAAAGTCGTGGAGTACGGGACGCCGGAGCAGATCTTCGAGGCCGCCGAGACCGAGCGGCTGCAGCGGTTTCTGTCGCAGGTGCTGTGACCCGGGCTTTCGGGTTCTTTCGGATGCGGGCACGCCCGTGTACCGCATTGTCTCCACCCGCGGGCGCGGCGGGTTAGACTGCCGATTTATGGCGGACAGCGAACCCACAGCCCCGGAAGTGGCGGAGCTGGCGGAGGGTTTGCACCGCTCGCTGTCCAAGTTGTCCACCATCCTCCGCCGCGGCGATCCGACCAGCGGTGCGGTGGCCGGAGAGTTGACGCTGGCCCAGCTCTCGATCCTGATCACCCTGCTCGATCGGGGTCCGATCAGAATGACGGACCTGGCCGCGCACGAGCGGGTTCGCACCCCGACCACCACGGTCGCGATTCGCCGGCTGGAAAAGATCGGGCTGGTGAAGCGTTCGCGCGACCCGTCGGACCTGCGTGCGGTGCTGGTCGACATCACGCCGCAAGGCCGCGCGGTGCACAACGAGTCGCTGGCCAACCGGCACGCCGCGCTGGCGGCGATGCTCAGCCAACTGCCCAAGTCAGACCTGGACATTCTGCTGGAGGCCTCGGCTCCCCTGGCCCGGCTCGCCAGCGGCGAAGCCGCCGCCCCCGCGGCTGCCCCGGACGAGGCGTGAAAGTGTTTGTTACCAAGATGATTGGTAACTCCTGAACCATGCCGACCGCACTCATCACCGGTGCCAGTGGCGGCATCGGTGCCGCCATCGCGACGGCCTTGGCCCCGACTCACACGCTGCTGCTGGCCGGCCGGCCGTCGGCGCGGCTGGACGCCGTCGCTGAACGCCTGGGCGCCACCACGTTTCCGCTGGACCTGACCGACACCGATTCGATCGAAGCCAGTTGCGAGGTGATCGACGAACTCGACGTGCTGGTGCACAATGCCGGAGTTTCCATCCCCGGACGCGTCGAGGAGTCCCATGTCGACGAATGGCGGGCCACCTTCAGCGTCAATGTCTTTGGCGCCGTGGCCCTTACGCTGACCCTCTTGCCGGCGTTACGCCAGGCCCGCGGCCGGGTGGTGTTCATCAACTCAGGATCGGGGCGCAACGTGTCGCCGGGCATGGCCTCCTACTCGGCCAGCAAGTTCGCGCTGCGCGCCTTCGCGGATTCGTTGCGCGCCGACGAGCCCGCACTACTCGTGACATCGGTGCACCCGGGCCGGGTGGACACGGACATGCAGCGCGAGCTGGTGGCCTATGAGGGCGGCCAGTACGACCCGTCGAAGTTCCTGCGACCCGAGACCGTCGCCGGGGTGGTGGCGAACGTGGTGGCCACACCCCGGGACGGTCACGTGCACGAAGTGGTGATCCGTCCGCGCGGCTGAACCGGTCAGACGACCAGGTTCACCATCCGGCCGGGCACCACGATCACCTTGCGTGGCGTAGCCCCGGCAAGGAACGCCTGCACCTTCTCGTCCGCCAGCGCCGCGGCCTGCACCGCGTCCTTGGCCGCATCAGCGGCCACCACCACCCGCCCTCGTACCTTGCCGTTCACCTGCACCGGGTATTCCACCGTGTCGTCCACCAGGTAGGCGGGGTCGGCCACCGGGAAGGGGCCGTGCGCCAGCGACGTGGTGTGGCCCAGCCGCAGCCACAGTTCTTCGGCCATGTGCGGGGCCAGCGGTGCCAACATCAGCACCAGCGGTTCCACCGCGGCGCGCGGTACCCCGTCGCGGTACTGCTTGGTGAGATGGTTGGTGTATTCGATCAGCTTGGCGGCGGCGGTGTTATTGCGCAGTGCCACATAGTCTTCCGACACACCGGCAATGGTGCGATGCAGCGCTCGCAGTGTCTCGGCGGGCAGCTCGGTGTCGGCCACCCGGATCTCGCCGGTCTCCTCGTCGATCACCAGCCGCCACACCCGCTGCAGGAAGCGGTGCGCGCCGACGACATCCTTGGTGGCCCATGGCCGCGACGCGTCCAACGGCCCCATCGACATCTCGTAGACCCGCAAGGTGTCGGCACCGTAGTCGTCACAGATCTCATCCGGCGAGATCGAATTCTTCAGGCTCTTACCGATTTTGCCGAATTCCTGGAAGACCTCGATCTCGCCGTCCGGTCCCGGGTAGACGAAGCCGCCGTCGCGCTCGATCACCTCCTCGGCTGGCACATACGATCCGCGCGCGTCGGTGTAGGCGAAGGCCTGGATGTAGCCCTGGTTGACCAGCCTGCGGTACGGCTCCCGGGAACTGACGTGGCCGAGGTCGTACAGAACCTTGTGCCAGAAGCGGCAATACAACAGGTGCAGGACCGCGTGTTCGGCGCCACCGACGTACATGTCGACGCCGCCCGGGTCGTCCGGTCCGTGTTCGGCCGGCCGCGGACCCATCCAGTACGCCTCGTTCTCCTTGGCGCAGAACCGCTCCGAGTTGTGCGGGTCCGTATAACGCAGCTCGTACCACGAGCTGCCGGCCCATTGCGGCATCACATTGGTGTCGCGGGTGTAGGGCTTGGGGCCGTCGCCGAGATCCAATTCGACGTTCACCCAGTCGGTGGCTTTCGCCAACGGCGGTGACGGCTCGCTGTCGGCGTCGTCGGGATCGAACGACACCGGTGAATAGTCGGGCACGTCGGGCAGCTCCACCGGCAATGCGGCTTCGTCGAGTGCGTGGGCGCGCCCGTCGGCGTCGTAGACGATCGGGAACGGCTCACCCCAGTACCGCTGGCGTGCGAAAAGCCAGTCGCGCAGCTTGAATTGGATGCGGGCCTGACCCCGCCCCTCAGCCTGCAGCCGCTCGGTGATGGCTTGTTTGGCGTCGGCGACGCTCTTGCCGTCGAGGAACCCGGAGTTCACCAAAACACCGTCACCGGAATGGGCGGCCTGTGAAATGTCGCCGCCGGCAATGACTTCGACGATCGGCAAGCCGAACTGGTGGGCGAAGTCCCAGTCGCGCTGGTCGTGCCCCGGCACGGCCATGATCGCCCCGGTACCGTAACCGGCCAGCACGTAGTCGGCGATGAAGATCGGCACCTGCTCGCCGTTGGCCGGGTTGGTGGCATAGCTGCCCAGGAAGACTCCGGTCTTCTCCTTGCTTTCCTGACGCTCGAGGTCCGACTTCGCCGCGATGGCACGCCGGTAGGCGGCCACCGCCTCGGCGGGGGTGGCAGCGCCGTAGGTCCAGGCCGCCTGTACCCCATCGGGCCAGCCGGCGGCGACCACGTCGTCGACCAGCTCATGCTCGGGCGCCAGTACCAGGTAGGTGGCGCCGAACAGGGTGTCGGGCCGGGTGGTGAAAACCTCGATGTCGGTGGCGGTACCGTCGGCCTTCGTCGTGCCGAACAACGCCGTGGCGCCCGTCGAACGCCCGATCCAGTTGCGTTGCATGGTCTTGACCTGCTCAGGCCAGTCCAGGCTGTCCAGGTCGTCGAGCAACCGGTCGGAGTAGGCGGTGATCCGCATCATCCACTGCCGCAACCGCTTCCGGAACACCGGGAAGTTGCCGCGGTCGCTGCGTCCGTCGGCGGTGACCTCTTCGTTGGCGAGCACGGTCCCCAAACCCGGGCACCAGTTCACCATCGAGTCGGCGAGGTATACCAGCCGGTACCCGTCGACCACATCGGCCCGCTCCCCCGCCGACAGCTCCGCCCACTGCCTCCCGTCATCGAGAAGCCTTGCACCGGAGTCGAACTCGTCGATCAGCTCGGCTATGGGGCGGGCCTTGTTGGCGGCGGTGTCGAACCAGGCGTTGTAGATCTGCAGGAAGATCCACTGCGTCCACTTGTAGAAGTCCACATCCGTGGTGGAGAAGCTGCGGCGGCTGTCGTGGCCGAGGCCCAGCCGGCCCAGCTGCCGCCGGAAGTTGACGACGTTGGCCTCGGTGCGGGTGCGCGGGTGGGTGCCGGTTTGCACCGCATACTGCTCGGCAGGCAGACCGAATGCATCGAAGCCCAACGCGTGCAACACGTTACGGCCGGTCATTCGGTAATAACGGGCGTAGACGTCGGTGGCGATGTAACCCAGCGGGTGGCCGACGTGCAGCCCCTCCCCCGACGGGTAGGGGAACATGTCCTGCACGAACAACTTGTCGTCGGGAACGCTCGAACCGTCCGCGGGCGCCAGCGAGCCGACCGGGTTGGGCACGTTGAACGTCCCCAGCTGAGCCCAGTTGTCCTGCCAGGTGCGTTCCAGCCCGGCCGCGAGCTCGGCGGTGTAGCGGTACCGCGGCGCGTCCGCGTCGGGTCCGGCGGTCGGCGATTCTGTCACGCCCAACAGGGTATAAGGGCCGGTCCGGAAGCGGCCGCGCCGAGGCCGTCGGGCACGGGTTGGTATCGGTTCCGTTGCGCAGCGATCAGAGGTTCATCCCAGCTCTATTTCGAGCATGGTCGGCACCGCTGAGCAGCGGTTACATTCGGCCTCGATGGTGGGCAGTGACGCCCCGGCTATTGCGGAGGGACCGATCGAGATGAAGCAGATCGCGCGCAGCTGGCGAGCACTCGTGGGTGGCGTGGCCGTCGGTGTCGTCGGCGTCGTGATGATCACGGGTGGTACCGCATCGGCGGAACCCCTGGTCCCCCAGCCCTCGCTGCCCGGACCGGTTCCCATGCAGCCGGCGACTACGCCGGGGCAGAGCTCCGGGGTGTTCCCGGGGGGTGTCAACCGGTTCGCGCCCGCGCCCGCGCAGGCTCCGGCCCAGCTGCCCCTGCCGATGCAGATGCCGGCGCCGGCGGTCGCCCCCGTTCCGGCGGTGGCCGCGCCCGTTCCGGCGGCAGCCGCGCCCGTTCCGGCGGCGGCCGCGCCCGTTCCCGCGGTGGCACCGGCGGCTGTCCCGGCCACCGCGCCGGCGCCCGCCGCCGCCGCTCCGCAGCCCCCGGCGGTCACTCCGGCCACCACGGGCACGCTGCGCGAATACCTGGAAGGCAAGGGCGTCAAGCTCGAGGCGCAACGCCCGCTGGGCTTCAAGGCACTCGACATCACGGTGCCGATGCCGCCACGCTGGACCCAGGTGCCCGACCCGAACGTGCCCGACGCGTTCGTGGTGATCGCCGACCGCGTCGGTGGCAACAGCGTGTACACGTCGAATGCGCAGGTCGTGGTGTACAAGCTGATCGGTGACTTCGACGCCACCGAGGCGATCAGCCACGGCTTCGTGGACAGTCAGCGCCTGCTCGCATGGCAGACCACAAACGCGTCGCTGACCAGCCTCGGCAGCTTCCCGTCCTCGGTCATCGAAGGCACCTACCGCGAGAACGACATGACCCTGAACACCTCACGGCGTCATGTGCTGGCCAATTCCGGATCGGACAAGTACCTGGTTTCACTGTCGGTGACCACGGCCGCGTCCCAGGCCGTCAGCGACGCCCCCGCCACCGACGCCATCGTCAGCGGCTTCCGGGTGGCGACACCCGGGGTGGGCGGTCAGGCACCGGCGCCGGCCGGGGCGGGAGCCGCCGCCACTCCTCCCGCACCCCAGTCGCCCGCCCGACCGGCCGCCCCCGCTGCGCCGACCGCCCCCGCTGCTCCGGCTGGCCCTGCCCTTGCTGCTCCGGCTGCCCCCGCTCCCGCTGCGCCGGCTGCCCCGCGGACGGCTCTGGCTCCCCGCCAGGCACCCGTCGAGCCGCCCCTGGTCACCTTGACGCCGGCACCGGCGCACTAGCTACCTGTGGAGCCCGGCGCGCGGAATGATCGGCGGGCTCGTATGGTTAGCGCATGCTTATCGCGGGCGTGGTGTGCGTGTGTGCGGCCATAGCGTCAGCCGCTTTCGGTATCTGGTCTCTGTCGCATACGCCCACCACTGACGCCACCCAGTTGGCGCTGCGCTCGATGGCACCCACCCAGTTCGCCGCCGCGGTGATGCTGGGCGCTGGGGGAGTGGTAGCGCTCGCCGCATCGCCGCACACCGCGCTGGTCGTGGTGATCGTCTGCATCCTGGGTGCCCTGGGCACACTGGCCACCGGTTCGATGCAGAGCGCGAAGTATGCACTGCGCCGCGAGGCGGCCCCGGTAGAACCGGCCGGATGTGCCGGCAGCTGTGGGGCCTGCACGCTGTCCTGCCACTGACGCGCCGGACCGGCTCGATCGGTTGATCAGTTGCGGCTGAGGTCGATCGGGTGAGTGGCCAGCATGGCCAACGGCAGTGGCTGGCGGCGCAACACCTGCCCCCACAGGTCCGCCCGCGGCGGTGCCAACACGTCAGATGGCAACGCCGACAACACAATCCAGTCGTCGCGCTCGATTTCGCCTTCAAGCTGGCCGATGGTCCAACCCGAGTAGCCTGCGAAGATCCGCACGCCTTCCACCACCGGCGCGATCAGATCCGGTTCGGCGTCGAGATCCACCATCACCATGCGCCCGGCGACGTGCCGCAACCCCGGAACTCCGTCGGGCTCGGCACCGATGCGCAGCACCGCCAGGCACAGGGCGGCGTCCCGCTTGACCGGCCCGCCGATGAACATCGTCTTGGGCTTGGCGGCCAGCTTGGCCCATTGCGGCAGCACGTTGTAGACCGCCGTCTCGCTGGACCGGTTCAGCACCACACCGAGCGTGCCGCCCTCGTTGTGTTCGACGATGTAGATGACGCTGCGCCGAAACGTCGGCTCCAGTAGATCGGTGTTGGCCAGCAGCAACGTACCGGCCCGCACCCGTTGGGCGGCCGGTGCGACATAGTCGTCGGGATCTTCGTGCTGCGCCACTATCACATCATCGCACCAGATGCCCGATCGCCGGTGCAAACAGCCGCGCTCGGCGAAGATTTGTACTGTGATTGGGACGGTGCAGAGCCGACCCGTCCTTGCCTGTGCCGATCGTGGAAGTGGGTTCAGTGATTCGCACCCGGATGCAGGCAAGCGCACCCGTCGAACTGTGGCGGTCGGTGCGCGCACTGCCCGACTTCTGGCGACTTATGCAGCTGCGCATGGCAAGTCAGTTCGGCGACGGCCTGTTCCAGGCGGGGCTGGCCGGCGCGCTGCTGTTCAACCCCGACCGGGCCGCTGATCCGCTGGCGATCGCACGGGCGTTCGCGGTGTTGTTCCTGCCTTACTCATTGCTCGGGCCGTTCGCCGGCGCGCTGATGGACCGGTGGGATCGGCGGCTGGTGCTGGTCGGCGCGAACAGTGCGCGGCTGTGCTTCATCGCCGCGATCGGCACGATTCTCGCGGTCGGCGCCGGCGATTGGGTGCTGCTGTGCGCCGCACTGCTCGCGAACGGCTTGGCGCGGTTCGTGGCATCCGGTCTGTCGGCGTCGTTGCCGCACGTCGTGCCCAGGCCCCAGGTCGTCACGATGAACTCGGTGGCCACCGCGGCCGGTGCGGTCGCCGCCTTCCTGGGCGCAAACTTCATGCTGCTGCCGCGCTGGCTCGGCGGCGCCGGCGATCACGGCGCGGCCGCAGTCATCTTTACCGCGCTGGTTCCGGTGACACTGGCCCTGCTGCTGTCGCTGCGGTTCGCACCGCGGGTCCTGGGCCCGGACGACACCAAGCGGGCAATTCACGGTTCGGCGGTGTACGCCGTGATCACCGGCTGGCTGCACGGAGTCCGCACGGTGGTTCAGCTGCCGTCGGTGGCCGCGGCGTTGTCCGGGCTGGCTGCGCACCGCATGGTCGTCGGCATCAACTCGCTGCTGATCCTGCTGCTGGTGCACCACATGAAGAATGTGGACGGCGACGGGTTGGGAACTGCGTTGGTGTTCTTCGCCGCCACGGGTCTGGGGGCATTTCTGGCCAACCTGCTGACCCCGGTGCTGATCCGGCGCTGGGGCCGTTTCGCGACGGCCAACGGTGCCCTGATCGCCGCGGCCGTCATTCAGACGGCCGGCGCCGGGCTCCTGCTGCCGGTGATGGTGGTGTGCGGCTTCCTGCTGGGTGTCGCCGGCCAGGTGGTGAAGTTGTGTGCCGACTCGGCGATGCAGATCGACGTCGACGACGCGTTGCGCGGGCATGTGTTCGCCGTCCAGGACGCCTTGTTCTGGGTGTCGTTCATCGCCTCGGTCACCATTGCCGCCATATTCATTCCCGACGACGGGCGCGCACCCGCCTTCGCGTTGTTCGGTTCGGTGATCTATCTGATGGGGCTGCTGGTGCACAGCCTGGTCGGCCGCCGGGGGCGTGCGAGAGAGGTACTGGGATGAGCGGTTTGGCTGCACTTGTCGCTGATCTGGAAGCGGAGAGTGACGACCTGGACGCGCTGGTGGCACCGCTGCCTGCAGAAAGCTGGGCGACGATGACGCCGGCACCGGGCTGGACCATCGCCCATCAGATCGGGCATCTGCTGTGGACCGACCGGGTGTCGCTGCAGTCGGTCACCGACGAGGCGGCCTTCGGTGAAACGCTGGCCGCGGCCGCCGCCGATCCGATCGGGTTCGTCGATGCCGGCGCCGAGGAGCTGGCGGCCCTGCCGCCCGCGGAGTTGCTTGCCGACTGGCGCGACACCCGTCGGCGGTTGCACAAGGCCCTGCTGGGCGTCGAGGACGGCCGCAAGTTGCCGTGGTTCGGCCCGCCCATGAGCGCGTCGTCGATGGCCACGGCCCGGTTGATGGAGACCTGGGCGCACGGGCTCGATGTCGCCGATGCCCTGGGTGTCACGCGGGTGCCGACGGACAGGTTGCGCTCGATCGCGCACATCGGCGTGCGGGCCCGCGACTACGCGTTCGTCGTCAACGGCCTGACGCCACCCAGTGAGCCGTTCTACGTCGAGCTGCGCGGACCCGGCGGCGACACCTGGTCGTGGGGACCGGCGGACGCAGCCCAGCGCGTCACGGGTTCGGCGGAAGACTTCTGCTACCTGGTCACCCAGCGGCGGCCGCCGGCGACGCTGGACGTGAGGGCGGTGGGGGAGGACGCCCAGCGATGGGTGCAGATCGCCCAGGCCTTCGCGGGCCCGCCCGGCGTCGGGCGATGAGCGCGCGCAGCGCGCGAAGAGAGCCGGCGCCATTCAGCCGAGCGTCGGGCGATGAGCGCGCGCAGCGCGCGAAGAGAGCCGGCGCCAGTCAGCCGAGCGTCGGGCGATCCTGAGGCTCTGCCCCCGCCGAGCGTGCCTAACGCGGGTCGACGACGACGCGAGCGCGCGGCACGTCTTTGCCGTCGTCTCGGCCCTCGCCACCGCGCGCCAGCATGCCGGCCGGCGTCATGGGTAGCGGCGCGCCGCCGGTCGAGACCGTCGGGCCCCGCACTTCGGCAGCGTTGAGCACTCCGGCCCGCAGGCTGGTCGGTTTCCCACCGGTCTCCGGCTCGAAGCTGCTGGTGGGCCGGGTGTAACTGGTCAGTCCGGCGCCGGGGAATCCGCCCGCCGCCCCGATGCCACCGCCTGCCGAGCCAGCGCCGGCCGCGACCACGGGTTCACCGGCAGCCACCGCACCCGGCGCCCCCGCAGCGGGAAACATGCCACCGAACACCTGCGCCATGCTTTGCGGCAGGCTGCTGACGCCCTGCATGGCCTGCATCGGCGCCTGCAGCATCTCCTTGAGTGGTTCGGTGGCCCCCGACACCAGCTGCATCGGCTGTTGCATGAGCGAACCCAGCTGCCCGGTCGCCTCGGCCGGAGAGGACGCGCCCTGGCCGGCCGTCTGCGCGGCCTGACCCGACGCCTGAACCGCGTTCTGCATGCCGGTCTGCGCCGCGGCCTGGGCCACGGCTTCTGCTGCGGCGGCCGGCGCGGCCGGTGAAGCACCCATCGGCGCGATCGGCGGCGGTACCGCCAACGCCGCGATCAAGGCGCTCAGCGCAGCGGAGTACGCCCAGCCCACCCCGGAGTTATGCGGCCAGTGCTCGCCGAAGTATTCACCGTCCCGCTCGACGATCCCCGGCGTGTTCTGGCCGAACCAATTCGTAGCATTCAGCACACCCCACTCGTCGCGGTTCGTCTGCGAGACCACCGATGGAATGACCGAGGAGCGGGCGAGCATGAAAGCCTCCACCGCGGCCTGCGTGAGGTTGATCTTCTCAGCGGTCCAGCCCACCAGCGTCTGCAATCCGGCGTTGAGTCCCGTCGCGGCCACCGTCGAGGCCGCGGAGCTCACGCCCTGCCACTGCGCCTGGGTGGCGAGGGTGTTGACGGTGGACAGACCTGCCGACAGTTCGTTGTTGGCGGTCTCGGTCACCCAGACGACATTGTTGGCGATCACCGAGGCGGGGGAGCCGGCCTCGAAGATTGCCGCGACGACCTCGGGCGGCCCGCTCCATCGGGGATCCGGCATCGGCGCTCTACAGTCCGACGGCGCCCGCGTTGGCGGCCTCGGCGGCAACAGCGGTGGCCGAGGAAAGACCTTGCGCTCCCGCGAAGGCCACGCGCTGCCCGACGTGCTCGGCAGCCGTCCCAAGATAAGCGGCTCCGGCGGCATTGAGGGCCGCCGCGAACGCGATCGAGTCGGCGTCAGTCGCCATCGGCAAGACTCCGGTGAGTGCGGCCGCACCGGCCGCTGTCGTCGCGGCCATCCCTTCGCTGATGCCCGCCTCGGCCGCCGCCGACATGTCGACAGCGCCCGGCACCATGCCGAAAAATCCGCCCATCGTCACCTCATCATTCGATCCCGCCGGGCAGTGCCGGCGACAAGTTGCGCTGAGTCTAGGTTGAGGCTCGGCGCCTGTCGATTCACGTTTGCGGCTCTGCGACCAGCACTCCTTCGATCACACCGTCGCTGGTGACCAACAATCCGCGGCCCGGCGGGAGCTGGTGGGCGCTCGTCCTGCCGAACACCTTCACCGCCGCCGGGTCGTTGTCCATGAACAGTGTGGGGGCGCGCGATCCCGTCATCTTCTGCAGGAACGGGTTGGTGACCGAGACACCCGCCCAGTTGCCGGGCAACCGCGACGCGAGGACGTGCAGGCCGATCTCCCGGCTGCGCTCGATCAATGCCCACAGCGGCGCCGTCGCCGCATTCTTGCCCAGCACACCGTGCGGTCGTAGCTCCTGCTCGTCGTCGATCAGGACGAAGTGGTGGGGGCCGTCCCAGCTCTTGCGGTTGAGTAGCTCTTCCTGACTCAGGCCGGAGGGCGGCAGGCGGTCGCGCAGCAACTGCGTCAGCTCAGCTATCACCGCGTCGATGTCATCGGCCGTGTAGGCATATGCCCGCACATGCTCACCCTGGATCCTGCCGATCAGCGAGGTCTTCGGGTCGATGATGGTGATCTGCGCCTGCTCGGGCGTGCACCGGGCCACGATCATCTGTCCCAGCGCTGCCAAAGCCGTTGTCTTTCCGCATGACTGGCGACCCACCACCAGCATGTTGGGCACCGCCCGAGTGGGCAGCGCCACCGCCTGCAGCGCGGTTTCGCCGATGCCGAACGGAAGGGTCAACGGGTCGGCGTCCCCGGCGCTACCTGCGAAGGCGCCGGCCACATCACCGAGCGCGATCCGTTCGGGCAGTCTGGCCAGGCTCTCGACCCGCCCGGCGCCGGTCAGATCGGCGATGAGTGCGCCGATGTCGCGCGTCGCGACCCGCTCTCCGTCGGGCCCCACCACCTCGGGCACACCGACCAGTAATTCGAAGCCCTCCCGCGTGAGCCCGAACCCGGGACGGTCCAGGGTGTTGCGGGCAGCCTTCTTGCGCTCGAATCCCTCGCCCATCTGCGTTTCGTCGGGATTGCTCAGCCGCAGCTGGATGCGGGCGTTGGAGACGTTGACCAGTTGCTGCTTCTGCCCGATAAGCCACGCCGTCGCGGTGGTCATGATGTGCACCCCGTACGAGAGCCCCTGACGGGCGATGGCGATAGCCCGTTCTCCCATCGCGGCGTCCTTGTCGTACAGGTCGCTGAAGTTGTCGACGACGAGGAAGACGTCGCCGAATTTGTCGTCGGGGTCAGTGGTGGCGGTGCGTCCGCCGGCCTCGCGGTCCGGGCCGAACCGCCGGTCCCGGAACTCGGAGATGTCGATCTGATACCTCTTGAACGCGGCCTCACGCGCCAGAATCAGACCCTCGATCGAGGCGATGGTCCGGGACACTCCCTCACGGTCGGTCGGGCTGACCACCGATGCCACATGCGGCAGGTCTTCGACCGGGTACAGCGACGCCCCGATGCAGAAGAAGGTGACCCGTTCCGGTCGATACATCAAGGCGGCCGAGGTCATCAGCGTCATCAAGGTGGTGGACTTGCCTCGCTGGGCCGTCGCGACCACCATGACGTTGTCCATCTCGGCGTTGATCGCGTGCACACGCTGATCGTGTTCCTCGGGAATGTCGACGATTCCCAGCGGGAAGGTCAGACCGGGGTTCTGGCCGTAGTCGACATGCCACGGGCGGCCCCGCCACCGGGCTACCAGCGCGTCGACTGGTTCGCTGATTTCCAAAGGGGGAAGCCAGATTTGGTGCGGTGGGCGCGCGGGATGCGAGACGAGCGATTCGCGCACGACGTCGACGAGCTTCTTCTTGCGGAATCCGTCGGGGTGGAACAGGAACTCGTCGGGTTCTTCGGGCGCATCCGCGACTTCCAGGGCCGCGCTGTCGGATTCACTCAGCGGCTGATAGTCCGAGGTGTAGGCACGGGGCTGCGAAAAGCTCATTGCCACCGTCTTGTTCACATTCAGCGCCGGCTTTGGAACCACGAACGGTGCCGACACGTAGAAACACCGGAACTGCTCCAGGTCGCGAGGTCCGACCTTGAGCAGCGCGTAGCCGTTCTCCTGTGACGGGAGGTGCAGCGCAGCATCGCTACCGATCACATCGCGGGAGTCCTCGGCGGTCTCGGCGCGCAGCGCGACTCGAAATGCGATGTTGCTCTTGGCCTTACTGAGTGACGACAGGTCGAGACGCTGGCCGCCGAGGGTGAAGAAGACGTTGCAGCCACGGCCCTCCTGCCCGATGTGGATCACCAGGTCGATCCACTCCGGGTGGTGGATGAACAACTCGAGATACTCGTCGATGATCACCAGCAGGATCGGAATCGGCTCGAGATCCCTTCCGGCCAATCGCATCTCCTCGTACTCGTTGGCATCACGGGCTCCGGCGTCCTTGAGAAGTCGATAACGACGGGCGATCTCACCGTTGATCGCCTTGCGCATCCGCTCGGCCAGATGGCGATCATCCTTGCCCAGGTTGGACAGCGATCCGGCGACGTGCGGAAAGCCCTGTAGATCCTGGGCGGCTGACTCGAACTTCATGTCGACGAAGATCACGATGAATGTCTCCGGCGAGTGCGTCAGCGCGATCCCGCTGCACAAGGACAGGAAGTATTCCGACTTACCGGAACCTGACGTGCCGATCACCACGGAGTGGAAGCCGTATCCACCGAAGTCCTTGGCGCGCAGGATCACATACTGCAGATCGCCGCCTTGCCGGACGCCGACCGGCACCATCGCCCACTTCGGATCGCCCCGGCCCCGGCTCTCGGCCCAGAGGCGGTCGACGTCGAGGTTCCGCGGATCGCTGATACCGAGGGCCCGCAGCAATTCGCCTGCCTGGCTGTCGGTTTCGGAGAGCTCACCGGCGTTCGTCGGTGACCAGCGGGCCAGGGCACGTGCGTACCGGCTGGCGGTGCTGTCGGCCAGGGTGTCGGCGACGGCATAGAAGGTGTTGCGGTGGATCAGCCGGCCGTCGCGCAGCGCGAACCGCTGGCTCTCTTCGGCAAAGCCGACGCCGACGCCCGCGCGAGTTGCCAGTCGCAACACCGTGATTCCGGCCATTCCCTTCTGCCCGGTCACGCCTTCCCACTGTTCTGGGGTGCCCACGTTGTCATCCACGATCACCCAGTGCGGGCCCAATGACGGCGTCGTCGCCTCCATAGGTGAGGGCATGGATGTCGGGCTGGCGGTCACCGGCGGTGACCAGGGACCGCGGCCCTTACGGTGCAATTCCGCGTCGAGCGCCTCTTCCAGTTCGGTCGGAGAAGCGAAGACAAGGCGGCGCAGTCCGCACGCGTCGAACATCTCGTCGTGCTGGTTGTGCGGTAGCCAGACCAGCCATTGCCACTGCTCGGGATGGCGGGTGACCACCATGAGCTTCACGTCGTCGGGGCTGTGGTAGACCGCGAGTGAGCACAGCACCGCCCGCATCAGAGCGTGCAGTTCACCCGGATCGTCCGCGGTGAAGCTGAACCCGGGCTTTGACCGCAGGCTCAGCACCTTCCCGATGCCGCGAATCTTGCTCTGTTCCAGGATGAAATCGCGGAGGGCACCACCGGTTACCGGTTCCAGCTCCTCGCCGACCGGAACGTCGGGCCACTGCAGCGAGACCGCTGACTCGCTGGCCTGTTGGACACCGGCACCCAACCGGACGTCGAGGAAGTCCGGATCGGTGGGGCGTCGCTCCCACATCCGCGGACCACCGATCACGGTGTCGAGTTGCCGCGGGTTTGCGTGCACGAACAGCTGGCTCTGGCGTTGCTCCCGCGCGGCCCGCTGGACTTCTTCGCGATCGTCGTCGAGCTGACGCAGATAGCTGCGCCGCTGCTTTTCCAGTTCACCCCAACTGATTCGGCGCCCTCGCCCGAACCTCCCACCGAACATCAGCGCACCGAAACCGACCAGACCGATCATCGGGAAGAAGCCCGACTGCAACGATCTGACCCCGGATGCGTACATCACGACCAGCGTGCCGACGATCCCGACCAGCAGAGCGGGCAGTGCGATCATCAGCAGGATGTTGCGCGGCTCGCGTTCGGGCAGTGCCAACGGCGCAGCGACTGCCACCCGCACCGGAGGCACGTTCGGTGGGGGGGTGCGCCTGGGTCGCACGAATCCTCGTTTGGACACCGCTAACTCCCGCTGCTGTCCGGGATCGGTGCCAGCGAACCGCCGACCGACACCGCATCGCGGGCTACCAGCGCGGCGTCACGACCGATCGCTGGGCCGGGTGCAAAGGTGCGCACCAGTGGCCAGGGTGCCTGCACGGCCAGTCGTGGATCGAGGCCGAGCGCCTGCAGGGTCCGGGGATCCGATTGGATGCCGTAGCGAACTCCTTGCGGTGACACCCAATACAGACTTTCCCGGCTACCGGCGGTCACTACACCACTCGTCGTCGCGACGAAGTTCGCCGCGCCCGGCAGGATCAATGTCTGGTCGGCCTCGGTGGACTCCGGGTTGCGGTCGTCGCGCACCAGATGCACCAGATGAGAGTCCATGCCGATCGGCACCGGCAGACCCCGGCCCGAGACGACGGTGACCCTGGCCTGCGGATCGGAGGCTTGCTTCTCCCATCCCACGCAGATCACGGGATTTGCTTTGGTGTCAACGAATTCCAGCTTGCCGGACGGGTAGTAGTCGACATTGAGGACGTCTACCACGGGGATGTGGATCAGTCTGTCCGGGGCTATCAGGAGGGGCGCGGTCGAGCCCTGTGAATCGCTGGTACGCAACAGATCTGCCACGAAGCTGGTGATCTTCTGCACCCCGCCGGGCAGTAGAACGTAGAAGCCGTTGACCGTTCCGCCGGCGTCACGCGATTGGAGCACGCTGCCCACCTTGGCCTCGGGCAACCACCGCGATGGGGTACCAGACTCCGGAATGGTCGGCGAAACAAGCGGTTCCGTAGCGGGCATGGCGTCGAAGAGGGCGTTGGATACTTCGATCGGATACGTGACCCCGGGATCGAGGCCCAGGTTGAATGTCACGGACCGGTCGGTCGGGTCGATACGGGATCGTTGTCCACCCCAGATCACGTAGGTCGCGCCACGGTGAGTCGCCAGGAGTGCCTGCTTGGGACCCGTCACCGTCGCTCTGTCCAGCGGCGTCAGCGCTCCCGCAATCGCCGTGACGACCGGTGGCGTCGCGCTGCCCCGAGTACCGGTCGGCGCGGTGTCACACACCGCCCACGCCGACACGGCGCCGGCCGTGACGGGCAGGCTGTCCGGCACACCGGGAATGCCGATCATCGGGCCGGTCGGGTATTTGGCGATTTCGCTTGCCGTCACCCAGGTCGGTGCCGCGGCACTGCCGACGACCAACCGTGCGGAGGTCAGGTTCAGCGCCGGATACAGCCGCCCGTTGACCTTCGCGTAGACGGCCCCGGTATCCCGGTTCCCGACGATCGCCGACCCCGCCACCAGGCCGGCCGGCTTCATGATGTGCAGCAGAGCCATCCAGCCGACACCGATGACGACCAGGACCATCGACAGGGCGACCGCCGCCTGCTGTTTACGGTCGTCGTGCTTCATCCGGACAGAGAAGCGCGTGATCGCGGCGCGCAGCCGACGGTTATAGAAGAGATGGCCCGAGTTCTGGTCCCTATTGGACAGATTGAGTGGCACAGTCTTCTCCTTCCGGTGACCGGTACGGACCCGATTCCGTACCCGTCACCACTGCAGGCGGCCGCCGTACCGTGCCTGGTTCTCGGCTTCCGCCTCTTCACGCAGCGCTGCGATCGCGAGGTTCAATCTGTCGGCCAGCTCGCCGGGGGCGTAGCCGGTCATCACGTCCGGGTGCAACGTCAACTCGAGCAGACGGCCGTCCGAGTTCACCACCGCGTGCACGTCACCGAGATCCACGCTGTAGGTGACGGTCTCAGCTTGTGCGACGAGTGCTTCCCACTTGTCAGCCGCCTCGCTCAGTTCACGAAGAACCGCGTCGACGAGGTCCGCATCGCTTCCGGAGCTTCGGTCGCTGAGCTCCCTGGAAGGACCCGGCCCCGACACCATGACAGTATGTCGATGGCCCCGACCAGCGTCAATTCATACTCAGTCGGTGGTTTCCGGTCGGTTCTCGCCCCGGTTGCCGGCCGGGGCGGAGTCCAGTTTCACGAACCAGGCGAGGTGATAGTTCGCCGAAACCGGGTCCCCGGACACCCGGCCGTCGACGGCGGCCAGCAACATGCAGTTGAGCAGTTGCGCCGGGTCGGCGTCCGGGTACTGCGCCAGCACCTGGTAGCGGACGGTGTCCAGGTGCACCCGCAGCAGGTCGACCTCTTGCTCGGCGATGTCTGCGCCGGACGCGACCGCTTTGGCCATGGTGTTCACCAGGCGGGGCAGGCCCTCGCGCCAGTGTGTCGCCACCCGCAGCTCCCAGTCCAGGTCCTCGAGGGCGGGCAGCGCAAACGGCTGAACTGACGGCTGCGGGTCGGGGGCGCCGCTCGACCACCGAGCCGGATCGCCGGGTGTGTAGGTCACCACGCGGGTGGTGGGGCCCAGGAAGTCTGCCGCGCGACCACTACGACGTTGGGGTTCGAGCAAGTGGACGCCTTCAGGCAGGGCGATGCCGGGCGGAATCCAGCCGTGGGCGAGGTCGGTGACCAGCACTGTCGTGCCGTCCGGACGCTCGCCGACGGCCCAGCTCAGGCGCGGCTCCTGACGGGCGACAAACGCCAGCAGGTGCTGCAACCGATCATCGTCGGTCTCGGCGGGGCTTTCCGGGGGCTCAGCCGGGTGCTGCCCGTCCCGGCTCGGGGGCGGGGGAGCGGGCGGATCGTCGCGAATGGCCGGCAGCACCTGCGTCGTGTCCATCGACCCGGGCGGGTACTTCCCGTCCTCTCGCTGGGGCGGCGGTTCGTCGCGAATGGCCGGCAGCACCTGCGTCTTGTCCATGTCTCTGGCCGGTTCAGGGTCCTGTCGTAGCTGTCGCAGCTGGCGCATCGTCGACTCGACTCGTCGCACTGCCAGGTCGCGAGCCTCGTCGATCACTCTCGCTTCGGCGTCGCGGCGGGCGGCGTAATCCATTCCGGCTCTGCCGATGGCCCGCAAATCATCGTTGGCGGCGCTGGCGATCCGCTGCAGATCCGTCTTCAGATATCCGGCCAGGATTGCGGTTTCGGAGTTGCCGGCCGACAACTCTTCAGGCCACAGTCCGCCGATCACCCAGGGTGTGCAGTCGAGTGGCGCACTGAATGTGGGCACCGACAGCGATTCCTGGGTCGCTCTGCGCAGGCGCTGACGCGCCGTGATCCGGCCGAAAATCCCCACCGGCTAAGCGTAGCGGTACACAGCGGGCCGTCCTGGCGGCTGCAGCGGACGGTGAATTGTGTGGCCGACATGGCGAGGGTAGCGTGTGCGCATGGCCGATTCCGCGCTGCAGCAGCAACTCGATGAGGTGCGCTCGCTGCTCAGTCGCGCACGAGAGTTGTTCGGCGACAACCCGATCGAGCCACCCACCGCGATTGCACCCGATCCCGAAACCGCGAGGACCTGGCTGCTCTAGTCGTTAGTCGCTGCGGCGGCGCAGCCTGTGCTCGAGCAACTTTTCGATCGCAGCATCCAGGTCGGCGTCTGTGGGCACCTCTGCCGAAGGGGTGTGCCCGGCCGCGACGATCTCGTCGCGCACTTCCAGCAGCGCCTTGAGGCACGAGACGTCAGCGGTCAGCAGGATGCCCTCGGCCAAGGTTTGGGCGTCCGTCTCCATGGCCGCTTCACTGAGCGCGACGCTGTGCAGATATCCACCTCGACATGAGCGCACCAGGATGTGTCCGCTGGGATGCACGGTGTCGAATGCGGGATTGGCGTCTGTCATGACTGTCGAGTCATCCGTCGAGGATGCCGCCGAGTTTGTCGGCGGCCTCTTGCTCATGTTGCTCCCACATGGCCGCTGAGGTGTGCAGGTTCTGAGCGATGTCGGCGTGGTCGTTCGCCTGCTGCTCGTAGCACTGCCGCCTGCGTTCGAGAAGTTCCCGGCCAGCCTCACGCAGTTCACTGAAGATCGGCCCGAGAGAGTCCAGGCTCTCCTGGATCGCCGCATGGGACCCGGGCAGGGCCCGCAGCTGCTCGGCGGTCTGCTGGTGGTGGGCCGCTGCGTCGCGCAAGTGCGCCGGCACCACATGAATTCGATCTGCCATCCGCTGTCTCCTGTTCTGCGACTAGGCCATCGCTGAGGGCCGCGTAGGTGTCGGTGCCTGGGTGGCCGGCGCGGGAGTTTGGGTGGCCGGCGCCGGCGGGTGCTGCCAGCCTAGAAAGCTCGGGCCGGTCACGGTCGAGATGTGTTGAATTTGACCGTCCAGCAGCGCCTTGCTGCCCCCGAGCGCAAGCGCGTGCCGATCAGTGAACATGCCGATGTCGCCGGGCTCGACGCGGGAGGGATCGAGGGGAACACTGACCGCGGTGCCAGGCGGCGGGATGGTCATGCCCTGCTGCTGGAATGCTTCGGCGATCGGCGTGCCGCCGGCCGCGGCCTTGATCGCCGCGGCGAGTTGCGGGCTGGCCGCCGTGACGGTCTCGCCGGTGGGCAAGGTGACCGTGGTCGGCCCCACCGCGGGCGGTTCGGGATGTTGCGCGCCAGGCTCACGATGCTCGTCGTTCCCGTGCTCCTCATCGCGGGAATCCCGCTTCTTGTCCTGAGCTGACTCCCGGTCGATCGGGTCGTCGTCGAACAGCCCGTCGTCGAGCGCCCGTGAGTTCCGGCCGGTGCCGCCAGTCGGCAGGCTGGGCAGGGCAAAACCGGCCGGTGCGCCCGTGGCGGGCATCGGCGCGCCCGCCGGTGATCCTCCACCACCTGTGCCGGGTGGGTTCGCCGCAGGGGATACCGCGGCGGGCACCGACTCCGCCATGCCGGCCGGTTCCGGCCCCGGGTCACCGAGCAACAACGAGTCGAGCAAGGGATCCGGGGCGGCGTTAGTGACCGGCTGTGGGCTCGCGGGGTGCGGGTTCGCCGATGGCGGCGGTGCCACACCCCGTACGCGGGGGGATGTCTCCGCGGTGTTCTTCGACGCGTTGTACAGCGAAGTCCACGCAGCCATCAAGGCCGACTTCGATGTGTCGTCGAGACTCGCCGTCGCGACGACTTCGCGGATATCCCGGAGCTTGCCGATCAGCAACCGCTGGAAATCCCGTGCGCCGGCGGGCGTATCGAGATCTGACCGCGTCGCGACGGCGGTCTCGATCTCTTGTTGCAGTTTGGTCAGCGCATCTCGGCCTTCGACGGTGGTCAGGTGCGCGTTCAGAATCGCCGCCACCACCTGCAGGTCGAGCTGCGATGTCACGGAATTCTGATGGGCCAGAGCGGCTTCCGCGTCGGCGATGGCCCTGGCCGCGTCGCCGTCGGCGCGATCCGGCGGCGGCGCGGCCGCTACGGGGAACACATCCGGGTGCTGCCGGCGGATCTTCGCCAGGATTTCGGCGAGCTGCGCACCGCTCGTCACGGGCGAGACGGCGGCGATCCGGTCGTCCGGCGTCAACCCGGCCATCCATGCCATCGGGTTACCGGTGCGCTCCTGGATCAGTCGCATCGTGTCCGCGAGGTCCTGGTAGATCGTCACGGGCCCTCCATGCCGCGGGACAGTACCCAGGTACCGCAGCCTCGACAATTCACCGTGTGGAGGACTGGCCGTACTGTGACCGCAACCCTTGCAGCACAGCGCTTTTGGCGCGGCTCATATCACGGGCCCCGGTCACGACGGCGGAGATCTCGCGCTGTTTGGCCAGCAGAAAACGCTGAAACTCCCGCGCCGCCAATGGCGCATCGACCGCAAGGCGGCGCGCGTCCTCGATCTCGGCGGCGATCGCATCGAGCCGGCGAACGCTGTCCCGCAGAGACTCGTGTGCCTCGGCGAGCGTCTGGGTCAGCACCCGGTCGGCCTCGGTCGCCCTGCGCAGGCGCGTCGTCAGCTCGGCCTGGCGAGCGGCGATTGAGTCTATCGAGGATCCCGCTTGGTCCGACATGGTCTCAGCCTTCTCCTACCAGGGCCGCCGGATCGCCACATTCGGCCCCAGCCGGCTGATCCGGACGGAGGCACCCGAATAGGGGGCTTCGACCACCAGATTGTTGCCGATGGCCATCTGCACATGGCCGGAGTGCGGAAAGACGAGATCGCCCGGTTGAACCTGGGAGCGCGGGACCGCAATCCCGTCGTTGATCTGTTGATAGGTGGTGCGCTCGAGGTGTACCCCGGCCCGTGCATACGCCCACTGGACCAATCCGGAGCAGTCGAACTGATGGGGTCCGGTGGCACCCCAGACGTAGGGGCACCCCAGCCGGGACAGCGCGGCCCGTACCGCCACATCAGCGCGACCGTGCGCCGACGAGGGACGGACACCGTGGTGGGCGACGCGATACCGCAGCGCACGCAATGCTCCGGCGTGACTCCGCGCCCGGCCCTGCGCGGCCAGGATGTGGGCCCGCTGGGCTCGTAGCCGGGCCACCCGCCGACGCAGCGCCTCGCGCTGGGCCAGCGGCGTGGCCGGCGTGACCGTGGCGTCGGCGCGGGCCTCGTCGACGACGGCGCCGGTGAGCCCGCGCGCAACCGCCCTGTCCCGCCGTGCCCCGGCGATGATGCTCGTTACTGCCGCGTCCGTGTGTGCCGCCGATGTCAGGATGACGTGGCTGCGGTTCGCGGCGCGCTGGTAATCACTCGGGCCCGCAACGTATTTGGATTCGGGGGCCGGCACGGCGCCCAGCGCCACCGCGGGACTGGTACCGGCGAAGAGTTGGTGGGCACGCTGCAGTACCTCCAGTTCGGGCTCACTCACTGTTCGTCCCGCCCTCGTCTGGTGCGGGTTCGCGCAGCGCCTCGGTGAACGCGCGCACCCGGGGGATAGCTCCGGACGGGATGACACCCCGGTTCCGGATGTCCCACACATCCTCACAACTGACGCCGATCAGAGCCGCGACAACCGCATCCGGAAGCGACGATCTCGTGCATGCCCGATCGAAGCGCGCGCTCAGGCTTGTCGGCAATCGCTCCAGCAGGGCAGTGCGGGTAGCTTCGAGCGACTGCAGATGCTCCATGAGGCGGCCCGCCGAATCGGTGTCGGCATTCACCGCCACCCGCCACGAACTGGCGGCCAGCATCTCCGCCTTCACGCACTGAGCGACCACGGTCAGAATATACGTCTCATATTCGTTTGATGTTTTCGCCGGCGTGCGGTCGATGAGGGAACGCAGCGTTTCCAGCTGCGCCTCGGCGTACTCTTCGAGCACGTCGGTGTCGCTGTGGCGCTCGACGGCGACCTCGCCCGGGCTTCGCGCGGCCATGGGTGCCGGCGGCCGAGCCGTCAGCACACGGGTGAGCTCGGCTTCGGGATCCGCGGCGACCACGAGCCGCGCGTACGTGCCCGGTGGCAGGCCGAGCCCATCTTCAACCTTCTGAACAGTACTTTTGTGGGGTTTGCGGGCGCCGCGCTCGAGATAGCTCAACCCCATGATGCTCACATCGGTGGCGGCGGCGAGGTCCGCCAGAGACCAGTCGCGTGATTCGCGGAGCGCGCGGATCGCCGCACCGGCGGCCTCGCGGCTCACGGCGGGCTCCCAGCCATGGACGAAATATTACACAGGCGCTGCGGCGTCGTTGTGTATACGTTTTTATCACTGTTTTGCTTGCCTCGCCGCGGTTGTTTTGTATACGCTTTCGCCTACGTTTCAGGAGGAACAAGGAGGCCCGAACATGGCGAACCCCTGCACATCAAACCCGGAACTGTGGTTCGGCTACCCCGACGACGACGGCGGCGACGGTGCCGCGAAAGCACGCGTCTACGAGCGGTCGGCGATTGAAGCGCGGGTGCAGTGCCTGCGCCGGTGCCCGCTCGCGCAACAACGCCTGTGCGCGGGGTATGCGATCAAGCACCGCGAAGAGTACGGCGTCTGGGCCGGCGTCAAGCTGCCCGGCGGGCAGTACCGCAAGCGCGAGCAACTCGCCCACGCCCACGAGGTGCTTCGGCGCATCGCCGCCGGTGAGATCAACGCCCGCGAGCTGCCCGAGAATACGGCACTGCTGGCGCGCCGGGAAGCCGAGCGGACAACCCACAGAATCCCGGCAAGCGGAGTGGTCGTGCATCTTCCCGCCGCCCAGCTGGGTCCGCGCTCAGCCGCCTGACCCGTGCAACGAACCAAGTCAGGGGATAGGTGGCCGACAGCCGGGGTATACGGCGCTCGACAGCAGCCCCGTCCGGGCTCGGGCTTCGAGAGGCGCACTCATGACATTCGACGTCACCCCGACCACAGCTCAACATGATCTGGCCCGGCGAACCCATGAGTTCGCCGAGCAGGTGATGCGGCCCGTCGCACTGGAATACGACCAGCGCCAGGAGTTTCCCTGGCCCGTACTGGAGGAGGCCGCCCGCCAAGAAGTCCGGATCCGCCACGTTGGGCACTTTCGAACAGACCCGGCCGATGGTGGCGGCACAAGCGATAGGGATCGCGCGCCGCCCTGGAGTACGCGACGGCCTACGCCACGGAGCGAGAAGCGTTCGGCGGACCCATCATCGATAATCAGGGCATCGCATTTCCGTTGGCCGACTTGGCGACTCAGATCGACGCGGCCCGGTTGCTGACGTGGCGTGCCTCCTGGATGGCGGCCAACGGTGTCCCCTTCGAGCGCGGCGAAGGCTCCATGTCCAAACTCGCCGCCAGTGAGGTCGCGGTCAAAGCCACCGAGCGGGCCATTCAGACCATGGGCGGCTGGGGTTACATCACCGATCACCCGGTGGAGAAGTGGTATCGAGATGCCAAGCTGTACACCATCTTTGAGGGCACCAGCGAGATTCAGCGGATGGTCATCTCCAATGCGCTGGGTTCCTCCGTCGATGTCCCGCCCCTGCACGTGACGGTCGAGCCGACCGGCGGGCCCTTGAACCGGATGTTCGGCAGGGGTACACCACTGCGTTCGCGGGCAGCCGACAGAGCCCTGGCACTCAAAGACCGGATCCCCGAGCCGGTGATGCGGGTCGCCATGAAGGCGCTGCAGCCACCCGGCCGGTGATTCGGCGAGTAAGGTCGCCAGAGTGAGCAACCTGGAGACCGCCCCGGTCGAAGTTGCTTGCGGCGCTGGGCAGGTCGCGGGAAACATTCCGGCGGTGGAGATCCTTGCGGCACGGGAGGTTCCCCTGGGAGGGCCGCGGGCGATGCCGGTGCGACGCACCCTGCCGCAGCGGCAGCGCTCACTGATCGGCGCCTGGTGCTTCGTCGACCACTACGGGCCCGTGACCGGAAGTGCCGCGCGGATGGATGTTCCGCCGCACCCGCACACCGGCCTGCAGACGGTGAGCTGGTTGTTCAGCGGGGAGGTGGAGCACCGCGACAGCGCCGGCGTACATGCCATGGTGCGGCCCGGTGAGCTCAATCTGATGACGGCCGGTGGGGGCATCTGTCACTCCGAGGTCGCGGTCGGCGGCGGGGTGCTGCACGGCGCCCAGTTGTGGGTGGCACTACCGGATGCGGCGCGCGACACCGGCCGCGACTTCGCGCACTACCGAACCGAACCTGTGTCCGTACCAGGGGCGCGGGCGTCGGTCTTCCTCGGTGAGTTGGCCGGAAGTCGTTCGCCGGTAACAACTTTCACCCCGCTGCTGGGTGCTCAGGTTGACCTGGACGGCCACGCGGACCTCGAATTCGAGATCGACCCGACGTTCGAGCACGCGGTGTTGTCCGACGAGGGAGACGTCGCGCTGAGTGAAGTTCCGCTGTCGGTTGCCGACCTGGGATACCAGGCCCCTGGTCATTCCGTACTGCGGCTGCGCAATGTGGGCGAGCGCCCCGCCCGGGTCCTGGTACTCGGGGGTGCTCCGTTCTGCGAAGAGCTGGTGATGTGGTGGAACTTCGTCGGGCGCAGCCACGACGAGATCGTCTCTTACCGACAGCTCTGGCAGGACGGCGATGAGCGGTTCGGCGCCGTCCGCGGCTACCAGGGTTCGGTCAGCCGACTGCCCGCCCCACCGATGCCCACCACCAGGCTCGTCCCCCGGCCACTTCCGCACACGAAGGAGCGCACATGACAACCGACAAGACCGGCGCAGAGGTCGACATCCGGGCGGAGGACCGGCGCTACTCGATCGCCGTCGCCGGCCAGGATGTCGGCTTCGCCGAGTTCGCCGACCGTGGCGATCAGCGGGTCTTTCACCACACCGAAATCGATCCCGCGTACGGCGGGCGTGGGTTGGCGACGCTACTGCTCGAGGACGCGCTGCAGGCCACCCGCGCAGACGGCAAGCGGATCGTCCCGGTGTGTTCCATGGTGGTGACGGTGCTCAAGAAGCATCCCGAATACAACGACATCACCGACCCCGTGACCGCCGAAGTCGTCGGCTGGGTCAACACACAGCCGAGCAACTGACACTCACCGTCCTTCCGGCCCCCACGTGTTGGGCAGCATCGGAACGGTTGGGCCGCTGTCGAATTCGTCGGCGGGCAGGGTGACCAGCCCCGCCGCGACGGTATCGGTCCTGGCCGCGGTGCCGGTGAAGCCCATCGCCCCGGAACCGTTGCCGGACGCCGTGACCACGGGCTCTTCGGGTGGCCCCGGGTCGTAGTCGAGGACCTCGTCGGCGTACTGGTGCTCCGGCATGGTGGCCGTGCGCTTACGTCGGGACCGGCGCTTGTCCCGGGCAGCCACGCCCGCAGCGGCAGCCGGGATACCCTGCGCCGGCGCCTTGGCGCTGGATCCCTCGCGGAAGGTCGGCGTGAATCCTTCGCCCGGGTCGATTCCGATGACGGCGTACGGCAGGGCCGATGCAGCCGGAGCGGGCGTCGCCGATGCCGGCGCCGATCCGGCTGACGAGGCTGCTGAGCCGGCGGGTGCGCCGGCCGGTCCGGCGACCGTCGGGGCCAGCGTCGCCAGCGGCCAATTCGACGAATGACTCGGGGCGTTGACCGCCACGGCCGGCGTTTCCGCACCTTCGGCCACCGCGACCGGAAGCTGCTGCAGGTACTCGTAACCCACCCCGATCACCACACCCAGGGTTATCGACAGCAGCGGGTCCAGCAGGAGCTGGGGGTAGGTGAGGCTCGCCGCGATCCACGTCACGACCTGGTAGATGACGGCGAACAGGAACGGGCCCCAGGTGGTCAGCGCCTGCGCCGGGTTCGTCAGGAAGTCGGTGATCAGCTGGAAGGTGTTGCCCACCGGGTTCTGCAGAAAGTTGGTGATGGGTTCATAGATCTGCTGGATCAGCTGCACGTACTGCTGCAGCAGCTGGGCGATGATGTCGGCGAGGTTGAGCTGGTTACCGGAATCGGCGGCCGGAGCGGCCGCGGCGAGCTGGCCGGTGCCAGCGGGTGCATCGGCCTTGACGACCGTCGGCGCCGGGGACGTGGGTGGCACACCCGCCACCGCCGCTGCCGACGCTGCCTCGTAGCCGCCCATCGCGGCCGCGGCCTGCAGCCACATCCGGACATAGTCGGCTTCATTGAGGGTGATCGGAATGGTGTTGATGCCAAAGAAGTTCGTCGCCACCAACACGCCATGGACGAGGTGGTTGGCGGCCAACTCGGGCAGCGTCGGCATCAGCGCCAGCGCGGTCGTATAGGCCGCGGCGGCGGCCTCATGCTGGGCTGCAGCGGCCTGACTGGCTGCCTGTGCCTGCGTCAGCCACCCCAGATACGGCGCGTGCGCGGCAACATACTGCACGGCGCTGGGCCCCTGCCAGGAACTCTGGGCTGCACCCAGCACACCCAGCAACTCGGCAGCCGCCTCGGCGTACTCGGCACTGAGCGCCTGCCACGCACCCGCGGCTGCCACCAGCACCCCCGGGCCCGGCCCGCTGGACAGCAGCGCCGAATGGACTTCGGGGGGTGAGGCCAGCCAGATCGGCGACGTCACGGCGTACTCACCGCCGGCCACCCCCTCGGCGTCACACCCATCAGCGACTGGTCCTTCCCTACGGAACGCTGCGACCACGGCGGTGGCGCAGCGGGCGTGACCCTAAACCGGCGAAGAGGGGGTTACCAGATTAGGATCGCCTAACCAAACACTAGCGTTCGACGACCGGAGCGAGCAACGGGGCCGCCACACAGTGCCCTACTTGCCGTTGCGCTCGCGGTGTTTGCATCCGGGCCAGCAGCAGGGCCGTCGCTTGCCTTCTTCGAGCTCCTCCTGGGTGCGCCGGATGCGGCGCTCGCGGGTCGCCGCTTGTTTGGCGTCCTCCACCCAGCAGATGAACTCGTTGCGCGCCAGCGGGGTGATGTCCTTCCACAGTTCCAACGCCGTCGCGTTAGCGACCAACGCTTTGCGCAGGTCGGTGGGCATCTCGTGCACGACGCCGCCCGGCACTTGCTTGTTGCTCACGTTGGTCAGATTAGCGGCCCTATTCGTCTTCGTCGTCGATCGATCGCGGCCGGGATTCGTCGCGGTCGCCGATGGTCGGACGGCGGGGCGCCTGGTGGCCGTAGACCCCTTCGGGGTAGGCCGTCTCGGCGTGCTCGCTGAGGTCGATGCCGCTCTTCTCGTCCGCGGCACTGAGCCGGAATCCCATCACCCGGTCGATCAGCTTGCCGAGGATGAAACTCACGGCGAAGGCGTACACCGCGACCACCACCATCGCCAGCGACTGCTTGCCGAGCTGGCCCAGCCCGCCGCCGTAGAAGAGCCCCTTCGGGCCGCCGGTCATCACCGCGGTGGCGAGCAGGCCGATCAGGAAAACGCCGACCACACCGCCGACGAAGTGCACGCCCACCACGTCCAGGGAGTCGTCGTAGTTGAGCTTGAACTTGACCAGGATCGCGTAGGAGCACACCACGCCGGCAACCAGCCCGACCACGGCGGCGCCCAGCGTGTTCACCGTGCCGCACGAGGGCGTGATCGCCACCAGTCCCGCCACCACACCGGAGGCGGCACCGAAGGTGGTGGGCTTTCCGTCGCGGAACTGCTCTACCGTGAGCCAGCCGAGCATGCCCAGGCAGCCGGCCACCAGGGTGTTCAGGAAGATCGCCGACGCCAGCCCGTTGGCGGCCAGTGCGGAGCCGGCGTTGAACCCGAACCAGCCGAACCACAGCAGTCCCACCCCGAGCAGCACGAACGGCAGATTGTGCGGGCGCATGGCTTCGACTTTGAAGCCGATGCGCGGCCCGAGCACCAGCGCCAACGCCAAAGCCGAAGAGCCCGAGACGATTTCGACGACGAGGCCACCCGCATAATCCAGCACGCCCATTTTGGCCAGCCAGCCGGTGGGCGCCCACACCCAGTGCGCGACCACCGCGTAGACCGCCACCGACCAGACCAGGACGAACACCATCCAGGCGGCGAACTTGGCGCGGTCGGCGATGGCGCCACTGACCAGCGCTGCCGTGATGATCGCGAAGCTCAACTGAAAGGTCGCGTAGAGCAGCTCGGGGACCTGTCCGTGCAGGGTTTCCGGCCCGATGCCGCTCATCCCGGCATGGGCCAGTCCGCCCAGGAAGCCGCCCGCCCCGCCGTCGGAAAAGGCCAGGCTGTAGCCCACCAGCAGCCATGCCACGGTGACCAGCGGTATCGAGATGAAGCTCATCATGATCATGTTGAGCACCCCGGTGGTGCGCATCATGCCGCCGTAGAAGATCGCCAGGCCGGGGGTCATGAGCAGGACGAGCGCGGTGCTGGCGAGCAACCACGCGGTGGCCGCGGGATCGATGTTCAACTCTGTGGCTCCTCGGATCGTCGCCGACGGCGGTGTCGGCGCGGTTTTGTCAGATAGACCGTAGACGGCGCCGATCGTGGCGGATACGGGCGTTGGCACTACCCGTGGATCGACCGGTAGGAACGGGCTGGGTGGGACGCCGGTGACTATGAACTCCGTCTGGGGCACGTCCCGGTCCGCGTACGGTGTTGCCTCATGACGTCGGTCGGGCCGCAGCTTCCCGGGCGCCCCGTGCCTGACCAATTCGGTGTCGCCACACCGCGGTTGGCGCAGCAACGCCTGACACCCGGCCAGCTCCCGGAGAACGTTCCGTGACAACGGGCGACGACGCGCTCTTTCTGGCCCGTGCGTACCTGGCTTCGCGCAACAATGAACGCGCGGTCGAGGTTCTGATGTCGGCGTTGCGACACCTTCCCAACGATCCGGACCTGCTGACCGAACTGGCGCGCGCCCAGTTGCGGATGGACGAGCCCGAGCGGGCGGAGCTCAGTGCACAGGCAGCGTTATCGGTCGCGCCCGGTCATGTGCAGGCCATGTGCGTGTACGCGCTCGCCCTGGCCGGACTCGAAGAGCGTGACGCTGCGTTGCAAGTCGCCCATCGGGCCGTGCTTGCCGCGCCTGACGAATCCCGCACGCACCACACCTATGCCTTCGTGCTGTTCCGGGCCTGGCAGTACGAGCCGGCGCTCCGCGCGATCACCGAGGCGCAACGGCTCGAGCCGGACAGCGCCGACATTCACTTCCAGCGTGGACTGATCCTGGGCAAGATGCGTCGGTGGCACGAGTCGAACGCGGCTTATGCCGAAGCTCTGCGCCTGGAACCCGGGTACGCGTCAGCGGTGCACAACATCGCCGTCAACCACCTCGACAGCGGTCGCTGGCGGGCCGCGCTGCGTGGTTTCCTCGGCGCCGCCCGCATGGACCCTGCACTCGGCACCGTCGCCCGACGCAGCGTGGGGGCGGCGCTGCGGACCCCCTTGAGGTGGACGACCCTGACCAGCGTGGTGCTCTGCTTCGTCGCGGCCGTCGGAGGCACCGCCTCGGACATCGACGCGGGCGAACGGTTGGTATTCCGCCTGCTGGCCGCCTGCGGCATCGTCGTGCTGCTGACGTTGCTGGGGTGGTCGGCCCGAGCGGCGCGGGAGATCCCCGGGCGCGCACGGGCCTCGGTGCTCAAAGCGCAGCCGATGCTCGTCGTGCGACTGGTGATCGCATTCGGCACCCTTGCGGTCGCGACACCGCTGACCCTCGGCCTGCGGACACCGGGGCTGATGATCGCTGCGGTGGTGCTGCTCATCGCGGCGCTACTCGTTGCGGTCGCGGGCTGGAAGGGAGGCGACTGACCGGCCCGGCCTGCGGCAACAAAAAACCCCGGCCTATGGCCGGGGAAATCTGTGGGCGAAGGGGGACTTGAACCCCCACGTCCCGAAGGACACTGGCACCTGAAGCCAGCGCGTCTGCCATTCCGCCACTCGCCCGAAACAACCGGAGGACCATATCACTGTAGAGGCCGCAGACCCCAACCGTGCGGTCGGGGGCCACGGCGCTTGACGCCCACCAAGGTCTCTGAACAGTATCGATGTGATTCTCAGGATTCTGACGGTGCCGCCGCCTCACGCTGGCCCGATACGATTGACGGTTAATACGTCACCGGGCCGAGCTCTGCGACCTTCGGCCGACGTCCCCGTGCACAGTAGTGAGGCGAGCGCCAAAAATGGGTAGCCAACGAGGGCTGGTTCAGCGCATCGAGCGCAAACTCGAATCGACAGTTGGTGATGCGTTTGCCCGGGTCTTCGGGGGATCGATCGTGCCGCAAGAGGTGGAAGCCCTGTTGCGCCGCGAGGCTGCCGACAGCGTCCGGTCCCTGCAGGGAAATCGCCTTTTGGCAGCCAACGAATACATCATTACCCTCAGTGTGCACGACTTCGAGAAGTTGGGCGGCGACCCGGAGCTCACGTCGAACGCTTTTGCTCGGTACTTGGCGGACTATATCCAGGAACAGGGGTGGCAAACGTATGGTGAAGTGGTCGTCCGGTTCGAGCAGGCCTCGAACCTGCACACCGGCCAGTTCCGCGCCCGCGGGACTGTCAACCCCGACGTCGAGCCCCGCCCGACGACTACCGATTCCGCCCAGCCACAATCACATCATGCGTTTGGCGCAGAACCAGGAGTACGACCGATGACTGACAATCCAGGCTACCGCGGCGGCCAGGGGCAGGGGCGGCCCGACGAGTACTACGACGACCGCTACCAGCGGCCGCAGGAGGGTGGCCAGCCCCCCTATCCGCCGGAGCCCGGCGGCTACCCGCCGCAGCAGGGCTACCCGCCGCCCCAGCAGGGTGGTTACGGTCAGGGCGGCTACCAGGATCAAGGCGGCTACGGCCAGGGTCAGGGCGGCTATGGCCAGCCGCAGGGCGGACCTCCGGGGCAACCCCAGGGCGGTTACGGCGACCAGCGCGGCTATGGCGACCAGGGCGGCTACGAGCAGCGCGGTTACGGCGAGCAGCGCGGTTACGGCGACCAGGGCCAGAGCAACTACGCCCCCACCTACGAAGCACCTCCGCCCGCGGCGCCGCAGGGTCCGCCCGCCGGCGGTTACGGCGGTCAGGGCGGGTACGGCCAGGACCAGGGCTACCAGCAGGGCGGGTACGGCCAGCCCCAGGGTGGCCAGCAGGGCTATGGCGGCGGCTACGGCGACTACGGCCGGGAGCCGGCCCGCCAGGACGAGGGGTACGGCGCACCCAGCGCGCCGGCGGCGCCCCCCGAGCCGCAGCGGCCGTCCTATGAGCAGGGTGGCGGTTACGGTCAGGACCAGGGCTACCAGCAGGGCGGCGGTTACGGTCGCCAGGACTACGGCAGCGGCGACTACACCCAGTACGCCGAGGCGTCGGCGCCCGGCGGGTATGCGCCGCAGGGCGGATACGCCGAGCCGCAAGGCTACGGCGAACCGGCCGGCCGTGAGTACGGCGACTACGGTCAGCCGTCGGCTCCCGATTACGGCCAGCCTCCGACGCAGGATTACGGCGCGGCGGGCGGCTATGGCGGTTACGGCCAGGGCGGCTACGGCGCCGTCGGGGCACAGGTCACCCTGCAGCTCGACGACGGCAGCGGCCGCACCTACCAACTGCGCGACGGCTCGAACATCGTCGGCCGCGGCCAGGACGCCCAGTTCCGGCTGCCGGACACCGGTGTGTCACGCCGGCACCTGGAGATCCGCTGGGACGGTCAGGTCGCGTTGCTCTCCGACCTGAACTCGACCAACGGCACCACCGTCAACAACGCCCCCGTGCAGGAGTGGCAGCTGGCTGACGGCGATGTGATCCGCCTGGGTCATTCCGAGATCATCGTCCGCATTCACTGAACCCACTGACCGGAAGCTGCCGCGCATCTCCCCGCGTCGGTCACCGTCGAAGTATGGTGACTTTGCTGAGGTGCACGGCATCAGGTGCGCGGGGTGGGCAGTGCCGGGACGGAAAGGACCGCCGGATGCAGGGGTTGGTACTGCAACTGACGCGTGCCGGGTTCTTGATGCTGTTGTGGCTGTTCATCTGGTCGGTGCTGCGGATTCTGCGCACCGACATCTACGCGCCCACCGGCGCGGTCATGGTGCGTCGCGGGCTGACGCTGCGCGGCAACCTGCTGCCGTCGCGGCAGCGCCGCGACACGGCCCGGTATCTGGTTGTGACCGAAGGGGCGCTCCAAGGCGCTCGGATCACGTTGAGCGGGCAGCCGGTGCTCATCGGCCGCGCAGACGACTCAACCTTGGTATTAACTGACGATTACGCCTCGACTCGGCATGCCAGGCTGTCTCAGCGCGGCTCCGAATGGTATGTGGAAGATCTAGGATCGACCAACGGCACTTACCTCGACAGGGCCAAAGTGACAACTGCTGTGCGAGTTCCCATAGGTACGCCGGTTCGGATCGGCAAGACCGCAATAGAGTTGCGCCCGTGACCCGCGCCTACGACGACGATTCCGTCTGGGTAGCCGGGGTCGTGGGGGCACCACCCGCTAGCGGGGGAGAGTTGCGCCCGTGACCCTGGTCCTGCGATATGCCGCCCGCAGCGATCGCGGCCTGGTACGCGCCAACAACGAAGACTCGGTCTATGCCGGCGCCCGCTTGCTGGCCCTGGCCGACGGCATGGGGGGGCACGCGGCCGGTGAGGTCGCTTCTCAGCTGGTGATCGCCGCCCTGGCCCACCTCGACGACGACGAGCCGGGCGGCGACCTGCTGGCCAAGCTCGACTCCGCGGTGCGGGCCGGGAATGCCGCGATCGCCGCACAGGTCGAAATGGAACCCGACCTCGAAGGCATGGGCACCACGCTCACCGCCATCCTGTTCGCCGGCAACCGCCTCGGGCTGGTGCACATCGGCGACTCGCGCGGCTACCTGTTCCGCGACGGCGAGCTCACTCAGATCACCAAAGACGACACCTTCGTCCAGACGCTGGTCGACGAAGGGCGTATCACCGCGGAGGAGGCGCACAGCCATCCGCAGCGCTCGCTGATCATGCGGGCGTTGACCGGGCATGAGGTCGAACCCACCCTCACCATGCGCGAGGCACGCGCGGGTGACCGCTACCTGCTGTGCTCCGACGGCCTTTCCGACCCCGTCAGCAACGACACCATTGCCGAAGCTCTGCAGATTCCCGATGTCGCCGAAAGTGCGTACCGCCTGATCGAGCTGGCACTGCGCGGTGGCGGCCCGGACAACGTCACCGTGGTGGTCGCCGACGTCGTCGACGACGAGTTCGGTCAGACCCAACCGATCCTGGCCGGCGCCGTATCCGGCGACGGTGACGACGACCAGTTGACGCTGCCCAACACCGCGGCGGGGCGCGCCTCGGCGATCGGCCCGCGCAAAGGCGAGGTCACCAAACGGGTTGCCCCGCAGGTCGAGGCGCCGCCCAAGCGCCGCTGGTCACGCAAGCGGATCGGGCTGGTGGTCGGGTTGTTGACCCTGGTGTTGATCGCCGGGCTGCTGATCAGCCGCGCGGTCATCCGGAACAACTACTACGTCGCCGACTACAACGGCACCGTCGCCATCATGCGGGGCATCCAGGGCTCGCTGCTGGGGCTGTCCCTGCACGAGGTCTATTCGCTGGGCTGCCTCAGCGCCAACGACGAGATCTCCGACATCAGTCCCAGCCAGCCGCCCGAGCGCAGCAACTGCCACCTGATGAAGGTCGACTACCTGAACGGCCCTGCGCGGGCGTCGGTGCAGGCCGGGCAGTTGCCGTCCGACACCCTCGACGGCGCCCGCAAACAGTTGCAACAGCTCGCCAAATCGCTGCGCCCGAAGTGTCCTCAGGGTGCCACCTCGGCGCCGGAGCCGTCGGCCCCGTCCACCAACAGCAGCGGGACACCCGAATCGAGTTACGCGCCGTCCGCACCGGCCTCCGCGACGCAGTCCACCACGCCCTCCTCGGCGCCGAGTTCGGCACCGAGTTCCGCCTCCACCACCACACCCTCGACCCGCCCCAGCACCACCTCGGCCGCGCCTGCTGCGCCGTCGTCGACCACGCCCAACAGCACAGCGCCGACCACGAGCGAGAACCCGCCACAGCAGGCCGATTGCCGACCCGCGGCATGACCACAACGGAACTGCCGGCACCGGTAGCGGTGACCCCTCCGTTGCCCACCCGGCGCAACGCCGAGTTGCTGCTGTTGTGCTTCGCCGCGGTGATCACCATCGCCGCGCTGTGCATCGTGGAGGCCAACCAGGAGCGCGGGCTGCACTGGGACCTCGCGACCTACGGGCTGGGGTTCCTCAGCCTGTTCGGCATCGCGCACCTGGCGATCCGGCGCTTCGCTCCCTACACCGATCCGCTGCTGCTTCCGGTGGTGGCGCTGCTCAACGGACTCGGGCTGGTGATGATCCACCGCCTCGACCTGGTGGACAAGCAGGGCAGCCGGCACGGGCATCCCAGCGCCTATCAGCAGATGCTCTGGACTCTGCTCGGCGTCGCGGCGTTCGCGCTGGTGGTGACGTTCCTGAAGGACCACCGTCAGCTCGCCCGCTACGGCTACATCTGCGGCCTGGCCGGTCTGATCTTTCTGGTGATACCTGCGCTGCTGCCGGCGTCGCTGTCCGAGCAGAACGGCGCCAAGATCTGGATTCGGTTGCCGGGCTTCTCGATTCAGCCCGCTGAGTTCTCCAAGATTCTGCTGCTGATCTTCTTCTCCGCGGTGCTGGTGGCCAAGCGCAACCTGTTCACCAGTGCGGGCAAGCACGTGCTGGGCCTGACCCTGCCCCGGCCGCGCGATCTGGCCCCGCTGCTGGCCGCCTGGGTGATCTCGGTCGGCGTCATGGTCTTCGAGAAGGACCTCGGCACGTCGCTGTTGCTGTACGCGTCCTTTCTCGTCGTGGTGTACCTGGCCACGCAGCGGTTCAGTTGGGTGATGCTCGGCCTGGTGCTGTTCGCCGGCGGCAGCCTGGTGGCGTATCACCTGTTCGCCCACGTGCGGGTTCGCGTGCAGACGTGGCTGGACCCGTTCGCCGACCCCGATGGCACCGGCTATCAGATGGTGCAGGCGCTGTTCAGCTTCGCCACCGGCGGCATCTTCGGCACCGGACTCGGCAACGGCCAGCCCGACACCGTTCCCGCGGCCTCAACCGACTTCATCATCGCCGCGTTCGGGGAAGAGCTGGGCCTGGTGGGCCTGGCCAGCATTTTGATGCTGTACACGATCATCATCATTCGCGGCATGCGCACCGCGATCGCCACCCGCGACAGCTTCGGCAAGCTTCTGGCCGCCGGCCTGGCCTCGACGCTTGCGATTCAGCTCTTCATCGTCGTCGGCGGCGTCACCAAGCTGATCCCCTTGACCGGGTTGACCACGCCGTGGATGTCCTACGGCGGCTCGTCGCTGTTGGCCAACTATGTGCTGCTCGGCATTCTGGCCCGAATCTCCGACGGCGCCCGTCGTCCGCTGCGTACCCGCCCGCGCAAGAAGGCACCGATCGCGGCGGCCAGTACCGAGGTGATCGAGCGCGTATGAACACCTCGCTGCGCCGAATCTCGATGACCGTGATGGCGTTGATCGTGCTGCTGCTGCTCAACGCCACGATGACGCAGGTCTTCACGGCTGACGGGTTGCGGGCCGATCCGCGTAACCAGCGCGTGCTGCTCGACGAGTATTCGCGCCAGCGCGGCCAGATCATCGCCGGAGGCCAGTTGCTGGCGTATTCGGTTGCCACCGACAGCCGGTTCCGTTTCCTGCGGGTGTATCCCAATCCGGCGGCCTACGCGCCGGTCACCGGTTTCTACTCGCTGCGCTACTCCAGCGCCGGCCTGGAACGGGCCGAGGACTCGCTGCTCAACGGGTCCGACGAGCGGCTCTTCGGGCGTCGCCTGGCGGACTTCTTCACCGGGCGCGACCCGCGCGGCGGCAACGTCGACACGACGATCAACCCGCGCATCCAGCAGGCGGGATGGGACGCGATGCAGCAGGGCTGCGCGGGCCTGCCCTGCAAGGGCGCCGTTGTCGCGTTGGAACCGTCCACCGGCAAGATTCTGGCGCTGGTGTCGTCGCCGTCGTACGACCCCAATCTGCTGGCGTCGCACGACGCCGACGTGCAGGCGCAGACCTGGCAGAGCCTGCGCGACAATCCGGACAACCCGCTGATCAACCGGGCGATTTCGGAGACCTATCCGCCGGGGTCCACTTTCAAGGTGATCACCACCGCGGCGGCACTGCAGGCCGGGGCGACCGAGACGCAGCAGCTGACGGCCGCGGCGAGGATCCCGCTGCCCAACAGCACGGCGACGTTGGAGAACTACGGTGGCACCCCGTGCGGCCCCGGCGAGACGGTGTCGTTGAGCGAGGCGTTCGCCGAGTCCTGTAACACCGCGTTCGTGCAGCTCGGACTCACCACCGGAACCGACGCGCTACGCAGCATGGCGCACGCGTTCGGGCTGGACAACGCGCCCGATCCGATTCCGCTGCAGGTTGCCGAATCCACCGTCGGCGCGATCCCGGACGCCGCCGCGCTGGGGATGACCAGCATCGGGCAGAAGGACGTCGCGCTGACCCCGCTGGAGAATGCGGAGGTGGCCGCGACCATCGCCAACGGTGGCGTCATGATGCAGCCGTACCTGGTAGAAAGCCTCAAGGGGCCGGATCTGGCCAATATCAGCACCACGGCCCCGTACCAGCAGCGGCGCGCGGTGTCGCCGCAGGTCGCCGCTAAGCTAACAGAGCTGATGGTCGGCGCCGAGAAAGTCGCACAGCAGAAAGGGGCCATCCCCGGCGTGCAGATCGCATCCAAGACGGGTACCGCCGAGCATGGCACCGACCCGCGGCATACTCCACCGCACGCGTGGTACATCGCCTTCGCTCCGGCGCAGGCTCCGAAGATTGCCGTGGCGGTGCTTGTGGAGAACGGTGGCGATCGCCTGTCCGCGACCGGGGGCGCGCTGGCCGCGCCCATCGGGAGGGCAGTGATCGAAGCTGCTTTGCAAGGGGGACCATGAGTCGCCATAGGCGAGTGAGGATCGCAGCGACGGAACGTGCCGTGGCGATCGCAAGCGCGGCGAAGCCGGGTGCCGCGGGTCGCCACTGTGCGATCGGACCGGAGCGAGGCGAAACATGAGTCCCCGCGTTGGGGTGACGCTGTCCGGCCGGTACCGGCTGCAGCGGCTCATCGCCACCGGTGGCATGGGCCAGGTGTGGGAGGCGGTGGACAGCCGCCTGGGCCGGCGCGTCGCGGTCAAGGTGCTCAAGCAGGAGTTCTCGCAGGACCCGGAGTTCATCGAGCGCTTCCGCGCTGAGGCGCGCACCACCGCGATGCTCAATCATCCCGGCATCGCGCAGGTGCATGACTACGGCGAGAGCGCGATGGACGGGGAAGGCCGCACGGCCTACCTGGTGATGGAGCTGGTCAACGGTGAACCGTTGAACTCGGTGCTCAAGCGCACCGGCCGGCTGTCGCTGCGGCACGCACTGGACATGCTCGAGCAGACCGGTCGCGCCCTGCAGGTCGCGCACGCCGCCGGGCTGGTGCACCGCGACGTCAAACCGGGCAACATCCTGATCACCCCCACCGGACAGGTCAAGATCACCGACTTCGGCATCGCCAAGGCTGTCGACGCGGCACCGGTGACCCAGACCGGCATGGTGATGGGCACCGCGCAGTACATCGCACCGGAGCAGGCGCTGGGTCACGACGCCACCCCCGCCAGCGACGTGTACGCGTTGGGAGTCGTTGGCTACGAGGTTGTTTCGGGCAAGCGCCCGTTCACCGGCGACGGTGCGCTGACGGTGGCGATGAAGCACATCAAAGAGCCGCCGCCCCCGCTGCCCGCCGATCTGCCGCCCAACGTGCGGGAACTGATCGAGATCACGCTGGTCAAGAATCCCAGCCAGCGCTACCGCAGCGGTGGGCCCTTCGCCGACGCCGTGGCCGCGGTTCGGGCCGGGCGGCGTCCGCCGCGACCGAGTCAGTCGCCGCCGCCGGGGCGGGCCGCCCCGGCGTCCATCCCGTCGGCCACCCCGGCACGGATCGCTCCCGCTCCCGCCACCCGGACCACCGCGCCACGCCGCGCCGCCAGCGGACACCGGCCGCCGGCGCGTCGCACGTTCTCCTCGGGTCAGCGGGCGCTGCTGTGGGCCGCGGGTGTGCTGGGCGCGCTGGCAATCATCATCGCGGTGCTGATCGTCATCAATTCCAAGGCGGACAATCAGCCATCTCCGCCGCCGACGGTCACCAACACCGGCAGCGCGCAGATCGGGCCGGCACCTAACTCCGGTTTCAACTGGACGGAAAGTCCATTAACCGGTAATTCTGTACTGCACGCCTCGCCGGCCCGATATGAGAAACCTCGATGACCACCCCTCGGCATCTGTCCGACCGCTACGAACTGGGCGACATCCTCGGCTTCGGAGGGATGTCCGAAGTTCACCTCGCCCGTGACTTGCGGTTGCACCGCGACGTCGCGGTCAAGGTGCTGCGCGCTGACCTGGCCCGCGACCCCAGCTTCTACCTCCGTTTCCGGCGGGAGGCTCAGAATGCCGCGGCGCTGAACCATCCGGCCATCGTCGCGGTGTACGACACCGGCGAGGCGGAAACCCCGGCCGGGCCGTTGCCCTACATCGTCATGGAGTACGTCGACGGCGTCACGTTGCGCGACATCGTGCACACCGAGGGTCCGATGACGCCCAAGCGGGCGATCGAGGTGATCGCGGACGCCTGCCAGGCGCTGAACTTCAGCCATCAGAACGGCATCATCCACCGCGACGTGAAACCCGCGAATATCATGATCAGCTCCACCAACGCGGTGAAGGTGATGGACTTCGGCATCGCCCGCGCGATCGCCGACGGCGGCAACAGCGTCACCCAGACCGCCGCGGTGATCGGGACCGCGCAGTATCTCTCGCCCGAGCAGGCCCGCGGCGACTCCGTCGACGCCCGCTCCGACGTCTACTCGCTGGGCTGTGTTCTGTACGAAATGCTCACTGGCGAGCCACCTTTCACCGGTGACTCACCGGTATCGGTCGCGTACCAGCACGTGCGTGAAGACCCGATTCCGCCTTCGGAGCGCCACGAAGGAATCTCCGCGGACCTCGACGCCGTCGTGCTCAAAGCGCTCGCCAAAAATCCGGAGAACAGGTACCAGACCGCGGCGGAGATGCGCGCCGACCTGGTGCGGGTGCACAACGGTGAAACGCCGGAGGCGCCCAAGGTGCTCAGCGGCGCAGAACGCAAGGCATTCATGTCATCCTCGGGCGGGCCGCACGGGGGTCCGCGCACCGACCCGCTGCCGCGCCAGAACTTCGACAACTCCGACCGTGACCGCGGCGCCGGTTCGGTGGGCCGGTGGGTCGCGGTGGTCGCCGTCCTGGCGGTGTTGACGATCGTGGTGACCATCGCCATCAATACGTTCGGCGGCAACACCCGCAGTGTCCAGGTGCCCGACGTGCGCGGCCAGACGTCGGCCGATGCGATCGTGGCGCTGCAGAACAAGGGCTTCAAGACGCGCACGCAGCAGCGGCCCGACTCGCAGATCCTGCCGGATCACGTCATCGGCACCGATCCGGCGGCGAACTCCTCGGTGGGCGCCGGCGACGAGATCACCATCAATGTCTCTACCGGGCCCGAGCAGCGCGAGGTGCCCGACGTGTCCTCGCTGACGTACTCCGAGGCCGTCAAGAAGCTCACCGCGGCGGGATTCAACAAGTTCAAGCAATCGAACTCGCCGTCGACCCCGGAATTGCAGGGCAAGGTCGTGGGGACCAACCCGCCGGCCAACCAGACTTCGGCCATCACCAACGTCATCACGATCATCGTGGGCTCGGGTCCGGAGACCAAGCAGGTCCCCGACGTCACGGGCCAGACGGTGGACGTCGCGCAGAAGAACCTCAACGTCTACGGCTTCACCAAGATCACCCAGACTCAGGTGGACAGCCCCCGGCCGGCAGGTGAGGTGATCGGCACCAATCCCGCCAAGGGCGAGACGTTGCCGATCGACACCGTCATCGAACTGCAGGTCTCCAAGGGCAACCAGTTCATCATGCCCGACGTCTCAGGCATGTTCTGGACCGATGCCGAACCGCGATTGCGGGCGCTGGGCTGGACCGGAGTGCTGGACAAGGGACCCGACGTCGACGCGGGCGGCAATCTGCACAACAAGGTGGTCTATCAGAGCCCGTCAGCGGGCAGCGG
Organism: Mycobacterium sp.; assembly: GCA_003987775.1. Taxonomy (GTDB): domain Bacteria; phylum Actinomycetota; class Actinomycetes; order Mycobacteriales; family Mycobacteriaceae; genus Mycobacterium. Next base: position 58,361 of record RXJD01000002.1, read on the forward strand.
CGTGAACCGCGACGGCGTGATCACGCTGAAGTTCGGTCAGTAGCTCCCGCGTCGGTGGGGAAGTGCGGCCGGATGGCGGTGAGCACTTCGTTCTCCAGCCGGCGCACCAGGGTGTCGTCCCGCGCCCAGCCGCAGTAGCTGAGCCAGTTGGCCAGCATCCGGTGGCCGCCCTCGGTGAGGATCGACTCGGGATGGAACTGGACGCCGTGAATGGGCAACGACGTGTGCCGCACCGCCATGATCACCCCACTCTGGGTGTGTGCGATGGCCTCCAGCTCGGCGGGCAGGGACTCGGGCAGGATGGTCAGAGAGTGGTACCGCGTGGCCGTAAAAGGGTCTGGGAGTCCTTGCAGCACACCGACATTGGCGTGGAATACGCTGCTGGTCTTGCCGTGCAGCAACTCCGGGGCGCGGTCGACGGTGGCCCCGAACGCCACGCCGATGGCCTGGTGTCCCAGGCAGACACCGAGCAGCGGCGTGTTCGCCGCGGCACACGCGCGCACCAGGCTGATCGAAGCGCCGGCCCGCTCCGGGGTGCCGGGACCGGGGCTGAGCAGGACGCCGTCGAATTCGCCCGCTACAGCGTCGGCGTCAGCGAGCCGAGTGTCGTCGTTACGCCACACCGCAGCCTCGACGCCCAGCTGGCCCAGGTACTGCACCAGGTTGAACACGAAGCTGTCGTAGTTGTCGACGACCAGGATCCGCATCGTGACAGGTTACCGTCCGCTGCGCAGGGCCGCCGTCAGTAGCCGATCGGACCGATGGGCTGCGCGAAGTGCAGCCGCACCGGTTCGGCATGCCCGGCGACCGCCACGTCGGACTTGACGTCCTCCCGGTAGCCCAGGCCGAAGCGCACCACGTACTGCTTGTACAGCGTCACCAGGGGAGCGGCGGCCAACGCGGCCTGCATGGCCGTCGCGTCGCCGATCGCGGTGATCGAGTAGGGCGGGCTGTAGGTGCGGCCGTTGAGCAGCAGCGTGTTGCCGACGCACCGGACGACCGAGGTGGCGATGATCCGCTGGTCCTGCATCTGGATCGCCTCGGCGCCGGCGCTCCACAACGCGTTGAGCACCCCGTCGATGTCCTGCTGGTGTACGACCAGATCATCCGGGGTGGCGTCGCGCGGGAACCGCCCGTTGGCGTCGCGCTGGGCGTCGTTGAGGACGACCACCAGGCCCGGGCCGTGCACCGGGTTCATGTCGGCATCACCGGCCAGCTCGGCGGCCCGCTTGAGCATCGCCTTCAGGGCGACGTCCGAGGACCGGCCGTGCGCGGCGTCGATCTTCCTGGTCAGCGCCTCCCGCTCGGCATCCAGGTGATCGACCGAGGAACGCGTCTCGCGCACCAGGTCGACCAGCCGCGGCGCGTCGCTGCGGCGGATCTCCGCGCCCCCGGAGACGCCGTGCGTGGCAGCCAGCAGCAGTCCGGCCAGCAGGCAGACCAACGGGACACCGAAGCGCCACGGCGAACGGCGCCGGTCAACCATGGTGTCTCCTGTGGGCTAGTCTCATATCCGAGCTCTACCTGCATGCAACCGTAATCGTTGCACCCGTCCCGCTCTTTGTTGAGGTATCTGAGGTACACATGCCCAAGTCGAAGGTCCGCAAGAAGAACGACTTCACTGTCACCGCGGTCAGCCGCACTCCGGTGAAAGTGAAGGTCGGGCCGTCGAGCGTGTGGTTCGTCGCATTGTTCATCGGCCTGATGCTGATCGGCCTGGTCTGGCTGATGGTCTTCCAGTTGGCGGCCTACGGTCCGCAGGCGCCGACGTGGCTGCACTGGATGGCGCAACTGGGCCCGTGGAACTACGCGATCGCCTTCGCGTTCATGATCACCGGGTTGTTGCTCACGATGCGCTGGCACTGAGCGGCCGGCACCGGGGTTGACGCACACGTAATGCATTCATTTCGCGGTCCATCCGATGGCGTCCCAGCAACCTTGCTGCCACCCAATCACACGCGTGTGATTCATCCCCACTGTTGATAGCGTCTGTGGATAACCGCGTCTGCCGTGGTAAGGGGGTGCTGGTAGCGCATGCAGCAAACTGAGTGGGCGCCTCAGACGGCGGGAATCGCTGGTTGTGGCATCGGTGGCGCAGTACTGGCTATCGCCGCTGTGACGCTGGTCACAGATCCACCGGGCCGGGTCATCGCGGGGATCGCCGCGGTGGGCCTGTTGTTGTTTGCTGCGGCATCGTGGCGCGCCCGGCCGAAGCTGGCAATCACGCCCGAGGGGTTGGCGGTGCGCGGCTGGTTCCGCACGCAGTTATTGCGACGCGACCTCATCAAGATCATTCGCATCTCGGAGTTCCGCCGGCACGGGCGCAGGATCCGGCTACTCGAGCTGGAAACCGTGGACGGCGGGCTGCTCATCCTGTCCCGCTGGGACCTGGGTACCGATCCGCTGGACGTGCTGGACGCGCTCACGGACGCGGGTTACGCGGGGTAGCGTTTCCCGGTCCGGCGAGCGTCCGCGTTACTAGTGCGTCAGGAGATGGTGATCGACTCGATGACGACGGGCTCGGTGGGGCGGTCGTTGCCGTCGGTGGCCGTCGTGGCGATCGCGTCGACGACTCGTTGCGAGTCGGGGTCGACAACCTCACCGAAGATGGTGTGGCGTCGGTTGAGGTGCGGGGTCGGGCCGACGGTGATGAAGAACTGAGAGCCGTTGGTGCCCGGGCCGGCGTTGGCCATCGCAAGCAGGTACGGCCGGTCGAACTGCAACTCGGGGTGGAACTCGTCGGCGAACTTGTAGCCCGGGCCGCCGCGGCCGGTTCCGGTCGGGTCGCCGCCCTGAATCATGAAGCCCCGGATCACCCGGTGGAAAACCGCGCCGTCATAGAACGGCCCCGACGGTCCACCCGAGGCGTTCTGGGTGGAGTACTCCTTGGTGCCCTGCGCCAGGCCGACGAAGTTGGCGACGGTCTTAGGCGCGTGGTTCCCGAACAGGGCGACCTTGATGTCTCCGCGGTTGGTGTGCAGCGTGGCGGTAGCGGTCTGAATGGGGCTGTTAGTCACGGGGTCACAGTCTGCCACTACATGTGGCCCGTCCCGCAGCCGGTGCCGTCGGCGGCACGCCAACGGCACTCAGCCTCTAGCTCCAGGGCCTCGGTACCTGATAGGACTGCGTAGAACTTGCGCGATACATCGAAAGGCGGCAGATGAGCCAGAAGGCGGATGCCTCATTGACCCCACGTGAGCGGCTGACCCGGGGCCTGACCTACTCGGCGGTGGGACCCGTGGACGTCACCCGCGGCGTGGTCGGTCTCGGGGTGCAGTCGGCCCAGTCGACCGCGTCGGAAGTGCGCCGCCGCTACCGGGAAGGCCGGCTGGCGCGGGAACTCGCCGCTGCCCAGGAGACGATCGTGCAAGAGCTCGCGGCTGCGCAGGAGGTGGCCGCCAATCTGCCGCAGCTGCTGCAGGAGGCGCGCCGCAACCAGCGCCACAGCAAGAAGCCGTGGCTGATCGCGGGAGCGGCGACCGTCGTGGTTCTGGCCGGTGGCGCGGTCGCCTTCAGCGTGGTGCGGCGCTCGTCGAAGCCGGAGCCTTCACCTCGCCCGCCCAGTGTGGACGTGCAGCCGCGTCCTTGACGACGCTGGTGGCCCGCACGTGTCAATGGGCACGAAGGGGTCAAAGCCTGGTGCTATCCGGCCGGAGTGAGCGTGAAATGGTCGTGATGGTCGCCGATTTCGCATGGCCCCGTGGTCGCCAGAAAGTGAACTTCGCCCTTGAGCGTCGTCGGATCCCACCATTGCCATACCTGGACCGGATGTTCACCGGCGTCCCACAACAAGTCCCCGAGCATGTAATCGGGGCACGACAGGCCGGCGGGAACCGACCGGTTGACGGTGTACACGCCATCGACCAGAACAGCATCGAAGCCGCGCCCCGGCCCTGTCGCCACATGCGCGACGCAGGTCGGTGCGCACGTGGTGTTCACGGTCCACGTGCCGAAGTCGCCGTCCTCGTCCACGTAGCTGTACACACCGTTCATTTCCGGCCCCTCGGCGTGGGCAACCGGTGCGGTTGCACCGGCACCCATCACCACCAGGATGACTGCGCCCACTACATACGAAATATGTTTCATGATTCGATATTAGCGAATTGATGCTCGCGGGCGGAAGGGTCAGTCGTAGCCGCGATCAACGATCAGGGGGTCCGACAGAGACACGGTCCGCGACTCATCAGCAGGGAGTGTCAGCGTCAACCGACGTCATACGGGAAATTTGTGGAGATTTGTGGAGCCTAGGGGAATCGAACCCATGACACCCGCCTTGCAAAGGCGAATCATGCTGCAGGTCAGCTGGTTTCAGCATGGTCGACGTGCAAAAACACACAACAGCGGTGAACAGTAGTTATCTGTAACTGTGGTCAGATTGTGGCCAGAATGCGGCCCGAGAACTCAGCAGCTCAGACGGTCTCACATCAATGTGAGCTGTTTGGTTCCGCCTGCGTCGAGGTAATCGAGTGCGGCTTCGAGATGCTGCCGGCTGCGGATGACCTTCGCTCCATTGGCCATCAGGAGCTTGTTTCCCGGCGGCGCGTCGAACAGCTGCAGCGTCAGGACTGTTTGATGGCGTTGCAACGCGTATTCACCGGCGGCCAGTGTGCCGCCCTTGTCGCCTGCTTCCACGACAACGAGTGCCTGACTCAAGTCCGAGATGACCGCGTTGCGAGTCATCGCTCCGGAAACGAACCACTTTTGGTCCGGTGCGAATTGCGATACGACCAAAGCGCGTTCGGGATCCCATAGCTCGCTGAACTCGCCGCGCCGGACCCTGAAGCGAGTGATCCCTTCGGCGAGCACAATGACAGTCGTACCTCCCGCCGCGAGGGCTGCTGTGTGTGCGATGAGGTCGACACCTTTTGCGTAGCCCGACACGACGCAGTAACCGCGTCGGGCGACAGCGTCAGCGCATGCATGCGCAGCGCGCAGTCCTTCGGCACTGGCCTGGCGTGAACCGCACATACCAATCGCTCGCTGTACGAGTAGCTCGGGAGGGCCCTTAACAAAGAGCACCGCTGGCGCCTGCCGAGAAGTGGCAAGGCGGTCCGGGTAGTACTTCTGGCCGAGAAGGACCGCCTCGACTCCGCTATCGAACAGATCCCTGGCTTGATCCTCAACTTGCTGAAGTTCGTCGGGCTGGAGCATACCAACTACCTGTTCAAACGCGCGGAGGCCGACAGCTCTGACCTTTGTGGCAATAGTTCTTTGACCTCCACCAAACCGGGTCGCAGCGATCGCGTACTGCAGCCGTACAAGGGGGTCGGTGCTCACCGGCTCACCTCCTCAATACACACAGCACAGTTTCAAGTATGACTCGAACATACATTCGAATACTGACATGGGCCCGCGTGTCGCGTACCCGGTTTGTCTCAATTATCAGGGACGATATAGGACGAAAATTCGTCCGAGCAGGCCAGATGGTGATCAGAGACTTGTCGCAAAGCGGCCCCAGCAATCGGGGCGGCTCCTACGTCACCGAACACAGCCACGAGCCGGCGCCGTCCGGCGGGCACACGCTTACAGTGGTGGGGCCGGAAGGCGCTATCACACAGGTACTCTTGACGGATCGCCGCTACATGCGGAGCGGTGTTTTCATTGATCGGCACCGTCTGGCCGGTGCCGGCCCCAGCCCGATCGCAGCAACATCTGCTCTCCTGCAACTGCTGCACGGCGCCGTCATTGTCCCTTGCGGAGACGCTGTCGACTTCGCCATCGTATTGGATTGGTACAACAAGATCGTTGACGACAAGATCGGTCCATATACGGATCTTGCTGATCTCGTAAACCGCGGTAAATACCGGTACAAGGCGGATGCCGAAAGTCAAAGGGCAGTCGGTCTGCAGGTCGCTAATGAGATAACAGAGTTCATCGGGCAGCACCCACTCCTACGAAACGTAGACGCGATTGCATCCGTACCAGGCCACGACGCACGGGTGTCGAGTTTCGGCGCCCGTCTTGCTGCAACAGTTGCCCGAGACCGCGGCAGTATCCCGATCGTTCACTGCGAGTCGATACAGCCATTCCGCGCGCCAGCCAAGAGCCTTCCTCCCGCGGATCGCGCAGCGGCGCTCGAGGGCCAATTCCGCTGTCCCGTAGACATTTCCGGACAGAATGTACTGATCGTCGATGACGTCTACACCACCGGGGCGACGGCCCAGGAGACCGCGCGGGCCCTCCGCGCGGCCGGCGCGAGAGCGGTTGCAAGCCTGGCGGCGGTCAGAACAATGAAGTCGGGCTAGAAGGCCCAGTCGTCGTCTCCCGGACGGGGCACCCCGGGAATACGAACCTGGTCTAACATTTTGGCGGCACTGTCGGCCGCGACCCTGGCGAGCGCCATATCGGCCTCGAGCCGCGCGGAAGCCAGTCGCTCGGTGATGCGGCCAAGTTCTAACAAGTCGCCGTCAGACCATGTGCGGCCTAGTTCTGACAGCCGCGCTGACGCCGCCGTGAGGATTTCTTGCCAGTCGCTCAGAAATACCTGGTCAACCAGGAAGGATTCGAGCACGTCACGGACATCCACGATCGGCTCGAACAGCAGAGCTGAATCACGCATACTATTCCTAAATACGTTTTTAGTAAGTAAGTAGATTGTATTGCCTAAATACAAAGCAAGTATCAAGACGCGCCGAGCGAGGTGTCATGACAGATCCGCAGGGATTGCAGCTTGACGCGAACCGCCAGACGTCGCGGACCGTGCCCAAAGCTGCAGCGATCAACTGGCCGTTCCCGGTAGACCGACGTCTCGACCAACTAGTCGAGCTTGCTAACGAGGCCGGTGCCAACGTCAGGCGAAGTGAACTCGTCGCAGCCATAGTTGCAGCGGCGCCAATCGATCCGGAAGAACTGCTGCGAATAGTCATCGCCTGGCGCAAATCTCGAGTCCGCGACGTCATAGTGGGAGTTGAAGCCGCGGCGAAAGTCATTGATATACCGCGGTATCCGCCTGGTCGCCGACGCGCCAGCGCGAGCAATGAATGAGTCGGCGCGCCCAGTGAGACCGGTGTGGATTGCTTCGCGGCACCTAAATCACTGATGTCACAGGCCGTTCTCTTCGAGCCAATGCTCCGCCCAGTTGTCGGCGGTCTGCTGAACGCGGTCGTTGGGGTGCACGATCACGACTTCGGCGCCCACTCGGGCCCCGGCTGGCAGCCAGCGCGCCGTCACTTTGACCGGCCGGCCGGCCCGCACGTCATCTACCTGCCCTTGCAACCCGTACGGAAAACCACCGAAGTACAGCCGGTGCAGCTCAAGATCCTTATCGAGCTCTTGACGCACGTGCGCGTAGACGCCGCGGGAGACGCGGACCTGCTCGACCTCAATCGGCACCGGTCACCCGACCCTTCTCGGGTATCGCTTCACGCCCCACCGTACTCCGGCAGCGGCCTGATGCTGTCCAGACTTCATCGGCGCCAACTCGGTCAGCTGAAGCGTCCGTAGATGGTCACCAATTCGACTTGTTCAATAGCCGGATTTCCGCCGTCAGCTGCACGACAATCGTCGCCTTGTTCTGGCCATCGGTCTCTTCATTCAACCGCCGCTGCAGTGACTCGACGTGGTCAGCAGCCCGACACGCAGCATCGACATGATGGGCTTCCCGTTCATCCCATGCGAGCCGTTTGCCCAGCTTGTCGCCCTCACGCAACAACGCCGTATTCAACCTCGCACGCAACGCCTTACCCGCCCGCGGCCGCCAGCGGCGAGGCCGCGCCGGATCCGGGCATGACGCGCTGCCGGTCACCGTTCACTCCTTCGGCTCAAAACTGCCCGGCGCATCGACGGACAGTCAGACGCTATGCGCTTCGGCGCAGCTTGCCGGCCCCTGGGGGGTTGCCCCGCCAGGGGGTCTCGGTGCGCACCGCAAGGCATAGGCGTCCGTTTTTGCGCGGCAGTTTTCCGCCAAGTAGGCGGGTAGGCGGCCCCGCCGAGCTGCGTGCGAGCGGTCCCGAATTTCCGCTTCCGCGCAACCACGGCCGGGGCCGGGCTTGTTGTGGTTGAGGGGTCCTAGCGGCGGCGGGACGCAGGTACCAGCTCGGGCCGTCCTGCAGTTGCCGTCTTGGCCGTCCTTCCATCTCAACTCGTAGATGGTTGACGCCCAGCCGCCGCTTGGTCATTGCGCGTACCCGAGGCCTCCTCGAAGAAAGTCGGCGAATGCCGTGGACGGTGACGGCGTGGGTCGCGCTATGGTCTGTCCCTCGCTGGCCACGTAGCCGGGTGCGAGTTCTCGCGCCAATGCTTCGTGCGCTTCGAACGGGTCTGCGCCGTCGAGTATCTCGTAAACGCTGGTGTCGCTACTGCCGACGTCAGGTCCGGCGGCATCTCCGGACGCGTGCGCCCGCAACATCTCGATGATGGTCTCGGTCAGATCAGGCATGCCGATCTCCTTTCGGTCAGAGGGTCGCCGATGGCGCGTGGTTAAAGATGTAGTCCGACTCGGCCTGGCGCTGCAGCCCGTACGGCTGGCCGTCGGGGCCGTCTTCGATCTCGCCGTAGCTGTGATCACGCATCCCCATATCCGGTGTGCTCATGCCGATCCGGTACATGAAGGCGGTGTGACGCTCGCGCCGGGTCGCAACCTCGCCGACGTGCGCCAGGCGCAATCCCAGTGGCCGCAGTGCATCCCATTCGGCCAGGGTCTGCGGGACGCTGCTGTGGAAAGTCTTGAGTGCGTCCTGTACCTGGTCACGGGTGGTGGCGGCGTGCGGTGCCAGGACGAGCCAGATGATGTCGGGGCCGATGTCTTCGGCCTCCTGGGCGGCATCGCCGATGGTGGCGCGCTGCATCAGGACGTTGGGCAACTCGCTGGCGACGCGCAGCGCCGAGGTGTGGGCGGCAATCTCCTCATCCGATTCGTGGCCGGTGAGCGCCCGGGGTGCATCAGCATGGGCGTCAAAGGTTGTCAGCAATTCGTCGAACGCGGTCACCAGGCGGCTGGTGATATCGGCGGTCGCTGCCAGGCCTGCGGCGGCGGTCTCCCGCTCCCAGTGCAACACCAATTCATCGATCACGTCACCGCGTGCGGCCTCGCGGTGCCGGACCTCGACCGCGGCGTCAATCCACTTCGTGATGTCTTTGGGTTTGGCCGGCGCCGGCCGGATCAAACTGGGGGAGTATGCGCAATCGTGGCTGGACTCCAAGCACAAGCTGACGGAGTCGACCCGCGCCCGCTATCAGGGAGTGCTGGATACGGCTGTCGCCAAGTATTCAGACGTGGCGCTGGGGGACATCAGTCGGCGCTTCGTTCGTGAGTGGGTCGCCGATCTGAGCGTTGATCTTGCGCCCGCGTCGGTGCACAAGACGGTGGGTGTCGTCCGCCAGGTGCTCGCGATGGCCGTTGAGGACAACCGCTTGGCGATGAATCCGGTCGACGGGGTCGAACTGCCCTCTGTACGTGCGGCCGAGCAGCGTTTCCTCACGCTCGAACAGTTGCACGCGCTAGCCGACGGTGCGGGCGCTCACCGACCGTTGGTATACGTGCTTGGCACGTGTGGTCTGCGATTCGGGGAAGTCGCCGAGCTGCGCTGGCGAGACATCGACGTAGACAAGCGCCGGATCAGGGTGTCGCGATCGGTGACCCTGGTCGACGGGACGTTCGTGTAGGGTCGCCGAAGAACGGCAAGGCACGCACCGTAAGCGTGCCTGCGTTCGTCGCCGAGCTGCTGGTGCCGGGGGCGCCGGACTCACTTGCTTTCCCCGACACCGCGGGCGGATACATGCGGGGGAGCAATGTGCGTCGGCGGTGGTGGTCGAGTGCGGTCACGGCGGCCCAGCTCTTCCCTAGGACTGTGACGGACTCGGCCGGGAAGCCGACGGTGGTCTATGAGTTCAAGTTGCACGAGCTGCGACACACTGCGGCCTCCCTGGCGATACAGGCCGGTGCGAACATCAAGGCGCTGCAGAACATGCTCGGCCACGAGTCCGCGGGCCTGACGTTGGATCGCTACGGCCACCTGTACGGATCAGACGTTGAGGCCGTCGGTGTGGCCATCAACGCCCTGTTGACTCGTGATTGTGGTCAAAATGTGGTCACGGACCGAAAATCAGGCCAGCCGCAGGACCTACCGAATAGCGCCTGAGCAGCGCTTTTCATCTGTGGAGCCTAGGGGAATCGAACCCCTGACACCCGCCTTGCAAAGGCGGTGCTCTACCAACTGAGCTAAGGCCCCTCTGGTTTGTCAGGCACGTCGCCAGGGGTGACATCGGGCGCCACGTGCCAGACCTCGACGTCGCGGCGCGATCGAACCACCGCCGCCGCGCCGAGGGCGGCGGCCGCTGCCAGGGGCAGCGTGAACTTCACACGACGTTTTGACGGGCACATGATCGTGGGCCTAGGAGGACTCGAACCTCCGACCTCTTCGTTATCAGCGAAGCGCTCTAACCGCCTGAGCTATAGGCCCGTACTGCCAGTACGGCCGAGCGACGAGATTACCGCACGGGCCGCCTGACTCCCAAAACGTCCCAATTAATCCCGGTCGGCCAGCGTCACTTCGATCCCGCCGATCAGGTCGGTCGTCAGGTTGTAGACAAAGGCGGCGATGGTGGCCATCGCCGTCATCAGCACGATGTTGACCAGACCGATCAGCACGGCCCCGCCGAAAATCGTTCCGCTCGAGACGAGTTCGCCGCTGCTGCCGCTGGTGTTGTTCAGCAGATCGCCGACGTTGCTGTTCAGCTTCGCCCACACGCCCATGCCGCCGAGCACCAGGTAGAGGAACGCCACCGCGATCATCCACACGAAGAACAGGGCCACCGACAGCAGCAGCGATACCTTCAGCGTGCTCCACGGGTCGATGCGCCGGATCTGCATGCTGGCCCGCACCGGCCCGCGGCCACGCCGCGAGCCCACCGCGACCGCCCTCGATTCCCGCGCCTCGCCACTGGCCGGGCGCGCGGTGGACGTCGAGGGTGTCTCGGCGGGCCGTTCCGGTTTGCGTGGCGTGGCCCGCGGGATCGGACCGGAGAGATCCGGCAGTTCGCTGGCATACGCCTCGGCCGGTGAGTTTTCGCTGCGCACGGCTGGGACCTCCGCCTGTGGGCCGGGCGTCGGCGACGACGTCCCGGAGATGAAACGGTTCAGCCGAGCTTCCGAGCTGGTCTGCGTCCGCACGTCGGTGGGCGGGTCGGCCGCCGGGCGGGACCCGGTCTGCGCCCCGGCGCGGGTGGCGCCGCGCTGCCAGGGCGGCGAGTCTGCGCCCTCCGGAAGGCGGCCGGGACCGGTCGCCGCCCGGTGCGCACCGGCACGTTCGCCCAGCCCGTCCCCGTTCGGGTTGTCACCCTGACTGGGGCCGCCCGGCTCGTTCGGTGAACTCACCCCGACTCCTTACATGTCTGCTCAGGTAGCTGAGTCTATGCCGGGATCGCCACGTGCCGACCCCCCGCCCGGTCAGGCGCCCGACTCCTCGCCCTCCACCTCGGCGTCGGCGCTCTCCTCGGCGTTGCGCGCGATGGCCAGCAAGGTGTCACCCTCGCCGAGATTCATCAGCCGAACACCCTTGGTCTGCCGCCCGGCCTTGCGGACCTGCTTGGCGGTGGTCCGGATGACTCCGCCGACGGAGGTGATCGCGTAGAGCTCGCTCTCGTCGTCGACGATCAGCGCCCCGACCAGCCGGCCGCGCCGCCGGTCGTACATGATCGTCAGCACGCCCTTGCCGCCACGGCCCTGCACGGGATACTCCTCGATGCCGGTGCGCTTGGCGTAGCCGCCGGCGGTGGCGACCAGCAGGTAGGTCCCCTCCCGCACCACGTTCAAAGACAGCAACCGGTCGTCGGCGTTGAACCGCATGCCCTGCACGCCGGAGGTGGCACGGCCCATCGGCCGCAGCGCTTCGTCGGTCGCGGAGAACCGGATGGACTGGCCGTTGGCAGACACCAGCAGCAGGTCGTCGTCGGCCGAGCACAGCACCACACCGACGAGTTCGTCGCCGTCGCGCAGGTTGACGGCCACGATGCCGCCGGAACGGTTGGAGTCGAAGTCGGTCAGCTTCGACTTCTTCACCAGTCCGTTGCGGGTGGCCAGCACCAGATATGGCGCATCCTCGTAACTCTTGATCTGGATGACCTGGGCGATGCGCTCCTCGGGCTGGAAGGCCAGCAGGTTCGCGACGTGCTGACCGCGGGCGGTACGCAAGGCCTCCGGCAGTTCGTACGCCTTGGCCCGGTAGACCCGGCCCTGGGTGGTGAAGAACAGGATCCAGTCGTGGGTGGAGCACACGAAGAAGTGCCGCACGATGTCGTCCTGCTTGAGTCCGGCGCCCTGCACGCCCTTGCCGCCGCGCTTCTGGCTGCGGTACAGGTCGGTCTTGGTGCGCTTGGCATAGCCGGTCTCGGTGATGGTGACGACGACGTCCTCGCGGGCGATCAGGTCCTCGTCGCTGACATCCCCGTCGGCCGCGATGATCCGGGTACGACGGTCGTCGCCGTGCTTCTCCACGATCTCGCCGAGTTCGTCGCGCACGATGCCGCGCTGACGTTCCGGTTTGGCGAGAATGTCTTCCAGGTCCGCGATTTCGGCCTCGATCTTGGCCAGGTCATCAACGATGCGCTGACGCTCCAGAGCCGCCAACCGCCGCAACTGCATGTCCAGGATCGCCTGGGCCTGGATCTCGTCGATGTCAAGCAACTCGATCAGGCCCTGGCGGGCGATGTCGACGGTTTGCGACGCGCGGATCAACGCGATCACCTCGTCGAGCGCGTCGAGTGCCTTGACCAGACCACGCAGAATGTGGGCCCGCTCGTTGGCTTTTCGCAGCCGGTAGGTGGTGCGCCGGACGATCACATCGAGTTGATGCTCGACGTAGTAACGAATCATCTGGTCCAGCCGCAGGGTGCGTGGCACCCCGTCGACGATGGACAGCATGTTGGCACCGAAGCTGGTCTGCAGCTGGGTGTGCTTGTAGAGGTTGTTCAGCACCACTTTGGCCACGGCGTCGCGCTTGATCTCGACGACGATGCGCAACCCGACGCGGTCGCTGGACTGGTCTTCGATGTTGGAGATTCCGGCCAGTCGGCCGTCGCGGACCTGTTCGGCGATCGAGGTGATGAAGTTGTCGTGGTTGACCTGATACGGCAACTCGGTGATCACCAGCGAGGTGCGGCCGCGCGAATCCTCTTCCACCTCAACGACTCCGCGCATCCGGATGGACCCGCGGCCGGTCTTATAGGCATCGGAGATGCCTTGTGATCCGACGATCAGACCGGAGGTGGGGAAGTCGGGACCCTTGACCCGCTCCATCACTGCGGCGAGCGTCGCCTCTTCGTCGGCGTCGTAGTTTTCCAGGCACCAGAAAACCGCCTCGGCCAGCTCGCGCAGGTTGTGCGGCGGGATGTTGGTGGCCATGCCGACGGCGATGCCGCCGGACCCGTTGGCCAGCAGGTTGGGGAACCGGCTGGGCAGAACGGTCGGCTCCTGCACCCGGCCGTCGTAGTTCGGGATGAAATCGACTGTCTCCTCGTCGATTTCGCGCAACATCTCCATGGCCAACGGGGTGAGCCGCGCTTCGGTGTTGTGGCTCACGAATCCATTGGTCAGGAACGCGTGATCATCGGTGACCACCCGCAGGCTGTATACCGACTGCACGCCCGCCTCCGTGACGGAGGTGACTTTTGCGTAGTAGAAGCGGCCGTCGGTGAGATCGGTCGCGATGGCTCGCACGTCAGGATCGGCGATATGCGAGAGGATCTCGTTGCCACGGGTGCGCCAACGCTGGAGCCGATCGACGTTGTGTCGATTCAACCAGTCCCGGTCAGCCCACGTGCCACCCGCGTGCTGGCGAATGAACACGGCCAGGCCTGGAACATGGTCGTTGTCCCTGCCCGCACATGTAGGTATCGACTCAAGGATTGCCGCCAGCTTGCTCTGCTTGGCGCCACCGAAACCTACTTCGGTCGCGAACATCTCGGCTTGGACGCGGTTGGTGATGACGACCTTGTACTCACCGGTCGCATGGAGGTACCTGCGCGACACGATGCCGAATTCAAGCAGCATCTGCTGCACGTCCCTTGCCAGCTGCATGCTGCGCGTCGAATAGGAGATTTCAATCGTGTTGCGTGGCAGGGCAGAGCAGGATCCATCGCCTTCGAACAACGCCTGCAGGAATGCCCGTTTGACCGCGGCGGCGGAGTGCCACAGCCACTGTGGCACGCACTTGTCGGCCGAGCGCTGCCCACAGAGCTGACCCAACCGTGATTCTTTCAGCGCCGAAACATTATGGATGTCAAGCTCATTGAGCATGGAGCCCGACGCAATCGTGCGTTGAGATAGGTACCGCTTACCGCCGACGACCGCATCGTAGGCCGCAACCACCATATTGAAGTAGTCACGGTCGACGTTGTTGAATCCCGCTCGGGATTCGGACACGAACCCTTCACTGATGAAGGCTCCCAGTAGGAGAGCTTCCATCGTGTCGTGCCACTCCGCCGGGCCGAACTCCATCGGCGGCGTGCGCTGCAAGACGACGTGGTCATCCGGGCCGATTTCCTGGATCAACTTCCACAGCAGCGTCGGAACGCCACCGACGTTAACCAGACACAGCAGCGGGTGATTGGCGGTGCCGGTTACTTCGTAGCCCTCCGCGGTGCACACCTTGTATGTCTGGTGGGAGCCCGAGTGGAACAAACGATCGACCGCGACCGGATTCCCGTGCCTATCGAGGACCTTGAGCCCGACCGGGTTGTCGGAGTTCGGTTCAGCTCCCGGGACTAGGTCCGCAATCCGAGCTGACTGCCCAAACGGCAGCCGAACCAACGCATCACCGGTGACGCAGTACCTCATCGCGGCTGGTGGGTCATTACCCGGCGAACCGAAGTTCCCCTGTCCGTCCACCAGCGGGTAGCGCAGCGACCACGGCTGCGCCATGCGCACCAGGGTGTCGTAGATCGACGCGTCGCCGTGCGGGTGGTAGTTACCCATCGTCTCGGCGACCGAACGCGCCGACTTGGCGTGGCTGCGATCCGGCCGGAAACCGCTGTCGTACATGGCATACAGCACGCGGCGGTGCACCGGCTTGAGCCCGTCGCGGACTTCCGGCAGGGCGCGGCCCACGATCACGCTCATCGCGTAGTCGATGTAGCTGCGCTGCATCTCCTGCTGAATGTCGACCGGCTCGATCCGGTCTACCCCACCGTCACCTGGAGGCAGCGTTGTGTCAGTCATAGATTCCTCGCCTGCTGGTTGAAACGCGGACCGGGGTCAAACTTCGTCAGACATCTAGGAAGCGAACGTCTTTGGCATTACGCGTGATGAAGCTGCGGCGCGCCTCGACGTCCTCACCCATCAGGATGGAGAACAGTTCGTCGGCCGCGGCGGCGTCATCGAGCGTCACCTGCCGCAGCACCCGGACCGTCGGGTCCATGGTGGTTTCCCACAGTTCCTTGGCATCCATCTCGCCCAGACCTTTGTAGCGCTGGATGCCATCTTCTTTGTTGATCTTCTTACCGGACTTCAAACCCGCTTCCAGCAGACCGTCGCGTTCCCGGTCGGAGTAGGCGAATTCGGGCTCGATGCGCTGCCACTTCAGCTTGTACAGCGGCGGTTGCGCCAGGAACACGTGGCCGTGCTCGAGCAGTGGGCGCATGAACCGGAACAACAACGTGAGCAGCAGCGTCGAAATGTGTTGTCCGTCAACGTCGGCGTCGGCCATCAGGACGATCTTGTGATACCGCAGTTTGGTGATGTCGAACTCGTCGTGAATGCCGGTGCCCAGTGCGGTGATGATGGCCTGGACTTCGGTGTTCTTCAGCACCCGGTCGATGCGGGCCTTCTCGACGTTGATGATCTTGCCGCGCAAGGGCAGAATCGCCTGGAACATCGAGTCGCGGCCGCTCTTGGCCGAGCCGCCGGCCGAGTCACCTTCCACCACATACAGTTCGGACTTGCGGGGGTCGGTCGAGCGGCAGTCGGCGAGCTTGCCGGGCAGACCACCGAGATCGGTGGCGCTCTTGCGCCGCACCAGTTCCCGGGCCTTGCGTGCGGCGATCCGCGCCTGCGCGGACGATACCGCTTTGTTCACAACGGTTTTGGCTTCGGAGGGGTTGGCTTCGAACCAATGTGTGAGCTGCTCGTTGCACACCTTCTGCACGAACGACTTGACCTCGGTGTTGCCCAGCTTGGTCTTGGTCTGACCCTCGAACTGCGGTTCGGCGACCTTCACGGAGATCACCGCGGCCAGCCCCTCGCGGATGTCGTCACCGGTGAGGTTCGGGTCCTTCTCCTTGAGCAGCTTCTTGTCTTTGGCGTACTTGTTCACCACCGAGGTCAGAGCGCTGCGGAAGCCTTCTTCGTGCGTGCCGCCCTCGTGGGTGTTGATCGTGTTGGCGAAGGTGTGCACCGACTCGGAGTAGCCACCGTTCCACTGCATCGCGATCTCGACCTCATGGCCGGTGCCCTTGCCTTCGAAGTCGATCACGCTCTGCTGGATCGGGCTCTTGGTCCGGTTGATGTGCTTGACGAAGTCCACCAGGCCACCGGGGTAGTGGAACGTGCGCTGCTTGACCTTGTGCGGAGCCTTGGATTCGGCCGCCTTCTCTTCGGCGGACTTTGGTGCCTCGGCGGTGTCGCTGACGACCTCGTCGACGACCTCGTCCTGCTCTACCCGCTCGTCGGTGAGATTGATGGTCAGGCCCTTGTTCAGGAATGCCATCTCCTGCAGCCGGCGCGCCACCGTCTCGAAGTCGTATTCGGTGGTTTCGAAGATCTCCGGGTCCGCCCAGAACCGGATCGTAGTTCCGGTCTTCCTGGTCGCCTCGCCCTGCTTGAGAGTGCCGGGCACGGCGCGTTCGTAATACTGCGACCATTCGTGGCCGTCGCGTTTGATGTCGACTTCCAGGCGCGTGGACAGCGCGTTGACGACGGAGACACCCACGCCGTGCAGACCACCACTGACGGTGTAGCCACTGTTTTCGCCGCCGAATTTTCCGCCGGCGTGCAGTTGGGTCATGACCACGTCGACGGTGGGTGCGCCGGTGGCGTGCATGGCCACCGGGATGCCACGGCCGTCGTCGGCGACCTCGACACTGCCGTCGTCGAGCAACCGCACGTCCACCTTGGTGGCGTAGCCGGCCATCGCCTCGTCGACTGAGTTATCGACCACCTCCCAGATGAGGTGGTGTAAACCACGCTCCCCGGTGGAGCCGATATACATGCCCGGACGTTTGCGGACAGCCTCCAGTCCCTCCAGGACGGTGATGGCTGAAGCGCCGTATTCGTTCTGTGCCTTCTTCTTCGGGGCAGCCACGGTCGGAATGCTCTCCTTGGGGTTGCATGCGAGCGGTCTAGTCACCGCAGCGGTCGCATTGGCCTACTCTACCGTGAAGCACCGTCAGCACCGATTTTGTGGACGCGTTTCCACCCATCTGATTGCGCCGTGCGCTCAATTTCTTCGCTGTGGCCGCGTCCCGACGTTCCAGATAAGCGTTCGTCAATTTCTGGCGGCTCTGAGACGGCTGTGGTTTGTGTCCCGTTCACCCGGCCCAACCACCCTAGCCGTAGGTGTCGCGCGGGCCACGCCCGGCGATGTGACGGGGGCCTTTCCGCCACGACGGCGCGGTCGGCCCGGTGATTTTCAGCGAGGTCACCACACCGTTGCCGACGGCGGCGGCAATCTTGGCCAACAGTTGCGCCTGCATGAGGCGCAACTGCGTGGCCCAGGCCGTGGATTCGGCCGTGACGCTGAGCACCCCGTCGTTGAGTGCGGCCGGAGTAGCGTGCTCGGCGATCTGCGCGCCGACCACCGAAGTCCAATGACCGAACACGGTGCCCTCGGCGACCTGCGTGGTCCAGCCCTGCTGCTTGGCGAGGTCACGGGCGAGCCTGCCCAACGGCTGCGGGTCCCGCGGGTCAGGTCCCGGTCCCGACCAGCTGCGCCGGCCGCCGGCCCCGCGCCGGCGGGGCAGGGGAGCGGCACGTCCCCTCCCGGCGTCCTGGCCACGTTCGCGGGCCGCCGCGCGAGCCTCCTCCAGGGTCCGCCGCACCAGATCGAGCCCGCGCTGGTTGACCTCGTCCTGCTGGTCCTCGGTCATTCCCGCACCTCCGACACCGGCCCGGTCTCACGCTCGCGCAATTCCACGTGGACCCGCCGCGCCTCCCACCCGTCGGGAATGTCTTCCGGGACCGCGGCGGTCACCAGGACCTGCTCGGCAGATTCGGCGACCGAGGCCAGCGCGCGGCGCCGTTTGACGTCCAGTTCCGCGAATACGTCGTCCAGCAACAACACCGGGTCGCTTCCCTCGGCGCGCAGTAGTTCGTATGCCGCCAGCCGCAGCGCCACCGCGAATGACCACGATTCACCATGGCTGGCAAAGCCTTTGGCGGGCTGGTCACCCAGGCGCAGTTCCACGTCATCACGGTGTGGACCGACCAGGCAGACACCGCGCTCCAATTCCGCGGTGCGGCGAGCAGCTAAGGCACTGAGCAGAACTGCCTCCAACGACTGCGGATCGGCCGCCGCCACCGGCACCACCGCGTCCGTGCTGGCGCGGTACCCAATCGCCGCCGGACGTGATTCGGGTGCCAACAGCTGGTACGCCTTTTCCACCTCCGGCGCCAGCTGGTTCACCAGGTCGATACGGGCTGCCATCAGCGCCGCACCGTGCTCGGCCAGCCTGCTGTCCCACACCTCGAGCGTGTCCAGTGCGCCCTGGTCACCGCGGAAGCGGGCCCCCGACAGGGATTTCAGCAGCGCGGTGCGCTGCCGCAGCACCTTGTCATAGTCCGCGCGCACCCCGGCCAGCACGGGCCGGCGTACCGTCGCCAGATCATCCAGATAGCGGCGCCGCTCCGCCGGGTCGCCGCGCACCAGCGCCAGGTCCTCCGGGGCGAACAACACCGCCCGAAGCACACCGACTATCTCCCGGGTACTGCGCACCGGCGACCGGTTCAACCGGGCCTTGTTCGCCCGGCCGGCGGCGATCTCGAGGTCGACCGCACACTCGCGACCCTCGTTGACCACGATCGTCGACACCACCGCACGATCCGCGCCGGCGCGGATCAACGGTGCGTCGGTACCTACCCGGTGTGAGCCGAGCGTCGTCGAATACCAGAGCGCCTCAACAAGATTCGTCTTCCCGAAGCCGTTTCGGCCGACGAATACGGTGCGGCCGGGCTCCAGGTCGAGGTCGGCACGGGCCCACGACCGGAAATCCCGCAACGCCAAATGCCGGACGTACACGGCCCTACCGATCAGCCGGGCAGCCGCACCGGCATCAGCAGGTACACGTAATCCGTGGGCACCGCCGCGAACGGGCCACTACCGCTGGGCACCGGGTCGTCGGCCGACGCGGGGCGCAGCAACGCGGGCTTGCCCGGCGTGGTAAATCCGAACGACACCCGCTCAGAGTGCAGCGATCCGAGTCCGTCGGTGAGATAAGTCGGGTTGAAGGCGATGGTCAACGGTTCACCCGCGTAGTCCACCGCGAGGTCTTCCTCGGCCCGCCCCACATCGTCGGCGCCGGCGGACAGTCGCAGCATCCCGTCGGCGAATTCCATCCGGATCTGTGCTCCGCGGTCGGCCACCAACGCCACCAGCTTGATCGCCTCGGTCAACTCGGCCACGTTGATGGTGGCGACCGCGGTGTGTTCGGCGGGCAGCAGCTGACGGAACTTCGGAAATTCCGCGTCGAGCAACCGGGTGGTGCTGCGCTTGCCGTTCCCGGTGATGCCCAGCAGGCCGTCCTTGCCCACACCCGCTCCGGCGCCCAGCGACAGCCGGACCTCCGAACCGTCGGCGCCGGCCTTGGCCGCCTCAGCCAAGGTCTTGGCGGGCACCAGCACCGACGCCTCGATGTCCGGCGACAGCGCTGACCAGGTCAGTTCACGCACCGCCAGGCGGAACCTGTCAGTGGCCGCCAAAACCACCGTCTCGCCGGAGATCTCGACCCGGATACCGGTCAGCATGGGCAGCGTGTCATCGCGGCCGGCGGCGATCGCGACCTGCCCGATCGCCTCGGCGAACAGCTCGGCCGGCAATGACCCGGTTTCGTCGGGCAGCGTGGGCAGCGTCGGGTAATCCTCGACGGCCATCGTCGGCAGCGAGAACCGGGCGCTGCCGCAGGTCAGTGCGACACGGTTGCCGTCGACGTAGAAATCCACCGGCTTGTTGGGCAGCGCCCTGGTGATGTCGGACAACAGCCGCCCCGATACCAAAACGCTTCCCGGTGAGGCGATTTCGGCGGCAACCTGCACCTCGGCGGAAACTTCGTAGTCGAATCCGGAAATCGTCAGGCCGTCGTCGGTCCCGGTGAGCAACACCCCGGAGAGCACCGGGACGGTCGGCCGCGACGGGAGGTTCTTGGCTACCCACGACACCGCTTCGGCGAAGGACTCCCGGACCAAACGAAACTTCAAATCGGTGACAGCCCGTGTTGTAGCCGCGTCCATTGCGTCCCTTCACCTAACGTGACGTCCAAATCCGTGCCCAGCTCCCCCGCCGGCGTTGGGGACCCTCCGTGACGAACGCCGCTGACGAAGTGATTCGCCAGGACGGCCGCAACAGCAGTCGAACAACAACCGTAGAGCTTATGAGTCCAACTTGAAAGCTAATCGTCGGCAGGGACAAGGCGGGTGCGGGGATGCTCTGCGCATCGGTGCGTACGGATGTCCCCAGGCGTGTTCTTCAAAGAAGAAATGACGAAGAGATCTCAATATCAGTATTAAGGGCTGTGCAATCTGGGGACAGGACGGCCTTGGCCCAGCTTGAGGCCGGATGGGGCTGTGGATTGCTGGGGACGGGCCTGTGTGATCCGCGGTGCACGGTTGGGGACGAATCACCGATGTGCACCAAATGGCCGGTGCTGCACTCCAGTTTGACCGGGTTGTGCACAGGGCTACCCACACCGCGGAGCTGATGCGGGTGTGACTCGAGGTAGAGAAGTTTTTTGCAGAAAATGTGGCGAGGACCGCAATTTCAGCGCTTGGAGCGCTGCCGGATGCGGGTGGTGAGCTCTTTGACGTTGTCGAAGATCTCGCGGCGCTCGGCCATCTCGTTGCGGATCTTGCGTTCGGCGTACATCACGGTGGTGTGATCGCGGCCGAAGGCCTGCCCGATCTTGGGCAGGGAGAGGTCGGTGAGTTCCCGGCACAGATACATGGCGATCTGGCGCGACTGGGCGAGCGGGCGGGCCTTGCCCGGGCCGCGCAACTCTTCGACGGTGGTGTCGAAGTACTCGGCGGTGGCCGCCATGATGGTGGCCGCGCTGATCTGCATGCCGCTGGCGTCGGCGATCAGGTCGCGCAACACGATCTCGGCCAGCGACTTGTCGATCGCGGTCTTGTTGAGTGATGCGAATGCGGTGACCCGGATCAGCGCGCCCTCGAGTTCGCGGATGTTGCGTTCGATGCTGCTGGCGATGAGTTCCAGCACATCATCGGGCACGGCCAGGCGTTCGACTTGTGCTTTCTTGCGCAAGATGGCGATGCGCGTCTCGAGGTCCGGCGGCTGCACGTCGGTGATCAGTCCCCACTCGAAACGGGTACGCAACCGGTCTTCCAGGGTGGCAAGTTGCTTGGGCGGCCGGTCGGAGGAGATGACGATCTGTTTGTTGGCGTTGTGCAGGGTGTTGAAGGTATGGAAGAACTCTTCCTGAATACCGTCCTTGCCCTCGATGAACTGGATGTCATCGACCAGCAGCACATCGACGTCGCGGTAGCTGCGCTTGAACGACACCTTGCGGTCGTCGCGCAGCGAGTTGATGAAGTCGTTGGTGAACTCTTCGGTGGAGACGTACTTGACGCGCATCCCGGGAAACAGCCGCTGGGCGTAATTGCCGGCGGCATGCAGCAGGTGGGTTTTGCCCAGGCCGGACTCTCCCCAGATGAACAGGGGGTTGTACGCACGGGCGGGTGCCTCGGCAATCGCGAGGGTGGCGGCGTGGGCGAACCGGTTGGAGGAACCGATGACAAAGGTGTCGAAGGTGTAGCGACGGTTGAGGCTGGTGCCTGACGCGGCCGCGGTGTCGGTGGCTGTCGGGCGCTCGGCAAAGTAGTTCGGCCAGTTGTGCCCGGGTCCCACCACGGTGTCGCCCTGGTCGTCTTCGGTGCCGGGGCGGTCGGGCCGTTCGGAATCCTCGATCGGGGCCGGCATGTCGGGAGAGGAGGGGGCCTCGTCGTCGGCGGGCGGAGGAGCGATGCGGACGCCGAGCTGGATCTGCTGTCCGAGGCGACGGCTGAGCGCGTCGGTGATCGGGGTGCGCAGGTGACGTTCGATCTCGTTCTGCACGAATACGCTCGGCACCGAGAGCAGAGCAAACCCCTCGACGATGGTGAGCGGCCGCACGAGTTTGAGCCACGCCCTTTGCTGCGCGGTCAGCGGGGCGGCGAGAGCGGACCCGTTGCCGGCCTCACCGTTGAGCTCGGAGACGACCGCGTTCCACACCGTGGCGAATCCGGAACCGGGGTCATCGGTCAACGACGCATCTCCCTGGTCCGACGGTCGGAGTACAACGTTTCGGTAGCAACAACGCACCTGTCCACATGGTTATCCACAAATGTGGAAAGGAAGGTCAGTAGCAAGCCGCAGCCTACCGGCAACGGCTCGCGATCTTCGCGCTGTAGACAACCACGTGATTGCCCGATCAGCTAGTCGATCCGCCATCCTCGCTTCAGTGTCATTGTCAACCAAGTCCCAAGTCCGTACTGGCTTGGAAACTACCCCGCCCGAAGCTAACAGTTTTCGCTCCGGCTGCCAACAGTTCTTTGTATTCTGCTGGCGTTCTTCATGATCCTGCTATCAGCGATGATGCGCGGCACCGGTGTTTGCCGCGCACGAGGCGAGGGTCCTGGGTCTGCTGGGGCGGGCGAGGTTTGACCAGGAGAAGCCTCGTCAGTACCCTCAAACAGTCGCCCGAAAGTCGGCGATACGGCTGCGACCCGGATCAGCACCTCGGGGACCGCGCCGGCCAGCAAGCGAGAACACCTTCGCCCACGAGTTGCCGAGCATCAGCGGGCGGACTGTTATGCCATACACAGCGAGGAGAACGCGGTGGCCAAGGGCAAGAGGACGTTCCAGCCGAACAACCGGCGTCGAGCCCGCGTTCACGGATTCCGGCTGCGCATGCGCACCCGCGCAGGACGGGCGATCGTTGCCAACCGGCGCGCTAAGGGTCGCCGCTCTCTAACTGCCTGATCGCCATTCAGGTTTCCCAGCGGTGCTTTCCGCACGGAACCGCATGAGGCGGTCGGCCGAGTTTGACGCGACGGTGAAGTACGGGATGCGCACTGTGCAGCCCGATGTCATCGTGCATGTCCGACGGGCCAGCCAGCGTGAGGACGACGAGGGGCCACGGGTCGGTCTGATCATCGCCAAGCGGGTGGGGACTGCGGTCGAACGCCACCGGGTCGCCCGCCGCCTGCGGCATGTCGCGCGTCCGTTGTTGGCCGGCCTGCATCCGCGCGACCGGGTGGTGATCCGCGCGCTGCCCAGCAGCCGGCATGTGTCCTCCGCCTGGCTCGATCAACAGCTTCGCAGCGGACTGAAGCGGGCGTTCGACACGGCCGGCTCCGAGCGGTGAGTACATCGGTGGGCGCCCCCGTGCGCGCGGTCCGGGCGGGCGCCCCGGTGGTGCGGGCGCTGATCTACCTCATCCAGCTTTACCGGCACATGGTGTCGCCGCTGCGCCCGGCGACGTGTCGGTTCATTCCTACTTGCAGTCAATACGCCGTGGAGGCACTCACCGAATATGGACTGATTCGGGGAACCTGGCTCGCGGCGGTCAGGCTCGGCAAGTGTGGTCCCTGGCATCGGGGAGGATGGGATCCAATTCCGGAGCGCTGCGAGTGCCCGGTCGACGAGGACGTCTCGCCGGAAGCGGTCGACGGCCGCCCGGCGAAGCAAGGGGAGAGTGAATCTGTTGTTTGATTTCTTCAGCTTGGACTTCATCTACTACCCGGTCTCATGGATCATGTGGCTCTGGTACAAGGCGTTCGCGTTCCTGCTGGGCCCGGATAACTTCTTCGCCTGGGCGCTGTCGGTGATGTTCTTGGTCTTCACCCTGCGCGCACTGCTGTACAAGCCGTTCGTCCGGCAGATTCGCACGACGCGGCAGATGCAGGAACTGCAACCACAGATCAAGGCCCTGCAGAAGAAGTACGGCAAAGACCGCCAGCGGATGGCCCTCGAGATGCAGAAGCTGCAACGCGAGCACGGCTTCAATCCCATCCTCGGCTGTCTGCCGATGCTGGCCCAGATCCCGGTGTTCCTGGGGCTCTACCACGTGCTGCGCTCGTTCAACCGGACCACCGGTGGTATCGGATTGCAGTCGATGTCGGTCGAGCAGAACAAGATGATCGGCAACTATGTCTTCACGGCCCTCGACGTGCAGAACTTCCTGAAGGCCAATCTGTTCGGCGCACCGATCGGCGCCTCGATGACCCAGAAGGGCGGGCTGGACGCCTTCGAGCATTTCAGCCGTCCCGCGGTGATCGCGGTCGGCGTGCCGGTGATGATCCTGGCCGGTGTGGCGACGTACTTCAATAGCCGCGCCTCGGTGGCCAGGCAGAGTCCCGAGGCCGCGGCCAACCCGCAGACCGCGATGATGAACAAGCTCGCGCTGTATGTGTTCCCACTGGGTGTTGTGGTCGGCGGCCCGTTCCTGCCGCTGGCGATCATCCTGTACTGGTTCGCCAACAACATCTGGACGTTCGGTCAGCAGCACTACGTGTTCGGGATGATCGAGAAAGAGGACGAGGCGAAGAAGCAGGAGGCGCTGGAACGGCGGGCGGCCAATGCGCCTGCGCCGGGAGTCAAACCCAAGCGCACCAAGTCCGCCGCCGCGACCACGACGGGATCGGTGGTCGACACCGAGTCGGGGGAGTCCGGCTCGACGGATGCCGACGGGCTGGAGCCGAACGGGCAAGCTGCCAAACCGCCGGCCGGGAAGAGCCCGCAGAGTCCGTCGCCCAAACCGGCCAACCGAAGTAGCGGCCCGGGCCGTACCCCGCGGCCGGGGGCACGGCCGAAGAAGCGCAAGCGCTAGTAGGCGCCTGACTTGCCGGGGCTGGCCTACCGGGCCGCAACCCCAGAACACCAAGCAAGACATCGCGGCGCAACGCCGTGAACACCAACCCGTGGATGAGGGGAGAGAGAGCCATGACGGAAGCCGACACCACCGAACTCGACGCAGTGGAAGGCACGACCGACGCGGAGAACGGCGAAGCCGCGGACGAATCCGACGACCTGGAAGAGCGATTGGTCGCCGAGGGCGAGATCGCCGGTGACTATCTGGAAGAACTGTTGGACCTGTTGGACTTCGACGGGGACATCGACCTCGACGTCGAGGGCAACCGCGCAGTCGTCAGCATCGACGGAAGTGACGACCTGAACAAGTTGGTCGGTCGTGGTGGCGAAGTTCTGGATGCGCTGCAGGAGTTGACGCGTCTGGCGGTGCACCAGAAGACAGGGGTGCGCAGCCGACTGATGCTCGACATCGCCAGCTGGCGCCGTCGCCGTCGGGAGGAGTTGGCGTCGCTGGGCGACAAGGTGGCGCGGCGCGTTGCGGAGAGCGGTGAACGCGAAGCGTTGTCACCCATGACACCGTTCGAGCGCAAGATCGTGCATGACGCGGTGGCGGCCGTCCCCGGCGTTCACAGCGAGAGCGAGGGTGTCGAGCCGTCGCGCCGCGTCGTCGTGCTGCGTGACTGAGTCGTGACCAACCGTGACCTCGCCGTGACTCTGGGACTTACAGCGATGTAGTTTCCCGCGGCGCCGGCACGGCAGGGATTATGGGGTCGGGCGGCGAAGAGCGGAGGGAATGTTTCACGTGAAACATGTCGATTCGCACGACCCCGCAGAACCGCAGTCGCCGGCAGATGCCCCGGCAGATGCCGGAACCCCTACCGCATCCGGACCGCCGCCCGCGGCCAGAGAAGTATTCGGTCCCCGCCTTGAGATCGCTGAGCGCTACGCCGCGGTCCTGGCAACCGCCGGTGTGGAACGAGGCCTGCTGGGACCCCGTGAGGTAGACCGGCTGTGGGACCGTCATCTCCTGAACTCCGCGGTGGTCGAGGAGTTGCTGGGCCCCGGCACGCGGATTGTCGACGTGGGTAGTGGGGCAGGACTGCCCGGCATTCCGTTGGCGATCGCCCGTCCTGACCTCGAGGTGGTGTTGCTCGAACCGCTGCTGCGCCGCAGCGATTTCCTGCTTGAGGTGGTGGGCGATCTCGGAATCACCGCCGAGGTCGTACGGGGCCGCGCGGAAGAGCGAGCCGTCCGGAACATCGTGGGCGGTGCGGACGCAGTGGTGTCCCGTGCCGTGGCGGCGCTGGACAAGTTGACGAAGTGGAGTATGCCGTTGCTGAAGGAAGACGGGCTGATGATCGCGATCAAGGGGGAGCGCGCTCCCGACGAAGTGCAGGAGCACCGGCGTGTGATGGAGTCGATGGGTGCCGCAGATGTCAGGGTGGTGAGGTGTGGCGTGAACATTCTGGAACAACCGACTACCGCAGTGGTAGCGCGTCGCGGACGCCCGGTGCGGCGGCGGAACAGGTGAGCGCCATGAATACTCACGGAGTAGCGGCGACGGCGGCAGGGGCGCACAATCCCACCGTGAATGTTTCACGTGAAACACCGACCGACTTCGACACCCCGATCGGCGCCGCGGCCGAGCGCGCAGTGCGGGTGCTGCACTCCACGCACGATCCGCTGCCTCGCCCACGCCAGCGCCGCCTGTTCACCATCGCGAACCAGAAGGGCGGGGTGGGCAAGACAACCACCGCGGTCAACCTGGCGGCGGCGCTGGCGGTGCAGGGACTGAAGACGCTCGTCATCGATCTCGACCCGCAGGGCAACGCAAGCACCGCGCTGGGCATCGCCGATCGCCAGTCCGGTACGCCGTCCTCGTACGAGGTACTGATCGGCGAGGTCTCGTTGCGCGAGGCGCTGCGCCGTAGCCCGCACAGCGAGCGGCTGTTTTGTCTGCCGGCCACCATCGACCTGGCGGGCGCCGAGATCGAACTCGTCAGCATGGTGGCGCGGGAGAATCGCTTGCGCAACGCACTGGCCGAGCTGGACGACTTCGACTTCGATTACGTCTTCATCGACTGCCCGCCCTCGCTGGGCCTGCTCACCATCAATGCGTTGGTAGCCGCCCCGGAGGTGCTCATCCCGATCCAGTGTGAGTACTACGCCCTCGAGGGTGTGTCGCAGCTGATGCGCAACATCGAGATGGTGAAGGCACACCTCAACCCGCAGCTGGACGTCACCACCGTCATCCTCACGATGTACGACGGCCGGACGAAACTGGCCGACCAGGTTGCCGAGGAAGTACGCCGTTACTTCGGGGACAAGGTGCTGAGGACGGTGATTCCCCGCAGCGTCAAGGTCTCCGAGGCGCCGGGCTACAGCATGACGATCATCGATTACGATCCCGGTTCGCGCGGCGCGATGAGCTATCTCGACGCCAGTCGTGAACTTGCCCAACGCGATCGACCATCTGCCGGGAGGGGATGAGTGATGACCAATCCGTCACGCAGGAAGGGCGGCCTTGGCCGCGGACTGGCGTCGCTGATTCCCACCGGACCGGTCGAGGGCTCAGAAGGCGCGAACTCCGCGTTCGGGCCCCGGTTGGGTTCGGCGGCGGCCGATGTCGTCATCGGTGGCCCACTGCCCGACGCGGCCGCGATGGGCGCGGTGTACCGGGAGATCGCGCCGTCGGACATCGAGCCCAACCCGCGGCAGCCCCGCCAGGTGTTCGACGACGAGGCGCTCTCGGAGCTGGTCCATTCGATCCGCGAATTCGGGCTGTTGCAGCCGATCGTGGTCCGCGCGGTGCCGGGATCCCAGAGCGGCGCCCACTACCAGATCGTGATGGGGGAGCGGCGCTGGCGGGCCGCCCAGGAGGCCGGCCTGTCGACCATCCCGGCGATCGTCCGCGAGACCGGCGACGACAATCTGCTACGCGACGCGCTGCTGGAGAACATCCACCGGGTGCAGCTGAATCCGTTGGAAGAGGCGGCGGCATACCAGCAGCTGCTCGACGAGTTCGGCGTCACCCACGATGAACTGGCCGCGCGAATCGGCCGCTCGCGTCCGCTGATCACGAACATGATCCGGTTGCTCAAACTGCCGATCCCGGTGCAGCGTCGGGTAGCTGCCGGCGTCCTGTCGGCCGGCCATGCCCGCGCCCTGCTGTCGCTGGATGCGGGCCCGGAGGCGCAGGAGGAGCTGGCAAGCCGCATCGTCGCGGAAGGACTGTCGGTGCGAGCCACCGAGGAAGCGGTCACCCTGGCAAACCGCGGTGGCGGGGCGGCACCCACGCCGCCACGACGGAAGCCGATCCAGATGCCGGGTCTGCAGGACGTTGCTGAGCGACTCTCGAACGCGTTCGACACAAGGGTCACGGTGGCGCTCGGCAAACGCAAGGGCAAGATTGTGGTGGAGTTCGGGTCGGTCGACGATCTGCAGCGGATCATCGATCTGATGACCGAAAAGAAGCCGTGACAGGGCATGACCGGACATATTCTGTAATTACGTCACTGTGACACTCAGCCGGTCCGGCGCCTCGAGCCGACTGCCGTGGGCACTCCCGTTCAACGGAGATGTGGTGTGCATCAAGCGAATTCACGTTCCTGCGGGTTGCCGCAGCGGTCCCGGGTCTCGGGTCGGGTGTCAGCCGCGGCGCGAGGAGCGGACCGGGCGCGGAATGGCGATTCACACCGCGAATACTGGCCGGACATCGACCGACTCTCCTATCCTGGAAGGGTTGCCGGTGCGCGTCCGCCTCACGAGAGTCGGGCAGACCGCACTGCGGGCCGCCGCCCGCGCAGGAGTGAAGCCATGGGCTCGGGTACCGCACGGAGGCTAGGAGACTAGTGTCAGCTCGGATTACAGCGCTGCGGCTCGAAGCCTTCGAGCAGCTTCCCAAGCACGCGCGCCGATGCGTCTTCTGGGAGGTCGACCCGGGCACCCTGGGCAAGGACGAGCACCTCGCCGACCCGGAGTTCGAAAAAGAAGCATGGCTGTCCATGGTGATGCTGGAGTGGGGCTCCTGCGGCCAGGTCGCGACGGCGATACCCGACGAACGCAGCCAGGCCGATCCGCCGTGCCTGGGTTACGTTCTGTATGCCCCGCCGCGCGCCGTGCCGCGCGCCGGCCGTTTTCCCACCGCGCCCGTCTCCGCGGATGCGGTATTGCTGACGTCGATGGGCATCGAACGCGGCCAAGCCGATGACGATCTTCCACACCAGCTGATCACCCGGGTCATCGAGGAACTGGTGCGCCGCGGTGTGCGCGCTCTGGAAGCCTTCGGGCGCACCGAGGCCGCGACCGAGTTACCGGAGCCGGTGGATCCCGACATACAACCGGTGCTCGATGCTCTCGGCGACTGCTCGGTCGAGCACTGCATCATCGACGCCGACTTTCTGATCGACGCCGGCTTCGTCGTGGTCGCCCCGCACCCGTACTTTCCGCGGCTGCGCCTCGAACTGGACAAGGGGCTGGGCTGGAAGGCCGAAGTGGAGGCCGCCCTGGAGCGGCTGCTGGAGAACGCTCAGTTGCAGCAACCGGTGGGGGCGGCGTCTGCGGCGTCCGTAGGGAGCGGGACTCCCGCCGGCAAGGTGGAGAACAGCAAGGCCGCGTTGGGAACGCAGCCGGCGGAAGACTGCGAGACCAGGAACCGCTGAGCGAAACCAGAACTTTGCGAGACCAGAACTGAGCGAGACTAGGAACCGCTAAGCCTGCTGGCGCGCTCGCGCTCCACGGACAATTCGTGGGCCAGCAGTTCGGCGAAGGTGAAAGTCCCAGTGGGCCGGTCGTTTTTGCCCAACAGGTACAGCCGCTTCACGGCAGCGAGGATACCCTCGGCGATCGCGTCACGGCTCTGCGTCGAGATCAGCATTTCCCGGTCGCCCGGATTGGTGATGTAACCGACATCGACCTGTACGGTGGGCATCCTGGTCAGCCGCAGCAGATCCCACGTCCGGCCATGGACTCGGCAGTCACGTAACCCAGTGCGGGCCACCACTTCCCGCTGAATGAAGTCGGCGAGGTTGCGCCCGATGGTAGAGACCGAACCGTGCGAATTCCCGAAGTGGAACGACGCAACGCCGTTGGCCGACGGACTGGTCTGAGTTTCACACCGCAGGCTGATCATCAGGTCTGCGCCAACGGAATTGGCGGTGGCGGCGCGCTCGGCATCCGACGGACTGCGGTTGGTGGGCCGGGAGAGAAAGGTTTCCATGCCGATGGCCGTCATCCGGCCCTCCAGGCGACTTGCCAAGTCCCACAACACGTCTGCTTCGCTGATCGGACCGGCCGGGCCCTGTGTGATCAGCCCGTGGTCGCTACCGCCGCGGCCCGGGTCGATGATGATCCGCTTGCCCGACAACTTGGGACCGGAGCTGCGCACCAGCTCTTCCTCCCGAATCGCGTGCGGTGAACCGCCGCTGACACGGGAGCTGAGAAAGTACAAGGACCGCAACGTTTCCGGGCCGCAGATACCGTCTGCGGACAGCCCGTACTCGCGCTGGTAGGACATCAGCGCATTGTGCGTCTGCAAGCCGAAATGCCCGTCTACCAAACCGGTGTAGAAGCCGAGATCCTGCAGTCGGGCCTGCAGTGTCGCGACGTCGTCGCCGTACAGCGGAGCCCCGAACTGGTGATACAGCGTGCGGGCACCCAGGCGGTAGGAGGCCTCTTTCAGCGCCCGGTAGGTCGCCTCGCCGACGATGCCGTCGACCAGCAGCCCCCGATGCTGCTGGAAAGCACGCACCGCGTGGTCGAGCTCACCGTCGAACACGTCGGCGGCGACGTGCCGACCGGTGGTCAGATCGTCGTCGGAGCCTTCCAGCATCCCCAGCGCGGCCAGCGCAGCGCGGATTTCGGTGACAGCGGCACCGCGGTCGCCACAGCGCAGCGCGTCGCCGTCTTCGCGGCGCGGACTCGGCATACCAAGGGCCCTCCGGGACTAATTGACATCGCCGCGAAAAGCGGCGCAGTTAATCGCTATTGTCGCAGATCCTCGCCGATATCGAGAAAACCCCAGGCCAATCCGGGGGTCGTTTCTGCAAGAGAAACGCACGATACCGGGCGTCAGGACAGGTTGGGAACCGCGTCGGCGAGTTCGCGCAGCAACGCCGCCTTGCCCTTGGCGCCGACGATGCGCTTCACCGGTTCACCGTCCTTGAACAGGATCATGGTGGGAATCGAGACGACCTGGAAATCACGCGCCGTCTCGGGGTTGGCGTCCACGTCGATCTTGGCGACGGTGAGGTCGGCCGAGCGTTCGGCGGCGATCTCTTCCAGCACCGGGGCGACCATCTTGCACGGACCGCACCAGGTGGCCCAAAAGTCCACCAGCACAGGCTTATTGCTGGACAACACGTCGCTGTCGAAGGAGGCGTCGGAAACCTCGATGGTGGCGGATTTGCCGGAATCGCTCATCGTTGTGCTCCAATCAGTTCGGTGCTGTCGGCGGGTCCCGTCGCTTCGTGGTCGGCCAGCCAGCGTTCGGCGTCGATCGCCGCCGCACAGCCGCTGCCGGCGGCGGTGATCGCCTGCCGGTAGGTGCGGTCGACCAGGTCGCCCGCGGCGAACACGCCGTCCAGGGAGGTACTGGTGGTGCGTCCCTGGACCAGGACGTAGCCGTCCGGGTCCAGCTCGACCGCGTCACGGACCAGCGCCGAGCGCGGTTCGTGGCCGATCGCGACGAACACCCCGGTGACCGGCAGCGTGGTCTCCTCCCCGGTGACCGTGTCCCGCAGGCGCAGCCCGGTGACCGACGTGTCGCCGTCGACGCCGAGGACCGCCTTGTTGGTCAGGATGGTGATCTTTTCGTTGGCCTGGGCCCGGTTGAGCATGATCTTGGAGGCGCGGAACTCCTCGCGGCGGTGTACCAACGTGACGCTGCGGGCGAACCGGGTCAGGAAGGTGGCTTCCTCCATCGCGGAGTCGCCGCCGCCGATGACGGCGATGTCCTGGTCGCGGAAGAAGAAGCCGTCACAGGTGGC
Organism: Mycobacterium sp.; assembly: GCA_003987775.1. Lineage (GTDB taxonomy): Bacteria > Actinomycetota > Actinomycetes > Mycobacteriales > Mycobacteriaceae > Mycobacterium. The sequence goes on from RXJD01000002.1 coordinate 90,294, forward strand.
ACACGAGCTGACGCCGCGGCCCAGTAGTTCCTGTTCACCGGGCACCTGCAGGTACCGGGCCGCCGCGCCCATGGCCAGGATGACGGCTCGGGCGCGGAACGTCTCGCCGTCGGCGGTCACCACGGACTTGACCGGCCCGTCCAGCGACACCGACTCGACGTCTTCCATACGCAGGTCGGCGCCGAATCGCAGCGCCTGCTCGCGCATCTGGTCCATCAGTTCCGGGCCGGTGATGCCGTCGCGGAATCCGGGGTAGTTCTCCACCTCGGTCGTCGTCATCAGCGCGCCGCCGAACGAGGTCCCCTCGAAGACCAGCGGTTTGAGCTGCGCGCGGGCGGTGTAGAGGGCCGCTGTGTAGCCGGCCGGGCCCGAACCGATGACGATGACGTCGTGGATGGTGTCTGAGGAAGCGGTCATGCGTGCCTTTCGGAACGAAAGCTGATCGAAGCGTGATCTGCAATCCTACGAACGCCAGCGTAGGCGTGGGTGTTCCCGCCTGCGACGCACGACACCGACCACGTCACCGATGCGCCGGCTACGCGCGCGGGATGGCGGTGGTGGCCAGCAACCCGGTGTCGGCGGCGCTGCAGTTCAGGGCCACCGCGTAGGCCAACAGGGTGTCGGGGGTGTCGCCACGCAGCACCAGCAGCACACCGGGGCGGGCGTTGACCTCGACCGGCTGGGCGCCGAGCACCGGCTCGGTGGCGGGGTAGCCCAGGCCGCCCAGACACGACGCCCGCTGCGAGGGGTTGGCGAGCCCACCGAAATCGGGCGGGCGGCGCGTCAGGTCGCGGATTTCGGCGTCTGACAGCGGGATCACCGGGACCGGCGTGGAGACGGTGATGTGATCGGCGGTGACCGGCGCGCTGGGCGTGGAATCCGGTTCGTTGAGCAGCGACGCCGTTCCGATACCGATCGCCGCCAGCACCGCGCCCACCCCGGCGACGCCGGCGATGACTCGGGCCGGACGCAGCGGTGGCCGGGCGGCGTGTGCGGCGCGCGATGTCTTCAGGGATGCGGCGACGCCAGCAACGACTTCGGGGGGCGCCTCGGGAGCCGGGGATTCGCCGGCGGCGGCGACGTCGCGGCGCACCCGGTGCAGCGCCTGCAGCGTCGCTGCCGCCTGCGGATCGGTGCGGATGCGCCGCCGCACGCTGGTGGCGGTCTCGTCGTCGAGCAGGCCCGCCTGCAAATCAGCCAGCAGTTCGACGGTCAGGGGCGGATCCCGGAGGGAGTCGTCGTCGGCGGCACTCATCCGCCCCAGTGTCCGGTATGGGTGGCTCGGCCGCTAATTCGCCCCGATGGCGCTGGCATCCGCGTCCAGGTAACCCAGCAGGTGGGCGAGGCGGGCCCGGCCGCGGGCGCAGCGGCTCTTGACGGTGCCCTCGGGCACGCCGAGCAGCCGTGCCGTCTCGGCGATGGAGTAGCCCTGCATGTCGACCGCGACCACCGCGGCGCGTTGCTGGACCGGCAGTTGCAGCAATGCCCGGTGCACGACGACGGCGGTCTCCACCTGCGACGTGCGGTCGGCGACCGGGTACACGTCCTGGAACGGAACCGCGGTGCGGGCCTGGGCGCGACGAAGACGGTCGAGGCAGGCGTTGAGCACGATGCGATGCAACCAGGTGCTCACCGTCGCGTCGTGCCGGAACGAGCGTGCGGTGCGGTGCGCGGACAGCATGGCGTCCTGGAACGCGTCGTCGGCGTCTTCGCGGCTCAGGCTGGACAGCCGCGCCAACCGGTAGAGCCGGCGGTGGTGGCGGCGGAACAGCTCGGCGAAGGCGCGGCGGTCGCCGGCGACGTGTGCGGCCAGTAATTCTGCGTCACTGCGCTGCCGTCCTGCTCCCCGGAATCCCACCGCCGGACGGTAACCAATCGGCGTCCGCCGGGCACTTCACCCGGATCAGGAAGCGGCTTGGATGGTGATCTCGGAGATGTCGGCGCGGCTCTTGCCGTCGGTGGTGCCCAGCGTGGAGATCCACACCAGCAGGTTCGACGTCGGCGAGGACGCGTTGACCTGGATGGTGTTGTGGCCCGGCTTGAGCGCGGTGGCCGGGGTCAGCACCGTGGTGTCTTCCAGCTTCGACGGACTCGGCGAGGAGGACGACCGGATCTCAACCTTGGTCCCGGTACTGGAGATGTCCAGCGACACCACACCGACCGTCGTCGGCTTGGGCAGCTGCAGCATCAGCCCGACCCCGTTCTTGAATCCGGGGAAAGGGACGGAGTCGGAATAGGTGTCGGTCTGCCACACCGAGCCCGGGTTGCCGTCGATGGCGTTGCCCGCGTCGCCGGGGTTGTCCGCGTCGCCGCCGGGGGAGAAGACCGTGGCCTTGGTGGGCTTGACGAAGCTTCCGGACGGGGTCGAGCTGCCGGGTGACTCGGAGGTGGCCGAGGAGCTGGGGTTGTTCAGGCCGAGCTGGTCACCCTTGAGGCCGCTGCCGACGTCACCGAAGATCTTGCTCACCACCGAGGCCAGCACCAGCAGCGCCACCAGCAGCACGGCCGCGCCCGCGCCGAGCCCGATGAGCAGGTTGCGACGGCGCCGCGAGTAGATTTCGCCGCCGCGTTCGGCCGCGCGCCGGGGCGACGCCGGGGCGGGGGGTTCGGCGATCGGACCGAGCACCTCGGTGCGGTCGGCCACCGCGGTGGCCTGCTGCAGCAGATTCAAAAGCGTTGACGCACTGCGTATTCCGCCGTCCTCCTGGACGGAGCGGACGGCGACCGCGGAGATCTGGAACGGAATGTCCCGATCGACGACGGTCGGTTCGACCGGCTGGCCGTTGGCGTCGCGGTCGGCCGGGGCCAGCCCGCTGCGCGCGCCGGACTCGGGCAGCGGCCAGCGGTTGACCAGCAGCGCGTACAGCGAGGCGCCGATGCCGCGGATGTCGTCTTGCGGGTTGGCGTCGGGCATCGTGGCCGGGTAGGCCAGCACCACGTCGCCGTCGATGCTGACCCGCACCCGGCTGGGGTGGTCGATGGACAGTGCGACACCGGCGCGGTGGGCGGCGTCGGCGGCCGCGGCCAGTGACTGCATCGCCCGGATGGCCCCGACCGGAGACGGCGAGGTGTCGGCCACCTCCTGCAGCGATCCGCCGCGGATCCACTCCGAGACCACCAGGCCGCCGGAGCCGGTGTGCACGACGTCGAGGATGCGTGCGATGCCCGGCTTGTCGATCCGGCTGAGCCGCAGGGTGCGCGACAGGATCTCCTGCAGTACGTCCTCGGGCAGGGATCCTTCCGGATCGACGAAGGTCAGGGCGACCTGGCGGTCCAGCGCGGTGTCCAGGGCCTGCCAGAAGTGCAGCGGCGGGGTGCCGCCGTGGGAGATCAGCAGCCGGTAGCGGCCGTTGGCGATGCGCGCCCCCGGCACGAGGTTGAGATCGTCCTGGGGCGGCTCGGCGTCGCGTTCGCGGGGCGCGTCGAACGGAAGCGGGCCGCGGGGGTCCGCGTCGCCCCGCAGCGAGTCCCGCGAGACCGGTTCGCCGCCGCCGCGCTGGACCGGAATGTCGGGCTGGAAGTCGTCGCCCGCCATCGAACTCGGTGCGGCGTTATCCGAAGTGCGGTCGGTCACCTCCGGTCCTTTCGCTAGCCCGGCCCTGGCTACCGGAGGTCTGCGCCGGATCGGCTCCTGGACCGCATGTCCCCCCGGCAGGGACGATTTTCTTTGCTCAGGGTACGTGACGGAGCGACCCGCGGACGACACCGTTGTCGTGGCTGGGGCCCGCCGTGCGCGCCCTATTTTGCGCTGGATGGCCGCGGCGGCCGCCTGCGCCTCGGGGACACGCGCGCCGAGCATCACCCCGCCCAGGATCGGCAGCATGATCACCCCGAGCACGAACAGGCGCAGCAGCGAGCCGATGCCGCCATGCTCGGTCAATCGGTGCAACCCGAGCAGCCGGTCGGCGACGTGGGCGATCAGTCCGGCCAGCAGCGACGCCGAGATCGCGACCAGGATGGTGCGCAGGGTGCCGAGGTCGATCAGCGCTCCGCCCTTCGGGCGCAGGCTGCGGCGCAGCAGGAAATGGCCGACGACGGCGCCCGCCAGGAAGCCCAGGCCGTTGGCCGTCCCGAGGTAGCCGGCGACCAGATCCTTGTTGCTGGTGACGTGCGGGGCCAGCAGCGAGCCAGCGATCTTGACCGACGTGATCACCATGATGATCACGATCGGGGTCCACGGCTGTTCGCGGGCGTAGAAGACCCGCAGTTGCAGCAGCACCAGGGCGTAGGGAATGAGGGTGAACGCCGACAGTGCGATCGCCGCACCCAGGTATCCGGCGTCGACCTGGCCGAAGTTTCCGTAGGCGAACAGCGCGCTGCCCATCGCCGGGCCGCCGACGGTCATGAACGCCACCGCCGGGATGAGCGTGATCATGGTCAGCCGGGTGGCCAGCGACAGGTCGGCCAGCACGCCGGGGATGTCGTCGGCGGCGGCGTTGCGGCTCAGCCGCGGCATGACCACGGTCAGGATCGTGACGCCGATCATGCCGAACGGCAGCATCAGCACCAGCCAGGTGTAGTTGTAGATCGCCGGTCCGGAGGCCGCGGCCGCGCTGGCGATCTGGTTGCCGATCACCAGGCCGAGCTGGCTGATCAGCACGTAGAGCACCATCGCGGCGGCCATGGTGCCGAAGCGTTTGAGCCGGTCGTCGAGTCCCCACAGGGGGCGCAGGCTGATGTGCTGGCGGCCGATGGCCACCAGCAGGACCGCGGTCTGGGCGAACACGCCCAGGGTGGTGCCGACGCCGAGCACCAGCAGCTTGGCGTTGCCCATCTCGACCGGATCGACGGACAGTTTGCCCGGGACGGCCAGATAGACCCCGAGTGTGGCGATGGCGACGACATTGTTGACGACGGGCGCCCAGGCCGGCGGCCCGAAGACGTTGCGGGTGTTCAGGATCGCCATGAACACCGAGGACAGGCCGTAGACCAGCACCTGGGGCAGCAGCAGGTAGGCGAACGCGGTGGTGAGCGGTTCGTTGACCTCGGGGTTGCGGCCCAGCATCAGCCGCACCAGCAGCGGCGCCGCGACCACCGACAACACGGTGGCCACGATCAGCAGCGTGGTGGCCAGGGTGACCAGCCGCCGCACGAAGGCCGCCCCGCCGTCGGGGTCGTCCTGCTCGGCGCGCGCCAGCACCGGCACGAAAATGGCGGTGAACGTCGCCTCCAGTACCAGGGCGGCGACCAGGTTGGGCAGCTGGTTGGCCACCGAGAACGAGCTCGACAGCGCCGCGCCCAATATCGCGGCCAGCAGCACGATCCGGGCGAAACCGGTGAGCCTGCTGATCAGGGTGGCGAACGCCATGCCCCAGGACCGCGACACCACCGCGGCGTCGGAGAGCTCCTCCTGGCGGGGGCGCGCGGGCGCCGCCGGCCGTTGCTGCTGCGGAGTCCAGCCCGGCCGCGGCGGCAGCCCCGGCGGTGGGACGGTGCTGCGCGGCTGAGACAGCTGATGTTTGGGTGGCGGCGGCGCCGACTGCGGCGCCGGTTGCACCCCTCGGGGTGCGGGGTTCATACGCGGTGCTCTTCGTGAACCCGTTGCTCGATCGCCCGCTCACTCGGCGGCCGCGTACGTCCGGGCGCAGGGGGGTCGGGGCGGTCGAGGTCGGCGGGGTCGGGTTGGCCGCGGAAGCGGTGCCACAGGCGGCGGCCGGCCAGCGTGACCAGCACCGCCGCCGCGGTGAGGGTGATCGCGAACAGCACCTTGCCGTAGGCGTTGGAATGCACCGACAACCGCACCGGTTCGCCCAGGGTGGTGCCGTCCGGGGTGCGCAGGCCGACGTCAATGGCGACCCGCTGGGTGAAGTTGACCTCGATGGGGACCCGCAGCGGCAGGTATCCCGGCGGCAGCTCGATCTCGCCCATATCGGTCACCGTCATCCCCGGCGGGGCGTTGACCTGCAGCCGCACCCGGATCGGCACGGCCAGGCCGTTGTGCAGCGCCAGCGGCAGCGGGCTGTGCTCGGTGGCCAGCGTGTAGGAGCCGCCCGGGTTGACGATCGTCACCGACCCGAAGAAGTCGTTGACCGTGGTGCCCACCACGTCCAGGCGCTGCTGGGCCAGGCCGTTGCGGGTGTCCGGCGGCACCGACTCGCTCAGCGCCCGCAGCATGTCCTCGCGCAGCGGCGCGGTGTACTGGGGCCCGGTCAGGCCGGTGCGCTCGTCGGTCATCAGCGCCGAGGTCAGCTTGAACAGCCGGCCCACCTGGCCGCTGATCTCGCCGGTGATCTCGTCGCTGAACCGGCCCCGCTCCGAGGGGTAGGCGCCGGGTGGCACGGGGGGTTCGATGCGGGCGGCGGCGTCGGCGACCAGGGCGGGCAGCGGTCGCGGCACGGCCAGACCGGAGTGGATGGAGGTGGCCAGGGCGGTCAGGATGAACTGCGCGTCGTCGCCCTGCAGCGACCACACCGCCGGCGGCACCAGGATCTGGGTGCGCGGGGCGGCTTCGGGGGTGAGGCTGCGCCACAGCATGGCGCCCAGCGCATCCTGGCGACGCGCGGTGGGCGAGTCGTGGTTGACCCGGATCGCCAGCGACGGGTCCAGATAGGTCGGGACGGTCGGGTTGGTGCCGGCCCCGGCCAGCGCGGCCCCGACGGCCGGGTCGAACGGCGCGGCCACCACCTGCGGCGAGAGCCGGTGCGGCGTGACGTTGGCGCTGCCGGCGTCGGCCGCGTCCTGGGCGGTCAGGTCGGCCGCGGCGACGGCGACGGTGTTGTCGTTGGCGCTGAGCAGGCTGACCGCGCGGCTGGTCAGCGGGCCGTCGGGCAGCAGGGCGGTGCCGCGTACCGACGTGACGTCCAGGATGCGGTCGATGATCTCGCCGTTGCTGACGGTGGCGGTGGAGCTGAGGCCGGGGTCGTTGACGCGCTGCAGGGCGTCCAGGTCGGCCTGGGCGTAGGGCAGCGGCGCCACGCAGGTGCGGTGGGCCAGCGCGCGCAGCCGGTTGAGCCAGGTGGTCGCGGCGGCCTGGCCGGTGCCCGGGTGGGTGGGGGTGCCGGGCAGTTGCGCGGCACCGTCGGCGGCGTTGGACACGACGTAGCCGGCGGTCATGGCGTTGACGGTGACGATCAGGTCCGGGTCGACGGCCAGACACAGCGCGCGCCCGACGGCGCCGTCGGGGTCGACGTCGCGGCTGGTGGCAAGTTCGGCGGCGGCCAGCAGGGTGTCCAGGCGGCCGCCGTTGGCCAGGGAGTTGGCCAGGTCGTCGTCGACCAGCCGGACCGGGATGGTGCCGCCGGGAACCCCCGGTGCCAGCCGGGGCCGGTCGGCCAGCGGCCACAGCATGGTGATCCACACCGGCTTGGTGGTTTCGGGCGCGACGGCGGGGACGGCTTCGGTGCCCCGGTCGCCCTTGTCCGGCGGGACGCCCACCACCGGCAGCAGGAATCGCGCGTTGTCCAGCCGGGCGGGCGCGCCGTAGTCGGGGGTGCCGTTGACGTTGACCAGGACCGGGAAGATGCCCGGCTTGTCGACGGCCAGCGACGGCTTGGTGAGCGAGCGCAGCGGCGCGGACAGGGTGAAGCCGGCCTGCTGGCCCCGCTGCAGTTCCGGGGACACGGTGAGGAAGTCCGCGGCGGCCTCGTACTGGTCGGTGCTGCCGTCCAGCGAGGTGCGCAGGCCGGTGGTGGCCTCGACCGCGGAGGCGTGTTCGAGGCGGACCATCACGTCGCGCACCGGGCGGTCGCCGATGTTGGTGACCATGCCGCTGACGGTGACGACCGGGTCGCTGGTGGTGGTGACGACATCCGGTGACACCTGGTCGATGCGGACCTGGACGAACGGCGTCGCGGTGGGCTCGCCGGCACCGGCGCGCGGGAGGGCACCGGGCGCGGTGAGCAACATCCCGAAACCGGCCAGGATGCCGATCACTGCGGCGAGACGCACCAACCTGGCCCCGCTATCGCGCGACGCCGTCACGGCCCCCGCCCGTGACCGTTCTTGCCCGGCTCCGGGTCGTTGGCGTGACGGGTGCGGGAGTGGGTCTGCGGCCGACGCCGCGGCGCGCTTGGCGGGAGCGGCGGCAGCGCGTGCTCGCCGTGGTTCTGCAGCTTGTCGATCAGCTCGTCGGCCCGTTCGGCCAGACGGCGTTCGTCGGCGTAGGCCAGCCGGGACGGCAGTTCCCGGATCGGCACCCACGCCACCTCGGCGACCTCCAGGTCTTCGTCGCACAGCTCCCCACCCAAGAACCGCATCAGATAGTGGTGCACGGTCTTGTGCACCCGTCGTCCGTCGGTGACGAACCAGTAGTCGATGCGCCCCAGCGCGGCAAGCACGCCGCCGCGGATCCCGGTCTCCTCGGCGACCTCACGGATGGCGGTCTGCTCGGCAGTCTCACCCATCTCGATGTGGCCCTTGGGCAGCGACCAGAGCATCCTGCCACGCCGGTCGATGCGTCCGATCAGGGCGGCCACCTGTGTTTCTCGGGGGCCGTCGATCCCGTCGATGACCAGGCCGCCGGCGGAGGTTTCGTGCACGGTGCGCATCCGGTCGGGGGCCCGCCGCGGCCGGGGCCGGCGCTTGGCAGCGGCGGCCGGGGTGGGTACCGTGTCGGCGGCCGGCTGGCTTTCCGTATTGTTCTCAGCCGGACGTGCGCCGCCACGACCACGACGCCGACCGCGGCGTCGACGTGGTTTGGCTTGTTCGCCCTCCGACACCCAAGCGATATTAGCTGGCACGGGCCCGTCTTCCTGATGCACTCGCCGTCGACGGGCACCTTTGGTCACGTGAGTCGCGTGCGGCACATTCGTCACAGCAGTCTCTGGATCGGGCGGGTGGGTGTTTGCCCGCCGCCGCGCGACAACGCGCGGGTGTGGCATCGGGTGTGCGGTGGCCGCGCGATATTCGCCGTAGGGCCGTGGTGGGCGCACACCGGAGTCGGCGGACGCACACTCGATGGCGCGGGGCGGTGCCCGGACGTGCGCTGAGTCACCACGGCATTCCTATTAGGCTCACCGAACGTGGCCCAACCCGTCCCGGATGCCGAACTGCTGACCGCCGCCGCGGTCGCACTGCATCAGTACGCGCCCCAGTTGCGCGAGCTCGGCGCGGCGTTCGCCGCGGCCGGCTACGAGTTGTACCTGGTGGGCGGGTCGGTGCGGGACGCCGTGCTGGGCCGGCTTAGCCCGGATCTGGACTTCACCACCAACGCCCGGCCGGAGGAGATTCAGCAGATCGCGCGGCCGTTCGCCGACGCGCTGTGGGATACCGGTATCGACTTCGGCACGGTCGGTGTCGGTAAAGACGGACATCGGCTGGAGATCACGACGTTCCGCGCCGACACCTATGACCAGGTGTCGCGCCATCCGGAGGTGCGGTTCGGCGATCGCCTGGAAGACGACCTGGTGCGCCGCGACTTCACCGTTAACGCGATGGCCGTGCGCATCACCGCCGAGGGGCTGGGCGAGTTCCTCGACCCGCTGGGCGGGCTGGTGGCGCTGCGCGCCAAGGTGCTCGACACCCCGATGCCCCCGGAGGTGTCGTTCGGCGACGACCCGCTGCGGATGCTGCGCGCGGCACGGTTCGTCTCCCAACTCGGCTTCACGGTGACCCCGCGGGTGCTGACGGCGATCGAGCAGATGGCCCCGCAGCTGGCCCGGATCAGCGTCGAGCGGGTGGCCGTCGAGCTGGACAAGATGCTGCTGGGGGCGCACCCGGTGGCTGGCATCGACCTGCTGGTGCAAACCGGGATGGGTGAGGTGGTGCTGCCCGAGATCGGCGGCATGCAGATGGCCATCGACGAACACCACCAGCACAAGGACGTCTACCAGCATTCGCTGACCGTGCTGCGCCAGGCCATCGAACTCGAGGACGAGGGTCCGGATCTGGTGCTGCGCTGGGCCGCGCTGCTGCACGACATCGGCAAGCCCGACACCCGCCGCCACGAACCCAACGGCGGGGTGAGCTTTCACCACCACGAGGTGGTCGGCGCCAAGATGGTGCGCAAGCGGATGCGGGCGCTGAAGTACTCCAAGCAGATGGTCGACGACGTGTCCCAGCTGGTGTACCTGCACCTGCGGTTCCACGGCTACGGCGAAGGCAAGTGGACCGACTCCGCGGTGCGCCGCTACGTCACTGACGCCGGACCACTGCTTCCGCAGTTGCACAAGCTGGTGCGGGCGGACTGCACGACGCGCAACAAGCGCCGGGCCGCGCGGCTGCGCGCGTCCTATGACCGGCTGGAGGAGCGGATCGCCGAACTGGCCGCCCAGGAGGACCTGGACCGGGTGCGCCCGGACCTGGACGGCAACGAGATCATGCGGCTGCTCGACATCCCGGCCGGCCCGCAGGTGGGGGAGGCGTGGCGGTTCCTCAAGGAGCTGCGGCTGGACCGCGGGCCGCTGTCCAACGAGGAGGCGACGGCGGAGCTGCTGGCGTGGTGGAACACGCGGAAGTCCGGTCAAACGGATTAGTTGACCGAGGTCGGTCTCCTGCACCGGGGCCAGAGTCCGGATCAATGCCCTGCCGGGCTGATGTGCAGCGAACGCGCGCTTCTGTCACGATCAGGGAACCGACAGCACCGCCATGACGTCGAAACCCGTATGGACTACTGCCTGGGCGCAGACGACGGCACCGCCGCCATCTGGACTCGCCCGCCCGATCTGGACCTCGACGGCGACGGCACGCTGGACGCGATCGGTCTGGATCTGGATGGTGACGGGCTGCGAGACGACGCGCTGGCCGATCTCGACGGCGACGGTTGGGCCGACCACGCGGTGCTCGATCTCGACAACGACGGCACCCCGGACACCTACTTCGTGGACGACGGGTCCGGGGCGTGGGCGGTCGCGGTCGACCGTGATGGGCACGTCCGGTGGTTCGGCCGAGACGGCGTGCAACACACCGGAGGTCCGCTGGTCGATTTCGACGGGCAGGGCCGGCTCGACGACCGGTTGTTCGACTCGGACGGCGACGGGGTGGCCGACCGGGTCGTCTGCGCCGGTCCCGACGGAGTGACCGGATACGTCGACACCAACGGTGACGGGCTGTGGGACCTTCGCCTGGCGGATACGAATGGAGACGGCGCAGCCGACGGCGCGACGGAGTTATGAATTCATTCTCAAATACCCGCAGCTAACAGTTTCGACCATTACTTCGGCGTCCACCGTTTGACACGCCATGATTTCTCGTGTCCACTAAACAACCTGCTTAATGCCTGTGTAGCAACGGCATCGGGTGAAGTGACAGCCCGCGGAAGCTGGTCTAGTTTTACGCAGACCCCAGCTCGGGAAGCTCAATTAATTGAGGGAGACGTAAATAATGGCAAATGCCACCGTTGTCACTCCAGAACTTCTGCGCAGTACTCAGCAGCGAATTGAAACAAGGCTGCAAGAAGCTCTGACGATCGCGAACCAATATTTGAGCGGCCACGAAAACATCATCAGCGCGACCGGCTGGGCAGGCGACGCCGGCTCGACATCGCTGAACACTGCGGGCCACATTCACCACGATCTGCAGCAGATCATGACCGGCGGCCAGCGGTTGGCACACGGCCTGGGCCGGGCGGCGGTCCTGATGGAGAACCACGAAGCCGACGCCGCACACGATCTCAATGGCGTGTTCGGCGGGGGAGCCCAAGCGGTCTAGCCCACAGCGCTGTCCACACCCGAATTCGCCCCACCATTGACAAAGGAACGAACTCTCATGACAGATCAGATCGTCTACAACCATGGCGCCGTCATCGGCTTCGCCGGTGAGGTCGGTTCGCAGGCCGCGCAACTGATGGAGATCCACGCCGATGTCCTGCACATGACCCAGGCCCTCGGGGACTTCTTCCAGGGCCACGGCGCAACCGCATTCTTCGACGCCCAGCAGCAGATGTTGCGCGGCCTGGAAGACCTGATCCAGACCGTCAGCCGCCATGCCCACACCGTTCACAACGTGGACGAGATGGCGCAAGCGACCGACGCCCAGATGGGCACCTTGTTCACCTAGCCACTTCGAGTGGGCCGGCGGGGCGCATGCACAGCGTGCGCCCTTGGCCTGCATTGAGAGACAACGTGTTAACCACCACCGTCGACGGCCTCTGGGCCCTGCAAGTACTCACGGGAATCGAGACTGTCGCTCCCGAGCTGGGTCTGCGGCCGCATCTGCCCAGCGTGGAGTCCAAGTGGCTGGCGTGGCAGCATCCGGTGACCGCTGAGTTGCGTGCGGCCGGAGTCGTCGATGGGACCGACTCCGTCGATCCCACCGTCGTGGAGTGGCTGACCGTACTGTCGCGCCACGACGTCGCGTTGATCCTGCACATCCGTGCACCCGGTGACGACGAACCGGCCCGGGTCCTGCTCGCCAGGTTCGCTCAGTGGTGGGTCGCTCTGGAGCGCTCGGCGGACGTGATTCGCATCAGCGGCGCGGGCACGGCCACCGCGGAGGGAACGGCGAACACGGTGCTCGACAGGCAGATCGAGCGGTTGTGCGGCCACCTCGCGCCGGCGCTGCTAAGGCCGGTCACCCTGGATGCCGGTGCCCTGCGGACCGCGGCGGCCGGCCACGAGGAACTGCGCAGCTTTCTGGCCGGACAGGGTGTGGACGCTGATCAGATGCGGCTGCTGATCCTGGCCGCGGATCCGGCCCGGTCAGCACAGGCCTCGATCGTCGCGACGCAGTCGGGGGTGGAGACGGGACGGTTCCAGCGCACTCACGTCGGCCCCAGTGCGGTGACGATCATCGACACCCCCGAGGGGCGATTGGTTGCCGAGGATGTCGAATCCGGCGGGCGAACCTGGATGATCGTCGCGCCTGGGACGAGCGGCAACGTCGCCGCGGCCGTACACCGCATGATGCGGCGCCTGCCGGCAGAGCAGGACTGGCATTCGTACCGCAAAGTTGTGTAGTCGAGAGGTAGCAGCCAAGTGTTAGTGATCGCGCCGTGACGAATACGTGGAATGCAGGCCCGAACGCCGCCGAACAGACCGGGCGTTACCAGCACCAGGAATCCGTCTCCGGCACCCTGCGCATTTCCGACATGGTGGCTCCGCGGAAAGTGCCACCCGGATCGGGCTGGCGAAAGTTCCTCTACGCGTTGTCTTTTCAGACGATCAATCTCGGGGAGTCGCCGGCCGAACGGCACTACCGCGAATTGCAGACGCGGATCCGCCGCCACATCCGCAAGCAGTACGTGATCGGGGTGATCTCGGGCAAGGGCGGGGTCGGCAAGACCACGATGACCGCGTGCATCGGCGGCGTGTTCCGGGAATGCCGGCCCGACAACGTGGTCGCCATCGACGCCGCCCCGGGGTTCGGGACGCTGGCCGGCCGGATCGATGAATCCCCGCCCGGGGACTACTCGGCCGTTCTGAACGACACCGACGTCCAGGGCTACGCCGACATTCGAGAACATCTGGGCCAGAACAGCATTGGCCTGGACGTACTGGCCGGCAACCGCGCCTCGGACCAACCACGGCCACTGGTGCCGTCGATGTTCACCGGGGTGCTCTCGCGGTTGCGCCGCACCCACACCGTCATCGTGGTCGACACGTCGGACGACCTGGAACACCCGGTGATGAAGGCGGTACTCGACGCGTGTGATGCCCTCGTCTTCGTCTCAGGTCTGACCGCGGACACCTCCCTGCCGGTGACACGTTCGATCGACCTGCTGCGGTCGATGGGTTATCACGAGTTGGTGTCCCGAAGCACCGTTATCCTCAACGACAGCCGCGACAAATACGACCCGGACGCACGTAAATATCTCACCGAACGCTTCCGGCAATCCGGGGCCACCGTCGAATTCATGCCGTACGACCCGTATTTGGCCAAGGGCGGCATCATCGATACTCGCCACGAATTGAGAAAGCAATCTCGCTTGCGGTTGTTCGAGATCACTGCCGGGCTCGCGGACAAGTACATTCCGGATGCCGACAGGCCACGGTAATGGCGAAGGTGTCGTTTCCCGCCCGGTGTGCGGTGGCCGTCGTCTGCGGTGAACACCTTCTTTCGCAGGTTTACCCCGCATCGGTTCCGATCGAGGTCTTCATCGACAACGCCGTCGAGCTGCTCAACGACGAACTCAAGCGTCGCGGTCTGAGCGGCCTGGACGCCGGCGCCGGATACGAATTGCACAAAGCCAACGGCGTGCGCCTGGATGTCACGAAGACCCTTGACGAACTGGGCGTCGAGGACGGCGCCACACTGGCGCTCGTTCCCGCGGTCGATGGTGAATCTTTCGAGCCGCAGTACGAATCGCTGTCCACCGGCCTGGCCCGGGTGGGCAAAAAGCTTTTCGAACCGGTCACCGTGCGCACCGCGGCCTGCACCGCGTTGGCCATCACCGCAGCCGTCGCCGCAACGATATTGGGACTTGCTGTGCGGCAGCGTATTTCGTCGGACGCGCTGGCGGCCAGCGTGGTCACCGGCAGCGTCGGGCTACTGTCCGCAGCCGGGGCCGTTGCGGTGTGGAGGTGGTGGCCGCATCGCACCGACATGTTCGACGGGTTCGGGTGGCTGGCGGTGCCACTCCTCGCGGTGGCGCTGGGTGCGGGTGCGCCGGGTCATCTCGGTGCGGCCCATGTTTTCATCGCAACGCTGACGGCGGGCGTCTTGACCTGGGGGATGAGTGCAGCGACGGGACGCTACGTCAGCGCGGCAGCGATGGTGGTGACGCTGTGCGCGCTGGGCGGAACTGTTGCAGCGGTGCGGATGTGGTGGCCCGTACCCGCCCAGTGGCTGGGTATGTGCACATTGATCACCCTGCTGCTTGTCCTGACCCTGGCCCCGACGATCGCGCTGTGGGTCGCGCGGATCCGGCCGCCGTACTTCGGTTCGATCACCGGGCGCGACTTGTTCCGGCGCAGCGCCGGACTGCCCACAGACGCCGTCGCACCCGTCGACGACGGTGCCGACGATGAGGCCAATACCGACACCACCCCGCGCGGCACACAAATCGCTGCGGCGGCCAGGCGCGCCAACAACGTGCTGACGGGAATCTGCGTCGGCGCCGCGGCAGCGTTGCCCGCCGCGGTGTGGTCGTCGCTGATGCCGGGCCGCGACCGGGCGTCGGCGGCCGCGGTACTCGCCGCGCTGTTCGTGGTGATCTTCATCAGCCGGGGCAGGGCCTTCGCCGACCGACGGCAGGCCGTTGCGTTGGTATCGGGGGCGGCCGTCGCGACCTGTGCGGGAATCGTCAAACACGTTGTGCATGAGCCGGCCTCGTCGGCCCAGGCACTCGTGGTTGCGACAGTCCTGCTGGTGGCGTTCGCCGCGGCCGGACTGCTGGCGGCCTTGCTCGTGCCGGTCACCAGGTTCACCCCGCTGGTCCGGATGGCCGCGGAGTGGGTCGAGATCGTTGCCATCATCGCTGCGCTGCCGATGGCCGCCTGGATCGGCGGGTTGTTCACGTGGGTGCGCATGCGATGAGCCGGACTGAGACGACCGGCAGGAGGCTGAGCGCCGCTGCGCTGGCCGGCATCGTGCTGGGCCTGTCGACGTGTTACCCGGTGGCACAGGCTATTCCGCCACCGACAATCGACCCGTCCCGGGTGCCCGCGGACGGTAGGCCGGCCGCGGAGCAACCGATGCGGCAGAGCAACATGTGTGCGCGGACCATCACCGTGGCCGATCCCAATGTGGGGGTCACCGCGCCCGGTTTCACCATGCTGAACATCAGCAAGGCCTGGCAGTACTCGACCGGCAACGGCGTGCCGGTGGCGATCATCGACACCGGCATCAACCCCAGCCCGCGATTGCGGGTGGTCGCCGGCGGCGACTACATCATGGGCGGCGACGGCCTGATGGACTGCGATGCCCACGGCACCATCGTGGCGTCGGTGATCGGCGCCGCGCCGCAGGGCAGCCCGATGCCCGCCCCGATGCCCGCCACGGCGGCGTTCCCGCCGCCCGCGGGACCACCCCCGGTCGAGGGCGCGCCGCCGCCACCCGGGGGGCCGCCGCCGCCTCCCGCGGCACCGCCGCCGCCCACCCCGGTCACCGTCACCGAGACCAGACCGGCGCCACCGCCACCGCTACCCGGCGACGAACCGTCCAACGGGCCGGGGGATCCCGGCCCCGGCGGAGCCGACATACCGGAGGTACCCGCCCCGCCGCCGGGGGCACCCGACGGCGTCATGGGTGTGGCCCCGCACGCGGTGATCATCTCCATCCGCCAGTCGTCGCGCGCCTACGAGCCGGCCAATCCCGGACCCGGCGACATGGAGGTCCGCAAGAAGGCGGGCTCCATCGCGACCTTGGCGAGTGCGATCGTGCACGCCGCCAACATGGGCGCCAAAGTGATCAACATCAGCGTGACATCGTGCGTACCTGCCGCTGACCCGCTGGATCAGGCGGCCATCGGCGCGGCGGTGTGGTACGCCGCGACGGTCAAGGATGCGGTCATCGTCGCCGCCGCGGGCAATGACAGCGAAGACGGCTGTGCCCAGAACCCCTCCTTCGACCCGCTGGACGCCGCCGACCCGCGGGACTGGCATCAGGTCAAGACCGTCTCGTCGCCGTCATGGTTCTCCGATTACGTGTTGTCGGTGGGCGCGGTCGACAACACCGGCGCCGTCATCAGCAAGAGCCTGGCCGGGCCCTGGGTGGCGGCGGCGGCGCCCGGCGTCGGCATCATGGGGCTGTCGCCGCAGTCCGGTGGGCCTGTCAACGCCTACCCCCCAATCCGGCCCGGCGAGAAGAACATGCCGATCTGGGGGACCAGCTTCTCCGCCGCTTATGTCAGCGGCGTCGCGGCTCTGGTGCGTGCCAAGTATCCAGGGCTGTCCGCTCACCAGATCATCAACCGCATCATCCAGACAGCACACAATCCACCGCGCGGGGTGGACAACCAGGTCGGCTACGGGGTGGTGGACCCGGTGGCGGCGTTGACCTTCGATGTGCCTGCGGGGGAGCGGCTTCCACCCGCAGCGCACAGCCGGATAATCACTCCGGCCGCGCCGCCGCGGCCACCGGATCACCGCGCCCGCACCGTTGCGGTGATCTTCGCCGGACTCGTCATGGCAGCAGTGGCAGCCGCCGCCCTGATCACCCGGGTCCGGCGGGAACGATGACACGCGACATCCGGCCGATCGTCATCGGCGGCATCTTCCTGGCCACCCTGACCGGGTGGGCGATCACCGGCTATGCCGGGGCGGCAACGGGTTTGGTCCTGGGGCTGGCGGTCACCGTCGTTCGCTGGCGGGGACAGACGGCGTGCTCGTGGTTCAGCTTGTGGTGGCGGCGCAGACGACCCATGCGGTGGTCCGAGCCGCATACCGTGGCCAACGACCGCGCCGGCGGCGGAGTGCGTTTCCAAGATGGGACCGCGGTGGCCGCCGTCCAGCTACTGGGCAAGGCGCACACGCCGACCCTCTTCACCGGCTCGACCTCGACCCTCACCGAGAATGCCTTTGACATCGGCGATCTCGTGCCGCTGCTACGGCAGACTCTGGGGCTGCGGCTGGCATCGCTCAGCGTGGTCAGCACCGGTGCCCGGCGGCGGCACACCGGCGACTACCCCCGGGTCTACGACACACTGATCGGCACGCCGCCGTATGCCGGGCAGCGCGAAACCTGGCTCGTCGTGCGCATTCCCGCGATGGCCAACGCCGAAGCGCTGCGGTCCAGGACTTCCGTGGGCACGGCGACTCTGGCCGCCGCGCAACGGATCAGCGCGGCGATGCGCCAGCGCGGAATCCGCGCCAAGGTGGCAACGGCTACCGACATCGTCGAGCTGGAACGAAGGCTGGGGTCCTCCGCGCTGGAGGTGTTGAACCGCCGCTGGGGGTCGGTGCGCGGCGAGCGGGGTTGGCTGACCACGTATTGGTACCGGCCCGCCGATATCACCACCGACAATCTGGCGCACGCGTGGACGATGCGCGCTGACGGCATCACCCAGAACATCACGCTTTTCGGCGACGGCAGCATCACGGCCACGGTCACTGTCCGCACTGCGCAACCGCCGACGGCTCCACCGGGCATGTTGTTGCAGACATTGCCGGGTGAACAGGCCGCGGCACTCGCAGCCAGTCTCTGCGGCCCGTTGCCCCGGTTGCGTGGAATCCGGCGCGGACCCTTTACCGATCCACTCGTGATCCCGATCGGCCCCTCGGGAGTTCTGCTCGGCAAAGTCGACGACGGAAACAGAATGATGTTGCCTCTCGACGACCCGGGTGAATTCAGCCGGGTGCACATCGCCGCAGAAGACGCGCTCGCCAAACGCATCGTGGTCAGGCTGGCCGGGGCGGGCGAGCGGATCACCGTGCACACACGAAACCTCAAGCGCTGGAGCACTGTTCGAACTCCCGATGTCGCCGTCACCGACCTGGCCAAGCCGATGGCCGGTACCACGGTCAGCGTGGTGGACGGCACCGTCACTCCCGCGCCCCGCCCGAACACCATTGTCGCCGTGGGCGAGCCGGACACTGAACACCGCGGCTCGGCGACGGTGCTCATCACGCAGACCGGTCCCGCCACCATTTCGGTTGCGGCCGCCGGCCAGGTTCATACCGTGGAGGTCGAGCTGTTCCGGGCCGAGAATCGTTACGTGTCCACTGAACCCACGGGCAGTGGTGACCTGGCAACGGCGGATTCACCATGACGAGCGGCACCATGACGACCGCCGCACGCAAGCGGTTCGACCAGGGCATGTCGCTGTTGGACCGGGACCCTGCCGGGGCGGGGGCGCGATTCCGAGAGGCAACCGAGATCGACCCGTCGATGGCCGATGCCTGGCTGGGCCGGATCGCCGCGGGTGACGAGTCGTTGACGACGGTGCGGCAACTGTATGTGTACGGGTCGCGATTGCACCGCGAGACGAACCGGCTTGGCGTGCGATTGTCGGCGCCCGTCAAAGCGGGCCCGTACCTGTCGATTTCGGTGACCGAGGCCTCGCACGCCGGATTGGCTCTGGCCAGCGCGCTGGTCGATGCGGCCCAGTACGCCGAGGCCGACGCCCTGCTGCGTGACCCCGCCCTGCTGGACACCTGGGAGAACCACCAGTGGCAGCAATACATCGAGGCGTACCTGATGTTCGCCACGCAGCGGTGGCCGGACGCTGTCTCCGTGGCGGCGACGGTACTACCTCCGCAGGCCATCATCATGTCGGCGGTCACGGCGGCGACCTGCGCGTTGGCGGCGCACGCCGCTGCCCACCTGGGGCAGGCGCGGGTTGCGCTCAGCTGGACCGACCGGGTGGAGGTGCACCCAGCGGGCGCCGGGCCGCGCCGCGCCCGCAACGAGAACGCCATCACGGCAATCGATTCCGCGGACTACCCGTTGATCGCGGCCGACCTCGCCTATGTGCGTGGGATGGCGCACCGCCAGCTCGGCGACGAAACGCAGGCGCAAGAGTGGCTGTCCCGCGCAACGATCAACGGTGCGCTGCTGGTGACCGCCAAACAGGCGCTGGCCGACTCCAGCCTGCAGCTCCTGGTCACCGATGAGGAGACCATCGGCACCCGTACGGACAAATGGGATGTCAAGACTCAGCGTTCCGTGCAGCAGCGCACCGATGCCCAACACGAGGAGCGCCGCGGGCAACTGTTGCAGGAGGGTCGCGCGCTGCTCGACAATCAGGTCGGACTGGCCGAGGTCAAGCGCGCGGTCGCCGAATTGGAGGACCAGATCGAGGTCCGTGCGCTGCGGCTGGCGGCGGGGCTGCCGGTGGCCAATCAGACGAATCACATGTTGTTGGTCGGTCCGCCGGGGACGGGAAAGACCACCACCGCGGAAGCGCTGGGAAAGATCTATGCCGGCTTGGGTATCGTCCGTCATCCCGAGATCGTCGAAGTGAAGCGGGCCGACTTCTGCGGCGAGCACATCGGTGCGTCCGGTCCGAAAACCAATGAGCTGATTGACCGTTCGCTGGGCCGTGTGCTGTTCATGGACGAGTTCTATTCACTGGTAGAACGACACCAGGACGGGCGGCCGGACATGATCGGCATGGAGGCGGTCAACCAGTTGTTGGTCGCACTCGAGGTGCACCGGTTCGACTTCTGCTTCATCGGCGCCGGTTACGAAAAGGAAGTCGACGAATTCCTCACGGTGAACCCCGGTTTGGCCGGGCGGTTCAACCGCAAGCTGCGATTCGAGTCGTACACGCCCGACGAGCTGGTGGAAATTGCCGTGCGTTATGGCGATCCGAGAGCCACCGTCATCGAGCCGAGCGCCGCCGAGGCGCTGACGGCGGCCTGTGCGACATTGCGCTCGTATCGTGCACCGGACGGCACCCACGGCGTCGACCTCATGCAGAACGGACGCTTCGCCCGCAACATCGTGGAACGTGCTGAGCGACTGAGGGATTCACGGGTGGCCGCCCAGCACCGCAGTGCCAAGGGGTCGGTGACCGTCGAGGATCTGCAGACGCTGCGCACCCAGGACGTGATCACCGCGGTACGCGAGGCGTGCGCCGAGAAGCACGTGCCGATCGAGCTATGACGGCCGGTTAGACCTCGACGACGACCGCCCCGCCCTGACCGCCGCCCGCGCACATCGCGGCCACACCGATGCCGCCGCCGCGCCGCATCAGCTCATAGGTCAGCGTCGTCACCATCCGCGCCCCGGACGCCGCGATCGGGTGGCCCAGGCTGCAGCCGCTGCCGAAGAAGTTCACCTTCTCCTCGTCGATGCCGTACTCCCGGCACGCGGCGATCGGCACCGAGGCGAACGCCTCGTTGATCTCCCACAGCGCCACGTCGTCGACCGACAGGCCGGCGCGCTGCAGTACCTTGCCGATCACCTTCACCGCGCCCAGCCCGCAGTCGCGCGGCGCGACCCCGGCGGCGGCCCAGGCCCGGACCTTGCCCATCACGGTCAGCCCTTCGGCGGCGGCGTAGTCGGCGTCCACCAGAGCCACGGCCGCGGCGGCGTCGTTGGTGCCGCTGCTGTTGCCGGCCGTGATCGAGAAGCCCTCGATCTCCGGGTGCAGCACCTTCAGCCCGGCCAGCTTCTCGACTGTGGTGTCGCGGCGCGGGTGCTCGTCCACGGCGAACTCGGTGACCGACCCGTCGAACTGGGTGACTTTCAGCGGCAGGATCTCGTCGGCGAACTTGCCGGCGTCCTGCGCGGCGACAGCCCGCTGGTGGGAGCGGGCCGCCCAGGCGTCCATCTCCTCGCGGGTGATGCCGACCGACTGCGCGGTGTTCCACCCGACGGTGATCGACATGTCCTTGGCAGGGGCGTCCGGCGTCTCGACGTGGGTGGGCGGCATCCACCGCTCCTCGAACTTCAGCTCCGGGCCGGGGATGCGCCAGTTGGTCAGCGGCGTCATCGACAGCGACTGCACGCCCCCGGCGATCAGCACCCGCTCCATGCCGGAGCCGATCTGGGCGGCGGCGTTGCCGATCGCGGTGAGACTGCCCGCGCAGTGCCGGTTCACCGACTGGCCCGGCACGTGCTCCAGCCCGGTGGCCGTCGCCGCGTAGCGCGCCAGATCACCGCCGCCGTAATGAGATTCGGCGAAGATGATGTCGTCGATGGCCGACGGGTCCACCCCGGAACGGCGCACCACCTCGGGCAGCACCGCGGTGATGAGCGTCTCGGGCGGGGTGTTGACCAGCGTGCCCTTGAAGGACCGGCCGATCGCCGTCCGGACGGCGCCAACGATTACGGGTGTGGCCATCTTCTAACCTCGCACTCTCTACCGGGGGTTCGAGGGCAATCGTAGCAAGTACCGTATTTACAATAGTAACCAGGAGTGTAACGCCTGCCCGCTGCCGCCGACTCTGACGTCACTGCCGTTGCGGCGGCACCCACCCACGCCTCATGCGGATGATGACGACCACCAGCAGGACGCCGAACGCGGTTATCGGGACGCCGAACCCGAGCAGCCACCAACCGGTGGAGTTGTTCTGGCCGCGCTGCTCGTCCACGGACCGGGTGGTGCTGTGGCCGGTCGAGCGGTTGAGTTCCACGCACGTGTCGGTGGAGCGCATGGTGCTCGAACCACATTGGGGAGTCTCGCGGGTCAGTGAGGTGACGCCGCCGTACACCATGAACAGCCCCATGAAGATGCAGGCAGCGGCTAGAAGCTTTGCCATCAATTCCCCCCGTAATTGACGCCGCCCGCTCGGCGACTCGACACCAAGACTCAATTATCGCCGCGTGGCCGGGCGCATTTCACCGGGAATTCTGGCGTGAGCACAGTGGACTGAATCGCGGCCGGCCCCGCGCGCGGCAAGACCGCGCGGAAAGATCAAGCGCCGATTCGCCTTTGACCAGGATCGGAACGTGCCGGCCCGAAACGCGCCGACCGGGCACCCGCGACTCCGGACACGGCCGTGTGACAGACCGACCGCGACAGGTAACAACCCGGCCTGAATAGCGCCGTTTACGCACCCGTTACGTCTAAACTGCTGCCAGGATTGACACGCCGCACGAACTCAATGAACGGAGTGATTCGGGGGTGCACCGGATCTTGCTGATGGCGGTGGCGCTGGCCGTCGCAACGGCACCGTTCGCGGCGCCGCCGGCACTGGCAATCACTCCGCCCCCGATCGATCCCGGCGCCCTCCCACCGGATGTGACCGGCCCCGATCAGCCCACCGAACAACGCGTCCAGTGCTCGGCACCCACCGTGCTGCCGGATTCCACCTTCCACGATCCGCCGTGGAGTAACGCCTACATCGGCGTCGCCGAAGCCCACAAGTTCGCCACCGGCGCCGGGGTGACGGTCGCGGTGATCGACACCGGCGTCAACGCCTCGCCCCGCGTTCCGGCAGAGCCCGGCGGCGACTTCGTCGACCAGGCCGGCAACGGGCTGTCCGACTGCGATGCCCACGGCACGCTGACCGCGGCGATCATCGGCGGCCGTCCCGCCCCCACCGACGGCTACGTCGGGGTGGCACCCGATGCCCGCCTGCTCTCGTTGCGCCAGACCTCAGAAGCGTTCGAACCCGTTGGCACGCAACCGAACCCGAACGATCCCAATGCCACCCCGGCCGCCGGTTCGATCCGCAGCCTGGCGCGCGCGGTGGTGCACGCCGCCAACCTCGGCGCCAACGTCATCAACATCAGCGAAGCGGCCTGCTACAAGGTGACCAAACCGATCGACGAGGCGAGCTTGGGCGCGGCCATCGATTACGCCGTCAACGTCAAGAACGCCGTGATCGTCGTCGCGGCGGGTAACACCGGTGGTGACTGCGCGCAGAATCCGCTGCCCGACGCGGCCAACCCCGGCGACCCCCGCGGCTGGAACAAGGTGCAGACCGTGGTCACGCCGGCCTGGTACGCCGGATCGGTGATCGCTGTGGGTGGCATCGGTCAAAGCGGTGTCCCGAGCACCTTCTCGATGCATGGGCCGTGGCTGGACGTGGCGGCTCCGGCGGAGAACATCGAATCCCTCGGCGACGCCGGGGAACCGGTGAACGCCCTGCAGGGCAAGGAGGGACCGGTGCCCATCGCCGGCACCTCGTTCGCCGCGGCCTACGTCTCCGGCATCGCGGCGCTGGTGCGTCAGCGGTTCCCCGAACTGACCGCGCGACAGGTCATGCAGCGCATCGAGGCCACCGCGCGACACCCGGGGGGTGGAATCGACGATCTGGTAGGAAACGGAGTGGTCAACGCGCTCGCCGCGTTGACGTGGGACATCACGCCCGGCGGCGCCACCATCCCGTACAACGTCCGGCGCATGCCCCCGCCAGTGATGACGCCCGCCCCCGACCGGCTGCCGATCACGGTGGTCACCCTGTCGATCGTCGGCCTGCTGGTGGCGCTCGGGTTCGGCTCGCTGGCCGCCCGGGCGCTGAGGCGCCGGCGATGACCAACCCGCTGCGGCTGAAGTTCAGCACCGGTCACACCCTGGTGCTGGCGGTGCTGGCACCGGCCGCCATCCTGCTGTTCCTGCCCACGCGTTACTGGTGGGCCGGCATCGCGCTGTCGGCGGCGGGCGCCGTCGTCGCCTTCGTCAGCTTCTTCGGACGCCGCCTCACCGGTTGGGTGGTAACGGTTTTCCGGTGGCTGCGGCGGCGCCGCAAACCACCGGACATTCCGTCTGAGCCCGTGGTGGGGGCCACGGTGAAGCCCGGCGACCACGTCGCGGTCCGCTGGCGGCGCAGCCACCTGATCGCCGTCATCGAACTCAAGCCGCGGCCGTTCACCCCGACGGTGATCGTCGAGGGGAAGGCGCACACCGACGACGTGCTGGATACCCGGCTGCTGGAACACCTGCTGGAAGTGCACTGCCCCGACCTCGAGGCCGACATCGTCTCGGCCGGCTTCCGGGTGGGCACCACCGCCGCCCCGGACGTGGTGAACCTGTACCAGCAGGTGCTCGGCGCAGATCCGGCTCCGGCCCACCGCCGCACCTGGATCATGCTGCGCGCCGACCCGGAACTGACCCGCAAATCCGCCCAGCGCCGTGACGAGGGCGTCGCCGGACTGGCCCGCTACCTGGTCGCCTCGGCCACCCGCATCGCCGACAACCTCGCCAGCCACGGCGTGGACGCGGTGTGCGGGCGCAGCTTCGACGACTACGACCACGCCATCGACATCGGCTTCGAGGGCTTCGTGCGGGAGAAGTGGTCGATGATCAAGGGGCGCGATTGCTACACCGCGGCCTACACCGCCCCGGGCGGTCCGGACCTGTGGTGGTCGGCGCGCGCTGACCGCACCGTCACCCGGGTGCGCATCAGGCCCGGGATGCTGCCGCAGGCCACGGTGCTGCTGACCACGGTGGACAAGCCGAAGACGCCGCGCGGCTTCACCCGGCTCTACGGCGGACAACGCCCTGCGCTCACCGGGCAGAACCTCATCGCCGACCGGCACTGCCAGATCCCGATCGGCTCGGCCGGTGTGCTGATCGGCGAGACCGTGAACCGGTGCCCGGTCTACCTGCCGTTCGACGACGTCGACGCCAGCCTCAACCTGGGTGACGCGCAGACGTTCACCCAGTTCGTGGTCCGCGCGGCGGCGGCGGGTGCGCACGTGACGCTGGGCCCGCATTTCGAGGAATTCGCCCGGCTCATCGGCGCACAGATCGGCCAGGTGGCCAAGGTGACGTGGCAGAACGCGACGACGTATCTCGGCCCGCACTCCGGGGTGGACAAAGTCGTGCTGCGCCACAACATGGTCAGCACGCCGCGCCACCGGCAGTTGCCGATCCGCCGTGTCTCCCCACCGGAGGAAAGCCGTTACCAACTGGCCTTACCGAAGTAGCCGGCGTTCGCGAATTTGGTGCAGAGACCTCGAAATTTAGCGACGATAATGGTTAGAGCATTAAGGAGGACGATCCGATATGACTCAGCCGCAGACCGTCACGGTAGACCAGCAGGAGATTCTTTCGCGGGCCGATGAGGTCGAGGCGCCGATGGCGACGCCGCCCAACGACGCGCCCGCCGCGCCATGCGGTCTCACCGCTGCCAAGAACGCCGCCCAGCAGCTCGCCTTGTCCGCCGAGAACATGAGGGACTTCCTGACCGCCGGTAATCGGGAGCGGTCCCGCCTGGCGACGTCGCTGCGGAACGCGGCCAAGGCTTACGGGGACGTCGACGAAGAAGGCGGGCAGGCGCTCAACAGCGACGGCGGCGAGGTGGCCGGCGAGACCGCCGGCGGCGAGGGCGGTGACAGCGCCGCCGGTCTGCAGGACACGGCGCAGGTGTCGGGCGCCGGGGACGGCGGTTTCACCGACCTCAAAGCCGCGGCGACCAAGCTCGAGTCGGGCGACCAGGGGGCGTCGCTGGCCGCCTTCGCTGATGGCTGGAACCAGCTCAGCTTCGCCCTGCAGGGCGACATGAAGCGATTCCGCGTCTTCGAGAACTGGACCGGCGACGCGGCCACGGCGTGCGAGGCATCGCTGGATCAGCAGCGCGAGTGGGTCACCCACATGGCCAAGCTGGCGACATCGCTGGCCAAGCAGGGGCAGTACATCGCGCAGCTGCAGGTGTGGGCCCGCCGTTCGCACCCGACGTTGGCCGACATCACGAAACTTGAAGAGCTGTCTAAAGATCCGGCCTACAAGGACCAGGCCATCAAGCTCTACGCGGAGTACCAGTCGAAGTCCGAAGAGGTGCTCAACGAGTACAACACCAAGGCGCAACTGGAAGCGGTGAACCCGCCAAAGCCCCCTGCTGCCGTCAAGATCGACCCGCCCCCGCCGGCGCAGACGCCGGGCCTGATCCCCACGCAGGTGATGCAGGCGGCGGCCATGGCCGGTGGCGGCTCGGGCACCGGTATGCAGGCCCCGATGATCCCGTCCACCGGCGGCGCCGGTGCGGGCGGCGGCATGCCGTCGGGCGCGAGTGCCGATCTGGCCTCGGTCCGTGAAGCCGCCGCCAGTTTGGGCAAAGAGCCTGGCATGAAACCGATGTCGCTCGGCGGCGGGGGCGGTGGCGGCGGCATGCCCGCGATGCCGTTGGCGCCGGCGACCGGTGGCATGGAGGCCGGCGAATCGATGCGGCCCGCGGGTGCGGGTGACCTCGGGGGCGTCGGCCAGGGTGCGGCCGCGGGGCGCGGCGCCGCCTCGGGCGGTGGCATGGGTATGCCGATGGGCGGCCACGGCCAGGGCGGCGGGGGCTCGAAATCCAAAGGCGCACAACAGGATGACGAAGCTCTCTACACCGAGGACAGGGCGTGGACCGAGGCCGTTATCGGTCAGCGTCGCCGACAGGACATGAAGGAGTCGAAGTGATGGACATGGACATGGACCCGCATGTCGCGGCGGCCCTGGCCCTGGCGGCGCGATTTCAGCAGGCCCTGGAAGGCACGCTGAATCAGATGAACACCGGCAACTTCCGCGGCGAGGACGAAGCCGGAACCGTGGAGGTCAACATCAACGGCCACCAGTGGCTGACCGGGGTGCGGATCAACGAGGGCCTGATCAAGGAACTGGGCGCCGAGGCCGTCGGCGCGCGGATCAACGAGGCCCTGCAGAACGCCCAACAGGCGGCGACCCAGTACAACTCGGCTGCCGGTGAGCAGCTGACCGCGGCTCTCGAGGCGATGACCAAAGCCGCCGGCAATAACCACGGCTGAAAAGGCGCTACCCATCGCTTAATCCGCGCGCCCCGCTGCGTGTTTCCCTCGCGTATTCGTCAATTTGTGCTGCCGTGCAACGGCTTTCCGTGCGCACTTCGATCGCGAAATTGCCGCAGCTGGCAGGCATTCACCTCGGTTAGGCTTGGTAATCAGATAGTTGACCGGCAGATGCGACCCGGCTGCCGTTGGAGGAGAGTAGGCGATGGGCATTCCACGACCGACAGGCGAATATGCCGGTCAGATGCTGGAGGGCGGCTGGCCCGAGGCCGATGAGGACGCCTTCTACGACCGTGCCCAGGCCTTCAACGGAATGCTGCACAAGGTCACCGACGTCATCGACGCCGCCCGGCACCAGCAGGTCGAGGTCTTTCATGGGGGCGTCTGGTCCGGCGGCGCCGCGAGTGCGGCCAACGGCGCGCTCGGCACCAATCTCACCGAAATGAGCACACTGCAGGACTATCTGGCGACCGTCATCACCTGGCACCAGCACATCGCCAATTTGATCGCGCAGGCGAAATCCGAAATTGGCAACAATGTCGACGGTGCGCATCGGGAAATCACCATCCTGGAAAATGACACCGAGCTGGAGCCAGAAGAGCGGCAGAACGCAATCAATTCGCTGGTGCGGTCGGCCCAACAGGCCAATGCCAGTTTGATCGCCGAAGCCGCCGAACAGGTGCTGGAATCCAAGAATTGGAAACCCCCGCACAATGCGCTCCAAGACCTGCTGAACCGGGTGACCCCGCCCACTCCGGAGGTGCCGACCCTGGTGGTGCCGACGCCGGGCACGCCGACTCCCGGCGGCCCGGCGCCCACGCCGTTCGAGCCGGTGCCGGCCAACCCGTACAACCCGCTCAACCCCGGCGCACCCGTCACCCCGGTGACCCCCAGGCCGTTCGAGCCGGTGCCGGCCAACCCGTACGACCCGCTGAACCCGAGCACGCCGGTGAACCCGGCGAACCCGACGACCCCGGTCACGCCCGTTCCGCCGCTCAACCCGTCCATACCGGTGACGCCGGTCAACCCGTCCACGCCGGTCACCCCGGTCACCCCGGTCACGCCGGTCAAGCCCAATCCCGACGACAAGCCGGCCAAGCCGGTCACCCCGGGACCTGCCCCGGCGCCCACTCCCGCGCCGTCCCCGTCGAACCCGACTCCGGGCGTCACCCCGGCGCCGGGGCCCGCCCCGGCTCCGACGCCCGGCGGACCTCCGTCGCCCGACCAGCCAATGTTGCCGACCGATCCGGGCACGCCCTCGACGCCGTCCACTCCGGGGACCGACAGCCCCCACGTCGCTCCGGCGGCGGCGGTCGACGCCCCGGCACAACCCGGGCAGGCGGCCGGGTCCGGACCGTCGCACCGCGGTGACGACTCATCGCCGGCCATGGCGCCGGCGGCGGCCACCGGTATCCCCGCCGCCGCCGGGCGCGGTTCGTCCACCGGGATGGGAATGGGCACCGCCTCCTCGGGGGCCGCTCCCTCGGCCGGTTCGGCGGCCGCTTCCGGCGCCGGATCGCGTGCCGCGGGCGGGCGGGCGCCGCTGGGCGCCGCCGGCCGGGCCCCGGCCGGGCCCACACCCCGCGCGGCCTCGGCCCGTACCTCGGCTCCGGCGCGGCCGGCTCCGCCCCAGCGCCACGACGACAAAGAGAAGGACAAGACGCCGCCGGCCGACGACGTGACGGCCCTGCCGTCGGTCCCGGTGTCGGCGGCCCGAGCCGCAAAGGACGCGGTCGCCGCCGCCTCGGCGCGCGGCGCCAAGAAGGACCCGCTGCGGCTGGCCCGGCGCGTCGCCGCCGCGCTCAATGCCCGCGACAGCGGCGGCGACGACGACTACGGATTCTTCTGGGTCACCGCGGTGACCACCGACGGCGAGATCGTGGTGGCCAACAGCTACGGCCTGGCCTACATCCCGGAGGGCGTCGAGCTGCCCGCCAAGGTGCACATGGCCAGCGCCGACCGTAACGTCCCGATCGACGAAAAAGCCCGCAGCGCAACGTATCCGGCGATGGCGATTCAGGGCTGGGCGGCGTTCCACGACCTCAAGCTGCGTGCGGTGATCGGCACCGCAGAGCAGCTGGCGAACACCGACGTGGGTGCGGCCAAGGTCATCCTCGAGGAGGACGACATCCCGGAGAGCGGCAAGATGGTCGGCCGGCCGCGACTGGAGGTGGTCGACCCCTCGGCCGCGGCCCAGCTGCAGGAGACCGATGACCTGCATCTGCTGGACCTGCTGCCGCCCGCGCCGGCGGACGCCAAGACACCCGACGACGAGCGACACATGCTCTGGTTCGACCTGATGAAGCCGATGACCAGCACCGCCACCGGCCGCGAGGTGGCGCACCTGCGGGCCTTCCATGCCTACGCCGCCCACTGCCGGGACCTGGCGCTGCACCAGGCTTACGCGGCGGCGGATCCCGAGGCGCAACGTCCGGCCGTCATCGAGTTCCTGTACTGGCGCTACGTGGCCGCGCTGCTCGACAGTGCGCTGACCGAGACACCCTGACGGGCACGGGCCCGCGATGAGATTTCCGATTCAAGAGAAGGGACGCTGTGATGGCTGAACCGCTGGCCGTTGATCCCGCCCGCCTGATCGCTGCCGCGAGCAAACTCGGCGAACTCGTCTTTCCCGCGCCGCCGGCACCCATGACCGTGCCGGGATCCGACGCGATGTCGGCCGCGATCGGCCAGACCATGCCCGGCATCGAATCGCTGGTCAGCGAGGGACTGCCCGGCGTCACCGCCTCCCTGAAGCGCACCGCGTCCAGCATGAGCACCGCGGCCGACATCTACACCCGGGCCGATCAGTCGTTGGGCCAGGCACTGGCGCAGTACGGTTTCGCCTCCGACGGCCAGTCGCTGAGCGACAGCGTGATGGGAGCCATGAGCAGCCAGTCCAGCGGACTGCTCGGCGCGGGCGCCGGCGCGGGTGCGGCCGCCGCGATGGCCGGCGGTCCGGCTGCCGCGGCGCAGCAACTGATGGGTGCCGCGTCCGGCGGTGCGGTGTCGCAGGTCGGCGCGACGATCGGGGCGCAGGCCGAAGCGCTGTCCCCGCAGGTCGCCGCGACCATTCCGCAGTTGGTGCAGCTGGCGCCGATGGCGCAGCAGATGGCTCCGATGGGGCAGCAGGTCGGTCAGAGCATCCAGCAAGCGGTCTCGCAGGCGGGCCAGAGCGGCGGCAGTTCGGCTCAGCTCGCCAGTGACACCAAGCCCGCCGACGACGAGAACAAAGACGACACGAAGGACGACGGGGCCAAGGATGGCGCGGACGCGCAATCGGCGGACGGCGCCGCAGCGGGCAAGACCACGTTGGTGAGCGCTCCGGTCGCGAGCGCGGGTGGCGGCACGCCGCCGGCCGGTTCGGTCGCGGCGCCGATCTAGAACCGCAGGTTGCGCACCATGTCGTAGACACCGGTGATCCACAGCAGCAAGGGGATGATCGAGGCGACCACTGCCCCGTCGATCAGCTCCGAGATGCGCTTCATCACCGGTGACAGCCGGCGGATCGGTGCCATGGCGCTGGCGATGGTCAGCGCGATGACGGCCAGGACGAGGTAGCCGGCCACGATGAGCCATGCCCAATTCGGGTACCACAGGCTGAGCCGGACGGTCAGACCGGTCGGGATCGCGACGGTCGCCGCCAGCAACGCCCAGGCACACCAACGGTCGACGTAAAGGCGCGACCGGAAGCCGCAGAGCACGGTCAGCAGACCCGCCACCACCAGGCTGTGCACGAAGAAGTGTCCGTGCACGACGACCGCGATCGCTCCGGTGGCCAGGATCACCGCGCCCGCCGTCACGTAGCCGATCAGGAGTTGCTTGGCCAGCTTGCTGCGCTCGGTCAGCCGCGCCGCCGATGCCGGCACCGACGCGATGATGGCCTGCCAGGTCGGGGTCTCGTCGTTGGTGGCCTCGTCGGCGGTCACCGGGTCGAGCAGTTCCTCGTTGTCGACGGTCTCGCCGGGCACCGGAATCGGGGGCAGCGCGATGCGGGCGACGGCGACGGTCAGTTTGGCCGCGGTGGTGATGACGAACAGGCCCAGCGCGATGGCTCCCGCCGGCACCCATTCCCGGTAGCCGTAGCCGGTGGCCACCGCAGCGCCGATCACCGCGATCATCGCGATGACGACGAACGACGCGACCTCGTGGCGTTGCCGCGGACCGCCGCGGATGGCGAGCGTCAGGAACAGCACCGCCGTCGCTGCCGCGGCGAGCTGCGCAGCCCCGAGCGACGTGGTCCCCCGCGGCAACGGCACGGCGATGGCCGCCGCGGCGGCCAGCACGGGATACGCCGCGATCAGCAGGCATTCGGAGAGTTCGGGTCGCTGGTAGAACCGCTTCGCCACGAACGAGGCGATCAGGATGCAGACCGCGACTACCGCCATGGCCACCGGCCAGTACCAGTGGCGCCCGGTGATCCACCAGGCCCGCATCGCGATGGCGGTGAGGGGCAGCGCCAGCACCGGGATCGCGACGGCGATGAAGCGATCGACCGCCGACCGGTCGAATTCGGGGGATTCGTCGAGTACCGCGATCGCGTCGATGACGTCCTCGACCAGCGGCCGGTACCGCTCGGTGCGGCTCGTCGACACCAGCGTCAGCAACGATCCGTCGACCACGCCGGCCTCGTCGAGGGACTGGTCGAGCTTGAGCGGCGGCGAGCCGGGCCGAGCGAAGGTCCAGACCCCCTGCGCGTTGAAGTCGAATCCGGCCAGCACGTCGGCCGGCGTGTCCTCGAGCAGGTCGGCCAGCACGGACACGGTCTCGTCGATGTAGATGCCCATCGGCGTCGCCGCCGGAAGCACCAGGTCGGTCATCCGCTTACCGGTGAGAATCGTGACCCGTGTGGTGGCGGGCCGGGCGGGGGCAGCCCCCGTGGCGGTAGAGCCGGCAGCAACGGCAGGTGCGCTCAACGTCGTCCAGCCCTTTCAAAATCGTCGGACAAAGCCGCGGCCAACTCGAGCACCCGCCGCTGATAGACGGGGTCGAGCCGGTCGAGCTGAATCTCGGTACCCTCCGCGATGTGCTTGTCCCAGGGCAGCAGCACAACCCGGTTCGGTTGGACCAGCTGTTGGAACTGTCTCACCAACTGCTTCTCCGCGACGTTGGTTTCACCAACCGCGACGTGATTGATCACCACCGCGACCCGGCTCAGCAGGTCCTGGTAGCCGTTGTGCCGCAGCCATTCCAGGGCGCTCTCGGCTTGGCGCGCACTGTCGAGCGACACGTTGGTGACGATGACGATCGCCGACGCGGTTTCCAGCACGCCCCGCGTCACCGGGTCGAACAGACCGGGCCCGCAGTCGGCCAGCACCAGGTTGTAGAACTTCGACACCGTGTCGACCGCGAACCGCAGGTCCTCGCCGCTGAGACCACGCTGGGCGGTGGTGTACTCGGCGGTCGGCAGGATCTCCAGATTGTGCGCGTTGACGCTGGTGTGTGCCCGGACGTCGTTGTAGTGCGACAGATTTTCGTCGGCCACCAGGTCCGCAATGGACGACGGTGACGTGCGACCCGCGCGCTCGGCGAGGTTGCCGCAACCGGGATCGGCGTCGAGGACGAGGATTCGGTCGCCGCGCACCTGCGCCAGCATGGTGCCCAGGGTCACCGTCGTCGTGGTCTTGCCGACGCCGCCTTTGAGCCCGAGCATGCCGATCTGGTAGGAGCCGCGCGCCTTCCGCATGACGCGGGCACGCAGCTCTTGCTCGTACTTCTCGTCGCGGGACAAGCCGGCGTTGATTCTGGTCAGTTTGTAGAGGGCGCCGCGCCAACCCCGCTGCGGCACGCGTTTGGCGGCCTTCGGCGGCACCGGCACCGGCTGGGGTGCGGCGGCCGGTGCAGGCGGTGGCTGCTCCGGAGCCGGGGCCGGGGGCCGCACCGAGGCGGGGGCCGGCCGCGGGGCGGGGGTCGCTCGCGGCGCGGGGCCGGGCCGCGGCCCGGGGGCAGGCGGGCCGGGGGCAGGCGTTCCGGGGGCAGGCGGGGCCGACGGTGATTCCGCCGCCGATGCCGGCCGGGGCCGCACGGGAATCGGGCCGGACGGGGCTCGTCGCCTGCCGCCCTGCGAGCGTGGTGGTTGTCCCGTCGGTGCCTGCCCGGGCGCCGGTTGGGCTGTGGGCGGCATCGGGACCCGGAAGTAGGTGCCCGCTTGGGGATCGGCTTCTCCCGAGTCCGGGTCGGGCAGATAACGGTGGCGCCGGCGTGGGGAAGGCGGAGCGGGCTCGGACTGCGGCTCGACCGGCGCGGGCGGCGGTGGTTGCGGTGGCGGTGCCGACAACCGAACCCGGCGGCCGGTGTCGGGCGGTGCGGCTTCGCGGGGCGGGGGCGATCCGTTGACCGGCATCGGGCCGGAAGAACGGTCGCGCGGCAGTGGTGGGGTCGCTGCATGAGGTGCGTGCGGCGGCGCCGGCTCGGGCGGCGGCGGTTTCGGCGGCGCCGTAGGGGCTTCGGGCGGTTCTGGTGGGGCGGGCGGTGGTCCGCCGATGGGCATCGGGGGCCGGGGTGGCGCGGGTTCGGTTGGTGCCGTTGGGGGTTCGGGCGGTTGCGGTGGGGCGGGTGGTGGTCCGCCGACAGGCATCGGGGGCCGAGCCTGTTCGGGTTCGGGTGGTGCGGGCGGTTCTGGTGACGCCGGCGGTGGTCCGCCGATGGGCATCGGGGGCCGGGGCGGCGCGGGTTCGGTTGGTGCCGTTGGGGGTTCGGGCGGTTGCGGTGGGGCGGGTGGTGGTCCGCCCACAGGCATCGGAGGCCGGGCCGGCTCGGGTGCCGGCTCGGGCACCGGTTCCGGTTCGGGTTCGGGTTCGGCTGCGACCGGGGGCGCGACCGGCGGTGGCTCCGGGGTGAACTCGGGCAGTGCGGGCGGTGGCGGCGGCGGTGGTCCGCCGATGGGCATCGGTGGCAGTGGGGATTTGGGGCCCGCGCCAGCCGGTCCGGCTGACGCGGCCGCCGTCGCCTGCGGAGGTTCGGCCTCGACTCGCGGGGGCTCGGGTAGCGGCGGGGGCGGCGGCGGGGGCGGCGCAGGGGGCGGCGCGCCGATCGGCATCGGAGGCAGATTCGGGGGAGGGGGAGCGTCTACCGCGGCCGCGGGCGGGGGGATCGGCGGCGACCAAGCGGCCGGAGCCCCGGTATCGCCATTGCCGGCAGGCGGTGCGGCAAATGCCGCATTCGGGTCGAAGAAACTTTGCCCGGCGTCGTCGTCCGGCGAGTCGAAATCCTCAGCGGGCCGAAAGAGCTTGTCATAGTCGGCTGGCATGAGAACCTCTCAGAAGCTCGCCAAATGAGGGAAGCACGAGAAGGGGCGAGATCCCCCGAATGGGTTGAACTCGCCCAATCTCGTGCTTCGAGATTCTACGCGTATAGAGCGGCTTCTTATGCGAACAATCCGGTCACGCTGCCCTCGGTCGACTGCATGGCCTGGCTGGCTTCGCTGATCGTCCGGGCCAGGTTCTGCAGGGAGTTGTTGAGTTCCTGAGCGGTGCCATCCCACTTCTGCTGAACGGCCTGGTAGGACTCCGAACCGCTACCGCCCCACGCCGCGGCGAGCTTGGTCAGCGACTGCTTACCCTCGTCGAGCAGGGAGTGGATGCTGGAGACGTTTCCCTGGATGGTGCTGGCCGCGGCCTCGATGCCCGCGAAATTCCACTGCTGTTCTGTCATGTCTTTGCTCCGTTTTTCTGGTGGTCGGTGGGGGGATTTACTGTCAGAAGCCCATTTGCGAGGACAGCGCCTGCTGCTGCTCCTCGTCGGCACGCTGGTACTGAACGCCGGCCTGACGGATGTTGGTGGAAATCTCGTCGAGCTCAGCCTTCTGCTTGTTGGCGGCTTCCTGGAAGCGCACGACGGCGGCCTGGGCGGCCTGACCGGCGACACCGCGCCACTGACCCTGCAGCGAACCCGCGGTCGACTCGATCTGGTCGATCTGAGTCTTCAGATCACTCGAGATTCGCTCGAAGTTACCTGCCTCTTGCGCGAGGGCAGCGGCATCAGTCTTCATCTCTGCCATGCTGGACTACTTTCTCTCTTTCCATTCCTCGCCGTGGTTGGCAAGTCTTCCGGCCCGGTTGGCCGGGAAGTCTGTTGTGGCCGTGGGACTCTCACCATTCGTCCTCGTCGTCCCACAGGTCTTCTTCTGGTTCGTCGCGTTCCTGGGAGACCGGCGCCGGGGCCGCCAGGCCCGGTCGGGAGCTGCCACCGCCGGAGGCACCCTGGCCCATGGCGCCCGCGCCCACCGGGGCAGCGCCACCGGTCGCCGACTCGCCGGCGGCTGCCGCCGGCATCATCGCGGGGCCGACGGGCTTGTCGATCAGGCCGGTCATCAGCGGAGTGCGGGCCAATGTGCCGCCGGCACCCGGCAGCGCCTCGCCGCGCAGCAGTCCTGCGCCCACGCTCGCACCGGAACCGCCCGCCAGCGGGTGGTTGGACAGCGGGCTGGCGCCGACCAGGCCGAGTTGAGCCTCGTCCTCGCCGAGTCCGGCGCTGGGGCCACCCGAACTGCCGCCCATCTGGCTGAACATCGAGGTCATCTGCTGCGCCGGCTGGGCGAGTTGCTGCATAGGGCCGCTGAGTTCGGCGACCTGCCCTGCCGTCGCCTGCAGCTGGCTCGACGTGAGGCTGCTCGGCATCGCCAGCATCTGGGTCGACGACATGCCCTGGCTCATCCCCGGATCGAGGATGGACGCCATCGGCTCGATCTTGTCGAACATCGTGTTGGCCAGCGTCTCGGCCTGGTAGATGTCCATCGCGACGGCGGCCTGTGTCCACATGCGGACGAAGTAGTCGATCTCGTTCATCGCGATCGGGATCGTGTTGATGCCGAAAAAGTTGGTGGCCGTCAGCACCGCGGTGGTGACGTGGTTCATCGCGATCTCGGGCAGCGACGGCGTGGTCGCCATGGCCTGGGTGTAGGC
Source organism: Mycobacterium sp. (assembly GCA_003987775.1). Lineage (GTDB taxonomy): Bacteria > Actinomycetota > Actinomycetes > Mycobacteriales > Mycobacteriaceae > Mycobacterium. Next base: position 126,086 of record RXJD01000002.1, read on the forward strand.
GGCGGCTTGCGCCGCGGCCTGCAGGCCCCGGGTCTTGGCCTGGGTCGAGGTCGTCTGCAGCCAGGTCACCATCGGCAGGGCGTTGGAGATCGCCTTGTCGCTGCTGCCACCGGTCCAGGCTTCGCCCAGCGAATTCAGGCGTGCGGTCAGCTCCACCGCCTGGGCGTCCAGAGCCGCCGCGAGCGCCTGCCAACCCATGGCAGCGGCCAGCATGGGAGCGGGACCAGCTCCGGCCATCAGCCGCGCGGTATTCAGCTCCGGTGGCATGGCGTGCCAAAACATGATCAACTCCCCTCTGGTTCCTGTTCGGTGTTTACTCCGGGACGGGAAACGCCGAAATTCCATTTGTTCTGTTATGCCCGATGCATTTGTCTTCCGGGCCTAAACTTCGCCGTTTATCGCCGGAATAAAGCCGGTGGCTAGCGTCCCCCTGGGGCTTGATTCCTCAGCTCCCGTACTGGCGCTGAAATAATCCTAACCGGGGGTTGGGGGTGGTCCGTGCACTTATTCTGGGAGCTCGTCAGGGGGCTCGATGTACGGCGCCTGGATGACCTCCTTCCCATCGGGGGACACGAGAAATGCCTGGCCAGGAGGCCGGCGCTTCACCTTGAACTCACTGGACGGGAACTCCTGCTTCTCTCCGGAGAGGAACAGCGTCGGTGCGCCGGACCCGAAGGCGGCGCCGACGAACTTGTCCATCGTCGCCTTGTACGCCTGGCTCATCTGACAGGTGACAATGATGTGCAATCCGATATCCGCCGCGGCCGGCAATAGCGGCGCAAGTGCCGCCATTGGTGGCATGCCGCTCGCGGCGCCGACAATCATGTGCCAGTCGTCGACCAGAAGGACGACGTCAAATCCGCTCCACCACGAACGCGAGCGCAATTGTGCGGTCGTCAGATCGGGGGGCGGCAGCCGCTTTTTCAGGTTGACCGCCAGCGCCTGTACGGCCTCGTCCAGGCTCTGACTGTTGCGGTTGATCGCACCGGCCTGCAGCAGGTGGCTTTGCGGGACGGCGTCCAGCAAGCCGGAGCGGTAGTCGGCCAGCATGAACCGCACCTGGTCGGGACTGTTGCGGGCGCAGATGGCGCGCGCGACGGCGTGCGCGATGGTGGTCTTGCCGGATTTGGCCGCCCCGAAGATCAGCAGGTGCGGGTTGGAGTGCATGTGGGCATGGGCCGGTGTCAGATCCGTCTCGCGCAGCCCGATCGGGATCTCCCAGCGCGTGCGGTAGTCCGCGTCGGGGCCGGGCGGGTTCGGGTCGAGTTCGTAGAGATGGATGCGCTCGGGCAGCACCCGCACCGGCGGAGCCTTCTCCGTGGTCTGAGATGCGATGTGGTTGACCCCGGCTGTGATCGCTTCCACCAGATTGTCGGTGCTGTGCACGCCGTCGAACCTTGGCACGCCGATCATCAGGTGGTGCTTCTCCATCGAGACCGCCCGGCCGGGACGGTTCGCCGGGATCTCCCGGGTGATCCGGTCGATCTGGGTTTCGTTCACGTCGCCGAGCCGGAACTCGATCTTGGTGCCCAGATAGTCCCTGATCCGTGACTTCAGTTCCGTCCAGCGCGGAGTGGAGATGATGACGTGCACTCCGAAGGCCAGACCCTGGGCGGCGAGGTCCTGCACCGCACCCTCGAGGTCACTGAACTCGCTGACGAAACCGGGCCACCCGTCGATGATCAGGAAGACGTCGCCATAGGGATCGGCCGCCACGGGTTGGTTGGGATCGTCGCGCAGTTGGCGGTACATCGCCATCGAGCCCACCCGGTGCTCTTTGAACATCTGCTCCCGCTGCCGCATCACCGTCTGCATTTCGGCGACTACCCGCTGGACCTTGTCGGGCTCGGAGCGGTTGGCGATGCCGCCGACGTGCGGCAGGTTCTCCAGATAGATCAGGCCGCCGCCGCCGAGGTCGATGCAGTAAAACTGCACGTTGCGCGGCGAGTGGGTGGCCGCCGCCGACATGATCAGTGTCTGCAGCAGCGTCGACTTCCCGGTCTGGGGGGCACCGCCGATGGCGATGTTGCCGCCCGCTCCGGATACGTCGACGCCCCACACGTCCTGGAGGTGCCGGCGCGGCTCGTCCATGATTCCGAGCGGAAACCGCAGTGGCTGGCGCCGGTCGCGCGCGACGAGCTCGTTGAGCGGCGTCGGGTCGGATAGCGGGGGTAGCCACATCTTGTAGGCCCGCGATTCGCCGGTGCCCAGCTGGTCGAGCACCACCTCACGCAGGGCGCGAACTTCAGTGTCGGTCATGTCGTCACGACCTCCTCACCGACGGGGGGCGTCACCGGCTCGATCACCGGAGCTGCGGTGAATTGATGAATCTTGACGGACTGCTTGACGGCCTGGGCGCTGCGCTTGCTGCCGTCGCCGTTGGTCTCGGCGCTGGCCGGCGGGATGTACGGGCCACCGATGTAGAAGGTGCTGAACTTGACCGGGTCCTCCATGCCGACCCGCAGGAACCCGACGCCACTTTCCTTGTTGGTGATGTACTGCGCCTCGGGCGTTCCGATCACCGCCTTGGACTCGTGAGAGCTGGTGGTGCGCAGCGCGATTCGGTAGGTGAGGTTGGGTTCGAGCTTGTCGATGCGGGCGCCGCCGGTTTGCAGCGACTGGGTGGCCAGCAGCAGGTGCACCCGCAGCGACCGGCCCACCCGGCAGATCCGGTCGAACAGCCCGATGAAGTCCGGGTGGCTCTGCAACAACTCGGCGAACTCGTCGACCACCACGAAAAGTGTTGGTAATGGCGCCAAGTCGGCACCACGCTCGCGGTACTTCTCGTACTCGGCGACGCCGGAGAGGGCACCGGCAGCGCCGACCTGCATGCCCGCCTGGCGCAAGATGTTCTGACGCCGGTCGAGCTCTCCGGTGAGCACCTCACCCATCCGGCTGACCAGCTCGGCCTCCTCGGCCATGTTGGTGACCACGGCCGCGGTATGCGGCAGCTTCTCCATGCCCAGGAACGTCGACCCGCCCTTGAAGTCGGTGAGCAGCAGGTTGACCTGATCCGGGTGCGTCATCGCGACCAGGGACAAGATCAGCGTGCGCAGGAACTCCGACTTGCCCGACCCCGTGGTGCCGATCAGCATGCCGTGCGGCCCGGCGCCGAACTCCGCACCCTCCTTGATGTCGAGGTACATGACGTTGCCGGTCTTGAGTTCGTGGCCGAACGGGATCCGGAGCCGGTCCCGGTCGGTGTCGGTGTACATCCGCCAGCGGCTGGGGACGATCTCCTCGACGCTCTTGGCACCGACCATCTGGTGCCACTCGGTGACGACCTTCTTCTGCACCCGCTGGGTCTTGTCCAGGATCGTGCCGGTGATCGACCAGCCGGCCAGTTTGCGGGCGACGCGGGTGGCCTCCAGCGGCGTCATGCTGTCGGCGGTCGAGGTCACCAGCCGGAACTGCTGACCGGGCAGCCGGTCTTCGGCGGACCCGTCCTCGTTGGCGCGGATGCGGTAGGCCGAACCGCGGTGGTTGCCCAGGGTGATCACCGTGACGCCCGCGCGGCCGTCGGGCGGGAATCCCGCCTTGCCCCCGGTGAGGTCGACCACGACGACGTAGGGGCCGGTGGGCAGGGTGTCGGGCGCGTGCGGTCCGCGGGCGGCCAGGTCGGCCAGACCGTCCGGCCGGGTGTAGATCATCCGCACCGGTCCCGCGGCGTCGGTCTCGGTCTGATGCTGAACGTGCGGAAGCCATTTGAGCCAGGACCACTCGGGGTCGTCCGGGTCCTCGGTGAGCACCCGGATCTGCAGCAGGTCCGGCGGATGGAAGACCGCGAGATGACAGATCATCGCCGCCAGCATCCGATCGGCGTTCGGCCGGTGCCCGCCGAGCGCGATCGTCGGAAACGTACGCAGCTGAAGCAGTTTCGGGCAGTCATGGATGAGGCCGTGGGTGCGCAGGAACTTGACCACCCACATGTGGCTGACCGGTTCCAGGTACGGCTGCGGTGCCGCGGTCGAAGCCGCCAGTTCGCCACCGACGGCGGGTTTGAGCAACCGGTCGACGGCCGGCTGATCGCCGATCCCGATGCGGGTGGCCGCGTAGAAGTCGCTGTTGGCCGGACGCGACCACTGCCGCTGCGTGCCGACGATCGACAGCAGATCGTCCGGATGCGGTGCGTGGTAACTGAAGAACGCCACCTGCGAGGTGGCCGACGATGTCACCCGGCCGCGCAACCCGGCCAGGTAGCGCAGGTATTCCTTACGGTCGGCGTTGATCTCGGGGACTTTCTTGCCGCCACCACCGGTGCCGCCGGCCATACCGCCGACCATCATCACGACCATCATCAGCGGCATCATCAGCATGTAGGGCGACAGCTGCTTGGTGCCGCCGGCGAGCATGATCGCGATCATGCCGACCATCGCACCGCCCATCACATAGGGCAGTGCTTTCTGCACGCCCGACGGCGGGATGTCGATGCCGAGGTCATCGGGTGGCGTCAGGCTGATCTCGCCCGGGGTGAGCCGGGGACCGCGCGTGATCGTCGGGGTGAACTTCTTGGTCGTCATGATCTTTCCGCCATCACTGGGGTGCCCCCGGGGTGCCGCCCGGAACTTTCCGGGGAGTCGGATCCGCGGGCAACGTCTCGTGCTCGAGCATCGCCGCCTCCTTCGAGAGCACCGGCCCGTCCACGAGCAGCCGGATGATCTCCCAGGGCGCGGTTTTCGGTGAACCCAGACCGAGGGCCTTGGCCGCCTCGGCATTCGGTACCCCGTAGCGCACGCCCTCGGGGTCGATGTAGTACATCGACTCGCCATACCGCGGATCCGGGGACTGCAGCTGCACGAACTTGCCGCCGTCGATGTAGATCGTTGCGGTGCCCTGAATCTGCTTGATTCCGTTGCTCATCTGTGTCGCCGGGATCGGAAGATGCCGCCCGGACAACACGGTGGTCTTGGGTGCCTGGTCACCGGCCGCGCGATCCCAGCTCCAGCACAGTGTGGGTTCGTCCGGCCGGGCCAGGATCTTCAACTGATCGTTCGGAAGCGGCGAGGGGTACACCCGTTCCGGTATCCGCACGACCACGCTCGGTACTACCGCCGGCGGCGCGACCAGACCGTGAGATTGGGTGGCGCGCAGCGCCGCCGCGGTGGTCGAGTTCACCATGGCGATTCCGTCGGGCAACACCACGTAATACTGCGGACCCTTCTCGGTGTGGATCTGGAACACCGAGCCGATCACCAGATCGTCGGACAAACCGAGGTTGTTGGGCGCGCCGGCGAACGGTATCGGTGGCAGCTGCCAGTTCCCTTGGCTGGGCAGTGCGTTGAACATGCCCTCGGAGATGGGCACCGGCTTGGCGGTGACGGGAATGCCCATCGCCGAGGTGAGCGCGCGATCGGTGAGATCGATTGAGTGGCGGCCCTTTTCGGTGACTATCCAGTCCTGGCCCTGATAGGTCGCCAGCATCGCCTCATTCGAATCGACCGGGTCGATCGAGGAGTCGATCTGCAGCGGCATGGCGATCACCGAGGTCTGTATCGCCGGCGATGCGGTGTCGGCCCGGGAGACGGTGTCGCACAACGTCCAGACCGAGGTACTGCCACCGGACACCGGAGTCGCGTAGGGCGCACCGGGAATGCCGAGAGTCTGGCCCAGCGGCAGCTTGCTCAGCTCGGAGGACTTGACGGTCGCCGGGCTCGACGGGCTGCCCAGCACCAGCCGTGCGGATGTCAGGTTGTAGACGGGGTGCAGTTGCCCGGAGATGATCACGTACAACTCGTTGGTCGCGCGATCGGTCAGCAGGGTGGTGCCACCGAGTTTGCCTTGCGGCTTGAAGAACGCGAGCAGCCCCGCACCGGCCAGGATGATCACGGCGATGACCACACCGAGCCACACCGAGCGGCTGTAGAACTGCAGGGGATCGTCGAACATGCGGGTGTCGCGCCGCACGATGGCATGTTCGACTCGGCGAAGCAGGAAGCGCCAGCCGCTAACCTGAACCTTGGTGGTCAGGCGAAGCCCCATGTGTCACTCTCTCATGTTGAGGTGTGCATGGACCGCGGCGATCGCCTCGGCCATGTCCGTGCCGTTGATCTCCTGTAGACGGTCCACGTCGAGAGCCTCGATGTCGAGACCCTGGGCCAAACGCATATCGCGGCACTGCTCGGCGGCCTCGACCAATTGCCGCGCGTAGCGGCCGTTTCCGGCGATGTCGAGAGCCGGCCGGCCACGCAGCGTCCGGTCGTGCAGCATCTTGGCGGCTTCCAGCACCTCGTCGGCGGCCTGCGGGCTCAGCGTCGAATCATTGGCAGCCGCAATGACTTTAGCGATTTCGAGGATTTCCTCGGGGCTGTAGGTGTCGAACTCGATGCGGGTGGCGAAGCGCGAACGCAGGCCCTCGTTGGTCTCCAGCAGCCGGTCGATGTCGTTGCTGTAGCCGGCGATGATCACCACCAGCCGGTCGCGGTCGTTCTCCATCCGGGCCAGCAGCGTGTCCATCGCCTCCTGGCCGAACGGGTCGGTGCGGCCGTCCCGCTCCTGCACCAGCGCGTACGCCTCGTCGATGAACAGCACTCCGCCGAGGGCCTGGTCGATGGTCTTGGCGGTCTTGACCGCCGACTGACCCTCGTACTCGGCGACGAAATCCTTGCGGGAGGTCTCGACCAGTTTCGGCTCGGAGATGACGCCGAGCCCGGCCAGGATGTTGGCCACCACGCGGGCGATTGTGGTCTTGCCGGTCCCGGGCGGCCCGGTGAAGATCATGTGCTTGCTGGGCTGGGCGACCTTCATGCCCTTGGCGGCGCGAACGCGTGCCATCAGCGTGGCCGCCCGGTAACGCTCGATCTGCGTCTTGACCCGGCTGAGCCCGATCTGGCGCTCCAGCTCGGCCTGAGCCTCCTCGAGCAACCGGTCGCGCGCGGAGTTGTCGGTCACCACGCTGCCCGGATCCCACGGGTCCGACCGGGAGGCGATCTGCTCGGCCGTCGTCGTCTTCAGCCGGTAAGACGGATCCTTGAGTGCGGCAGACACTTTCGGTTCCGGGTGGGTGGTCTGCAACCACTCCAGCAGCGCGACGGCGGCATCCTCGTTGCCCTGGCTACGCCGCGCCATCGCCAGGAACCAGGCAATGGCCCGGGCGCACGCTTCACCGGCCGGTGAGTCGTTGGCTTCGGTGAGCCGGCGTTCCGCTTCGGTGAACAGGCCGAGGTTGGCGGCGGCGACGCCGTGCGCAACGCCGGCGGCACCGGTGAGGAACTTGTCCGGCCACTTCGAGGCCCCCTTGACCTCGTCGATCACGTCGGTCCAGCGCTCGGCGGCGCCGTAGATCACCGCCCGCATCCACGACACCAGATGCTCGGAGCCCGACACCGCACTCGCGTCGATCGCTTCCAGCGCGTCGGAGTAATTGCCCTGGGCCGCTTCCGATGACGCGAAGCCCATGGTCACCGCCAGGGGCGAGGTGATCGGGTAGGTGATGTCGCCGTAGATTCCGCCGATGGGAACCCGCGCGTTGAGCGTGCTCATCGATATCTGGGCGGCGCCGGAGAGTTGTCCGAAATTGCGCCGTGAATACCAGGCGCGAAAGAGTGTCACCCGGTCGGTGTCGCCACAGCGGATCCGGCCGACCCAGGCGTCGCACGCCGCTTCGTCGTAATTCGTGATCTCGGTGAACAGGTCGAGCGACCGTGCCTCGGACAACGGCAGCATGCCGACGGCACTGTCGAACAGACCGGCCAGGCGATCAGTCATTTATCACCGTTGTAGCGGGCGGTGTAGTCCACTTCGTACCGGGTGGCGAACACCTCGGCCTCCCGTGCCGCCGCCTCTTCCGGGGTGGGCAGGTGCAGCGTGCTTTCGACGAACTCGTGCAGCAGCGCACTCTGCTGGTTGTTGTCGCCGGTGATCTCGCTCATGGTCTCGACCATCAGGGTGTGCTGAGCGGCCCGTGCCTTCTGCCGGGCCAGGTCGGCGATGACGAAAATCTCCTCGGCGAGCGCAGTTTCGGACATGCTGGAAGCCTTGTCGGTCACGGTGATGTTCTGCACCCGGCCGTCCATGAGCGCGGTTACCGACACCGACCCCTGCGGGTTGGTCACGGTGAACAGCGCCAGTTCTTCGTCTTCGTCCTGCTCCGTCAGTCCGTCGAGCGCGTCGAGCCCCGTTCCGGCGTCATCCGATTGGGCCGGGGGCGCATAGTCACCCAGCGCATCAAGAGCCGACTCCTCGACGTCGGTGCCGCCGCCGGAGAAATCCAGCGCAGCGAGATCGTCGCTGTCATAGTCGTTCCCGGGCAGTTCCACTGTCGGGTCCCTTTCTCGTTTCGGAAGTCTGTCGGTCTTTTCGGAAGTCGGACGCCGTCAGGCCGAGGCCTGGGCGTGATCCAGCCAGGAGCCGGCGGGCAGCAGCTCCAGCAAGGCGTCGAGAGCGCGCTGCAGATTCTGTTGCGTGCCCGGAAGGAAGCTGCCGTACAGCTCACCGCCGACCCGACGCGGCAGCGAGACCAGCCGACCGTGCTTGGAGTCCAGAACGCCTGCGGCGGCCGAGGTGTGCGTGGTGGTCCCGCCGGGATGGCGCTGGGTCGCAATGATCTCCACCCAGCCCGTCGGGTCGCTGACGATCTCGGTGTAGATGCGCGCCTGGGTGGGCGAGACCCCGTGCCGGGCGAGCTGCGCGGCCGTCGTGCATTCGGCCAATTCGCTCGCGACACCGGTGAGCGGTTCGACGCCGGCCGGTTCGGCCGAACCCAGCACGGTGGTCACCATTCCGGCCAGCCCGATCTGCGGCGCCACCAGTTGCAGCACCAGCATGTCGTCGTCACGTGCTGCGACCACATGCGTATCGTCCTTGCGGCACACCACAAATCGCACCATCAGGCCACCGGCGTCGCCGCCCCGGTCACGGCGCCACCACCGGCATTCCAAGGTCCGGTCCGCCCGGCTGATCGTCTCGACCATTTTCGCGACCCCGGGGTGCGGTTGCCCGTTGTGGTCGAGAACGCCCTGTGCGGTGAGGTCGCGCTGAACCTGTTCCCACACGATGTCGCGCAGGTCCTCCTGCGGAATGTTGGGGCGGATCCCAAGGGCGACCGGGAAATCCACCAGGTGCAACCGGTCGGCGATCACCAGCATGCCGTCGATGGTGACCTCGACGCCTACGACGTCGTCGGCCGGGCCCGCGAAGCCCGCGCGACCGGAAGCCAGCGGACCGGACACGATCAGCCGAAGATCTTGTCGATGATGCCGCCAAGCCCCTGGTCGGAGTTGAGGTATGCAGTGGCGGCCTGGACGAGGTTGGTTGCCAGGCCGTTGCTCACTCCTTGCACACCCTTGCCGGTGTTGCTGCGGCTGGTCTCCACGTCGCGGAGCGCATTGTTGAATTTGGACGTGAACGAGCCATGGGTCATCGAGACCTTGCCGCTGATCCCGTTGACGGTATTGGTCGCGGTTCCGAACTGGCCGGCTATCTCGGTTTGCATGCCTGACAGCACCTTCAGGAATGAAGGAACGACTTCCAGAATTCCGGACATGGGGTAGACCCTCCTCTACGCTTAACTTTTTACTCGCTATGGCTTTGGCTTGCTATGGGTTTGGCCGTTTAGTGGCCGACTGTTTGCAATTACAGGACGGTGCCCTGCTGGCCCTGTTGGCCACCGGCTCCCGCCTGGACCGGTGCGCGCTCGCCATCGGAGCCGGCTGCCGCACCGTCATCGTCCTTCTGACCGCCCTGTTGGACCTGCGACGAGATCATCTGGGCCTGTTGGCCAGCCATGCTGCCCATTTGTCCTGGTCCGCCCCCGACCGCCATGAGCTGCTGCAATTGGCCCATCGTCGAGGTGATCTGGCCGACGCCGGGCAGCTGCGCGAAGTTGAGCAGGTTGCTGAAGCTCAGTGCCGGCACGCCGGCGAACCCACCCAAAAAGTCCGGCAGAGCGGCCAATTCGGTCCAGGTGGGTAGCTTGCCCAGGTTGCCGACACCGGGGAACAGATCGCCGAGACTGGGGAGTCCGGGGAACAGGTTCGGGACGCTGGGCATCCCGGGCAGCGTGGGGAAGCCGGGTATGAGGCCGCCGCCCCCGCCGAACCCGGGGATGCTGGGGAAGCCGGGAAGTCCGGGGAAGCCCGGGAGGAGGCCGCCGCCGAAGTCGGGGAACGAAGGAAGGATCCCGCCGAAGTCCGGCAGCCCGGGGATCGACGGCCACTGGAAGTCGGGGAGGCCGGGGATCGGCAGGTTGAAGTCCGGCAGGCCCGGGGTCGGGGGCCAGGTGAATTCGGGCAGGCCCGGAATGCTGGGGAACCCGGGGATCGGGATGTCGGGCAGCTTCGGCGGCCAGATGGTGTCGATGATGCCGTCGATGATCCCGGGGATCAGGCCCGCGAGAGCCGGCAGGTTTGTGAGGATGTCGAGCAGGCGTCCGCCCAACCCGATCATGCTGGCCGCGTTCATCGCGGTCATGATCGTCAGGTACAGCAGCGCGCCGCCGGTGACGGCCATCGCGAGCGCGCAGCAGGGGATGGCGATGGCCACCGAGAGGGCGTCGCCGATCAGCCACACCTTCTCCAGCTTCTTGCAGGCCTTGTAGCAGCCGTCGACCATGTTCTTCATCGCGCGCAACACGTCGCGGGTGTCCGACACGTGCTCGGCCTGGTTGGAGATCAGGTTGCCGGTCAGGTCGTCGATGTCGCCCATCAACTTCGCGCGCAGTTGCTGCGCGGCATTCTGATTCAAATAGGCGTCCGCTGCCTGGCCGATCCAGTTGGTGCCCGGAATTGCGAGGCCGATCTTGTCGGCGACACCTTTGAACAATGAGGAGCCGGCATTGAAAATGTCGCCTGGGTCGGGAATGCCTTCACCCAGCAAAAACAACTGGGCGTAGATGAAGTTGCTGGTGGTCTTGCACATCGCGCTACCCGACATTTGAGTGGTTCCTTACGTTGGCTTGTTGGTGTGCACGGTCATTTCTTTATGCACCTTCGCACCGTATGTTGAGCTTAGCAGCGCTCTGACAGGGCTCGATGCACGAATTTTCGAGTGCGCGTGGCCTTTTCGAGCGCACGGCACAGTCAACTTCACAGCGGAATTACGGGGTGGCGCGAGCCTTCCCCGGACGATCAGCCCCGGCGTGTGATTGCGCCCGGGTTCCATGTCAATTGATCTGACTTATCAGCGCTTCGATCGCTTCGGCGATTTCGGCCGGCAAGACTTCTTCGGCTTCCGCTTTGACGATCATTTCCTCGGTGACGCCGGCCGCCTGTGCAGTTTCCAGCGTGGAGAGATTGGCACGCCGGCGCGCGGCATATAACCGTTGCGCCAGCGTCGCGCCCGGGGCCGTGGCCCCCAGCGTCATCAATTTGTCGTGGTACCGCCGCACCGAGCCCATCGCCTTGATCAGTTCCGGGGTGATCCGGCTGATCCGCGTCGCCTGAACGGCGATCGCCTCGAGCTGGCGCAGGTCGGCCAGGATCGGTGCCGCCCGTTCGGTGAACTCCGGATCCTCGGGGGAGGGCAGGGCCGCGATGGCCAGACTGCAGGTGTCGACGGCGGCGGCCACGGCCTGGGCGATCAGCGACGCCGGGCCGTCGGTGGCCGAGGGAGCCTCGGTGATCGGGTCGGCGGCCGGCGCGGGAGCCGGCTGGCTGGCGACGGTGTCACCTTCGCGGATCCGGGCGATCGTGCCGGCCGGCCACTGCAGTACTTCCTCGAGCTTGGCGCGGGTCCGCTCCCGGGGCCAGCTGCGGCCCTTCTCGAAAGAGATGAGCGCGCCCGCGTTGATGATGCCGTCGGCGGCAAGGCTGCGCTGGCTGATGTCGAGTTCGCGACGGCGTGCCGCGGCGGCGGCGCCGGCCCGGATCACTCCTGGGTCGGCGTCACCGGTCTGGTCGTCCTGACGGGGCTCTTCAGGCGGATTCGTCGGCCTGACGACTTCGAACGTCAACGCCTTGCCTCCAGTGGGATCGCCGAACGGGACGTTTTTCTTGTCGCTGACGGACGGGCTCTCGCGCAGTCCGACGACGAACATACCGCTCTCGCAGTCGTCGACGCGCTCATCGGGAAAGCGCCACATTCCGTCCTTCGTCACAGCTCGCAGGTCTACCCCGGTGGCCTGCTGGTCATTGGCCGGCCACGTGGATCGCCTGCGGCGGCCCATGTCCGTGATGCTGCACCCGGGTGCGGTCGCACCGCCGCTGAATGCGGCCAGCGCAGCCGGCCCCACAGTCGATTCGGCGTTGGGCATCTGGGTGCAATCCTCGCTCGCGGTTGTCGGGGCGGGCAGCGCGGCGGGCCGTGCAGCACACCTTTCGCTGACCAACATCGTAACCGTTGCACCCTTCCATTGCTATACCTTCGCTACGCTTTCGCGCCGAGCTGCCCGGACGGGGTCTGGGCCATCAAACCGTCTTACCGCTACGGTTAACCATAGCGCCAGTGGGTGCCGCTGAGAACATTTTGTTGAAATGCTGTGAACGGAACCAGCTGATCAGCAGGCTACGCACAGCTGATTGACAGGGTATAACCCCTGGTAATCGCAGGTTCGATCAGTAAGCTCGCCTGTTCCGCTCCAAAGCCGTAGCACCGTGGCGGAAATGCTGCAGAATGAACTGTTGCACTGCGACGGTTGGTGCGCTAGCCTTCTGCAACAGAGGGGCAGAACGCGCAACGCTTTATGGAGGAATGCAAAGACATGACCGCAACAACTCTTTACGAGGTCCCGCAGTTGGGCGTGTGCACCCAAGACCCCGACCGTTGGACGACGACCCCCGACGACGAGGCCAAGACGTTGTGCCGGGCCTGCCCGCGCCGTTGGCTGTGCGCCAAAGAGGCCGTGGAATCGCCTGGCGCCGAGGGACTTTGGGCCGGTGTGGTCATCCCCGACTCCGGCCGCCCGCGTGCCTTCGCGCTGGCGCAACTGCGGTCGCTGGCCGAGCGCAACGGTTTCGCAGTGCGCGAGCGGGTGACTGCTCAGTCGGCGTGACCGCCATCCGACGACCGCATATAAGGCAGATACGGCGCGAGAAATCCGGGCGATTTCTCGCGCCGTATGCGTTGAGGGCCTACGTCTGCTCCACGGGGTCGAACCGGAACACGGCCAGCCGGCCGGCCAGGGCTTCGAACTCCGCGGCAGTGCCGTTGCGTACCAGCCCGGACCGCTTCGCGAACGCCACGCCGACGGGAACCTTGGCGGGGAACTCGCGGAGGACCGGACGGGCGTCGTCTGAGTTCAGCTCCACGATCCGGACCTGTCGACGGCGGCGTCCGCGTGCCAGCGTGCCGGTGCCGGCCGCCCGGGCGTTGGCCGCCCAGTCCGCGCCGGGATACCCGGCGACCACGTAGAGAGCGCCGCGGACGTGGAACGGCGTCATCGGGGTACTGCGCGGCTGCCCCGATCGGCGGCCCGGCACGGTCAACACCATCGCGGGCCCGGTCGGTATGCCGAGCTTCTGTACGGCCTTCATCAACGCGTTCATCGGCTTGAGATACCGGGGCGGGCGCGGATCGTTCATGGGGACTCCTCTGAGCAATGACGTGCGTGCGCAACCAAGGACGGGATGGCAGGTGGAAAAGTTACGTCCCGGCACCCGTAACTTTTCTGCTCGCGAAATCGTCGAAGTCCTATGAACCCAGCTGCTCTCGCCGAGGCCTGGCGCAGGCACCGTCCGTATCTGGTCAATCTCGGCTACCAGATCCTCGGCGACGTCGGTGAAGCCGAAGACGTTGTGCAAGAGGCATTTCTGCGGCTCTCTCGCACCGGTGTGAAGGAGGTGGACGATGTCCGGGGCTGGCTCACCGTCGTGACCAGCCGGCTGTGCCTCGACCAGATCCGTTCGGCGCGAGCCCGATACGAGCGGCCGCAGTCCGACGATTTGCTGCCCGCCGACGCGCGTCTGGTCGACCCGGCTGACCGGATCACCCTGGACGACGAAATCCGCAGCGCCCTGCTGGAAGTCCTGCGCAGGCTCAGTCCCGGCGAGCGGGTCGCTTTCGTTTTGCACGACGTCTTCGGCGTCCCCTTCGACGCCATCGCCGAGACCGGCGGCCGTCCGGCCGGCACCTGCCGGCAGCTGGCCCGGCGCGCTCGGGCGAAGTTCAAAGATGCGAGTGTGCATCGTCTTACGGCGACGGATGTCACCCCGACCGAGCACCACGTCGTGACCGAGAAATTCATCACCGCCTGTGCCAACGGCGACATCGCCGGATTGACGGCCGTGCTGGATCCGACGGTATGGGGAGTGGGTACGGTGCTGGCCGACCCGATGCCGCCGCCGCAGGTCAATCACGGGCCCGCGGCGGTCGCCACCAATCTGCTGCGCTACCTGGGTGCCGGAGCGACCCTGGTCGGTGGTCCGGCCGGCCAACCGGTGCTGCTTGCCTTCGCCGAACGCCGGCTGTTCGCCGTGGTGGTGCTGATTGTCCGCGGCGGGCTGATCACCAAACTCGAGGCGACGACCGACCCGGCGGCGCGCTGGGCCTGACTGGTTCAGGCGGGCGTGCGGTTGCGCGGCCCCTGCGCGCGGGACGCGAAATATCCGGTGATCGTGGCCGCCACCTGCAGAAACTTCAGCCGGGTCGCGGCAGCCATCTCCCCGGTGACGTCGATGACGCCGCCGGGTCGCAAGTGGGGATCGAACGGCACCTCGACCACCGGTTGCCCGTGGTCGACGAACTCGCGGGCCAACAGCGAGCGGGTGCGCTTGTCGGCATGGCCGTCCGAGTCATTCAGTACCACGACACTGCGTTGCAGCAGATCGCCGAGGTCGTGGTCCGACAGCCACTCGACCGTCTTGGCCGCGGCCGCGGCGCCGTCCGCCCATGGCGAGGACACCACGATCAGAGCGTCCAGATCGCGCAGCACCTCGCGCGTCACCGCGGCATCCATCGTCGACCCGCAGTCGATAACCGAGATCGCGAAATGCCGATCCAGCCGCAACGCCGCTTCCCGGTAGATCGCGGGGTCCAGGACCCGGCGCGGACCGGTCAGCGGTTCGCCGCCCAGCACGTAGAGCCCGGTTGCATTCCTGCCCACCCGCGACGTCACGTCGGCGAACGACTGCAGGTTCTTGTCGGCGGTCAGCTCCCAGAACGAACCGGTGGTGCGCGGGTCGATCCTGCTGCTGAGCCGGCCGAAGGCGGTGTCGGCGTCGATCGCGACGATGCGGTCCTGCTGGCGCAGCTCGGCCAGGATCGAGCCGACGCTGGCGGCCACCGACGTCTTGCCGACGCCGCCCTTGCCGAGCACACCCACCTTGTGGTTGCCGTGCAGGGCGGTCCGGACGGTCGCCTCGAATTGCGCGGCGTCGCGCTGCGCCGCCGAGGGGCCGGGGTTGACCAGTCCGAACGTTGCCGCACGGACCATGCGCCGCCAGCCCCGCTCGGCGGGCCGGGCCGGGGTGCGGGTGGCCGGGCCGGTCGCCGCGCCCGGCCAGGGACCCGGTGGTGGCGGACCCTCGGGACGCCGGGGTGGCGCGATCGGTGGGAAGGGCGGTGGCGGTTGGCGCGGCACGTCACGGTGCGGTACCGGCGGCGGTGCGGGCCGCACCGGTTGCTGGGGCGGCACGGGTTTGTGCGATGGCGGAGGCGGCTTGTCTGAACTAGGAGGTGGTGGTGGTGCCGGGCTGCCCGCGGTCGGAAGTGGTGTCGACGGCGGCTGGTCCGCAGTCGGGGGTGGTGGTGGCGGTTTGTTCGGAGTCGGAGGTTGTGCTGGCGGCGGCTTATCCGCACTCGGGGGTGGCGGCGGCGGTTTGTTCGGAGTCGGAGGTTGTGCTGGCGGCGGTTTGACCGGCGGCGGGGACGGTGGGGGAGGCTGCGACGGCTGCGGTGCCCGCTCGGCGGGAGCGGCGGGCGGTCTGGGACGCGAGACCTGCTGCTCGGACCGCATTCGGTTCCGCAGAAACTCTTGGGGCTCGTTCATGGGCTCCTCGGGTGCACAGGCTGGTCAGCCAACGCCGGATGCTGACGTCTAGTATCGGTCACCGACCGGTCCGCGCCAGCCGCGTTCCAACCGCGCAAACTCTGCCGAGAAGCCGACCCAGCACCGGCACCGTTCCGCCCGAGGGTCCCCCTGCCGATTGCGCGGACATTGCTGCCACGCCTTATCGCGCGTCATGTTGCCGGTGTGACGGGCTCCCCAGACCCGCAACACCGAGGCGCGGCCACCCCATCGGCCCTCGTAGCAAACTTTACGGCGTAGGGCGCAGACACCGGCATCACAATGCGATTCTCACCACAGTGCTGCCCCATCGCCCGTGGTCGCAGGCCAGGCCGCAATCCTGTCGATCGCTGGTAACAGCGAATTTACGGAGCTGCCAGCAGAAAGGTTAGTATTGGTAAGTTGGCATGTCAGGCGGGTTTTGTCATATCGTTTTACGACTTGTCGAAATAGGTACGGGGCTACCGTTCAACGCTGCACGGACGAATCCCTGACCTGATTATCTCCGCTTGGCGGACAGCCTGTCGATGAGACCGAGGGGGTTCAGCCCGCAACCTCCGGATGCGGTCCCTTCGATCCGGAAAGTCGATTCGCAAAGCGGCCGTGCAGAAAGTCTGCTGAAGGGTTAGGTGGGAATGACGCCCAAGCGCGTCGGGCTGTATAACCCCGCATACGAACACGATTCATGCGGTGTGGCCATGGTCGTCGACATGCACGGCCGGCGGAGCCGCGACATCGTGGACAAGGCCATCACCGCACTGCTCAACCTCGAGCACCGCGGTGCCGCCGGCGCCGAACCGCGCAGTGGTGACGGTGCCGGGATCCTGATTCAGGTCCCGGATGCCTTCCTGCGCGAGGTCGTGGAGTTCGAGCTGCCCGAAGCGGGCAGCTACGCCACCGGCATCGCCTTCCTGCCGCAGTCGGCCAAGGACGCCGCCGCGGCGTGCGCCGCGGTGGAGAAGATCGCGGAATCCGAGGGTTTACAGGTGCTCGGCTGGCGCAACGTGCCCACCGACGATTCCTCGCTCGGCGCGCTGTCGCGTGACGCCATGCCCACCTTCCGGCAGGTCTTCATGGCCGGTGCCTCCGGGATGGCGCTGGAACGCCGCGCGTACATCGTCCGCAAGCGGGCCGAGCACGAACTCGGTACCAAGGGCCCGGGCCAGGACGGTCCGGGTCGCGAGACGGTGTACTTCCCGAGCTTGTCCGGCCAGACGTTCGTCTACAAGGGGATGCTGACCACCCCGCAGCTCAAGGCCTTCTACCTGGATCTGCAGGACAGCCGGATCACCAGCGCACTGGGCATCGTGCACTCCCGGTTCTCGACGAACACTTTCCCGTCCTGGCCGCTGGCGCACCCCTTCCGGCGCGTCGCGCACAACGGTGAGATCAACACCGTCACCGGCAACGAGAACTGGATGCGCGCCCGGGAGGCGCTGATCGAGACCGACATCTTCGGGTCGCAGGACGACGTGCAGAAGTTGTTCCCGATCTGTACGCCGGGGGCATCGGACACCGCGCGGTTCGACGAGGTGGTCGAGTTGCTGCACCTGGGCGGACGCAGTCTGGCCCACGCGGTGCTGATGATGATCCCCGAGGCGTGGGAACGCCACGAGTCGATGGACCCGGCGCGCCGGGCGTTTTACCAGTACCACGCGGCATTGATGGAGCCGTGGGACGGACCTGCGTCCATCACGTTCACCGACGGCACCATCGTGGGCGCGGTGCTGGACCGCAACGGACTGCGGCCCTCCCGGATCTGGGTGACCGAAGACGGCCTGGTGGTGATGGCGTCGGAGGCCGGCGTACTCGACCTCGACCCCTCCACCGTGGTCCAGCGGATGCGGCTGCAGCCGGGCCGGATGTTCCTGGTGGACACCACCCAGGGCCGCATCGTCTCCGACGAGGAGATCAAAGCGGAGCTGGCCGCCGAGCACCCCTACCAGGAGTGGCTCGACAACGGCCTGGTTCCGCTGGAGAAGCTGCCGGCCAACAAGTACGTGCGCATGCCGCACCACCGGCTGGTCGTACGGCAACAGACGTTCGGCTACACCTACGAAGAACTCAACCTGCTGGTGGCCCCGATGGCCCGTACCGGTGCCGAGCCGCTCGGGTCGATGGGCACCGACACCCCGATCGCGGTGCTGTCGAAGCGTCCGAGGATGCTGTTCGACTACTTCCACCAGCTGTTCGCTCAGGTGACCAACCCGCCGCTGGACGCCATCCGCGAAGAGGTGGTGACCAGCCTGCAAGGCACGACGGGCGGGGAGCGCGACCTGCTCAACCCGGACGAGACGTCCTGCCACCAGATCTCGCTGCCGTCGCCGATCCTGCGCAACTACGAGCTGGCCAAGCTGATCAACCTCAACCCCGAGGACGAGGTCAACGGGCGGCCACATGGCTTGCGTTCCAAGGTGATTCACTGCCTGTACCCGGTTGCCGAGGGGGGCGCCGGGCTGGCCGCCGCGCTGGACGACGTGCGGGCACAGGCATCGGCGGCGATCGCCGACGGTGCCCGGCTGATCATCCTGTCCGACCGCAACTCCGACGAGACGATGGCGCCTATCCCGTCGCTGCTGGCGGTCGGGGGAGTGCACCACCACCTGGTGCGCGACCGCACCCGCACGCACGTGGGCCTGGTCGTCGAGGCAGGCGACGCCCGCGAGGTGCACCACATGGCCATGCTGGTCGGGTGCGGCGCGGCCGCGATCAACCCGTACCTGGTGTTCGAGTCGATCGAGGACATGCTCGACCGCGGCGTCATCGACGGCATCGAACGCAGTAAAGCGCTCAACAACTACGTCAAGGCCGCGGGCAAGGGCGTGCTGAAGGTGATGTCCAAGATGGGCATCTCGACGCTGGCCTCCTACACCGGCGCGCAGCTCTTCCAGGCCGTGGGCGTCTCCGAGGACGTGCTCGACGAGTACTTCACCGGATTGGCCTGTCCCACCGGCGGTATCACGCTGGACGACATCGCCGCCGACGTCGCGGCCCGGCACTCGCTGGCCTACCTGGACCGGCCCGACGAGCGGGCGCACCGCGAGCTCGAGGTGGGCGGGGAGTACCAGTGGCGCCGCGAGGGCGAGTACCACCTGTTCAACCCGCAGACCGTCTTCAAGCTGCAGCACTCCACCCGCACGGGTCAGTACAAGATCTTCAAGGAGTACACCCGGCTGGTCGACGACCAGAGCGAGCGGATGGCGTCGCTGCGCGGCCTGCTCAAATTCCGTGCCGACCTGCGTCCGCCGGTGCCGATCGACGAGGTCGAGCCGGCCAGTGAGATCGTCAAGCGTTTCTCCACGGGCGCGATGAGCTACGGCTCCATCTCGGCGGAAGCTCACGAGACGCTGGCCATCGCGATGAACCGGCTGGGCGCCCGGTCGAACAGCGGCGAGGGCGGCGAGGACGTCAAGCGTTTCGACGCCGACCCCAATGGAGACTGGCGGCGCAGCGCGATCAAGCAGGTGGCCTCCGGCCGGTTCGGGGTCACCTCGCACTACCTGACCAACTGCACCGACATCCAGATCAAGATGGCCCAGGGCGCCAAACCTGGTGAGGGCGGCCAGCTTCCGGGTCACAAGGTGTATCCGTGGGTGGCGTCGGTGCGGCACTCCACGCCCGGCGTCGGGCTCATCTCCCCGCCGCCCCACCACGACATCTACTCGATCGAGGATCTCGCGCAGCTGATCCACGACCTGAAGAACGCGAACCCGTCCGCGCGGGTGCACGTGAAGCTGGTGTCGGAGAACGGGGTGGGGACGGTTGCGGCCGGCGTTTCGAAGGCGCACGCCGACGTGGTGCTGATCTCCGGACACGACGGCGGCACCGGAGCGACGCCGCTGACGTCGATGAAGCACGCGGGTGCGCCGTGGGAGCTGGGGCTCGCGGAAACGCAGCAGACCCTGTTGCTCAACGGGTTACGCGACCGGATCGTGGTGCAGGTCGACGGCCAGCTCAAGACCGGCCGTGACGTGATGATCGCGACGCTGCTCGGCGCCGAGGAATTCGGTTTCGCCACTGCACCTCTGGTGGTCGCCGGCTGCATCATGATGCGGGTCTGCCACCTGGACACCTGCCCCGTCGGGGTGGCCACCCAGAACCCGTTGCTGCGCGAACGCTTCACCGGCAAGCCGGAATTCGTCGAGAACTTCTTCATGTTCATCGCCGAAGAAATGCGGGAGTACATGGCGCAGCTGGGCTTCCGGACCGTCAACGAGGCGGTGGGCCAGGCAGGAGCGCTGGACACCACCCTGGCCCGTGCGCACTGGAAGGCGCACCGCCTGGACCTGGCGCCGGTGCTGCACGAACCGGAGTCGGCGTTCATGAACCAGGACCTGTACTGCAGTTCGCGGCAGGACCATGGCCTGGACAAGGCGCTCGACCAGCAGTTGATCGTGATGAGCCGCGAGGCGCTGGACTCCCAGAAGCCCGTGCGGTTCTCGACCACGATCAGCAACGTCAACCGCACCGTCGGCACCATGCTCGGTCATGAGGTCACCAAAGCCTATGGCGGACAAGGGTTGCCGGACGGAACCATCGACATCACCTTCGAGGGGTCAGCGGGCAACAGCTTCGGGGCCTTCGTCCCCAAGGGCATCACCCTGCGTATCTACGGGGACGCCAACGACTACGTCGGCAAGGGCCTGTCCGGCGGCCGGATCGTGGTACGGCCTGCGGACAATGCGCCGGAAGGCTATGTCGCCGAGGACAACATCATCGGCGGCAACGTGATCCTGTTCGGCGCCACCAGCGGTGAGGTGTATCTGCGTGGCGTGGTCGGCGAGCGGTTCGCGGTGCGCAACTCCGGAGCACACGCCGTCGTCGAGGGAGTCGGCGACCACGGTTGCGAGTACATGACCGGTGGCCGGGTCGTCATCCTGGGCAGTACCGGGCGCAACTTCGCCGCCGGTATGTCCGGTGGGGTGGCCTACGTCTACGACCCCTACGAACAACTACCGAACAACCTCAACATCGAAATGGTCGACGCTGAGGCTCTGGACTCCGACGACGCGGAGTTCCTGCACGGCATCATCACGGCGCACGTCGACGCCACCGATTCTGCTGTCGGCCAACGTATTCTGGGCGACTGGCGTAACCAGCAGCGGCACTTCGTGAAGGTGATGCCGCGTGACTACAAGAAGGTGCTGCAAGCGATCGCTGATGCCGAACGCGATGGCACCGATGTCGACAAGGCGATTATGGCGGCGGCACATGGCTGATCCAACTGGCTTTCTCAAGTACACGCACCGGGAGCTGCCCCAGCGGCGGCCGGTTCCGTTGCGACTCAAGGACTGGAAAGAGGTCTACGAGGAGTTCGAGACCGAGAGCCTGCGCGAGCAGGCGACTCGCTGCATGGACTGCGGAATCCCGTTCTGCCACAACGGGTGTCCGCTGGGCAACCTGATCCCGGAGTGGAACGACCTGGTGCGCCGGGGCCGCTTCCGCGACGCGATCGAGCGGCTGCACGCGACGAACAACTTCCCCGACTTCACCGGCCGGCTGTGTCCGGCGCCGTGCGAGCCGGCGTGTGTGCTGGGCATCAACCAGGATCCGGTGACGATCAAGCAGATCGAACTCGAGATCATCGACAAGGCCTTCGACGAAGGCTGGGTGGAGCCGGTACTTCCGCACTGCGACACCGGAAAGACGGTGGCCGTGGTGGGCTCCGGACCGGCCGGATTGGCCGCCGCGCAGCAGCTCACCCGCGCCGGACACAAGGTCACCGTCTTCGAGCGCGAGGACCGGATCGGCGGACTGCTGCGGTACGGCATTCCCGAGTTCAAGATGGAGAAGCGGGTGCTGGACCGCCGGCTGGCGCAGATGTCTGCCGAAGGCACCCAGTTCCGGGCCGGCGTCAACGTCGGTGAGGACATCACCGCCGAGCAGCTGCTGGCCGATTTCGATGCCATCGTGCTCGCCGGTGGGGCCACCGCGTGGCGCGACCTGCCGATCCCGGGCCGCGACCTCGACGGCATCCACCAGGCGATGGAGTACCTGCCGTGGGGCAACCGCGTCCAGGAGGGTGACGACGTACTGGGGCCGGACGGCGAGCCTCCAATCACCGCCAAGGGCAAGAAGGTGGTGATCATCGGCGGCGGCGACACCGGAGCGGACTGCCTGGGCACCGCTCACCGACAGGGTGCGGCCCGGATCCACCAGTTCGAGATCATGCCGCGCCCGCCGGAGACCCGCGCCGCGTCCACACCGTGGCCGACCTACCCCCTCATGTACCGGATCGCCTCGGCCCACGAGGAGGGTGGCGAGCGGGTGTTCTCGGTGAACACCGAGGAGTTCCTTGGCGAGGACGGGCATGTCACCGCGCTCAAGGTGCACGAAGTGGCGATGCAGGACGGGAAGTTCGTCAAGGTCGAAGGCACGGACTTCGAGCTGGACGCCGACCTGGTGTTGTTGGCCATGGGGTTTGTCGGTCCGGAGAAGCCCGGTCTGCTGACCGAGCTCGGGGTGAAGTTCACCGAGCGGGGCAACGTCGCGCGTGGGGATGACTACGAGACGTCGGTCCCCGGTGTGTTCGTCGCCGGCGACATGGGCCGAGGCCAGTCGCTGATCGTCTGGGCGATTGCTGAAGGCCGGTCGGCGGCCGCGGCGGTGGACCGCCATCTGATGGGTGCCAGCGCACTTCCGGCGCCGATCAAGCCCACCGCAGCGCCGTTGACGTAATCACATCAGTCACACCTGAAACATTTGATAAATGTTCGGCGTGCCGTTGAACGTTTGCCAGCGCACGGGTGTCTAATAACTGTTTGTGCGCTCCATCACATAAAGGCAAGCTCGGGCCGCCCAGGAGCCACGGTCGCGTCAATCGATCGCAGGAGTTACCACCGTGCACATGAACCCAGTTCCACGGACAAAAATGGGTCGAATCGCCTGGTCACTGGTTCGCCACCCGGTTAAGAGCCGTGAGTTTCCGGCGAAGCACGAGCGTCTGGTAACGGCCGAAGAGCTTCTGCGCTTCGCCATATAACCCTCTGGGTCAGCTGGCGGGGGCGCGAGGCCGGTCCTGGGTGGGTTTGCTCGCGCTAGCTCAGCAAACCTGAATCCCGGATCGCCTCGGCCAGCGGCTGCAGAACGGCGGGCTCGTGTGGCGGGGCGATGTAGACGATGCCGAGGTCCAGTCCTTCGGCACCCAGTGCGGCCGCAGTTTCCAGGACTTGCCCGTAGTTGCGGTCGGGGCCCAGGCCGAGATGGGCGGACAGCGTGATTTCCTTCGGGTCCCGCCCGATGTCTTGGCAGCGCGCTGCCAGCACGTCGCGCTTGCGCGCAAACTCCTCGGGCGTCCCGCCGGCGAAATTCCAGTGCTGGGCGTACCGCGCGGTGATCGGCAGGGTCCGCTTTTCTCCGCTGCCCCCGATGGCGATCGGCGGATGCGGACGTTGCGGCCCCTTCGGCTCGTTGCGGGCGTCTTTGAGTTGGTAGTAAGTGCCGTCGAACGTGGTGGTCTCGTCGCTGAGCAATCCGATCAGCACCTGGCAGGCCTCCTCGAACCGATCGAAGCGCTCCTTGACGCTGCCGAGTTCGATGCCGTACGCGCCGGATTCCTCCTCGTTCCAGCCCGCGCCGATGCCCAGCTCGAGGCGGCCGCCCGAGATGATGTCCAGCGTGGCGGCCATGTTGGCCAGCACCGCCGGGTGGCGGTAGTGAATGCCGGTGACCAGGGTGCCCAGCCGCAGCCGTTTGGTGGCCTGGGCCAGCGCGGTCAGGGTCGTCCACCCTTCCAGGCAGGGGCCGGTGGAGTCGGAGAAGATCGGGTAGAAGTGGTCGAAAGTCCAGCCCGATTCGAATACGTCGATGTCGTCGGCGGCCTGCCAGACAGCCAACATATCGGGCCAGGTGGTGTTCTGTGGTGAGGTCTTGAATGCAAATCGCATGATCTCGACACTAGACTCGGTCAGACGATGGTTCTCGGACTCGACACCAAACTCACCCTGCTCGCAACGGGATTGATCTTTCTGCTCGCGCTGGCCCTCGGCGTATGGAAGTACCGCCAGATCATGGTCGCCGAAGATCACCGTGCCCACGTCTATGTCGACATCGCCCACCGGGCGGCGCTGTTGTATGCGTTCGCCACCTTGTTGTTCGCGCCGTTCGTCGAACTCAGTGCGTGGCCGGCGTGGGTGAATCTGACGGCGACGGGCGTGGCGGTGTTGTTCTTCGTCGGCGCGATCGTGAGTTACATCGTGCACGGCGCGCGGCGTGACACCGAGAACCAATTCGACCCGCCGGTGCGGGGGACCGGCGTCATGATGGCCCTGCTGATCGTCGGTGAAATGGGCGGTTTCGGGGTGGTATTCGCCGGGTTCATCGCCGGGCAGCTGCTCTGATGGATCCGGTTCTCGCGCTGCGCCAGATCGCGTACTACAAGGATCGCGACCGCCAGGATTCCCGGCGGGTCATGGCCTATCGCAATGCCGCCGACATCCTCGAGCGGCTGGACGAAGCCGCCCTGGAGCGGCACGGCCAGGCCAACAGCTGGCAGTCGATCCCCGGCATCGGGCCCAAGACCGCGAAGGTCATCGCGCAAGCCTGGGCCGGCCAGGAACCCGACCAGTTGGTCGAATTACGTTCGACGGCAAAGGATCTTGGTGGCGCCGAGGTTCGCACGGCGCTGCGCGGAGATCTGCACCTGCACTCCAACTGGTCCGATGGTTCGGCGCCGATCGAGGAGATGATGGCGACCGCAGCCGCCCTCGGGCATGAGTACTGCGCGCTGACCGACCACTCGCCGCGGCTGACGATCGCCAACGGGCTGTCACCGGAGCGGTTGCGCAAGCAGCTCGACGTGATCGACGAGTTGCGGGAGAAGTTCGCGCCGCTACGCATTCTCACCGGGATCGAGGTCGACATCCTTGAGGACGGCACCCTGGATCAGGAACCCGAGCTCCTCGACCGCCTGGACATTGTGGTGGCCAGCGTGCACTCGAAGCTGTCGATGGAGCCCGCGGCAATGACGCGGCGGATGGTGCGCGCCGTCTCCGACGGTCACGCCGATGTGCTGGGACACTGCACGGGCCGCCTGGTTTCCGGCGGCCGTGGTATCCGGGCGGAGTCGAAGTTCGACGCCGAGAAGGTCTTCACCGCCTGCCGCGACCACGGCACCGCGGTCGAGATCAATTCCCGTCCCGAGCGCCGGGACCCGCCGACGCGACTGCTCAATCTGGCGCGCGACATCGGTTGCGTCTTCAGCATCGACACCGACGCCCACGCGCCGGGGCAGCTGGATTTCCTCGGCTACGGCGCGCAGCGGGCGCTGGATGCGGAGGTTCCTATCGATCGCATCATCAACACGTGGTCCGTCGACAAGCTGCTGGACTGGTCAGTCCGGTAGGTGCGGCACCTCCAGCCCCGGGTCGCGTCCGACCAGCACGGCGCGCGTGAGTGCAGACTTGCCGTAACGGCGGTGCACCTGGTCGATCGCTTCATCCACCGCCGGCGAGTCTCCGTCGAATGGCAGTGCCAACTGATGCGCTCCGCTGCGGTCGATGCCCGAGACTGCGAACCCCACCAGCGTCAGGCCGCGTTCGGCGATTAACGGCGCCGCCGACGCCACCAGCCGGCGGGCAGTGGCCAGGATGGGGGCCGTCGCCGAGGTGGCCCACGGCATCGTCTGCGACCGGGTTGCCCGGCTGAAGTCTTCGAATCGCAACCGCAACACCACCGTGCGTCCGGTGCGGCCGGCGGCGCGCATCCGCCCGGTGATCCGATCGATCAGGTTGACCACTACCGCGTCGACCTCGGCGGGTGACATGGTGGTGCCGGCGCGGCCCAGTGCGCGCTGCGCCCCCACCGAGCGGCGCCGCACCCCGGTGGTCACCCGGCGGCGGTCGATGTTGCGCGACAACGCATATAGCTGGCGACCCATCGCCGGGCCGACCATGGAGGCCAGCATCGATTCACCGAGTTCGGCGACCTGGGCGACCGTGGTGATGCCGTGGGTGTGCAGCTTCTCGGCGGTCACCGCACCCACCCCCCACAACCGGCGCACCGGCAGCGGGTGCAGAAATTCCAGCTCCCGATCTGGCGGGACCAGTAGCAGACCGTCGGGCTTGGCCTCCTGGCTGGCGACCTTGGCGAGGAACTTGGTGCGGGCGATGCCGACGGTGATGGGCAGCCCGACCCGCGACCGCACATCCTGGCGCAGCCGCGCGCCGATCTCGAGCGGCGTGCCCGACACCCGGCGCAAACCGGCGACGTCGAGAAACGCCTCGTCCACCGACAGCGGCTCGACCTGCGGTGTGCAGTCGCGAAACACCTCGAAGACGGCGTCGCTGGCTTTCGAGTAGGCGCTCATCCGGGGCGGCACCACCACGGCGTGCGGACACAGCCGGCGCGCCTGCGCACCGCCCATCGCGGTGCGCACCCCGTAGGCCTTGGCCTCGTAGCTGGCCGCCAGCACGACGCCGCCGCCGACGATTACCGGGCGGCCCCGTAAACCGGGGTCGTCCCGCTGTTCGACGGAGGCATAGAACGAGTCCAGGTCCGCATGCAGAATGGACGCCTCACAGCGCACGAACATATGTTCGCATGCGGGTCCGACAGGTCAGCGCTTGTCGCCGTAGATGGCGCTGACCCAGATGTGCACCAGGGTGTCCAGCACGCTGGCCTCCGGTACCGAGGGCTCTTCGGCGAGAAACGACGCCGACAACGCACGCTCGTTCATCAGATTCAGCGCCGTGGCCAGTTCCAGAGCCGGCAGGGTCACCGGCGCGGCACCGCGCTCGCGCTCGGCCTCGATGACGGATGCGGTGTAGGCGATCCATTTCTGCATGAACACCGACCACAAGTCCCGCGCCTCGGCATTGATGGCCCGGACGCCCTGACCACCCCGGATCACTGCGCGGTGTGCGCCGAAGGTCTCGACGAACACATTGATCCCGGTGCGCCACATGTCGTCGCGACCGGATTCGGGACGGTCGGCAAGCGCCTGCAGTGCCGTGTCGGCCTCGTTGACCACCCGGTCCAGCAGCGTCAGCAGCACCGCTTCCTTGGATGGGAAATAGAAGTAGAAGGTGGGCCGGGAGATGCCGGCGCCTTTGGCCAGGTCGTCGACGGAGATGTCGGCCAACGGGCGATCTTCCAGCAGCCGTTCGGCGGTCGCCAGGATGGCCAGCTCGCGTTCGTCGCCGGACGGCCGCGCGCTGCGGCGGCCCCGCGGAAGCGGCGCTTTGCTCGCGCGGGAGGTGGGCACGCAGGCAGCGTACACCGTGTCGAGAGTCTCGACACCATGTCGACGCCGGTCACGGCAACCCGTCGCGGCCGTCCTCGCCCAGCACCGAGCCGCCCGTGCCGCCCGGGCCGGGGGTGCCCGGAGCATTGCCGGCGCCGGAGTTGCCCCCGTTGCCGCCGTCTCCGACGACGACGGCGTTGCCCCCGTCGCCGCCGCTGCCGCCGGTGCCGGTCGCCGGATCGGATTGGCCCCCGTTGCCGCCGTTGCCGCCGCGCAATATAACCCTGCCCCTCCGCTTGGAGCGGCATATTCGCAGCTCTCTGGCGGTTTTCATGCAGTCGATCGACATATCGTTGACCGACTCGACACCGCGTTGATAGCGTGGCCGACATGACTGAGCACCTTGACGCTGTCATCGTGGGCGCCGGCATTTCGGGGGTCAGCGCGGCCTGGCATCTGCAGGACCGGTGCCCGACGAAGAGCTACGCCATCCTGGAGAAGCGGGCAGACATGGGTGGCACCTGGGATCTGTTCCGCTACCCCGGGATCCGCTCCGACTCGGACATGTACACGCTGGGCTTCCGCTTTCGCCCGTGGACCGAGCGGCAGGCCATCGCCGACGGCAAGCCGATCTTGGACTACGTCAAGAGCACCGCGGCCATGTACGGCATCGACAAGCACATCCGCTTCCAGCAACGGGTGATCGCCGCCGACTGGTCCAGCGCCGAGAACCAGTGGACCCTGCAGATCGACAGCAACGGCACCCACAGCGAACTCACCTGCTCGTTCCTCTTTCTGTGCAGCGGCTACTACAACTACGAGGAGGGTTACGCTCCCACGTTCGCCGGTGCCGAGGACTTCACCGGCCCGATCATCCATCCGCAGCATTGGCCCGAGGACCTCGATTACCAGGGCAAGAACGTCATCGTGATCGGCAGCGGCGCCACGGCCGTGACTCTGGTTCCAGCCCTTGCCAATTCGGGCGCCAAGCACGTCACGATGCTGCAGCGCTCGCCGACCTACATCGTGTCGCAGCCGGAGTCGGACAGCATCGCCGACAAGCTGAACCGCTACCTGCCCGAGAAGGCGGCTTACACCGCGGTCCGGTGGAAGAACGTGGTGCAGCAGGCGGCACTTTACGGTGCTTGCCAGAAGTGGCCGCGGCGGATGCGCAAGATGCTGATGGGGTTGGCGCAGCGCCAGCTGCCCGAGGGTTACGACGTGCGAAAGCATTTCGGGCCGCATTACAGCCCGTGGGACCAGCGGCTGTGCCTGGTGCCCAACGGAGACCTGTTCCGCGCGATCCGCCACGGGAAGGCCGAGGTGGTGACCGACACCATCGAACGGTTCACCCCCAACGGAATCCGGTTGAACTCCGGCACCGAGTTGCAGGCCGACATCATCGTCACCGCAACCGGTTTGAACCTGCAGCTGTTCGGCGGCGCGACCACCAGCATCGACGGACAGCCGCTGGATCTGACCAAGACCATGGCCTACAAGGGGATGATGCTGTCGGGCATCCCGAACATGGTCTACACCATCGGTTACACCAACGCGTCCTGGACGTTGAAGGCCGACCTGGTTTCCGAATTCGCCTGTCGTCTATTGAATTACATGGATGACAACGGCTACGACACGGTGGTGGTCGACGAGCCGGCCCCCGACGTCGAGGACCGGCCGTTCATGGAGTTCACCCCCGGCTACGTGCTGCGCTCGCTCGACGAGTTGCCGAAGCAGGGTTCGCGTACCCCGTGGCGGCTGAATCAGAACTATCTGCGCGACATACACCTGATCCGGCGCGGCAAGATCGCCGACGAAGGCTTGCGGTTCGCGAAAAAGCCTGCCCCGGTAGCCGTCTAGTCGCGGACTAATCTCCTGCAGCGACGACGACAACGCCGTCGTCGTCGCTGTAGGCCACCTCGCCCGGCACGAAAGTCACGCCGCCCAAGGTGATTTCGACGTCGCGTTCGCCTGCGCCGGTCTTGGTGCTCTTGCGCGGGTTGGTGCCCAGCGCTTTGATGCCGATGTCGATGCCCCGCAGGGCGGCGGCGTCGCGTACCGCGCCGTTGACGATCAGGCCGGCCCAGCCGTTCGAGCGGGCCAGTTCGGCGATCAGATCCCCGACCAGTGCGGTGTGCAGCGAGCCACCGCCGTCGATCACCAGAACCCCGCCGGAACTGTGCTCCGACAGGATCGATTTGAGCAGCGCGTTGTCCTGGAAGCACCGGACGGTCGATATCGGACCCGCGAATTCCGTGCGGGCGCCGAACTGGCGGAACTGCAGATCGCAGCTGCGCACGTCGGGTCCGATGTCGTCGACCAGGTCAGCCGTCGGGCGGAATGTCTCTGCCACGATCAGCGGCGGCGCAGCTGCCGGACCAGCAGCAGGGCCAGCAGGCTCAGGGTGATCGCAACCAGCCATGGGCCGGGGGATTGCAGCGGAGACGACTCGGGTGTCTCCCGCGGCAGGGGGTTGGCCGCACTCTCCACCGTCGACTTCGCTTGAGCCGCGGCATCTTTGGCGGCAGCGAGCTGACCGTTGGTTTCTGCGCGCTGCTGGAGGTCGGCGGGCGCCTCGGCGGGCTGCTCCGCCAACTTCGGTGGCTCAGCCTTCTTGGCGGGTATCTTCTTGGCCGTCGCCTTCTTGGCGGGGGCCTTCTTGGCCGGTGCTTTGGCCGCGGCGGCCTTCTTCGCCGGAGCCTTCTTGGCGGGCGCCTTCGCGGCGCTTGCCTTCTTGGCGGGGGCCTTCTTGGCCGGCGGATTCGGTTGCGGCTCGCCGTCCGGTCGATCCTGCGGGTCTGCCATGCGGCCGCTCCTTTGCAGCTTGGTCGTCGCTAAGTGGTCGTGGGACGCTCGGGTCCCATCATGCCAGCCCGCGCGCGAGAGCTACGGCCTGCGCCGTACGGACCAGATCGCGACGGCGGCGACCGCGGCGATGGCTCCTACCGCGAACGGCCACGTGGGCAGCTCGCCGTTGGGGTCCGCCGGTCTCGCCGAAGGGGCCGATGTGGCGGTACTGGCCGTCGTCAGCCGCAAGGAGGCGGACCGCGCCAGCACGTGCCCGTCGGCTGACGTCACCTGACAAGTCAACGGGTAGGACTCAGCCGCCATCGACGGCTGTGCGGCCACCGGGGCGGCGCCGGCCGTCACGGCGGCGGTGATGGCCACGGCGGCCCACAGCACAGCCGCACGTGCCCGGCGCCGATGGGCTGTCATCACACTCCCAGGCGGGCCAGCAGGTCGCCTTCTATCCCGTCCAGTTGGCTCGAGATAGCGGCGTGCGCTGCCCGGCGCCGCTGGGTCGGCATGTTCTCCGCGGCGGTGATGGCCGCGGACAGATCGGCGAGCCGCTCACTGATAGCCCCGACGAACTGCTTGGTTTCCGGATCCTTCGGCTTCTTCTCTTGAACCGAACGCAGCGATTGCTCGGCGCCGGCGACCCGCGCCGACAACCGGGCGCCGTGGCCGGAGAACTGGCCTATCTGCGCAAGCGGAATGCCGAGTTGATCTGCCCGGCGCTGGTCGACGTAGCCGCGGGCGGCGATGGCCGCCCGATAAATCAGCGGCGTCAGCACCGGGGCCAGCAGGCGGGACACAGTCAGCGTGCGACGGATGCGGGTGGGCGATAGCAGCTTGCCTTCGCGCGCCGCTTTGAGCTCGGTCTCGGCAACCTTCAGCGCGACCCGGTCGCTATCCTTCTGCGCCCTGAGTTGCGCGGCGAGCGCCTTGTCGGCCGCCTTTTGGGCGGACTTGATGCGGCGCCGCTCGTTCTTCGCCGACAGGCGGGCCTCCAGCTTGGCGCGGGCCTTGATCGCGCGGGCTTCGGCGCGACGGGTCGCACGGCTCTTTCGCTTGCGGAACAGGCCCATTCCCGGCCGCCCTCCCGGTATCTCGTAGCTGACGCGGTGCGTGTGCGAGCGCTGGGCCAACCCTAATCCGAGCAGCGCGCGGCCAGCTCGCCAGGTCAGGTATGAGCGGACCGGCCGGTATCAGGCGTCGAGCCCCTCGGCGCGGCGCAGCTCGTCGATCCGGTCCAGCACCTTCTGCTGCGCCTCCGGGGGCAGGCCGTGCGCGCGCGCTGCGATACGGCGCACGCCGTCGTCACGCACGGTCGCGTAGAACTGCAACTCCTTGTCGAGCTTCTCGTAGTACTCATCGTCGGTGAAGTAGGCGGACTTGATCCGGAAGAAGTTGGCAAGGGCGGTCATGGTTGCTGACGACGGGTTCGTGCGATTGCCGGAACGTAGCTGCGACAGGTAGGGAGCCGACATCGTGACGCCTTCCGCCTTGAGCGCGGCGATCACCTCCGCGGAGGTATGCGGGCCTCGTCCGGGCGGATACACCGTGTCAAACAGTCGGTTCAGGCGGGCAGCGAACGTCGTGCTCATCGATATGACCTCCACCGGGGCTATAAGAGCAAGCGGTATAAATAGGTATTTGCTGATCATGGTAGCGACTGATTTTGTCGACCACCAAGTGCAAACCTGATCGTAACCGGTTGCAGCACGCAGGGCGACCGGGACCGGCACCCCCGACGAGCATCCAAACGAATGCATCTGGTGTCCACCAATTGACCGGATTTCACAGGTTATCCGCAGAATACACCGCGCGCGCCCGCGCCGTGAGTCACCGCAGGAGGCGCTGAACGCCGCAGCCGCCGGCGTTCGGGAGGCCTCGGCGGGAAACTCTCGGCAACCAGCAGAAAGCCAAAAAGCGACCACCGGTCACTTTGCTGCTCGGCGCCAATGAGGCATCGTCCACCGGCTATCGGTCCATCTGCAGGCCCGTGTCGGCGGTTTGGCTGAGCAGTCCCGGCGGACCCGCGGCCGGACGGGCGGCGTCGGCTCTCTTCGGGTGACGGCCGATGTCGGGTTGTTGGTTTCCGGGGCGCGGACACCTCGCCGCGAATGTGCTGAGGAGTTTGCGCCCGGGCCGCCATGGGCGCTGTCGCGGCGTCCGCCGACGTTACCGGGGAAGCGGCGGCAAGCAGAGGTGACTGCCCGCGCTGGGTGGCCGGTGGGGGCTACGGGGGATCGATGGTGGCGACCCGCGGCGCGCGGCTGTGCCGCGCTTGCGATCGCCACGGGTTGGATGGTGGCGACGCGCGGCTGCGCCGCGCTTGCGATCGGCCGGGGTGGATGGTGGCGACCCGCGGCGCGCGGCTGTGCCGCGCTTGCGATCGGCCGGGGTGGATGGTGGCGACCCGCGGCGCGCGGCTGTGCCGCGCTTGCGATCGCCACGGGGTCGGGCCGCCGGGTGGCGAGCCGCCGCTACGCGGCGAGCAGCATCGCCAGAATTGCAGTGTCCGGGTGGCTGATCGGGTCCACGCCGACGCGGCTCACCATCGACGTGATGGTGCCGTCGGCCTCCGCTTCCACCCAGGCCGCCCGGTGCTCAAGACCTAAATAGGGCAGGCCGGGCAGCAGCACACAGCCAGAGGCGGCGCCGGTGCACTCCGGCAACGACGGCGTCGTCTCCGACGGCGGATGCAGCATCAGCAACGCAGGAGGCTGATGGTCGGCGAAATATCCTGGCTGGATGGCCGTTTCGCCGAATACGGTGCCCTCGGCCAGGACCAGGCCGACGGTTCCGGGTTCGGGCTCATCCGGAAGTTCCTCGCGCGCGCCGAACACCGTTGTGGTGGAAAGCAATCCGGGCAGTGAGGCGACACGCACGGCCACCATCAACAGTTGCGCCCATTCTTTGGTGGAATCGGGCCAACGCCCGGATATCACAAACCCTTTCAGGGCACCGCGAGCATGAAAGGGGGACACCCCTATAGGCCGGCCAGACCCAGCATCCATATTGCCTCCGTGACGCCTTCATCCGAAGTAACCACGCTGGTAGCTCGAACAAATGGTAGCTCGAATGGTCAAGCATGCGCGGGGTTTTGGCGCCGTGCAACTCGACACGGCCGGTCGGCGGCGGTGTTACCGATCAGCAACATGCCAAGCGATCGTTGTGGCGCCAAAAGACAAGGGCGCCGCGCGATGTCGCGCGACGCCCCGGCCCTGAAGTCAGACGATCAGGGGAAGATCAACCCCGATGTCTTCGACGTGGCGGCCTCGTAGCGGGACTGCACGTCGGCCCAGTTGACCACGTTCCAGAACGCTTTGACGTAGTCCGCCTTGACGTTCTTGTACTGCAGGTAGAAAGCGTGCTCCCACATGTCGACCTGCAGCAGCGGGATCACCCCGAGCGGCACATTGGCCTGCTGGTCGTAGAGCTGGAAGGTCAGCAGCCGGCCACCCAGGGTGTCGTAACCGAGCACGGCCCAGCCCGAGCCCTGCAGGCCGTTGGCAGCCGCACTGAACTGCGCCTGGAACTTGTCGAACGAGCCGAACTGGTCGTCGATCGCGGCGGCCAGGTCGCCCGTGGGCTTGTCGCCGCCGTCCGGCGAGAGGTTCTTCCACCAGATGGAGTGGTTGACGTGACCGCCGAGGTGGAAGGCCAGGTTCTTCTCGTTCAAGAAGATGGCCGAGTGGTCACCCTTGGCGCGCGCCTCTTCGAGCTTGGCGACCGCGTCGTTGACGCCTTTGACGTAGGTGGCGTGGTGCTTGCTGTGGTGGATCTCGTTGATCTGACCAGAGATGTGCGGCTCTAGTGCTGCGTAGTCCCAGTCCAAGTCGGGCAGGGTGTATTCAGCCACGGCTTTCCTTCCTTCGATAAGCGGATCGTCTGACGTGTCATTCGCGGGGTCCCGCCACGCGGCAACCTGGCATCTTCAACCCTGCTCCATGACCGCGCGTGCCGCAAGGACGACCCCCGGGAACCCGCCCCGAATACCCGGTATACGCGGCGATCAAGCTGGAATCAGGACAACGCGATCAGGGCGAGCACAGCCAGCAGCGCGAGCGCGATCAGACCGGCGCGCAGTGCGGCGACTCGGTACGCCTGATTCCAGGCAGGCGACCCCGAGTACGAGTTCGACTGTGTCGAACCCGGACCGAACGAATGTGTGGCCATTAAATGCCTTCCAACTGCACGTCCACCTCGCCGCGCCCAAAGAGTCGAGTGAGGTGAGTCACAATGAAGCCCCGCGTCCGCGATCATAACGCGTGATCCGCGGCTTGGAAAACCGGACGCCCGCGCGTCTTGTAGCAATCCTTCGTTGCGGCCTCAACGCACGTTTGCGGTGGTGGAGTGGCGATCTCGCAGACATATCGCCGAAGCCAGTTCGCATGTTTGGCGGTCCAGAGCGCCGGGTATTCGCGCGGCATTCAAACCGGCGATCTATTCGCTCGGAGTGCCGTCGAGGCTGTCGATCGACACGCGTTGTTACCGCTGTGTTATCCACAGATCCACCGAAAGCTGGCCGATAGAGGCTGTGTCCGCGACCCATCCCAATTGTGGATAAACCTGTGGAAATTGTGGATAGCTCCATTTAGCTGTGTCCTACGTCACGCCTATGCCCGGTGTGGCGCCTGTTGGGCACGGCTGTGGCTGTGCTATGGCCCCTCCGCTCCGCCGCCCATCGCCTGGCACCTATTAGGCTGGTCCGGTGATTCAGGTGTGCTCCCAGTGCGGCACCCGGTGGAATGTGCGCGAACGACAGCGCACCTGGTGCCCACGCTGCCGGGGCGCCCTGATGGCGCCGCTGGCCGACGCGCCTCCGGGTGACCCTCGGTGGAGCGCGCAAGCCGGGCCCCAGCCCTCGCCCGCGCCGCGCACGCCGCCCCGGCTTCCGCCGGGTTTCCGCTGGATAGCGGTGCGGCCGGGGGCCGCACCACCGATACGGCGGATGCGCCGGCCGTTGGGCCCCACACCGCGTTACACGGTGATTCCCCGCTGGGGTCTGGTCGACCGCGTCAGTCCGGTTGCGCCGACGTCACCGGACGCCACGGTCAAGGCGGGGCCGAGTCCCGAAGTCGTGCGGGTGATGCTGTTCGCAACCCAGTTGGTGCTGGCCGGCGCTGCGCTGGTGTACGCGGCGCGCTATGGACTGCTGATCTATAACCGCGATTCGCTGCTGAACTCGCTGGTCGCCCTGGCGGCGGACTGGATCGGGATTGCCGCGAGCGTGGCAGCGATGGCAGTGATGCTGGGATCCTTCGTCGTCCTGGTGAAGTGGTTGATCGCCCGTCGTGCTGCGGCCTTCAGCTACCACGGGCTGCCCGAGCACCGCTCGCCCCGCCGAATGTGGGCCGGCTGCCTGCTGCCCTTCGCGAACTTGGTGATGGCGCCCGTCTACGTCATCGAACTCGCACTTGTGGAGGACCACTACGAACGGGTGCGCAAGCCGATCTACCTGTGGTGGCTCGCCTGGACCGTCAGCTACGTGGTGTCGCTGTTCGCCATCGCCACCAGCTTGTCCAGCGATGCGCAGGGCATCGCCAACAACACGGTGATGGTGGTGTTCGGTTATCTGGCCGCCGCGGTCACGGTCGCCGGAGTGGGACGCGTCTTCGAAGGATTCGAGCGCAAGCCCGTCGAACGCCCGGCGCACCGCTGGCTCGTCGTCGAAGCCGATCGGCCCGCGCCTTCAGCAGCAGCAGCCGCTCCGGTTGAGCTGGAGGGACAGGAACCGGCAGCATAGGCGTATGACGCGGGCGGATGAGGTCCTCGCCGGGCACCCTTTCGTGGTCGCCCACCGGGGGGCGTCGTCGTCCCGCCCGGAGCACACTCTGGCCGCCTATGACCTGGCGCTCAAAGAAGGCGCCGACGGTGTGGAGTGCGACGTCCGGTTGTCCCGCGACGGTCACCTGGTCTGCGTGCACGACCGCCGCCTGGACCGAACCTCGACGGGTGAGGGATTGGTCAGCACCGCGACGCTGGCCGAGCTGCGCGAACTGGAATACGGCGTGTGGCATGACAGCTGGCGACCAGATGGCGCGCACGGTGACACCGGCCTGCTGACGCTCGACGCACTCGTGGCGATGGTGCTGGACTGGCACCGTCCGGTGAAGATCTTCGTCGAGACCAAGCATCCGGTCAGGTACGGCTCACTGGTGGAAAGCAAACTGCTGGCGCTGCTGCACCGCTTCGGTATCGCCGCACCGCCGTCCGCGGACCGATCGCGTGCCGTGGTGATGTCGTTCTCCGCCGCCGCCGTGTGGCGGGTGCGCAGGGCGGCGCCGATGTTGCCCACGGTGTTACTGGGCAAGACCGGTCGATATCTCACCAGCAGCGCCGCGACGGCGGTCGGAGCCACCGCAGTGGGGCCGTCGCTGGCCGCGCTGCGCGATTACCCGCAGTTGGTGGATCGCTCCGCCGCCCAGGGCAGGTCGGTCTACTGCTGGACGGTCGATGAGTACGACGACATCGATTTCTGCCGTGAGGTGGGGGTGGCGTGGATCGCCACGAATCACCCCGGCCGCACCAAGGCGTGGCTGGAGAAGCGGAAGGCGAGCGAGAGCAGCGGTTGATCGGCGTCGTGCCCGGCTTACGGCTGGTCCTGCAAAGCCGTCGCCGGCACCGGCGCATCGGCGGCCAGCGCGTCGAACAGGTCGCGAGCGGCGTCGTGATTCCAGACCACCACTGAGCCCACGCCGGTGTCGGTGAACTCTCCGATCGGGACCGTCATCGGGGTGGTGGGGCCGTGCAGCGCCCAGCCGAGCCGGGCCAGGTCCCACGCGTGGTCATCGCGGTCGAGCGTCAGCGCGCCGGCCGCCGCGTGCGGCACCGAATACCAGCGCCAGGGGTTGAGCCACACCGTCGGGCTGGTCGCGCGGTGCAGCAGCGCCGACATGAACTCCCGTTGGTGGATCATCCGGTCCAGATCGGCCCGCGGGGTGGCGCGCGTCCGGACGTAACCCAGGGCGCTGCGCCCGTCCAACTGCTGGCACCCGGCAGGCAGGTCCAGACCCGCCAATGGATCGCGTATCGGTTCGGCGGGGCATACGCTCACCCCGCCCAGTGCGTCGACCAGCACGGCGAATCCGCCGAATCCGACCTCGGCGTAGTGGTCCAGACGTAAGCCGGTGGCCTGCTCGACGGTCTGCGCCAGCAACGGCGCACCGCCTTGCGAGAAGGCGGCGTTGATCTTGTCGCGGCCGTGCCCCGGGATCGGCACGTACGAGTCGCGGGGGATCGATACCAGGGTGGTCCGCGCGTTGGACCCGAGCCCCGGCACGTGCACCACCATGATCGTGTCGGTCCGTCCTGTCCCGACGTCGCCGCCGGTGGCCAGTTGCTCCTGCTGTTCGGGGGACAGGTCCTGGCGACTGTCGGATCCGACGAGCAGCCAGTTGGTGCCGCGTCCAGGAGCAGGACGGTCCGCGTAGTTGGTCAGCACCGACTGTCGGTGCACGGCGGAGTCGAACCAGAGCATGCCGCCCAGCACGCCCGCGGTCGCCAGCAGTAGCAGGATCATCAGCGTCAAGGCCGCGGTGCGCAGCAACCGGCGTTTGCCGCGCTTCTTCCGGCGGGGTTTGCGCGGAGCCGGTGGCGCGGCGGCGGCGCGTCCCGGCGGCGGTGGCGGTGGCGCGGCGACTCGTCCCGCGGGCGGCGGTGGTGTGGACGCCCGTCCCGGCGGCGGCGGTGCCCCGGCTCGTCCCGCGGGTGGTGGGGGCGGTAAGGCGGCCCGTCCCGGCGCACGCGGTGGCCGCGCGTCCCGGCGGATCACCGGGGCGGGCTCCGGACCGACTGGCTGGCCCGGCGGAGTCGGGTCGGGTCTGCGCAATCGGGCCGGTGGTCGATCACCGTTCACCCGGTTAACTTACGTCGCCAAGCCCGTTATCGGCGTGCGCGCAGCCCATTGACGAATGGGCATCCCATCAGAACGCGGATGGCCTGACGCAGACCGTTCATATCGTCGACCGGCTTGTGGAACGGCAGCCGGACGTCACGGTCACCGTCGTTGCCTTCCACGCGGAACCGCACGCCGTAGCGGTCCAGGCCCAGAGGGCGTACCTGACCACGGCGCAGCGGCGCCGGCAGCCGGGAAACAAGCCGGGCGACGACGTCGTTGTGCGCGGTGGCGAGGTGCCACAGCAACGTCGACTCGATCTCGCAGAAGGGGTCGGGCCGGGCGGCGAGCAGGTCGCGGACGGAGACCGGCTCGGCACCGGTGGCATCGGTCACCACGACGGAGTCGATCACCAGGCGGAGCAGGGTGTACCGCGGTTCATCGTCGTCAGACGCCGTCGACCTCGGTGTATCTACCTGCAGCAGCATCGGGTTCGGGTCCTCGGTGGCGATCAGGTCCAGCATCTTGGCCACCGCACCAGGTGGAATCCGGTGCAGCCGCCCCCGCACCCATACCAGCGAACGCACGGGTTCGCGGACCGGAAGCGGCGCATAGTCGGTGAGTTCCAGCAACGCCTGTGTGCCGCATTGCAGGTCGGTGGCACCCCCGCGGGGAACGGCCACGGCGAAGGAGCCGTCGTGCAGCAGGTGGTGGACGGGCGCAGTCACCGGCTCCTGGCCCTCGACTGCCAGCAGGGCACCATCGGCCCGTGAACAGGCGCTGCGGATGCGTTCGGCGGTGGTGGGTGTCGGATATGCGACCGGTAGCACCGTAACCTCCTGTTTGTTAGGTAAGCCTAAGGTAACTTAGCCGGGCGGGCGGAGCAAGGCCCGGCGCGACGGACCCGCGCCGTTAGGGTTGTGTCGTGGCCCGCATCGCTTACCTCGGTCCGGAGGGAACGTTCACCGAGGCTGCTCTGCTGAAAATGGCCGCTAACGGGCTGGTTCCTGGCCATGACCCGCAGGCGCTGCAGCCGTTGCCTGTCGACAGCACGCCCGCCGCCCTGGACGCGGTGCGTGACGGCGCCGCGGACTACGCCTGCGCGCCCATCGAGAACTCGATCGACGGGTCGCTGGCGCCCACTCTGGACAGCCTGGCCATCGGTTCACCGCTGCAGATTTACGCCGAGACCACGCTGGATGTGTCGTTCAGCATCGTGGTCCGGCCCGGCCGCACCGCCGCCGACGTGCGCACGCTGGCCGCTTTCCCGGTGGCCGCGGCGCAGGTGCGGCGCTGGGTCCGCGCCCATCTGCCCGCCGCCGAGCTCAAACCGGCCTACTCCAACGCCGACGCCGCGCAGCAGGTG
The DNA here is from genome assembly GCA_003987775.1 of Mycobacterium sp. GTDB lineage: Bacteria > Actinomycetota > Actinomycetes > Mycobacteriales > Mycobacteriaceae > Mycobacterium. The sequence continues at coordinate 165,138 of RXJD01000002.1, forward strand.
GCCGACGGCGTGGTCGATGCCGCAGTCACCTCACCGCTGGCCGGGACGCACCGCGGCCTGGAGGTGATCGCCGAGGGCGTGGTCGACGAGCCAAACGCGCGCACCCGCTTCGTGCTGATCGGACAACCCGGTCCGCCGCCGCCCCGCACCGGCGCCGATCGCACCGCGGCGGTGTTGCGGATCGAGAACGTCCCGGGGGCGTTGTTGCAGGCGCTGACCGAGTTCGCGATGCGCGGCATCGACCTCACCCGGATCGAGTCGCGTCCCACCCGTACCGGGCTGGGCACGTACATGTTCTTCGTGGATTGCGTCGGCCACATTGATGACGATGCGGTCGCTGAGGCACTCATGGCGTTGCACCGTCGTTGTGCCGATGTGCGTTATTTGGGTTCCTGGCCGACGGGCCAGGCTGCGGGGGTGCTCCCGCCGGCTTCCGAAGAGGCTTCGAGCTGGCTGGCGGGGCTGCGACATGGGGAGATACAACGATGAGCGGCCGGTTGGTGTTGGTGCGCCACGGGCAATCGTTCGGCAACGTCGAACGACGGCTGGACACCCTGCCGCCGGGAGCGGCACTGACCCCGCTGGGGCGTGATCAGGCGCGGGCGTTCGCGCGCGGCGGGCACAGTCGCCCGGCCATCCTGGCGCATTCCGTGGCTGTCCGGGCCTCGCAAACCGCGGCGGTCATTGCCACTGAACTCGACCTACCGGCTCAGGAGGTGGCCGGCATCCACGAGGTGCAGGTCGGTGACCTGGAAAACCGCAACGACGACGAGGCGGTCGCCGAGTTCCAGGCCATCTACAAGCGCTGGCATCTCGGCGAATTGGACGTGGCGCTGCCTGGCGGCGAAACCGCCAACGACGTCCTGGCGCGGTACGTGCCGGTGCTCACCGAGCTGCGCATGCGCTATCTGGACGACGAACGCTTCGACGGCGACATCGTGGTGGTCAGCCACGGCGCGGCGATCCGGCTGGCGGCGGCGGTGCTGGCGGGTGTGGACGGCACCTTTGTCCTCGACAATCCGCTGGACAACGCCGAATCGGTGGCGCTGGCTCCCATCACCGATGGGCGATGGAGTTGCGTGCGCTGGGGTGGCCTGACGCCGCCGTTCTATCCCGAACCCGGCATCGCGGACCCGTCGAAGGACGCCGGGAAAGACCCCGTGGCGTCAAGCACCGATCCCATGCGCTGATCTGATCGGTTCCGGGAACGACTCGGCGCAGGCGCAACCCACGACGTCGCAGTCGACGACGAATGCGTGAGTGAACAACTCCGGGGCGACGCAGTCCGGCTCGGTGCATTCCGGCCGGCCCGACCAGTGAATGATGACGGTGCCGTGGCAGTGATCTAAGCCTGCCCGGCAATCGCGGCAGCCTGTGCTCATATGCCGTTCATAGCACCGTGGGCCGACAGAACATGGTTGCCGCGCCTACTCGGAGCCCGGTAATCAGGCCCAACCCAGCTCATCGAGCCTGTCGTCGTCGATGCCGAAGTGGTGGGCGATCTCGTGAATCACCGTGATCGCGACCTGCTCGACCACGTCGGTGTCGGATTCGCAGACGTCCAGCAGCGCGTCGCGATAGATGGTGATGGTGTCCGGCAGCGCTCCGGCGTAGTCGGAGTCGCGCTCGGTCAACGCCACCCCCTCGTACAGTCCCAGCAGGTCATCCTCCTCGGGATGCCGGTCAGCGACCAGCACCACGACGTTGTCCATCGCGGCGGTCAGCTCGGTCGGGATCAGGTCGAGTGCATCGGAGACCAACTCGTCGAACCGCTGCGGGTCCATCCCCACGGCCACCGGCTAATTGGGAGGCGGTTCGTTGGCCGGCGCGCCGTCGGGCGCCTGCGCCGGTGGCGGCGCACCTCCGTCGGCCGGCGGTGGTGCCTGGGTGGAGGGTGCCTGGCTCGCCGGGGACGAGGGCGCCCGGGTGGGCGTCACCACCGGCTGCTGGTTGGGCAGATGCTGGTCACCCTGCGGGGTGGGCGGTGTCTGCTGCTGAGGCTGCGGCGCCGACGGCTGCTGAGTCGGCAGCTGCGCCGGGATCTGCGGAAGGGTCAGCCGCTCCTGAGGGATGTCCGGCGGTGGCACCGGCGCCTGACCGTTGATCAGCAGCGGTCCCTTGGCGCTGTTGAGCAGTGTGGACCAGCCCCCGTTGCCCAGGGTCGCGCCGATGCTGCAGGCGACCTCGCGGCTGCCTGCCGACCAGCTGGGCAGTGAAATCGTCGGATAAATCAACGTCAACGTCGTGGTGCGCAACTTGATGGGCGCCAGGTAGGCGTCCGTCATCTTGGTGCACGCGTCCTTGATGAAACCGTCCTGCTCGGCTTCCGGCGGCAGCGCGTTGGGGAACTTCTCGGCCAGATTGACCGTGCCGGTGACCTCCATGGCGTGCGGAGCCGAGCAGTCCACCGGCACATCGACAGGCTGGTTGGTCGCTGGGTCGATACCCAGGCAGGTGCCCGCCGGCCAGACTTTCGACTGGTCGATATCGGCGACCTTGCCCTTGAAGGCGACCTGTTCGTTGTTGGGGCCGGGCAGCTGCAGCCCGCACAGCATGCGGCGCTCGCCGTTCTGGCGCCAGGCCCGGTCGCCCGACCACAGCATGCTGACCGTGAATTTGCTGTTGGGGTCGAACTTCGGGCCCAGGTAGCGGCGCACCGCCGGATCACACTGCTCGGCGTTGATCTGCTGGATGCGGGCCGGCGAGGGGGGCGCGGCGCTGGGGCCGTACTCCGTACCGGGGAAGGTGCGCATATCGACGGACTCGGCGACCTCGAAACGGTGGTCGTCTGCGCAGTTGACGATGCTGGCCGATTCCGGCGTGCCGTCCGGCCAGTTCAGGCAGTCGCCGCTGTTGGCACGCGCGAACGCGGCGTTGCCCTTGGAACCGGTGCTGGGCACCGGGTTGCTGTCGATGAAACCGGCCAGCCGTCCGGGGCCGGTGCCCACGGTGGGCAGCGCGGTCACCAGACCGGCGATGAGCAGGCCGCCCAGCGCGGTGAGGAGCAAACCTCGCCTGGTCGAGGATGCCTGCAGCGAGCGCGGCCAGCGGGACCGCTGCGGGGTCTCCTGGGGTTCGAGGGTGTCGGCCGCCTGGGATTCCTCGACAACCGACGGCTCTGGCGCCTCGTCGGCGGCAGGGTCGGGTACCGGTTCTTTCTCGGGCGCGTCCAACATCGGCTCCATTCTGACAGGACCGGTGCAGAGGCGTGAAAATCGTTGCGCATGTGAGATCCGGCAGAGACCCGGGAAGTAGTCTTGCGGCCGTGATCGACCTCAAGCTCCTCCGGGAGGAGCCCGACGCCGTACGACGCTCGCAACTCAGCCGCGGTGAGGACCCGGCCCTGGTAGACGCCCTGTTAAGCGCCGACACCGCGCGCCGCGCGGCGATCTCGGCCGCCGACTCGCTGCGTGCCGAACAGAAGGCCGCCAGCAAGAGCGTCGGCAAGGCGTCCCCCGAGGAGCGCCCGGCGCTGTTGCAGCGCGCCAAGGACCTCGCCGAGCAGGTCAAGGCCGCCGAAGCCGATCAGACTGCGGCCGAGGCGGCGTTCACCGCCGCCCACATGGCCATCTCCAACGTCATCATCGACGGGGTCCCGGCCGGGGGAGAGGACGATTACGCCGTCGTGGAGGTGGTCGGTGAGCCGCCCGCGTTGACCGACCCGAAGGATCATCTCGAGCTCGGCGAATCGCTGGGGCTGATCGACATGCAACGCGGCGCCAAGGTGTCGGGCTCCCGGTTCTACTTTCTGACCGGACGCGGTGCGCTGCTGCAGCTCGGTCTGCTGCAACTGGCACTGCGGGTGGCCGTCGAGAACGGTTTCATCCCGATGATCCCGCCGGTGCTGGTTCGTCCGGAGGTGATGTCGGGCACCGGCTTCCTGGGCGCGCACGCCGACGAGATTTACCGGCTCGAGGCCGACGACCTCTACCTGGTGGGCACCTCGGAGGTGCCGTTGGCCGGTTACCACTCCGGGGAGATCCTGGACCTGACCAACGGGCCGCTGCGGTATGCCGGCTGGTCGTCGTGTTTCCGGCGCGAGGCCGGCAGCTACGGCAAGGACACCCGCGGCATCATCCGGGTGCACCAATTCGACAAGGTGGAGGGCTTTGTCTACTGCCGGCCGGAGGAAGCCGAGGCCGAGCATCAACGGCTGCTCGGCTGGCAGCGCGAAATGCTGGCGCATATCGAAGTGCCCTACCGGGTGATCGATGTGGCGGCGGGCGACCTCGGCTCGTCGGCGGCGCGCAAGTACGACTGCGAAGCCTGGGTGCCCACCCAGGCGACCTACCGGGAGCTGACCTCGACGTCGAACTGCACCACCTTCCAGGCCCGCCGGCTGGCCACGCGCTACCGCGACGCCAACGGCAAGCCGCAGACCGCGGCCACGCTCAACGGGACGCTGGGCACCACCCGCTGGCTGGTGTCGATCCTGGAGAACCACCAGCAGCCCGACGGCAGCGTGCGCGTGCCGGCGGCGTTGGTGCCCTTCGTGGGCACCGAAATTCTCGAACCTGCCGGCTGAGCATTAGCCGACGGCAAATGTGGGCATTCTGTGTGAACATTTGCTGAAGTGGACCGGCGGCCGCGCTGCGATTCTTCCGGGCCTGTGGTGGGGGGAAGCGTCATGGGGCTGCTTGGCGTGTGGTGGAGACGCGCGGACCACTACGACCAGTTGAGTTCGCTGCTGGAAGCGCGACGAATGTGCATCTTGGCCCGGTCCATCATCTCGGTCATTGCCGGCGGGCTGGTACTTGACGCCCTCGCAACCATCTGGACGCCGACCGGGCCGCAGACAGGGATCCAGATCGGCTGTGCCGTCGCCGCCAGCGTCGGCGCCGCGGCGGGCTCGCTGTTGTGGGCCGTGTGCTGGCCGACCCGCGTGCAGGCGATCACGTTCGCGGTGGTCTCAAACGCCAGCATCGCGTTGATCGCCCTGGCGCAGAGCGATCCCATCGTCGAAATGTTCACGTGCACGACTTTTGCGGCAATGGCGTTCTACATCGCGCTCTTCCACACCCCGCGGCTGATGGCCTACAACTTTGCGGTCGCGATTGTGGTCGCCGCCTCTGCCGGACTCCGGATTGCCGCCGTGTACCACGTCGTCGGCGCAGCGTGTGGATTGTCGCTCGTGCTGCTGCTCAACCTTGCGGTCCCCTTCGGCATTCAGGCGGTCGTCTATGTGCTTGGCGCCGATGCGATGCGTGCGGAACGCGATCAACTGACCGGGTTGCTCCACCGGCGCGCGTTTGACCGCTATGTCAAGGCACGCATTGCGCAGGACCGCGAGCTCTCCGCACGCCTCGTCGTGACGATGATCGACCTGGACCGCTTCAAGTTTCTCAACGATCAACACGGACACAGCGCCGGCGACGCCGCGCTGGTCGCGGTTGCGCGTGCCTTGCGGGAGTGCACCGACGACACCGCGCTGCTGGCCCGGGTGGGTGGTGAGGAGTTCGTCATCGCCGACTTCTGCGACCCCGATGAGGTCCAGCGCCGGGCGCAGCGGCTGTGTGACGCCATCGCCGCGCTGCCGTTCGGCCTCACCGCCAGCGTTGGCACCGCGGGCGCCGATCGGCAGCCGGTCGCCGCACTCGACGCGCGCGCCGCATTCGATGATCGCACCTCGCTCGACGAGTTGATCTGCGCTGCCGACGCGGCGATGTACGTCGCGAAACGCCGCGGCGGGAACCAGACCTGGCACCACCAGGGCGACTACCGCAACGACGGGATCAGTGCCTAGGCGTTGACCTTGGGCACCCGGACGCTCGCGGCCCGCTCGTGCCGGTGCTGGCGCTCGATGGTGGCGAAGTAGAAGGCGAACGCGAACGCGAAACTGGTGAACAGGCTGCTCACGAAGAACAGCCAGGGCCGCTTGTATCCGCGGCGGTAGCCGTCGGTGATCGAGAACAGCGGCAGCAGAATCACATTCGCGATCGTGTAGTCCTGGCCGGCCGAGCCGGCGGCCGGGTTGGTGAACATCAGCTGGATGTACTGCGTCCAGCTGCCCGGACCCCAGAGTGGGTTGTGTACGCCCATGTGGGCGTACTCCTGCACGAAACGAATGTTGAAGTACCAGCCGAGCGCGACAGAGGCGATGCCGACGACGTAGTACGTGATTTCCAGTGGCGAGAACAGCGGACCGACGGCCGGCCGCGCATACACCTGGCGGTTGGAGGAGACGATCCAGAAGATGACGGCGATACCCAGGACGGCGTGGGCGATGAGAGACACCATGGCCGCAGTCTCACCCGGCCCGCGAAGTTTTGTCAATATTGTCATAACGTATTCCTGACTGGCTGGGGTACCTTACTGCCATGGTCAGGCCGGCTCAGACGGCGCGGAGCGAGCGCACCCGGGAGGCGCTGCGCCAGGCGGCCGTGGTGCGATTCCTGGCCCAGGGCGTGGAAGATACGTCGGCCGAGCAGATCGCGGCCGACGCCGGAGTCTCGTTGCGGACCTTCTACCGGCACTTCAGCTCCAAGCACGATCTGCTGTTCGCCGACTACACCGGCTTGAACTGGTTTCGGGCTGCGCTGGATGCCCGCCCGGTCGACGAGGCGGTCATCGACTCGGTGCAGGCGGCTGTCTTCGCGTTTCCCTATGACGTGGAGGCCGTGACCAAGATTGCGACCTTGCGCGGCGGCGAAATCGATCCCGGCCGGATCGTCCGGCACATCCGGGACGTGCAGGCCGATCTGGCCGACGCCATCCAGGCGCAGCTGCTCGGTCGTAGCTGCACCAACGGTCAGCCCGGTGACGTGCGGCTGCGCAGCACGGTGATCGCACGGTGCATCGCGGCGGCCATCTTCGGGGCGATGGAGGCCTGGATGCTGGGCGGTGACCGCTCGCTCAGCGAGCTGGCCCGGATGAGTCACGTGGCGCTGGAATCCCTGCGGACGGGCATCAGCGACTCCTGGGCCACCTGGGCGACCGCCTAAGTTTCGTCATAATTGACAAAACTTCGCCTGCGTGCCAGCCTCCCATCCAGGAGGTCGGCATGTCTGAAACTGGGAACGAGTACGACGCGATTGTCATCGGCGCGGGCCACAACGGGTTGACCGCGGCGGTGATGCTGCAGCGGGCGGGTCTGCGCACCGTCTGCCTGGACGGCAAGCTCTACGCGGGCGGCATGGCCTCCACCGTGGAGCTGTTCGACGGGTATCACTTCGAAATCGCCGGCTCGGTGCAGTTCCCGACCTCGGCGGAGGTGATCAGCGAACTCGGGCTCGACGCGCTGCCGACGGTGGACCTGGAGGTGATGTCGGTAGCACTGCGCGGGGTCGGCGACGATCCTCTCGTTCAGTACAGCGATCCGATGAAGATGTTCGCCCACCTCAACGAGGTGCACGGCGCGGATGCGGTGGCCGGGATGGGCGGTCTGCTGATGTGGGCGCAGGCGCCGACCCGGGCGCTGGGCCGCTTCGAGGCGGGCACGCTGCCCAAGACCTTCGACGAGATGTATGCCTGCGCCACCAATGAATTCGAGCGCTCCGCGATCGACGACATGCTGTTCGGCTCCGTCACCGACGTGCTGGACCGGTACTTCCCGGACCGGGAGAAGCACGGCGCGATCCGGGGGTCGATGACGGTGCTGGCCGTCAACACCCTCTACCGCGGTCCTTCCACGCCGGGCAGCGCCGCCGCCCTGGCTTTCGGGCTGGGAATACCCGAGGGCGACTTCGTCCAGATGAAGAAGCTGCGCGGGGGGATCGGGGCGCTGACCGCGCACCTGGCGCAGGTCTTGGAGGACAACGGCGGCGAAGTGCGGTTGCGGTCCAAGGTGACCGAGATCCTGGTGGCGGACGGCCGGGTGGCCGGGGTGCGGACGGAGGCCGGGGACACGCTGAGCGCCCCGATCGTCGTCTCCTCGGTGGCGCCCGACGTCACGGTCAACGACCTGATCGACCCGTCGCTGCTGCCCGCCGAGATCCGGGAACGCTACGGGCGCATCGACCACCGCGGCAGCTACCTGCAGATGCACTTCGCACTGGACGAGGCGCCGGAGTTCGTCGCTCCCTACGAGGCGCTCAACGACCCGACCATGCAGGCGTCGATCGGCATCTTCTGCACACCGGAGGAGGTCCAGCAGCAGTGGGAGGACTGTCGCCGCGGCATCGTGCCGGCGGATCCGACGCTGGTGCTGCAGATCCCTTCGGTGCACGATCCGGATCTCGCCCCGCAGGGCAAGCACGCCGCGTCAGCCTTCGCGCTGTGGTTCCCCATCGAAGGGGGCGCCGACTACGGCCAGGCCAAGGTCGAGATGGGGCAGCGGGTCATCGACAAGATCACCCGGCTGGCGCCGAATTTCGAGCGCAGCATCACCCGCCACACCACCTTCACGCCCAAGCACATGGGGGTGATGTTCGGTGCGCCCGGCGGGGACTACTGCCACGGCCTGCTGAGCTCCGATCAGATCGGGCAGAATCGACCGGGCCCGAGAGGCTATATCGGACAACCCATTCCGGTGCGGGGCCTGTATCTGGGCAGCGCCGGGTGTCACGGGGGTCCGGGCATCACGTTCACACCGGGCTACAACGCGGGCAAGGCGGCGCTCGAAGACCGCTAGCTCGTTCTGCGCCCGGCGTGCGGCCCGCCGCACCCTCGACGCCGAGCGTGCGGCCCGCCGCACAGTCGGCGGGGGAATCAGCCGCGTTGCGCGAGCAGCTCGTCCAGGCAGGCGAGGAACTCGTCGGGACGCGCCGGCGTGAAGGCCGGCTGCGACCCCGGTATGTCCAGGGTGATCAGCGTCGACTTGAGCGGGCGGTACAGGTCCAACGGCAACCAGCGGCGCAAATCCGGGCTGCCCCAGATGTTGAACCTGAAGGTGAGCAGGCCGAGGGGCTCGGCCTTGTATCCGCGGACCTGGTCCAAGCCGATGACTTTCGCCGTCCCGGACGGAAAATGGTAGCGCCGCAACGTGATCGCCATCTGATCGAGTTGGACGGCGCCGTCGTCGTAGCACAGGTCGGCCGCGGTGCTCATGTCCGCCGGCTCCGCAGCTCGTGACCGCGGGTGGTCAGGCAGCGGCCGTCGTCCAATCGCCATTGCCAGCCGTGCAGGTTGCAGGTCAGCGTATTGCCCTCGACGATGCCGAATTTCGACAGGTCGGCCTTCAGGTGCGGGCAGCGCCGCTGAATCTCCCAGCCGTCCAACGTGATTGATGCCGAATCGTCGTGGCTCTCGGCGAACCAGCCGTCGGCGTAGGCGATCCGCTCATCGGTCAGGCACTTGAAGAACGTGTACAGGTATTCGTTGTAACCACCCACGCGCCAGGCCCGGAACCGGGTCGACAAGAAGATGGTGTTGACCCAGTCCGGTTCGTTGTCGCGCAGCACGGTGCGGACCAACTCCGGTGCGATCTCGAACCCGTAGCGGAACTTCTCGTCGGGAATGGCTTCGCGCACGGCGCGTTTCGGGAAGTCCAGGATCACCGTCTCGGGGCCGATCACCAGCTCCACCGGGTAACCGATGCCGTCGCAGATCTCGTTGCTCTGCAACATGATCGGCTCGAACAGCGCCCGCAACGGTTCGAGCAACGGCTCGCCGGTGGCGGGAGCCCAGCGGGCCTTCTCGGCGGCCAGCACCGGCGCCATGCGCTCGGCGTAATCGGCGATGTAGTCGGCCTTGCCGGTGGTGAAGATCGCCTCCACTTCCTCGGTGGGCAGCGGGTGCTGCAGTGAGTTCAGCTGCGGGCCGGTGAAGTCGGCGACCGAGCCGGGCATCATCAGCAGCCCGCGGTCGTGGCCGTGGCGGCGCATCTGGTCCAGGAACACCATCTGGTCCGGGAAGATGTTGCCCGGATCGTCGTGGTCGTCATTGAGCGCGCGCAGTTCGGGATCCAGGAACGCCGGGGGGCCGGCCGACGGCACCACCCAGGTGGCTCCGACCTGGGCGATGTACTGCCGGGCCCGGTCCATGCCGCGCTGCCGCTTCTGGGTGGCGAACGCCTCCTTGGCGCGGGCCGGCATGTCGTAGACCATCGGGTACCAGATCGCCCCCGAGTACTGCAGCAGGTGCACGTCGATGTGCCCGAAGTCGGCGGCCAGCACGTCCAGGTCGACCGGACGCGCGTCGTTCATGTTGAACACCGTGGTCTCCCCGTCGGACACCACCAGCGCCGAGTCGCCGATCGGACCGTCCGCCGGTGCCCGCAGGGCGATGATCATGATGTCGAGGTCGCCCTTGGGGCCGGACAACTGGTGGCTCACCGAGTCCGTGGTCTCGAAGAATCGGTGGAACCCCAACTTCTCGAACTCGTGTCGCAGATCGGGCACCGGGAAATCCGGCAGCAGCACCACCGCGTCCTTATTGACGTGAGCCGTCAGCAGCGCGGCGTCGAAATGGTCCTTGTGCAGATGAGAGACGTACAGGTAGTCGCAGTCGCCCAGGGCGTCCCAGTCCAGACCTGAAAAAGCCGGCGAGTTGTCGGGAAACGGGAACCACGAGCCGAAGTAGGCGGGGTTCACCCAGGGGTCGCACAGGATGCTGCCCGCCCGGGTCTGGATCAGAAAGCCGGCATGGCCGACGCTTGTTACCTGCACAAATACCTCTCGGGACCTCTGCTGAGACGCCCCGAGTTTAGCCTGCGTCAGAGGTCCGGGTCTTCCCACAAGCGTCGGTAGTAGTCGATGCGCAGGGGGTCGGGCTCGATGCCGTAGGCGGCGAAGAACTCCGCTTCCCAGTTCCGGCCGGGGTAGTTCCAGCGCAGCGACAGCGTTGCCACGGCCAGGTCGGCCCAGCGGTCGGCGACACCGAGTTCGCCGAAGTCGACATGACCGCAGTAGCGGCCCGCGTCGTCGATCAGCGTGTTCGGCGCGCAGGCGTCGCCGTGGCAGACCACCAGCCGATCGATCGGCGGGGGATTCGGGAGGTTCGCGCGGTGTGCAGGGTGCAGCAGCGGCAGCCGGCTGGCGACCGACCAGTCGAACGGGCACGACGCCACCGGCAGGCTGTCGTGCAGTGTGCGCAACCCCACAGCGATCGCGGCAACCGCGACAGCGGGCGTCGCCTGCCAGCGTGGGTGCACCGCGGACACACCGGGCAGTCCGCCGGTGCGCAGCCAGGCGCCGCTGTCGTCGATGCCGCAGTCGATGACGGGTGGCACCGGGATGTAGGGCGCGGCCCACCGCAACCGCTGGGCTTCGCCTGCGAAATCGGGGGAGTGGACCCCGCCGACTTTGATGAACTCGGTGCCTGTTCCAGAGGTTTCGCCCACCCGGAAGGTGACGTCGCCGAGCTCGTTGCGCCAGACCGCGCGCAGCGGGCGCCCGGCGGCCAGCCGGCGCACCACGGCCGGCACCGGCGGTGGCGTCAGGGGGAAGGACAAAGCGCACCTCTCTGGGCGGGTCTGGCTGCGCATTTTGCCCACTTGGGGTATCCGGCAGCCCGGAGCATTAGGCTGAATTGCTGTGGAACCTGCATACGGCACCGCCATCACCCTCGCCCGAATGATCTTCCGCCTGCAGGGTCTCAAGATCACCGTGACCGGCGTGGAGAACCTGCCGACCAGTGGTGGCGCCGTGGTCGCGATTAACCACACCGGCTATCTGGACTTCACGTTGGCCGGTTTGCCGGCCTACAAGCAGGGGCTGGGCCGCAAAGTGCGGTTCATGGCCAAGCAGGAGGTGTTCGACCACAAGATCTCCGGCCCGCTGATGCGATCCTTCCGGCACATCCCGGTGGACCGGGAAAGTGGTGCTGCGTCGTACGCCGCGGCCGTCGAGAACCTTCGGGCCGGTGAGTTGGTGGGCGTGTACCCGGAGGCGACGATCAGCCGTAGCTTCGAGATCAAAGAGTTCAAGACCGGCGCTGCCCGGATGGCGATCGAAGCCGGCGTGCCGATCGTTCCGCACATCGTGTGGGGCGCACAGCGGATCTGGACGAAGGGCCACCCCAAGAAGATCTTCCGGCCCAAGGTGCCGATTCAGGTGATCGTCGGTGAACCGATCGAGCCGACGCTGTCGACCAATGAACTGACCACACTGCTGCACTCCCGGATGCAGCACCTGCTGATCCGCGCCCAGGAGCAGTACGGCCCCCACCCCGCCGGCGAGTTCTGGGTGCCGCGGCGACTGGGCGGCGGGGCCCCGTCGCTGGCCGAGGCGGCCCGTATGGATGCGGAAGAGGCGGCGGCCAAGGCGGCGCGTCGTGCCGAGCGGGCGCACCCCACTGGAGCCGCGGAGCAGTGACCGATGGCGGAGCCCATTTACCGTGCCTGCGAGATTTTGGCCCAGCTGCTGGTCGGGGCCACCGGAACGCGGATCACGTACGTGGGCGAGCAGAACATTCCCGCGCGGGGCGGTGCCGTGGTCGCCATCAACCACACCAGTTACGTCGACTTTCTGCCGGCCGGCCTGGCGATGCGCCGGCGGCACCGCCGGTTGCGGTTCATGATCAAGGCCGAGATGCAGCGGGTGAAGGTCGTGAACTTCCTGATCAGGCAGAACGGGGCGATTCCGGTGGACCGGAGCGCCGGTCACGATGCGTACGACGCGGCGGTGCAGGCGCTCCGGGACGGCGAGCTGGTCGCGGTCTATCCGGAGGCCACGATCAGCCGCAGCTTCGAGCTCAAGGACTTCAAGACGGGCGCCGCCCGGATGGCGATCGAGGCCGGCGTACCGATTGTCCCGCTCATCGTCTGGGGCGCTCAGCGCATCTGGACCAAGGGCCTGCCCAGGCAGTTGGGGCGCAAGAAGGTGCCGGTGACCGTCGCGGTGGGGCCTCCGCTGCCCGTTGCGCGCGACGTCTCACTGGCCAACAAAGAGCTTTACGAGTCGATGACTTCGCTGTTGCATCGGGTGCAGCAGGATTATCCTCATCCAGCCGGCGAGCATTGGGTGCCGCGCCGGCTTGGCGGCGGGGCGCCAACAGTGGATGAGGCCGCGCGAATGGACGCTGAGGAAACGGCGGCGAGGGGCGCACGCCGGACACCGCGTCAGTCACGGTAGGGAAGAAGGAGACCTAAGAGATGGCCGAGCCAGTCTTCCGGATGCTGGAGTATCTCGTCCCGACAGCCATGGCGCTGAATGGAAACAAGATCACGTACTACGGCCTGGAGAACATTCCTGCCCAGGGCGGCGCCATCATCGCACTGAATCACACCAGCTACGTGGACTGGATTCCCGCGTCGCTTGCCGCCAAGGAGCGCAAGCGCCGCTTGCGGTTCATGATCAAGGCCGAAATGCAGGAGGTGAAGGCGGTCAACTACGTGATCAAGCACATCCAGCTGATCCCGGTCGACCGCAGCATGGGTGCCGACGCCTACGCGGTGGCCGTACAGCGGCTACGGGAGGGCGAGCTTGTCGGGGTGCATCCGGAGGCGACGATCAGCCGGAGCTTCGAACTCCGCGAATTCAAGACCGGGGCAGCGCGGATGGCGGTCGAGGCGCAGGTGCCGATCGTTCCGATGATCGTCTGGGGTGCACACCGGATCTGGCCCAAAGATCATCCCAAGAAGCTGGTGCGCAGCAAGATTCCCATCACCGCGGCGATCGGGCCGCCCTTGTCTCCGGGAGGCGACCACGAAGCGCTCAACGCCACTCTGCGTCAGGCGATGCAGGCGATGCTGTACTGGGCGCAGGAGAACTATCCGCATCCCGAGGGCGAGCCCTGGGTGCCGCGCCGGTTGGGCGGCAGTGCGCCGACCCCGGACGAGTCCAAAGAATTCCGTATCGCCGAACTGGCCGAACGAGCCCGCAAGCGCGAGATGTACAACGATGCGGCGAAGAAGCGACAGAAGGCGGGCCCCTCTGACAAACCCGGCCGCTCCTGACCACACGTCGGCTCTGGGATCCGATGCCTGAGCCGACCGCCGAGCGAACTCCGTCGTCGAAGCAGCCTGCGCTCATCGGGTGCGACGTCGACGGCACCCTGCTCAATGAGGAAGAAAGGCTCAGCGCGCGTACGCGCGCGGCGGTTCAGGCCGCGGTAGCCGGTGGTGCTCACTTCGTGCTGGCCACCGGTCGCCCGCCGCGCTGGATCAAGCCGGTTGTCGAGGCCCTCGGTTTCGCGCCGATGGCCGTCTGCGCGAACGGTGCGGTCATCTACGACCCCGAACACGATCGGGTGTTGTCGGCGCAGACGTTGTCGGTCGAGACCCTGGCGACCCTCGCGGACGTCGCACGCCGGATCATCCCGGGTGCCGGGCTGGCCGTCGAGCGCATCGGCGAGCGCGCCCACGACACCGCGACACCGCAGTTCATCAGCTCGCCCGGCTACGAGCACGCGTGGCTGAACCCGGACAACACCGAAGTGTCGTTCGACGACTTGCTGAGTGCCCCGGCGATCAAGTTGCTGATCCGCAAGGCCGGCGCGGTCAGTGCGGACATGGCTGCGGCGCTGGCCGGGCATATCGGTGACGACAGCGATCTGACGTACTCGACCAATAACGGTCTGCTGGAGATCCTGCCGCGGGGAATCAGTAAGGCCAGTGGCCTGCGCGAGGTCGCCGAACCGCTGGGCATCCTCGAGTCTGAGGTGATCGCCTTCGGCGACATGCCCAACGATGTGCCGATGTTGTTGCAGGCGGGGCTGGGCGTGGCGATGGGCAATGCGCACCCCGACGCACTGGCGGCCGCCGACGAGGTCACCGCGCCCAACAGTCAGGACGGTGTGGCGCGCGTGCTGGAGCGCTGGTGGTCCTAGCCACGCAGGCGGCGACGATGTGGGAGACTGCCCGCGTGTTCAGGAATGCGGGCCACGGTGAGCGGGGACCGGAGGGGACCTAGTGGATTCCGAATCAGATCCGCCTGAAGAGGGTACGACAGAGGACGGCCCGGCCGAGGGCCGCGGGACCGAGGAGAGCAAGCCCGCGGAGACCAAGCCCGAGCCGGGCAAACCGGCCGCGGATCGTCCGCGCCGCAGTTCGCTGGGTGCGAACCGTCCGTTCAAGGACGCGCCGGACAAGCCGGACACGCCCCTGCTGAAACCCCTGGGCAGCATTCAGTTCCAGGACGCCGCCACGACGAAGCCGAGGCCGCCGACGCCGGCCGAGCTGCGCGCGCGCCGCAAGCACGAAGACAAGCAGCGCGAGCTCGAAGAGGCGCGCCAGGCCGCCGAGGCCAAGCGGCAGAAGCAGAAGCGCATCCTGATGGGGTCCGCGGCGGCCGTCGGCGTGGTCGGACTGGTGGCGGGTGTCGGGTACTGGTTGCTGCGGCCGGACAACGTCACCGCGCAGTGCGTCCAGGACGACCCCAGCGGTCAGCCGGTGATCGTGCCCGACAGCTACTGCACCGGCCACACCCCGGGCATGAACGGCTTCTTCTTCTGGGGTGGGCACTCCTACCGCTACTACTACGGCAGCAGCGGTTCGGTCGGGCAACGGCCGATCGGCGGATCGACCAGCATCCCCAAGGGAGCGAACGTCACCACCAAGTCAGGCACGACGATCCAGCGCGGCGGCATCGGAGGCAGTGGTGGCAAGGGCGGCGGCGGCTCGTGAAACGTGCCCGATCTCAGCCGCGGCCGAACTGGCAGTCGATCGTCGAATCACAGGGACTCGTCTACGGCACGCCGGCGCGTGACGCACGTGGAGCCGACCGGCCGTACTGGGACGAGTCGGTCTATTACGAATTCGAGATGGACGAGATCCTGGCCCTGGAAGCCGACGTCGAGCTGCTGCACTCGATGTGCCTGAACGCCGTCGAGCAAGTGGTTCTGATGGAGCGCTACGCGGATTTCGGCTTGCCGGAATGGAGTTGGCCGCATGTCGCCGAGTCGTGGCGCCGCTCGGATCCGCACGTGTACGGCCGGTTCGACCTGCGGTATGACGGCCGGCGTCCCGCGGTGCTGCTGGAGTACAACGCCGATACGCCCACCACGCTGCTGGAAGCCGCGATCGTGCAATGGTATTGGCTGAAGGACAAGTTTCCCGACGACGACCAGTGGAACTCGCTGCACGAGCAGTTGGTAGAGCGCTGGGGTGTGGTCCGTGATCTGTTGCCCAGCAACGAATTACACTTCGCCTGGTCCGGCGTGGAGGCCACCGGCGAGGATCAGATCACGACCACCTATATGCAGGAGACCGCAGCCGAGGCCGGTTTTCACACGGTCGGGCTGTTGATCGAGGACGTCGGCTGGGACTCCGCGCTGGAGCGCTTCGTCGATCTCGAAGAGGATCCGATCCAGGCGATCTTCAAGCTGCATCCGTGGGAATGGGTGCTCGACGATCAGTTCGGTAAGTACGTGGCGCAGACGCTGCCGCAGACCATGTGGATCGAACCGCTGTGGAAGACGCTGCTGTCCAACAAGGCGATCCTGGCGGTGCTGTGGGAGATGTATCCGGGGCACCCGAACCTGTTGCCGGCCTACCTCGACGACCCGCACGAGCTCACCGAGTACGTGCGCAAGCCCAAGCTCGGACGTGAAGGGGCGAACGTCACCGTCGTCGGCGCCGGCATGGAGACCGCCACCGGAGGCTTCTACGGCGAAGAGGGATTCGTCTATCAGTTGCTCGACCCGCTGCCCGAGTTCGACGACATGCGACCGGCTTTGGGGGCCTGGGTGGTCGGCGACACCGCTGCGGGTCTGGGCATCCGCGAGACTGCCGGACTCATCACCGACGATGGCGCGGCATTCGTTCCACACCGAATTCCACTGAGATGAACCCTTGAGATGAACGGAGTTGATCTTCGATGACGACGACGATTGTTGCGCTGCCGCATTCGGACTACTGGAGCTGGCTGGGACGGGGCGCCGGAGCCATCGTGCTGTACTCGATCCTCGGCCTGGTGCTGATGATCGTCGGCTTTTATGCCATCGACCTGACCACGCCGGGCCCGCTTCGCAAGATGGTCAACGCGGGTAAGCCGAACGCCATCCTGGTGGCCGCGGCCGGAATGGTCAGCATGGCTTTTATTGTGGTCATTGCGATTTACTCGTCGTCGGGCAACCTGCGGGAGGGGCTGCTGGCGTCGGCGGTGTTCGGTTTGGTCGGTATTGCCTCGCAGGTGGTGATGATGCGGATCGCGACCGTGGTGATCGGCATCGACATGGACACGTTGTTCCACTCCGACGAATTCAGCTACGACGCCTTGATGGTGGCCGCGGCGCAGTTCGCGCTCGGGATTGTGGTGTCGGTCGCGATTCTCTGAGTCTGGGTTGCTACGCGGGCCTGATCGCCAGGGCGAGCTGCTGCGGCGTGTAGTTGACCAGCAGGGGGATGAGTCCCGAGAACGGTGTGCCGAAGATCGTCACCGGTAGTGAAAGACCGCCCGGTGTCAGCAGAGATGGGGGCACATTGACTGTCGCGGTGGCCGGATGGGGTGGAACCAGGAGCCCGTCGGAGGGCAGGTGCAGGACGATTGCGACATTGGTGGGGAACAGATTGGGATCCACGGATCCGGTCGGCACATTGATCGTCGTGTCGATCGGGAGATTGCCGTTGAGGAAGCCGTTCAGCGCCACCGCCGGCGCATCGAAGAGCGTGCTCGTCGCTCCCAGATAGTTTCCGGCCGCGATCTGCTGCCCGAAGGTTTCGGCGCTGGTCGCGATTGCATTCAGCGTCGCGAGTGGGGCGCCGGCGGCGGCATAGGTGGCCACCAGCGGCAGCCCGAAGAAGGCTTCGAGTGTTCCGGTGCCCGCGAGAATATTGAGGTCAGCCTCCGCACTGATACTCGGAACCGTAAGCGTATTAAGCACATTCGTGAAGTTCTGGGAAATCTGGCGGGGGAGGGAGGGCGGCATCAGATTGGTGAGGTACTGCGCCTCCTGTCCCGGCAGATTCATGATGGTGAAGAAGTCACCCAGTGGGCCAAGGATGGTGGGATTCACGCTGGCGGTGAAGGTGAGATTCAGGAGATCCACGGTGGTCGTCACCGGCCCGGTCTCGACCCCGGTGACCAGCAGGCCCAGAGTGGCCCTGCCGAAATCCGACACCGCACCGGTGAAGTTGCCGGTCAACAGGGTTTGCGCGGCCACCTGGAGTCCCGATACGTAGGTCGGCAGCCCCGCGACCAGACCGCTGAACCCGTTGACCGCCGACGTCACGAACGTCTGCGCGAAGCCGATCTGGGTGGTGATGAACTGCTGTGCGTAATACGCCGCGTTGAAGGACAGGGCCTGCTGGATGGCGGCTTCAATCGCCGCAGGGAGATTGGGCAAGTTGGCGGGGATGTTCGCGATAGCAGTAGCGATCTGCTGTGCGTAGCCCGCCTGGTTGGCCAGGAACTGCCGGAAGAAGGGGAACGGGTTCGCGGCCCAGGCGCCGCCCAGTGCTTGCAGATTGGTCGCGGTGTTGGTGACGAGTTGCCCGTACGCGCCTCCCGGAACGGTCGTCGCGGCACTCGCGAGAACCGTTCCGGCATTGGCGATTTCCGCGCTCGCGTACCCCGCGGCGCTGCTGTTCAGCAGTCGTACGAAGTCGGCGTGGTACGCGGACACCTGCGCACTGACGGCCTGAAACTCCTCGCCGAAGCCGCCGAACAGTTGCGCGACGGCGGCCGACACCTCGTCTGCGGCGGCGGTCGCGATCCCGGTGGTGGGCGCCGAGGCCGCCGTCGCCACCTCCTGCAGCGACGAACCGAGCCCCGCCAGATCCTCGGCGGCAGCAGTGACCCAATCTGGCGTTGTGACCAAGTACGACATGGCCGAATCCCCTCGAATGACTTCCCCGCCGAATCGAGGGTAATCCCGGGCGCGGCCCCAGCGCCGGAGATTCGCCGAAGTCAGCGGCGAGTCAGCCGCACCGGCAACGAAACCGGTCCGCGCAGCGACGGCGTGATGCTCCACCGGACCGGCCCGGCCAGCTCCAACCCGTCCACCTCGTCCAGCAGACAATCGATGGCCGTGGCCGCTTCGAGACGGGCCAGATGAGCTCCGAGGCAGAAATGCAGGCCGTGTCCGAAGGCGAGATGCCCGGTGGTGTTGCGCCGGATGTCGAAGCGGTCCGGCTCGGCGAACTTGCCGGGATCACGGTTGGCGGCCCCGTAGAACAGCAATGCCCTTGAGCCCTTGGGAATTACCGTGTCGCCGATCTCGTAGTCGGCGGTAGCCGTCCGGGTTACCCACTGCACCGGCGAACCCCAGCGCGCCGTCTCTTCGACCGCGGCGTAGAGGCGGCTACGGTCTGCCTTCAGTTCGGCGAACAACTCGGGGTCCTCGGCGAGCCTGATGAGCAGCATCCCCAGCAGGTTCGTGGTCGTCTCGTTGCCGGCCACCAGCAGCACGAGCACATACAGAAACGCCTCGCTGTCCGACAGCTCCCCGGCGGCGAGGGCGGCCTGCAGGCGGGTCAGCAGATCGTCGGCGGGTTGGGTTGCACGCGTGCGTATTTCGGCGTCAGAGAAGCTGCGCAACCGCAGGTAGGCCTGCATCGCCGAGCCCATCATGCGCACGATCTGCGGTAGTGACCGCGGCGCGAAAATCTGCGCGAACTTCTCCGACACCGCCCGGAACGCCGGCCACTGTTGCCGTGGAATACCCAGGATGTTGGCGATCACATTGATGGGCATCGGGATGGTCAGTGCCGGAACGAGATCCACCACCTCGCCGCGCTTGAGCCCGGTGATCGCCTCGCCGGCCAGCGCGCGGATGTCGGTCGTCCACGCCTGGACGGCCCGCTTGGTGAACAGTGGTGCCACGATGTGGCGCAGCCGGGTGTGATCCGGTGGGTCGGTGAAGACCACCATGTTCGCCGCGAACGACCGCAGTGTGATGCCGTCGCGCGAGGTGAACGTGGTGTTGTCGCGGACGGCGGAGTGGACGTCGTCGTACCGTCCCACCATCCAGACGCCGAGACGTTCGTTGATCATCACGGGGTGTTCCCGAATCCGTTCATAGTCGGGATAGGGGTTGGCGATGTTGCGGACGAGCGTGGGGTCGAATGTCGTGCGCGGCACCGATGCCGGTGCGGAGTTCGGATGCGGCCGGCGCAGGTCGCGGTAACCGCCGACGGCGACGGGCCGCCAGAGATCGGTGACCGAGCTCCGTGCCGCCGAGGCAAGCGCCCGGGGCGGAGGCCTGAGCAGATCAGTCGTCACTCCGATGACGCTAGGCCGGGTCGGACGTCGTGAGAATGGTCGTTCCAGACACAGATTTGATATTTTCAGACAATGGTTGGTGCTGCATCTCCCGTCTGGGAAGTGGCGCTGTCGTCTGCGACCGGCCGGCACCTGCTGGAGACCGGCCGCCGGCACGGGCTTGACCCGGCGACGTGCCTGGCCGGAACGGGGCTGACATCCGATGATTTGGCCGATCCGGCGACGGAGGTCTATGCCAGTCAAGAGCTGACGATGATCCGCAATGTGATCGGCCGGCTCGGCGACAAGCCGGGGCTCGGCATGGAAACCGGGATGCAGTACAACCTCGCCGATACCGGCATCTTCGGCTATGCGCTGATGGCCAGTCCCACGTTCGGCGACGCCATCGACGTCGCCTGTCGCTATGCCGCTCTGGCCGACACGTATCTGAGCCTGGTCGCGGAGGTGACCAGCAGCGAAGCGGTCATCGAGTTCCGCGACAACACAATTCCGCACGATGTCCGGCGCTTTGTCATGGAACGCGATTTTGCGATCATGTTGCGGTTGCTGCCGTTGCTGCTGGGTGCCAACCACCCGTCCGTCACCTTGCGGATGGAGCTTGCGGATATGCAATTACCAACGCAGACAGTCGAATTGGACGGCGTGGCCGTCCATGTCGAGCACACCACGCGCAATGCGCTGATCATCCCGGCCGACCTGATCGGCCGGCCGATGCCCGCGGCCGACCCGCAGACGGCGGCGATCTGCATCCGTCAGTGCGAGGAGCTGTTGAATCGGCGACGCACCAGGCGGGGGTTCTCGGCGACCGTCCGGACCAGGCTGATCCAGGATTCGGCGGAGATCCCGTCGATGGCGACGGTCGCGAAGGAACTGTGCATCACCGAGCGCACCCTGCACCGTCGGCTGGCCGCCGAGGGCACCAGCTATCGGGCGCTGCTCGACGAGGTGCGGGCCACCTTGGCGGGCGAACTGCTGAAATCGGGACTGACCGTCGAGGAGACCGCACAGCGCCTCGGGTATTCCGAGACGGCCGCGTTCACCCGCGCCCACATCCGGTGGAACGGCCATCCGCCCAGCCGGCGCCGGTGACTTAAGCCTCTGCCCGGCTGCCGGGGCCACCGTTAACGTCAGCAATCATGGCTAACCAACGGCCGCTGCTGGGAGCGCTGATGACGGCGGGCGGCATCGTCGGCCTGTACAACTGGGTCGGACGGCCGGTGATGTACAACTGGGGCGCCACCGACGAGGAGATCAACGCCGAGCTGCCCGGCGACGAGCTGGTCCAGCCGGGGGCGGTGCGTACCACCCGCGCCATCACCGTGGCCGCGACGCCGGCGGCGATCTGGCCGTGGCTGGCCCAGATCGGGGAGGACCGCGGCGGCTTTTACAGCTACGACTGGCTGGAACGCCTGGCAGGCACCCGCATTCACAACGCCGACACCGTCCACCCCGAATGGCAGCAGTTGAACGTCGGCGACATCGTCTGGCTGGCTCGCCGGTACGGCCGCAACGCGAGCCAAGTGGTCGCCGCGGTCGAACCCGGATCGCACCTGGTGTTGATGTCGCCGGCGGACTTCGAGCGGGTGCAGCGCGGCGAGAAGGCCATCGCGTCGTGGGGGTTCTACCTGCGCCCGCAGGACGGCGGGACCCGCTTGCTAGCGCGGGGTACCGGTGGCGTTGCCGGCATGGCCTTCTTCGACATTCCGCACTTCGTCATGGAACGGGGAATGCTGCGCGGCATCCGCAGGCGCGCCACGGTTCTGCGCTGACCCGGTGTCGCGCAGGCTTTTCGGTGGCACCGTAGCGGCGATCAGCGACACGGCGTCGATGGTCTGCGGCCGGTACGCCAGGGTGGGCAGCCGTTCGGACATCAGGGCCACCGGGTCGGCGACAAACTCGGCAAGGCCGGACAGGAACGCCCACTCGTGCTCGTCGCTACCGAAATACACTGTGGTGGAGAATGTTTCGTGATATCGCCGCCACGACCGGTGCAGCGTCTCGTTGCGCCACAGGGTAGGGCAGCCCGCCTGGCCGACGACGACCCGGCCGATCCGGCGGCACCGGTCCAGAAAGCCGTTGTCGTACAGTCGATTGTGCTGAGCGGGCTCCGGGCGCTCGTCGGGCAGATCCACCACCACGATGTCATAGGGTGAGGTGCATTGCTGCACGAAGTCCCAACCGTCGCGGTAGTGCATCGTGACCGGACCGAATCCCTGTTCAGCCCTGCGTAATTCGTCGATCGAGTAGCCGTAGGGCAGGTGTTCGGCGCACAGCCGCACCGCATCGCGGTCGATGTCGACGTGGTCGACGTGGGCGGCTCCTGCGGCGATCGCCATCTGGCTGGCCACGCCTTCCCCGGAGCCGATGATCAGCACCCGCTCCAAACGCCCGGCCAGCAGCAGCGCGGGCACCAGCAGCGCCTCGTGATAGACCAGCTGACTGAATGCGGTGCTCTGGCGTTCACCGTCGCTGAACAACGCCACGCCCTGATCGGTGCGAGCGATGACCAGTTCCTGGTAGTCGGTGCGCACGTCGCGGATCACCTCGGACAGCGTCCAGCTTCGGGTGAGCCCCGATGTCAGTGGCTCGATGATGGTCCGGCCGGCACTTTCCGTCGTGCCGAAAAGCGTTGGCAGCGGCTCGAATCCGTTGAATCGCACGGATGCGTAACTGGCGGTGTAGGCACCGCTGTCGCAGATCTGCACCCCGTCGCCCGGTCGCAGCGTGACCGGCAGCGGGTAGCACTGGTACAGCACGTCGTCACCGTCACACGTCGGCCCCGCCAACACCGCGTCGGCAATGGCATCACCGTCGCGCTGCGTCCGCAGTCGGTAGCGGATGTACTCGTTCTCGGTTTCGGCGAGACCGCTGTAACGGCCGACGTCGAGATAGACCCAGCGTCGGCCGTCGGTTCCGGTCCGCACCGACACCACCTCGGCGGCGATGGTGCCGGCGGAGCCGACGATCGCCCGTCCCGGCTCCAGCGCCAATCGTGGTGGTTGCGAACCGAAATGCCGCCGCATTGCCGATGCGATGACCTCAGCGATCGTCGCCAGTTCGGGTGCGGTGCCGGCATACGGCAGCGGGAATCCGCCGCCGGCGTTGATCGTGGTCAGCCCCTCGACTTCATCGAATATCCCAGCAGCGCAGGCGATGCCCAGGTCCCATGCGGAAACGTCGAGTTGCTGCGAGCCCACGTGGAAGCTGACGCCCCCGGCGACCAGCCCCCGTGCCCGGGCCAGGTTGAGCAGTTCAGCGGCGTGCGCTGGGGCGCAACCGAACTTGTGACCGAACGGGGTCACCGAGGACGGAAACGCAGGGGCGATACGGCATTCCACCGTGGACCCGGGCGCGTACTCTGCCAGTACGGCGAGGTCGTGCTCGGTGTCGAAGGCGAACAGTCGGACCCCCCGGCCGTAGGCCGCCGCCACTGCCGCCGGTTTTTTGATGGTGTTGCCGAACGCCAGCCGGTCCCCGCCGATCTGCGCGGCGATGCAGGCGTCGGCCTCGCCCGCCGACGCGACGTCGAACGCCGATCCCTCGGCGGCGAGCAGTCGCAGGATGGGTTCGGCCGGGTTGGCTTTGACGGCGTAGCGAATGTCCGCGTCGGGCAATGCCGCCCGCACCGCCCGAAAGTTGTCGCGGACCCGGTCGAGATCGATCCGCAGATAGGGCGTGTCGGGCACCCCAGCAGACTAATTGGGCGGGTGCGACGGCAGCGAGAAGTGTTCGGGCGGCACGTTCGGGCCACTCGGTGGCTGGGTGGACAGCGGTGTGGTGATCCCGTCGAGAACCTGGGTCATGTTGCCGGTCAGCCGTTCGAAGTTCAGCGTCCCGTGCACGAAGTTCTGCGTGATTCGCAGCGGCTCCTGGATTTCCCCGCTGGTCGGCAACCCCAGCGGGCCGTGCTCGTAGCTCTGCGCCGCCCAGGCGTCGTAGATGGCGCCGGTGACCGGCTGCACCCCGGTGGTCGGCGACCAGTACATGGCGCCCTTGGCGAAGGTGACGAACCTCGATCCGTCCGCGCCGTCGGCCTCCGGCGAGGTGGGAGCACCCAGCGGGCTGGTCATCCCTCCCATCGCCTGCCAGTGCTCGTAGATGGCGCCGCCTTCGAGCGCCTTGATCAGTTCCTCCGGCGGGTCGTTGAAATGCGCGGCGATGTCCCTGATCTCGTCCATCAGCGCGTAGGCGGCGTTGCCGGGGCAATCGGTGTTGCCGACGTCGCGGTGGGTGAAGATCGTCGGCAACTTGGCTATCGCGCCGGCGGGATAGGTGGTGTAGGAGCTGCCCGCGGACTCCAGTTCCACGGTGGCCTTCGGGTCGACCTCGGCCATCCCCAGCCGCCAGCCCAGCAGGCGTCCGACGGTGCGGATCTGGATGGGGGTGGGCGCGACGTCGTCGAAGTTGCCGATCATCGCCACACCCCAGGTGTCGCGGTTGAAGCCGCCGGTGTGGAACGCCTCGACCGGCTTGGTGAGCCCGCCGGCGCTGCCCTCGAAGACCTGGCCGTACTTGTCGACCAGGGCGTTGTACGCGATGTCGCACCAGCCCAGGGTCTTGCTGTGGTAGGTGTAGATCGCCTTGACGATGCCGGCCGATTCCAGCGGCGAGTAGTCGTTGCTGCCGGCGGTGTGGTGGACCACCGCTGCGCGCACGCCGCGGTCGTATTCCGGGCTGCCGCAGCGCAGCGACTCGTCGGCGCCCCACTCGGCCCGGCTGATGATCTGCGGCGCCTGACCCGGCATGGTGACTCCGGTCGGCGGAGTCCAGTGTGTTTCCGCGGGCGCCTGCGGCGGCGAGATGAGGATTGCGTTGATGTTCTGGGCGAACGGCTGTTCCTTGGTGGCCGGCCGGTAGCCCAGATCATCCTGGTGCGTCGGCGCGGGTGGGGGCTGCGTCACCGGGGCGTCCACCGGGCGGGTGACGGCGATCTCCACGGCCGTGGTGGTGCCGACGAACACCGGGTCGGTACTGCGCGGCTCCGCCGTCGCGCTGTTGGGCGCCGAAGTCTGGTATTCGGTCTGATACCAGGGACCCCACGAGCCGTCGGGCTTCCTGGCGCGCACCCTGGCGGAGGTGCCGGCCAGGTCGCCGGTGAGCGCGACCAGGGAGAACGGTGTGTCCTGGGTCAGTTCGCGGACGGTCACGCCACCGCCGAGGCCGACCAGTGGCCGCTCGGCGAGTTGGGTGTCGCGTGCGGGGGCCGGCGGGTGGCTGCCGGCCGGGGGGCGCATGAGCACCCACGACACGATGACGACCGTCGCCAGGGCGGCGGTGAGCAACATCGTGGGTGTGCGACCGCGGGACACCAGGCGATGTTACTTGTGTGACTGCTGTTTCTTCTGGGGCGACACGGCATTTCTCGCGAGCAGACGCGAAATCGCACTGGAACGTGTGCTCCAACGGGACTTTGCGTCTGCTCGCGAGGCTTAGGTGCCCCTGCTCGCGAGGGGGAGGTGCCCCCCGCCCGCGAGGGGGAGGTGCCCCCCGCCCGCGAGGGGAAGGTGCCCCTGCTCGCGAGGTGAGACGCGAGGGAAAGCTGTCGACGACACCGCAGAGGATTTATGGCTGGGCGGGTTGCCGGGAGCCCAGCGCCGACTCTGCGGTGCCGTCACGTGACAGGCTTAGACCGGTGGCGCCCCCGCCACCGCTGCCGCCGGCACCGCCGGGATTGCGGCTGCCGGTGCTCCCGCCGCCGGAATGGCGGGCACAGCGGGTACGCCGGGCGCACCCGCGGTGGGCAGGACCGGTGTCAGACCGGCCACGCCGGGCAGCGCGGGTGCGGCACCCGCCGCTGCCGGAGCTCCGGCGGCACCGCCCTGCACCTGCTGCATGATTGCCGGCATGATCAGGCCCTTGAGCAGGTCGATCGCCTGACTGGCGCCCAGCTGGTTGGCCGCCTGCATCAGGTCGCTGACCAGACCGCCGCCACCGCCGCTGCCGCTGCCGGCCGGACTGACCGGCGACAGGCCGGTACCGCCGCCGCCGAGTCCGGAGGTGTCACCCAGGATCGGGTAGGTGCCGTCGACACCCGGGTCCAATCCGACCGGGGTGCTGATCGGGACCTCACCGGTTGCGGTGGCCGGGCTCAGCGCCGACGGGCTCGTAAGCCCGGGGGCCACCCCGGTCGGGCTGGTCAGGGCCGGGTTGACGCCCGCGCCCGTGGCCGCCGTCGGCGGCATCAGCGAGGTGCCGGGCAACGCGCCGGGCGTAGTGGGAGTCAGGCCCGGGCTGGCCAGGCCGGGAGTGGTTCCCAGGCCGGCCGTGCCGAGGCCAGGGCTGGCCAGGCCAGGTGTGGTTCCCAGACCCGTGGTGCCCAGACCCGTGCTGGCTCCGCTGGCGCCGCCGAGTGCGGGCACCGGCGGCAGGTTGACCCCGAACTGGGACAGGCCCTGGGACAGCGCGGAGATCAGCTCGTTGGGCAGGTCGGCGACACTGGCCGCCCGCTTGAACTCGTGGTGCTCCACCGGCTTGGTGTCGGCGGTCGATTCGTAGACAAGAAAATAAGCACACGGACTTGCGACGGCCAGGGCGGCGACCGCGCTCATAGTCTTCGAGAGCTTGCGTCGGCGTCGGTTCGGCACGGAAGTCTCCTCAATCTGGATTATGTGGAGGCGGGGTCGGAGACCCACATGACCGATGGTACGAGTGAGAATCTTGTGACTAGTGTGGCGAGACCGAATCGTGAGGGGAGTGGTTCGAAGGTGTGACGTTCGCCAGACGGCACGCCGCACATGAGGCCGGAACCTGGGAAAACCGCGGGCGGGCCGACCCGCCAAGTCGGGTTTTGGCAGCAAGGTCGGATACCCTAGGCAACCGATGACTGCTCCTCTTGGTCGCTACGACCTCATCGTCGTCGGCTCCGGATTCTTCGGCCTGACGATCGCCGAGCGCGTGGCCACTCAACTCGACAAGCGGGTCCTCGTTGTCGAGCGGCGCCCGCACCTCGGCGGTAACGCCTATTCCGAACCGGAGCCGCAGACCGGGATCGAAGTCCACAAGTACGGCGCGCACCTGTTCCACACCTCCAATAAGAAGGTGTGGGACTACGTGCGGCAGTTCACCGACTTCACCGGCTACCAGCACCGGGTGTTCGCCATGCACAACGGGCAGGCCTACCAGTTCCCGATGGGGCTGGGCCTGGTGTCGCAGTTCTTCGGCCGCTACTTCAGCCCGGAGGAAGCCCGCAAGCTCATCGCCGAGCAGGCGGCGGAGATCGACACCGCCGACGCGCAGAACCTCGAAGAGAAGGCCATCTCGCTGATCGGCCGGCCGCTGTACGAGGCGTTCGTCAAGGGCTACACCGCCAAGCAGTGGCAGACCGACCCGAAAGAACTGCCGGCGGCCAACATCACCCGTCTGCCGGTGCGCTACACCTTCGACAACCGCTACTTCAGTGACACCTACGAGGGCCTGCCGGTCGACGGCTACACCGCCTGGCTGCAGAACATGGCCGCCGACGACCGCATCGAGGTGCGCCTGGACACCGACTGGTTCGACGTGCGCGACGAGCTGCGCGCGGCCAACCCGGACGCTCCCGTGGTGTACACCGGACCGCTGGACCGCTACTTCGACTATGCGGAAGGCCGGCTGGGCTGGCGCACGCTGGACTTCGAGTTGGAAGTGCTTCCGATCGGCGACTTTCAAGGCACCCCGGTGATGAATTACAACGATCCAGATGTCGCGCACACGCGTATTCATGAGTTCCGGCACTTCCATCCCGAGCGCGATTACCCGACCGACAAGACGGTGATCATGCGCGAGTACTCCCGGTTCGCCGAAGACGACGACGAGCCCTACTATCCGATCAATACCGAGGCCGACCGCGCCCTGTTGGCCGCCTACCGGGCCAGGGCGAAGTCCGAGACCGCGGCAGCGAAAGTTCTGTTCGGCGGACGCTTGGGCACCTACCAATATCTGGATATGCATATGGCTATTGCCAGCGCTTTGAGCATGTACGACAACGTCCTTGCGCCACACCTGCGCGACGGCGCACCCCTGACGGCCGAGGCCGCCTCATGACCGCCGTCAGTCTGCTGTCGCGGATCATCCTGCCGCGTCCCGGCGAGCCCCTCGACGTACGCAAGCTGTACCTGGAGGAGTCGACCACCAACGCCCGCCGGGCGCACGCGACCAGCCGCACCTCGCTGCAGATCGGCGGCGAGTCCGAGGTGTCGTTCGCGACCTACTTCAACGCGTTCCCGGCCAGCTACTGGCGGCGCTGGTCGATCTGCTCCTCGGTGGTGCTGCGCGTCGAGTTGACCGGCACCGGGCGCATCGACCTCTACCGGACCAAGGCCACCGGTGCCCGAATCTTCATCGAGGGCCGCGGATTCAGCGGCACCGACGAAAACCCGGCGGTGCTGGAGATCGAGGTCAGCCTGCAGCCGTTCGAGGACGGCGGCTGGATCTGGTTCGACATCACCACCGACACCAAGGTCGCCCTGCTGGGCGGCGGTTGGTACGCCCCCACGCCGGCACCCGGAAGGGCCAATATCGCCGTCGGTATCCCGACCTTCAACCGCCCTGCGGACTGCGTCAACGCGCTGCGCGAACTCACCGCCGATCCGCTGGTCGACGAGGTGATCGGCGCGGTGATCGTGCCCGATCAGGGCGCCCGCAAGGTGCGTGACCACCCCGACTTCCCGGCGGCCGCCGAGCGGCTGGGCGCCCGTCTGTCCATCCACAACCAGCCCAACCTGGGCGGGTCCGGCGGCTACAGCCGGGTGATGTACGAGGCGCTGAAAAATACCGACTGCCAACAGATCCTGTTCATGGACGACGACATCCGCATCGAGCCGGACTCGATCCTGCGGGTGCTGGCGATGAGCCGGTTCGCCAAGACCCCGATGCTGGTCGGCGGGCAGATGCTCAACCTGCAGGAGCCGTCGCACCTGCACATCATGGGCGAGGTGGTGGACCGCTCGAACTTCATGTGGACCGCCGCCCCGCACGCCGAGTACGACCACGACTTCGCCGAGTACCCCCTCAACGACAACGAGGACAAGAGCAAGCTGCTGCACCGGCGCATCGACGTCGACTACAACGGCTGGTGGACCTGCATGATCCCGCGCCAGGTCGCCGAGGAGCTGGGCCAGCCGCTGCCGCTGTTCATCAAGTGGGACGACGCCGACTACGGCCTGCGTGCCGCCGAGCACGGGTACCCGACCGTCACCTTGCCCGGCGCCGCCATCTGGCACATGGCCTGGAGCGACAAGGACGACGCGATCGACTGGCAGGCCTACTTCCATCTGCGCAACCGGCTGGTGGTGGCCGCGATGCACTGGGACGGCGACGTGTCCGGCCTGGTCCGCAGCCACCTCAAGGCGACGCTGAAACACCTTGCCTGCCTTGAGTATTCGACGGTCGAGATTCAGAACAAGGCCATCGACGACTTCCTGGCCGGCCCCGAGCACATCTTCTCCATCCTGGAGTCGGCGCTGCCGGAGGTGCGCCGGATGCGCGAGGCGTACCCGGACGCGGTGGTGCTCCCCGCGGCCAGCGAACTGCCCGCCCCGCTGCACAAGAACAAGGTGATGAAGCCGCCGGTGAACCCGGTGGTGATCAGCTACCGACTGGCCCGCGGAATCCTGCACAACCTCAAGGCCGCCGACCCGGCTCACCACCAGCGTCCGGAGTTCAACGTCCCCACCCAGGACGCGCGCTGGTTCCGGCTCTGCACGGTGGACGGCGTCACCGTCACCACCGCCGACGGCTGCGGCGTGGTCTACCGGCAGCGCGACCGGGCCAAGATGTTCTCGCTGCTGCTGGCGTCGTTGCGCAGGCAGCGCCAGCTGGCGCGCCGTTTCGACGAGATGCGCCGGGTGTACCGCGACGCGCTGCCCGTGCTGTCGAGCAAGCAGAAGTGGGAGATGGTGCTGCCCGTGAATGGCTCGGCCGACGCTGCCGGTGCGGCCCGCCATGGTTGAACCGGCTGAGCCGCCGAGCGGTGAAGTCGCCGCGATGGTGGCTGTCCAGTCGGCATTGACGCAGCGGCCGGGTGTTCTGCCGGCGACCCGTGCCATGTCGTACTTCGGTGAGCACAGCATCGGCTGGCTGCTCATCGCCCTGCTGGGGGCCGCTGTGGATCCGCGCCGGCGCCGGGACTGGGCGCTGGCCGGTGCCGGCACCTTCGCCGCACATGCCGCCGCCGTGGTGGTCAAGCGGGTGGTCCGGCGTAAACGGCCACATCATCCTGCGGTGATGGTCAACGTCGGCACCCCCAGTCAGCTCAGCTTCCCGTCGGCGCACGCCACGTCGACGACGGCCGCTGCGATCCTGCTCGGCCGGGTTACCGGCCTGCCGCTACCGGTGGTGTTGGTACCACCCATGGCGCTGTCACGAATACTGCTGGGTGTGCACTATCCCAGCGACGTCGCCGCCGGCGTTGCTCTCGGTGCCGGGGTTGCCGCAGCAGCCGTCCGGGTGGACAGCGCGGCCCGACAAAGGTGGGTGCGATGAGCGACGATCTGATGGAAGTGAGCGGTCCTCCGAAGAACCTGGTGACCGGGGTGATCAAGGCGGTCCGCCCCCGGCAGTGGGTGAAGAACGTGCTGGTCCTGGCCGCGCCGTTGGCCGCGGCCGGCAGTGGCGACCACACCCGCCCGCGCGATGCCGCCGGCCACGTCGTGCCGTACGACTGGGGCGCCATGGGCGTCAAGGTCGCGATCGCGTTCGTGGTGTTCAGCCTGGCGGCCTCGGCCATCTACCTGATCAACGACGTGCGCGACGTCGAAGCCGACCGGGAGCACCCCACCAAGCGGTTCCGGCCGATCGCCGCCGGCGTGGTGCCCCCGTGGCTGGCCTACACGCTGGCCGTGGTGCTGGGTGCCGCGTCGCTCGGGCTGTCCTGGTGGCTGACGCCCAACCTGGCGGTGGTCATGGCGGTCTACCTGGTGATGCAGCTGGGGTACTGCTACGGGCTCAAACACCAAGCCGTGATCGACATCTGCATCGTGTCCTCGGCGTACCTGATCCGTGCCATCGCCGGCGGCGCGGCCACCGGCATCCCGTTGTCCCAGTGGTTCCTGTTGACCGCGGCGTTCGGGTCGCTGTTCATGGTGGCCGGCAAGCGGTACGCCGAGCTACAACTGTCCGAACGCACCGGCGCCCAGATCCGCAAGTCGCTGGAGAGCTACACCAGCACGTATCTGCGGTTCGTCTGGACGCTGTCAGCGACGGCGGTGGTGATGTCCTACGGCTTGTGGGCATTCGAGCGTGACCGCTATTCGGGTTCCTGGTTCGCGGTGTCGATGATTCCGTTCACCATCGCGATCCTGCGCTACGCGGTGGACGTCGACGGCGGGCTGGCCGGGGAACCCGAGGACATCGCGCTGCGCGACCGCGTGCTGCAGCTGTTGGCCCTGGCGTGGATCGCAACAGTTGGTGCTGCTGTTGCTTTCGGCTAGCGAAAGATTCAAGGCCCTCCAGGCGGCCGCCCTGGCGCGGCGTCCCGCCGTCCGGCGGGTCAAGTGGCCGGTCTTCCCGTACACCACCACGGTGCGGGTCAGTCTGTGGGTGAGCGTGGCGCTGGTTGCCGTGCTGTTCGGCTGGGGTGCCTGGCAACGCCGCTGGATCGCCGACGACGGGCTGATCGTGCTGCGCACGGTGCGAAACCTGTTGGCCGGCAACGGGCCGGTGTTCAACGCGGGCGAGCGGGTGGAGGCCAACACCTCCACCGTCTGGACCTACCTGCTGTACGTCTGCAGCTGGGTGGGCGGGCCGGTGCGGCTCGAGTACGTGGCGCTGGCCGTGGCCCTGACGCTGTCGGTGCTGGGCGTGGTGTTGTTGATGCTGGGGACGGGCCGGTTGTACGCGCCCAGCCTGCGCTCCCGCCGGGCGATCATGCTGCCGGCCGGTGCACTCGTCTACATCGCGGTACCCCCGGCGCGCGACTTCGCGACGTCAGGCCTGGAGAGCGGCCTGGTGATGGCCTATGTCGGCCTGCTGTGGTGGATGATGGTTTGCTGGGCGCAGCCGTTGCGGGTGCGCCCGGAAAGTTCGTGGTTTATCGGTGTGCTCGCCTTCGTCGCGGGTTGCAGCGTGCTGGTGCGCCCCGAACTGGCGCTGATCGGCGGCGCTGCGCTGATCATGATGATGATCGCCGCCCGCAGCTGGGGACGCCGGGGACTGATCGTGCTGTGCGGCGGATTGCTTCCGGTGGGGTATCAGATCTTCCGGATGGGCTACTACGGTCTGCTGGTCCCCGGTACCGCGCTGGCCAAGGATGCGGCCGGAGACAAGTGGTCACAGGGTTTGACCTATCTCGCGAACTTCAACGCGCCGTACTCCCTCTGGGTGCCGGTCGTGCTGCTGGTGCCGCTGGGGGTCGTGTTGATGCTGGCCCGGCGCCGGCCTTCGTTCATGCGCCCGACGCTGGCGCCCGGCTACGGGCGGGTGGCCCGCGCGGTCCAGAGTCCCACCGCCGTGGTGACGTGGATGGTGGTCAGCGGCCTGCTGCAGGCCCTGTACTGGATCCGGCAGGGCGGTGACTTCATGCACGGACGGGTGCTGCTGACTCCGCTGTTCTGTTTGCTGGCGCCAGTGGCCGTCATTCCGGTGGTGATTCCGGACGGGAAAGACTTCTCCAAGGGAGCCGGCTACTGGCTGGCCGGGGGGGTGAGCGCGCTCTGGCTGGCGGTGGCCGGGTGGTCGCTGTGGGCGGCGAATTCGCCCGGAATGGGCGACGACGCCACCCACGTCAGTTACTCCGGCATCGTCGACGAGCGCCGGTTCTACGCCCAGGCCACCGGCCGCGCGCATCCGCTCACCGCCGCGGACTACCTCGACTACCCGCGGATGGCGGCCGTGCTGGTGGCGCTCGACAACACTCCCAATGGCGCGCTGCTGCTGCCGTCGGGCAACTACACGCAGTGGGACTTGGTGCCGATGATCCCGCCCGGCAGCGCCCCGGGCATCCCTGCCGACCAGAAGCCGCAGCACACGGTGTTCTTCACCAACCTGGGCATGGTGGGCATGAACGTCGGGCTCGACGTCCGCGTGATCGACCAGATCGGGCTGGCGAACCCGCTGGCCGCCCACACCGAGCGGCTCAAGCACGGCCGTATCGGTCATGACAAGAACCTGTTCCCGGACTGGGTGGTGGCGGACGGGCCGTGGGTGAAGTGGCCGCCGGGCATCCCCGGCTACCTCGATCAGCAGTGGGTCGCCGAGGCCGAGGCGGCGCTGAAGTGCCCTGCGACCCAGGCGGTCCTCAACTCGGTGCGCGCCCCGATGACCCTGCGCCGGTTCTTCTCCAATGTGCTGCACGCCTATGAATTCACGCAGTACCGCATCGACCGGGTACCGCTGTATGAACTGGTCAAGTGTGGCCTCGAGGTGCCGAAGGTGCCACCCACACCACCGCGTGAGTGACGGCTCTCTTGGAAGCGAAATCGGCAGCCGCGGGCGGCGAAGCTCAGAATTTTTTTAAGAATCGCGGCGCGGGGTGTCGGCGCTGTGGATCGAGTGTCGACCGGAGACCGGCAGCAACATCACAAGTGAGCCGTCACCAGCGTGCACCCGTCACCGGGCACATGCGGAAACGACATTTCCGACGGCCGATCGGCGGGCTGAAACAGCGCGGAAACGTCGCCGGATGGCGGCGCGGGAGGCGTCCCGGAGGAGAGCTGGAGCCTCAAGGTGTGGTTGACTACGGGTGCACTGCAGCGCCGCGTGCGTGCAGTCTGACCCAATTCGGGACACGCCCCCAAGCACAGCGATGCGTAAGGATGTGCCCAACAAGGATGAGGATGAGGAAGCAAGGATGAAGCTTGTTGACAGGTTTCGTGGCGCCGTGACGGGTATGCCGCGCCGCCTGATGGTGGGTGCCGTTGGTGCGGCGCTGCTGTCTGGGCTGGTCGGCTTCGTCGGTGGCTCCGCGACGGCGAGTGCGTTCTCGCGTCCGGGGTTGCCGGTGGAATACCTGCAGGTGCCCTCGGCGGCGATGGGCCGCAACATCAAGATCCAGTTCCAGAGTGGTGGAGCCAACTCGCCGGCGCTGTACCTGCTCGACGGCATGCGCGCCCAGGACGACTACAACGGCTGGGACATCAACACCCCGGCGTTCGAGTGGTACAACCAGTCCGGCATCTCTGTGGTCATGCCGGTCGGCGGCCAGTCCAGCTTCTACAGCGACTGGTACAACCCGGCCTGCGGTAAGGCCGGCTGCACCACCTACAAGTGGGAGACCTTCCTGACCAGCGAGCTGCCCGCCTACCTGGCCAGCAACAAGCAGGTCAAGCCGAACGGCAGCGCTGCCGTGGGTCTGTCGATGGCCGGTTCGTCCGCCCTGATCCTGGCGGCCTACCACCCCGACCAGTTCATCTACGCCGGTTCGCTCTCGGCGCTGCTGGACCCGTCGCAGGCGATGGGCCCGTCGCTGATCGGCCTGGCCATGGGTGACGCCGGCGGTTACAAGGCGTCCGACATGTGGGGTCCCAAGGAGGACCCGGCGTGGCAGCGCAACGACCCGTCGCTGCAGGTCGGCAAGCTGGTCGCCAACAACACGCGTCTGTGGATCTACTGCGGCGACGGTAAGCCGTCGGACCTCGGTGGCAACAACCTGCCCGCCAAGTTCCTCGAGGGCTTCGTGCGTACCAGCAACCTGAAGTTCCAGGAGGCCTACAACGGCGCTGGTGGCCACAACGCGGTGTTCAACTTCGACGCCAACGGCACGCACGACTGGCCGTACTGGGGTGCGCAGCTCAACGCCATGAAGGGTGACCTGCAGAGCACGCTGGGCGCGACGCCCGGCGCCGGCCCTGCCACCGCCGCTGCGGTGGGCGTGAACCAGGGCGCCGGCAACTAGTTGCCACTGCGCTGAACAACCGTCTGACGGCGGCGACCCATTCGGGTCGCCGCCGTTGGCGTTAGCTGCCCTTTATCCGGCTACCCTTTATCCCGCGGAGCGGGGTGTGGTTAGCTACCTGCGGGCTAGGTCTTGTCGTGCGCAGCGTCACACCATGGAGGGTGGACATGAGGGGTCTCTCGGTAGTGCTACGGCTGTTGTGCGTTGCCGTGCTGTCAGTGGCGTTCGGGGGCGTGTCGACGTCGCTGGGATCGGCGGGCACCGCGAAGGCGGCCGGGTTCGAGACCCTCATGGTGCCCTCGGGCGCAATGGGCCGCGACATCCCGGTGGCTTTCCTGGCGGGTGGGCCGCACGCGGTGTACCTGCTCGACGCCGCCGACGCCAACCCGGACGTCAGCAACTGGGTGACCGCGGGTAACGCGATGAACACCCTTGCCGGCAAGGGCATCTCGGTCGCGGCGCCGGCCGGTGGGGCCTTCAGCATGTACACCAACTGGGAGCAGGACGGCAGCAAGCAGTGGGACACCTTCCTGTCCAGCGAGCTGCCGGACTGGCTGGCCGCCAACAAGGGCCTGGCGCCGGGAGGGCACGGCGTGGTCGGTGCCTCCCAGGGCGGGTATGCCGCGCTGGCCCTGGCCGCCTTCCACCCTGACCGCTTCGGATTCGCCGGTTCGCTGTCCGGCTTCCTGTACCCGTCGAACACCTTCACCAACGGCGCGATCCTGGCCGGTCTGCAGCAGTTCGGCGGAGTGGACGGCAACGGCATGTGGGGAGCCCCGCAGCTGGGCCGCTGGAAGTGGCACGACCCGTACGTGCACGCCGCGCTGCTCGCCCAGAACAACACCCGTGTCTGGGTCTGGGCTCCGACCAACCCGGGTGCCAGCAACCCCGCGGCCATGCTCGGTGCCGCCGGTGAGGCGATGGGCAACAGCAAGGCCTTCTACCAGCAGTACCGCGACGTGGGTGGGCACAACGGCCACTTCGACTTCCCGGGCGGCGGCGACAACGGCTGGGGCTCGTGGGCCGGGCAACTCGGCGCCATGTCGGGCGACATCGTCGGCGCCATTCGCTGAACCGGACCGGTTCCGCGGGCCGGTACCGTGTAGGGAGTGCAGCAGAGGGCGGTACGTCCGCATCACCACGCTGCGCGGGTGAGTAGGGCGCGAAGGTGCGTTACCTGTTAAGGCACTTGCCCAACCCATTCGCCTGGACCCGAGAGGGTCCTACCGGACTCTGTTAGCGGGAGAAGATGGCCAAGAACAGCGCGCAGCGCAAACGCCGCCGACGGCTCGCCTGGGCGGCCGCCGGCTCGATGGCCCTGGTGGTGGCCCTCGTCATCATCGGCGGGGTGATGCTGTTGCGTCAGCCCAACGTGCCACCCAGCGCGGTGCCGCCGGGTGTGCTGCCCTCGGGTCCCACCACCTCCCACCCCAAGAAGCCGCGTCCGGCATCGCAGGACGCGTCCTGTCCCGACGTGCAACTGATCTCGGTGCCGGGGACCTGGGAGTCGTGGCCGACCGACGACCCGCTGAACCCCACCCAGTTCCCGAAGGCGCTGCTGCTCAATGTGACCGGGCCGATCAGCCAGCAGTTCGCTCCCGGCCGGGTTCAGACGTACACAGTCCCGTACACGGCCCAGTTCCGTAACCCGCTGAGCGCCGACGGTCAGATGTCCTACAACGACAGCCGCGCGGAAGGCACCCGGGCCACCGTCAAGGCGATGACCGACATGAACAACCGGTGCCCGCTCACCAGCTACGTGATCGTCGGGTTCTCCCAGGGCGCCGTCATCGGCGGCGACGTCGCCAGTGACATCGGCAACGGCCTGGGCCCCATCGATGAAGACTTGGTCCTCGGTGTGACGTTGATCGCCGACGGCCGGCGCCAGGAGAGCGTCGGCAACAACGTCCCGCCGACCCCGCCGGGCGTCGGTGCCGAGATCACGCTGCACGAGGTGCCGGTGCTGTCCGGGCTGGGCCTCACGATGACCGGTGCGCGTCCCGGCGGCTTCGGCGACCTGGACAACCGGACCAATGAGATCTGCGCCGAGGGCGACCTGATCTGTGCCGCACCCAAAGAGGCATTCAGTCCTGCCAACCTGCCGACCACGTTGAACACGCTGGCCGGAGGCGCCGGGCAACCCATCCACGCGATGTATGCCACCACCGATTTCTGGAACTCCAACGGCCAGTCCGCGACCCAATGGACGCTGAATTGGGCCCAGGGCGTGCTGGACAAGGCGCCGCACCCCAAGCACAGCTGACCCCTCGCGGGCGGATTCGATAGGTCGGCTATCAGACACGGCCTCGGTGTGATGGTGGTGGCCGCGATCAGGCGTACCTTGTGATTTGGTCTGCCGCCCCCGGCCCCTTAACATTAAGAGAAAATTAAGAGCATGTGGTTGACCCGGCTGGGTCAAAGTTGGCTGCGACAGGCGCCGGTGCGAAGCGGGCGCTGGTCGCAGCTGGGCCGCGCGCAGATTTTTCAGTCGGCTTGGCCGGCGACCAGAGGACTACCGCCGGCGCACGCCGGCACATGGAGAACTACCGCCGGCGCAAGCCGGCACCTAGAAAGTTTGTGACAGGAGAGGGCGTCATGGCGTACCACAACCCGTTCATCGTGAACGGCAAGATCAGGTTCCCGTCCAACACCAACCTGGTTCGTCACGTTGAGAAGTGGGCGAAGGTGCGTGGGGACAAGCTGGCGTACCGCTTCCTGGACTACTCCACCGAGCGCGACGGTATCGAACGCGACATCCTGTGGTCGGAGTTCAGCGCCCGCAACCGGGCCGTGGGTGCCCGGCTGCAGCAGGTCACCCAGCCGGGTGACCGTATCGCGATCCTTTGCCCGCAGAACCTGGACTACATGGTGTCCTTCTTCGGCGCCCTGTACTCCGGCCGGATCGCGGTTCCGCTGTTCGACCCCTCCGAGCCCGGCCACGTCGGCCGTCTGCACGCGGTCCTCGACGACTGCACCCCGTCGACCATTCTGACCACCACCGAATCCGCCGAGGGTGTCCGCAAGTTCATCCGCGCCCGTTCGGCCAAGGAGCGTCCGCGCGTCATCGCCGTCGACGCCGTGCCCACCGAGGTGGCCTCCACGTGGCAGGAGCCCGACGCCGACGAGACGACCACCGCATACCTGCAGTACACCTCCGGCTCCACCCGCACCCCGACCGGTGTGCAGATCACCCACCTGAACCTGCCCACCAACGTGGTGCAGGTGCTCAACGCCCTGGAAGGTCAGGAAGGCGACCGCGGCGTGAGCTGGCTGCCGTTCTTCCATGACATGGGATTGATCACGGTGCTGCTCACGTCGGTGCTCGGCCAGAGCTTCACGTTCATGACGCCCGCGGCGTTCGTGCGTCGCCCCGGGCGCTGGATCCGCGAACTGGCGCGCAAGCCCGGCGAAACCGGCGGCACTTTCTCCGCCGCGCCGAACTTCGCGTTCGAGCACGCCGCGGTGCGCGGTCTGCCGCGCGACGACGAGCCGCCCCTGGACCTGAGCAACGTCAAGGGCATCCTCAACGGCAGCGAACCGGTGTCGCCGTCGTCGCTGCGCAAGTTCTTCAAAGCCTTCGAGCCCTACGGCCTGAAGCCCGAATCGGTCAAACCGTCCTACGGTCTGGCGGAGGCGACGCTGTTCGTCTCGACCACCCCGATGGACGAGACACCCACCGTCATCCACGTCGACCGCGACGAGCTGAACAAGCAGCACTTCGTCGAGGTGGCCGCCGACTCACCGAAGGCCGTCGCGCAGGTATCCGCGGGCAAGATCGGTGTCGACGAGTGGGCCGTCATCGTGGATCCCGAGACCGCCAGCGAGCTGCCGGACGGCCAGATCGGCGAGATCTGGCTGCACGGCAACAACCTGGGCATCGGCTACTGGGGCAAGGAAGAAGAGACCGCCAACATCTTCAAGAACATCCTCAAGTCCCGAGTAAGCGAGTCGCACGCCGAAGGCGCTCCCGACGACGGCCTCTGGGTGCGCACCGGTGACTATGGCACCTACCACAAGGGTCACCTCTACATCGCGGGCCGCATCAAGGACCTGGTCATCATCGACGGCCGTAACCACTACCCGCAGGACCTGGAGTTCACGGCTCAGGAATCCACCAAGGCGCTGCGGGTGGGCTACGTCGCCGCGTTCTCGGTGCCCGCCAACGAGTTGCCGCAGAAGGTGTACGACGACCCGCACGCCGGGCTGAAGTTCGACGCCGAAGACACCTCCGAGCAGCTGGTGATCGTCGGCGAGCGTGCTGCCGGCACCCACAAGCTCGAGTACCAGCCGATCGCCGACGACATCCGCGCGGCCATCGCTGTCGGGCACGGTGTGACCGTGCGCGACGTGCTGCTGGTCCAGGCCGGCTCTATCCCCCGTACCTCCAGTGGCAAGATCGGCCGCCGCGCCTGCCGCACGGCTTACCTGGACGGCAGTTTGCGCAGTGGCGTCAACTCCGCGACAACCTTCGCCACTTCTGAATGATCGACTGAACAAGGTAGCTGATGTCTGACGTAAGCCAGGAGAACTCACCCGCACCCGAGAACCAGGCCGGTATGACGGTCCCCGAGATGCGCAAATGGTTGCGCGAATGGGTTGGCAAGGCGGTGGGCAAGTCACCGGACTCCATCGACGAGTCGGTGCCGATGGTGGAGCTGGGTCTGGCCTCGCGCGATGCGGTCGCCATGGCCGCCGACATCGAGGACCTGACCGGAGTCACGCTGTCGGTCGCGGTGGCTTTCCAGCACCCGACCATCGAGTCGCTGGCCACCCGGATCATCGAGGGCGAGCCGGAATCGGCCGACGATGACGGCGCCGATGCGGCCGACTGGACCCGCAACGGCCCGGCCGAGCGCGTCGACATCGCGATCGTCGGCCTGTCCACCCGCCTGCCCGGGGACATGAACACCCCCGACGAGACGTGGGCGGCGCTGATGGAGGGCCGCGACGCCATCACCGACCTGCCCGAGGGGCGCTGGTCGGAATTCCTCGAAGAGCCGCGGCTGGCCGAGCGGGTCGCCAAGGCCCGCACCCGCGGCGGCTACCTCAAAGACATCAAGGGCTTCGACTCCGAGTTCTTCGCGGTGGCCAAGACCGAGGCCGACAACATCGACCCCCAGCAGCGGATGGCGCTGGAGCTCACCTGGGAGGCGCTCGAGAACGCGCGCATCCCGGCATCCAGCCTGCGCGGCGAAGCCGTGGGCGTGTACGTCGGCGTCACCAACAACGACTACGGCTTCCTGGCTATCTCCGACCCGACCGTGGCGCACCCCTACGCGATCACCGGCAACTCGGGTGCGGTGATTGCCAACCGGGTCTCCTACTTCTTCGACTTCCGCGGACCGTCGGTCATGATCGACACCGCGTGCTCGAGTTCTCTGGTGGCGATGCACCAAGCCGTGCAGGCGCTGCGCAACGGTGAGGCTGACGTAGCGGTCGCGGGCGGCGTCAATGCGCTGGTCACCCCGGCGGTCACCCTCGGTTTCGACGAGATCGGCGCCGTGCTGGCACCGGACGGCCGGATCAAGTCGTTCTCAGCCGACGCCGACGGCTACACCCGCTCCGAGGGCGGCGGCATGCTGGTGCTCAAGCGGGTTGACGATGCCCGCCGCGACGGCGACCAGATCCTGGCCGTCATCGCCGGTAGCGCGGTCAACCACGACGGTCGTTCCAACGGACTGATCGCGCCGAACCAGGACGCACAGGCCGAGGTGCTGCGCCGGGCCTACAAGGACGCCGGAATCGACCCGCGCAACGTCGACTACATCGAGGCGCACGGCACCGGCACCATCCTGGGCGACCCGATTGAGGCCGAGGCGCTGGGCCGGGTCGTCGGCAAGGGACGCCCGGCCGACCGGCCGGCGCTGCTGGGCGCGATCAAGACCAACGTCGGCCACCTGGAGTCGGCGGCCGGCGCGGCGAGCATGGCCAAGGTGGTCCTGGCGCTACAGCACGACAAGCTGCCGCCGTCGATCAACTTCGCCGGCCCCAGCCCGTACATCGACTTCGACGCGATGCGGCTGAAGGTGGTCGACCAGGCCACCGACTGGCCGCGCTACGGCGGCTACGCGCTGGCCGGGGTGTCGAGCTTCGGCTTCGGCGGCGCCAACGCGCACCTGGTGGTGCGCGAGGTCTTGCCGCGTGACGTGATCGAGCGTGAACCCGAGGAGCCGGCGGCCGCGCCGCAGGCCGCGGTGGTGTCCGCGGGCGGCGAGCTCACCGAAGGGGTCGGCCATTCGCTGCGCTTCGACGAGTACGGCGAGATCATCGACGACGACGCCCCAGCCGCCAGCGCCGACGACGAGTACGAGCTGCCCGGCGTCACCGACGAAGCGTTGGCGCTCAAGGAAGCGGCGCTGGAAGAGCTTGCCACACAAGAACTTCCGGCCCCGACCATCCCCTTGGTGATCTCGGCCTTCCTCACCTCGCGGAAGAAGGCGGCCGCCGCCGAACTCGCTGACTGGATGGAAAGCCCCGAGGGACAGGCGTCGTCGCTGGAGTCGATCGGCCGCTCGCTGTCGCGGCGCAACCACGGCCGCTCGCGTGCGGTGGTGCTGGCCAAAGACCACGAAGAGGCCATCAAGGGCCTGCGCGCGATCGCCGAGGGCAAGCAGCGGCCGAACGTGTTCAGCACCGACGGCCCGGTGACCAACGGCCCGGTCTGGGTGCTCGCCGGTTTCGGTGCGCAGCACCGCAAGATGGGCAAGAGCCTGTATCTGCGCAATCCCGTCTTTGCCGAGTGGATCGAGAAGGTCGACGCGCTGGTCCAGGACGAGCTGGGTTACTCGGTGCTCGAGCTGATCCTCGACGACTCGCAGGACTACGGCATCGAGACCACCCAGGTCACCATCTTCGCGATCCAGATCGCCCTCGGTGAGTTGCTCAAGCACCACGGCGCCAAGCCCGGCGCGGTGGTCGGGCAGTCCCTCGGTGAGGCGGCGTCGGCGTACTTCGCCGGTGGTTTGTCGCTGCGCGACGCCACCCGGACCATCTGCTCGCGCTCGCACCTGATGGGTGAGGGCGAGGCGATGCTGTTCGGCGAGTACATCCGGTTGATGGCACTGGTGGAGTACTCCGCCGACGAGATCAAGACTGTGTTCTCCGACTTCCCCGACCTGGAGGTGTGCGTCTACGCCGCACCCACCCAGACCGTTATCGGCGGGCCGCCCGAGCAAGTGGACGCGATCATCGCCCGCGCGGAATCCGAGGGCAAGTTCGCTCGCAAGTTCCAGACCAAGGGCGCCAGCCACACCCAGCAGATGGACCCGCTGCTCGGTGAACTGGCCGCCGAGTTGCAGGGCATCAAGGCGATGAGCCCGACCTGCGGGATCTACTCGACGGTGCACGAGGGCCGCTACATCAAGCCTGGCAGCGAGCCGATCCACGACGTCGACTACTGGAAGAAGGGGCTGCGGCACAGCGTCTACTTCACCCACGGCATCCGCAACGCCGTCGACAGTGGGCACACCACCTTCCTGGAGCTGGCGCCCAACCCGGTGGCGCTGATGCAGGTCGGTCTGACGACAGCTTCGGCGGGTCTGCATGACGCCCAGCTGATCCCGACGCTGGCCCGCAAGCAGGACGAGGTCGAGTCGATGATCTCGACCATGGCGCAGCTGTTCGTGCACGGCCACGACCTGGACGTGCGGACTCTGTTCACCCGGGCTGCCGGCCCCGAAGATTACGCGAACATTCCGCCGACCCGGTTCAAGCGCAAAGAGCACTGGCTGGACGCGCATTTCGCCGGGGATGGCTCGATCCTGATGCCGGGTTCCCACGTAGCCCTGCCCGACGGCCGCCACGTGTGGGAGTACAAGCCGCGGGAAAAGACGCCCGATCTCGCGGCGCTGGTCAAAGCCGCCGCTGCGGCGGTGCTGCCGGACGCTGTGCTGACCGCATCCGAGCAGCGCGCGGTGCCCGGCGAGGGCGCCCGGCTCGTGACGACGCTGACCCGTCACCCGGGCGGCGCGTCGGTGCAGGTGCATGCCCGCATCGACGAGTCATTCACCCTCGTCTATGACGCGCTGGTCGCTCGCGGCGGCACCGAGGCCGTATTGCCGGTGGCTGTGGGCGCCGGCACGGCGATTGCGGCGGGGGAGTCCGCCTCTCCCGCGGTGGCCGCCGTCGAAGAGGACGACGCCGAGACGCTGTCGGACAGCCTGACCAACCGCTACCTGCCGTCGGACGTCGGCCGGTGGTCTGCGGACTCCGGCGAGACCATCGCCGAGCGGCTGGGCACCATCGTGGCGGCGGCCATGGGTTACGAGCCCGAGGACCTGCCGTGGGAGGTGCCGCTGATCGAGCTGGGCCTGGACTCACTGATGGCGGTGCGGATCAAGAACCGCGTCGAGTACGACTTCGACCTGCCGCCGATCCAGCTGACCGCGGTCCGCGACGCCAACCTGTATGCCGTGGAGAAGCTGATCGAGTACGCGATCGAGCACCGCGACGAGGTCGAACAGCTGCACGAGTACCAGAAGACCCAGACCGCCGAGGAGATCGCGCGGGCGCAGGCCGAGTTGCTCAGCGGTGCGTCACCGGCGAGCCTGGGGGCGCCGGCGCCCGATCCGCAAGCGGAGCCGCAAACTCAGGCGGAGCCGCAGACGCTGGCGGAGCCGTCGGACGCAGCGCCCGCGGATGCGGCGATGCCGGCGTCGGACGTGCCGATTCCGCCGCCGCCGACCAACCCGGCCGGCCCGGGCACCAACGGCGCCGCCGGCAACGGGGAGAAGCCGACCGCTGGTGCGCTCAGCCAGGAGGCCGTCGCCAAGGCGCTCAACTCCGACGTCCCGCCCCGCGACGCAGCCGAACGAGTCGTCTTTGCGACCTGGGCGATCGTCACCGGCAAGTCGGCGGGCGGCATCTTCAACCCGCTGCCCAAGCTGGACGACGAGAAGGCCGCCAAGATGGCCGAGCGGCTTTCCGAACGCGCCGAAGGGCCGATCACCGTCGAGGACGTGCAGAGCTCGCA
This sequence comes from Mycobacterium sp., assembly GCA_003987775.1. Lineage (GTDB taxonomy): Bacteria > Actinomycetota > Actinomycetes > Mycobacteriales > Mycobacteriaceae > Mycobacterium. Next base: position 208,897 of record RXJD01000002.1, read on the forward strand.
GACCATCGAGGAGCTGGCCGAGAAGGTGCGCAACTACCTCGAGGCCGGTGTGATCGACGGCTTCGTGCGCACGCTGCGGGCCCGCCAGGAGGGCGGTACACGGGCACCGGTGTTCGTGTTCCACCCGGCCGGTGGCTCCACCGTGGTCTACGAGCCGCTGCTCAAGCGGCTGCCGGCGGACGTGCCGATGTACGGCTTCGAACGGGTCGAGGGGACGATCGAGGAGCGCGCTGCGCAGTACGTCCCGAAGCTCATCGAGATGCAGGGCGACGGGCCCTACATCCTGGCCGGATGGTCGTTGGGCGGGGTGCTGGCCTACGCCTGCGCGATCGGACTCAAGCGGCAGGGCAAGGACGTGCGCTGGGTGGGTCTGATCGACGCGGTGCGCGCCGGTGAGGAGATCCCGCAGACCAAGGAAGAGGTCCGCAAGCGCTGGGACCGGTACGCCAAGTTCGCCGAGAAGACGTTCAATGTCACTATCCCGGCGATCCCGTACGAGCAGCTCGAGGAACTCGACGACGACGGTCAGGTGCGATTCGTGCTGGATGCCGTCAGCCAGAGCGGCGTGCAGATCCCGGCCGGGATCATCGAGCACCAGCGCACGTCTTACCTGGACAACCGCGCGATCGACACCGCCGAGATCCAGCCCTTCGATGGGCATGTCACGCTCTACATGGCCGATCGCTACCATGACGACGCGATCATGTTCGAGCCGCGGTATGGCATCCGCAAGCCGGATGGCGGCTGGGGTGAGTACGTCGCCGACCTCGAGGTCGTGCCGATCGGTGGTGAGCACATCCAGGCCATCGACGAGCCGATCATCGCCAAGGTGGGCGAGCACATGAGCCGCGCGCTGGACGACATCGAGGCTGAACGCTCAAGTGAGGTAGGGAAGTAAGTGACGGAATTAGCTCCAGAGCCGGCCCCCATCGTCGTACATTCCACCGCCGAGAAGCTGGCCGAGCTACGTGCTCGCCTGGAGCTGGCCAAGGAGCCGGGTGGCGAGAAGGCCGCCGCCAAGCGCGAGAAGAAGGGCATCCCGAGTGCGCGGGCCCGCGTGCACGCGCTGGTGGACCCCGGCACCTTCTTCGAGATCGGTGCGCTGTGCAAGACCCCGGGTGACCCGAACGCGCTGTACGGCGACGGCGTGGTCACCGGGCATGCGCTGATCGACGGCCGCCCCGTCGGCGTCTTCTCACACGACCAGACGGTCTTCCAGGGCACCGTCGGCGAGATGTTCGGCCGCAAGGTGGCCCGGCTGATGGAGTGGTGCGCGATGGTCGGCTGCCCGATCATCGGTATCCAGGACTCCGGCGGAGCCCGCATCCAGGACGCCGTCACCTCGCTGGCGTGGTACGCCGAGCTGGGTCAGCGTCACGAGGCGCTGTCCGGCGTGGTGCCGCAGATCTCGCTCATCTTCGGCAAGTGCGCCGGGGGAGCGGTGTATTCGCCGATCCAGGACGACCTGCTGGTCTCGGTGCGCGACCAGGGCTACTTCTTCGTCACCGGTCCCGACGTGATCCGCGAGGTGACCGGCGAGGAGGTCACCCTCGACGAGCTCGGCGGCTCCGACGCGCAGGCCCGCTACGGCAACATCCACCAGGTGGTGAACTCCGAAGCCGAGGCGTTCCAGTACGTGCGGGAGTTCCTGTCGTTCCTGCCGTCCAACTGCTTCACGAAGCCGCCGGTGATCAATCCCGGATTGGAGCCGGAGGTCACGCCGACCGACCTGGAGCTGGACACGATCATCCCGGACTCCGACAACGCGGCCTACGACATGCACGAGATCCTGCTGCGCATCTTCGACGACGGCGACTTCCTGGAAGTCGCCGCGCAGCACGGGCCGGCGATCATCACCGGGTACGCCCGGGTCGACGGGCGTCCGGTGGGCGTGATCGCCAACCAGCCCATGCATTTGTCGGGCGCTATCGACAACGAGGCCTCTGACAAGGCGGCGCGGTTCATCCGGTTCTGCGACTCCTTCCAGATCCCGCTCGTGTTCGTGGTGGACACCCCCGGGTTCCTGCCGGGCGCCGAGGAGGAGAAGCGGGGCATCATCAAGCGCGGCGGCCGGTTCCTGTACTCGGTGGTCGAGGCCGACGTGCCGAAGGTGACCATCACCATCCGCAAGTCCTACGGCGGTGCCTACGCGGTGATGGGCTCCCGGCAGCTGACTGCCGACTTCAACTTCGCCTGGCCCACCGCGCGCATCGCGGTGATCGGTGCCGAAGGGGCCGCGCAGTTGTTGATGAAGCGCTTCCCGGACCCGACCACGCCCGAGGCGCAGAAGATCAAGAAGGACTTCATCGAGGGCTACAACCTCAACATGGCGATCCCGTGGACCGCCGCCGAGCGCGGGTTCATCGACGCGGTGATCGACCCGCACCAGACGCGGCTGCTGCTGCGCAGGTCGATGCACCTGCTGCGGGACAAGCAGAACTGGTCCCGGTTGGCGCGCAAGCACGGGTTGATCCCGGTCTAGTTAGGCTGGCGAGCAGACGCAAAATCGCCCTATTTCGGCCGAAATAGCGCGATTTTGCGTCTGCTCGCGGGGTCAGCCGGTGATGAACATCAGGCGGAATTTGCCGATCTGAAGTTCGTCCCCGTTGGCCAGCACAGCGGACTCCACCGGCTCGCCGTTGACGTACGTGTTGTTGAAGCTGCCACAGTCTACGATGCTGAATTTGCCTTTCTCGCAACGTATTTCGGCATGTCGACGGCTGACCGTGATGTCGTCGAGGTAGAGGTCGCTGAGTTGATGCCGGCCGGCGGAGGTGACGGGCTTATCCAGGCGGAACTGTGCTCCGGTGTTGGGCCCGCGCGTCACGATGAGCATGCCCGAGCCCGACTGCAATGACTCGAGGTCCTTGACGGTTATCAGATCCTCAATGGCGGCAGACGCGCCGTTGAAGTCGGCGCGCCAAGAGGCGGTGATTGCCCCAGGGTGCGTGCTGCGCGGTGATGACTGAATCGTCGTGTTCATCGCCGTACCTCCATGTACGTGAACTCCGATCCATCGGACCATTTGCGCGACGTGCCGCAATAGGGACGGAAGTCCCACGTCCGGGAGTAATTCGGCAACGACCCGTCCGGGCCGGCTGTGAGTCCAAGCCGCCGTTTCACGCTCGGCGGCTCAGTTAGCCGGCTCGACCAGGGTGAGCCGCGGCCCGTACACGTCGTAGGCGAACCGCACCGGGGTGCCCGCGTCGTGGGCGTGCTGCAGCACCGCCAGCCACCCAGCGAAGTTCGGGTCGCCGCGGTCCAGCAGATAGATGGCGGCGTGCCGGCCGAACACCACCCGCACCGGCGCATCGGGCGCACCCACCATGAGTTGCTGCACGGTGTCCTGCTCGACCACCGGCGAAGAAGTGGTGCTCGGGGTGGGCCCGGACGCGTGCCCGGTCGCCCCACCCGAGCACCCGGTGATAACCAACGCGAGCGCGACGATCGCCATGCACCGCCTCACAGCCGCAGCGCACCTTCGGCCAATTCGTCGAAGCGGTCCAGCGCCTCGTCGGTGTCGCCATCGATTCCGCGCAACGGCCCGCGGTCGGCCAGGTAGCGCTGCGCGTACAGCCGTGCGACCAGCGCCTTGCGTTCACCACCGCGCGTCTGCCGCTCCCAGGCCGCCTGTTCGGTGAGCAGCGCACCGGCGTAGACGTCGCCCATGAACTGGGCGAGCGGGAACAGCCGCGCCTCGGCGACGGCTCCGTCCAGCTTTCCCCACGCGGTGGCCGCCGCGTCCAGATCCTCGATCCGTTCGGCCACCAGCGCAGTGGTCGCGTCGTCGTCGGAGACCGACACCGCGTCACGCAACCGCGTCAGCAACGCCTCGTGGGCGCGGGTCTGCACGATGCCGCGGCGCACGTCCAGGCACAGGATGTTGTCCGGACCCTCCCAGATGGTGTTCACTTGGCCGTCGCGCAAAAGCCTTGCTACCGGCCAAGTTTCGATGTAGCCGTTGCCGCCGTGAATCTCGATCGCGTCGGAGGCGGCGGTGATTCCGAGCCGGGCGACCTTGAGCTTGGTGACCGGCACCGCGATCCGCTGACGGGTGCTCCGCAGCTGCTGGTGATTGGTCGCTCCGGTGCCGTCGAACACCAGCGCCTGGGCGGCTTCGACATCGACGATCAGCTCGGCGAGCTTGCGCCGCATCAGCGGCTTGTCGATCAGTGCTGCACCGAAAGCCTGCCGCTGCCGGGCGTAACACAGCGATTCGACCAACGCGCGACGCGCATTGGCCAGGCCGAACAGCGCGATGCCCAGGCGGGCTGCGTTGGTCAGCTCCATCATCCGGCCCAGCCCCTTGCCGTCGGACGGGCCGGACTCCGCTGACGGCTCACCCGAGAGCAGAAAAGCTTCCGCGTCGACGAATTCGACTTCCCCGGAGGCCACCGAGCGGGTGCCGAGCTTGTCTTTGAGGCGCCGCACCCGAACCCCGTTGCGGGAGCCGTCCCGACGGGTGCGCAGCACCAGGAAGTTGGCGACGCCGCGACTCGAGTCCGGGGCGCCTTCGGGTTTGGCGAGGACGACGAACGCCTCCCCGGCACAGTTGGACGCGAACCACTTGAACCCGTTCAGCAACCATGCGTCGCCGGACCGCCGCGCCGTGGTCTCCAGCGCACCCAGGTCTGAGCCGCCGGTGCGTTCGGTGAGTAATTGCGCCGTCTCGCCGGCCCATTCGCCGGAGTCGAATTTGGCCAGCACGTGATCGCGTACGTCGGCCGGTGCATACGCAGCCACCAGCGACTGGACCATGCCGCCGCCCGTCCCCAGCGCACAGCCCATCCCGATGTCGGCCTGGTTCAGCAGATAGTTCGACGCGAACATCGACAACGAGGACCGGAAGCCAGCAGCGCGGCACGCGTCGCGCAGCGAACCCTGGGCGTCGAGCACCGCACGCTTGGCCGCGGTGAACGACGGCGGCATCACCACCCGGCTGACGTCATGGCCCCACCGGTCGTAGCGCTCCAGCCGCGGCGGATTGCGGTCGGTCTCCTCGGCCCAGCGGGCTACAGGGCCGCCCATCAGATCGCCGATCCGGATCAGCTGCGGTTCGACGACCGCCATTTCGTCCGGCTCGAGGTAGTACGCCATGGTGAATTGCAGCGTGGGATCCGTGCGGTACCAATTGAGTCCGACGGCACCCGCGTAATCGTCAGTGCGGTAGCGCTGCGACTTTTCCGGCGTCGAGAATGGCAGCCGATCAACGGCCTCGAGCTCGTAATCGCTCATTCCGCGACGGTATTACAGATTCGGGCTTTCTAGACGGGAGCCACGAACTCCGAGGTGTAATACTCGCCCGGCGCCTGATTGTGCTCATTCGGCGAGGTGACCATGACCCAGACTCCGGTGGTGCCCTGCTGGATCGGAGCGGTGATGGTCACGGCCGCCTGACCGGAGGGGTCGGTGTCGACCCCGGTGAACGTGGTTCCCGGATCCCCGGGCCCGCAGGTCGCCGACGTCGGGCGCGGCACCTGGATGAGACCGACGTCGTAGTGCATGCCGGGCTGATTGGATATCACCAGGTTGATGTCCGCACTCACCGACGAACCCGACGAGCGGAACAGGACGACGCCGCGCCCCAGCGACGTGCGCGGCGCCTGTACCGCGGTCTTCACGGCGCTGCCATCGCAATTTCGCAAGGTCGAACTGATGGGCACCGGCCCCGTTGCGGCCGCCATACCCGTGCCCAGCGTCAGCGTCGCAGCGCCGAGCACCGTGAAAGTTGAAACAGCAGCCCCGAACCCGGTGATTACCCGCATTTGACCGTCCATTCCCCTATGAATGCCGTTGCACGGGGTGGATATTGACGATCGTTTACGCAGCTAAACCTGCATTAGCGTCAATTTGCTGGGCGCGGGCGCGGGCGCGGGCGCAGTGCGGCCGTTCAGCCGGGCGTCGGAACGGCCCCGGGGCCCGGAGTGCCGCCCGTGCCCCCGGTCCCTCCCGTCGTAGTCCTGCCCCCCGTGCCCAGTTCGCCGAGACCCCCGGTGCCGCCCGGCCCTGCCGGGCCCCTGCCGCCGTTACCGCCGTTGCCGCCCGTTCCTCCGGCCACGAAGGAATCTCGGGCAGTAGGTCCGCCGAGGCCGCCGGTCCCACCGTCGCCGCCAACGCCGCCGGGCCCGTTGGTGCCCACTCCGCCGTTGCCCCCGGTCCCGCCGTTGCCACCGCTGGCGCCGCTGCCGGAGTTGTAGCCGCCGTTGCCGCCATCGCCGCCGTCGCCGCCGGCTCCGCCGAGCACACCGGTACCTCCGACTCCACCGCCTCCGCCGGCTCCGCCGCTGCCGACGAAGTTGACGCCGCCGTGTCCGCCGTCCCCGCCCGCGCCGCCGCGAGCACCCCCGCTGCCGCCGTTGCCGCCGGTTCCGCCGGCTGCCCCGGGCCCGGCGGCACTGAGACCGCCGTCCCCGCCCTGCCCCCCGTCGCCGGCGGTGCCGCTGGCGATCCCCCGGACCAGGTCTCCGCCGACTCCGCCGTCGCCGCCGCGGCCGCCGCCGCTGCTGCCGTCGCCGCCCACGCCGCCGATCCCACCGGTTCCGCCGGCTCCGCCCTGCAGACCGCCGAAACCGCCGTTGCCTCCGGTTCCGCCGGCGCCACCGAAGCCACTGAGCCGTCCGTTGCCGTTCCCGGTGAGGATGCCGGCGCCACCTGATCCGCCGGCACCGCCGTCGCCGCCGTCACCGGACAACGAACCGGCGGTCCCGCCGGCACCGCCGTTGCCGCCGCGGGCTCCGTAGTAGCCGTCGGAGTTGCCACCTGCGCCACCGGCACCGCCGGCGCCGCCGTTGCCGGCGATTGTGCCCGCCGCGCCGCCGGCACCACCTTGTCCGCCCACGCCGCTGACGATGTCCTGCGGGAAGGTGCCACTGTTGATGCCGCTGTTGCCGCCGACGCCGCCGTTGCCGCCCGCGCCGCCATTGCCGACGGTGCCGCCCGCGGCTCCACCGTCACCGCCGGCTCCGCCCGCGCCTCCTGCTCGTACCGTGGCGCTGCCGGCCGCGCCGTTACCGCCGTTACCGCCGGCGCCGCCGTTTCCGACCGATCCGCCGTTGCCGCCGCGACCCCCGGCCGCGCCGGCCTGCCCGGCCACTGCGCCGTTGGCACCCGTCCCGCCGTGACCCCCGTCGCCGCCGCTGAGCGGGCTGTGTCCGGCCAGCCCGTCGCCGCCGGCCGTGGACCCCGCACCGCCGATACCGCCGGCGCCGCCGGCTCCCGGGTTTCCTCCGATGCCGCCGGCGCCGCCGACACCGTTGTTGATCGCCCAGTTGCCCGAGGCCCCCGCACCGCCGGCACCCGGGGCTCCGCCGTCCCCACCGGAACCCCCGGCGCCCCCGGCGCCCTGAGCGCCTGCCGATCCGAACAAGCCGCTGCTGCCGCCGGCGCCACCGGTACCACCGGCGCCGCCGACGCCGCCATTACCGCCGTTGCCGCCGGCCGCTCCTGAGTAGAGCGGGTTCGTCGAGGCCGCACCGTCTTGGCCTGCCCCGCCGGCACCGCCTGACCCGCCGCTGCCGCCGGCACCTCCCACTCCGCCGTCGCCGCTCAGCAGACCACCCGCGCCACCGCTGCCACCGGCGCCACCGCCACCGCCGTTGAATCCGTTGCTGCCGGCGGTGCCGACCGAGCCGACCGCGCCGGCGCCGCCGGCACCACCCGCGCCGCCGGTGCCGATCAACCCGGCATGCCCGCCATTGCCGCCTATCCCACCGGGCGTGCCCAGGCTGGATGCCACCCCGCCCGCACCACCCGCTCCGCCGGACCCGGACAACCACCCACCGGCACCGCCGGCGCCACCGGCCGCACCCGATCCGCCGACGCCACCGGTGCCGCCGGCACCGAACAGGCCCGCGTCGCCGCCGCGGCCGCCGATCTGCCCGGCGCCACCGGAACCGCCGGCACCTCCGTTGCCCCAGAGGATTCCGCCGCCGCCGCCCGCCTGTCCGGTGCCGGCGGCACCGTCCGCGCCGTTGCCGATCAGCGGCCGTCCCAGCACCGCATTCGCAGGCGCGTTGATGACGCCCAGCACGTTCTGCTCAATTCCCTGCAAGAGATCGTTATTCGCCGCCTCGGCGAGCCCGTAATTGGCTCCGGAGGTCAGCAAAGACTGCACGAATTGCTCGTGAAACAGCGCCGCCTGCTTGCTCAGGGCCTGAAACGACTGGCCATGACCCGAAAAAAGCGCGGCGATCGCCGCCGAGACTTCGTCGCCGGCTGCGGCGGCTACCTGACCGGTGGTTGCCGCTGCGGTGCGGTTGGCCGATCCCAGCGCGGACCCGATGGCCGAGACCCGCTCCGCCGTAGCGGCCAACTCTTGCGGCGCGGCAATGAGAAATGACACAGAAGATCCCTTCGGTTCATCGAAACCGCTGGGCGGCAGGCTATCTCGGGCGCACGAAGGTACCCGAAGAGAGCTGCGCTGCGCAGAATTTCGTCGTCGACTTGGTGGAGGATTGCCCTAGGCGAATGGCTCTTCACGCCTTGATAAGCGTGCTGGTGCCCGACCCGCCCGCAGGGCTTCGACACGATGCGCTCGATGGTGAGATTAGCAGCGGCGCGCTGCGGCATGCGGACGAATTGGAATACCGAGGGCAGATTTCTGCCCGATCGATCACGAATGTCCGTTGTCCGCAGGACGAACGCGCAATTTAGAATGCAATTCGGGAAATAATCGCCGCCCGGACCCCGGAGCAGCTGGCGCTCAACGGTTTTCCGAGAGCACCAGATAGTCGGTCAACGCATTTCCCAGTGCCACTGCGCCCAGCGCGGTGGGATGCAGCGGAACGCCACCGTCCTTGGCGACGTAGCCCTCCACGTAGCGTTCGCCGGCCGGCGCGCACATGTCGTGTCCCTCGGACAGCGACCGCACATCGAAGAACTCCACGCCCTTGTCCGCGGCGAGTTGTCGCTGCCGGTCGTCGAGCTCGTCGACTTTGGCCTGCAGGTAGTTGGCGTCGTTCGGCAGCAGGGGTTGCGTGGGGAAGCAACCGCCGGGCCGGACGAAGGTTCCGTAGCCCACCAGGATGATCCGCGCCCGGGGCGCGTCGGCACGCAGCTGGTCGATCATGCTGGCCCATACCGGGACCTGCTCGTTGATCATGCGGGAAACCCTGTCGACGTTGTCGACGACGAAGCCCGCAGCGCACGGCTTGGGGTCGGTGGCTTTCACCTCGCAGGACTCTGCGTCCCCCGCCAGCCCGACGTCGTTGGCGCCGATGGTGATCGTGATCAGATCCGTAGGTGGCCCGACCATGTCGATTTGGCGCGGAATCAACCCGTGATCGGTCCGCTGTTCCCGGTTCACGACGTCGTCGGTGGTCGCTCCACTGCAGGTGACGTCGTGGAAGGCAATGGCAGCGAGGCGGCGCGCCAGCACGGCCGGGTAGTTGTTGGTCGACTTGTGGCAGCCGCGCGGCGCCGCCGGCTCGGGCACACCGGGAGCGGCGGCGAAGGAATCACCCATCGCGACGTAGTTGGACCGGGCGGCCGAGCCCGGGCCGGCCGTCGGTGCGGCGGCGCAACCGGCGGACGCAAGGCTCACCACCACGGTGATGCCAAAGCCCCTCGCCCACATGCCTTCCAGTGTTTCATCCCGCGTCACGGCCGGCCCTGGTGTAATAGCCGCAGCAGCAGGCCGCAGCAGTGAAATCCTCGAGGGAGGCCAATGGCCGGCGGGATATCGCGGCGTCAGTTCGGTGCCGCCGCGGGAGCCGCGCTGACCGCCGCGGTAGCGGCGTGCGGTTCGCACGACAGTCGTGGCAGCCGGGACAGCAAACCCGCCACGCCCCCGATTCCGGCGGCCTCATCGCTGGGCTACACCGTCAACGTCGACGCCCCCGGCGGGGGGCGCGGATACGTCTTCTACGTCTCCGGTACCACGGCGGCCAATCCGGGTGGCACCGGCTCGAAGGCCGCGGTGCTGGTGATCGCCGACAAATCCGGACGGGTGGTGTGGCAGCGCGAGCTACCGGCCGGGCAGACCGCGGGCAACCTGCGCGTCCAGACCTATCAGGGCAGGCCGGTTCTCACCTGGTGGCAGGGGCTCAAGCAGGGCGGCCACGGGCTCGGTCAGAGCTACATCGCCGACGAGCGGTACAACGTCATCGACACCGTCACCCCGGGCGGGGAACTGTCGTCGGACATCCACGAGTTCCGGCTCACGCCCGACGGGCACGCGCTGATCACCTCGTACCAGGAAGTCGTCACCGACCTCAGCGCCGTCGGCGGCCCGAAGGACGGCAGGATCTACAACTGCATCGCCTCGGTGGTCGACGTCGCGCGGCACCAGACGCTGTTCCAGTGGGATGCGCTGGCCCACGTGCCGGTCAGCGAGTCACCGGCAAAGTACACCGCCGGACAGGTTTTCGACCCGTACCACATGAATTCGATCGCGCTCGATCCCGCCGGCAACCTGCTGATCAGCATGCGCGCGCTGTCCACGGTGTTCAATGTGGACCCGCGCAGCGGCGCGATCAACTGGCGCCTGGGCGGTAAGCAGTCGACATTCGCCTTGGGCGAGGGGGTCGAGTTCGCCTACCAGCATGACGTCGAGATGCCCGACGAGAACACGATCACGTTGTTCGACAACCATTTCGAGGGCAATGCCGGCCAGACCAGTGGCGGGTCGGTGCCGAGCAGCCTCAAGTGGATCCGCCTGGATCGCGCCGCGCGCACGACCTCGCTGCTGCGCGCGCAGCCCCATCCCGACAAACTCAGCAGCGGTGCCATGGGCAACCTGCAGCAACTCCCCGGCGGCGGCACCTTCTCCGGCTGGGGAACGGCCGGTCGGATCGCCGAATTCGCGGCCGACGGCACGATGCTCTACGACGTCGCCCTCGTCGGCGGCACCTACCGCGCATACCTCAACGAGTGGACCGGCAACCCCGTCGAGCCCCCCAGGATGATCTTCGCCGGCGACACCGTGCACGCAGTGTGGAACGGCGCCACGGCGGTGCGCAGCTGGCGGCTGCGGCACGGTCCGCAAAGCACCGCGATGACGGCGTTGGCCGGCGCCGACTGGGCCGGATACGACACCGCTTTACCGCTGAACGGCAGCACTGACGGCTACTACCAACTGCAGGCCCTGGACGCCGCCGGCAAAGTCATAGGCGAGACGCCGCCACTACCCCACACAGGCTGAATCTGGGCTTATGGTGATCCGGTGCAGGGGACCCCCTTCGGGCGCTACCGGTTGCAGAACATGATGGGCCAGGGCGGCATGGGCGAGGTCTGGCGTGCCTACGACACGGCCACCAACCGGACGGTGGCCATCAAACTCCTGCCGCCGCAGCTGGCCACCGACCAGACATTCGTGCAGCGGTTCCGCCGCGAAGCCGAGGCGGCCGCCCAGCTCAACAATCCGCACATCATTCCGATTCACAACTACGGCGAGATCGATGGCCGGCTCTATGTGGACATGCGGCTGGTCGAGGGCCGCGACCTGGAAGAGAAACTGGCCGGCGGGCCGCTGCCCCCGCAGCGCGCGGTGCACATCATCGAGCAGGTGGCCCAGGCACTGCGAGCCGCGCACAAGGTGGGTCTGGTGCACCGCGACGTCAAGCCGTCCAACATTCTGTTGGACGAGGACGACTTCGCCTACCTGATCGACTTCGGCATCGCCCGCGGCGCCGACGACGCCGGTCTGACCGGTTCCCGCGAGATGATCGGCAGCTGGCACTACATGGCTCCGGAGCGGCTGATGGCCCAGGACGCCGACGCGCGCGCCGACGTTTACGCACTGACGTGTGTGCTGTACGAATGCCTGACCGGCAACCGGCCCTATCCCGGCGACTCGCTGGAAAGCCAGGTGACCGCGCACCTGACGTTGCCGCCGCCCCGGCCGTCGAGCACCCGGCCCGACCTGCCGGCGGATTTCGATGCGGTGATCGCCAAGGGCATGGCCAAAGAACCCGCCGAGCGGTACCAGACCGTCACCGAATTGGCTGCTGCCCTGGGGTCGCCTGCTGACGCCGACGCCGTTGCCGGCAGCGCCGAAACGATGGCGGCGGACGCCGCCGCTGTCACCGTGCTCAGCGAGGGGGCGGGCAAACCGCCGCTTCTCGCGAGGATGAGCCCCCGGGCCCGGGTCGCGCTCGGCGCCGTCCTGGTCACCCTGGTCGCGGCCGTCGTCGTCACCACCACCGTCTTCGTGCACCGCGCCGGGACCATGTCCGGTCAGTCGTCCGGTCAGTCGTCCGTGGTGAAGCCATCCCCGCCGCCGTCGCCGGCGCCGACCGAGATCGTGCTGCCGTTCGCCGGTCTCAACGGCCCGCTCGGGATTGCGGTGGATGGCGGCGGCAACGTGTACGTCGTCGACAACGGCAATAACCGGGTGGTGAAGCTGGACGCGGCGACGCTGGAGCAGAGTGTGCTGCCGTTCACCGACCTTCGGTACGCCGTCGGGGTCGCGGTCGACAGCCGCGGCACCGTGTACGTCAGCGACTCCTACAACGAGCGGGTGACGAAGCTGGCCGCCGGCGCCGCAAGCCAGACCGTGCTGAAACTCGAGCGCAACGGCCCGCACGGGATTGCCGTCGACGGCGCCGACAATCTGTACCTGGCTGACTGGATCAAAGACCGGGTGCTCAAGGTGGTGCCGGGGACCGGCGCTCAGACCGCGTTGCCGATGACCGGCCTGGACGGTCCCGAAGGGGTGACGGTGGACGGGGCCGGCAACGTCTACGTCGCCGACCTCGGCGACGGCCAGGTGACGAAGCTGACCGTCGAGACCGGTGCGCAGACCACGGTGCCGTTCTTCGGGCTGGTCAAGCCGTGGGGCGTGGCGGTGGACGGCGCCGGCAACGTCTACGTCAGCGATGCCGGCACCGGCCGGGTGGTGCGTCTCGCCGCGACGACCGGTTCGCAGGCCGTGCTGCCGTTTCCCGGGCTCGACGGCCCGCACGGGGTGGCAGTCGACGGTGCGGGGAATCTGTACGTGGCCGAGAGCGGTAAGAACCGGGTGCTGAAGCTGCCGAAAGCGTGACTCGGCGACGGCACTACGCGGACCGCATTCGTCGCCGCGTTAGGGCTTGATCCGGATCTGCCCCGGCGACCACAACCCACTGCGCGTCGCCTCACCCAGGTCCAGCCGGGCCGGCGGCGCGTCGACGAGCGTGTCGAACTTGCGTAGCGAACCCCAGTCGCGGGCCCAGTCGCGCGACAGGTAGGTCGCCATGACGTGCGCGCGCAGCAGCAGGTCGGTGATGCCGAGCAGGCCGCCGTTGACCCCGTCCTCCCAGGTGTCGGTGTCCAGCTTCTTCGCGTTGTAGTCCGGGGTGATGCGGAACCGCGGGATCTCGGTGACGCCGTTGGTGTGCAGCATCGGTTGCTGGCACGGGAACGCCAGGCCCACCGCCCAGTCCAGCAGCACCGGCTGCGTCGAGCCGACATATTCCTGCAGCGACCGCAGCTCGGGCACCCGCGGCGGGGTCACCGCGATCCAATCCTCCGGCGTCAGCGACAGGTCCTCGGCCACCACCCGCACCGCGACGGCGTCGGCGGGCATCTTGTCCCGGGCGAAGCGCAGGTTGCGCCAGGCCTTGGGCTGCTCGCCATACAGGTCGTCGGGCACCATCCGCCCGGCCGGTACCAGGGCCCCCGGCCCGGGCCGGGCGTATTCCAGCACCACCGTCTGGCCGGACGTGTAGTGGTGCAGCACGCTGTTGCCGGCGATCTTGCCGGCCGCGGTGATGACGACCAGCGGGTGCCCGTCGTCGGGCTTGGGCAGCTGATACCAGGCCGACGCGAGCCGGCTCTGCTGCTGCGCGCCGGTCGTGTAGGTGCCGGCCAGCGGCACGCGCGCCGGGTCGAGCTGGTAGGGCAGCGGCACCGTCGAGCCGTTGATGCCGGGTGTCTTGAGCTTGGTCGGGGCGTCCCAGTCGTAGTCGGTACCGGGCTGGTTCGGCTTCATCACCACGGCCTCGGCCACGGTGTGCTCGGGCACGCCGTTGGGTGAGAAGCCGACGGGGTCGCTGCCGCCCAGCGGACCGAGCGGTCCGTAGTTGCCGGGCAGCGGCGTCATGAAGCCGGAATTGGTGTCCGGTTCGACGAGCACGTCGTCGGCCAGTCCGCAGCCGCCGGCGAACGCCCGCAGGTTCGACCAGCCGTTGGAGTAGGTGGGGTACTGCCGCACGATGCCGATCCCCATCGACGCGACGAACACCAGCACCATGAAGCCGGCCGCCAGCGCAACCGGCGCAGTCGTCAAAAAGCGCGCCACCCGCCCCTCGCCGCTGCCGCGCGGCGCGAAGTGCAGCCACGCCGCATACACCGCGGCGATCACGAAGAGCGCGAAAAAGACTGTGCTGACCGTGATTCCGCCGAGTTTGGGCATGGTGGAGTTGAACGGGACGCCGTAGCTGGACACGTACCACCACCCGTTGGTGGTGGCGAAACACAGCGCCACCACGAAGAACACCGCCGCCAGGAACGCCATCCGGTTGCGCGACCAGCGCAACACCGCTGGCGACACCAGCACCGTCGTCAACGCCGCCATCGCCGCACCCACCGCGGCGAACAACCCGAAGTGGTGCACCCATTTGGTGGGGGCGAACATCAGGAAGAACATGGTGCCGAAGATGACGCCCATCAGCCGCCACGCAGGACCGCGCGCCACACCGGGCACCCGCTTGCGCCGCAGCATGATGAACACCGCGGTGAACAGGCACAGCGCGGCGATCAGGAAGCCGAACCGGCGCGACAGCGAACCGTCGACGGTCGGCAGGAACAGGTAGTAGTAGCGCAGGTTCTCGGTGTACCAGGCCTGGCTGGGCCCGATCTTGCTGCGCACACGGGTGGCTTCCAGCACCGTCGACAAGGTCTGGTCGGCGAACACGACGGTCAGGATCACGGTGCCGGCGGCCAGCATCGGCGACAACAGCGGCAACGTGCCGACCATGCGGCGGCGCTTCACCAGGATCCGCAGGATCGGGCGGCCACCGGCCACCAGTGCGGCAACCGCGATCAGGCCGGTGGGCTGCACGCCGAGGGTAAATGCCGCAGTGATGATGGCCAGCGCGGCCGGCGTCAGGCGGCTGTAGCGCATCGAGCGCTCGATCAGCACGTAGGTCACCAGCGATCCGAGGGCGATGATGCCTTCGGGGCGCAGGCCGTTATTGAACGGCATCCACGCGGTGAGCAGCACCATGGCCGCCGCCCAGTTGGCGGGTTTGCTGGCCGCGACCGCTGGGCCGAGTCGGGGCAGCACTTCGCGCGACAGCAGCAGCCAGCAGATCAGCCCGGCGACCAGGTCCGGCAGCCGCATCCAGATGCTGGCGTCGCTGACATGGGTCATCAGGGCCAGCAGGTTGTAGTACCAGCCGAACGGGTCTTCGGGGCTGCCGAACCAGCGGAAGTAGTTGGACATGTAGCCCGCGCGGTCGGCGACGCGCGCCATGCCCAGGATGTAGCCGTCGTCGGAGGAGTTGGCGCCCATCACGTGCCAGAGCAGGAACGCGACGATCACTACACCGTCGAGCAGGGTGAAGGTGCGCCAGTTTGCCGGGATCCACCGCCGCATCCGGTGGCCGTCCAGCTGGTCGAGTCGCCACAGCGCGAGCAACGCGACGATGGTGGCGACGATCGCGCCGACCATGGCGAGCAGCTTCAGCGTGGTCGGCGTGCTGGAGAACCGGGTGTCGATGGTCGCCGACAGGCTCAGCTGGGGTGGTGCGGGGCCGGTCAGGTCGGTGAACACCCCGACGATCTGTGGGCGCAGGTTCGGGTCGGGGAAGCCGCTGCGCAGCGGGGCTCCGCGCGGATCCTTCAATCCGATGAACTCGGCGAACGTCCCGGCGTGGGTCGAGCTGATGTCGATGCGCTCGCACTGCGGGGACCGCATCAGATCGCGCGGCACCGACAGGATCACCACGTTGCGGTCGGTGACGTCGACGCGCTGTGCACTCACCACAACGAACAGGGCGTTGAGGTTGGCGTCCTTACCCTGCTTGGGAGCGGTGCCCAGGATGACGCCGCCGGTGGGCGGCATGTCGCGCTCGATGCTGCACGGCACCGACGCCTTGAAGTCGACCGGCGTCAGCGAGATCAGCGGCGATGTCACGCTGTTGAGCTCGCCGTTCTGCGGCCAGTTGAGCATCGCGGTGGTCTGCACGACCGGCAGCAGCGGTGTGGCGACCGACAGCACGAACCCGATCAGCCCGGCGATCGTTGCCACCCACCGGGTCACCTTCGTCTCGCGAGCTGGGGGTACCTCCCGCTTGCGGGGGAACGCCAAATCGCCCGAATCCGCCCGATTTTGTGCGATTTCGCGTCTGCTCGGGGGGAGGGGGCTCGCGGAAGGGCTGGCGGGACTGGTCATGGGAGGGCCCTAATCGGTCCTTGCCGGCTCCAGCCGGGCACTGTGGTCACACCTTGCTGGACGGTGGCTTCGGGGGCCTGGTCGGCGGGAACCAGCCGGTGATACTGCTCCACCGAACCCCAGTCGCGATACCAGTCGCCGCTCAGATAGGTCGAGATGGTCGACGTCCACAACAGACCCTGAGTGAACATGAACGGGCCGCCGGTCGAGGCGGACTGCCACAGGTTCGACGAGACGGCGGTCTGCTTGTGGTCGGGCAGGATGCGGTATTCCGGCAGCTCCGCGATACCGAGGTGCTCGGAGAACGGCCGCTGACACGGGAAGTTGGCCGCCGTCGCGATGTCCATCAGCACCGGGGTCTGCGACCCGATGAGGCGCTGCAGCGATTCCAGCTCCGGCACCCGCGGCGGCGTGAACGCGAACCACTGCTCGGAGCTGAGGTTCGGGTCGTAGGCGACGATGCGGGCCACATTGGCTTCCGGCGGCGCCCAGGCGAACGGGAACCGCAGGTTGCGCCAGGCCGGCTGCGGGCCCAGGTCGATCGGGAACACCTCGCC
The DNA here is from genome assembly GCA_003987775.1 of Mycobacterium sp. Taxonomy (GTDB): domain Bacteria; phylum Actinomycetota; class Actinomycetes; order Mycobacteriales; family Mycobacteriaceae; genus Mycobacterium. The sequence continues at coordinate 225,769 of RXJD01000002.1, forward strand.
CAGCGGCAGGGTGCTGCCGTCGGGTTTGGCCACCCCCCACTGCAGCTTCAGCGACTGCCCGTACATGAAGTCGCCGTCCTCTTTGTACGACCAGATGGCCCCGGCGGCCGAGACCACCACCAGGGGCCGGTCCGGCCGGCGCGCGGGCAGCTGATACCACGCCGAGGTGGCGCGGGCCGCCAGGTTGTTCTCCCCGTAGCTGCCCATTACCGGCGTGCGGGCGGGGTCCAGACCGAACGGCAGCGCGGCGTGCGAGCCGTTGACCCCGACCGGGCCCTTGCCGCCGGCGGTTCCCGCCGAGTCGGTGATGGCGGCGTTGGGCTTGTTCGGGGACGCGTCGGAGTTGACGACGCCGGGCTTGCTCACCACCGGGTCGGATTTCAGGTCCTCACCGACCCCCTCGGGCTTGAAGCCCACCGGATTGACCCCGCCGAGCGGGCCGTCGGGGCCGAATTCCTGCCCCGGCACGGGTTGCAGCATTCCGGCGTTGGAGTCGGGTTCGGCGAGCACGTCGTCGGCCATCGCGCAGCTGGTCGGTGACAGCCCGGACTGCACGGCGGCCAGGTTGGCCTTGGCGGTGGTGTACAGCGGATAGCGGAACACCGCGCCCTTGGCCAGCGAACCGACCTCGCCCGCCACCATGATCACCGCCACCACCAGCAGCGGAGTCGACGCCAGCACCCGGTTACGCCGGTTGTTCTTGACCTCGGTGTGTCCGGCGTAGTCCATCCGGAAGTGGTACCAGGCGGCCAGCAGGCCGGTGAGGATCGACAGCATCAGGAACATCGTCGTCACCGGGTGGCTGGCGATGACGGGCTGGATGTCGTACCACGGCACGCCGTAGTTGCCGACGTAGAACCAGCCGTTGATGCCGGACGTCGCCCAGGCCAGCACGAACAGCAGCGCGGTGACGTACAGCGCCAAATTGCGCCGACTGTGCAGGCCGATCCGCGCCACGGTGAAGGCGGTGAGACCGCCCAGCGCACCGGTCAGACCGGCGAAGGCGCCGAACTGGATGGCCCACTTGGTAGGCGTGAACGTCAGCAGGAGCAGGCCGATCGCGGTGGTGCCGATCAGCCGCCAGGCCGGTCCGCTGGCCAGCCCCGCCACCCGGCCGCGCCGCAGCAGCACGAACAGCATCCCGAACATGCACAGCAGCAGGACCAGGACGGAGAACCGCCGCGCCATCGACCCGTCGGCGTTGCTCTCGACGGTGAGGAAGTAGTAGCGCAGGAAGTCCTGGTACCACGCGATCGTCGGGCCGACCGTGTACTTGATCCGCGCCGACTCGGCCGCCGTGGCCAGCGTCTGGCTGTGGAACACCACCACCGTGATCAGCGACAACGACGCCGCCAGGGTGATCATCGGCGCCAGCCGGCCGTCGGTGGCCCGGCGGCGGCGGATCGTCTGGGCGATGGCGCGGGCACCCGTCAACAGCGGCGCCACCGCGATCAGCCCCTGCGGAGCCAGCGTCACGGTGAGCATCGCGACGATGATCGCGACGGCCGCCGGAGCCAGCCGTCCCAGCGCAATGGACCGCTCCACCAGGATCCAGGTGACCATGACGCCCAGCGCGATCAGCGGCTCGGGGCGCAGGCCGTTGTTGAACGGTATCCACGCGGCCACGAACACCGCCCCGGCCGTCCACACCGCCACCCGGTTCGCGCCGAGACCACCCCGCGCCGGGCCCAGCCGACGCAGCACGTAGTGGCTGATGAGCAGCCAGCAGACGATGGCGGCCAGCGTCGCGGGAAGCCGCATCCACACGCTCGCGCTGCTGACCGACGCCATCCGGGACAGCACCCCGAAGTACCAGTCGAACGGTGCGTCGGTGGTGCCGAAGTAGCGGTAGTAGTCGACGTTGTAGCCGGCCTTCGGTGCCACCCGGGCGATGGTCAGGTTGTAGCCGTCATCGGAGGAGGTGGCGCCGATGATGTGCCAGAGCAGCAGGGTTCCGATCACCACGAGGTCGGCGAGCCAGGTGGCGATGCCCGCCCTGATCTTCGGCAACCGCGGGCGCCAGCCGCGCAGTGTCTCGCCCCGGCTCAGCCGGTCCAGCGCCGCCAGCGCGGCGATGGCGCCGAGCACTGCGAGCGCGCCCAGCACCATCGCGAGCGTCTTGAGGGCGGTGGGCCGCAGGATGAACCGGGTGTCGACGTCGACTTTCGCGGAGAGCCCTGGCTGTGCGGGCACCTTGAGGTCGGTGAAAATCCCGCCGACCTGCGGCTTCTTCTCAGGGTCGAGCCGCCCGGCGGCGCCCGGGATGCCGACGAAGTCCGCTCCCGCGCCGCCCGCGTCGGCCCAGACGTGCAGCACGCTGCATCCGCCGGCCGCGATCTTGGCGCGGGGAGCCACCGCGGCGACGGTGTCGCGGAACGCGACGACGACGGAGTCTTTGTTCGCGCGGACGAACAGACCGTGCTTGCCGGTCTGGAAGCCGTCGGAGGGGAGCGTGGAGACCACCAGACCGCCGCTGGCCGGCAGCGTCGCGATGGCCGAGCAGGGAATCGAGATGTCCAGGTCGCGCGGCGCTCCTGACACCAACGGCGCCGTGATCTGGCTGATGTTGCCGTCCGGGGCGTTGCCCTGCGGCCACAGGATGGCCGCCGTGGTCTGCCGCACCGGAAGCAGCGGAACCAGCAGGCACAACAGCAGACCGGCGATGCCGGAGACGACGGCTGCTAACCGGGCGATCCGGTGGGACCGCTGATTACCGTCGGGGGACACGAGGCTCGATCGTAGGCGACGCGACTGAGTGGTCTTCGGATGCGGGGCCGGGGTTCAGCCTCCGGAGTTGCCTTTCGGGGCTGGGGCGCCGGCCGGTCCGTCGATTCGCAGGCGACGCTGCCGAAGCCGCGGATTCCGCGCATTTGCCGCCGCCGCCACACCGAAATGGTGGGGCTTTGCCAAACGGGACGCCCGCAGAGGTCACAATATTGCCGGAGAACTAGCCAGGACTCTTGATCTCCCGGAAGGCTGGCAGCGCGATGACGAACTCCGGTCTCGGGTTTGGTGTGCTCGGGCCGCTGCAACTGTCGGTGGACGGCGTACCGGTATCGGTCGGCCCCGCCAAGCAGCGGGCGGTGCTCGCGATGCTGTTGATCAATCGCAACCGGCCGGTGTCGGTCGATTCGCTGATCGACGCGGTGTGGGACGGATCCCCGGTGCCGGCGGCCCGGACCAGCATCCAATCCCACATCTCCAACCTGCGGCGGCTGTTGCGTGACGGGGGCGTTGACCCGGTCCGCGTACTGGCGAGCGCCCCGCCGGGCTACCAGTTGAATGTGACGGACTCCGATTACGACCTGGGCCGGTTCGCCGCCGCCAAGGCCGCTGGAGTCGAGGCCGCGGCCGCCGGCCGGTTCGAGGAGGCGAGCAGTCACCTGTCCGCGGCGCTGGCCGAATGGCGCGGCCCGGTCCTCGATGACCTGCGTGACTTCGACTTCGTGGCTCCCTTCGCCACCAAATGCCTCGAAGACAAGGTCGCCGCGCACAGTGCTCGCGCCGAGGCCGAGATCGCTTGCGGGCGTGCCGATGCCGTGATCGGTGAGCTGGAGGCGCTGGCTGCCGAACATCCCTACCGCGAGCCGCTGTGGGCGCAGCTCATCACGGCCTACTACGTCACCGAGCGCCAGTCCGATGCCCTCGGCGCCTATCGGCAGTTGAAGACGGCGCTGGCCGAGGGGCTGGGTATCGATCCCGGGCCGACGGTCAGCGACCTGCACGAACGGATCCTGCGCCAGGAGCCCATCGTCACCAAGCAGGCGGTCAAGAGCACCCGCAAGCGCAGCCGGATCGACACCAGGACCACGCTGTCGACGTCAGTGGCCGCGGGGTTGCGGGACCGCTTCGGACGCACCTACCAGCTCAAGGGCGCGACCACCCGTATCGGGCGGTTGAACGACAACGACATCGTGCTCGACGACAACGACGTCAGCCGCCACCACGCCGTCATCGCGGACACCGGATCAGGCTTCGTGATCACCGACCTGCGCTCGACCAACGGTGTCGAGGTACGGGGTGAACTGATCCGGGGGAGCACCACGCTGTCCCACGGCGACAGCGTCTGCATCGGCGGATGCGAGTTCGTCTTCGAGATCCGGCCTGTCTGAGATCACGGGAAGGTCCGGGGCGTGGGCAGGCGGGAATATCGTTTTGCGACGGAGGCGCTGCGCGAGGGTCGGATGACGCGGGCGTTCACCACGGTGGTCGCCGGGGCCTGCTTCGTCGCGGCCGGTCTGCTGGTGGCCGTCCAGTTTCATCCGGCCCGTCCCGTGGGCGTGGTCGCCAAGTCGGTGCACATCGTCGCGATGGTTACCGCCGTGGGTTACGGGATGCGCTGGCTGTTCGGCCGGTTCCCCGGTTACCGGCAAGCCGTGGTGTTCGTCGTGTGGGCGGACTGCGCGGCCGCGTTCGGCGCGGCGGCTCTGTCCGAAACCGGCGCGCGGCTCTGCGCGACGTTGTATCTGGGCATCGTCGGCATCTTCGCCGCTTTCCTGCTGGGGGCACGAATCCTCTACGCGCACTGTGTCTTCGGTGCCCTGGTGATCGGTTCCATCACGGCCTGGGCGGTGGCCGAGCAGCATGCGGGGTTGTTCGACCTGTTCGTCTTCTACATGCCCGCCCTGGCCTGGGTGGTGGCGGTGCCGCTGGGAGGTCTGGCGCTCATCGAAGGCGGGCGGCGCGCGATCGGGAGAACCGCGCGCTCGGCGCGGTACGACCCGCTGACCGGACTGCGCAACCGGCGCGGGCTGTACGCCGCGATCGAAGTCGCCGTGCGGCGGCTCGCCCCGTCGGCGATGGTGGTCGTGGCGGTATGCGACATCGACCGCTTCAAGGCTCTCAACGATGCGCACGGCCACGTGGTCGGTGACACCGCCCTGATCGAGATGGCGAAGGAACTGCGGGCCCTGGCGCGACCGGACGAGATCACCGCCCGGATCGGGGGCGACGAACTGGTGCTCGTGGTGTTCGGCAGCGGGGGCGATGTGTCAGAAGTCGTCGACCGCCTGATGCCGTTGGCCCGGGTGGAGATCGGCGCGCTGGCGCTCACCGCGAGCATCGGGGTCGCAACGCAGGTCGCCGGTGATCGCTATTTCTCGATCGACGACGTGCTGCGGCATGCCGACGCTGCGATGTACGAGGCCAAACGGTCCGGCGGCGCGACGTGTGTCATCCACCAGCCGATGGACCGGATTTAGCTCTTGCGCAGCGGCGCCGGATCCCACAACCCGCTGCGCGTGACGGTGCCCAGTTCCAGCTGGGCGGGCGCGGCATCGGGGTAGAACGGCGTCAGCCGCTGCAGCGCACCCCAGTCCCGGAACCAGTCGTCCTTGAGGTAGCTGGCCACTGTGGTCGCGTGTGTCAGCAGTTCGGTGATGCCCAGCGGGCCGCCGCCCAGATTGTCCATCACCGGCGAATTGGCCTCGGCGCCGAAGCGGTCGGGCAGGATGCGCCATTTGGGTGTCTCGTCGACCCCGTTCTGATGGCCGAACGGCCGCTGACACGGGAACGCCAGCCCCACCAGCCAGTCCAGGAATACCGGGTCCTTCGAGCCCACCACGTCCTGCAAGGTGCGCAGCTGCGGCACCCGTGGCGGGGTGAGGCCGATCCAGTGCTGCGGGGCCAGATCGTCGTCGTCGGCCACCAAACGGATCTGGGTTGCGGAGTCGGGGATGGCCGACAGCGGCGCGCGCAGGTTGCGCCACGCCGGAGAAGCCCCGACGTCAGCGAATCCCATTGAACCGCTGTGCTTTCCGGCAGCGGCCTCCTCGTCGGTGGCCCACTGCACCTGAACCTCGCGGGCGTCGAACCGGCCCGCCGCCGTCACCACCAGCAGTGGTGTCTTATGCCGTTCATCTTTGGCCGGCAGCCGGTACCAGCCCGACCGCAACATCGCCGGCACCTGGATACCGGCCCGCCAGCTGCCCAGCACCGGGGTGCGGGCCGGATCGAGGTTGAACGGCAATCGCGCCCGGGAGCCGTTGATGCCCGGTGCGGCGGTGGTGCCGCCCTCGGTGCCGGCCTCGGTGCCGGTGATCACCCCGTCCTCGTTGGCGAAATTGCGGTCACCCGGACGCTCCATCACCGGGTCGGCCGAAACGTCGGCCGGAATCCCGTTGGGAGTGAACGCTTCCGAGAGGCCCGCGCCCAGTGCGTCGCCCACCGGGGCGGACACCGGCGCCAACATCCCGGCTTCGGGATCCAGTTCGACCAGGACGTCCTCGGCCAGCCCACAGGTCTTACCGGTCTTGAAACCAACCGCAGCCTGCAGGTTCGACCGTCCCACCGACCACGCCGGATACTGGAAGATCATCGCCTGGGTCAGCGACACGACCTCCATCAAAACCAGCAACCAGGTGGCAATAGCCAACGGGGACTGCAGAATTCGTGACAGGCGGGCGCCGAACCGGGTCCGGGGTGGTCCGTCGTCGTTGCTGGCGACGAAGTGGAACCACGCCGCGATCAACAGCACGATCACCGTCAGCTCGAGCAGCGCGGTGGTGAGCGACCAGCGCCACTTGGGGAACGAATTAGACCACGGCACACCGAAATTGGACACATACCACCAGCCGTTGACGCTGGCGAACGACATGGCCATCACGAACAGGACGGCGGCGGCGAACACGGTGCGGTTTCGCCGCGATCGCATCGCCGCGCCGGTCACCGCCACCGCCGCCAACGCCCCCAATGACCCCGCGAGGCCGGCGAACACGCCGAAGTGGTGGGTCCATTTCGTCGGGGTGAACATCATCGCCAGAAACGAGATGATGGTGATGCCGATGATGCGGCGGCTCGGCCCGGCCGCGGTACCCGGAATCCGCCCCTTGCGTAACGAGATTGCCACCGCGATCGCCAGTGCGAGGATCAGCGCCAGCACCGCGAACCGGCGCGCCACCGACCCGTCGGGGCTGGGCATGAACAGCCGCTCGTAACGGATGTGTTCGTCGAACCACTTCAGGCTGGGGCCGACGGCTTGCTTGAGGAAGGTGGCCTGGGCTTCGCCGGCCAACGTCTGGTCCCGGAAGATCAGGATCGCGGTGACGGTGGTGGCCGCCAGGATCGGCGCTATCAGCGGCAGCAGGCCGAACTGTTTGGAGCGACGATGCAGGATGGTCCGCAACGGGCCGATCGCCACCAGCAGGGCACCGATGGACGCGATGCCCGTGGGGCCGGAGAACAGGGTCAGCGCGCCGAGGATGCACGCCGCGGCCACCGGCAGCAGCCGGCTGGTGGCCACCGCCCGCTCCACCGAGCACCAGGTGAGCAGGATGCCCAGGGCGATGATCGGCTCGGGCCGCAGGCCGTTGTTCAGGGGCAGCCAGACCGCCAGGAACATCCCGGCCGCCGTCCATGCCGCGGCCCGGCTCTTCTTGACGGAGTGACCCAGCCGGGGGATGACCTCGCGGCTGATCACCCACCAGCACGTCAGCGCCATCAGCAGGGTCGGCAGCCGCATCCAGACGCTGGCCGTGGTGACATGCGCCCACATCGCCAGCAGGTCGTAATACCAGCCGAACGGTGCCTCGGGCGTGCCGAACCAGCGGTAGTAGTTCGCCATGTAGCCGGCGTGTTCGGACACCCGGGCCATGGTCAGGATGTAGCCGTCGTCGGAGGTGTTGGCGCCGACGAAGTGCCACCAGACCAGCACCGCGATCACCAGTGCGTCCAGCCCGCCCACCGACCACCAGCGCGACGGCAGGAAGCGGCGGTGCCGGGTGCCGTCGGCGGTGTCCAGCACGTGCAGCGCGATGAGGGAGGCGGCGGTCAGCAGCACCCCGAGGATCATCGCGGCCATCTTCAGCGTCGTCGGGCTGCTGCTGTAGCGGGTGTCGACGGTCGCGGTGAAGCTCAGGCCGGGCGGCGTCGGACCGGCCAGGTCGGTGAACACCCCGACGATCTGCGGCCGGAAGTCATAGCCGCTCTTTTCCCCGCGCAGCGGTGCGCCGGGATGCTCGGTGGTCGGGCCCTGTTTGAGGCCGACGAACTCACCGATGACGCGGTCGGCGTGGGCGGTGAAGGTCAGTCGCTGACAGTCCGGGCCCAGCACTTGACTCAGCGGCGCCGCCACCACGGGGACGTTGCGCACGATCAGCACCAGGTCGTCGTTCACGCGCTGCAGCAGCAGCCCGCGATCGACCGCTTTGGGGGCCTGTTTGGGCACCGTTGACAGCAGCACGGTCTTGCCGGCGTTCTGCGGCCCGGCCAATCCCGCGGCGGCCTGGCACGGGACGCTGATGTTCAGGTCGGTGGCCACGTAGCTGATCAGCGGCGCTTCGACGCTGCCGTAGGTGCCGTTCTGCGGCCAGTTGAGTTGGGCGGTGGTCTGGTTGACCGGCAGCAGCGGGGTCGCCAGCGCCAGCGCTGCCCCCAGCAGTCCGGCGATGACGGCCACGAGTCGAGCGATCCGGTAGTTTGCTCCCGCATCGTCCACGGAGGTAGATGGTAATTGTTCGGTCGCCATCAAGCGCTCGGCACCGGCTTGCGGATCGCCACCACGAACGGTCCGATGGTCTCGACGGCGAAACGCGGGTCGTTGAACAGGGCGGCCTTGAGGTCCACTGTGTAGCGGCGGACGTTGGGCTGATTGGGGTAGACATCCTCGGCCAGCCGCAGCGTGTAGGTGTTGCCGGCGCCGCGGCGCATGACGAAGACGGTGGGCGGCGGCCACGGCAGCTTGTCCAGCGCCCCGATGAACTCGTCGGCGTTCTTGAGCTTCGACCAGCTCTCGATCTGGGCGGCGCGCTTGTCGAACTGGGCCAGCGGATTGGCGTAGTGCGACGTCAGGCCCTGAAAGCCCCAGTAGGGGTAGAACGACAGGAAGCTGTAGTCGGCCGTCATCACCACGGTCTGATCACGCGGCCGGCCGGTGACCTTCCGGATGGCGGCGTCGACGGCCGGATAGTACTTCTCCGAACTGGGCGGGCGCCGGTCGCCGCGCTGGCCGTCGCCGTCGGTGTCGGTGTAGGCGATCGTCAGGTCGGGGCGCAGCACGTCGGGAATGTCCTGGCTGAACGCGATCGCCGCGGTCAGGCCCAGGGCCGCGGCCACCGGCAGCGCCGCGCGGCTCCGGGCGGCCAGCGCCGTCGCGAACTCGACGAATCCGAATACCCCGGCCGCCACCAGCAGCACGCTCAGAGTCGGCTGCAGCCGGAAGGACAGCAGGGTGGTGCGCGCCAGGGTGGTCAACATCGACAGCACGGACCACGCGTAGACCGCGAGCACACCAATCGCCAGGCCGCCGGCGCGCACCGACGACCGTGCCCGCACCACCAGCCACAGCGTGCCCAGCATGCAGCCGGCGCCCAGGAGCGAGAACTGCAGCATCGGGAAGGTCAGCTCGGCGCCGTCAGCGGGCAGGTAGTGGAAAGCGCTGCCGCTGTTGCTGGTCGGTGAGCTCAGCGTCCTGAGCAGGTAGGGCAGCCAGGTGGTGGACGCGATCGCCGCCGCGATCACGCCGATGACGACCAATCGGCGCAGCGGGTCCAGCGCGGCCCGGCCGCCGCCGGAGCGCCACCGGGATACGGCCAGACCGAGTGCCATCAGCGTCACCGTGAAGGCGCTGTAGGCGACCAGCAGCGTGTACCAGGTGGCGGCGAAGCCCAGGAAGATACCGGCGCCGACGACGGCCGCCCAGCCGCCCTGGGTGCCGAGTGTGCGGCTAGCCGCACCGCCGGCTTCGAGTGTGCGGCTGGCCGCACCGTCGGCGGAAGGGTCGGCATCAGAAGACCGCCCGGCGGCGCGCAGGCCCGACCACGTCAGCACGAACATCGGCGGCAACAGCACGGTGATCATCGCCGCGTAGGGCTCCGGCGAGCTGTAGGCCAGCGTCACCGCGGCGGTCGCGATGGTCACCAGCAGGGCGTATTCGAACCGCACCATTCGCGACCACAACACCAGCGCGACCGCGACCGCGATGGTGATCGACGTGATCGCCCACGGCTTGAACATCTCCCACGCCGGCGTCCCGGTGAGCGCCGCCGCGCGGCCGCCGATCCAGAACCAGCCCGGCGGGTAGAGCGGCGGCAACCCGATGTAGGTCATGTCGTGCAGCGCCGGGCTGTCGGTGAGCCGGGTCAGGTATTCGGTGCGGAACTGCTGGTCGACGGAGATGCCGAACAGATACAGCTTGGTGGCGCCCAGCGGCATGCCCAGCGTCACCACAGTGAAGGCGGAGACGAACACCAGCCCGCCGAGCTGGGCCAGCCGGCGCAGCCGGCCCGAGCGCCACAGCCAGCCGACGCCGACCAGTCCGACCAGGCACCCCACCTGTCCGACCGTGGTCAGTGCGTGCAACTGGTTCGACGACGGGAAGGCGGGCCATTGCACACGGGAGATCGCGGCCAGCGAGACCACCGACACCACGACGGCCACCACAGCGGCCAGCGCCATCTGGCCCAGGGTGGCCAGCGCGTTGCGCATGCTCAGATGGGCAGCTTGCGGAAGATGCTCCGCGGGATGTGGCGCAACACCATCATCACGTAACGGAATGCTGTTGGCGCCCAAACCAATTCCTTACCTTTTGCCGACGCGTTCACCGCGAGGTTGGCGACGTACTCCTTGTCGACGGTCAGTGGTGCTTCCTTGACGTGGGCGCTCATCCTGGTCCGCACCTGACCTGGCCGGATCACCAGTACCCGAACCCCGTACTCCCGCAGCGCCTCTGACAGGCCCAGGTAGAAGCCGTCGAGACCGGCCTTGGTGGACCCGTAGACGAAGTTGGATCGGCGTACCCGCTCGCCGGCCACGGTGCTCATCGCGATGATCTGCCCGAACCCCTGCGCGCGCATTTTCTCGGCCAGCAGCACGCCCACCGAAACCGCCGCGGTGTAGTTGATTTCGGCGATCTGCACGGCTTTGCGCTGGTTCTGCCACAGCTCCTCGGCGTCACCCAGTAACCCGAACGCGACGATCGCCACGTCGATATCACCGTTGCTGAAGCACTCGTCGATCACCTTGGGATGGGTGTCGGGTTCCAGGGCGTCGAAGTCGACCAGCTCGACCGAGCGTGCGCCGGCCGCCTTCATCTGCGCCACCGCGGCGTCGCGGCCCGGGTCTTCGGGCATGGCGGCCAACACGATTCGCGCCTTGGCGTTCTGCAGGTACCGCTCGCAGATGGCCAGCCCGATCTCGGAGGTGCCTCCGAGCAGCAGGATGGACTGGGGGTTACCCACGGCATCTAGAACCATTGGCGCACCATCTACAGCAACTCCAAACGTCGGGCCATGTCCGAGACGAACACCCCGGACGGATCGACCTTGCGGCGCACGGCGATCCATTCGTCGATCCGGGGATACATGGCGTGGAAATTCTCGGCACTCACCCGGGAGTCCTTGGCGGTGTAGAGCCGGCCGCCGAACTGCAGGACCCGGCGGTCGAGTTCGCTGACGAACTCGTTGAGGCCGGCCTTGATGGGGAAGTCGACGCAGATGTTCCAGCCCGGAATGGGGAAGCTCAGCGGGGCCTGATTGCCCGGCCCGAACAGCTTGAACACGTTGAGGAACGAATAGTGGCCGCTGGCCTGAATGTCGCGGATGATGCGCTTGAACTCGTCGACGGCTTCAGTGGGAACCACGAACTGGTACTGCAGAAAGCCGGCTTGGCCGTAGCCACGGTTCCATTCCCCGAACATGTCCAGCGGGTGATAGAACTGCGTCAGATTCTGGATCTTGTTCCGGTAGGTGCCGGATTTGCGGTACCACAGTTCGCCGATCGGCCCGAACGTGTACTTGTTGGCCAGCCCGTTGGGAAAGATGTCGGGGAACGTGAACAGTTGCGGCGCATCGAATTTCAGCGGGTTACGGGCCAGCTTGTCGGGCAGCTGGTCGAGAGTGGCCAGCGACCCGCGGGACACCGCGGCGCGGCCCAGCTTCGGCGGCGCGCTGATCGCGTCGAACCAGGCGCTGGAGTAGGTGTAGTTGGCCTCGCTGCCGTCGCTGTGCAGGGCGATCGTCTCGTCGAGGGTGGCGGTGACGTCGCCGTCAGCGATGAAGTAAGCCGTCTCGGTGGGTGTCATCTCGATGGTGGCGCGCAGGATGATCCCGGTCAGCCCGTTGCCACCGACGGTGGCCCAGAACAACTCGGCTTCGTCGCCGTCCGGCGTCACCCGCCGGATCTCGCCGCTGGCCAGCAGCAGGTCCATGGACCGGACGTGGTTGCCGAAGCTGCCGGCGCTGTGGTGGTTCTTGCCGTGGATGTCGCACCCGATGGCACCGCCGATGGTCACCTGGCGGGTGCCCGGCAGCACCGGCACCCACAGCCCCAGCGGCAGCGCCGCCTTCATCAGCTGGTCGAGGTTGACCCCGCCGTCGACGTCGGCGAGCTTGGTTTCGGCGTTCAGCGAGTGGATCTTGTTAAGCGCGGACATGTCGATCACCAGGCCGCCGCCGTTTTGCGCGTTGTCGCCGTAGGACCGGCCCAGCCCGCGGGCTATCACGCCCCGACCATCAGATTCGGCCGCCCGGATCACTGCCTTGGCGATCACCTCGACGTCGGGGGTGCGCAGCACCTCCGCCACCGACGGCGCCGTTCGTCCCCACCCGGTCAGCCGGGTCGGGGTCGTGGTCATTTCGCTGCTCGACATCGTCAAAGAGGGTACCGCGCCCACTGACCAGGTCAGCGGATGCGGAAGATCACGGTGCGCTGCACGATGAAATTGATAACCGTCGCGGTGCCCTGCGCGACCACGAATGCGACGGGCACGGCCCATCCCCGGTAGTGCAGCAGTTCCAGGCACAGATGGTTCAGCCCGACCTGCACCGCAAAGGTGAGCGCGTACAGCGCCATGACGCCGATGAACCGGGCGGTGCTCGGTGACGCCTGGAAGGTCCAGCGCCGGTTGATCAGGTAGGCGGTGATGGTGCCGACGATGAAGCTGGTGGCCTTGGCCAGGTCGACCTGAACACCGACGAGCTTGTACAGGATCAGGTACAGCCCGAAGTCGACGACGGCCGAGAAAGAGCCGGTGATGATGAAGCGCATCGCCTGGGTCGTCAGATGCAGATGCTGGTGCGGCTCTGCCGGCTCAGCACCTGGCTCTGGCGGGATCATCGAGTAGAAGTTTAGGTGGGCAGCTTCACCGAGAGCAGCTCGACCTGGCTGGGGCCCTGCGGCGTGGAGTATGTCACCGTGTCACCCGCCTGATGACCGGCCAGCGCCTGCGCCAGCGGGCTGCGTGCGGTGAGCGTCTCTCCTTCGTGGCCGACCGGGGTTTCCTCCACGATCGAGATCACGTACATGGTGACCACCTCACCGTCGGCGAAGCGCAGGGTGACCTCGGTGCCGCCGGGCAGCGTGTCAGAGGCTTCCGAGCTGGACGGTCCGGACTTCAGCCGCCGGTCCAGCTCGTTGATCCGTTCGGCCAGCACCGCCAGCTCGTCGGCGCGCTGGATGGCCTCCGCGGCGTCGCCGTGGTCACCGACCATGCCGCGGTCGTTCTTTACCTCGATCTCCAGGCGGTCGTGCCGCTGCTTGAGCCGGGCCAGTTCGGCGGCGAGGTTCTCGCGCAATGCTGCCGCCGCATCCCTTGACTGGGCTTCCTCGCTCACGTCCGCCGACCTTTCACCGAACACCAGGGCGTTTCAGTGTTACACCACAACAGGCCGGCCGTCACTCTTATCTCTCACGCGTTTACCGGCGTGTATCACGCCGGGCCGGCCTCCTCGTCGTCGTATTGCGACAACCCGTTTCGCACGGCGTCGAAAATAGCCAGACCCTGCGACACCAGCCCACTGGTCACCTGGCTGATTCCTTCGGCGCCGTTGAGCACGGTCAGATTCGATCCGGCCAGCCCGCGCGCCGCCTTGTCCACGATCTCGGGGAGTTGATCGATGATCATCCGGTCCAAGGCCACCCGGTTGTGCGATGCGGCAGCCTCGGCCTGAATCTTCATCTTCTCGGCGTCGGCCACGGCGAGAATCCGGACCCGTTCGGCTTCCGCCTCGGCGGGCTTGACCACCTCGGCGACCAGTTCCTGCTGGCGCAGTTCCGCCGCCCGCTGGGCCAGTTCGGTGCGCATGGCCAGCACCTCACGCTGGGCCTCCGCTTCGGCCAGCGGCCCCGCCTGTGCCGCTTCGGCCTGCGCCTTGTCCACCTCGGCCTTGTACTGGGCCTTCACGATGGCGGTCTCCCGGGCGAATTCGGCCTGCTTGCGCTGGGACTCCTGTTCGGCCTCGGCGGCCTTCTGGTTGGCCTGAGCCTGGGCGATCTGGGCCTGCTGCTGCACGGCGGCGTTGTGCGGGGCCGACATCGCCTTGATGTAGCCCAGCCCGTCGTCGTCGATGGACTGGATCTGCAGCGCGTCGACGTTCAGGCCGATGCGGGCCATCTCCTCCTTAGAGCCGTCGAGCACCTCGGTGGCCAGCTTCTGGCGTTCCCGGATGATCTGCTCGACGGTCATCGAGCCGATGATCGAGCGCAGGTGCCCGGCGAAGATTCGCCCCGTCAGAACCGACATCTGGTCCTGTTCGGACAGGAATCGTTGCGCGGCGGCGATGATGCTCTCCGTGTCGTTGCCCACCTTGAACGCGATGACGGCCCGGACGTTGAGGGTGATGCCCTGCTGCGTGACGCACTTCTCGGCGACCTCCGCCTCGCACATCGCCAGGGTCAGGAAGGCAGCCTTGCGAAAGAACGGGATGACGAAGGCGCCGTGCCCGGTCACTACGCGAAATGGTGCATTGCCTTTGGCTTTACCGCCCGAAATCAGCATCGCCTCATCAGGCGCGGGCACCCGGTATCCGAGCATCGTTGTACTCCTTGTGTTTTCGATCTTCAGGTGAAAGTGGGGTCGTGCCAGGGCTCGACGACGACGGTTCGTGGCCCGTGCACCTGTACGACAAGCACCTGGGTGCCCTTGGGTAGAGGTTCGTCGGAGCGGGCCAAAAACGTCTCCTTGGAGCCGCGCACCGTCAGCAGCACCTCACCGGCGCCCTCGGCGCCACGCGTCGGCACGATCAGGGTTCCGACGCAGCCGACCACAGAGGCGCTCACGGTCGCATTCTCCACCCCGGGCTGCATGCGATTACATGTCGAGGTCGATACCGACGACCTGCGCGGCATACGTGGCGACGTCGTAGGCCGGAGACGCCCCGGCGACCACGTTCGGCAGCGGGCCGTCCGGGCGCCCGGCGAGCTGCGGGCGGACGGTCCAGGAGCCGAACGTGATCGGGACGACCGCGATGCGGGTGCCGTTCTGGTCGGGCACATCCTGCCCGTACCGCATCAACTGCCAGCTCTGCTGATGCGGATCGGAGGCAACCACATAGACGCGATCGAGGTGCCAGGCCGCGATCAACCAGTGCGCGTCCCGCGCGGGAAAGTGCAAGGTGTCACCGGGTCCCCGCGACACCTCGGGCGGGGCGGAATCGAGCGCGGCGCGCAGTTGCTCCGCCGAACCGGCCGCCGTCAGGGTCGACGGCAGGTTGGTCAGGAACGAATCGAGATCGGGTGCGGCATAGGCCGTTCCGTGGCCGGCGCAAACCAGTCCGGTTCCGACGATGAGCAGGGCGGCAATCGCCCTCACGCCCAGTCCTTTACCGGCAACGCGGTCAGCGTGAGCACCCGGCTGCCGCTCTCCTGGGCGTCGATCCGCGACACCCATACCCGGCCCTCGGTCGCCCGCGCGACGATCTTCTCGACGGTCTCGAACACCCAGGCGGCGGAGGCTTCCAGGCCGGCGCTGTCCACGATCCGCATGTCCACCAGGTCGCGTTCGGCCAGCAGCTCGAACAGGTCGCGCTGTGGGTCGTTGGCGGTGATCAAGGTGGTGTGTGCGTACTGGGCCTGCAGGGCGGCACGAATGTCCTCCAAGGATTCGGCACCGAGCACCTGATCGCCGGATTCGGTTTCGGCGCAGGCGAACTCGATCTCGAAACTGAGTGCGTAGCCGTGCAGGAAAAGGCGCTTGCCGTTGTCGGACCAGGATCGGCGGCAGCAGTTCAGCCCGCCGAACCGCTTGCGCAGGTGGAACTGAGCCGTACGTCCCACGGGCGCGTCGTCACGGTGCATGGTCGCGGTCTGGGCGGGGCCGGCGAAGGCGATCTCAGGCATGGTTACTGATCTTCTTTCTTGTTGCGAGAGTGATGAATTCGCGCTGTTGGTTGGCGTTGTCGCGCATCGTTCCGTAGAAGGCCATGGTGGTGGTGGGCCCGGCCAGGGCGGCGCCCTCGCGGACCGGGGTGCAGGCGTAACCGCCTTCCACCAGCACGCCCAACCCGCGCGGGGCGAGCTGGTGGTGCAGCCAGAGGCCGATCCGGGTCGTCATCTTGTCCTGCACCTGGACGCCGATCGCGCACGCCTCGACGACGCGGGTGAGTTCAGCCTGGCTCAGTCGCTGGTCGCCGCGCAGGTAGCCGATGTGCACGACGCCGTAGAACGGCAGCAGGTGCTGTTCGCAGATCGCGTGGAACGGGATCGGACGCAGCAGTACGGGCCGGTCGAGCCGCAGCTGCAGGATCCCGCTGTCGGGGCGGACGAGTGTGTGAGGCACCGCGATAGCTTCCGGGCGGGGCCTTGGAGGATTCTAAAAGGATTCTTGTGGGGTTCTTGCGGCAGGAATCGCTGCCGGCTTCCGTTACCCGTTACCGCCCGGTGTGCCGGATCCGCCCTGGGATCCGGTGCCGCCGACGGCGCCGCCCGCACCCGCAACGCTCAGAAACACGCCGCCGGTACCCCCGCCACCACCGCTACCGGCCGTGCCGCCGGCCCCGCCGGTGCCCGCGACGCCACCGTCACCCCGGGAACCGGCAAGACCGCCGGTGCCGCCGGACGAGCCGGCATGGCCGCCGGTGCCGCCTGTCCCACCAGAACCCCCGGTCCCGCCGGCCCCGCCCGCGCCCCCGGTGCCGCCGTTGCCCGCCAGGAGACCACCCGCGGCGCCCTGGCCGCCCGTGCCGCCCGCTCCACCGGTGCCGCCGGTTCCGCCGGCCCCTCCGTCGCCCCCGTCACCCCCGTCGCCGGCGTTCTGCGTGTTGCTGGTGCCCCCGACGCCGCCGTTGCCCCCCGTGCCGCCGTGGGCGCCGGTACCGCCGGCGCCACCCATCCCGCCCGCACCGCCGGCGCCGCCGTCGCCGATGAGCAGGCCGCCTCGACCACCGTTGCCTCCGGCGGCTCCACTCCCGCCGGCCCCGCCGGTGGCCCCGGCGGCTCCCGTGCCGCCATCGCCCCCGTTGCCGCCGTTGGCCTGGTTGAAGTCGAAGGACCGGGTGGTTGTCACCGCGTTGCCGCCGGCTCCGCCGGCGCCGCCTGCCCCGCCAGGGGCACCGCCCGCGGCGCCACGGCCACCGTTGCCTCCGTCCGCGGTGACGCTGGTGGGCAACGTGCTGGTGTTGCTGCTGGTCGCCGACGCATTCCCCCCGGCGCCGCCGGCCCCGCCCGCGCCGCCGGACCCGGCTGTTCCGCCGGCACCACCCTGACCGCCCGTGGCGGTGATGGAGTTCTGTCCCATCGGGTCGGTGCTGACGGCCGTTGCGTTGCCACCCAGACCGCCGGTGCCGCCGGCCCACCCCGCGCCGCCTGTCCCGCCGGTGTCACCCGCGGTGCCCGTGGCGTGTGCATCGTTGTTGGTTGTCACGCTGCTGGCTGCGCCCGGCGTTCCGTTCGGCGCCGTGGCTCCCGTGGTGGCGGGATTGGCTCCGGTCGCACCGGCCGTACCGGCGCCGCCGGGTCCGCCGTTGCCACCGTCGCCCCACAACCCGGCGCAACCGCCGTCTCCACCTCGCCCGGCAATGCCGCCATTGATGCCGGCTGCGGCGTTACCGCCTGCCCCACCGTCGCCGCCGCTACCGAACAACAGGGCATTTCCGCCGGCACCGCCGGCAGCACCGAGTCCGCCCGCACCGCCGGTTCCGCCGTTGCCGATCAGGGGGGCGATGCCGCCGACGCCTCCGCCGCCACCCGTTCCGCCTACCCCACCCGCGCCGCCGCCGCCGTACAGCAGACCGCCGTTTCCGCCGTTGCCGCCGACCGCCCCTGCGCCGCCCGCGCCGCCGGCCCCGCCCTGGCCCCACAAGCCTGCCGAGCCGCCGGTCCCGCCGGGTTGACCAGCGGCCCCCCCGGCACCGGCACCGCCGTTGCCGTACAGCAGCCCGCCTGCGCCGCCGGCCTGGCCAGGTGCGGTGCCGTCGGCGCCGTTGCCGATCAGCGGGCGTCCCAAGAGGGCTTGGGTGGGGGCATTCATCACGCTGAACGCCGCCTGCGCGGCAGGTTGCAGGGGCGAGGCATTTGCGGCCTCCGCGCTGGTGTACGAAACCCCACCCCCGGCCAAGGCCTCGACGAAGTGGCGGTGGAAGCGTGAGACCTGTTCGCTGAGCGCCTGATACGCCTGGCCGTGACCGCTGAAGATCGCGGCGATGTGCTGCGAGACCTCATCGGAGGCGGCCGCCAGCACCGCCGTAGTCGGCGCCGCCGCCGCTGCGCTCGCCGAATCGACCGACGCACCGACGCCTGCCACGTCCGCTGCTGCGGTCGCGAGTGCTTCCGGGCCAACCAACATGAACGACATGGCGTGGTTCCCCTCGACGTGAGTGTGGTGAGCCGAGCCGATTGCTCCGGCTCCCACCATCGGTCACTGGGCACCGCAAGTTCTTCGGCCAGTAGGCCGGTTCGGGGGATGAAATTCCGTCCACCAATTGGAGGAGACCCGCCGCCGGTAGTGCCGGGTGGAGCGAGCCCCAAGAATCTGCAGAGCTTCCCGAGAGAACGACAACCGAGCCTTCTCCCATGCGCTCTATCGAGAATGCCCGTAGTTCCGTCGTCAAGGTGACGCTGGCCATCGCCGCCGTCGCGGTCACGCTGGGCCTGGCGACCGGCCTGGCCCACGCCGCTTCCTCGACGCCGCACACCGAGTCGCCCCGCATGTACGGCAACCCGGCCGCGGCCGCTCAGTACTGGCGCAAACAATCCGTCGACGACTGCGCCCTGATGGCCGCGGCCGACGTGATCGGGGAGTTGACTGGGCGTCAGCCGTCTGAAAGCGAGATCCTCGCGGTGGCACAGCAGATGCGCAGTCGCGTCCACCCCGGACCGATGTACCGCGCGGGGTACGGCACCGACCCCGGCGACATTCCCTCCTTGTTGGGGCAGTACGGCATCTACGGCGTGGCCACCAGCCTGGACGAGGCCGCCGCCACCGGGCTGGACTCCGGACTGGAAGCACTGGAGCGCTACCTGGCCGACGGCCACAAGGTGATCGCCGGGGTGAACGCCGAGATGATCTGGGGCCTGCCGGTTCAGACCAGGGACGGCCGCGGCAACCCGATGAGCGACCACGCCGTCGTCGTCACCGGCGTCGACCTGGTCAACGGCACCGTGCACCTCAACGACAGCGGAACCCGCGCCGACGAGGTCGTGCCACTTGACGTCTTCCAGCGCGCCTGGGCCACCGGCGGCGACGAGCTGGTGGAGACCCGCGAAACCCGCTGAGAATCAGCCGAATTCGAGCAAGGTGTAGGCACCGCGGAACTCCCTGAGTGGCGGAAACTGCCACAGCGCCGGGTAGAAACGCCCGAAGAACCAGCCGCGCCCGGCGGGTATCGGTACATCGTGGACCGCGCGGATGCCGGGCACGGTGTTCGCCAGAGCTGCCAGCTGGCGCGGCGACAGGCTGAACGGCATGGGCGGCACCCGATAGTGCTTGGACGAACGCAGGCCTTTGCGTGCGACTTTCTTGACGATGGTCGGGGGCACGTCGAAGAACATCTGACCGCCGGGGAATCGCTTGGCGCACGCGGTGATCAGGCCCAGCGCCTCGTCCGGCTGCAGATACATCAGCAGCCCCTCGGCGGTGATGAACACGCCGTCGGAGTCGTCGATCTGGTCCATCCACGAGTAGTCCAGGGCTGACTGCGCGATCTCGGTGATACGTGGTGAGCGCGGCAGCAGCCGCCGCCGCAACTCGATCACCGGCGGCAGATCAATTGACACCCAACGGAATTGAGCCTCCGGCAGTGCGCTGTCCAGCCGCCAGAAGCTGGTCTGGAAACCTTCGGCAAGCGCGACGACGGTGGCGCGGGGATGCTCGGCCAGATACGCGAGGGCGCATTTGTCGACGGCCAATGAGCGCAGCGCCATCTCCTGGCCCTTGC
Source organism: Mycobacterium sp. (assembly GCA_003987775.1). Lineage (GTDB taxonomy): Bacteria > Actinomycetota > Actinomycetes > Mycobacteriales > Mycobacteriaceae > Mycobacterium. The sequence goes on from RXJD01000002.1 coordinate 245,853, forward strand.
GGCGTCCGAACTTGTCGAAATCGAAGTCGATCGCGTCGACCAGCGTGATGGCCATCGGGTCGTCGATGATCGCGTCCGGGTGCGCGGCCTGGAAGGCCCGGCCGCTCAGAGTGAGCAGGGCCGTCTCGGAGACTCCGGTCAGCAGACTGGCATCGACGCGGTCAGGTGCAGGATGACTCATCTGCCCAATCTATCGGCGGCAGCCTAGCCGGGTGTGCCTCCAGGTTCCGGGACAGGGGAGTCACCGCCGCATGTCCCTCGGCCAGATAGCCGAATCAGAGGATGAAATCTGCTCTTCCTACGGGAGGAGGCGCAGGCAAGTCCGGGTCACGCCGTCAGACGCGCGACCTCTCAAACCCAGTACGGCACCCGCGCCCGGTACTGCCGCATCGCGAACGCCGCCATCACCCAGCCCACGATCGTCAGCACCACCACCACCGCCCAGTGCCGCAATTCCTGGGGTGCGCCCAGCAGCGGCGCCCGCACGATGTCGAGGTAGTGCAGCAGCGGGTTGAGTTCGACGATCTTCGACCAGCGGCCCGCGCCCTGCTGTCGAAGGGTGCTGTCGTTCCAGATGATCGGCGTCATGAAGAACAGCAGCTGCACCACCGAGTTGAGCAGCGGCCCGATGTCGCGGTAGCGGGTGGCCAGGATGCCGAAACACAGCGACACCCAGATGCAGTTGAGCATGATCAGCGCCAGGGCGGGCAGCACCGACAGGTCAGCCCATGACCACGGCTTGGGGTAGATGATCGCGATGACGACGTAGATCACGATGTTGTGCGCGAACAGGATCATCTGCCGCCACACCAGCCGGTAGACGTGCACGCTCAGCGGAGTCGGCAGTTGCTTGATCAGGCCCTCGTTGTGCACGAAGACGTCGGCGCCTTCCAGGATGGCCGCGTTGATCAGGTTCCAGACGATCAGCCCGAGCGTGACGTATGGCAGGTGCTCGGACAGGTTGAGATGGAACAGTTTGGAGTACAGCCCGCCCATCGCGACGGCCGTCGTACCGGTCGCGATCGTGATCCAGAACGGACCCAGCACCGAACGGCGGTAGCGCTGCTTGATGTCCTGCCAGCCCAGGTGCAGCCACAGTTCGTGACGCCGGAACCCGTCGGCCAGATCACGGCGGGCGCGGCCGAAGGTCTTGGACTGAGCCGCCGCGTCGATGAACGTCATGCCGAACCTCCTGGCCGCCCGAATCTTTCCTGCCGTCCCAGCCGGCGTAGCCGGACCCACTCCCGCAGCCCCTGGGGATCGCGGCGGGTCACCAGGAAGAACCAGCCGAACCGGACCCACTCCTGGAAAAGCAGCTTGCGCAGTCCTGGCTGGGACAGCACATAACCGCGGTTGCGATAAGTGAAGTAACGCTTGTTGGTGTCATCCGGGTACTGGGTGTGCATGCGGCCACCGAGGATCGGCTTGAACTCCTCGGACCCGCACGGGTGCAGATACACCGTGTCCAGGCAGGTGCCGAACGGCAGGCCGGAGCGCACCAGCCTGCGGTGCATCTCCACCTCGTCGCCGCGGATGAAAAGCCGCAGATCCGGTACCCCGATCGCCTCCAGCGTCGACGCGCGGAACAGCGCGCCGTTGAACAGTGACGCGATGCCGGGCAGCAGATCCTGGCCGGTTTCGGTGCGCAGTTCGCCGGCCCGCCGGCGCCATACCAGTCCGCGGCGCAACGGGAACGCCAGTGCCTCGGGGTCGTCGATGTTGCAGACCATCGGAGACACCTCGGCAAGACCGTGCTTCTCGGCACAGGCCAGCAACGTCGCCAGCACCTCGGTGTCCGCGGCGCGCCCGTCGTCGTCGGCCAGCCAGATCCAATCCGCCCCGTGCGCCAGCGCCAGCAGCATGCCCAGCGCGAAACCGCCGGCGCCGCCCAGGTTCCGCTGGGAATTGAGGTAGGTCGACGGAACCGTTTGTGCGGCAACGAGATCGCGCACGCGGCTGTCTTCGGAGTAGTCGTTGTCGATGACGATGATCCGGTCCGGCGGCCGGGTCTGGGTGGACAGCATCTCCAGTGAGCGGGCGAGTTCCTCGGGCCGCCGGTGGGTCACCACGACGGCGAAGACGCGCTCACTCACGCGCGGTCTCGGCGAGCACTTCGCGCACGTGCCGTGCCGCGTCGTCACCCTCGTAGGCGCGCACCACCTCTTCGATGCCGCCGCTCTGCCGGATCACCCCGTGGTCGATCCACATGGCGGTCTTGCACAGGCGGGCCAGGAATTCGTTGGAATGGCTTGCGAAAACCAGGATTCCGGAGCGTTCCACCAGGCCCTGCAGACGCGACTGCGCCTTCTTCAGGAAGTCGGCGTCCACCGCACCGATGCCCTCGTCGAGCAACAGGATCTCCGGGTCGATGCTGGTGACCACGCCCATCGCCAACCGCACCCGCATGCCCGTGGAGTAGGTGCGCAGCGGCATCGACAGGTAATCGCCCAACTCGGTGAATTCGGCGATCTCGTCGACCTTCGCCAGCATCTGCTTGCGGGTCTGTCCCAGGAACAGGCCCCGGATGATGATGTTCTCGTAGCCCGAGATCTCGGGGTCCATGCCGATACCGAGATCGAACACCGGCGCCACCCGGCCGGTCACCTTCGCCCAGCCGCGCGTGGGTTCGTAGATGCCCGAAAGCAGGCGCAGCAGAGTCGATTTGCCCGCACCGTTGTGTCCGACCAGTCCGACGCGGTCGCCGAGCTCCAGCGACATGGTGATGTCGCGCAATGCCTCGATCACCACCACGTTGGAGGCGTTGCGGCCGATCGCGCCGCCGGCCTTGCCCAGGAACGCCTTCTTCAGCGAACGCGACTTGGCGTCGAATATCGGGAACTCGACCCACGCGTCGCGGGTCTCGATGTGTGGACCGCTCGGCACGGCTTACAGGTACTGTCCGGTGCCGTGCCCGTGCGGGCCCGGCTTGCTGATCCCCGGGGGCAGCGCGCCCTGTCGCATCTGCTCGAGTTGCGCCCGGGCAGCCATCTGCTGGGCGAACAGCGCGGTCTGAATGCCGTGGAAGAGCCCTTCCAGCCAGCCGACCAACTGCGCCTGCGCGATCCGTATCTCGGCGTCCGAGGGCGCGGAGTCCTCGTTGAACGGCAAGGTGAGTCGTTCCAGCTCCTCGCGCAGTTCCGGCGCCAGGCCGTCCTCGAGTTCGCGGATGCTGGTGGCGTGGATGTCGCGCAGCCGGGTGCGGCTGGCTTCGTCGAGCGGTGCGGCCCGGACCTCCTCGAGCAGTTGCTTGATCATGGTGCCGATCCGCATCACCTTGGCGGGCTGCTCGACCAGGTCGGTCAGTGAGCGCTCATCGGAATCATCCGCGTCCTCATGCAACGCCATCAACCGCGGATCGACGCCGCCGATGACCTCGATGCCGTCACTGTCTTCGGCATGGTCGTCGTTGCCGTTACCCACGCAATCACCGTCCTCGTGTGTCGTCTAGGGGTGCACCGGAGTGTCGCCGTGCCATTCGTAGATCTGGGCGCCGCCGTTGTCGTAGATCATGGTCCAGTACGGCGACTTGTCCAGAAAATATAGTCCGTCGGGAACTTTGAACCCTCGGATCGTCGGGCCGCTGGCCAGGACGTAGCGGATGTTGAGGGCCTTGATCGCCTCCACCACCCGAGGATCGGAGTCGCCCTTCTTGGCGTACGCCCAGAAGATGTAGCGGTGGTAGCCGGGGCCCATCTGCACGGGATAGTCGTAGTGGGTCCACAGCGGATGCAGACCGGCCACCGCGTACATCCAGGAGGTGCCGTCGACGTTGGAATTGCCGATCATCGTGTCGCGGGCACCCGGCAGTTTCGCCAGGTAAGCCATGGCTTCGAGGTCGCGTTGGTCGACGATGATCGAGTCGTATTTGTCACCGAACAGGAACCGGTGCCGGGGGAAGTAGTGCCACGCACTGGCCAGGCTGATGCCGATCAGCAGCACCGCGGTGGCCGCCGCCCAGAAGCGCGACGGCATCGGCTTTCGTGGCTGCACGAACCGCTTCACCAGGGCCACCGCCGCCGCTACCAGCGTCACCAGCGCGACGGCCGCCATCAGGTTGAACAGCGGAGTCGTGGCCGCGGCGATGCGGCGCGGGTCCTTGTAAAAGAACTCGCCGACCGCCCCGGCCACCCGGCCCAACGGACCCCACAGGGGAGTGCCCGCATCGACGTTGATCACGATGAACAGCAGCCACACGGCCAGCGGCCACCACATCTTCTTGGCCAGCATGACGAACCCGCCGACGGCGCACAGGAAGCTCAGCCCCCATTGGTAGGGGAAGTCGTTGAGATGCCGTGAGTGCATGAACACGGCGTCGAACAAGCCGTGTCGCTTGCTGAGATACGTCAGGAAGGAGTGCCCGGCGATGATGTCTTCTTGCTGCGTGACGCTCAGGAACTGCGGCAGCATGATCAGCCCGGAGGCCAGCCCGACGCCGGCCAGCACCGCGAAGTCGCGGACTCGGCCACGCACCGGGTGCCACAGTGCCTCGAAGAGCCACCAGGCGCCCACCAGGATGACCGTGATGATGCCGCCGGTGATGTGCACGGAGAAGACGCCGACGAGCCCCAGGATGGCCACCGGGATGCGGTCCCGGTGTTGCAGCGTCGACGTGATCAGGGCCATGGCCGGGATGGCGACGCCGTAGGCCGCCAGGTTGGGCATTGCCGCGGTGTCGAACTCGACGTAGGGCACCGCCGTGAACGACGCCGAGAGCGCTGCGGCGGTGGCGGCGGTGACCGCGGTGCGCCATTCGGTGGTGTGGGTGCGCAGGGCGCGCCAGGTGAGGACGGCCGCGCTGACCGGGAACAGCCAGATCGCCGCCGCCAGCGAGTTCAGCGTGTAGCCGGTGGCCGCGGCCGCACCGGTCAGCTGGCAGAACACGGCGGTCAGGGCGTGGAAGACCGAGGGGTAATAGAGCACCGCATGGGTCTCGACATTGCGCAGCTCGCCCATGTGGGTGGACGACGCCTGGCCGACGTCGAGGATCCAGCGCACTTCGTTGGCATGCCACACCGCGTCCCACGTGCTCGGGATGGATTGCCAGTGCGGGATGCCGGTGAAGGCCGCCCAGCCGATCAGCACGACGCCCAACAGCACACCGGCCGCGACGACGATCGCCGGGCCGGGGTTGATCGCGCGTGCTTCAGCCTGTTTGTCCCGGAACCGGGCCAGCAGCAGCTGCAGCACGGTGGCCAGCACGCAGACGACGGCCAGCGCCGCCAGCGCCGTCCACCCGTTCCACGGGATGCCGAGCGCTCCGTAAGGGATGATCGCCAGCGCCACGGCGCCGTACGTCAGCGCTGGTCCGGCCGCAATGGCGATCGGCCAGTTCAACTGCGCGATACGTGCGACGATGGCACCCGGTGCGATCAGCAGTACCAATGCGATCAGCGTTCCGAAGCACAAGCTCACTCGACTAGTATGGCTGCCCGGGTGAGTTGACTCGGGAGGCCGGTAACGGCTGGAACGTCTATGGCGCACCCGCTACCGACACCCATTTGTGGAATTTGCGTTAGCTCTAAGGTGGCTGGCATGGCCTACGACGTCGCCCGGGTGCGCGGACTGCACCCGTCGCTCGGTGACGGATGGGTGCACTTCGATGCGCCGACAGGCATGCTCATTCCGGATTCCGTGGCAACCACGGTGTCCACGGCGTTCCGTCGGTCCGGCGCCAGCACCGCCGGGGCGCACCCGTCCGCGCGGCGCAGCGCCGCGGTCCTGGAAGCGGCCCGCGAGGCGGTCGCCGATCTGGTCAACGCCGACCCCAGCGGTGTCGTGTTGGGTGCCGATCGCGCCGTGCTGCTTGCCTCGCTCGCCGAGGCTTCGTCCGCCCGCGCCGGCCTGGGGTACGAGGTCGTCGTCAGCCGGCTGGACGACGAGGCGAACATCGCCCCGTGGCTGCGCGCCTCCCATCGCTACGGCGCCAAGGTCAAGTGGGCCGAGGTCGACATCGAGACCGGCGAGCTGCCGACCTGGCAGTGGGAAAGCCTGATCAACAAGTCCACCCGGCTGGTCGCCGTCACGTCGGCGTCCGGCACGCTGGGCGCCGTCACCGACCTGCGGGCGATGACGAAGCTCGCGCACGATGTGGGCGCCCTGGTGGTGGTCGATCATTCCGCCGCCGCGCCCTACCGGCTGATCGACATCAAAGAGACCGAAGCCGACGTGGTGGCGGTGAACGCCGTGAATTGGGGCGGGCCGCCGATCGGAGCGATGGTGTTCCGCGAGCCGGCGCTGATCAACACCTTCAGCTCGGTCTCCACCAACCCGTACGCCACCGGACCCGAGCGGCTGGAGGTGGGCGGACACCAGTTCGGTCTGCTGGCCGGCGTTGTCGCCAGCATCGAGTACCTCGCGTCGCTCGACGAGTCGGCCCGCGGCAACCGGCGGGAGCGCCTGTCGGTGTCGACGCAGTCCGCGTCGGCATACCTGAACCGGATCTACGACTACCTGATGGTGTCGCTGCGGTCACTTCCGCTGGTGATCCTGCTGGGCCGCCCGGAATCGCGGATACCGGTGATCAGCTTCGCCGTCAACGAGGTTCCCGCCGACCGGGTGGTGCAGCGGCTGGCGGACAACGGGATTCTGGCCATCGCGAACGCGAGTTCCCGAGTGCTGGACGTGCTGGGCGTCAACGACATTGGTGGCGCGGTGACCGTCGGCTTGGCGCACTATTCGACGATGGCCGAAGTCGACCAACTGGTGCGCGCGCTGGCGTCGCTGGGCTGAATTTCGACCAGCGCTACACCGTCAGCAGGATTTTCCCGAACGTCTCGCCCGACTGCAGCAGGCGGTGAGCTTCGGCCGCTTCCTGGATCGGCAGGCGCCTGCCGATGATCGGCCGCACTCGCTGGCTGGCGAACATCGGCCACACCGACGTCGTGACCGCGTCGACGATGGCGCTCTTGCTGTTGGGCCCGCTGACCGGACGGGCGCGCAGCGTGGTGCCGATGACGCGGGCGCGTTTGGCCATGAGTTTGCCGATGTTCAGTTCGGCCTTCACTCCGCCCTGCATGCCGATGATCACCAGCTGCCCGTCGGTGGCCAGGGCGTCGATGTTGCGGTCCAGATAGGCCGCACCCATGATGTCGAGGATCACGTCCGCGCCCTTGGTCTCCTGCAGCAGCCGCGCGACGAAGTCCTCGTCCCGGTAGGAGATGGCGATCTCGGCCCCCAGGTCCCGGCACATGGCCAGCTTCTCCGCGGAGCCGGCGGTGGCCGCCACCCGGGCGCCCAGCGCGCGCGCCACCTGGATCGCGTGGCTGCCGATGCCGCTGGCTCCGCCGTGCAGCAGCACCACCTGGCCGGGGCCCAGGTGCGCCGTCATCACCAGGTTGGACCAGACCGTGCAGGCCACTTCCGGGACGCCCGCGGCGTCGATGACGTCCAGCGGCGCCGGTATTGGCATCACCTGTCCGGCCGGGGCGGCGACGTACTCCGCATATCCGCCACCGGCCAACAGCGCGCAAACCTCTTGTCCAACAGACCATTTCGTCACATCGGCGCCCACGTCGGCGATGGTCCCGCTGACTTCCATGCCGATGGTCTCGCTCGCCCCCGGGGGCGGCGGGTACTTGCCCGCGGCCTGCAGCACGTCGGCGCGGTTGACGCCGGCGGCCGCGACCTTGATCAGTACCTCACCCGGCCCGGCGGATACGTCGGGAACGTCTTGCCAGAGCAGCCGCTCGGCGGTTTCGGCGACGATGGCGCGCATGCTGGCCACGCTACAAGCACCGCTACCCTTATCTGCGGTGGCGTGGCAGAGCGGCCTAATGCACTCGCCTTGAAAGCGAGAGACGGCTAAAACCGTCCGGGGGTTCAAATCCCTCCGCCACCGCTCACCTGATTGCGTTGACCCTGCGCAGAGGGTGAAGTATCACGAGTACCGGCCGCCCTGGGCGCAGACTCAAGCCCCAGGACTCAAAGCCTCCTCAGTGCAGCGTCGGCGCGTACCGCAGCACCGCCGCGACACCGTCGTCCGGCGCGATCCGCTCGTCGGTGCGCACCAGCGCCGCCCCGACCGCCACCGCGAACATCGGCAGCGCCTCATCGGCGCGCAGCGTCTTGGTGGGCGCGGCGCCTTGCTCGGACAGCACGTCCGCATTGGGCGCCACGGTCGTGAGCCCTTCGTCGGCGACCACCGTGGCGTCCCCGATCTCGCCGACGATCAGCGTTTCCACCGCGCCCTGGCGCAGTGCAGAGCACACGGCGTCCAGGCCCTGCGCGGCACGTCCGGACTGCCGGCCCAGCTCTGCATCGAAACGCTGTGCGGCGTAATCAATTTCGCGGAGACGTCGCTTGCTGAACCAGGCGTCGATGTGGCTCTGCACTTCGGCGGGCTCGTATCCGCTGTTTCGGGCGCCCACCTCCAGCGGCACCGCGCGGTCGCGCACCCGTTCGGCGAATGCCTTCATCAAGTCGGAGCGTGAGCGCACCTCGCCGACCACGAACACCGCGTCGGCCGTCATCGCATCCACCAACTCGGCGGCGCGATCGGCCACCGCGCGGATGTTTTTGCGGGCTGCCCCGTCCGTGCGTCGTTGAGCGTCGCCGTATCCGGCGGATTCGGCGCCCGAGGCCTTGTGGACCTGATAGCCGCCCCCGTCGACCGCCTCCGCCTCCAACACGCCGTCGACGTGGGTGGTGATGTCGGCGCCCGCGTGATCGACCTCGACCAGCAGGTAGGCGGGCGTCAGGAAGCCGTGCTCGACGATCGGGACGATGTACGGCAGCTCCGAGACCCGGACCACCGTCGTCGCGGTCGGACGCAGCAGGTGCTCGTTGACGACGACGCCGTCGGCGCCGGCGACGACGCCGCGGCCGCTCCAGCCGACGGGAGGCCGCAGGTCCAGCACCGCGCGCTCGATCTCGGCGGTCAGCGCTTCGGTGACGCCCTGTCTCTCGAGCTGCTCACGCAATGCCTGCCACTTGAGCTCGAGTTGTTGGTCGGCGTCGGGTGTGTTGTGAGTGTCTTCGAAGTACACCGATACGAATGGGCCGGGCGTGTCCAGGAGCTGACGAAAACGTTCCGATTCCATCCATAGGTGTTGCCCGCCGAACTACCCGGCAAAACGCCTTCAGCGCGACGGGATGGTCGCCGCGATGGTGTCCATCAACGCCTTGTAGCGCTTGAGTTCGGGGTCCTTCCCGGGCTTTCCGCTGCTGATCAGGCCGGCGGCCATGTCACGCGCCGGGTCCGCCCAGATCGCGATGTTGGCCAGTCCGAGGTTGCCGAACGCCTGTGGTGCGTGCCGGCCGAACGGGCCGAACCGGTCGGTGCCCAGCATGTACCCGGTGCCCCAGCGGGCCGGCATCAGCCCGACCGCGACGTCGGGCCGCAGCCGGCGGCATTCCTGCACCGCGCCGTACATCCGTTCCTGGCTCATGATGCGCACCCCGTCCAGTTCGCCTCCGCGACGCCAGATTTCGGCGAACCGGGACAGCTCGTCCGCGGTGGAGATGGTGTTGGACGAGGGCACCACGGTGGAGAGGAAGGCCGGGGTGTTCGTGTACGGGATGATCTCGTGCACGGTGCCGCCGATCGCCTTGCGGAAGATCGCTGCGATGGCCGGCGGGAGCGGCTTGCCGGTCGGCTGGCTGGGCGCGACCAGCGGGATGTCCTGGGGCGCGACGCCGAAGTTGGTCCACCGGAAGCCGAGCGGGTCCAGGATTTCGGTGGCCAGGATTTCCCGGATGTCTTTGCCGGCGGCCGCGTAGACGATTTCCCGCAGGAGCGGCCCCCAGGTCAGCGCGTGATACATGTGCATGCGGCCGGGCGGGTACAGCGGCCGCAGCTTGCCGAGTTGCTCCTGCGCGTACTCGTGGTCGTCGGCGCGGCGCAAGTCAGGCTTGGGGCCGGTGGGGAACGGGACTCCCGCGCTGTGGGTGAGCACGTGCCGGATCGTCGTCCGGTCCTTGCCGTGGCTGGTGTAGCTGGGGATGTATTCGCAGACACGGTCGTCGAGCGCGAAGACGCCCTGCTCGACCAGCATGTGCACCACGGTCGCGGTAATCCCCTTAGCCGCCGAGTAAACGCAGAACGGAGTGCCGGTGGTGACCGGGATCTTCTCGGCGTCAGGCTCGTCGGTGGGCGCATTGCCCCAGCCGTGGCCGATCGCCCGGTTCAGCACGACCGTCCCGTTGCGCCGGATGCAGAGCTGGATAGCGGGATGCAGTCCGGCCTGGTACCAGTGCCGTGCGGCCTGCCAGATGCGTTCGACGGCGTCCCGGCCGATTTCGGAGTGGTCTTCTTCGCCGATCGCCGTCACGGCGTCCAGGTCGGCCGGCACACGAATCCGGCCATCGGGTGTAGAGGTCATTGTCGACAGCCTAACTTTGAGGGCATGGCCGGCCGCTCACGCGATGTCGAGGTGATCCTGCTCGTCCTCGGTGCCTACTCGGTGGCGCTGGGCCCGTTCATGATCCTGGGATCAATGATCTCGACCGGGTGGCTGGGCCGGTGCCCTGTGGCGCAGCGCTACTCGCCGGTGAACTGTGGCGGCCGCTTGGCGAATGTCGCCGAAATGCCCTCGGTCAGGTCCTTCGACGGCAGGAACGCGGCGTTCCAGGCGGCGACGTAGCGCAAGCTTTCCGACACCGCCGAGGTGCGCTGCTGGTCGAGTACATCCTTGATGCCGTGCACGGTCAGCGGCGGGTTGGCGGCGATCTCGGCGGCGGTGGCGTGGGCCGCCGCGAGCGTGGCCTCGGCGTCGTCGTAGACGTCGTTGACCAGGCCGATCTTCTCGGCGCGGGCCGCGTCGATGTCCTTGCCGGTCAGCGCGAGTTCACGCAGGTGCCCGTCGTTGAGGATGAGCGGTAGGCGGGCGAGGCTGCCGACGTCGGCGACGATGGCCAATTTGACCTCACGAACCGAGAACTTCGCGTCGGCGCTGGCGTAGCGGATGTCGACCGCCGAGATCAGGTCGACACCGCCGCCGATGCACCACCCGTGCACCGAGGCGATCGTCGGGGTGCGGCAGTCGGCGATAGCGGTGATGGCGCCCTGCATGCGCTTGACCTCGCGATGGAAGACGGCACGCGGGCCGGCCAGCGCTTCACCGGACAGCAACGGGGTGAACGACCCGCCCATGGCCGGCACGTCCAGGCCGTAGCTGAAGTTCCGCCCGGACCCGGTGATGACGATGGCGCGCACGTCGGGATCGGCGTCCAGGGTCGCGAAGACATCCGGCATCTCCGACCAGAAGGCGGGCCCCATGGCGTTGCCCTTGCCCGGGCCGATCAGGGTCACCTGCGCAATGTGGTCCTTGATCTCGACGGTGACTGATTCGTATGTTTCGCCCATATCGAGACCGTAGCGTGGCTGGTATGCCCGACGACTTGGTGCCCGGCCCCGAATCCCCGCCTACCGACGAGCTGCGCAGCGCCGAATTGACCCTGGGCGTGCTGCAGCAGGTGCTGCATACCGTCGCCGGTTCGGACAAATCCAAGCAGACACCGTGCTCGGAGTACAACGTCAAGGACCTCACCGCGCACCTGATCAGATCGATCACCAGCCTGGGCGGCATGGTCGGCGCGCAGTTCACGGTGCCACAGGACACCGAGTCGGTGGAGCAGCTGGTCGTCAGCACCGCACGTCCGGCATTGGACGCCTGGCACAGGCACGGCCTGGATGGTGAGGTCGCGTTCGGGGGCGGGTCGATGCCCGCGCGGGTTGCCGTCGCCGTCTTCTCCCTCGAATTCCTGGTGCACGCCTGGGATTACGCCCGCGCCGTCGGGCATGACGTCGAGGCCCCGGACTCACTGGCGGAGTACGTGCTCGGGTTGGCGCACGCCGTGATCAGGCCGGAACAACGCGGCGCGGCCGGATTCGACGACCCGGTCGAGGTGCCCGACGATGCGGACCCACTGACGCGGCTGATCGCTTTCACCGGCCGCGATCCTGCTTAGCCTGGCCGCCTTCCTTCGCCGAGTGTGCGGCCAGCTTCACGTTCGGCGCCGAGTGTGCGGCCAGCTTCACGCTCGCGCCAAGTTGGGGTCAGATCCAGCCGCGGGCGAACCGCAGCAGGGCGTCGTTCTCCTCCGCCGCGCCGATCGTGACGCGCACGCCGTCGGTGCCGTACTGCCGGAGGACGATCAGCGCGTCGGCGGCCCGCTGCACAAAGTCCGCGGTGCGATCGCCCAGCGGCAGCCAGACGAAGTTGGCCTGGGAGACCGGCAGCTCGAAGCCGGCATCACACAGGGCCGCGCTGACCCGCCGGCGTTCGGCGACCACCGCGTTGGTGCGTTCGAGTAGTTCATCGGCGGCCTGCAGCGACGCGATGGCGGCGGCCTGCGAGACGCTGGTCGCGGTGAACGGGACGTAGACCTTGTCCAGCGCGGTGATCACCTCGGGGTGGCCGACGGCATAGCCGATCCGCAGGCCTGCCAGGCCGTACGCCTTGGAGAACGTACGCAGGACCACCACGTTGTCGTGGGTGCTGACCAGGCCCAGGCTGTCGGGTGCCATGCCGTCGCGGATGTACTCGACGTAGGCCTCGTCGATGACGATCAGGATGTCCGGCGGTACGGCTTCGACGAAGCGGGTCAGCGCATCGGGTTCGACGACGGTGGAGGTCGGGTTGTTCGGGTTGCAGACGAAAATCAGCCGGGTGCGATCGGTGACCGCGGCCAGCATCGCATCGAGGTCGAAGGTGTGCTCGCGCAGCGGTATGGGGACCGGGGTGGCGCCGGCGACCTGCACCTGCGGCGGGTACAGCTCGAAGCTGCGCCAGCCGAACACCACCTCGTCGCCGGCCGCCGCGGTGATCTGGACGAGTTGCTGGCACAGGCTCACCGAGCCACAGCCGATGGCGACGTGCGCGGGCGTGAACTCGCGGCCCGCGGTCGACAGGTGCTCCGCCAGCACCCCTTTGAGCTGCACACAGCCGTTGTCGGGGTAACGGTTGATCAGGTCGGTCGCGTTCTGGATGGCCGCCTTGACGCTGGGCAGCGGGCCGAACACAGTTTCGTTGCTGGCCAGCTTGATGGCGCCGGGCACGGTCTTGCCGGGAACGTAAACAGGCAGCCCGGCCAGCGCGGGCCGCAGGCGGGCGGTCACTTCGACAGCATATGTCGCGGCTGTGTACGCTATGCCTCCGGCGGCTTCGGTATCCGGGGTCGGGTACCCTTTGGAAGGCCATGGAGGCGTGCCAGAGCGGCCGAATGGGGCTCACTGCTAATGAGTTGTTCCCCTCAAAGGGAACCGGAGGTTCAAATCCTCTCGCCTCCGCCACGCACCACCAGCTAGACCACAACTGAACACAGGCGCCCGTAGCTCAACGGATAGAGCATCTGACTACGGATCAGAAGGTTAGGGGTTCGAATCCCTTCGGGCGCGCTTCGTGTGAACGCCCCGGCGCTTGGCCGGGGTTTTTCGTCGGCTCGGGCCAGACGCCTGTCCAGGCTTTTTACAGCGCCGCCGTCAGATATAACGGTCATATAACGATTCGGCAGCCAGCAGATCTCAATGCTTGGTCTACCTGCGCATTTTCAATAGCATTCTCGGCATTCCAGACGTCGAAAAGCCCGAAGGATGCCGTCTTGTCGTTCTTATTTGCACAGCCCCAGTTGCTGACAGAGGCGGCGTCGAATCTGGCCAGCCTCGGCTCGACGCTCGACGCGGCCAACGCCGCAGCGGCGATCCCCACCACGAGTGTGATGGCGGCCGGGGCCGACGAGGTATCGGCGGCGATGGCCAACGTGTTCGGCGCGCACGCCCAGCAGTATCAGGCGATGGGGGCGCAGGCGGCCAAGCTGCATGACCAGTTCGTCCAAGCGATGAACGCCTCGTCGAACGCCTACGCCACCGCCGAGGGCGCGAACGCCAAGCCGCTGCAGCCCGTCACCCAGTCGACGCCCGGCGCCACCACGCCGGTGCAGTCCCTGATCGGACCCGCCGGTGGCGCCGGCCTCGGGCCGGCGTCGGCGCGGGGCGGCAGGTCCATCGGATTGCTGCCCGGCAACCGCGGCGGGGTCGCGCCGGGCCGGGGTGCCGGTGCCGGCGCGGGCACGGTCCGGCCGGTCGCGGCGGCGCCGGTGGCCGGCACCGCGCCGATGGCCGGCAGACGGAACGGCTCGGGCGGCGCCTCCGGCGCCATCGCTGCCGGTCGCCCGCGCAACGGCAGGTCGTTCGGCGAGGGCGGGCCCGGCGGTAGCGGCACCGAGCGCGACCTCGGTGCGCGCCGGCAGGAGACCCTCGCGCGCTAGTCCCGCGTCTCGATCATCGTCAGTGCCCGCTCGAACAGGTGCACCGTCGCGGCGTGCAGTTGATCGCCCACTTCCTTCTCGGCCTTGCCGGCGCAGGCGCGCGCCAGGGTGCCTTCGATGACGATGCCCAGCTTGAAGCAGGCCAGCACGGTGTACCAGGTGATGTGCGACAGATCGCGACTCGTGTTGGCGGCATAACGTTCCAGTAGCTCGCCGGTGCCGGCCAAGCCGTCGGTGCCGCCCAGGGCGTGGCTGAACACGCTCGACCCGTCGGACTGCCGCCAGGTGGCCAGCAGCCAGCCCAGGTCCAGCAGTGGGTCGCCGATGGTGCTCATCTCCCAGTCGACGATCGCCACCACGTCCGGCCCGGTGCGGGAGAACATCACGTTGGCCGCGTGGTAGTCGCCGTGCATGATGCCGGGTGTCCACTGCGCCGGACGGTGGGTTTCCAGCCATCGGGACACATCGTCGATGCCGGGGATGTCGGGACCGGGGTAGCCGTCGTACTCCTGGTAGGACTCCAGTTCCGAAAGCCAGCGCGGCACCTGGCGTTCCAGGAATCCGTCCGGCTTGCCGTAGTCGCCCAGCCCGACGGCGACATGGTCGACGGCGCCGAGCTTGGCCAGCGCGTCGGCCATCGACAGCCCCATGCCGTAACGCACCTCGGGATTGGTGGTGTGCAGTTCGGGCAGTCCTTCACCGGCGTTGAAACCCTCGATCGGCTCCATCAGGTAGAAGACCGCATCTCCGAGGACGTCGACGTCCTCGCAGGTGGCGATCAGCTGAGGGTGCGGCACGTCCGAGCCGGCCAGTGCGGCGAGCACCTTCGTCTCGCGCAGGATGACGGAATTGCTGCGGGGTCGTAGGTGCCGCGGCCCGCGGCGCAGCACGTAGGTCCGTCCGGACCGGGTGAAGCGCAGCATCACATTCTGCGTCCCGCCGGTCACCGCGGTCACGTCCTGCAGCGGGCCCTCGCCGAGCCCCTGCCCGGACATCCACCGGGCGACGGCGTCCAGATCCACCCCGTTCATGCGGTCGCGCGCAGGGTGTAGCGGACGGTCTGTGCCCAGATCATGCCGTCGCGGAACACGAACGTGTCGACGCCGTCGTCGGCGCGGTGGTCCGCGGCCACGGCGGCCCACTCGAGGAAGAGCACGTCTCCGGCGAAGATCTGGGACTTCAGATCCCAGTCCGCCCGGGGCAGGTCGTTGAGCAACGTGACGAACACCTGGCGGATCTCGTCACGACCCCGCGCGACGCCGGCCGATGTGATCACCACCGAGTCGTCGGCGTAGTCGGCGACGATCTCGTCGAGGTCACCCGTGACGAGTGCCTTGCCGTGATGGGCGAAGACTTCTTGCGGCGTGCGTGCCATGCTGCTCCCTTGCAACCTGTAGACCCTCTGGGAAAAAGGGTAGGGGAGCGGCGTGCGGCCCCCGCGGCGGGAAGAATAGTTTGCGAAACTCACTACTTCTGGCGAGGGGACCGGCATGCCGCGCACTGACAACGACTCGTGGGAGATCACCCAAAGCGTCGGATCCACCGCGCTCGGCGTGGCCGCCGCCCGCGCCGCGGAAACCGAGAGCGAAAACCCGCTGATCCGGGACCCCTTCGCGCGGGTTTTCTTGGATGCCGTCGGCGACGGCATGTGGAGCCTCTACGCCGACCCGCGGTTGCTGGCGCAGGCATCCGAGATCGACCCGCAGGTGCAGGCGCGGGCACAGATGCTGGTCGACTTCATGGCGACGAGGACGGCGTTCTTCGACGAGTACTTCCTGTCGGCCGCGGACTCCGGGGTTCGCCAGGTGGTGATCCTGGCCGCCGGACTCGACGCCCGGGCGTGGCGGCTGCCCTGGCCGGACGGCACTGTGGTCTACGAACTGGACCAGCCCAAGGTGCTGGAGTTCAAGACCGCCACTCTGGAACGGCACGGTGCCACCCCGACGGCGCAATTGATCAATGTCCCGATCGACCTGCGTCAGGACTGGCCGCAAGCGTTGCAGGAAGCAGGGTTCGACCCGCAGCAACCGTCGGCCTGGTCCGCCGAGGGGTTAGTGCGCTACCTGCCCGCCCAAGCCCAGGATCTGCTCTTCGAGCGGATTGATGCACTCAGCGCACCGGGCAGCTGGTTGGCGTCCAACGTCCCCGGGGAGGGATTCATCGACCCGGATCTGGTGCAGCGCCAGCGGGAAGAGATGCAGCGCATGCGCGAGGTGGCGGCGCAGGTCACCGACGCCGACATGCCGGCCGTGGAAGACCTCTGGTACGCCGAGGAACGGACGGCGCTGCCCGAGTGGTTGCGTGATCGCGGCTGGGAGGCCTCGTCCGTCGACTTCGCCGGATTGATGGCTCGCTACGGCCGCAATGTCGCCGACGGTGCTGACGTCGCCATGCCGCCGACCCTGTTCGTGTCCGCGCAGCGGCCGAAATAGGAGTTCGCCGGGATTTACCCCCCACCTGGGGTGCCGCAGTTATCGTGCGCCCATGGTGAATCTCGCTGTGGTGCCGGACTTCATCAGTTCGGCGGTGACGGACCTGCAAGGAATCGGATCGGCGCTGTTTGCGGCAAACAATGCCGCCGCGGGGCCGACGACCGCGGTGCTGGCTGCCGGCGCGGACGAAGTTTCGGCTGCGATCGCCGGTGTGTTCGCCGCCCACGCCCGGCACTACCAGGCAATGAGCATCGACGTCGGGGCATTCCATCAGCAGTTCGTGCGCTTGCTGGGCTCGGCGTCGTCGTCGTACGCGGCCGCCGAAGCGGCCAACGCCGGGCCATTGCAGCAAGCGCTCAACCTGATCAACCAACCAACCCAGGCGCTGTTCGGCCGTCCCCTGATCGGTGATGGCGTCGACGGCACGGCAGCCACACCGAACGGCAGCCCCGGGGGGTTGTTGTACGGCAACGGCGGCGATGGCTATTCGCAGACCGCGACCGGGGTCGCGGGTGGGGCGGGTGGCCCGGCCGGCCTGATCGGCAACGGTGGTCGGGGCGGTGCCGGCGGCAGCAACGCGGCCGGCGGCGAGGGCGGCCACGGCGGGTGGCTGTTCGGCAATGGCGGCGCCGGCGGCCAGGGCGGAGCGGGTGCGGCCGGGACCGGCATCAGTGCGCCCGGCAGCGGCGGCGCTGGAGGCGCCGGCGGCGCGGCCGGGCTGCTCGGTAGTGGTGGTGCCGGCGGCGCTGGCGGACTCGGTGGCAGTACCGGCGTCGGTATCGCCGGAGCGCAAGAAGCGGGCAGCGGTGGCAACGGAGGCGCCGGCGGGCACGGCGGGTGGTTGTACGGAAACGGCGGAACCGGCGGTCTCGGTGGCAACGCCGGCAATCCTTACCTGGACGACGGCACCACCATCACAGTGGCCACGGCGACTGCGGGTGTCGGAGGGCAGGGGGGTGCGGGTGGCGCCGCCGGCTTGTTCGGTGCGGGCGGAGCCGGTGGTGCTGGTGGCGCCGGCGGATTTCCCGGCCCGGACAACATCTTTGTTGTGCCAGGCACGCCCGCGATCCAAATCACTAACGGGCCGATGCCCGCGACCGTCGTCTACCAAGGCGTCGCCGGAGTCGGCGGCAATGGCGGAGCAGGGGGCGGCGGCGGCTGGCTGTACGGCCATGGTGGGGCCGGTGGCGCCGGCGGTGTCGGCGGACCTGGCACCCACGTCCGCACGCCAATCACCCTGCAGGGGTCCACGGGTGGGACGGGCGGCATAGGCGGTGCGGGCGGTGCGGCCGGATTGCTCGGCGCCGGCGGACCTGGCGGGTCGGGGGGAACCGGCGGGCTCAGTGGAAATGTCAGTGGCGGGCCCGGAGGTGCCGGCGGCTCAGGCGGGCGCGGCGGAACCGTCTTCGGGGAGCGCGGCGCGGACGGAACGGCCGGCCTCGCCGGGACGTGAGCGGTCTCAGTAACGCGCGCGTCAAAATTCGCGAACAACGATGAAACCGAGTCACAGGGGGGTGCGCGTTGTCGGATCTATTGGCAGCTCCGGAAATGCTGGCGGCGGCAGCCAAAGACATCGCAACCGTTGGCTCGACCCTTGGTTCGGCCAACGCGCTCGCCGCGAGGAACACCACAGCGGTCGCCGCGGCCGCGGCTGATCAGGTGTCGGCGGCAGTCGCGTCGTTGTTCAGCGGCCACGCACAGCAGTACCAGGCATTCAGTAGCCAGTTCGCGGCGTTGCACGAACAGTTCGTCCAGGGGCTGACCGGAGCGGCCGGAAGCTACGCCGCCGCAGAAGCGTCTGCCGTGCAGACCCTGCAGCGCGACGTCCTCGGCGCCATCAATGCACCGACGCAAGCCCTACTCGGCCGCCCGCTGATCGGTGACGGCGCCGACGGAACGGCAGGCAATCCCAACGGCGGTGCCGCCGGATTGCTGTACGGCAATGGCGGCAAAGGCTTTTCGCAAACCGCTGCCGGCGCTGCAGGGGGGAGTGGGGGCGCGGCGGGGTTGATCGGCAATGGCGGCTCCGGCGGCTCCGGCGGGACGGGTGCGGCCGGCGGTGCGGGCGGTGAGGGCGGCTGGCTGTTCGGCAACGGCGGCGCGGGCGGACAGGGCGGGGCCGGTTCGCTGGCCACGACAGCCATACGGGCCGGAGCCGGCGGAATGGGTGGAGCCGGCGGAGCGGCCGGCCTATTCGGTTCCGGGGGAGCGGGCGGCGCCGGCGGAGTCGGCGGTGACAACGGCGTCAGCGTCGTCGGGAATCCCCCCGCCGGCATGGGTGGCAACGGCGGCGCCGGTGCCCGCGGGGGACTGATCTTCGGCGATGCCGGAGCCGGAGGGCACGGCGGCAACGGCGGCAACGGGTTCCTCGACAGCATCAGCAGCATCAGCATGTCCGGCGGAGCGGCCGGAGGCGGGGGCAACGGCGGCGCCGGCGGGGCGGCGGGACTGTTCGGTGCGGGCGGAGTGGGTGGGGTCGGCGGTACCGGCGGCTTCCCCGGGATTCCCAACCTGCCCCCGGCCGCCTCGGTGACGATTACTCCCGGTGCGACATTCAACTTCGCTGCTCAGGGTGGGGTCGGCGGGCCCGGCGGCAACGGCGGCAGCGGTGGCGTCGGCGGGTGGCTGTGGGGCGCCGCGGGAGCCGGCGGCCAGGGCGGCGCCGGCGGTGCCGCAACGTACACGAACCTGGTCGGCACCACGCTGCTCGCCGCTCAGGGCGGAGCAGGCGGCAACGGCGGCAACGGGGCACCTGCCCGCCTGCTGGGCCCGGTCGGTGCGGGCGGTGCCGGCGGCCCCGGCGGCAGCGGCAACTTACAGGACGGCGCCGACGGGCTGCCGGGTGCCGACGGCCGCGGCTGAACGGAGAGCAGACGCCGCGAAAGCGCGCGGCCGCCTAGCCCGCTTGCCCGTTTTTCTCGAGGTCGTTCTTGATGGCCGCGATCGCGTCCACCGGAGTCAGATTCTGTCCCTGCCCGTTCTGCCCGAGCTGGGGCCAACCCGCGCCGTCGGGTCCGCGCAACTGATCCCAGATGTCGCGCACCTTGTTCAGCAGTTCGGTCTGTTCGTCGTCGGAAAGAGCCATCAGCCATCCTTCGCTCGTTGCGATGCCGCACGCGGCGGCGAATTGTTGCGGGGTGAGCCCGTCGGCGGAGTTCATGTCACAGCGGCCGAACGGTGGCGCGCCCTGCGGAAGATTCGGGCTGTAGCCGTTGCCGTCGGTGTACTGGTGGGCGACCTGGCCGGGCAGATTCGGATTCGACCCGTATCCCGCCGCGACCACGCGGAGGCCGGCCGGGCGCACCCGCCACATGTTGTAGAAGTCATAGGCGTTGGCGTACCCGATGATTCGGGCCGCCGAGCCTGCGTAGTCGGCCAGATTCCAATACAGCGCATTGATCCAGCTCGACCCGTCGCCGGGCGGGTTGCCCCCGGATTCGACGTCGAGCATCAGCGCAACCCGCGGATGCAGGCCGCCTTCGGCATCGATCATCGCGCGCACGGTGTCCGCGTTGGCCTGCCAATTGGGGCGGACGTAGGTATAGACGATGCCGAATGTCATTCGGCCACTGTCTATTGCGCCACGCATCCATGCGTAATTGCGCGCGAAGTTGTGATCCCGGTAGGTGCCATCGCTGACACGAATCGATAACACCTGGTACGGATATGAGTCATTAACCGGCACTTGGTATTCCGAGACGTCGGCGAACAAGGTATCAGTCACCGTGCCGTTATCCCCCTCTACTGCAACCCTTTTACCGGCTGCCCATGGTACAGCCGCGGACCGTCAGGCAATGGCCGGTATCGTCGCCGGTATGGCTGATCGGCCCGCGAAGGTCGGCGACGTGCATCGGATCGCCGCGTCGATGCCACACGTCAAGCGGCTGGAGGGCCCGAAGGGCAACCCGATCTATCAGGTGGGCGGGAAGTCGTTCGTCTTCTTCCGTACCCCGCAGCCGGATTGCACCGATCCCGACACCGGAGAGCGCTGGGCCGACGTGATCATGCTGTGGGTGGAGTCGGAGAGCGACAAGCTCGCCCTGATCCAGGACCCTGACTCGCCGTTTTTCAGCTCTTCGCATTTCGACGGGCACCCCTCGGTGCTGGTGCGCGCCAGCCGGCTGGCCGAGATCGGCCTGACCGAGTTGACCGAGCTGATTCAGGACGCGTGGCTGTCCCGCGCATCGAATAGGCGCGCCGCGTCCTGGCTGGCAGCGCAAGGCGGCTGATAGCGGCTCATTCAGGGCTGACTCCCCCGCTGTTTTCATGTTTAGGCATGAGTACAACGGGCAACGCTGCAGTCGGGAATTGTGTCGGGCAACAATGGAGGTTTCTATGTATCGCGGTCGCGGAATTCTCGGGGTAATTGTCCTGGTGTGGCTGCTCATAGGGGTCCTCGCGGCCTGGCAGCGCGATTACTTCAAGGGCGAGGAAACCAGTTGTGCCTCACTGGGAACCGTCGCAGTCACGGTGATAGCGGGGCCATTGAATTACATGGGCGTAAATCCGAAAGTGAAAGACTGCCACGCGCCCCGGTTGCCACAGCCCAGTGCAATGCAATCAATCGGTTATGTCCCTGCTAGGTAAAGGAAAGTTCTCATGATTGTCGTCGGCGCCCTCTTGCTGATCTTAGGTTTCGTCTTCGGCGTGCATTTGTTGTCAGTGCTTGGAGTAGTCCTGCTTGTTGTCGGTGCGGTCATGTGGGCCATGGGCTCCGTCGGCCGTCCCGTCGCGGGCCGGCGTAACTGGTACTAACAAGATCTAAATCGGCGTCGGATCCGGCCGCGTGCCCGCTGGTTGGTGGGATGCGGCCGGGTCGGATGCGTCGGGGTTACCGATACCAGCCCGGCGCTAGGGGCCACCCAGCCCCGCCACGCCATCCTGACCCAGTAGCAGCCCGCCGGTGCCGCGGCCGCCCGCTTTGCCGATGGTGGGGCCAAATCCGCCGTTACCGCCGTTGCCGCCGTTGCCGATCAGGTTAGCGTTGCCGCCCTTGCCGCCGTCGCCGCCAACGGGACTTACGCCGCCGCCCCCGCCGCCTCCGGCGCCGCCGTCGCCGCCATCGCCGAACAGGCCGGATTGCCCGCCATTACCGCCGTGGCCGCCGGTTTGGCCGGCCCCTCCGGCGCCGCCGCCACCGCCGTTGCCCCACAGGCTGCCGGCGTAGCCGCCATTCCCGCCGATTCCCCCAGTTCCGCTGGCGCTCGCATCCCCACCCGTGCCGCCGGCGCCGCCGCTGCCGAAGAGGCCGCTGGCGGAGCCCCCGGTGCCACCAGCGCCGCCGAAGCTACCGAAACCACCGGCGCCGCCGGCACCGCCCGAACCGGAGAAAGAACCCGAGGTGCCGCCGGTACCTCCGCGCCCCGCGCTGCCGGTGACAGCACCGCCGCCGGCGCCGCCGGCGCCGCCGTCGCCGACGAACTGGACCGCTGCGCCGCCGGCCCCGCCTTGTCCGCCGAAGATGAGGCCCGACCCGCCGGTGCCGCCGATGCCGCCGGTGCCGAACAGGCCGGCCACACCGCCCGCCCCGCCGTCGCCGCCGCTTGCCGACAACCCTCTGCCGCCGTTGCCCCCGGCACCTCCGGTACCGAACAACCCGCCCGCACCGCCAACCCCGCCGGCGCCCCCCTGGACGGTGCCGAACCCACCCGCCCCTCCGGCGCCGCCGTTGCCGAACAGGCCAGCGGCCCCGCCGCTGCCGCCCTTACCGCCGACCGTGCCGGTGGCCCCCGACCCGCCCGCCCCGCCGTTGCCGAACAAGATGCCGCCGTCACCGCCTTTGGCCCCGCTTCCCGGGGCGGCGTTGGCGCCGTTGCCGATCAGTGGGCGCCCCAACAGCGCCAGGGTGGGCGCATTGATCAGATCCAGGACCGGTTGCAGGGGAGTCGCGGCGGTGGCCTCGGCGCCGGCATAGGCCGCCGCACCGGCAGACAACGACTGCACAAACTGCTGATGGAGCGCCGCCGCCTGATTGCTCAGCGTCTGAAACGCCTGCCCGTGCGTGCCGAATAACGCCGCGATGGCTGCCGACACTTCGTCGGCACCGGCCGCCAGCAGCGATGTGGTGGGGGCAGCCGCCGTCGCGGTAGCCGAGCGCAGTGCCGAGTCGATACCGGCCAGATCTGCGGCCGCCGTTGCGAGCAACTCCGGGGTCGCGAGAACAAAAGACATGTGATGCCTCCCTTTTCCAGCGGCCAGTTATCAGGGGCGTCTTGAGTGTTCGCCGCTTTGCCGCACGAAGCCGTGGTTAAGTTCGACGCTATTGGCGCGACGACCCTCGATAAATCGGGTGTTTCCCTACGTTCGCCCGGCAGCTCAACCGGCCGCGGGCACGGGCCGCGGGCACGGGGAATGCGAAGCCATCGGCATCCTGCGCGCGCTCGTCGGAAGCTACGAACTCGTGCAAGGTCCAGTCAGGTAGAGGTGGCGGTGGCGGTGGCCAGCCGCGACGCCGGAATTCCGGCGCAGTCGCACGTCTGGCCGACGAGATCGGCGGACTCCGCGGTGAACACGCCGAACAACACTTCGTCAGCCGGGACTGACACCATCGTCAGCAGCCGGACGGGATGACCGCGGGCACTCATGTCCGCTGCGATGGCCGCCAGCTTGTTCGCCGTCTGGCTGAGCGCCGCCTCGGTGACCGGGGGCTGGTACCACTCGACCAGATAGCACGCTGCGGTAGTGCTCATGGGATGGAGGCTAGGCGCCGCGGCGGTCACGTAAATCGGGTGTTTCCCTCGTCCTGCGCATCGGTCATCAGCCCGGGCGCGTCTGGGAAGGCGAGCTGGGTGGCGCCATCGTCGGCCCCATATGTACGCCGAGTTCGGCCCGCGAGCGGATGCCGAGTTTGCGGTAGACGCGGGCCAGGTTGGCTTCGACGGTTTTGGGGCTGATGAACAGGGCGGCGGCGACGGCGCGGTTGGTCATGCCCGAGGCGGCCAGTTCGGCCACCCGCTGCTCGGAAGGGGTGAGCGTAGTCGCCGCGTGGGGGCCGACGTTGGCCCGTGCCAGTTCGGTGCGGGCGCGGTCGGCCCACAGCGGGGTGCCCAGGCGCTCGAAGGCCTCCAGCGCCTGTTGCAGATAGGAGGCGGCGGCGTGGTTGTGGCGCCGCCGCCGTTCGAGCTGGCCGGCCAATAGCTGGATGCGGGCGTATTCGAAGGGCATGGGCAGGCGCCGGTGTTGGATCATCGCGCCTTCGACTGCGTCGATCGCGGCGTCGAGGTCCCCGTGTGCGGCGAGCAACATGGCGCGCCCGCGCGCGCCGCACGCCAGCATCCACGCCCGATCCAGCCGGCGCCCGTTGCGTTCCAGCATGTCGACGAGGGGTTCCGCATCAGCAAGCCGCCCCTCGGCAACGAAGCTTTGCACCGCATCCGGAACAAACCACGCGCCGAAAATCTCCGTCGCCTCGGGATTGGCGCGGAGCCTGTCGGCGAGCGGTTCCAGCGCGGTGATGGCGGCGCGATGATGACCCAGCGATACCTCCAGGAAACCCAGCGTCGCCATAGTCCAGCCGGCAAGCAACACCGACCCGCAGTCGCGGGTGGGTTCGATCGCCCGCCGTAGGTCACGGCGTGCGTCGGCCTCGTGCCCGGCGTAGGCCTCGGCCAGAGCTCTGATAGTCAACGCAGCCGACAGCGGTAGTGGCCCGTCGAGCTGCGAGGCCAATTGCACCGCGTTCTGGGCGATCAGCGCAGCGTCGGTGAATGCCGCCCGCCAGATTGCGGTCAGACCTTCGTGGTAGGCGACGAAGACTAGGTCGCTTTCCTCGCCGCGCTCGATGCACCGTTGCCTGACCCTGCGGAAGCCGTCCTGTGCGGCGTCGAGCCGACCGGTCCATGCGTGTGTCAGCGCAGCATGAACGCTGGGTCGGAACATCACCGATGACGCCGACTCGGGCGACTCCAATTCCATTGCTTGCGAAAGCGTTTCATCGTCGCTACCGCTGCCGGCGAGCAAACCGACCGTCACCTTCATCCCCAACGCCTGACTCAGCGTTTGTGGATCACCAACAGTGTGTGCATCCTTCTGCGCGTCGTGGATACTGCGCACCGACGCGGCGAATTCACCGATGTGAATCTGCACCCAGGCCAGCGAGATCAGAATGCGCGCGCGCAGAGCGGGGTCCTCGGCCGCGCACCCGAGCGCCTGGTGCAGATGGTCGGCGGCGGTCACCAGACTGCCCTCGAGCTGGCTCATCACGGCGAGCAGGCTGGATGCTTCCGCGCGCACCCCACACGCTGAAGTCTGTGTGACGACCTCTTCGAGCAGTCGGCGGGCGCGTGCGCTGTTGCCGCTATTGAAAAGGAAGCCCGCCAACCGGATTCGTCGATGCGGCGTATCGCCGCCGAGCTTGACGGCGAGGTCCAACAGCTCGGCTGCGGCGATAGGCGCACCTCGTTTACTGGCCGACTGTGCCGCCGCGTCCAGGGCTCGCAGCGTCTGGTGGTCGCCCGTTGTCGTGGCCAGGGCGAGGTGTCGCGCACGCAGTTCGGGCTCGGCGACGATGTCAGCGAGTCGACGATGGATGGCGCGGCGCTGCGGTGGGGAGGCGCTGGCGTAGATGCCCGAAGCCAGCAGGGGATGCTCGAACCGCAGGCGATTGCCCTCGTAACGGATGATGCCCGTGGATTCGGCGTCGGCGAGCAGCGCGACGACATCAGCGGCGGCGTTGTCGGTCGCCCGCGCGATCAGATCGACCGTCGGCGACCTGGCGCACGCGGCGGCGAGCAGGGCCGCGCGTGCGTCGGCGTCCACTCCGGCGAGGCGAGTTCGGACCAGCTGGGACAGCGATCCCGGCATGGGCACTTCGGATTCTCCGGCTGCCCGGGCCAGCTCCAACGCATAAAACGGGTTTCCGCCCGACAACTCGCTGATGCGCACCATCGTCGGCCGGGGCAGCGACCGCCCGAGTCGTCGCACCACCACGGTGTGCAAGGCACCTACGCTCAGCGGACCGATCGTGAGTCGCCGGTCGGCGTCGGGGCGAGGCAGCCGCAGCCAGGACACATCCACCCCGGAAATTGCGTCCGTGCGCAGCGTCGTCAGTACCCCGACGGATCCGGACAATCGCCTCGCGGCGAACTCGATGACGGCGGCGCTGGACTGGTCGAGCCACTGCAGGTCGTCGATAGCGACCACGACGCAACCGGATTCAGACAGGCCGTCGATAACCGATAGAAACGCCGCGGCTACCGCACGCGGGTCCGTCGGCGCGCCGTCGAAGTCACCGCGCAGCGCAATCCGATCGAGTGCGATCCGTTGCGGTGCGGGCAGATCGGCCAACACGGCGGCGTTGACATCGCTCACCAAGTCGGTCAGCGATGCATACGCCAGGACGGACTCCGACTGCGCGGTCCTGGTCGAAAGCACGCGGCAGCCGCGCTCGCGGGCCTGTTCGATCGCGGCCAACCAGATGGTGGTCTTGCCGATCCCTGCGTCGCCCTCGATCACCAGGCTGCTCGGCGCGGTGGCCGCGGCATCGAGAAACTCGACGATCGCCGCCGCCTCCGTCTCCCGGCCAACCACTCCCATGGCCACGGAGCGATTATCGCAATTATTGGCCGGCTTCCAGCGCGTATTGCGCCAACGTCAACCGGCCGACGGCACCACAACCGGCGCGGCCTTTCACAGCTGGGGCATAGGGATGCCATAGCCTCGGCCCAGTCGGGTGCGGATACTGGAACTCGTGGCGGCTCCCCGAACTGAACGCGTGGTCATGTGCCGCGCCGACGGCCAACCGGTCACCGTGCTGGTGGTGGACGACGAACCTGTGCTGGCCGAGATGGTGTCGATGGCCCTGCGCTACGAAGGCTGGAACATCGCAACGGCGGGTGACGGCTCATCGGCCATCGCCGCCGCCCGTGCCGAACGCCCCGACGTCGTCGTGCTCGACGTAATGCTGCCCGACATGAGCGGTTTGGACGTCCTGCACCGGTTGCGTCAGGAGAATCCCGGTCTGCCGGTGCTGCTGCTGACGGCCAAGGACGCCGTGGAAGACCGTATCGCCGGATTGACCGCCGGCGGAGACGATTACGTCACCAAGCCGTTCAGCATCGAAGAGGTGGTGCTGCGGTTGCGCGCCCTGCTGCGGCGCACCGGCGTGACCACCGTGGACAGCGGAGCCCAACTCGTCGTCGGCGATCTCGTCCTCGACGAAGACAGCCACGAGGTGACCCGGGCAGGTGAACCGATTTCGTTGACGTCCACCGAGTTTGAACTCCTGCGGTTCATGATGCGCAACGCCAAGCGGGTGCTGAGCAAGGCGCAGATTCTGGACCGCGTATGGAGTTACGACTTTGGTGGCCGATCCAACATCGTCGAGCTCTACATCTCCTACCTGCGCAAGAAGATCGACAACGGTCGCGAACCCATGATCCACACGCTGCGCGGCGCAGGATATGTCCTCAAGCCGGCGCGCTAGGAGCCCGCGGGTCTGGTCGCTTCGGCTGCGCCTCATCGTCGGGCAGGTCGTGGTCCTCGCCCTCGTGTGTGTCGGCATCACTGCCGCAACCGAACTCGCACTGCGCCACCACCTGCTGGCGCAGTTGGACAGTCAACTCAGCGGCACCTCCTACCGCTCGTCGCTGCTGTACCCCGAACCGCCCCGCCGGCACGAACCGCGCGTCGTCAAGACCGGACCCGGCCCCAGGTTTCTGGACGCGCCGGGCCAGCCGGCCGGCATGGTCGCGGCGGTGGTCAGTGACGGCAGGACCGTCGACGCCGGGTACCTGACCAGTAGCGGTGCGCGCGACGCTCTGACGCCGGCAGCCCAGCATCAACTTGAGCAGATCGCCGGGAGCCGCTCACCGGTGACCCTGAACCTCGACGGCCTGGGCCGGTACCGGGTCGTCGCCGCCCCCAGCCGAAACCGTGCCGACGTGATCGTGACCGGCTTGTCGATGTCCAACATCGATGCCACCGAATTCCGGATGCTGGTCATTTTCGGCATCGTCACGCTGATCGCGATGGCCGCCGCGACCGCCGCCGGGGTGGTCATCATCCGGCGGGCGCTCGCGCCGTTGCGGCGGGTTTCCCAAACCGCCACCAAGGTGGCCGATCTGCCGCTGGACCGTGGTGAGGTGGAGTTGCCGGTCCGGGTGCCTGAAGCCGACGCCAACCCGTATACCGAAGTCGGGCAACTGGGTTCGGCGCTCAACCGGATGCTCGATCACATCTCCGCCGCACTGTCGACCCGGCAGGCGAGCGAGACCCGGGTCCGCCAGTTCGTCGCGGACGCCAGCCACGAGCTACGTACACCGCTGGCCGCGATCCGCGGGTATACCGAACTCGCCCAACGCATGGGTGACGACCGCGAAGCGGTGGCACATGCCATGAGCCGGGTCGCCTCGGAGACCGAGCGGATCACCCGGTTGGTCGAGGACCTGCTGCTGCTGGCCCGGCTGGACTCCGGCCGGCCGCTCGAGCGCGAAGCGGTCGACCTGTCCCGCCTGGCGGTCGATGCCGTCAGCGACGCCCACATCGCCGGGCCGGATCACCAGTGGGAGCTCGATCTGCCGCCGGAACCGGTGACGGTGATCGGCGACGAGGCGCGCCTGCATCAGGTGATGGCCAATCTGTTGGCCAACGCTCGCATTCACACCGCACCGGGCACCGTCGTCACCACCCGGCTGAGCACCGGGCCGACACACACGCTGCTGCAGGTCACCGACAACGGTGCCGGAATCCCGGTGGCGCAACAGTCGGAGGTGTTCGAGCGATTCGCGCGTGGCGATAGTTCACGCTCACGCAAAGGCGGCAGCACTGGATTGGGTTTGGCGATCGTCTCCGCCGTCGTCAAAGCGCATAACGGGACCATTACCGTGAACAGCCGACCCGGCTGCACGGAATTCGCGGTGCGGTTGCCGGTCAATGGTCGGCAACCGCCCGCATCGTCGCATTAAGTCAGGAGCAGGTGACGTCGATTTCGAAGGGCTTGTTCACCGGTGACATCGGGTTGGCCATGTCCACCCCGGTGGCGGTGCCGGTGATCTTGTAGGCGTTTCCGTTCTTGGTCGCCTCGGCCTTGCCCTGGCCGGTGCCGGAGGTGTACGCGAGGGTCACGCCGTTGACGTTGCCGAGGCCCACCGACTTGACCTCAGGCGGATTGGCGTCGGTCAGCACGGCGGCGATGCCGGTCGCCGACCCGCCGATCGCGATGTTGACGTTGCCGGCCGCGGTGGTGCACACGGTCGTGCCGGTCACGTGCTGGTCCTGCCCGTCGATGATCACCTTCGTGCCAGAGGCGCCGCCGCCTCCGCTTGAACTCGCGCTCGAGGAACCGCTACTTGTGTTCGACTTGTTGTCCGAACATCCGGAAAGACCTGCGACCAGAATGGCCGCCCCGGCCACAGCGACCGTTAGTCCACGCTTCACCTGTGCTCCTTTGCCCGTTGTAGCGGTCCATCGTCATTGCGAACCGCCCCGGCAGTATGCGACTTCTCCGGACGGAATGGCTAGGGTCCAACGAAAACAATTTGCAGGCGAGTTCTCACTCCGAATGACTGCTTTGATGGAAAGGTGGTGCCGGTGGATCACAAGCCCCCTACCGCGACAATCGAGTCGGCACATGGCCGGCATGCGTTACCGTTCGATGACACAAGGGATTTCGACGACGCCGACCGTGGTTTCATCGCCGCGCTGACGCCGTGCGTCATCAAAGCCGCCGACGGTCGCGTGGTGTGGGACAACGACGTGTACTCGTTCCTCGGCGGGCCCGCACCCACGTCGGTACATCCCAGCCTCTGGCGGCAGTCGACGCTGGCCGCCAAACAGGGCCTCTACGAGGTGGTGCCGGGGATCTATCAGGTTCGGGGACTCGACCTCTCCAACATCAGTTTCATCGAAGGCGACACCGGAGTCATCGTCATCGATCCGCTGGTGTCCACGGAAGTGGCCGCGGCAGCGCTGGAGTTGTATCGCGCGCACCGGGGCGGCGACCGGCCGGTGGTGGCGGTCATCTACACCCACAGCCACGTCGACCATTTCGGGGGTGTGCTCGGAGTTGCGTCGCAGGCCGACGTGGATGCCGGGAAGGTGGCGGTGCTGGCGCCGGAGGGCTTCACCACACACGCCGTACAGGAGAACGTCTATGCCGGACCGGCGATGACGCGCCGCGCCACGTATATGTACGGCACGGTGCTGGATCGCGGGCCGTCCGGGCAGGTGGGCTGCGGGCTCGGTCAGACACCGTCGACCGGGGAGGTCGGCCTGATCGTTCCGACCATCGATATCAAGAAGACGGGGGAGACGCACACCATCGACGGTGTGCAGATCGAGTTTCAGATGGCGCCGGGCACCGAGGCTCCCGCCGAGATGCACTTCTACTTCCCGCAATTCCGGGCGTTGTGCATGGCCGAGAACGCCACGCACAACCTGCACAACCTGTTGACGCTGCGCGGGGCCCTGGTGCGCGACCCGCATGCCTGGTCGGGTTACCTGACCGAGGCGATCGACGCCTTCGCCGATCGCACCGACGTGGTCTTCGCCTCACATCACTGGCCGACCTGGGGACGCGAGCACATCGTCGAATTCCTTTCGCTGCAGCGCGACCTGTATGCCTACCTGCACGACCAGACTCTGCGGTTGCTCAACCAGGGGTACACCGGCGTGGAGATCGCCGAAATGTTCCAGATGCCACCGGCCTTGGACCAGGCCTGGCATGCCCGCGGCTACTACGGGTCGGTCAGCCACAACGTCAAGGCCGTCTACCAGCGCTACATGGGATGGTTCGACGGCAACCCGGGCCGGTTATGGCCGCACCCGCCTGAAGCGCTGGGGCCCCGTTATGTCGAGGCCCTCGGCGGCCTGGACCGGGTGGTCGAATTGGCCCGCGCCGCTTTTGATTCAGGCGATTTCCGCTGGGCGGCAACGCTTTTGGATCACGCGATGTTCACCGACGAGCATCACGCCGCGGCGCGTGAGCTGTATGCGGACACTTTGGAGCAGTTGGGCTACGGCGCCGAGAACGCGACGTGGCGCAACTTCTTCATGAGCGGGGCCACCGAACTGCGCGTGGGCAACTTCGGGACCGCGACCCAAGCGACGTCGCTGAGCCTGCTGTCCCAGCTGACGCCGGAGCAGATCTTCGACGGCTTGGCCATCCGGGTGAACGGGCCGGGCAGCTGGGATCTGGACATCGCGATCGACATCACGTTCGCCGATCTGGACGCCAATTACCGGCTGGCGCTGCGCAATGGTGTGCTGGTGCAGCGGCGGGTGCCCGCCGACCCGGCGTCCGCGACCGTTACGGTCAAGCTGGACACCAAGTTCCGGCTTCTCGGCGTGGCGATGGGTGACTTCACGTCGCCGGGGCTCGAGGTGTCGGGCGACCAGGGCGCGCTGCAATCGTTGCTGGCGGTGCTCGACAACCCCGACCCCAACTTCAACATCGTGGTCCCCTGACTGGGCCGAGCAGACGCATAATCGCCATGGAGCGGACGCTCCTGGGCGATTTTGCGTCTGCTCGCGATGGAGGGGTAACCCTCAAGCGACGTCGATGATCACCTTGCCCAGCACCTTGCGGTCGGCCACGAAGCGCAGTGCCGCAGCGGTTTCCGCCAGCGGGAACCGCGCACCGATGTAGGGCCGGATCTTTCCGTCGGCGAACAGCTGCGACAGTTCGGCGAGGTCGCGGGCGCACTCGTCGGGATAGTCGCCCATAAAGGTGCGGATCTCCATGCCGCGCACGGTGATGTCCTTGAGCATCACCAGATTCAGCGGAATGGCCGGGATGGATCCGGCCGCGTAGCCGAGCGTGACGAACATGCCGCCGCGGGCCAGCCCCCGCAACGCGGGCTCCGCGTAGGAGCCGCCCACCGGGTCCAGGACGACGCGCGCGCTGTCGCCGGTCAGCTCCCGGATGCGTAGCTTCAGGTCCTCATTGTCGTAATCGACGGTGGCCTCGGCGCCGCGCTCGCGGCACAGGTCCAGTTTCTTCGGAGTGGATGCCGCCGCCAGCACCCGGGCGCCCATCGCGACTGCCAGATCTACCGCGGCCAGGCCGACTCCGCCCGCCGCCCCCAGCACCACCACCCAATCACCCGGGGCGACCTGGGCGACCGAACGCAGCGCGTGATACGCCGTCCGGTAGGTCACCCCGAAAGCTGCGGCAGAGCCGAAATCGACGCCGTCGGGTACCGCTTCGGCCGTCGTGGCATCCAGCACCGCCAACTCGGCGAACGCTCCGAAGGTGGTGCCGAACACCCGCTGGCCCGGGTGCAACGATGCGCCGGTCCCGACGGCCACCACCTCGCCGGCGATCTCGTTGCCGGGGATGAACGGCGGCGGAATCTTGACCTGGTACTTGCCCGCGATGAACAGCACATCGGGAAAATTCACCGCCGCCGCGTGCACCCGCACCAGCACCTGACCCGGGGCGGGCACCGGGTCGGCAACCTCGGCGAGCACCAGGTCCTCCGGTGGGCCGTAGGCATTGCAGAGGATGGCGCGCATCAACGGACTCCCAGCCCGAGCAGGCAGAACTTCACCAGGTGCTCGATGTCTTCCCGGCCCGGCCGGTCGGCCGACCCGACGTACCGTCGCATCACCGCGACCGTGCCACCGTAAACCGCCTCGACGTCACGCTCGACGTCGGTGCTGCCGAGCGCGGTTACCGGCTCGACCAGCAACTCACGCAGCGGCCGCATCATCTCCCGGTCGGCGGCCAGCCAGTTCGACACCTGCCCGGCCGCCGCGCGGCTCATGCTGATCAGATGCGGATCGGCGACCTGCGCCAGCGTGCCTTCGATCCAGCGGGCCACCCGGTCCTGCGGCCGGGTCTCCTTGGCCATCTGGTGCTGCAGATAGGACACCACGATTCCCACCCCGCGTTCCATCACCGCCAGGATGAGCTCGTCCTTGCCGGCGAAGTACCGGTAGAACGCTTTGTTCGACGACCCGGCCTCGGCGACGATGTCGCTGACGCGGGGCGGTTCGGGCGCCACCCGCTGCATCACCCGTACCGCGGCGGCCAGGATCCGTTCCACCTCCTCGGCAGCGGCACGCTGCCGGTCGTCGAGGGCACGCTCGACGGCCGCGGTCACCCGGTCGCTCACGGCGAATCAGGCAGTGCCGGAACACGATCGATCACGCCTGCGTACTTCTTGCGGGCCGCCTCGCGCCGGACGTCGAGCATCTCGCTGGGCCACTCGCCTTCTTCGGCTTCGTAACCCTTCAAGAGCATCCGGGCCAGGTTGACCTTGTGCGCCTCGGTCGGTCCATCGGCCAGACCGAGCGCGATGCCGCCCAGTAGCACGTTGACCAGCGGCAGCTGATCGCTGAGCCCGAGCGCGCCGTGGACCTGAATGGCCCGCAGCGCAATGGATTTCAGCACCTGGGAAGCCAGGATCTTGCAAACCCCGATCTCGGCGCGGGCCGCGCGTTCGTCGCCGTTGTCGATCAGCCAGGCGGCGTGCAGTACCGTCAGCCGGAACGGAATCAACTCGGTGTGCGAGTCGGCGATGAACTCCTGCACCAGTTGCTTGTCCGCCAGCGAACTACCCTGTGTGAAACGGCTTTTCGCCCGGCGCGACATCATCTCGATGGCCCGCTGCGCCATCCCGATGGAGCGCATGGCGTGGTGCAAACGTCCGCCGGCCAAGCGCGTCTGCAGAATCAGAAAGCCCTGGCCCGGTTCACCCAACAGCGCGTCGTGGCCGACCCGCACGTCGTTGTAGCGCACCAGCGCATGGCCCGGTTCGTGCGGGTCGGACCCGACGAGGTGGTGGTTGGCTTCGATGGTCAGGCCCGGTGTCCCCGCCGGGATCAGAAACGTGGACGCGCCGTGGTGCACCGGCACATCCGGGTCGCTGATGGCGACGACGATGAAGAACGATGCGACAGAAGCGTTGGAGGAGAAGAACTTCTGGCCGGTGATCACCCAGTCGTCACCGTCGCGCACCGCCCGGGTGGTGAAGACCCGCGGATCGGCGCCGCCCTGCGGTTCGGTCATCGAGAAGCAGGAGAAGA
Source organism: Mycobacterium sp. (assembly GCA_003987775.1). Classification (GTDB taxonomy): domain Bacteria; phylum Actinomycetota; class Actinomycetes; order Mycobacteriales; family Mycobacteriaceae; genus Mycobacterium. The sequence continues at coordinate 279,458 of RXJD01000002.1, forward strand.
TCTCTCCGGACAACAGGCCGGCCAGGTACCGGTCCTTCTGTTCCTGGGTGCCGAAGCGGGCCAGGATCTCCGCGTTGCCCGTGTCGGGGGCCTGCGTTCCGAAGATGATGGGTGCCCACGGGCTGCGGCCCAGGATCTCGTTGATGAGGGTCAGCTTGACCGCGCCGAAGCCCTGCCCCCCGAGTTCGGGACCCAGATGCGGTGCCCACAAACCCTGATCGCGGACCTGCTGCTTGAGTGGATCGACGATGCGGCGGCGTTCCTCATTCAGCGGCAGGAATTCACAGCCGGGAAAGAGCACTTCGAGCGGTTCCACTTCGTCGCGCACAAACGCGCGGACCCACTCGAGCTTCTTTTCGAACTCCGGCTCAGTGGAGAAGTCCCATGCCATCGAAGTGCTCCTCTCGTCAGGGAATGCCGCCGTCGGCCCGCACGATGGAGCCGGTGGTGAAACTGGACGCGTCCGACGCCAGAAACAGAGCGGCGCCGACGATTTCGGGGGGATTGCCGGCGCGTCGCAGCGACAGGTGCCCGAACATGTTGGTGTCACGCTCCTGGAGGTTCCAGGCCTTGCTGACGTCGGTCAGGAACGGCCCGGCCATGAGTGTGTTCACCCGCACCGTTGGGCCGAATGCGCGCGCGAAGCCCTCCGTCATCGCGTTGAGTCCGGCCTTGGCCGAGGCGTAGGGGATGATGTCCGGGCTCGGTCGCAGCGAGCCGGCCGAACTCACATTGATGATCGAGCCGCCTCCGGCGGCCACCATCCGTTCCCCCACCAACGCCGAAAGGCGAAATGGCCCTTTGAGATTCAGGTTGAACACCGAATCGTAGAGCTTCTCGCTGACCTCGGACAGCTTGCCGTACAGCGGCGACATGCCGGCGTTGTTGACCAGGGTGTCGACCTTGCCGAAGGCGTCGTAGGTGGCCTCCACCAGCCCGTCGAGTTGGTCCCACCGGCCGACGTGCACCTGGTACGGCATGGCGGTGCGGCCCGTCTCGGCCTCGATCTCCTTGGCCACGGCCACGCAGTTGTCCATGTTGCGGCTGGCGATCACCACGTCGGCACCGCAGCGCGCCATGCCGAAGGCCATCTCCCGGCCCAGGCCCCTGCTACCGCCAGTGATCAGCACCACCCTGTCAGTGAGGTCGAAAAGCTGGTCAGCGTAACCCATTTCAGGACCGTGCCAATTCTGCGGCGGTGGCGATCAGCTGCGGGATCATCGACCCGAATGCGTCTTTGATCTTGGGGTCCACCTTCCCGGTCCGAACGCCCGCGGCGTATGTCTTCTCCAGCACGATGCCGAGCTTCCAGTTTGCCAGCACCAGGTAGTAGTCGATGTTCTCGGTGGACAGTCCGCTGATCGACTCGTAGTGCGACAGCAATTCGCTGCGCCGCGGCATGCCGGCCATGTCGAGGTAGAACCCGCCGGCGCGCGGCTCCTCCCCGTCGTAGCCGAGCAGCGCCCACGCCAGGTCCAGCAGCGGGTCGCCGACGGTCGTCATCTCCCAGTCCACGATCGCGGCCAGCCGGGCCGGTGCCCCGTGCGCGAACATCACGTTCGCGAACTGGTAGTCGCCGTGCATGATGCCGGGCGTGTAGTGCGCGGGCCGGTTGCGCCGCAGCCAGTCCGCGGCCTCGTCCAGTCCCGGCAGCTCCCGCACCTTGTACGAGTCGAGGAAGGCCAGCCAGCGGTCGACCTGTCGTTCGTGGAAGCCGTCCGGGCGGCCGAAACCTTCCAGGCCCTGGGCGCGCCAGTCCACCCGGCCGAGCTTGGCGGCGCCTTCGACGATCTGGAACGCCAGCTCGCGACGAGCCGCGAGGTCGGTGTCGAACGGCGCCCGCCAGCCGCCGTCCATCGGACTCCAGCCGTCGATCGCGCTCATCACGTAGAACGGCATACCCAGCACCGAGCCGGTGTCGTCGGCGGCGATCAACTCCGCATGCGGCACGTCGGTGCCCGACAGGGCCCGCACCAGCCGGATCTCGCGGAGCAGGCCGTCAAAGCGCGCGGCGTCTGCGCGCGGGCCGGGCATCCGTAGCACCATCCGCTCCGGGCCGCGCTCAACCAGATAGAGCGTGTTCTGCGAGCCGCCGCTGAGCTGGTTGAGGACGGTCTGTTCGCCGTGCCCCGCCGCGTCCTTGGAGTCGAGCCAGCGTCCCAGAACGCCGGCATCCAGTTCGGTCCCACTCGCAGCCACCATGCTCCGTACACCCCGCTCTCCAAACGGAGAATAGCATTCTCCATAAGGCCGGCAAGACCCCGAACGCCCGCGTGCGAGGCTGGGCAGATGCAACTCCTTCTGGTCCGCCACGCATTGCCGCTGCGCAGCGAACACGGCGAGGGTGCCGATCCCGACCTGTCCGAGACCGGATTGCAGCAGGTAGCGCGGCTGCCTGAGGCGCTGGCCCGGTTTCCCATCTCTCGTGTCGTCAGCAGCCCGCAACGCCGCGCGATCCAGACCGCCGAGCCGCTGGCGAAGGCTCGCGACCTGAGCATCGATATCGAGGACCGGCTGGCTGAATACGACCGGGACCTGACGTCCTACATTCCGATCGAACAGATCCGAACCGAGTTCCCGCAGGAATGGGCTCGCATGGCGCAGGGCCACCTGCCGTCTGCCGTCGACGAGGACGCCTTCCGTGCCCGGGTTCGCGGAGCGATCGACGACCTGGTGGCTGCCGCCGACCCCGACGAGACCATCGCCGCGTTCAGCCACGGCGGTGTGATCAATGTGGTGCTGCACGAGATTCTGGGGACCGCGCGGTTGCTGTCGTTTCCCATCGACTACGCCTCGGTGACGCGGCTGTTGTTCTCCCGGACCGGGCAGGCGACGGTGGCGACGGTCAACGCGACGGAGCATGTGTGGGATCTGCTGCCCCGAAACCTGCGCGGGTGAGTCGACGATGCGCGCCGTGTAGCGGCGTGCGGAGGAGCGAACCGATTTTGCAGGGGTGAGTCGACGATGCGCGCCGTGTAGCGGCGTGCGGAGGAGCGAACCGATCCAGCAGGAGTGAGTCGACGATGCGCGGCGCGTAGCGGCGTGCGGAGGAGCGAACGATTTGATCCTGAGGAGTGAATGGTAAACAAGTGCGGTGACTTCGGTGGACCGACTTGACGGCCTCGAGCTGGCGGCGTTGGACGGGTATCTGCGTTCACTGGACGTCCCGCGCACCGGCGAGCTGCGCGGTGAGTTCATCTCCGGCGGCCGCTCCAATCTGACCTTCCGCGTCTATGACGATGCGACGAGCTGGCTGGTGCGGCGTCCGCCGCTGCACGGCCTGACGCCCTCGGCGCACGACATGGCCCGTGAGTTCAAGGTGGTGGCCGCGCTGCAGGACACCGCGGTGCCGGTGGCGCGTGCGATCGCCCTGTGTGAGGACGACACGGTGCTGGGTGCGCCATTCCAGATCGTCGAATTCGTCGACGGGCAGGTGGTGCGCCGGCGCTCACAGCTGGAATCGCTGGGGCGCCGCGCCATCGACGGCTGCGTGGATTCGCTGATCCGGGTGCTGGTCGACCTGCACAGCATCGACCCGGCCTCGGTCGGGCTCAGCGACTTCGGCAGGCCCGACGGCTACCTGGAACGCCAGGTACGCCGGTGGGGCTCGCAATGGGAGCTGGTGCGGTTACCAGAAGACCGCCGCGACGACGACGTCGAACGGTTGCATTCGGCGCTGCAGCAAGCCATTCCGCAGCAGAGCCGGACGTCGATCGTGCACGGCGACTACCGGATCGACAACACCATCCTCGATTCGGAGGACCCGACCATCGTGCGTGCGGTCGTCGACTGGGAGCTGTCGACTCTGGGGGACCCGATCAGCGACGCGGCCCTGATGTGCGTCTACCGAGACCCGGCGCTGGACCTGATCATCGACACTCCGGCCGCTTGGACGTCTCCGCTGCTGCCGTCGGCCGATGAGCTGGCCGACCGGTATTCCCTGGTGTCCGGGCAGCCGCTGGGCCAGTGGGAGTTCTACATGGCCCTGGCGTACTTCAAGCTCGCCATCATCGCCGCGGGCATCGACTTTCGCCGGCGCATGTCCGAAGAAGCCGACGGGCAGGAGGCGTCCGCCGACGCTCCCGAGGTGGTGGCGCCGCTGATCTCGCGCGGACTCGCCGAGATCGCCAGGCTCACCTAGCGGTGCGCGGCGGTCAGGTTCTTCTTGGCCGCGCGGCGCAGCTGAACGATCCGGGCCGTACCCACGGCAACGGTGATCAGCCCGCCCACGACGGCGGCCAGCAGGATCGCCACTCCCAGCGGCAGCGTCCAGTGCCAGCCGAGGAAGGTGAACGCGGTGGACGCGGTGTTCTGGGCGATGAAGACCAGCAACAGGATCAGGATCAGGAAGCCGACGATCAGCGACGACCACAGGGCGCCGGCGCGGGTGAACGCGGACGCCTTGTCCTTCGGCAGCGGTCGGGACTGCGGCGGCGGTGTCTTACGGGACGGCGAATGATCAGGCCGAGGTGCATCCGGCGGCAGCGAGCCAGGAGAGGTGCTGGTCATGAGTCCATCTTTGACCCATACGGCACGGAATGAAACCAAACCACAGGAAAACTCCTCGCATGCTCGGCTGCGGCGGCGTCGCGGCAACGTAGTCTCGTCAGGGTGGAAATGCTGCGGCGGGCAACACTCGCCGCGATTGTGTTGCTGCTCGGATACCCGATTGCGGCGTGCGGCAATCCCGATCCGTTCGGATCCGGCGCGGGTGGCCCCAGGTCCATCGTGGTGGGATCCGGCGACTTCCCGGAATCGCAGATCGTCGCCGAAATCTACGCGCAGGCACTGCATGCCAACGGCTTCGACGTCGGACGGAGAATGGGCATCGGCAGCCGGGAGACGTATATCCCGGCGCTCAAAGACCATTCCATCGACCTGGTTCCGGAGTACATCGGCAATCTGCTGCTCTACTTCGAGCCGGACTCAAAGGCCACCGTTCTCGACGCGGTCGAGTTGCAGCTGTATCAGCGGCTGCCCGGTGACCTCTCCATTCTCACTCCGTCGCCTGCTTCGGATACCGACACCGTCACAGTCACCGCCGCCACCGCCGCCAAGTGGAGCCTCAAGACGATCGGGGACCTCGCTGCGCATTCCGCCGAGGTGCGTTTCGCCGCGCCGTCAGCCTTCGCGACCCGTCCGTCCGGGCTGATCGGGCTCAAGCAGAAGTACGGACTCGATATCAGTTCCGGCAACTTCATGACGATCAACGACGGCGGCGGCCCGGTGACGGTGCGGGCGTTGGTGGACGGGTCGGCGACCGCCGCCAACATCTTCAGTACCTCGCCGGCCGTGGTGCAGGATCACCTGGTGGCGCTGGAGGATCCTGAGCACAACTTTCTGGCCGGAAACATTGTGCCGCTGGTTAATTCACAGAAGAAGTCCGACCGCCTCAAGGAGGTGCTCGATGCGGTCTCGGCGAAGCTGACCACCGGCGGTATCGCCAAACTCAACGCGGCGGTCTTCGGCAACGGTGGCGTCGATCCCGACGAAGCGGCCCGGAAATGGGTGCACGACAACGGTTTCGATCGGCCGATCGAGCACTGATGTGATCACCTTCGACAACGTCAGCAAGGTCTTTAGCGGCGGCGCAACGGCGGTCGACCGGTTGAGTCTGCATGTGCCGAAAGGCAAGCTGACGGTTTTCGTCGGCTCGTCCGGCTGCGGGAAGACCACCGCGCTACGCATGATCAACCGGATGGTCGATCCCACCTCGGGCACCGTGACCGTCGACGGCAAGGACGTCTCGACGGTCAGCCCGGTGCGACTGCGCCGCGGCATCGGCTACGTCATCCAGAGCGCGGGTTTGATGCCCCACCAACGGGTTATCGATAACGTGGCCACGGTGCCGGTGCTCTGCGGTCAGTCCCGGCGCGCGGCCCGCGCCGCTGCCTACCAGGTACTCGAACGCGTCGGGCTGAATCCGAAGCTCGCGTCGCGCTATCCCGCGCAACTGTCCGGCGGCGAACAACAGCGGGTAGGAGTGGCACGGGCACTGGCCGCCGACCCGCCGATTCTGTTGATGGACGAGGCATTCTCCGCCGTCGACCCGGTGGTCCGCCACACTTTGCAGAACGAAATTCTGCGGCTGCAAAGCGAATTGCGCAAAACCATCGTTTTCGTCACCCACGACATCGACGAGGCGCTCCGGCTCGCCGACCGCGTCGCCGTGTTCGGATCAGGTGGTGTCCTACAGCAATACGACGAGCCGGCGCGGTTGCTCGCCCGGCCGGCCAACGACTTCGTCGCCAGGTTCATCGGCCTCGGGCGCGGCTACCGGTGGCTGCAACTCCTCGACGCGACCGGACTGCCGCTGCATGAGATCCAGCGGATCCCGGCTGCCGGACTGGCGAGTGCCGCACTCCCGGATGGGTGGGCGTTGGTCGTCGACGCCGACGGCGCGGCGCAAGGCTGGATCGATGCCGACGGACTGCGCCGGCACCGCGGCGGCCAACCATTGACCGAGGCCATGACATCGGTGGGTTCGGTGTTCCACGTCGACGGCAACCTCAGCCAGGCCCTCGATGCGGCGCTGTCGTCGCCGTCGTCGGTCGGTGTCGCCGTCGACCGCGCGGAGAAGGTCGTCGGAGGCGTCCTGGCCACTGACGTGCTGGCCGCGGCCCAGGCGCGCAGACGGGTGCAGGGCTAACCCGATGAACTACCTGCTGACGCATCTGGGCACCGCGTGGGCGCTGACCGTCGTCCATCTGCGGCTGTCGCTGCTGCCTGTGTTGATCGGGCTGGCCATCGCGGTGCCACTCGGTCTGCTGGTGCAGCGCGCGCCGGTGCCGCGCCGGTTGACGACGCTGACCGCGAGCGTCGTTTTCACCATTCCGTCCCTGGCACTGTTCGTCGTGCTGCCGCTGATCATCGGAACACGGATCCTCGACGAAGCGAATGTGATCGTCGCGCTGAGTGCCTACACCAGCGCCCTGATGGTCAGGGCGGTTCTCGAGGCGCTGGACGCGGTACCGGCGCAGTTGCGCGAGGCGGCCGTCGCGGTCGGCTACGGGCCGGTGGCCCGGATGCTGAAAGTTGAACTGCCGCTGTCTGTTCCGGTACTGGTGGCCGGCCTTCGGGTGGTGGTGGTGACCAACATCGCGATGGTGTCGGTCGGCTCGGTGATCGGCATCGGCGGGCTCGGCACCTGGTTCACCGCGGGATTCCAGATGAACAAGAGCGAGCAGATCGTCGCCGGCATCATCGCGATGTTCACGCTCGCGGTGGTTGTCGACACGACGATCAGCATCCTCGGCCGTCTGGCGACGCCGTGGGAGCACGGCCGCCGCATCCGGTCCCCGATCGTCGGCGGCGCCCGATGAACTTCGTCGCACAGGCGGTGTCCTTTCTCACCACCGCAAGCAACTGGACCGGCCCGGCCGGCTTGGCCGCCCGCATCGGCGAACACCTGGAATACACGGCACTGGCCGTGGTCGCCTCGGCCGTCATCGCCCTCCCGGTGGGGTTGGTCATCGGGCACACCGGGCGCGGGCAGTTACTCGTGGTGGGCGCGGTCAACGGACTGCGCGCGTTGCCGACGCTGGGGGTGCTGCTGCTCGGGGTGCTGGTGTACGGGCTGGGACTGGGGCCCCCGATTGTGGCGCTGATGCTGCTGGGCATCCCGTCAGTGCTGGCCGGCGCGTACGCCGGCGTCGCCGGTGTCGATCGGCTGGTAGTCGACGCCGCGCGCGCCATGGGCATGGCCGAACACCAGGTGCTGCTGCGGGTCGAGGTGCCCAACGCGTTGCCGTTGATCCTGGGCGGCCTGCGCAACGCGACCCTGCAGGTGGTGGCCACCGCCACCGTCGCCGCCTACGCGAGCCTCGGTGGACTGGGCCGCTACCTGATCGACGGCATCAAAGAGCGCCAGTTTCACATCGCACTCGTCGGTGCGCTGATGGTGGCCGCGTTGGCGCTGATCCTGGACGGGCTGATGGCGGTGGCGGTGTGGGCTTCGGCGCCGGGCAGCGGGCGGCTGAGCTGTAGCAATCGGTGCTGTGATGTCTCAGTTGGGGACAAACCTGCCGCCGTGGACCAACAGGTCCTACGGTAGAGGCGTGACCGCAGCCCCCTCTGAACCGACTCCTAGCGCCTGGCCGCAGATGCTGACCTGGCGTGCGCAGGACATTTCGCGTATGGAATCAGTGCGAATCCAGTTGTCAGGCAAGAGAATCAAGGCCAACGGCCGTATCGTGGCCGCGGCCACCGCAACCAATCCCGCCTTCGGGGCCTTCTACGAACTGCAGACCGACGAGAAGGGCGCGACCAAGCGGTTCGGCCTGACGGTGACGCTCGCCGAGCGGGAACGCCAGCTCGCCATCGCGCGTGACGAAGAGAACATGTGGTTGATCACCGATCATCAGGGGGAGCGACGCTCCGGGTACAACGGCGCCCTGGACGTCGACCTGGTGTTCAGTCCGTTCTTCAACGCACTGCCTATCCGGCGGCTCGGGATTCACGAGCGGGCGGACTCCGTAGTCCTGCCGATGGTCTACGTGAATGTGCCGGAGATGACCGTCGACGCGGCGACCGTCAGCTACACCAGCGAGGGCCGGCTGGATGCGATCAAACTGCGGTCGCCGGTGGCTGACACCACCGTGGTCGTGGACGCCGACGGGTTCATCGTCGACTATCCAGGGTTGGCAGAGCGGATCTGATCACCCCGCCGGCCCGGCCGGCCGCGGCCAGCTGCTGGCGCCATCCGTCGGCGCCCACGACGACGGTGACGATGTCGGAGCGTGGGAAGCTCTCGTAGCGCGTGCGCGCGGCGTGACCCTCGTCGACGAGGTCGGCTACCGAGCCGTTGTGCGCCAGTGACTCGCGGGCGCGTCCGAGTAGTTCGATGATCCGGTCGGTGGCTGGCGTCAGCTGGCTGGTGTTGGCCTCACACATCGCCCGCACCAGGTCCGGCGCCGTGCCCGCCACCCGGGTCGCGTCCCGGAACGAGCCCGCGGCCAGTGCGAACGCCAGCGGAACCTCGGCGGCGGTGATCGCCAGCGCCTCGGCGAGTAGGTGCGGCAGATGCGAGATGGCGGCCGCCGCGGCGTCGTGCTCGTCGGATTTCGCGGGCACCACCACCGCCCCGCAGTCCAGGGCCAGCTCCGTCACCATCGTCCAGACGTGTGGGTCGACGTGGTCGTCCACACTGACCACCCAGGGCGCCCGGTTGAACAAGCCGCCGTGGCCGGCCGTCCAGCCCGAGTGTGCGGTGCCGGTCATCGGGTGGCCCCCGACGAAGCGCGTTAGCAGGCCGGCGGCAATAACCTCGTCGAGTACCGCCTTCTTGACGCTGGTGACATCGGTCAGGGGGCAGTCCGGGGCCAGGTCGCCGATGTGGGCCAGCATGCCGGGCAGCGCCGGCATGGGTACGGCCAGCACGATCAGGGCGTTCTTGGCGGCGGCACGGGCCAGGGTGGCGCTGAGGTCGGTGGAGGCGTCGAACCCGTCGGCCTGGGCGCCGTGCGCGCCTTCCACCGAACGGTTGTAGCCGAATACTTCACGGCCCGCCCCGGCAGCGGCCCGCATAATCGAACCGCCGATCAGACCCAGCCCCAGAATGCACACCGGTGTCTTCCCCACAGTGCAAGGTTGGCACAGGTCGACCGGCGACGGATCGCTTGGGACCGCTTCATCTGGCCACCGGCCAGGTCAGGGACTAGCGTAGGCGGCCATGGGAGCACAACGGGCTTCAGCAGCAGGCCCGTCCACGGACACCCCCGACGGCTTCGGCGTCGCGGTCGTACGCGAAGAGGGCAAGTGGCGCTGTGCGCCACTGGGCCCTAGAGCGCTGACCAGTTTGTCGGCCGCCGAGACCGAACTGCGGGAGCTGCGAAGTTCGGGCGCCGTCTTCGGCTTGTTGGACGTCGACGATGAATTCTTTGTCATCGTGCGTCCGGCGCCATCCGGGACCCGGTTGCTGCTCTCTGATGCCACCGCCGCGCTGGATTACGACATCGCCGCCGAGGTGCTGGACAGCCTGGATGCCGAGATCGATCCCGAAGATCTCGAGGAGGCCGACCCGTTCGAGGAGGGCGACCTGGGGTTGCTGTCCGATATCGGGCTGCCCGAGGCGGTGCTGGGGGTCATCCTCGACGAGACCGACCTCTATGCCGACGAGCAACTCGGCCGCATCGCTCGCGAGATGGGGTTCGCCGAGCAGCTGTCCGCGGTGATCGACCGTCTCGGTCGGTGATTCGCCGGTCGGTGATGGCTTCCGACGAGGAGCTGATCCGCGCCGCGTTGGCGGTCGCTAGGACCGCCGGACCTCGTGACGTGCCGATCGGCGCCGTCGTCGTCGGACCCGACGGGGCCTTGTTGGCTCAGGCGGTCAATGCCCGCGAAGCCGACGGCGATCCCACCGCCCACGCGGAGATCCTGGCGTTGCGGCAGGCCGCGCGCGAGCTGGGCGACGGGTGGCGGCTGGAAGGCGCGACGCTGGCGGTCACCGTCGAACCGTGCACCATGTGCGCCGGGGCGTTGGTGCTGGCCAGGGTGGCTCGGCTGGTATTCGGCGCCTGGGAGCCCAAGACCGGCGCGGTCGGCTCGCTGTGGGATGTGGTGCGCGATCGCCGGCTCAATCATCGGCCCGAAGTTCGTGGTGGGGTGCTGGCCTCGGAGTGCGCCGCGCCGCTCGAGGAGTTCTTCGCCCGGCAGCGATTGGGGTGAGCGGCGGGTGGTTCGGTAAGCTGCTCGGCGGTGGCGTGTCCGAGCGGCCTAAGGAGCACGCCTCGAAAGCGTGTGACGGCTAAAACCGTCCGAGGGTTCAAATCCCTCCGCCACCGCCATGTGATGAGTCGCGTCATCGGTTACAGGTGAGTCGCGTCATGGGTTACAGATTCCCCGGCCATCGGCCGGGGTTTTTCTGTTGGTGACGCCTGTCCCTGTTGCCGGGTCGATGGGCTGGCTGCTCAGGGTGATGGGTTTTCACCGAGGAGGGCTCGGAGCCGGCGAGGTGGTGGCCAGAAGTCCGAATTCGCGGTGGTGCTGGGAGCTGCGGACGCGGCTCATCCGTCGTCTGCCCAGGTGTCACCAATGACCTCGTCTATCACCTGTGTCGTGAACACACCCATCGCTTGATCCGGGACTCGGCTGGTGCCGACGGTCGTAGCTACGTCAGCTCGACGGCTTGCTGACACGCCATCACTGTCCCCCCGTGCCGGCCACCGCGTCGACCAGTCCTCCCGAGCAGGGTGAGGTTCCTGGACCCGACGCAGCGTCTCTGCGTGCGCACCTCATATAAACGGGGCGCCCGCGAGGCTTGAGACGCAAATGTCGCATCCGCGACATTTTCGAAATATTTAATGGAAATTACTCTCACGGGCGACAAACAAGGCTCAATAAATACGGCAAATCGCCAATCTTGGTGCGCTGAAATCGGTCACAAAAGACCCACCCAAGACATCCGCGGCTCATCTGAGACGCTCGAAAAGATAGTGCATAACATGGCTATCTAGCAGCACAGATGAAAATCTTGTGATCTATATCGCAACTAAAAAATCATGAGTAGGGTGCGCTCTGAGTGCCATTTCTCCTGGCCTTGTCTCTTCATATTCTGGCCGCGACTAAGGGGTTGTCTGATGTCTTTCGTTTTCGCTTCTACGGATTCCCTGAGTGCGGCTGCTGGAAATTTAGCCACGATGGGTGCGGGCCTGAGGCAAGCCAACCTGGCGGCTTGGGGGGCGACGGCGGAGGTGTTGCCGGCGGCGGGTGATGAGGTGTCGGCGGCGATCGCGGAGCTCTTCGGTTCGCTTGGTCGGGAGTATCAGGTGGCGGGCGCGCGGGTGGCCGTGTTCCATGACGACTTCATCCGGATGCTGACTGCGAGCGCGGGTACATACGGGTTGGCTGAGGCGGCTAATGCGGGGCCATTGCAGGCCGTAGAGCAGCAGATCTTGGGGGTAATCAACGCTCCCACTCAGGCGCTGCTCGGTCGTCCACTGATCGGTAATGGTGTTGATGGAGCGCCGGGAACAGGGCAGGCCGGCGGTGCCGGCGGTCTCCTGTGGGGCAACGGCGGCAATGGTGGGTCCGGGTCAACAGGACTCAATGGCGGAGCTGGTGGTGCTGCCGGCCTCGTCGGTACCGGCGGTGTCGGTGGCGCCGGTGGCGCCGGTGCGGTCGGCATGGCGGGCGGAGTTGGTGGCGCCGGTGGCAGTGGCGGCTGGCTGTGGGGTGCGGGCGGCGCCGGCGGTGTCGGTGGCGCCGGGGGTATCGGTGGTGGCTCGGGCGGCATCGCCGGTAACGGCGGGGCCGGTGGCGTCGGTGGTGTGGCGCGTTCGTTGTTCTTCGGGGCCGGTGGGGCCGGCGGCGCCGGCGGAGTCGGCGGCCACGGTGGGGCTGGCATGGATAGCGCAGCGCCCGGCGCTGTGGGGGGTACGGGTGGCGTGGCCGGCAGTGGTGGCGCCGGTGGTATCGGCGGTGGTAGCGGATCGCTGTTGTTCGGCGCGGGTGGCACGGGTGGGGCCGGCGGGGCTGGCGGCGCAGGTGGCGGCGGCGGTGCTGGCGGCGGTGGCGTTGGGCTTGGTATTGCCGGGGGCACTGGCGGGGACGGCGGCGCGGGAGGCGCTGCGGGGGCGGGGGGCGCAGGTGGCTCGGGTGGCCTGCTGCTGGGTAACGCCGGCGGACAGGGAGTTGGCGGGGCCGGTGGTGATGGTGGCGTGGGTGGCACCGGTGGCGTCGGTGGCGCGGGTGTGGACAACAGTGCGTTGGCCGGGGTGGCTGGTGGTGTCGGCGGAACCGGTGGTGCCGGCGGTGTCGGCGGCAGCGCCGGTACCGGTGGCGCCGGGTCGGTGACCGGAGCGGCGGGTAAGTCGGGCTCGGGCGGCACGGGTGGCGCTGGCGGTGGCGGCGGTGCGGGCGGCTTCGGGGCGAATGCGTCCACGGCCGGAGGCACCGGCGATGCGGGTGCCGCGGGTGGCCACGGCGGTGCTGGTGGGGCCGGTGGCGCCGCGGGTGCTGGTGCTGGCGGGGTGCAGGGCGCGGGTGGTGCCGGTGGCGGCGGTGGTGTGGGTGGTCATGGCGGTGCCGGTGCCGCGGGGGTGGACAACAGCGCGCTGGCCGGTGTGGCCGGCGGGACCGGCGGGACCGGTGGTGCCGGCGGCCAGGGTGGCGATGCCGGGGCTGGTGGCGCCGGGTCGGTGACCGGTGCAGCGGGTAAGTCGGGTTCGGGTGGTACGGGTGGCACTGGTGGTGGCGGCGGTGCGGGTGGCTCCGGGGCGAATGCGGTCACGGCCGGAGGCACCGGTGAGGTGGGTGCCGCGGGTGGTCAGGGCGGTGTTGGTGGGGCCGGTGGCGCCGCGGGTGCCGGTGCTGGCGGGTCACAAGGCGCGGGTGGTGCGGGTGGCGGCGGTGGTGTGGGTGGCACCGGTGGTGTCGGTGGTGTGGGTGTGGATAACACTGCGGTGCAAGGGGCCGCTGGTGGTGTCGGCGGCACTGGTGGTGCCGGCGGCGTTGGCGGCGACGCGGGTGCTGGCGGCGCCGGGTCGACCGTGGGTGCGGCGGGTAAGTCGGGCTCCGGTGGCACCGGTGGCGCCGGTGGTGGCGGCGGTGCGGGCGGCTTCGGGGCGAACGCGGCCACGGCCGGAGGCACCGGCGATGCGGGCGCCTCCGGTGGCCACGGCGGTGCTGGTGGTGCGGGTGGCGCAGCGGGTGCAGGGGCTGGCGGGGTCCAGGGCGCGGGCGGGGCCGGTGGCGGCGGTGGTGTGGGCGGTCACGGTGGTGCCGGTGGGGCCGGTGTCGATAACAGTGCGGCGCAGGGCGCCGCGGGTGGGGTCGGCGGCACCGGTGGTGCTGGTGGTGTGGGGGGGAACGCCGGGGTCGGTGGTGCTGGCTCGACGGTGGGGGCCGCGGGTAAGTCGGGCTCCGGTGGCACTGGTGGCACTGGTGGTGTCGGTGGTGCGGGTGGCTTCGG
>RXJD01000101.1 GCA_003987775.1 Mycobacterium sp.
ACCGGCGCCACCCGCGACACCCGGGTTGGTGCTGTTGTCGGTGCCGGCACCGCCGACGCCGCCGACGCCACCGATGCCACCGGTGCCGCCTTTACCGCCGGCTCCCTGCTGGCCGCCGCCACCGGCTCCTGCCGCGCCACCGGCGCCGCCCTGCCCGCCGTCGCCACCGGCAGCACCTTGGCCACCAGCGCCACCACCCGCGACACCACTGACTCCGGCACCGCCCTTGCCGCCGGTGCCACCGATGCCGCCGGTCCCGCCGTCACCGGCGCTGCCCGATGCGCCGGTGCTCGATCCGGTCCCGCCGACACCGGCGGCACCGCCGGTACCACCGGCACCGCCGATACCCCCTGCACCACCCGCCACACCCGGGTTGGCGCTGTTGTCCACGCCGGCACCGCCGACGCCGCCGACGCCGCCGATGCCACCGACGCCGCCCTTGCCGCCGGCTCCCTGCTGGCCACCGCCGCCGGCGCCGGCTGCCCCGCCGGCGCCGCCCTGGCCGCCGTCGCCACCGGCGGCGCCCTGTCCACCAGCACCGCCACCCGCGGCACCGGCGCTGCCGGCGCCACCTTTGCCGCCCACACCGCCAACCCCGCCCACGCCGCCATCGCCGGCAGTGCCCGACGCTCCTGCGGTGGAACCGGAACCGCCCACGCCGGCGGCACCGCCGGAACCACCTACGCCGCCGGTGCCGCCGGTGCCGCCGACGACCCCAAGGTTCGCGCTGTTGTCGGTACCGGAACCACCCGCGCCACCCGTGCCGCCGACGCCACCGACGCCGCCCTTGCCGCCCGCCCCCTGCTGACCACCGCCACCCGACCCGGCAGCTCCGCCATCACCACCGCGCCCACCGTCGCCACCGGCACCGCCTTGAGCGCCCTGTTGGCCGGTGGTCGCAACGGTCGTGTTGTCCGCACCTTTGCCGCCAGTCCCGCCGGCGCCACCGGCGCCGCCGTCACCAGCAGTGCCCGCTGCGCCCGTGCTCGATCCGGAACCACCCGCTCCGGCCGCGCCACCAGTCCCGCCGGTCCCGCCCTTTCCACCGGCCTGAGCAGCGGCCAGCGGATCTGTGCCCGTTGCGCCGGTACCGCCGACGCCCCCGGTGCCGCCGACCCCGCCGTGACCGCCTTTGCCGCCGGCGCCCTGCTGACCGCCGCCGCCCGACCCGGCAGCACCGCCGCTGCCGCCCTGGCCTCCGGCACCGCCGGCACCGCCCTGCGCGCCCTGGGCGCCGGGCGCCACGATCGTGTTGTTATCGCTGCCCTGGCCGCCGGTGCCCCCGACGCCACCGGCGCCGCCGTCACCGGCGACTCCGGATGAGCCTTTCGACGAACCCGACCCGCCCGCTCCGGCCGCTCCGCCGGTGCCGCCGGTTCCGCCCTGACCCCCCGCCTGAGCAGCAACGAGCGGGTCGGTGCCCTTTGCGCCACTGCCGCCCTGGCCACCCCCACCGCCTGCGCCGCCATTGCCGCCGGCACCGCCGGCACCCTGTTGGCCGCCGGTTCCGGCGCCCGCGGCGCCGCCAGTACCGCCGCTGCCCCCGGCACCCCCGGCACCACCCTGGCCGCCCTGCGTTCCGGTGGCGGCGACCGTGCTGTTGTCAGCGCCCTTACCGCCGCTGCCGCCCGCACCACCGGACCCGCCGTCGCCGGCTGTTCCCGCCGCTCCATTGCTGAAGCCGGTCCCGCCGGCTCCGGCCGCGCCACCAGTGCCGCCGGTGCCCCCTTGACCACCGGCCTGTGCAGCCACCAGAGGATCGCTGCCGTCAGCACCGTCTGCCCCGGAACCACCGACACCACCCCGGCCACCCTGACCGCCAGTGCCGCCAGCACCTTGGTGACCGCCGGTTCCAGCCCCCGCAGCTCCTCCTGTGCCGCCCTGGCCCCCGGCGCCGCCGGCCGCACCCTGACCTCCCTGGGCGCCCGCCGCGACAGCGTCCAACCCCGCCCCACCGGATCCGCCGGTACCGCCCCTGCCGCCCGCACCACCATCGCCGGCAAGGCCCGCGGCCCCCGCGACTGATCCGGCGCCACCGAGTCCTGCCGCGCCCCCGGTCCCACCGGTGCCACCCTGTCCGCCGGCCACGCCGGGGGTGTTCAGACCGCCGGACGACCCCGAACCTCCGGCGCCGCCCGTGCCGCCGACCCCGCCTTGACCACCGGCGCCGCCGGCTCCTTGCAACGCTCCGCTGCCTCCGCCGGCACCGCCGGCGCCGCCCGTGCCACCGGCGAAACCAGTACCGCCGACAGCGCCCGAACCAGCTGCAGCATCCGTTCCGGCGGCGCCCGCACCGCCGGCACCGCCTGCGCCACCGGTTCCGTTAGCCCCCGTTCCACCTGCCGCGCCGCCGAAACTGAGGAAACCGCCCGCTCCGCCCGCTCCACCCTGACCGGCAGTACCGCCGGTGCCGCCGGTGCCGCCGGTGCCGCCGACCCCGCCAAGAGCTCCGTCACCACCACGCCCGCCGACGCCGCCGATACCGCCGGCGCCTCCGGCGCCGCCGTGACCGCCGGGACCGAACAGCAGGGCGCCATGGCCGCCGACGCCGCCGGCACCTCCGCTGCCACCGGTCCCGCCGAGCCCTCCGAGGGCGCCGCCGTCCGTCCCGGCAATGCCGGTTCCGCCTGCTCCACCGGCTCCACCGGCACCACCGCCGCTGAACAACCACCCAGCGCCGCCGGCACCCCCGGCCCCGCCGTCGCCGCCGAGAACACCTGTCGTGCCGATACCGCCAGCGCCGCCGGCGCCACCACAGCCGAACAGCAGCGCGGCACGTCCGCCCGTCCCGCCCGTGCCGCCGCCGTACCCGCCGCTGCCGCCGGCGCCCCCACCGCCCCAGACGAGCGCGCCGTCACCGCCGGCCCCACCGACGCCGCCGCCGGAGCCACCCGCGCCACCGTCACCGGCCGCGCCGAAGAACCACTCACCCCGCCCGCCGGCGCCCCCGGTGCCGCCACCGATGCCGCCGGTGCCGCCGGTGCCGCCGCCGCCCCACCACAAGCCACCGTTACCGCCGGCCCCCCCGGTGCCGCCGCCGGTCCCGCCCATCCCGCCGGTGCCTCCGACACCGAGCAGCCATCCACCGTTACCGCCGGCTCCACCGCTGGCAGTCGCGCCGCCCGCGCCGCCTGGCCCACCGTTGCCCCACAGACCCGCCGACCCACCGGCCCCGCCGGCCTGACCAGCAGCGCCGGCCGCGCCGGCACCGCCGTTGCCGAACAGGATCCCGCCGTCGCCTCCGGCACCTCCCGGTGTCGTGGCGTTGGCGCCGTCACCGATCAGCGGCCGGCCCAGCAGCGTCATCGTGGGCGCATTGATCACACCGAGCACGGCCCGCTGGGCGTTCTCCACCTCTGTCCACACGTACGAGCCCGCGCCGGCCCGCAGAGTCAGGGTGAACTGGGATTGCACCTGCTCCACGAGAGCGCTGACAGCCTGATATTCGCGGCCATGGGCACCGAACAGGGCGGCGATGCGAAGCGACACCTCATCGCTGGCCGCTGCCAGCACCTGAGTCGTCGGGACGGCGGCGGCCGAATTGGACGCAGCAACCGAAGAGCCGAGTCTCGAGAGGTCCGTTGCCGCGGCGGCGACGGCTTCGGGGGAGACCCAGAGGAACGACATCGAAACGGCTCCAGGCAGCAGGGGACGAGTTCACAATTCCGCCCCACGCCGGGATCGCTTGCGCGGATCTTATGATTTGCCGGGCTTTATGTCACTGTTTTGAGCAAACTCGGTACCTAAGGTGTGATCTTGATTGATCCACTCATGGTTGAGTCTGTCGGCTCGATTTCGTTTATTGACCTGGGATAACGCTGGGCGGACATCGCTTTGAGAGAACGCTGCTGAGTGCAGATGGCCCAGAGGACGGGCGGGATGCCCGAAGCGGGACAGGAAGGTTTGCTGCTGGCAAACGTCGCCGGATGTGTGCGCGACGATGTAAGGCAACGATTAGCGCCGGCTGGCCGCGCTACGCGCCTGGATTTCCCGGGGTGCCTGGGTCACCACTGACGCCGTTGTTGCCGCCACCGCTGCCGGTGCCACCGAGGCCACCATCGCCGGCGGCGCCGCCCGGTCCGCCCGGGGCGCCGATTCCGTCGCCGCCACTGCCGCCGTTACCGCCGTTGCCACCTATGCCGCCGTCTGCGGGAGAGCCTGAGCCGTCGCCGCCCTTGCCGCCGTCGGCGCCGTTGCCACCGTCGCCGCCTGCACCGCCTGCCCCGCTGCCGGTGGGCGAACCGCCGCCGCCACCCGAACCGCCGTTGCCACCCAGGCCGCCGTTGCCGCCATTGGCGTTCAGGCCGCCCTTGCCGCCTGCGCCGCCGAGACCACCGCCGCCGCCGTTGCCGCCGTCGCCACCGTTGGCGTTGTTGCCGACGGCCGGGGCGCCCACGCCGCCCTGACCGCCGTTGCCCCCGGTGCCGCCGGTGCCACCGAAGGCAGAAGGGCCCCCGACCCCGCCGGCCCCACCGGTTCCGCCGTCGCCGCCGTCCCCGGCCGCTCCGCCCTTGCCTGCCGTGCCGGCGCCCGAGCCGGCCAAACCGCCGTTGCCGCCGTTGCCGCCGTTGCCCCCATTGCTGCCGTTGCCGCCCGGACCAATCGCAACCGGCGGTGGCTGCGTACCGGCTCCACCGTCGCCACCGCGTCCGCCGGTCCCGCCGTTGCCGTTGATGCCCCCGACGCCCGCGTCACCCCCGAGTCCGCCCTGGCCACCGGCGCCACCGTCGTAGCCGTTGCTTGTGCCGTTCGGGTCACCGATGCTGCCTGGGGCGCCGGCGCCTCCCGCGCCACCGTTGCCGCCGACGCCCGCTTTGCCGACGGTGCCGCCAAAACCGGCGCTGCCGCCAGCACCGGCCGCGCCCCCGTTGCCGCCCGTGCCGCCGTTACCGCCAGTGCTGCTGATGCTTGCCCCACCGGTGCCGCCGGTGCCGCCTTGACCACCGTTTCCGCCGCCGCCACCGGCGCCGTTGAATCCGTTGGAATTCGTGCCGGCCATGCCGCCCTGCCCGCCTTGGCCGCCTTGGCCGCCTTGGCTGCCGACTGCGCCCAGAGTGCTGAGACCGCCCTTGGCGCCGGCACCGCCGTTGCCGCCGTTCCCTGCTGCACCACCATTTGCGATACCGCCGCCGCCGCTGCCGGCGTTGCCGCCGTTACCGCCCATTCCGCCGTCGCCGCCGTTGCCACCGGGAGCGCCGGTGCCACCGGCGTTGCCTGCGCCCTCGAATCCGGCCCCGCCGTCGCCGCCGCGGCCACCCGCACCGCCGACCCCGTTGGCACCGCCCAAACCGGCGTTGCCGCCCGCTCCGCCGCCTCCTCCGTGGCCACCGTTTGCACCGGCCTGGCCCGGGAAGACGGCGTCGGCACCCCTACCACCCGCACCGCCCGCGCCACCGGTTCCGCCGACGCCGTCATTGCCTCGCACCCCTCCGACATTCGCGGCACCGCCCGTGCCTGCGTTACCGCCGGTGCCGCCGGTGCCGCCGTTTCCTGCCACACCGAAGGTTGAGCTCGCGCCACCCTTGCCGCCGGCGCCGCCCTGACCGCCATTGCCTCCGGTGCCGCTCACCGCGCTGCTGTTGAAGTCGGTGTTCACCCCGCCGATACCGCCGTCACCGCCCCTGCCGCCGCCTCCACCGTCGCCGCCATTGACGTCGAGCGGGCCGTTGCCACCGGCGCCGCCCGATCCGCCGCTGCCACCGGCCCCTCCGACACCGCCGCTGCCGGACGCGCCGCTGCCGAAGCCGGCGAAGCCGCCGCTGCCACCAGCCCCGCCGTCACCGCCGAGGCCACCTGAGGAGGACGGCGTGCCGACGACACCGGCTCCGCCATCGCCGCCGCGGCCGCCGGCCCCGCCGTTGCCGTTGATCCCGCCGGTATCTGCGCCTCCGCCGGCGCCACCGAGACCGCCCTGGCCTCCGGAGAAGCCCGCCTGGCCTGCTCCGACGCCGCCGGCTCCGGTGCCGCCGTTGCCGCCGGCGCCGCCGTTGCCGCCGTTGCCGCCGTTGCCGGCCACGCCGCCCGCATTAGCCACGCCGCCGGAACCGGCCTGGCCGCCGGCGCCGCCGGTGCCACCGGTGCCGCCACCGCTGAACGCGCCGGCGCCGCCGGCACCGCCGACACCACCTTGGCCGCCATTGCCGCCGGTGCCGCTGACTGCACTGCTGAAGCCTCCGGTGTTCAGGCCACTCATGCCGCCCTGACCGCCTTGGCCGCCGGCACCTCCGTCGCCACCGCTGGTGTTGTCGGCGCCGCTGCCGCCGGTCCCGCCGGCACCTCCGTTGCCGCCGGTGCCGCCCGCGCCACCGGCGGCGAAGGCGCCGCTACCCGCGCCGGCGTTGCCTCCGGCGCCTCCGGCGCCTCCGGCTCCGCCTTGGCCGCCGCTGCCGCTGCTGAGCGGGCTGTTGGCCCGGCCGGCGCCGCCGTCGCCGCCGCGCCCGCCCGCGCCGCCGCCGCCATTGGCACCTCCTGTATCGGCCAGCCCGCCTTGGCCGCCCTGACCGCCTTGGCCGCCGCCGAAGCCCGCCTGGCCGACGCCGCTGGCATTGGCGCCGTTGCCGCCGTTGCCACCTGCCCCGCCGCTGCCGCCGGCACCCGCCTTCCCTGCTACCCCGCCGAGGTTCGCCGACCCGCCGGCCCCGGCGTCGCCGCCCGCGCCGCCATTTCCGCCAGTACCGGCGGTGCCGAGGGTGCCGGTACCCCCCACCCCACCGGCACCGCCCTGACCGCCGTTGCCGCCGCTTCCACCGGCGGCGCTGCTGAGCCCGCTGCTGTCGAGACCACTGATGCCGCCCTGGCCGCCGCGACCGCCGGCGCCACCGTCGCTGCCGTTGGTGTCGGCCGACCCGCTGGCACCGGTGCCACCTGCACCACCGTTGCCGCCGGCACCGGCAGCACCGCCGAGGGCGGCCGCACCCGCACCGCTTCCCGCGTTGCCGCCAATGCCACCGCCGCCTCCGTTGCCACCGGCGCCACCGATGGCGCCGCTGCCGGGTGCGGCAGCTCTGCCGGCTCCGCCGTCGCCGCCGCGGCCGCCGGCGCCGCCGGCGCCGTTGGTGCCCCCGACGTCGGCAGTGCCGCCGTTCCCGCCGAACCCGCCTTCACCACCGGAGTAACCGGCCTGTCCCGTGCCGCTGGCGGCGGCGCCGGTGCCACCGGCACCACCGGCCCCCCCGGCTCCGCCGGTACCCGCATTACCGGCGACGCCGCCGATGTTGGCGAAGCCGCCGCTACCGGCGTCGCCGCCACGCCCGCCGATGCCCCCGTTGCCTGCCGTGCCCAACGTGCCCGCACCGCCTGCCCCGCCGGCGCCACCCGCTCCGCCGTTACCGCCGGTGCCACTGGCGACACTGCTGACCCCGCCCGTGTCCAGACCGCCGATGCCGCCCTGGCCGCCCTGGCCGCCGGCACCGCCGAACCCGCCGGTGATGTTCAGAGCGCCGCTGCCGCCGGCCCCGCCGGCACCGCCGTTGCCGCCGCCGCCGGCCGCACCACCTGCACCGGATGCACCGGCGCCATTGCCGGCATTGCCGCCGTAACCACCATCGCCGCCCTTCCCACCGTCACCGCCGGTGGCACTGGTCGTGGCCGGACCGATCTTGCCCGCCCCACCGTCGCCGCCGCGGCCGCCGGCGCCGCCGCTGCCGTTGGTGCCGCCGACCTCGGCGTTGCCGCCAGCGCCGCCTTGTCCGCCGTGTCCGCCACCGAAGCCGGGCTGACTGACACCGGTGCCCGCAGTGCCGGTCCCGCCGGCGCCGCCGGCGCCGCCCGTGCCGCCGACGCCCGCCTTTCCGGCGAACCCATTGATGTTTGCCGTGCCGCCGTTGCCCGCATCACCACCGACACCACCGGCGCCGCCGTTTCCAGCGGTGTTCAACGTGCCGGCCCCGCCGGCGCCGCCAGCGCCGCCGAGTCCGCCATTGCCGCCCGTGCCGCCGATGGCGCTGGCGAACCCTCCGGTGCCGACGCCCCCGGCGCCTCCCTCGCCACCCCTGCCGCCGGCACCGCCCGCACCGCCATCGGTGTTGAGTGCTCCGCTGCCGCCCGCACCGCCGGCCCCGCCGTTTCCGCCGCTACCCGCGGCGCCGCCGGCGGCGACCGCGCCGTTGCCCGAACCGGCGATGCCGCCGGAGCCGCCCGCGCCTCCGTTGCCGCCATTGCCTCCGGTAGCCCCCGTCAACGCGGCGGCCGCCTTGCCGGCCCCGCCGTCGCCGCCGCGACCGCCCGCACCTCCGGCGCCATTGGTGCCGCCCGCCTCGGCGCTGCCACCGTTGCCGCCCAGACCCCCGGCTCCACCGTCAAAACCGGCCTGGCCGGGCGCGGTCCCGCCGCTGCCGGCACCGCCGTCGCCGCCGGTCCCGCCCGTGCCACCGGTCCCGGCGTTGCCGACGACGCCGCCGGTGTTGGCGACGCCGCCCAGACCGGCGTCGCCGCCGGTCCCGCCCGTGCCGCCACTCCCGGCCGTCGTCGAAGGTCCCGCTCCGCCGGCGCCGCCCGCACCTCCCTGGCCGCCGTTGCCACCGGTACCGCTGGCGACGCTGCTGAAGCCGCCGGTTTGCTGGCCGCCCATGCCACCCTGGCCGCCCTGCCCACCGTTGCCGCCGAAGCCGCCGTCGACGCCACCGGCACCGCTACCGCCTGCGCCACCCGCACCGCCGTCGCCGCCGACCCCCGCCGTCCCTCCGGCGCCGAGTGCCCCGAGACCTGAGCCGGCGTTGCCACCGTCGCCGCCTTGTCCGCCCGACCCGCCCTGGCCGCCCACACCGCTGGTCAGGGCGGCCCCGGCCTTTCCGGCGCCGCCGTCTCCGCCACGGCCGCCGGCGCCACCGGCACCGTTGGTGCCGCCGATATCGGCGCTCCCGCCGGCCCCGCCCTGGCCACCTCTTCCGCCTCCGAAGCCGGGTTGGCCGGCGCCGCTGCCGTTCGCGCCGGTACCCCCGCCGCCGCCGCTGCCACCGGTGCCGCCGGTGCCCGCGTTGCCGGCGACTCCGCCGACATTGGCCCAGCCCCCTGTCCCTGCATCACCACCGGCGCCACCGTCGCCGCCGCTGCCTGCGGTCATCAGGGTGCCGGCTCCGCCGGCGCCGCCGGCGCCACCCAGGCCGCCGTTGCCTCCGGTGCCGCCGGCAGCGCTGGTGAAACCGGAGGTGTCGAGGCCGGCCATTCCACCTTGGCCGCCCTGTCCGCCGTGGCCGCCCAAACCACCGCCACTGTTGAGGGCACCGCTGCCGCCCGTACCGCCGGCGCCGCCGTTACCGCCGGTGCCGGCCGCTCCGCCGACACCGCCAGCTCCGGCCCCCGCGCCCGCGTTGCCGCCGTCGCCACCCGAACCGCCGAGGCCGCCACTGCCGCCGGTCGCGCCCGTACCGGCGGGGGCCGACTTCCCGGACGCACCGTCACCGCCGCGGCCTCCCGCGCCTCCGCTGCCGTTGGTGCCGCCGGCGTCGGCGCTGCCGCCCACACCACCTTGGCCGCCCTTGCCACCACCGAAGCCGTCCAGCGCGACACTCGCACCGTTGCCACCGGTACCACCGGCACCACCGGTCCCGCCGGTCCCGGCGCTTCCGATGAGGCCCCCCAGGTTGGCCACGCCGCCCGCGCCGGCGTTACCGCCCGCGCCGCCGTCTCCGCCATTGCCTGCCGGGCCCAGCGTGTTGGTGGCGCCGGCGCCACCGGTGCCGCCCTGGCCGCCGCTGCCTCCGGTCCCGCTCACGCCGCTGAGGCCATTGCTGTTCAGGCCGCTCATGCCGCCTTGGCCGCCGGTGCCGCCCGCACCACCCATACCGCCGTTGACGCCAAGGGCACCGCCGGCGCTGCCGGCGCCACCGGCCCCGCCGTCGCCGCCGGCCCCGGCCGTGCCACCGCTACCGCTCGCTCCCGTGCCGAAGCCAGCGGTGCCGCCGTCGCCGCCCACACCGCCGGTACCACCGGCGCCTCCCGAAGCGCCGGTGCCCGGCACGGCGGCTCGCCCTACGCCGCCGTCGCCACCGCGACCGCCCGCCCCGCCGCTGCCGTTGGTGCCGCCGGTGTCGGCGCTGCCCGCCGCACCGCCCAACCCGCCTTTGCCGCCGGCGAATCCGTCCTGTCCGGCGATGATCCCCGCCGCTCCGGTTCCGCCGTCACCACCGGCGCCGCCGTTGCCTCCGTTGCCGGAACTGCCTGTCGCGCCACCGGTACCGCCAGTGCCGGCCAGTCCGCCGGCGCCGGCGTTGCCCCCGCCGCCGCCCGCTCCGCCGTCGCCGCCGGCGCCGCCGAATCCGGTGAGGTTGTCCGCGCCGGCGCCGCCCGCCCCGCCGAGGCCGCCGCCGCCGCCGGCACCGCCGGAACCGTTGATGCCGCCAGCGAAACTGTTCCCGCCCTGACCGCCGGCGCCGCCCTCGCCGCCGGCGAACCCGCTACCTCCGGTGCCGCCGAGTCCGGCGATGGCGTCGACGCCAGCGCTGCCCGTCCCGCCCGCGCCACCGGCACCACCGGTGCCGCCCGTACCCGCCTTGCCGGTAACACCCCCGACGCCCCCGGTCCCTGCTGAACCCCCGGCGCCGGCGTTGCCGCCTGCTCCACCCTGTCCGCCGTTGCCACCGACCGAACCGGTGAGCGTGCCCGATCCGCCGGCCCCACCGCCGCCGCCGACGCCGCCGACCCCGCCGGTGCCACCGGAGCCGTTGACTCCGCCGGGACCGGAATTGCCACCCGCGCCGCCGGCGCCGCCGGTCCCGCCGGCGAAACCGGTGCCGCCGGCGAGACCGCTGCCGGCCAGGGAGTCCGTGCCGGACACGCCGGCTCCACCCGCGCCGCCGGAACCGCCGGTGCCGCCCGTACCCGAGGCACCCGCCGCGCCGTCGAGGCCGAACAGCTGCCGGACACCTCCCGCCCCGCCCAGGCCGGCCGCGCCACCGGTACCTCCGGTGCCGCCCGTACCACCGATGCCACCGAGGCCGGCGATGCTGCCGTCGGCGCCGTTGCCGCCGCCACCGCCGATTCCTCCAGACCCGCCCAGGCCCCCTTGTCCACCGGCCCCCAGGAACAGTGCGCTGCGACCACCCGCGCCGCCGTCACCGCCGGCTCCACCGGTCCCGCCGGTGCCGCCGATGGTGAGACTGTCGCCGCCCGCGCTTCCGGCTCCGCCGTTGCCGCCGGCCCCACCGCCGGCAAACCAGCCGCCGTCACCACCCGCGCCGCCCCGGCCGCCGGCGCCACCATCGGCACCGGCACCACCGTGGCCGCCCGCCCCACCAGCTCCCCACAACAACTCGGCGCGACCACCGGCGCCGCCTGCGCCGCCACCGAACCCGCCGTTGCCACCCGCACCGCCGCCGCCCCACAAGAACCCGCCGCTGCCTCCGGACCCACCGGTGCCGCCGCCGATACCGCCCGTCCCGCCCGCGCCGCCGACGCCGACCAACCAGCCGCCGGCACCACCCGCGCCGCCGGTCGCCCCGCCGGATCCGCCGTTGCCACCCGCGCCACCGTTGCCCCACAGGCCGGCCGCGCCGCCTGGACCACCGGCCTGCCCGGCCGCGCCCGCGGCGCCGTTCCCGCCGTTGCCGTAGAGGATCCCGCCGTCACCACCGCGGCCGCCCGGGGTGGTGGCGTTGGTTCCGTCGCCGATCAGCGGACGTCCCAGCAACGTCTGGGTGGGCGCGTTGATGAGGCCGAGCAATGCCTGCTCGGCGTTGAACGACTCGGCGGCCGCATACGCAACGGTTCCGCCGCTAAGCGCTGCCACGAACTGCTCCTGAAACGCAGCCAGCCGTGCGCTGAGCGCCTGATAGTCGCGGCCGTAACCGCCGAACACCGCAGCGATCTGGGCTGACACGTCGTCGGCAGCGGCGGCCAGCAAATCTGTGGTCGGCGCGGCGGCCGTGGCGTTGGCCGCGTTGAGCGACCATCCCACCCGCGCCAGATCACCAGCGGCGGTCATTAAGAATTCCGGTGAGATCGCTACGAACGACATGGCACAGCTCCCAACCAACGCTGGATAGAAACCCGCGGAAATGGCGCGTAGCTCGGGATCTTATTCATCATCAGTGCAATAAGTCACCAATTTTTTCGAGGTGTATTTCCGCGGTGCCGAACGGGATTCCAAAATGCTCAACAGCTGTCGGACCGGCTGGTTTTCGAAATGCGGAGCGGTCTACAGTCCGAACGCATGCTGCATACCGTCCCGTCTGCCTCCTCGTGACCGATTTTGTTAAACGCAATCCGGCAGCGCCGGCCGGCTTCTTTGCCTGCGAGGCGGCAGGGCTGCGGTGGCTTTCCGAGGTCGGCGGGGGAGTGCCCTGCGCGCAGGTCTTGGCCGTCGATGCCACCAGCCTGACGCTGCGCCGGCTGGCGCCCGCAGCACCGAGGCGCGACGCGGCGCGCGAGTTCGGCTCCCGGCTGGCCGTGATGCACGACGCGGGTGCCCCGGCGTTCGGTGCGGGACCCGACGGCTGGGACGGGCCAGGGTTCTTCGGTCCGCTGCTGCAGCCACTGCCGATGTCCCTGCGACACCACCAACGCTGGGGTACGTTCTATGCCCGCGAGCGACTGGTGCCGATGGCGGAGCTGGCGGCCGGGCAGCTCGACGCGGCGACGCGGCAAGCGATCGACGCCGTCGTGGTGCGTTGTGAGGCAGGGGATTTCGACGACGACGATCCGCCGGCGCGGTTGCACGGAGATCTGTGGAGCGGCAACGTGATGTGGACGCGGGACGGAGTGGTGCTGATCGACCCGGCCGCTCACGGCGGCCACCGCGAGACCGACCTGGCGATGCTTGCGTTGTTCGGCTGCCACCACCGCGACGAAGTCCTGGCCGGCTATCAGCAGGCCCGATCGCTGAAACCTGGCTGGCGCGACCGGATTGGGCTGCATCAGCTGTACCCGTTGCTGGCGCACGTGGTGCTGTTCGGCGACGGGTATGCCGGGCAGACACGGGCTGCCGCCCGCTCCGCGTTGGGCGCCTGAGGTCCACCTGCCGGAGCAGCCTGCCCCTCCGCCGACTGCTGGCCTTTCCGTTGACGGCGATCGGCCCGCCCGCCCAGCCCGGCGACTGCGCCGTTTGCGCCGACGCCCCCGGTGCCGCCTGCGCTGCCTCCCGCGGTGTGGTCTGAATCGATTGTCACCGTCAAAGGGGCGGGCGCCGCGTTCGCAGACGTAATGGCGAACCGATCCCTGCTACCTCGGTCACGCGCGCCGACAGCATTTCTGGGGACCGAATAGGACCGACATCCTGATTTATCCCCTGGCTGAGTGGATTCGCTTGCGGCGCCGTTGTTCGGCTCGCCGATACTTCGCCCGTCTTTGACCGCAGGTCTCGCGGGCGAATGGCGGATTGAGCGGATGAAATTCTCTCCCGCGATTGAGGGATCGGCCGCCACGCGTACTGCGAACCCCGCCGGGCATCCTCACCGCGCTAGTGTCAGAGCGCGATGACGATCGATGTATGGATGCAGCATCCGACGCAGCGGTTCCTGCGTAGCGACATGTTGGCCTCGCTGCGCCGCTGGACCGGTGGGTCCATGCCGGACGCCGAGATCCCTGTCGACGTGACCGTGGCCGCGATGGACGGCGCCGGAGTCGAACTCGGGCTGCTCAGCGCGTGGCGCGGCCCGGCGGGCCAGGACCTGGTGTCCAACGACGAGGTCGGCGAGTGGATTCACCTGTACCCCAACCGTTTTAAGGGTCTGGCGACCGTCGATCTGGACCGTCCGATGGAGGCCGTGCGCGAGCTGCGGCGCCGCGTGCAGGAGGGGTTCGTCGGGTTGCGGGTGGTGCCGTGGCTGTGGAACGCCCCGCCGACCGACCGGCGCTACTACCCCCTGTTCGCCCAGTGCGTCGAATCGAAAGTGCCGTTCTGCACTCAGGTAGGGCACACCGGACCGTTGCGCCCATCGGAGACCGGACGCCCGATCCCCTACATCGACCAGGTCGCTCTCGACTTTCCGGAGTTGGTGATCGTGTGCGGGCACGTCGGCTACCCGTGGACCGAGGAGATGGTCGCGGTGGCGCGCAAACATGAGAATGTCTACATCGACACGTCCGCCTACACCATCCGCCGGCTCCCCGACGAATTGGTCCGGTTTATGAAAACCGGTACCGGACAACGCAAAGTCCTGTTCGGAACCAACTATCCGATGATTGCCCACGAGCACGCACTGGCGGGTCTTGACGAACTGGGACTCAGCGACGAGGCTCGGCGGGACTTCCTGCACGACAACGCCGAGCGGGTTTTCAGGTTGCAACGAAAGGTGGACACGTGAACGGTGCGCAGGCTCTGATCAACACCTTGGTCGACGGCGGCGTCGACGTGTGTTTCTCGAACCCCGGCACCTCGGAGATGCACTTCGTCGCGGCACTGGACACCGTCGACCAAATGCGGGGCGTGCTCACGCTTTTCGAGGGTGTCGCCACGGGTGCTGCGGACGGTTACGCGCGCATCGCCGGGCGTCCGGCGGCAGTGCTGCTGCACCTCGGGCCCGGACTGGGCAACGGTCTGGCCAACCTGCACAACGCCCGCCGCGCCCGGGTGCCGATGGTGGTTGTCGTCGGCGATCACGCCACCTACCACAAAAAGTACGATGCCCCACTGGAATCCGACATCGACGCGGTCGCCGGCACGGTGTCGGGATGGGTGCGCAGAACCGCGACCGCGGCCGACGTCGGCGCCGACACTGCCGACGCCATCGCGGCCAGCATGTCCGGGTCGTTCGTCTCCACGCTGATCCTGCCCGCCGACGCCTCCTGGTCCGAGGGCGCCCAGCCCGCGACGGTCGACGGCGCCGCTCCGTCCGCCGTGAGCGTCGACGTCAGCAAGGTGGCCGACGTGCTGCGCTCGGGTGAACCGACCACCATCCTGGTCGGGGGAGACGCCACCCGCGGACCGGGACTGTCCGCGGCCGTGCGGATCGCCGAGGCCACCGGCGCCCGCCTGCTGTGCGAAACGTTCCCGACCCGACTGGAGCGTGGCGCCGGGGTGCCGGCTATCGAGCGGCTGGGCTACTTCGCCGAGGCCGCCGCGGCTCAACTCGACGGAGCCAAGCATCTGGTGCTCGCCGGGGCAAGGTCGCCGGTCTCCTTCTTCGCTTATCCAGGGATGCCCAGCGACCTGGTCCCGTCCGGTTGCGACGTGCATGTGCTGGCCGAATATGACGGTGCCGCAGCCGCTTTGGACGCTTTGGCAGACGAAGTGGCGTCTGGCACGACCGCGCCGCTGGCGCCCGCCTCCCGTCCCCAGCTGCCGTCGGGCGCCCTCACGTCCGCGTCGGCGGCCGAGGTGATCGGCGCGCTGTTGCCCGAGCGGGCCATCGTCGTCGACGAATCCAACACCTCGGGCCTGATGTTGCCGGCGGCGACCGCCGGAGCACCGGCCCACGACTGGCTGACGCTGACCGGTGGGGCAATCGGATACGGCATCCCGACCGCAGTCGGCGCAGCCGTGGCCGCACCCGACCGTCCGGTGCTGTGTCTGGAATCCGACGGGTCGGCGATGTACACGATCTCCGGGCTGTGGTCACAGGCACGGGAACTGCTGGACGTCACCACCGTCATCTACAACAACGGCGCCTACGACATCCTGCGGCTCGAGTTGCAGCGCGTCGGCGTTGAGGCCGGGCCGGGGCCGAAAGCCAAAGATCTCCTCGATATCTCCCGTCCCACAATGGATTTCGTTAAGATCGCCGAAGGGATGGGGGTGCCGGCCCGGCGCGCCACCACCTGCGAAGAACTCGCCGACGCACTGCGCGACGCCTTCGCCGAACCGGGCCCGCACCTGATCGACGCGGTGGTGCCGTCGCTGTTGGGGTAGCTGATCGTGACTGAGGCGCAGCGTCCGCCGTCCGGTCCGAGCTCAGACGCCCCGCCTGACCCGCTGCAGCCTTGAGGTCCGCGATGCCCTCGTTATTGGAATTCGGTCCGGTTTAACCCCGTCAGCACCTCGATGTGTGAAGAGGTCAAACGGCAATGCCGCCAGAGCCTCCGGCACCGGCAGCACCCCCGGCCCCGCCGGCTCCACCGGCTGTGACGACGCCGGCCGTACCCGTGTTGC
The DNA here is from genome assembly GCA_003987775.1 of Mycobacterium sp. Lineage (GTDB taxonomy): Bacteria > Actinomycetota > Actinomycetes > Mycobacteriales > Mycobacteriaceae > Mycobacterium. The sequence continues at coordinate 16,025 of RXJD01000101.1, forward strand.
TCAATCCACCGGCGATGCCCGATTGACCCTGTGTACTGCTTCCCGATAGCCCGCCGCTCCCGCCGGTGCCACCGGCCCCGCTGTCGCCGCCGGTACCGCCTTTACCTCCGATGCCACCGGCACCTAGTCCTGCGGAACCGCCGTTGCCGCCGGTGCCACCCGCACCCCCTGTACCGCCGGACCCGCCAGCGCCGCCATTCGCGGCTGTACCGCCAGCGCCCCCGCTCTGACCACCGGCACCGCCGTTGCCGCCCGCGCCAGCGTCGCCGCCCCTGGCGCCGGTTCCGCCGGCCCCGCCGTCACCGGCGGTGCCGTTGATGCTGGATCCACCGGCCCCGCCTGTGCCGGTACCGGCGTTGCCGCCGTTGCCGCCGTTGCCACCGACCGCGCCTTTGCCGCCGTCACCACCGACGCCTCCCGCGCCCCCCACGGCTCCGCTTCCGCCATTCAGGCCGCCGTCCCCGCCACGGCCGCCGAGGCCACCGGTGCCGCCTCTACCCGCATTGATGCCACCGCTGGCACCGTTGCCGCCGTCGCCGCCATTGCCGCCGGTCGCTTTGCCGTTTGTCCCAGTCGCTGACGCGTCCCCACCGTTACCTCCATTGCCCCCCGCGGCACCGTTGCCGCCGAGAGATTTGACTATGGGCGGCCCGACGGGGGGGTTGATGGTCTCGGTGCCGTCGATGGCGTTGCCGCCGTTGCCTCCATTGCCGCCGTTAGCCACCCCGTTGTCGTTGTTCGCGGTGGCCGTGCCGCCGGCGCCGCCCTTACCGCCGGCGCCAAAGGCCCCGCCGGCCCCACCGTTGCCCCCGATGCCGCCGACGGCCGTGCCGCCCTTGCCGGATTCGGTTGCATTGCCGCCAGTACCGCCCGTGCCGCCGGGCGCACTCTGCCCACCGGTGCCGCCGGCGCCGGCGTTTCCGGCGAAGGCGAACTGGTTGTCGTTGGTATTCGTCAAGTCGATCCCCGCGCCGCCCGTTCCGCCCTGCTGAAGTTGGGTGGCGCCGTTTGTCCCGGTTCCACCCGGGTTACCCGGGTTAGGCAATCCTGTCGCGGCCGTTGAGGTCGGCGGAACCGGGAGGTTTATGCCGTCGGCGCCCTTGCCGCCGTTCCCGGCTTGACCGCCGGCACCACCGTTGCCGCCCTTGCCCGCGTTGCCCGCATTACCGCCAGCGCCGCCGGCGGCCCCGCCGGCGCCAGGCCCGCCACCCTTGCTGCCGTCGCCCCCGGCACCGCCGTCGCCGGCGTTCGATGTCGGCCCGGTCGAGACATTGAAACTGTTGGTGCCATCGGCGCCGTTCGCGCCGATGCCGCCGGTACCGCCGGTACCGCCGTTGCCGCCGGCGCCGCCGGAACCGCCGGTGAGACCGTTACCGCCCTTGCCTCCGGCGCCGCCGTTACCGGCCACGCCCGCATTGCCGCCGTCGCCGCCGGCACCGGCACTGTCGCTGCCCGACGCCGGCGCGGCGTTACCGCCGGACACACCGAGGCCGCCGTTGCCGCCGCTGCCCGCGTTACCGCCGTTGCCGCCGTTGCCTCCGTTGCCGGCGGGCGCCTTCGTCGCGCCCGCACCACCGGTACCGCCGGTGCCACCATTGCCGGCATTGCCGCCCTGACCGCCGGCTCCACCGGAACCGGCTGCAGCGTCGGTGTCCAGGATGCCGCCCGGCGCGCCCTTGCCGCCGCCGCCGCCCTTGCCGCCGTCGCCGCTGTTTCCGCCGTTGCCGCCGGCGCCCCCGGAACCTCCGGCGCCCGCGGCGCCGCCGGTCCCGCCGGTGCCACCGATGCCGCCGTTTCCGCCGGTGCCCCCGGTGCCGCCGTTCGGTGCGATGTTGACGCCACTGTTGGGTTGGACGGCATTGCCGCCCTGGCCGCCGTTGCCGGCGTTGCCGGCCTTGCCGCCGTCGCCACCGGCTCCGCCGCTGCCCCCGGGGCCGCCGGCACTGCCGCCGGCGCCGCCCGCACCGCCGTTCCCGCCGTCACCGCCGGTCTGACCAGTGCCGCCGGCCGGTGCGGCACCGGTGCCCGTGCTGCCAGTGCCCCCGGCAACGCCGGTGCCGCCACTACCGCCGGCGCCGCCCTTCCCACCGCTGCCACCGAGCCCGCCGTTGAGGCCGTTGGCGCCACCGGCACCGCCGGCACCGCCGTCGCCACCCGCGAAGCCGGAGGCGCCGCCGCCGACGCCGTTGGCGCCGCTGCCGCCACCGCCGCCGTCACCGCCCAGCCCGCCATTACCGCCCTTGCCCAGGGCACCCGCGGTTCCACCGTTCGCTGCCCCGCCCGCGCCCGGAGCGCCGCCGGCACCACCCGCGCCGCCTATGCCGCCGGTCGGCGAGTTGGTGCTGTTGTTGCCGGCATGTCCGCCGGTGCCGCCGCCCGCGCCGTCGCCACCCGTGCCCCCGGTGCCGCCGGTGCCCCCGGCGCCACCGGCGCCACCACCGGCACCGCCGCTACCACCGTTGCCGCCCGCCTTACCGGCTCCACCGACCGCGTTGGCCGTGCCGGAGTTGTCGGCGCCGTTGCCGCCCGTGGTGCCGTTGCCACCGTCTCCGCCGAGGCCGCCGTTGCCACCGGCGCCGGTCGCGCCGGCCTTGCCGCCGCCACCGGTGCCTGCCGAACCGCCGGCACCGGCAACACCGCCCTTGCCGCCGATCCCGCCGTTGCCGCCGTCGTTACCGCCTGCCGCCCCGTCGGCTCCCGCGCTGGCGTTGCCGCCCTGTCCGCCGGCGCCGCCCAGGCCGCCGTTGCCGGCAACGCCACCCGTGACGGCGGCACCACCGGTCCCGCCCTTGCCGCCCTGGCCACCGGCGAAGCCGTTGTTGCCGTCTTTGCCGGCCACCAGTTGGGCGGCCCCGTCGGCGCCCGTGCCGCCCTGTCCGCCGGTCCCGCCGGTACCGCCGGCGCCGACGCCGCCGGACAGCCCTGCGTTGGACAGCGTGCCGGAGGCGCCTGCGCTTCCGCCCGGTCCGGCGGCGCCGCCGCTGCCGCCGTCACCGCCGGTGCCGGCGGCGATCACGGTGGAACCGGCGCCACCCTGGCCGCCGCTTCCGCCGATACCACCCTGGCCTCCGGCGCCACCCGCGCCACCGTGACCGAACAGCACCGGACCCGCGCCGCCTTGTCCACCGGCCCCTCCGTTGCCGGCCAAACCGCCGTTTTCGCCGGTGCCGCCGACGACGAGGCTGGCCTTGCCGGCACCGCCGTCACCGCCCTGGCCGCCGGCACCGCCGTCGCCGCCGTTCATGAACAGGCCGCCGGCCCCGCCGTTGCCACCGGTGCCGCCGTTGCCGGCGCCGCCTCCGCCGACGGCACCCGGAGCGCCGATGCCACCGGCGCCGCCCTTGCCGCCGGTGCCGAACAGCCACGCCCCGTTGCCGCCGTCGCCGCCGTGGCCGCCGGTGCCGCCGCCCGTGCCGCCCTGGCCGCCGGCGCCCCCGACACCGCCGCCGCCGAACAGATACGAGCTGTTGCCCCCAGTGCCACCGGCACCACCCAGACCGCCGCCGGCCGCGCCGACGCCGCCGATGCCGCCGCCACCGCCCGCGCCGAACAGCAGGCCACCGTTTCCGCCGTTGCCGCCGCGGGCCCCGCCGCTGCCACCGGCGCCGCCGAAGCCGCCGTTGCCGAACAACCCGGCCGAGCCGCCGTTGCCGCCGGGCTGGCCCGGGCCTCCCGCAGCGCCGGCGCCGCCGCTACCGAACAACCACCCGCCGTCGCCACCGTTGCCGCCCGGCGTCGTGGCGTTGGCTCCGTTACCGATGATCGGGCGGGACAGCAAGGCCTGGATGGGGTCGGCCGCAGCGGCCGCGGCCAGCCGGAGGTTGACCGCCTCGGCGGCGGCATACGAGTTCGCACCGGAGGTCAGCGCCGCCACGAACTGCTGATGGAAAGCCTCCGCCTGGCCCGCCAGCACCTGGTACCCCTGCGCGTGCTGCGCGAACAGGTTGGTGATGGCGGTCGACACCTCGTCGGCGGCGGCCGACACCAGCCCCGTGGTAGGAGCCGCGGCCGCCTGGGTCGCGGCGCAGATGGTCGAGCCCAGGCTGGTCAGATTCGTGGCCACCGACGTCACTGTTTCCGGCATTACCAGCAGGTATGACATCCGGCACCTCGCAAGAAATAATGCGGCCCGGCGGCGGCCAGGCAAGCAGCGATGCAAGTGTTAGGCGCGGATCGTATCGCGTCTCCACAGCGCGTTGTTGGATTCACGCGTAATAGCGCGATCTGAGCGAGAAATCGTGCATTTCGGCTGCTGAGAGGGGTTGTCAGGAGCCCTCGTCGTCAGCTCAACGGGGAATTTGAAATACCGGTTCGCCGCAGTCAACGCCTTCGGCCGAGAGCTGTCGCTTGAGCACCTTGAAGGTCATCGTGCCGGGGAGGCCGGCGCTCACCCGCACGTACGACGGCCACTGCTTGCGGCTGAGATCGGTCTGCCCGGACAGAAACGTCCGGAACTCCTGCGGGTCGAACTGTGTGCCGGGTGCCAGGATGACGGCCGCCATCACCTGGTCGCCGACCACCGGGTCGGGCACCGGGTAGACCGCGACCTCGGTCACGGACGGATGGCGCAGCAGCACCCGTTCGATCGGGGCGGTGCCCAGGTTCTCACCGTCCACCCGCATCCAGTCACCGAGTCGCCCGGCGAAATAGGCGTAGCCCGCGTCGTCCCGGCAAGCGAGATCACCGCTGTGGTAGATGCCCCCGGCCATGCGGGCGGCCTCGGCGTCAGGGTCGTTGTAGTAACCCTCGAAACCGCCGGCGCCTTTGGTGTTGACCAGCTCGCCGACGACACCCGGCGGGCAAGGCGCGCCGGTTTCCGGGTCGACGATTTCCACGCCGTCCGGCAGCGGACCCAGCGAACCCGGCGGGGTGTCGGGGGTGCGGGCGATCGCCACTCCGAGTTCGGTTGATCCGAAGCCGTCCTGAACGCGGCAGCCGAACCGGGAGGCGAACCGCTCGATGTCGCGCGGCACACCCTCGTTGCCGTAGACGGCCCGCAACGGGTTGTCCGCGTCATCGGGCTGCTCCGGGGTGGCCAGCACGTAGGACAGTGGCTTGCCCACGTAGTTGGCGTAGGTGGCGCCATAGCGTCGTACGTCGGGCAGGAACCCGGACGCCGAGAACTTGCGCCGTAGCGCCACGGAACCCTGGCATGCCGCTGCCACCGCCCAACCGACCAGCACCGCGTTGGAGTGGAACAGCGGCATCGACACATAGCAGACGTCGTCGGCGCCGAGCCGGAAGCGCTGCGCCATTCCGAGGCCGGCGCCGGCAACCTTGCCGTGACTGCACTTCACCGCCTTGGGCTCGCCGCTGGTTCCCGAGGTGAAGATCAGCATGAAAAGATCTGCCGGAGAGGCGGATTGGAACTCCAGATCGGCGTCCCGGTGAGCGGCGATCTCATCGGCCCATTCTGTTGAGTCGACGTTGAGGTGCTCGATTCCGTCCAGCGCCGCAGCGGAATTCGTATCGGCAAGCACCAGTTGGCAGTCGGCATGGCCGATGTCGCGGGCCAGCGCCGCGCCGCGGCGCACCGGGTTCAGGCCCACCGGCACGATCCCGGACAGTCCGGCCGCGACCAGCACCGCCGAAAAGAACGGCGTGTTCTCCAGCAGCACGCCGACGTGCGGCGGCCGGGTGGGGTCCAGGCGCTCCCGCACCGTCGCCACCAGGGCCGCAGCGTCACGCAGGTGTTCCCGCCAACTGGTGAAGGAATCCTCGAAATACACGCCGCGGTCGTCGATTTCGGCCAGTGGTCGCAGCAGTGCGGTGACCGTGGGTTCGCTCACGTCACTTCCTCTTCATCTCGAATGTGAAGCTGGCTTCACGTTCGACGTCGACTGTGAAGCTGGCTTCACGCTCGCCGGAGACCGGGACGGGCCCACGCCTTTAAGCAGGAGTCTCCGCGAGTTCGCGTCCGATCTGCCGCAGCTGCCCGGTGGCTCCACCCAGCGCGAACTCGGTTTCCTTGGCGGACAGGAAGTACCGGTGCACCGGGTGATCCGTGTCGACACCCACACCGCCGTGCACGTGCACGATCGTGTGCGCCACCCGGTGGCCGGCGTCGGCCGCCCAGAATGCCGCGGACGCCACGTCGATTTCGGCCGGGATGTCCTCGGCGACCTTCCACGCGGCCTGGGTCAACGTCAACCGCAGGCCCTTGACGTCGATGTAGCCGTCGGCCAGCCGCTGGCCCACCGCCTGGAAGCTGCCGATCGGGCGGTCGAATTGCTCACGGGTGCGGGCGTATTCGGCCGTCATCTGCAAACCGCGCTCCAGCACACCGAGCTGGTAGGCGCTGCGGCCCAGGGTCGAGATCGTGCGCAGCCAGAGCACCACCTCGGCGCCACCCACGCGGCGCGCGTCGTCCACCGCAACACCGTCCAGCGCCAGGTGGCCGACGCTGCCCAGGCCGGTGGTCTGCAGCGGCGTCACCGTCACCCCAGGGTCGTCGGCGGCGACCAGGAAGACCGCTGTGCCGGAATCGGTTTCAGCGGGCACCAGGAACGCGTCGGCGGCAGGGCCGTAGGACACCTGGGTTCGGCTTCCGGTGAGCCGGCCGTCGACCGCCTGCACCGGCCCGTCGCCCATTTCTCCGTCCAAAGCGACCGTCAGAATTTTCTCACCGCGCACCGCGTCGGAGCCCCAGCCCTGCTGCAGCTCTTCGGAACCGAACCGCGCCAGGGCGCCCGAGCCCAGCACGATCGACTCGAGGTACGGCACCGCCGCCAGTTGGTGGCCGAGCGCGACCAGGATTGCCACCTGTTCGAGGACGCCGAAACCGTCGCCGCCCACCTGGGTGGCGGCCGCGCTGGTCAGGATGTCGCTGTCGACGAGCTTGCGCCACAGGTCGCGGTCGACGCGTTGGTCAAGCTTGTCCAGCTCGCGCTGGTGCTCGGGCGTGCACACCGAGTTGACGATGGTGTCGACCAGTCCGCCGAGGTCCTGTGCGGCTTCGGTTGTCGAGAAATCCATGAATATCCTTCTCCTGCCGGAAAATTCAGCGGTTGGCCCGGGGCAGCCCGAGGGCAACCATGCCGATGATGTCGCGCTGGACTTCGTTGGTGCCGCCGCCGAAGGTCAGGATCAGGCACGCCCGGTGCATCCGCTCGACCCGGCCCCGCAGCAGGGCGCCGGGGGAGTCCTGACGTAGCGTCGCCGCGGTGCCCAGCACCTCCATGAGCAGCCGGTAGGCCTCGGTGGCCAGTTCGGTCCCGAACACCTTGGCCGCTGAAGCGTCTGCGGGGGAAAGGTTTTCACTCGACGCAGACGCGAGCTCCCAGTTGATCAGCTTGAGCACTTCGACCTTGGCGTGCACGCGGGCCAGGTTGAGCTGCACCCACTCCGAGTCGATGAGCCGTCCGCCGCCGGCGTCCTTGGTGTTCTGGGCCCATTCCCGAACTTCGCGCAGGCACATGAAGATCGGGGCCGGCGAGACGAGTGCGACCCGCTCGTGGTTGAGCTGGTTGGTCACCAGCTTCCAGCCCGCGTTCTCCTCGCCGATCAGGTTGGTCACCGGCACCCGCACGTCGGTGTAATAGGTGGCGCTGGTGTCCGGACCGGCCATGGTGTGCACCGGCGTCCACGAGAATCCTTCGGCGGTGGTGGGCACCACCAGCATCGAGATGCCGCGGTGCTTCTTGGCTTCCGGGTTGGTGCGTACCGCGAGCCATACCCAATCGGCGTAGGCGATCAGGCTGGTCCACATCTTCTGGCCGTTGATCACGTACTCGTCGCCGTCGCGCACCGCGGTGGTGCGCAGGTTGGCCAGGTCGGTGCCCGCCCCGGGCTCCGAATAGCCGATGGAGAAATGCAGCTCGCCCGCGGCGATCTTGGGCAGGAAGAACTTCTTCTGCTCGTCGGTGCCGAAGGCCATGATCGTCGGGGCCACGCTGTTGATCGTCAGGAACGGCACCGGTGCGCCCGCGATCGCCGCTTCGTCGGTGAAGATCAGCGAGTCCATCGGCTCGCGGTCCTGGCCGCCGTACTCCTTGGGCCAGTTCAGGGTGAGCCACCCGTCTTTGCCCATCTGCGCGACGGTCTCGCGGTACACGTTGCCGGTGCCGTATTCGCCCTGTACCGAGCTCAGCGCCTCACGGCGCTCCGGTGTCATCAGCTTGGTGAAGTAGGACCGCAGCTCGCGACGCAGCTCCTCCTGTTCGGGGGTGTAACTGATGCGCATTCCCGCCGCCTCCGATCGAGCGATCGTCTCTGTGGGCGGGCACCGAAACCACGCCGGCGGCCACCCATTCGTTCTCCCGGTTGTAACACGTTCTAGTCTGGGAATCCAGCGACCCTATGGTCATCCGTATCAGGGCCCTAGGGTGGTGCTGGATACTGATCGAGTTTGGACCAGGCGTGTTTCCCTACTCCAGCCCAGGTTTCAAGGAGGGTGCCATGCGAGTGATCGTCGACCGTGACCGGTGCGAAGGTAACGCGGTGTGCTTGGGAATTGCACCCGATATCTTCGACCTGGACGACGAGGACTATGCCGTCGTGAAGACCGATCCCATTCCGCCGGATCAGGAGGATCTGGCCGAGCAGGCGATCGCGGAATGCCCGCGGGCGGCACTGCTGCGCGAGGACTGACGAAGAAACTAGAGGTATTCATAAATTGAGTAGCACTACGAACGCGACCGATCTGTCCGGCAAGGTCGCGGTGGTGACCGGTGCCGCCGCGGGCCTGGGCCGCGCCGAGGCCATTGGCCTGGCCCGGCTGGGTGCGACCGTCGTCGTCAACGACATCGCCTCCGGCCTGGACTCCTCCGACGTCCTCGACGAGATCAGCTCGGCGGGAGCCAAGGCGGTGGCGGTGGCCGGCGACATCAGCAAGCGCGAGACGGCAGACGAACTCGTCGCCACGGCCGACGGTCTGGGCGGCCTGAACATCGTCATCAACAACGCCGGCATCACCCGCGACCGGATGCTGTTCAACATGAGCGACGAGGACTGGGACCAGGTGATCGCCGTGCACCTGCGCGGACACTTCCTGCTGACCCGCAACGCCGCCACCTACTGGCGCAGCAAGGCGAAAGAAGGCGACGGCCGGGTTTTCGGCCGCATCGTCAACACCTCCTCGGAGGCCGGTCTGGTCGGCCCGGTGGGGCAGGCCAACTACGGCGCCGCCAAAGCCGGCATCACCGCCCTGACCCTGTCGGCGGCCCGGGCGCTGGGCCGATATGGCGTGTGCGCCAACGCGATCTGCCCCCGCGCACGCACCGCGATGACGGCCGACGTGTTCGGCGCCGCACCTGAAGACGCCGAGATTGACCCCCTGTCGCCCGAGCACGTGGTGAGCCTGGTGCAGTTCCTGGCCTCGCCGGCGGCCGCCGACGTCAACGGTCAGGTGTTCATCGTCTACGGTCCGCGCGTCACTCTGGTGGCGGCGCCCACCGCCGAGCACCAGTTCGACGCCGGCGGCGCGGCGTGGGATCCGGCGCAACTGAGCCAGACGCTGCAGGGCTACTTCGCCGACCGCGACCCCGAAGTGAACTTCGCCGCCACCGGTCTGATGGACTGACCGGCCGTACCGGACACAGGTAGAGGGGAAATACCAGCTAGGCATAATTGCCACAAAATTTTTCGAGCTTCATCGACACTCAGAACTTGTTCTAGTTAGTATGAGCCGGCTCACACCAAGCAACGAGTCATCCAACGGTGTGTTCAGGGCAGACCGAACTTCGCCGCGAGCAACAGATTGGGGGACCCGGGCTTGTTGCAAAAAGTTGCCGTTCCGGCCCGAGCTGTCGGCGGCTTCTTCGAGATGTCGATCGAGACCGCACGTGCCGCTTTCCGGCGTCCGTTTCAGATGCGGGAGTTCCTGGACCAGACGTGGATGGTCGCGCGGGTGTGACTGGTTCCCACCCTGCTGGTGTCCATCCCCTTCACGGTGCTCGTCGCGTTCACCCTGAACATCCTGCTGCGCGAGATCGGCGCCGCCGACTTGTCCGGCGCCGGAACGGCATTCGGCACCATCACCCAGCTCGGCCCGATCGTCACCGTGCTCGTGGTGGCCGGAGCCGGTGCCACCGCCATCTGTGCGGACCTGGGTGCCCGCACCATCCGCGAGGAAATCGACGCGATGCGGGTGCTCGGTATCGATCCGATCCAGCGACTGGTGGTGCCCCGTGTGCTGGCCTCCACCCTGGTCGCGCTGCTGCTCAACGGACTGGTCTGCATCATCGGCCTGTCCGGGGGTTACGCGTTCTCCGTTTTCCTGCAGGGGGTCAACCCGGGCGCGTTCATCAACGGACTGACCGTGCTCACCGGACTACGTGAGCTGATCCTCGCCGAAGTCAAGGCGCTGCTGTTCGGAGTGATGGCGGGACTGGTCGGCTGCTACCGCGGCCTCACCGTCAAAGGCGGACCCAAGGGAGTCGGCAACGCCGTCAACGAAACGGTGGTCTACGCGTTCATCTGCCTCTTCGTGATCAACGTCGTCATGACCGCCATCGGCGTCAGAATCTCGGCCAAGTAGGTGCGGGTAACAGATGACGGCCAACGAGCGATGGTGAAGATGCGATGAGCTACGACGCCACACTCCGCTTCAAGCGCTTCTTCTCGAGGTTCGCCGCGCCGGTCGACAACTTCGGCGAGCAGGCGCTGTTCTACGGCGAAACCGTGCGCTACATCCCCAACGCCGTCACGAAGTACCGTAAGGAGACCATCCGCCTCATCGCCGAGATGACGCTGGGCGCCGGTGCGTTGATCATGATCGGCGGCACCGTCGGCGTCGCGGCCTTCCTCACGCTGGCCTCCGGCGGTGTCATTGCCGTGCAAGGTTATTCGTCGCTGGGCAACATCGGTATCGAGGCGCTCACCGGCTTCCTCTCGGCGTTCCTCAACGTTCGCGTCGTCGCCCCGGTCATCGCCGGCATCGCGCTGGCCGCCACGATCGGCGCCGGCGCCACCGCCCAGCTGGGCGCGATGCGGGTCTCCGAGGAGATCGACGCCGTCGAATGCATGGCGGTGCACTCGGTGTCCTACCTGGTGTCGACCCGGCTGATCGCGGGACTGGTGGCCATCATCCCGCTGTACTCACTGTCGGTGCTGGCCGCCTTCTTCGCCGCCCGCTTCACGACGGTGTTCATCAACGGACAGTCCGCGGGCCTGTACGACCACTACTTCAATACCTTCCTGATCCCCTCGGACCTGTTGTGGTCGTTCGCGCAGGCCATCGCCATGTCGATCGCGGTCATGCTGGTGCACACCTATTACGGCTACAACGCCAGCGGCGGGTCGGTCGGCGTGGGCATTGCCGTCGGCCAGGCGGTGCGCACCTCGCTGATCGTCGTCGTCGTCATCACCCTGCTCATCTCGCTCGCTGTATACGGGGCGTCCGGCAACTTCAACCTCTCGGGGTAAGGGCTATGGCAGGCATAGGATCACGACGAACCGCGGGCCGACTGGCCGCGGCGACGCTCGCTGGTTTGATGGTGGCGGCGGCGGTGCTGACCTACCTGTCCTACACCGCGGCGTTCACCTCGACCCAGACCGTGACGGTCGCGTCCAAGCGCGCCGGACTGGTGATGGAGCCGGGTGCCAAGGTCAAGTTCCGCGGCATCCAGATCGGCAAGGTCGAAGACATCAGCTACAGCGGCGACCAGGCGCGCCTCAAGCTGGCCATCTACAGCGACGACCTGCATTTCATCCCGTCCAACGCCACGGTGCACATCGCGGGCAACACGATTTTCGGTGCCAAGTCGGTGGAGTTCATTCCGCCCCAGAGCCCATCGCCGACGTCGATTCGCCCGAACGCCACGGTGGAGGCCTCCGCGGTGCAGCTAGAGGTCAACACGCTGTTTCAGTCGCTGACCAACCTGCTGCACAAGGTCGACCCGGTCGAGTTGAACGGCACCCTGAGCGCGCTGTCGGAAGGCCTGCGCGGCCACGGCGACGATCTGGGGGCGCTGCTGTCCGGACTCAATACGCTGACACGCCAGGCGAATCCGAAACTGCCGACACTGCAGGAGGATTTCCGCAAGGCCGGCATCGTGACCAACATCTACGGTGACGCCGCGCCCGATCTGAACACGGTGTTCGCGAATCTCCCGACGATCAGCAAGACGGTCGTCGACGAGCAGACCAACCTCAACACCACTCTGCTGGCCGCAATCGGTTTGGCCAACAACGGTTACGAGACACTGGCGCCGGCCGAGCAGAACCTGATCGACACCATCAACCGGCTGCGGGCCCCGCTGAAGGTGGCGGCCGACTACTCGCCGGAGTTCGGCTGCCTGCTGGCCGGCATCGACCGCGGCATCAAGGAGTTCGCCCCGTTGATCGGTGTGCGCAAGGCGGGCCTGTTCACCTCGTCGAGCTTCGTGATCGGCGCCCCGGCCTACACGTATCCCGAGAGCCTGCCGAACGTTAACGCCTCCGGCGGCCCGAACTGCCGCGGCCTGCCCGACATCCCCACCAAGCAGACCGGCGGGTCGTACTACCGGGCGCCGTTCCTGGTCACCGACAACGCGAACATCCCCTACGAGCCGTTCACCGAGTTGCAGTTCGACGCGCCGTCGACCCTGCAGTTCCTCTTCCATGGCGCCTTCGCAGAGCGGGACGATTTCTGATGGCCTCCGGAGCAATGCCGTCGCACCGGTCGATGATGATCAAGGTCGGCATCTTCGTCGTGACGATGGTGCTGGCCAGTGCCGCCCTGGTGGTGGTGTTCGGCGACTTCCGGTTCGGTTCGGAGAACACCTATCACGCCACATTCCTGGACGCCTCCAAGCTCAAGGGCGGCCAGAAGGTGCGTATCGCCGGTGTGCCCGTCGGCGCGGTGTCCGGGGTGAAGCTCAACCCCGACAACACCGTCGACGTGGAATTCGGTGTCGACGCCCGCTACACGCTGTACTCATCCAGCCGCGCGGTGATCCGCTACGAGAACCTGGTCGGCGACCGGTTCCTGGAGATCACCTCCGGCCCCGGTGAACTGCGCAAGCTGCCGCCCGGCGGGACGATGAACTCCCAGCACACCCAGCCCGCGCTCGATCTCGACGCGCTGCTCGGTGGGCTCAAGCCGGTGCTCAAAGGCCTGGACGCCGACAAGATCAACACGATCAGCAGCGCCGTCATCGAACTGTTGCAGGGTCAGGGCGGCGCGCTGGCCAACGTGCTCGCCGACACCAGCAGCTTCTCCAACGCGCTGGGCAAGCGCGACCAGCTGATCGGCGACGTGATCACCAACCTCAACACGGTTCTGGGCACCGTCGACCAGCGCAGCGCCCAGTTCTCGGCCAGCGTCGACCAGCTGCAGCAGCTGATCGAGGGGCTGGCCAAGAACAAGGACACCATCGCCGGAGCCATCCCGCCGCTGGCCTCGACCGTCACGGATCTCACTGAGCTGCTGCGCAATTCGCGCCGCCCGCTGCAGGGGGTGCTGGAGAATGCACGGCCGTTCGCCACCGAGCTCGACACCCGCAAAGCCGAGATCAACAACGACGTCGAGCAACTCGGCGAGGACTACCTGCGGCTGGCGGCACTGGGCACCTACGGGTCGTTCTTCAACATCTACTTCTGCTCGGTGACGATCAAGATCAACGGGCCGGCGGGTTCCGACATCCGGTTGGGCCTCGGCGGCCAGGTGGATTCCAGCAAGGGGAGGTGCGCCTTTGCCAAGCAATAAGAAGCCAGGCAGCAAGCGCGACCAGGATCCGCTCCGCACCGGCATCATCGGCCTGGCGGTCGTGACCTTCGTCGTCCTCATCGCCTTCGGCTACTCGGGGCTGCCGTTCTGGCCGCAGGGCAAGACCTACACGGCGTACTTCAGCGACGCGGGCGGCATCACGCCCGGCAACAACGTGCTGGTCTCCGGCGTCAAGGTGGGCAAGGTGTCCGACGTCGAACTGGCCGGTGACACCGCCAAGGTCACCTTCAGCGTCGACCGGCACGTCGTCGTCGGCGACCAGTCGCTGGCCGCGATCCGCACCGACACCATCCTCGGCGAGCGTTCGATCTCGGTGAGCCCCGGCGGCTCGGGCAACGCGACCACCATTCCGCTCAGCCGGACCACCACGCCCTACACCCTGGCCGGCGCGCTCGAGGACCTCGGGCAGAACGCGAACAACCTCAACAAGCCACAGTTCGAACACGCGCTGAAAGTGCTCACCGAGACGCTGCACGACGCGACCCCCGGGTTGCGCGGCGCGCTGGACGGCGTGACGACCCTGTCGCGCACCCTCAACAGCCGTGACGAAGCGCTGCAGGGTCTGCTTGCGCACGCCAAGTCGGTGACGGCGGTGTTGTCCGACCGTGCCGGGCAGGTGAAGAAGCTGGTGGACCAGGGCGATCAACTGTTCGCCGCGCTGGACGAGCGCCGCTCCGCGTTGAGCGCGCTGATCTCCGGCATCGACGACGTGTCCGCGCAGTTGTCCGGCTTCGTCAACGACAACCGCAAGGAGTTCGGTCCCGCCCTGACCAAGATCAACCAGGTGCTGGCCAACCTGAACGAGCGCCGCGACTACATCACCGAGGCACTCAAGAGGTTGCCGACGTACGCCACCACACTGGGCGAGGTGGTCGGCTCCGGTCCCGGCTTCAACGTCAACGTCTTCGGCGCCATCCCGGCGCCGCTGGTGGCCACCATGTTCGACGCGGTCTTCCAGCCGGGCAAGCTGCCGGACAGCTTCGCCGACTACCTGCGCGGCATGATCCAGGAACGGTGGACGATTAGGCCGAAATCACCATGATCGAGTCCATATGACAACAGCGAAGCGCTTCGGTAGCAAGGGTTGGCGGACCGTCACCATCGTCGTCCTGGTGGCGGTGCTGGTGGGTGGCGCCTACGTGCTGTTCTCGGCCGGCGGCGGGGGACGCAAGCTCACGGCCTACTTCACCTCGGCCGTCGGGCTCTACCCCGGTGACCAGGTGCGCGTCCTGGGCGTGCCGGTGGGCGAGATCGAGTCGATCGAACCGCGGCCGGCCGACGTCAAGATCACCATGAAGGTCAAGGACGGCCTCAAGATCCCGGCGGACGCCAAGGCCGTGATCATGTCGCCGAACCTGGTGGCAGCCCGCTTCATCCAGCTCACCCCGGCGTTCACCGGCGGCCCCTCGTTGCCGGACGGCGCCAGCATCGACCTGACCCGCACCGCGGTCCCGGTGGAGTGGGACGAGGTCAAGGAAGCGCTGACCCAACTGTCGGTCTCGCTGAGCCCGGCGGCCGGCGAGATGCAGGGCCCGTTGGGCGCGGCGATCAACCAGGCCGCGGACACCCTCAACGGCAACGGCGACTCCTTCCACAACGCCTTGCGCGAGCTTGCGCAAGTCGCTGGGCGACTTGGGGATTCGCGCAGCGACATCTTCGGCACGGTGAAGAACCTGCAGGTGCTCGTCGACGCGCTGTCGCAGAGCAACGAACAGATCGTGCAATTCGCCGGGCATGTGGCGTCGGTGTCGCAGGTGCTCGCCGACAGTTCCCGGGACCTCGACCACACCCTGGGATCGCTCAACCAGGCCCTGTCGGACGTCCGGGGATTCCTGCACGAGAACAACGCGACGCTGATCGAGACGGTCAACCAGCTCACCGACTTCACCCAGACCCTGAGCGACCAGAGCGAGAACATCGAGCAGGTGCTGCACGTCGCGGGTCCCGGTATCACGAACTTCTACAACATCTATGACCCCGCGCAGGGCACCCTGAACGGTCTGCTCTCACTGCCCAACTTCCTGAACCCGGTGCAGTTCATCTGCGGTGGTTCCTTCGACACCGCGGCCGGCCCGTCGGGACCGGAATACTTCAAGCGCGCCGAGATCTGCCGCGAGCGCCTCGGCCCGGTGCTGCGCCGGCTCACCGTGAACTTCCCGCCGATCATGTTCCACCCGATCAACACCATCACGGCCTACAAGGGGCAGATCATCTATGACACCCCGGCCACCGCGGCCAAGGCGGAGACGCCCGTTCCGGAACTGACCTGGATTCCGGCCAAGGGTTCGGGCCAGCCGGCGCCGAGCAACGTCACGGACCTGCAGAACCTGTTCGTCCCGAATGCCCCCGGTCCCGGCCCGGCATCGCCACCGGGGTACGGGCCCGCGCCGGGTCCCGCCCCCGCCGCCCCCGCTGCGGCACCCGGACCGCTGCCTGCCGAGCAAGGAGCGGGTCGATGAAGCGAATCCTGTTGCGCGCCGGCGTATTCGTCACGGGCAGCACTCTGTTGGCCGGTTGCTCGTTCGGTGGCCTGAACTCCCTGTCGCTGCCCGGCACCGCCGGTCACGGTGGAGGCGCCTATTCGATCACCGTCGAACTGCCCGATGTGTCGACGTTGCCGCAGAACTCGCCGGTCATGGTCGACGACGTCACGGTGGGCAGTGTGTCCGGCATCTCGGCAGAGCAGCGTTCCGACGGATCCTTTTACGCCGCAGTGAAACTCGCGCTGGACAAGAACGTGGTGCTGCCGGCCAACGCGGTCGCCAAGGTTGCCCAGACCTCGCTGCTGGGTTCTCTGCACATCGACCTGGCTCCGCCCACCGACCAGGCCCCGACGGGCCGGCTGGGCAACGGATCGCGCATTCCGGAGTCCAGGACGGGCCGCTTCCCGACCACCGAGGAGGTCTTCTCGGCGCTGGGCGTGGTGGTCAACAAGGGCAATGTCGGTGCGCTGGAAGAGATCACCGACGAGACCTATCAGGCCGTGGCCGGGCGGCAGGGCCAGTTCGTCGACCTGGTGCCGCGGCTGGCGGAGCTGACGTCGGGCCTCAACAAACAGGTCAACGACATCATTTCCGCCGTCGAGGGGCTGAACCGGTTCTCCTCGATCCTGGCCCGCGACAAGGACAATCTGGGCCGGGCGCTGGACACGTTGCCCGACGCGCTGCGGGTGCTGAACAAGAACCGGGACAACATCGTTCAGGCATTCAGCGCCCTGAACAAGCTGGCGATGGTCACCTCCAACGTGCTGTCCAAGACCAAGGCCGACTTCGCCGCCGACCTCAAGGACCTGTATTCGGCGATCAAGGCGCTCAACGACAACAGGAAGAACTTCGTCACCTCGTTGCAGATCATGCTGACGTTCCCGTTCCCGAACTTCGGCATCAAGCAGGCGGTGCGCGGCGACTACCTGAACGTCTTCACCACGTTCGACCTGACTCTGCGCCGGCTCGGTGAGACGTTCTTCACCACCAGCTACGCCATGGACCCGAACATGATGCACATGGATGAGGTGCTCAATGCACCCGACTTCCTGATGGGCGAAATGGCCAACCTGTCCGGACAAGCGGCCGACCCGTTCAAGATCCCGCCCGGCACGGCGGCGCAGTAGAGGCGGGGACGATGATCGACAGACTTACCAAGATCCAGCTGTCCATATTCGCGGCTATCACCGTGATCACGCTGACCGTGATGGCGATCTTCTATCTGCGCCTGCCGTCCACGTTCGGCATCGGAACTTACGGTGTGAGCGCCGATTTCGTCGCCGGCGGCGGCATCTACAAGAACGCCAACGTCACCTACCGCGGCGTCGCCGTGGGCCGGGTGGACTCGGTGCAACTGAACCCGAGCGGCGTCACCGCCGAGATGCGGCTCAACAGCGGGACCCCGATCCCGTCGAACGTCACCGCGACGGTCAAGAGCGTGTCGGCGATCGGTGAGCAGTACATCGACCTGGTGCCGCCGGCCAACCCCGCGCCGGGCAAGCTGCGCAACGGAGCCAAGATCGACCGTGCCAACACCCGCATCGGTCAGGACGTCGCCGACCTGCTCAAGAAGGCCGAGACATTGGTCAACAGCCTCGGCGACACCCGCTTGCGCGAGGTGCTGCACGAGGCGTTCCTGGCGACCAACGGCACCGGTCCGGAACTGGCCAGGCTGGTCGAATCAGCCCGGCTGCTGGTCGACGAGGCCAACACCAACTACCCGCAGGTCTCCCAGCTGATCGACCAGGCCGGACCGTTCCTGCAGGCCCAGGTGCGCGCCGGCGCCGACATCAAGTCGCTGTCGGACGGGCTCGCCCGCTTCACCTCCGAGGTGCGCCGGGCCGACCCGCGGCTGCGCGACACGCTGGCCACCGCGCCGGGTGCGCTCGACGAGGCCAACGAGACCTTCAGCGGTATCCGCCCGTCGTTCCCGGCGCTCGCGGCCAACATGGCGAATCTGGGCCGGGTCGGCGTCATCTACCACAAATCGATCGAGCAACTCCTCGTCGTGTTCCCGGCGCTGTTCGCCGCGATCACGACGGCGGCTGGCGGCGAACCGCAGGACGAGGGCGCGAAGCTGGACTTCAAGCTCGACCTGAACGACCCGCCGCCGTGCAGCACCGGCTTCATTCCGGCGCCCCTGATGCGCACGCCGGCCGACGAGACGGTGCGGGAAGTCCCGCGCGACATGTACTGCAAGACCGCGCAGAATGATCCAAGCACCGTGCGTGGCGCGCGCAACTACCCGTGCCAGGAGTTCCCCGGAAAGCGGGCACCGACGGTGCAGTTGTGCCGCGACCCGCGTGGGTACGTCCCGGTCGGCACCAACCCCTGGCGAGGACCACCGATCCCGTACGGCACCCCGGTCACCAACGGGCTGAACGTCCTGCCGCCGAACCACTTCCCGTTCATCCCGCCGGGAGCCGATCCCGATCCGGGGACGCCGATCGTCGGGCCCCCGCCCCCGGGGGTGACACCCGGCCCGGGTCCGGCACCACATCAGCCGGCCTACGACCCGCCGCCGCCCAACAACGTCCCGCCGCCGCCGGGTAATCCGTCGTGGATGCCGCCGAACTACCCGCCGGAGCCACCGCAGCTCCCGTACCCCAAGTACATCGAGCCGCCGGGGCCGCCGGTCGGCACCGGTCCGGCGGAGGCCAACGGGGCCGGCTACACCACGACGTACGACCCGTCTACCGGCCGGTTCAAGGATCCTTCCGGCGGCACTGGTATCTTCGCGTCCGGCGTTACCGGTCCCTCCAGCGCCGAAAGCTGGGTGGACCTCATGCTCGCTCCGAAAACCTCTTAGTGGATCCAGTGGTGACAGAAGAACAGGCGACGACCCAGCGCGTCCGCCGCCGGGCGTCGCGCGCGGCGGGTCCGCCGAAAGGCGCGCAGGTCAGCGCGGGGGCGGAGGTCGACGGCGCCACCGGGTCAGAAACCGACACCGGCTCCGGGACCCGGCAGGCTAACAAAACCGCGCCGAAGCGACCGTCCAAGAAGAAGACCATCAGCGCGCGGCCGCCGCGGCGACGCCGGCCGCACGGCCGGATGGTCGGCTGGGTCTCCCTGGCCGCCTCGGTCGTAGTGATCGCCGGACTGGTGTGGGGCGTCGTGGTTCTGGTCGGTCAACACCGCGCGGCCGAGGCCCGGCAGGCCCGCGAGCAGCGCTTCGTCGACACCGCCTCGCAGACCGTGGTGAACATGTTCAGCTACACCCAGGACACCATCGACGAGTCGGTGAACCGGTTCGTCAACGGCACCAGCGGCCCGCTGCGCAGCAAGTTCGGGGCGGAGAACGTCGAGTTCCTCAAGCAGTTGTTCCGCAAGACCAACGCGACCTCCGAAGCGGTGATCAACGGTGCCGCCCTGGAGAGCATCGACAACGTCAGCGACAACGCCTCGGTGCTGGTCGCGGTGCGGGTGACCGTCGCCGACATCGACGGGGTGAACAAGCCGTCCCAGCCGTACCGGTTGCGGGTCATCGTGCATCAGGACGAGCGCGGCCAGATGACCGGCTATGACCTGACCTACCCCGACGGGGGCAACTGATGCGCTGGTCGCGGTGGCTGTTCTCGGTCGCCGGTGCCCTGGCCATCGCCGCGGTGGTGGGGTTGTCGGCAGTCGGCGGCTGGTTCTACTGGGACCGGGTGGAGGCCAGGGGTGAACAGGCCGCGCGGGCGGAATTGCCCAAGCTGGCCGAGAAGGAGATCCCGCAGTTCTTCGGCTACGACTTCCAGACCATCGAGCGCAGCCTCAACGACGTGTATCCGTTGCTGACGCCGGATTACCGCCAGGAGTTCAAGAAGGTCGTCAACGCGCAGATCATCCCCGAGGCCAAGAAGCGCGAGATGGTGGTCCAGGCGAACGTGGTCGGCGTGGGAGTCATGGCAGCCAAACGCGATCCGGCGACCGCGATGGTCTACATGAACCGCATCGTCACCGACAAGTCACGCGAGCCGCACTATGACGGCAGCAGGTTGCGGGTGGAGTTCAAGCGCGTCGACGGCAAGTGGCTGATCTCCTACATCACGCCGATCTAGACCTGCTCTAGAACCGCTCTAGAAGCAGATCGCAATCTCGTTGCAGTCCATCGGATAACGCTGCACCGGGCTGGGCGGCGGTCCGGCGAGTTGCAGCGAGAACGGTTCCTTCTTCATGTCCGGCTGCATGCCGCACACCGCGCCGTGCAAGGTGGTGTGGGTACCCGTCAGGGTTTCGTCGCTGAACGCGTAGGTCTCGGTGGTCTCGCCGAAGCCGCCGCTGGGACAGGCCACACCCTCGGCCTTGCTGATGGTGAAGGTCCACAGCATGCTGCTCATCCGCGCCCGCGCGCTGAAGTTCTGCAGGTGCTCGGCGCGGCTGTTGTTCGCCGGCGTTGTGCTCACCACGTTCAGCGCGCAGTTCATCGCGAACACGATCGGGTCGGAATAGTCGTTCATATTGCGGGTGCCCGACGGCTGCGCGCACAGCGCGGTGATGTTCCAGGTGGCGCCGGAGACGCCCGCCTCGTTCAACGTGTAGGCGCCGTCCGCGGGAGGACCGATGGCATACGCCGGGTTTTCCGATTGCAACGCCATGCCTGCTGCGACGGCCGAGCCGATGGCGGCACCGGCGGCCAGCCCGCGACGGATTCTCACGCGTCCAGTATCACAGCGATCCGGCGCGAAAACCATCGAATCGGGCGCTCAGCTGCGCGCGGTCGGTTGCGCGTCTTCGGCCCCGGACGCCAGCGCGTCGAGAAACGAACGGGCCCAACGGTCTACGTCGTGGGCGAGCACCTGCCGGCGCATCGCGCGCATGCGGCGCCGGCCCTCTTCCTCGGTCTGGGTGAGCGCCGCTTCGATGGCGTCCTTGACGCCCTCCAGGTCATGCGGGTTCACCAGATAGGCCTGACGCAGTTCTGCTGCGGCGCCGGTGAATTCGGACAGGACCAGGGCGCCGCCGAGGTCGCTGCGGCACGCGACGTACTCCTTGGCCACCAGATTCATTCCGTCCCGCAGCGGGGTGACCAGCATGACGTCGCTGGCGACGAAGAACGCGATGAGTTCGTCCCGGGGGACCGGGCGGTGCAGGTAATGCACCACCGGATGGGCGACCTCGGCGTACTCGCCGTTGATATGCCCCACCTGCCGTTCGATGTCGTTGCGCAGAATCTGGTAGCTCTCGACACGCTCGCGGCTGGGGGTGGCCAACTGGATCAGCACGGTGTCGTCCCGCTTGGCGCGGCCCTCTTCGAGCAACTCGTTGAAGGCTCGCAGCCGCACGTCGATGCCCTTGGTGTAGTCGAGCCGGTCGACGCCCAGCAGCACCTTGCGCGGGTTGCCGAGTTCCGCGCGGATCTCCCGGGCCCGCCGCCTGATGTTGCGGTCGCGGGCAGCGTGGTCGAGTGCGCCGGAGTCGATCGAGATCGGGAATGCACCCACCCGCACCACGCGGGAGTCGTACTCCACCTCTCCGAACCGTGACCGCACGCCGACCGAACCCCGGGAGGTGTTGGCGCCGATCAGCTGCCGCGCCAGGACCAGGAAGTTCTGGGCGCCGCCGGCCAGGTGGAAGCCCACCAGATCGGCACCCAGCAGACCCTCGATGATCTCAGTGCGCCAGGGCAGCTGCCTGAACAGTTCGACCGGGGGGAACGGGATGTGCAGAAAGAATCCGATGGTCAGGTCCGGCCGCAGGCTCCGCAGCATCTTGGGCACCAGCTGCAGCTGATAGTCCTGCACCCAGACGGTGCCGTTCTTGGCGGCCGCGCGGGCGGTGGCCTCGGCGAATCGGCGGTTGACGTCGACGTAGCGGTCCCACCATTCGCGGTGATAGATCGGTTTGACGATGACGTCGTGGTACAGCGGCCACAGGGTGGCGTTGGAGAAACCCTCGTAGTAGTCCGCGACGTCCTGGGCGCTCAGCCACACCGGGTGGAGCTGAAGTTCGTCCTGGATGATCGGCTCGTCGTCCGGTTCGGCGACGGCGTCGCTGACCAGTCCGGGCCAGCCGATCCAGGCGCCGCGCCGTTTGCGCAGCAGCGGCTCGAGAGCGGTGACGAGCCCGCCGGGACTGCGCTTCCAGGTGGTGCTGCCGTCAGGCAGCCGCTCCATGTCGACGGGCAGCCGGTTGGCCACCACCACGAAGTCGGAGTCGCCGAAGCCCGCCTTCGCAGCCCGGCTGCTCCTGGCAGCCATTAGCTTTCGTGCTTCGCCGGACCAATACCGAGCATGGATAAGAAGACGCGGCACTCATCGGCGTCGTTGGCGTAGGCGGCCACGACACGCCGGGCCTGACTTGCGGTGCTGTCGGCCAGCGGTTCCACGTCGCCGATGTCACCATGGTCCGTTTTTGTTGGCATTAACTAACTGTAAGCCAAGACGTGCTATAGCCCGTCCGGAGTCCGCAACCCAGCGGCTCCCCGCTTACACACTCGCCGTAATGTGTAAAGCCACGTCGTGACAAGTGAGGTGGGCGGAATGACAGTTTCCGATCAGACCAGCGCCGGTGCTGAGTCCCAGAATGCCGAACCGCCGCAGATGGTGGTCTACGAAACCCTGGACGAGGGCCGCATTGCGCGGATCTGGCTGAATCGGCCAGAGGCTCACAACGCCCAGAACCGCACCCTGCTGGTGCAGCTCGACGAGGCGTTCTCCCGCGCCGAAGCCGACGACACCGTGCGCGTGGTGATCCTGGCGGCACGCGGCCGCAACTTCTCTGCCGGCCACGACCTCGGGTCGGAGGAAGCGGTGCTCGAGCGCAAGCCCGGCCCGCATCAGCACCCCACCTTCCGCTCGCACGGTGGCACCCTCGAGCCGGTGGTCGAGAAGCTCTACCACCAGGAGTGGCACTTCTTCTTCGAGAACACCCGCCGTTGGCGTGACCTGCGCAAGATCACCATCGCCCAGGTGCAGGGCAACGCGATCTCGGCCGGGTTGATGCTGATCTGGGCGTGCGACCTGATCGTGGCGGCCGACAACGCGAAGTTCAGCGACGTCGTCGCGGTGCGGCTGGGCATGCCGGGCGTCGAGTATTACGCCCACCCTTGGGAATTCGGTGCCCGCAAGGCCAAAGAGCTGCTGCTGACCGGTGATTCGCTGGACGCCGACGAGGCTTATCGACTGGGCATGGTGTCCAAGGTCTTCCCGCTCGACGACCTCGAGGAGAAGACCCTGGAGTTCGCGCGGCGCATCGCCGAACGGCCCACCATGGCATCGCTTCTGGTGAAGGCGTCGGTCAACGCCGCTGCTGATGCGATGGGTTTCACCGAGGCGCTGCGCCATGCGTTTCACGTCCACGAACTCGGGCACGCGCACTGGGCGGCCCACAACGAGAACAGGTTCCCCGTCGGCCTGCCGCCCGACGTCGAGGACTGGCGCACCGCGCGGCCGACTAAGGTCGCCCGCCGCGATACGCCGTAAGGAGCATGGTTCGATAGTTAGAACCTGTTTCAGTTTTCGGCGAGAGGGCGGCCCGTGCAGCTTTCATTCACCGACCGGACGTATCTGGTCACCGGCGGCGGCAGCGGTATCGGCAAGGCGGTGGCGACCGGCCTGGTGGACGGCGGGGCATCGGTCATGATCGTCGGCCGCAACGCGGACCGGCTGGCCTCGGCCGTCGCCGAAATCGAGGGTCTGCAACTGCCCGGATCCATTCGCTACGAACCGGCCGACGTCACCAACGAAGACGAGGTCGCCCGGGTGGTGGATGCCGCGACGGCGTGGCACGGCCGGTTGTTCGGAGCCGTGCACAGTGCCGGAGGCTCCCTGACCATCGGGCCGCTCACCCACACCGACTCCGAGGCCTGGCGACGCACTGTCGACCTCAACGTCAACGGCACCATGTACGTGCTCAAGCACGTCGCCCGGGAGCTGGTGCGCGGCGGCGGCGGGTCTTTCGTGGCGATCTCCTCGATCGCCGCCAGCAACACCCACCGCTGGTTCGGGCCGTACGGTGTCACCAAGTCCGCCATCGATCACATGATGCGGCTGGCCGCCGACGAACTCGGGCCGTCCTGGGTGCGGGCCAACAGCATCCGTCCCGGCCTGATCCGTACCGACCTGGTGGATGCCAGCGTCATCCAGTCTCCGGAGATCAGCGGCGACTATGCGCTGTGCACGCCGCTGCCCCGGGTGGGCGAGGTCGAGGACGTCGCCAACCTGGCCATGTTCCTGCTCAGCGATGCCGCCAGCTTCATTACCGGCCAGTGCATCAACGTCGACGGTGGCCACATGCTGCGCCGCGGCCCGGATTACTCGTCGATGATGGAGCAGATGTTCGGCGCCGAGGCGCTGCGCGGAGTGGTGTAGGGCCGCCCTAGCGGCCGATAGCTCGTCGTTATTGCGCTGCGCCGACTAATTGGCGGCGCCATTCTGGTACGTGCGTTGCACATTGCCGATAATTCGTGAAGTCTTTTGACAACACCCGGCTGTGTGTTCAAATTCTTGTTTTCCTTCCACCTCGTGGACCAGTGCGTGCTACGTTCTGCCGATCCGATTGTTATCCGTTCGATATATGCCCGTTATAGGCAAATATGTCTCGTGATCTAAGGAATTAGACATGTCATATGTGATTGTCGAACCAGAACTGCTGGCGGCCACGGCGGCCGATGTCGCCGATATCGGCTCGACGCTCAGCGCTGCCAATGCCGCCGCCGCGGCACCGACCACCCAGTTGGCGGCGCTCGGTGTCGACGAGATATCGGCGGCGGTCAACGGGTTCCTCAACCTGCAGGCCAGGCAGTATCAGGCCATCAGCGCCCAGCTCGCGGCCACCGTCAACGCCCGGATCGTGCAGGCGCTGAACGCGGGCGCGCAATGGTATGCCGGCACCGAAGCGGCCATCGCAGGCTCGCTGCGCAACGCCGAGCAGCAGCTGCAGGGTGTCGTGAGCCTGTTGACGGGCCGTCCTGCCCCCACCACCCCGTCGACGTCGACACCGACCGAGCCCACCACGCCGACGACCCCCACCACCCCGACGACCCCCACCACGCCGACCACCCCGACGACCCCGACGACGCCGACCACCCCGACCACGCCGACGACCCCGGCCGGGCTGTCCGCGACCTACACGACGGCCTCGCAATGGGACGGCGGATTCATCGGCAAGTACACGATCACCAATTCCGGTGCGACGCCGATAAACAATTGGCAGCTGCAATTCACCATGCCCACCGGATCGTCAGTAACGAGCGCGTGGGGCGGCCAACTCGCCTCGACCGGCGCCCAGCAGTACAGCGTGACCCCGGCGAGCTACAACGGGACGATCGCGCCCGGTACCTCCGTCGAGGTCGGCTTCCAAGCCGCCCAGACCGGTGCGTACTCGCCACCGACGAATCCACTGATCAACGGCACCCCGGTCACCACCACGCCGACGACTCCCACCACACCCACAACGCCGACCACCCCGACCACACCGCCAACCGTCCCGACCGGTGGCACCGTCATCAACACCCAATACGGATCGACGACCATCACCGGCGGCTATGTGGTGCAGAACAACGCGTGGAACAACCCGGGCGGCCAGGCGATCACGGTCAGCCCAACCGGTTTCACCATCACCACCGAAAACGGCTCCGCCCCCACCAACGGCGCTCCGCTCGGATATCCCTCGGTCTACGCGGGCGTGCACTACGGCAACGCGTCGACGGGCACCAACATGCCCATCCAGCTGGGCCAGATCAACTCCGCAACGACCAGCATCGACTACAACTATGTGCCGACCGGCACCTGGAACGCGTCCTACGACATCTGGCTGGACTCCACGTACACCACCACCGGGGTCAACGACCAGGAGATCATGATCTGGTTCAACCACCAGGGCCCCATTCAGCCGGTGGGCGCGCCGGTCGGCACCACCACGATCAACGGGAAGACCTTCACGGTGTGGGACGGCAGCAACGGGCAGAACAACGTCATGTCCTACGTCGCCAGCCAGCCCATCGAAGTGTGGACCTTCGACGCGATGGACTTCATCGACCACACCGCCACCATGGAGCCCATCACCGATTCGTGGTACCTGACCAGCATTCAGGCCGGGTTCGAGCCGTGGAGCGGCGGCGTCGGACTGGGTGTCGACTCGTTCTCCGCGACGGTGAACTGAGGCTCCGCGTTACGCTTCCGGCATGAAGCGACTGGACGGTCAGCGGATCCTGGTGACCGGTGCCGGATCGGGGATTGGACAGGCCACCGCCCTGCGCCTGCTCGACGAGGGGGCCACGGTGGTGGGCGCCGACGTCGTGGTGGACGGGCTGGTCGCCACCCGGGACCGCGCGGCGGCCTCGGCCGACCGATTCACCACCAGCGTCATCGACGTCGCCGACGAGCGTTCGGTCACTGCCGGCGTGCGCAGCGCCATCGACACCCTCGGCGGGCTGGACTCGCTGGTGAATGCCGCCGGCATCCTGCGCGCCGCGCACACCCACCAGACCAGCCTGGAACTGTGGAACAGCATCGTCACCGTCAACCTGACCGGCACCTTCCTGATGGTCCGCGAAGCGTTACCGGCCCTGCTGGACAACGCGCGCAGCACCGTCGTGAACTTCAGCTCCACCTCGGCGAGCTTCGCGCACCCGTACATGGCCGCCTACGCCGCCAGCAAAGGCGGGGTCCAGGCGTTCACCCACTCGCTGGCCCTGGAATACGCCGCCGCCGGACTCCGCGCGGTCTGTGTGGCTCCGGGCAGCATCAAGTCCGGTATCACCGACGCCACCGGCGGATACATCCCGAAAGACGCCAACTGGTCGCTGTTCAGCCGCTTGATGCCAATCCTGCCCACCACGGAGAAATCCAGCGGCGCCGGCATGGCGGACCCGTCGGTGATCGCTGGCGTGATCGCGATGCTGGTGTCCGAGGACGGCAGGTTCATCACCGGCACCGAGATCCGTATCGACGGCGGCACCCACGCCTGACTGCGCGTCAGTTCACGCAGGGCACCCCGCCGCCGTCGATCGGCTTGCCTTGATCGGGCGTCGGGTAGTTGGTGAAGGTGCCGTTGTAGTAGTAGCCGTTGCTGCTCGGCTTGGTGGTGGTGGTGGTGGTGGTCGTCGTCGTGGTACTCGTCGTGCTCGTGGTGTCCGACATCTCGTCGGCGGCCGGCAGGGAGAAGTTGGTGTCCACGGTCAGCCGGATGTGCCCGGGCGCGATGGAGGAATCCGGTTGCTTGGGAGCGTCGACGCCGAGCAGGTTGGCCATGTTCTGCGCGTCGGTTTCCGCGCCCGCACCGTACTGGATGGTGGTCGTCGAGGGATCGCCCGATTCCCGGTCGCGAACTTGCCCTGCGGTGTAGCCGCGCTTCTTCAGCGCGTTGGACACCTGGGTTGCCAGGCCGCTGATGCTGCCCGCATTGACCACATCGACGACGGTCGACGGGTTCGGCTTGGCGCTCGAGGTGTTCGGCGCCGTCGTCGGCAAATCGGCCCCGAGAGCCGCCGCGATCTCAGCCTTGATGGCGGCCGCGTCGATGATGTTGACGTCCTGGCCGTCGATGTTGTCGTAGCGCACCACGGGCAGCGTGCGGAACTCGACGTTCCCGCCGGCCAGGTCGCCCATCCGGCGGAACAGTGCCTCATCCCAGCCGGCCGACAGCACGACGTCCTTGCGTGCGACGGCCATCAGGCTGTTGAGCCGGTCGAAGTTGGTGAAGGTGCCGGTGTCCTGCAGTTCATGCATGACCGAGGACAGGAAGGCCTGCTGTCGGTGGGTCCGGTCCAGGTCGCCGTTCTCCAGGCCGTGCCGCTGGCGGACGAAGGAGAGTGCCTGCGAGGCGTCGAGGCGCTGCCGGCCGGCCGGAAAGTCGGCGCCGGAATACGAGTCGTACACGGGGTGGTTCAGACACACCTCGACGCCGCCCAGCGTCTGGGCCAGGTCGTAGAAACCGGCCAGATTGACCTCGGCGAAGTAGTCGATCGGAACACCGGTCAGGCTGCGTACCGCGCGCAGCGTGGCGGCCCGCCCGGCTTCGCGGCCGCGTGTCTCGAGTTCGTGCTGTGAGCTCACACCCTGGTTGGCCAGCTGGTTGGCGACATACTGCTTGGTGAGCCCGTACGCCTCTTTGATCTTGATGTGGTTGTAGCCGGGAACGCCGTTGAAGGGCACCCAGTCGTCCCGGGGGATGGAGAAGGCGACGACTTTCCCGTCGGCGCTGACGTGCACAAGAATCAGGGTGTTGGTGTTGTAGCCGCCCTGATCGGAGTCGCCGGCGTGCAGGTGCTTCAAGATCGACCAGGGCAGGTCGTTGCCCTCCTGGTCTTTGCGGGAGTCCAGCCCGATCAGCAGGATGTTCATCGTGTTGCCGGTGGACCGGGGGTCCTCGGCGGTCAAGGCCTGCGAAATGGTGATGCCGCCGAGTGCGCCGTGCGCCACGTAATAGCCCGCGCCGGTCATGCCCAGCGCCACAATCGACACCAGCGTCATGAAGCCGCGCGACAGCCGGGTGCGCAGTTGCGAGTGCTGCCGTTTTGCACGTTGATTCTTCTGAAGGCGGTGTGCGCCGCCGGAACGCGGCACTAGCGGCCCCGACCGAACACCAGCTCACCGGCCGGCACCGGGCCGGCGGTTTGCGGTGGGGTCGTTCGGCGCATGCCGTCTAGTATGCGGTAGCTTGCTGCGAACCCCCCAACAAAAAGTTGCTGATGTGGGCAGATTCACCTGGGAGCAGCGTCCGCGCGGCCGCCGCTAAAATGTCGCTACCTGCGGTTTCGGGCTACAATCCGCCAAGCTCGGCGGGCAGAAAGAGCCGTCGGGGCACGATCTGGTCGAAAGGGTCCGTTCAGGAATGGTTGCTGAGGAGGTCGACCCGGACTGGCCGCCCCCGGTGTACGACCCGTCCGACAACCTGGATACCAGCGCGCCCACGCGCAGTCGCACCGCTGTCTGGGGGGTCGTGGCGCTGGTTGCGCTGGTGTGCATGGGCGCCATGGCGGTGTTCGCGTTCGGAGGTGAGCACCGTGATCCCCGAGCGTCCAAGGCGGCACCCTCTTCGACCGCGGCACCCCCGTCGGGGCCGACGACCACCGGTGCCGGCGGTTCCACGGGGTGCGGCCCGGACGAGGCCGGCGCGCTGTCCGCGGCGCTCGGTCAGGTCCCACCGGATCGCAAGACCGGCAAGCAATGGGATCGCACACCGAAGGCCAGCAACTACAACGCGTGCGCCGATCTGTCCGCGATCGTGGTGACGGTGCAGGACGCAACCGGCAGCTCACCCGACCTGGCGTTGATGTTCCACCGCGGCGCATTCGTCGGCACCGCCACGCCCCGGGCCTACCCGTTCACCGCACTCGAGGCGCCCGCCTCCACCAACGACATCGTGGTGCTCACGTATCGGACGCAGCAGAGTTGTTCCACCTGCACCGACGGCGTTCTGACCACGGTCGGCTTCCAGTGGAAGGGCGAGAAGGTGCAGATGCTCGACTGGCCGCCCGAATCGCTGGATTCGCCTCCCTAGCCCTCCCGAGCCCCCGGTTTGCCCAGACCACCGATCGAATGGAGCTTGACCGTGCCGAATTCGCCGCCGGCATGCTGGTATGTCGATCCCGACGGTTCCGGGGGCAAGCGCTATTGGGATGGTGAGCGCTGGACGACGAGCCGGCGGCCCGATCGGCCGCCCGGGTGGCGCCGGCACTGGGACGCCCTGCCGGTCCCGCTGCGGGTCGCACTGCCCGTCGTGCTGGTCGTGGTGTTGGCCGCAGCCGGCTGGGCCCTCTGGTCCGACCAGCCCCGCGACGAGTGGGCGGCTTTGCCGAACCGGCTGAGTTGCCGGGTGGGGGAGGGCCCGAAACCGCCCGACGGCATCACCGTGTCCGGAGTCGATGTCAGGCATCCGCGGAGCAGCGTGCTGCAGCTGACGATTCACTTCGCAAAGCCGTTGCCCTCATCGCCCACGGGAACGGAGTCGACCCGGTTCGTCGGGTATGTCCTGACCTACAGCGTCGCCAATAACGGCAAGAAGTTCGCCGAACTGGGTCCCGACCAGGACACCGACGACCTGGCCATCACGAGCACGCTGGCCGCCCCGGGGGCTGACGCGCGGATCCGGCCGGACCGGGACACCAACGCCCGCAGGGTAGCGCCGGACACCGTCCAGGTCCTGCTCGATCTCACCCGTCTGGGCGTCGACAACCAGGCGGTGCACCCTGACCTCACGCTCGATGCCCAGTTCAATACGCCGTCCACTACGACGGTGCGCTTTGCCGCACAGGTGTGCAGCGACTGAGAATCAGCAGTACTGATAGTCGATGTGCCAGCGGCCGTTGACGTAGTCGGCGACGAAGTGCCCGCCGAGCTGTGGATTCGCGTCGGTGATGTTTCCCGAGCCCCCGGTGTTCGGCGTGAACCCCGGCGGATCCCAGGTGACCGACTGCGGGCTGGCGGTCATGTCCGGGGTGCAACCCGCCTGCTTGGAGACATAGCCGTCGATGACCCTGCGCTCCGCGGTGGCCTGGTCGCCGCCGTCGGGCGCGGGGTCCGCGGGACACCGGGAAACCGCTGCGCAGAAGTCCTCGTGCGCGGTCACCAGGGCTACATCCGTGACCGGCACCGATGCGATGGCACCGCCGATCACCATCGCCGACCCGACCAGTAAGGCCAGGCGCCCATGTCCTGCCATTCAGCGGACCCTCTCGATCTCCTCGCCGGACGTGTAATACAACGGGATATTCGAACCAATCACACTTTCGATAAGGAATATGCCGAACGGTTCCACTTCAAAGTAATAGTGTACGTCGCCATTAGCGTCCACGGCGGTGGCGCAGGAGCGGCCCGGGGCGCCGCAGCGTTGCTTGATCGGCATTGCGAGGGCCACGATCACCAGCAGCACCGAGATTCCGATCACGATCCGCTTTGTCATCGAATCGCGAGGTTCAACCAGGGACGCACCCCGGCAGTGTAGGCGACCGAAATTGTCGGTGCCGCCTTCGGAAAATGTTCCTCGACATGTTCTCCCCGCCTACCCCGGACAGCGACCCGCGGCAGTAGGTTGCTCAGCTATGGCCACTCCCAGCCCGGATGAAGCGGTGTCAGCACCGAACGAGTCGCACACGCGCATCGAGGTCCTGGGCAATATCGGGCCCAACTGGTTCGCC
Organism: Mycobacterium sp.; assembly: GCA_003987775.1. GTDB lineage: Bacteria > Actinomycetota > Actinomycetes > Mycobacteriales > Mycobacteriaceae > Mycobacterium. The sequence continues at coordinate 47,220 of RXJD01000101.1, forward strand.
TCGGTGATGGGCACCGGGATCGTCGCCATCGCCGGGGCGACGTTGCCGGTGCACGTGCCCGGACTGCGCGGGTTCACGACGGGCGTCTGGGTGCTGGCCGCGGCACTGCTGGTGGTGCTGATCGTTCTGGTGGGCGGCCACTGGCTGCGCAACCCGACGGTGGCGCGCACGCATGCCCGCAATCCGCAGATGGCGCACTTCTACGGAGCCGCGCCGATGGCGTTGATGACGGTCGGCGCCGGTGCGGTGCTGGTGGGCGGGGACCTGATCGGCCGCCGCCTCGCGGTCGACCTGGACTGGGTGCTGTGGACGGCGGGCACTGCCGGCGGGTTGTTCACCGCGGTGAGCATCCCGTTCCTGATGTTCACCCAGCTGCGCGTCGAGCCAGACGCCGCGTTCGGGGGCTGGCTGATGCCGGTGGTGCCGCCGATGGTGTCGGCCGCGACGGGCGCGCTGCTGTTGCCGCACATGCCGCCGGGTACCGGTCGCGAGACCATGCTGTACGGCTGTTACGCGATGTTCGGCTTGTCCCTGATCGCCTCGCTGAACATCATCGCAATGATCTGGAGCAGGCTGGTGCTGTACGGCACCTCTGGGTCGGCACGGGTGCCGACGTTGTGGATTGTGCTGGGTCCGCTCGGCCAATCCATCACCGCTGCAGGGCTTCTCGGGACGGCGGCGGCCACCGGTGCGGTCGATCACCAACTCGCGGGGGCGATGAACGACTTCGCCGTGATCTTCGGGGTGCCGGTGTGGGGGTTCGCGGTGCTGTGGATCGCCCTGGCCGCCTCACTGACGGTGCGCACGCTGCGGCGCGGCATGCCTTTCGCCCTGACCTGGTGGAGTCTCACCTTTCCGGTCGGCACCTTCGTCACCGGCACGTCCCAGCTGGCCGCGCACACCCACCTGCCGGCGTTCCGGGTCGCGGGCGCCGTCGCCTACGTCGGCCTGCTGCTGACGTGGATCCTGGTCACCGCCCGCACCACGCGCGGCAGTCTGCGCGGCAACCTGCTCACCGTCCCGCCGAGCTCGGCTCCCGTCAAAGCCCGCAAGGAAGACCCGATCTCGGGCGCTCAGTCCGTTTGACGGGTGCGCGCGCGGGTTCAATGCGAAGATTGCTGCCCGTGACGGGAAATTGGGGCTCGCTGCTTGCCACGCTCATTCCGCTGGCTCTGGTTATCGCGGTTTCGCCGTTGACGATCATCCCGGCGGTGCTGGTGCTGCACGCGCCGCGACCGCGGCCGACCGGTCTGGCGTTTCTGGGCGGCTGGGTGCTTGGGATGTCGGTCCTGACCGGGATTTTCGTGACGGCTTCGGGCGCCATCGGTGATGCGCACAAGTCGCCGCCGGCGTGGGCGTCGTGGTTGCGCGTGGTGCTGGGCTCGGTACTGATCCTGTTCGGCATCTACCGGTGGTTCACCCGGCACCGCGAGTCCGAAGCGCCGCGGTGGATGCGGGCGTTCGACACCATCACCCCGAAGCGCGCCGCGGTTACAGCCTTCGTACTCACCGTGTTGCGGCTGGAAGTGTCGCTGCTCTGCGTGGCGGCCGGGTTGGCTATCGGCACAAATGGGCTCGGCCCAGTGGGCCGATGGGTGGCCGGGGCGGTGTTCGTCGCAATCTCGACGTCGACGGTCGCCATCCCGATCCTGGCCTATGCCGGTGCCGGCGACCGGCTGGATCAACCGCTGGAGCGGCTCAAAGCATGGATGGAGACCAACCACGCGGCAATGCTGGCCGCAGTCCTGGTGCTCATTGGTGCGATGGTCGTCTACAACGGGGTCAGCGCCCTGAAGTGACGTCGCCCCGGTGCGGCTTACGCACTCGGGGTGGGCGCCGCTGATCTGGTCGCCGCCGTGCCGGCGTTGACGACGGTCTGGCGACGGCCACCAGGGTGACGGCCAACGCGATCGCCGCCACCACGGCTAGCGGGTGCCACCACTGCGCGCCCAGCCAGTAGACGTGGGCACCGACCCAGCCCGGATGTTTCACGTCGCCGAAAAGCCAGCGGCGCACCACCGGGGTGGCCAGCGAAAGCACCGCGCCCACAAGCGTTGTCGACAGCAGCGCGAACAGCAGCCGGCCGGAGAACTGCCAGGTTGCCAGGACCACGAGGTAGCCGCCGATCCCCGCCGCGACGAGACCCAGGGCGCCGAACGTGTCGGCCGACGCGACCGCGGCCGCGACACCGAGCACGAGCAGCGCTGTGCCGGAGAGCAAAGTCCACCTGGCCACGCCCCGGGTCAGTGACACCACCCGGTATGCACCGAGCGCCACCGTCTTCAGGGTGGCCAGCGGCGGCTTGACCACACCCGGTAGTTGCCGGATCGAGCCTGCCGCGCCGGATGTGGTCGCGGCCGCCTTCGACAGCGTGTGTGCCATCAGCGGCGAATTCCGGTCGCTGGCGAAGGTTTCGGCCGCCACCGGATCTTCATTCAGCAGAGCGTATTTCGCCGGCCCGCTGTGGGCCGCAAGCACCTTCTTCGCCCAGGTTCGTGAGGTGGCCGGACTCCAGTCGGGCCGCTCACCCGGTTCGGTATCGATCACCGTGGCGGCCAGGTCATCGAGTTCCTCGTCGAGGACTCGTTGCTGCCACGCCTGCGCCAACCACAGCGACGTGCGGGGCAGGCTGGGCGGGACGGCCGCTGACGCGTCGTCGAGGAAGGACAGTTCGGCGAGCACCATGTCCTCGGTCAGCCGCTCCGATTGCTCACCGACCGTCGGCAGACGATAGCCGGATTTCGGAAAGTCCGGTGCGCCAAGCTCTTTGAGGCGATCGAGGAACCATTGCGCGCCGCTGTCGGTGTTTCCGGCGCGGCCTGATGGCGCCGCGCGGTGATCCACCATCCACCGCACCCGCCGCGGGTCCAGCAGCGCATGAACCAGCCAGCCGGCACCGTCGAGCCGGCCCCACATCCAGTCGTTGGCCCGCCACGACCGCTTGTAGAACGCACCGAAATGGTGGAACTGCATCCCGGTGAGTTTCTGTTGCGCGGTCTGCCAGTCCGGCGCGAGCAGGTTGCGCGAGTCGGCGCTCACCTGCACGAGCTCAACGGACTGCTCGATGTCGGCCTCGGCCGGCAGCATCGCGCGCTGTGTCGCGGCGAGGTCGAACAGCGCCAGCGCCATGGTCTCCGCGTCGGTCGCCTGATCCAGATACCCCAGATAGGTGCGCAGCGGGCCGGCTGCGTCTGCGGTGACCGAACCGTTGGACGCCAAACTGGTCAGCATGCCGAAGCTGTCGAACAGCACCCGGCCGAGGTTGCTCCAGCCGACCGGCGGCACCGTGATCTGCTGCAGATAATCCGCGGCGATCAAAGCGGCCGCGTTCGTCAAAGACCCTTGCCGGACAGTGGCGTTGGTGCATACCGAGTGCACCACCGTACCTAGGTCCACCGGCGCCGGGGGCGGCCACGCCGCGTGGATTCCCCGGGTGAGATCGGCCAGTGCCGCGACGTCGGTGTCGGATCGCGCCACCTCATATGCGGCGAGCACGACGGCCAGCGCGCAACTCTTCGCCAGGTCGTAGGCGGGTTGGCCATAGCGGGCCAGGTCGGCAGGTCCGTGCGGCAGCATCTGTTCGGGCGGCAGAGCCCAGCGACTCATGATCGCCCCGCTGATCCGGTGCCGACAGGCCCGGTCCGAGTCGCCGCCGACGGCCAGTTCGGGTTCCCAGTTCGGTGGAATGCTTTCGGCGAGCCGGCTCGGCGCGGCCTGATGGCGCCGCTCCTCCTCGGAACGCTCCGCGTTCCGCATCGTCGCCGGCGCGGCCTGATGGCGCCGCTCCTCCTCGGAACGCTCCGCGTTCCGCATCGTCGCCGGCGCGGGAGGCCATGTACCGAGCTGGCGCAGCAGCGCATCCGTCAGCATCTGCGCGAGCCGCGTGGCTTCCCGGGTCGCATAGTCGTTGAGCAGGGCAGCGGTGAGCAGTCGCGAGGGGTGTGGCATCGCCGCGGCGAGTTCCGCGAGCCGCAGCTTGGTGTCCGTGCGCGCCTCCATCCGGTCCTGGTGCGCCCGGATGGCGCGCAGGTCGGCCGCGATCGATTGGGTGGTGATCGCCGCCAGGTCCTTGAGCAGCCCGTCGATCAGGCCGAGCGGTCTGTCGACGTCATCCGGCGCCGGCTCGGCCACCAGATCCGGCGCCGGGCCGGCCGAGGGCACGACGAACAGCAGCACCCGGCGCACCGGCCGCCGGGCCGGTCGGTCGAAAATCCGCTTGAGCAGCACGTCGATCGGCCGGTTATCGAGCAGGCCGCCGTCGGCCGCCCAGTGCGGTCGGGTGATGTTGCTGAACGCCGCCATCGGCGGTCGCGCCGGCACCTTTCCTTTGGCCGGCGTGCCCTTGTTGAAAGGCAGAAATGACGGTTCGAACGCGATGGGGAAGGACGCGGAACTGCGCGCGGCCAGCGCCAACGCCCCAACGGTGTCGGGGCGGACGAGGTCGGTCTCGGTGAAGGTGAACAGGCCGCGCCGGTCGACGTCCTGGACAAGGGTGCCGAACGAGTCGGTGAAGCGGCTGGCCTCGCCGGTCAGCAGCGTGGTCGTGACATACAGGGTGGTGGACGGGGTGCGTGCGCCGCCGGGGAACTCGGCCGGCGGAAATGGTCCGGGCGCCAGCTTAGGGATCTGCTTGGCCAGGGCGGCGAACATTCGCTCGTCGCCGTAGAGCAGCGACGGAGTGTATTTGTCGCGCGGATCGCGCAGCAGATCGGTCAGGGCGCCGAGATCGAGCCAGAGCTCCCGCAACCCGCCCAGGTCCGACCCCGACACCCGGGAGGATGCCAGCAGCGCCGCGTTGATGCCGCCCGCGCTCGTGCCGGACAAGACGTCGACGTCGACGATCACGTCGAGCAGATCGATGAGACTCGCGTAGAGCCGCAGCGATGCGGTCGACTCCTTGCTGAGGCGGTTGTCGGCGGGAAACGGACCGCCCTCGCGGCGCCACTGCGACGCCTGCGCGAGCAGGTTGATCTCGCGGGTGACTCCGGCCATCCAGATCGCCAGGCTCACCCCGCCCGTCATCGTGGTGGCAAGCCGCAGTTCCTGCGTCAGTTCGGTCACCGGTGACGGTGTCTCGAATGTCATGTGCGCACCCCCTGGACGTACTTCGGGAGTTCCCGGCTCTCCGTTTCAGTCTGCGCCTCTCCGGAGGTGCCGCGCCTCGCTATCCCGGCCTCGAAGGTTTCGTGATTAGCTAGGCGATACGGCCGTGCATCCCCGCTGGTGCGGCTTTAATGTTTTTGCTGAGTATTCACCGAGACTTTCGCTGAGGGGGGCGGAGTGCAAGGTACGACATTCGGCCGCTACCAGTTCATCGAATTGCTGGGCCGCGGCGGTATGGGCGAAGTGTGGCGTGCCTACGACACCGAGACCCAGCGTGTCGTTGCGGTAAAAGTGCTGCCCGCCAACCTTGCCAACGACCCGACCTTCGAGCAGCGGTTCCGCCGCGAAGCGCTGGCGGCCGCCGGGCTCAACGATCCGCACGTGGTGCCGATTCACCATTTCGGCGAGATCGAAGGCCGCCTGTATGTCGACATGCGCCTGGTCGTCGGCCGGGATCTGCAGGCCATCATCGCCGAGGGTCCGCTGGAACCCGAACGCGCGGTCAACATCATCGAGCAGATCGCCTCGGCGCTGCGCGCCGCCCACCGCATCGGCTTGGTGCATCGCGACGTCAAGCCGTCCAACATTCTGGTAACCGAAGACGACTTCGCCTACCTGATCGACTTCGGCATCGCCCGCGCCGAGGGGGATTCGCACATGACCGGCACCGGCAACGTCATCGGCACCTGGGCCTACATGGCGCCGGAACGGGTGACCACCGGCCAGACCGACCCCAGCGGCGACACCTACGCGCTGGGGTGTGTGCTCCATGAATGTCTGACCGGCAGCCAGCCGTTCCCGGGTGGCAGTCTCGAGCAGCAAATCGGCGGGCACCTCAGCCTGCCGCCGCCCCGGCCGTCCACCATCCGGCGCGGCATACCTGAAGAACTCGACAACGTCATCGCCACCGCGATGGCCAAGACTCCCCAACAGCGCTATGCGACGGTGACCGACATGGCCGCGGCCGCAAGGGAAGCCGTCACCGGCACCCGCCCGATTCCGCTGCGCCGGCCCGAACCGGTTCAGCAGCGAACCCAGCAGGCGCCGCCGCACAAGCAGCCGCCGCCCGGGCCGCCCCCACCGAGGCAGTACCCACCCCGGCGCGGTGGCCAAGGGTATGCCGAGCCGCCCCAGCGGCGACCACCCCCAGAGCCGCCGCAGCGCCGCCCCGCTCCCGAGCTCATTCCATACCGTCCGCCCTCGGACCCCAAGCTGTACCGGCCGCCCGTCGAGCCCGGTCCGCAACGGCCGCCCACCGACCCCACCCAGCGTCGCCCCAACCTGGACCCCAACCAGCCCCGGCACGGCAACGAGGAGCCGACCCAGTTCCGGGTGAGCAGCGAGCCGCAGCTACCGGCCGCCAGGTTGTCGTCGGCCGGCGAAGCCCCGCCCGCCACGTCCGGCAAGCCGGCGAAGAATCGCCGGATCCCGCTGATCATCGCGGGCGCCGGCGCCCTACTTGTGGTGATCGCGGTGGTCGCCGGCATCGCGCTCAGCGGCGGCGGTAAGAGCGGAGACGAACAGCCCGGCGGACATTCGGGTACGGCGGAGCCGTCCGCGGCGCCCGGCAACGGCGGTCCGTTCACCGGTACGTACACGGCCGATTTCGGCCCGAAGCTGTCCCTGGCGGGCAAAGAGGTGCCCAATTCCGAACCGCCGGCCAAGGAGACCTGGGTGCTGCGGTCGGCCTGCACCGGCAACAACAACAGCGGATGCGTCGCGACCGCGCAGCGCACCGACGGGCCCTACAACCACATCCCGAAGCTGGTGTTCGACGACGTGCGCGGACGCTGGATAGCCGTGGCGCTCGAGGGCGGCAACTGCAACGACAAGCCGATCGAGAAGTGGAATTACGTCTGGCTGCAGCCTCATGCCGACGGCACCATGGTCGGCGAATGGATCACCGATTCACTGGACTGCTACAGCAAGCGCTCGGTGACCTTCACCCGAGTCGGAGACGCCGATCTGGACAGCCTGCCCAACCCTGCCGATCAGGCCGCCCGCCAGATCTCGCCGGCCGAGGCGCTGCACGGTTTCTACCACTTGTTGACCACATACACCGGCCCCGGTGCGCCGAAGCCCCAGGAAGCCGACTACAACGTCGACACCATCTGTCTGCGCACCGGCGACCGCTGCCTGAGCCGGTTCGTCCGCAACGGCAGCAGCGGCACCCAACTGTTGTTGTTCGCCAACAATGTGTGGACCAGGGACGACGAGTACGACGCTTCCTGTCCGGCCGGCGGGACGTCGCACGTCAAAATCAAAGGCACCTTCCCGCTTCCGGAGCCGGAGCAGGACCCGATCATGGTGCTCACCGGCAGCGGCACCAAAGACGAGTCTGGTAGCGCCTGTAAAGGCGGGCCCTACGACATGAAGTTCAACCGCACCGGGGGCTGAACCGGTGCGTGCGTCTCCGGTGCAACCTTGCGTGGAGTCCGTCAGGACACCAGGCCGGCCCGGACCAGGCTGTTGATTCCGTCGGCGCAGCCCCGCAGGAAGTCGGGACCGTTGAGTTCCGTCGAGTCACCGACGGATTGGGCTTCCCTCGCGCACACGGCCGGGATGCGGCTGGAGAAGTCGAGGTCTTCGAGCGCAAGTCCCTCGGCGCGCGCCCGGCGGGCCAGGATGTCGAGGTCGTTGAACGTCTTGGTGTAGCCCAGTTGGTACGACGGGCGCGTGTTGCCGGCGCCCTCCGCGCGGACGCCTCCGGCTGGATCGGCATACGCGGTGTTGGTCGCCATGACGGCAGCTGCCAACGGGAGGATCGACAGCATCACGAGCCGCCGGCCAGTGGAACGCCTTGATGACGGCTGGGGGCGGGTGTCGCCGGAACGTGTGTTCATGGTGTCTCCCGGTAGTGGGTAGCGATTCCATCAGCGATCTTCGGTGCCGTATCAGACCGCTGATCATCAGATTACAACAAGTAGTTCTAAAAATGGAACAGTAGACTCAAAATAGTTACTAGATTCTTGGAACCGGTCCACAAGGTTCGTCGGTGAGTCTTTTGACGCCTATCTGGCCACGTACTAGCGTTTGTGAGATGCCAAGGACGAACAAGGCCGGGAGGGACCTGCGCCGCGTCCTGGAGTGGTTGCTGAACCGGGATGTTCCGGATACGGAGATCGGGGCGGCGCTCAACCTGGCGAAAGCCACTTACTCGCGGCGCAAGGAAGCTGCCGACTTTCCGAGCTACGCGGAGCTGATCGACGTGGGCGATGCGTTCGGCCTGTCCGCCCGGGTGTTACAGATCGCATTCGGCTGGCGCGGAGAGGACGAGTTGGTCCTGCTCGACACCGATGAGGTCCGGCAGTTCATGGATCAGGCCGGCGCGGCGCTGTTCGCCCACGAAAGAGTCCGTCGCTACATCCAGTCCCGCGCTGACGGCGGCGACTACCCCCTGGCCGACGCGGTTCTGAGAATGGCGTCGAACGAATCACCTGCCGGTCCGGATGCCGGCCGACACGGCGAGGCCGGGGAAAACGGGGCCGACTGAGCCTGGCAGGCCGGCGGCGCTGACGTCACGTCCGGCCCAGCGGGTTTGTTTCGAACCACGCGACCGGCGGGTAGGCCTAACGGCGACAGGGCATGGTTGCGGACGTGCCGCACTCGCCGGCCTGCAGTGCCGCGGGTGCAACGTCTACGCCGCTAGAAAGACTTCAGGGACGGAGGCTGCGCATGCGCGCTGAAGAGGGCGACGAAAGCGTCAAGGACTACGCCGCCAAAGGCGAGCAGACATTGAACCGCATCAACGAGTCGCGGGGATCGACGTCGAATCCGCTGACCCGTATCGGCCGGCGCCTGTTGAAGCTGGTGCCCGGCGCGCGTGGCTGACGGGCTAACCGCACCCCGGTAGCGATACCGTCAGTCGGGCGGGTCATAGGATCCCCACTGATGGACACCGAACCCGAGCTGTTCGCCACCGAGGGCGTGGGCGGAGTCCGTATCGTCGCCGATCGCCAGGGCGATCCGGCGGCTCGTGCGGTGGTTTTCCTGCACGGTGGCGGCCAGACCCGTCGATCCTGGGGCCGGGCGGCCGCAGCCGTCGCGCGCCGCGGGTATCAAGCCGTCACCGTCGACCTGCGCGGACACGGCGAATCGGACTGGTCCTCCGAAGGCGACTATCGCGTTACCAGCTTCGCGCGCGACGTCGTCGAGGTGCTGCGCGGCTTGCCGCCCCGGCCCGTGCTGGTGGGTGCCTCGCTCGGCGGGTTCACCTCAATGCTGCTCGCCGGTGAGATCGCGCCGGAATTGGCCAGCGCGGTCGTCCTCGTCGACATCGTGCCGAATATGGAACAGTCCGGCGCCAACCGGATCCATGCCTTCATGTCCGACCGGGTGGAATCGGGGTTCGGGTCGCTCGAAGAGGTCGCTGACGCCATCGCCGAGTACAACCCGCATCGGCCCCGCCCCACCGATCTGGAGGGGCTGACCACCAATCTGCGTCGCCGGGGCGACCGCTGGTATTGGCACTGGGATCCCCAATTCATCAGTGGCACAGCGGCTTTCCCACCGTTCGAGGTGACCGACGCCGACCGCATGCATACGGCCGTCGCGGCGATCCTGCGAAATGGGTTGCCCATGTTGCTGATTCGGGGCCAGATGAGTGATCTGGTCAGCCAGGAACGCGCCGAGGAGTTTCTGGCGCGCTTCCCGCAGGTCGAGTTCGCCGACGTCCGCGGCGCCGGACATATGGTCGCCGGCGACCGCAACGACATCTTCGCCGGAGCGGTGCTCGACTTCCTCACCCGCCACATCGGAGACTGACGACCCGCGCTCTTTGTGAACATCGAATGACGTTGTTTGCAAATCGTGACCTGCGGGTACCCCGCGGCCACGTGTCGTCGTGAAACGCGTCGGCGTCGTTGCACCAGTCGCGAGGAGACAATGGTGAAACGAGAGATCTGGGCTGGTGTAGCCAGCGTGGCGATCGCGGCGGCGGTCTGCGCCGGATGTTCGAGCAACAAATCCGACACTCAGACGGGTTCACCACCTGCCGGTCCGCCCGCCCCGAAGGTGGTCGTCGACGGTCAGACATTGAACGTGTCGGGCCCGGTGACCTGCACGACGGCCGGCGCCAACATCAACATCGGCATCGGTGATGTCTCCAACGGCATCGGTGCCGTGGTCAGCACGGGCACCCCTCCCATCGTTCATTCGGTGGGCCTCGGCAACGTCAACGGCATCACGATGGGCTTCTCCGACGCGGCACCGAATCAAGCCACCAACGCCGGAGCAGCGGTAGAGGGCAAGGCGTACGGAATCAAGGGCACCGCTTCCGGTGTCGACATGTCCGATCCGAAGAACCCCAAGCCGGTGTCCAAGACATTCGAGATGAGTGTGACCTGCCCGTAGTGCAGGTACGCGTCGCCGGAGAAGGACCGAGAAGGGACCTTGCCATGGATGTGAAACGGGTTGCCGGTGCGGCGGCGATGGCGGTAGGCCTCAGCTTCGCCGCGGTGCTCCTGGATTCCGGGCTCGCGAACTCCGCCCCGCTGGGACCGGTGCCATTGGCGCCAGACACACCGGGCCCGGCAACCACCGTTGCGCCGGCGCCACAGACCACCGTGGCTCCAGCCACGACGGCCGCGCCGGCCACCACGGCGGCGCCGGCCACCACCGCGCCGCAAGCCACAACCGCTGCGCCGGCCACTACCGCGCCCCCGGCCACCACCACGCTGCCGGCCACCACCGCGGCACCGGCCACGACGACGCCGCCGGCCGCGACCACGACGGTGCCTGCCACGACGACGCCGTCGGCCTCGCTGACCACGACGTCGACCAGCGTGCAAACCACCACGACGGCGAGTGGGCAGACGACCACCACAACTTCCGGTCAGACGACGACGAGCGGGCAGACCACGACGCCCGCCGGCCAGAGTTCGACTTCGAGTTCGGGTACCACCACCGCTGCCGGGCAGACCACCACCACCACCAGCGCCGCGCAGATCCAGATCAACGTGATCATCAACGCGCCGCCCACCCAACCGCCGCACCCGCCCTTCATTCCGTGGGAGAACCTGGTGCGGGCGAGCAGCCAGTTCGGCGGTCCGACCGATCTGCCTGCAGGCTTCGCCTATCCGGGCAGGGGCGCGCCGCCACCGCCACCGCTGCGCGGCTACCGCTGGAACGACGGCTCGGCCCCCGGCTACCCGCCGCCGAACTGGGAAGGCCCGCCACCTCCCGGGGGCTGGAACGGTCCACCGCCCCCCGGCGGCTGGAACCGTCCGTGGGACGGGCCGGCGCGCGACGTGAACTACGGGCGCAACGACTTCGGCCAGTTCAACTACAACACCTTCACCGTCCTTCCCGTGTTCAACTGGCAGTACGGCGGTTGGGGATACTGGTTCTTCGGAGTGTGGGTCCCGCTGTACTGAGGCGGCATCCTGCGGCTTTATGGTTGTGCCAGAAGGGTTTTGGTCCGGCTTCAGCGTCATGCGCCGGGCGGCAGGCCGTTGCTGTGCCGAATCCGGTCGCGGCACGACCTGAAATCCGCGGGTCCGCGGCGCCTACTTTGGGCTACGGTCACAATCACCGGTGATACCGCCAGTGAAGGAGTAGCCCGTGAGCAAGACCGCCCGGCGGCTGGGTCCGCAAGACATGCTGTTCCTCTACGGCGAGACTTCCAGCACGATGATGCACGTCGGTGGGCTCATGCCGTTCACCCCGCCGCCCGATGCACCCCGCGACTTCCTGCGCCAGCTCGTTGACGAGAGCAAGGCCAATGACGTCGTCGAGCCGTGGAACCTGAAGCTCAGCCATCCGGACCTGCTGCTGAGTCCGATCCAGTCCTGGGTGTACGACGACAAGTTCGACCTGGACTACCACGTCCGGCGCTCGGCGCTGGCCAGTCCCGGCGACGAGCGTGAACTCGGAATCCTGGTGTCGCGCTTGCACAGTAATGCGCTGGACCTGCGCCGTCCGCCATGGGAAATGCATTTCATCGAGGGCCTCGAAGGCGGACGGTTCGCAATCTACGTCAAGATGCACCACGCGCTGATCGACGGCTATACCGGGCAGAAGATGCTGGCCCGCAGCCTGTCGACCGACCCGCATGACACCACCCACCCACTGTTCTTCAACATCCCGACGCCCGGCCGGGTCTCGGCGGTGAAGGAAGAGTCCGGCGGCGGTATCGCGGGCGGTCTGCTCAACAGTCTCGGTGGTGTGGTCAGCAACCTCGGCGGGATGGTCAGCGGAGTGGGCAGCGCGCTCGGCTCGGTGGCGGGCGCGGGACGGTCCACTTTCGATCTCACCAAGGCGCTGATCAACACGCAGCTACGCAGCGACAACGAGTACCGCAACCTGATCGGCTCGGTGCAGGCGCCGCACAGCATCCTCAACACCCGGATCAGCCGCAACCGCCGCTTCGCCACTCAGCAGTATGAGCTCGATCGTCTGAAAAAGATTGGTGCTGCCAATGATTCGACGGTCAACGATGTCGCGCTGGCGATCTGTGGTGGCAGTCTGCGGCGCTTCCTCGACGAGCTGGGCGAGTTACCCGAGAAGTCGCTGATCGCGATGTTGCCGGTGAACGTGCGCCCGAAAGACGACGAGGGCGGCGGCAACGCCGTCGCCGCCATCCTGGGTTCGCTGGGCACCGACATCGCCGACCCGCTGGAGCGGTTGGCGGTGGTCACCGCGACGACGCGAATGGCCAAGGCCGAATTGGCGAAGATGAACCGGGACGCGATCCTGGCCTACACCGCGGCATTGATGGCGCCGTTCACCATGCAGCTGGCCAGCGCGCTCAGCGGGGTGAAAACGCCCCTGCCGCATGCCTTCAACCTCTGCGTGAGCAATGTGCCCGGCCCGCAGGACGTGCTCTACCTCCGGGGCAGCCGCATGGAGGCGTCCTACCCGGTCTCGCTCGTCGCGCACAGCCAGGCGCTCAACATCACCCTGCAGAGCTATGCGAGCACGCTGAACTTCGGTTTCATCGGCTGCCGCGACACGCTGCCTCACCTGCAGCGACTGGCCGTCTATACCGGCGAGGCGCTCGACGAATTGGAGGACGCCAGCTCCGGCGCGTGACCATGACGGAAACCAGCTACGTCCGGCTCAGTCACGACGGCGGCGTGTCCACCATCGAGCTGATCAACTCGAGAACGCTGAATATCATTGGCAGCCCGGCGATTTCGGAACTCACCGAAGCGCTGCAAACGGTCGGGCAGGACAGTGACGTGCGCGTGGTGGTGTTGCGCGGCGCGGGGGAGAAGGCGTTCATCGGCGGCGCCGACATCAACGAGATGGTTCAGCTCGACCAGGACAGCGGCAAGGTGTTCATCCGCCGGCTCGCCGGTCTGTGCGAGGCGATTCGCGAATGCCCCGTTCCGGTGATCGCCCGGCTCGCGGGCTGGTGTCTCGGTGGCGGTTTGGAAGTCGCGATGTCCTGCGACCTGCGGATCGCCGAATCCGGCGCCAGGTTCGGCATGCCCGAGGTTGCCGTCGGAATCCCGTCGGTGATCCATGCGGCACTGATGCCGGCACTGATCGGAGCCGGGCACTCAGCGTGGATGCTGCTCACCGGCGAGACGATCGACGCCGCCACGGCGCTGGCCTGGGGTCTGGTTCACGAGGCCGTTGCGCCTGATGCGCTCGATGCCCGTATCGCCCAGCTCACAACAAGACTCAGCGGATTCGGCCCGGCCGCGGTCCGGCAGCAGAAGCGGCTGCTGAACAAGTGGTTCGACATGTCGGTGCACGCAGCGGTCGAAGACAGCGTTGAAGAGTTCGGGACGGCGTTCCTCAGCGGCGAACCGCAGCGGCACATGCAGGCGTTTCTTGACCGGAAAAGCCGAAAAACGTAATCGCAATCGCGTGCTCACGGATTGTTCACCCAATTCTCGGATATGCGCTCATTTCGCGGCGCGGGGCGCGATGATGACCAAAAGCGCGATACCAACGAGGGTGGGCGATGTCATATGTGACCACGGCGCCGGGCTTGTTGACGACGGCGGCGACGGATTTGGCACAGATCGGCGAGGCACTGCGGGCCGGGAATTTTGGGGCGATGTTGCCGACGACCGAGCTGGCGGCGGCCGCCGCTGACGAGGTATCGGCGGCCATCGCGGCGTTGTTCGGCACGCACGGCCTGAAGTACCAGGCGGCGGCGGTTCAGGCGGCGTCGTACTACGAGCAGTTCCTGCAGAACCTGGGCGTCGCCGCGACGTCGTACACGGGTGCGGAGGCCGCGGCCGCCGACGCACTGGGTGCCCTGGATTCGGTTGTCGCGAACGGGTTTCAAACCCTCTACGGTCCGATCCACACCGCCGGCGACCTGTGGATAGCCAGCCCGCTGGGGCAGACGCTGGACCCGGTCATCAACGCGCCCACCACCTTGCTGTTCGGCCGCGGGTTGATCGGCCACGGCGCCCCGGGCACCGCGGCCCATCCCACCGGCGGGAACGGCGGAATCCTGTTCGGTGACGGCGGCACAGGTTATTCCCCGACAGCGGGCAATGTGGCAGGCGGCAATGGCGGCAATGCCGGCTTCATCGGCAACGGCGGTGCCGGCGGTGTCGGGTTCGGCACCGGGGCGGGCGGTACGGGCGGTGTCGGCGGCTGGCTGATGGGCAACGGCGGTCTCGGTGGCGCAGGTGCGACCGGAGGCAGTGGCGGGCAGGCGTTGTTCTTCGGCAATGGCGGCGCCGCCGCACCCGGCGGGTTTGCCGGCCGTGGCGGGTTGTTCGTTGGCGTGTCGGGCACCGGTGCGCTGCCGACCGCCGGGCCGGGCACGCTCATCCAGATCGACTTCGTGCGCCATGCTCAGTCGATCGCCAACGCGCAGGGCTGGATCGACACCGCGGTCCCGGGCGTGTCTCTCACCGCCCTGGGTCAGCAGCAGGCTCAGGCGATCGCGAATGTCCTTCAACCGCAAGCAAATTACGCCGGGATCTTCTCCTCCGAGTTGCTGCGCACACAGCAGACGGCGAGTTATCTGACCGCGAACCCGCAGATACTTGCCGGCCTGAACGAGATCAACGCCGGCATTTACGAGGGCCTCCCGCAGATCAGCCCCGCGGGCATCCTCTACCTGATGGGCCCCATCGCCTGGACGCTCGGCTTCCCCTTGATGCCGATGCTGGCGCCGGGTTCCACCGACATCAACGGCATCGTGTTCAACAATGCCTTCAATCAATCGATGCAGACGATGTACAACACCGCGATGGCCAACCCGATCGTCTCCCCGGTGACAGGTCACATCACCGACGTGGCCTACTCGAGCGCCTTCACGATCGAGGTCGGCACACTGATGAACGTCAACAACCCGAACCCTTTACTGCTGCTCACCCATCAGCTCAACAACACCAGTGTCGTTGTCGTGCAGGGTGATCCGCAGGGCGGTTGGAACCTGGTCAGCTGGGACGGTGTGCCCGTGGGGCCGGCGAACCTGCCGACCAAGCTGTTCGTCGACGTCCGCAACCTGATCGTGCCCCCGCAGGTCGCGGTGTGGAATGCGGTGGGGGGCCTGCTCTCCGGCGACCCGACCACGTTCGCTATCGCGCTGCGTGACGGTATCGAAAGCGTCGGGACCGCAACGGCGAACTTCCCGCTGGCGGTGGCCGAGGACTTCATCGACTCGTTGACCCACCCCAGCATCAGCGGCCTGACGGGGCTACCGGTCCCGGTGTGAAATGTGTTGGGGCTCGGTCCGTTGGGGCTCAGTCCGTTCGGGCTCGGTCCGTTGGGGCTCAGTCCCTGATCCGGGTGAACACCTGATCGTAGGGGCCGCCCTTGCATGCGCTGCCCGTGACGTCCTCCATGCCGTGGCCGGACAGCGACGTGATCGGGTCCTGGGCCGGCTTGGGCAGCGGGAACACGCCGGTCATCCGGACGCGACTCGTTCCGCCGACCGGACAGGGGGCGTCCTCCTCGGAGTTCTCCGTCCACGCGTTGTTGGCAAAGATGAACAGTTGATGGTCGGTGAAGTCGGTCAGCACGAAGCGGCTCAGGCAGCGGTCCCCGGCGCGCAGGCAGAACGTGTCCACGCTGAAGTCCTGGTCACCCAGCTTGGGTTGGCCGTTTGCCGTCGTCACTCGCGAGCGGTAGAAGCCGCGCAATCCCAATGCCGGTGATGCCACCCGCGCCGGCAGCCCCGCCGGGTCGGGCAGGCTGGCGATGTCGGCGTCACCCGTCCGGCTGAACGTCACACTGCGTTTGCTGTAGCACTTGACGGAGTCGTCGATCCATTCACCGGCCAGGCTGCCGTCCGGGCGCGGCAGCAGATAGATCCAGTGCCACTCTTCGATGTCCTCGTTGCCGCATCGTTCGGTATCCAGCGCGACCGCGATCCAGCGTCCGTTGATGTCGTCGAAGACCAGATTGGTTGGGTGCTTGAAGGATCCCGAACTCCTCGCCGCGGTTGCCACGCATCCCTTGGGGCCGCATTCTGACCGCAGTTTCCACGTTTCCTGGCCGGCCGGCTCCATGCCGGGTTCCGGCTTACCGTTCAGGCCGATGCTGGGCCCGAAACTGAGGGTGTAGGTGCCGGTGATGGGTCCCGAGTTTGCCTGCGGAGTACTGGAGGTACCGGACTTCTTGTCCGGGATCAACGCGAGGCCGGCGACGAGGGCGATCACCGCGATGACCGCCGCGATACCGCTTGCCAGCAGGATGCGTCGACGCTTGGGGTTCGAGGACCTGTTAGAGGGTGCGCTTGCGCTGCCGAGCGGGCGGGCAGGGGCGGCCGGAGGCGGGACCTGGCCGGGTGGTGGGCCGGCGGGAACGTCCGGACCCCGCGGGGGCACGTACTGCCGGTACTGGGTCGCGTCGGTGTTGGACACCGGCGCGGCGGGATAGTAGTTCCGCGGCACGCTCGCCTGACCCGACACCACCTGGGTGTTGTGCTGAATCGGCTCGGCGCCCGGGGGATAGCCGGGCACCTTGGCGGGTTGAGTGACCGCCGCCCGGGCCGCGGTCGCCATCTCGACGGGAGTGGCATAGCGCTGCTCGGGATTCTTGGCCATCCCGATCGCGATCACGCCATCGAGTTGTATCGGCAGGCCTTTGCGCAATGCCGTGGGTCGCGGCGTCGGCAAGCCGAGGTGGCCGCCGATCTGCTGTTCGATACTCGTCCCGGGGTACGGCTGGCTGCCAGTCAGACACTCGTGCAGCACACACGTGAGGGCGTACGTGTCGCTGCGCGGGTCCGCCTGGCCCTGGCTCAGCCGTTCCGGGGCCATATAGGCCCAGGTGCCGATCACGCTGCCGGTGTTGGTCATCCGCGATTCACCCGCCGCGCTGGCGATACCGAAATCGATCAGGTACGCGAAGTCATTGGGCGTCACCAGGATGTTCGACGGCTTGACGTCGCGGTGCACAAGTCCGATCTGGTGCGCGGCGTGCAGCGCCGAGGCGATCTGATCGATGATCATCACTGCCCGTGCCGGATCCATGACTCCGTCGGCAATGATGCTCTGCAGGTCGCGGCCGTTGATCAGGCGCATGTCGACGTAGAGGCGGCCGTCGATTTCCCCGAAATGGTGAATCGGGATGACGTGCGGGTCGTTCAGCCCGGCCGCGGCCAGCGCCTCCCGGCGAAACCGCTGTACGAAACTCGGGTCACTGGCCAGATTCGCCGCCAGCACCTTGACTGCGACTACGCGCTGAGTCTCGGTGTCGAAGGCTCGCCAAACTTCGCCCATGCCACCGCGGCCAATCAGCTCGATCAACCGGTATCGGCCGAATGGCGTGCCCTCGTCGTCCACAACTCTCCCTGCACCAAACGTCACGATCCTGCGAACAGATTGAAGCCGCAAAGTGAACCGGCCGAGCCATGGCCGAGGGAACTCAGAGAATAGTCATATATTTCACACACGTGTCGTATCAGCCGCAGAGCGACTGGTCCGATGCCGGCACCACCTGCAAGTGGCGCCTCGAGCGGCGGCGGCTGATCCGCTCACCAGCCGCTCCGGACCGTATTCCGGGACGCTGCGACGCTGACCAGTCCGCCAAAGAGACGGCCACCTCGGTCGCGTGCTCCTCGTCGGAGCCGATGAAGTCGTCGATGAGGCGAGTCACCGTCTCGCTGCACTCGGTGTGGGGGTGGTGCGCAACGCCGGGGATGATGTGTAGCCGGCTGTGCGGCATCGCCTCGTGGGCGGCGTACGCGTGGGCGACCGGGATGACGGGGTCCGCGTCGCCGGTGATGATGAGCACCGGGCGGTCGGCGTTGAATTGCAGGCGGTTGAGTGCGCAGACCGCCTGTCCGCGGCCGTCGACGACGGCGCGCAGGGTGCGCAGGAACGCCTGCCGGTTCTCCCGGTTGGACAGTGCGGCATGCGCCTCCCAGTGGTGGCTGAGGTCCGAGTGGTTGCCGAGCGCCGCGAGCGCCATGCGCGCCTTGATCACCGGCTTCGAGGACGCCAGTTGCAGCAGCATTCCCGAGCCGGGCAGCGACGCCAGCCGCAACGCCGGGTTGACCTCGTTGCCCAGGCCGCCGCTGCTGATCAGGATCAGCCGTTCGCAGTAGTCCCGGTGCTGGTGCGCGAACTGCATCGCGATACCGCCCCCCAGCGAGTGGCCGACGATCGTCGCCCGCGGCACACCGAGTGCGTCGAGAAGATCCCGCAGCCACACCGCGAAGGCGCCCAGCGAGTAGTCGCCGCGCGGCTTGGCGGTCTGGCCGTGGCCCAACAGGTCCGGGGCGATGACGCGATACTTCTTGGCCAGGGCCGGGATCATCTCGCGCCAGTTGTTCGAGTTGCCGCCCATTCCGTGGATCAGCAGCAGTACCTCGCCGGCACCTTCGTCGCGGTATGCGACCCGGTCGCCGTGCAGTTCGATGGTTCGGAGAGTGGTCATGTTGGCCTGCTTGGTCACTTCGGTGTGGACGGATATTCCCTGGTGAAGTGAGTCTGTGGGGCAGGCCTTGTGCCTTTCTTGCGTCCTTCTAAAAGCTTTCTAGCCGATCCGGTCGAGGTAGCCGCGGCGCTGCTGGGCGTCGAAGTGGCCGGGCGGCTCATTACGGGTCGCAATCCGTTTCAGGCGTTGCATCAGAGGTTCGGGAGTCACTTCTTCGATGGCCCCGAACGGCGCCAGCCACCATGGCACGGTGATTTCCCGCCCCGGCCGCCGGGCGCTGTCCGCAATCGCGGTGGCGATCTCTTCGGGTTGCCGGGTGGGCAGCAGATCGAGCGACACGCCTGAGGTCAGGTCGGTGTGCACGGCCGTCGGCATCAGCGTGGTGATGGTCACGCGGGTTCCGGCGATCTCGGCGCGCACCGCGCGCGAAAGTGCCGCGACCGCATACTTGGTCGCGCAGTAGACCGACATTCCCGGTGTGGTCACCTTGGCCGCCATCGATGCCACGTTGACGATGTGGCCGCGATCGTGGGCAAGCATCGCGGGCAGGAATTCGTGCATTCCGTTGATGACGCCCACCAGGTTCACCGCCACTTCCCGGTGATATGCCGACAGCTTCTGCTCGGCGAAGCGGCCCATGTGCTGGATCCCGGCGTTGTTGACGAGCATTGAAACCGGACCGTTCGCGGACGCGGCGCGGTGGAACGCGGCCACGCTGGACTCGTCGGTCACGTCGAGATGTACCGCGGTGGCGCCGATTTGGTGTGCGGTGCGGTGGCACTCGTCCACATCGAGATCACCGATCCACACGGTGGCTCCGCGTGCTGCGAGTTCTGCGGCGGTAGCGCGGCCGATACCCCGTGCGCCGCCGGTAACGCACACGACGGCGCCCTCGAGGGTGATCATCGCTGCGAGTTCTCGTCGGCGAATTCCCGCAGCGCGAAGTAGGCGATGAGCCGGACTTCGCCGTTAGGCATCGTCAACAGTGCCCGCCCCAGGTAAAGGCCGGGCAGCAGTTCCACTATCTCGTCACGGGTCCGCTTGATCGGGAATGTCCGCACGCTGGGATTGCGGTATTCGTCGGGGCTGTAGTCGAGTGCGCGCACCGTGTTGTACGGCGATATGGCGGCGGTCTCGATGCGGTGAGTGAAGCCGAAGCCCACCATTTCGGGACCGACCCGGCGCAACCCCCGGTACAGCGGGGCGATCACGGGCATCGCGTACCTCGCCAGCGGGGCCAGCCGGTTGAATCCGGTGTCCCCCTCGAATGTCTTGCCGCGCCAGGTCGGGTCGATCTTGAGCAGCGGGTTGGCCAGGTACGCCTCGGGAATGCCGAACAGATTGCCCACGATCAGGCCTTCCAGCGCGCCGTGCGGCCCGTCGGGGGCATCGCCGCGGGCGAACAGAGCAGCCAGCTGATCCCGCCGGCCGGCGTTGCCCAGCTCCCGCAGGTAGTCCCAACCCTGACGGCGCGCCAGCACGGGTGCGGTCCGTGCCAGCTGCCGAAGGTCGCCAAGTACCGAAGTCTTGAGTTCAGTGGTTGTGCCGGGTCTCGCCATGTGTCCCTCCGGTCTGCCGAATTCTGGTACGAATCAGTGCCAAATATCTGGTACGAAAACGTGCCAGACTTAGCCGGTGTTGTCAACGCCTGCGAAGATCTGACGGTGTCCGAGTCACCTCAGCGGGCCTACGGTGGGCAGTCCGCGGCAGAGCGCCGCCGGCAGCGACGGCGACGGCTGCTGGACGCGGCGCTCGACGCGATGGCGCGCACCGAGTGGCGCACAGCAACGGTCGACAAGCTCTGTGCCGCAGCCGGTTTGAACAAGCGATACTTCTACGAGAGCTTCGATGACGTCGACTCGCTGGCCGCTGCGGTGGTCGATGACATCGCCGACGAAGTACGAACGGCCACCCTGGAGGCCGTGGGGGCGGTCATCGAGCAGCCGCTGGAGGTTCAGGCGCTGGCGGGAGTGGCCGCCGCCGTCGGTGCGCTGGTCGATGATCCCCGGCGGGCGCGCATCCTGCTCGGCGGCGTCGCTGCCTCACCCGCACTTCAGGCTCATCGCACCACGGTGATGCACCGGCTGACCGACGTGCTGATCGGCCACGGTCGCGCGGTCCACGGTGTCGAGCTGGAAGCGGATCCGCTGGCCAAGGTGGCGCCGTCATTCATTGTCGGCGGAACGGCCGAAGCGATTCTGGCCTTCGTCAATGGTGACGTGGATCTGCCGGTGGACGAGTTGATCGGTCAGCTCGCCACGCTCTGGCTGATTACCGGCAACGGTGCCGCGCAGGTGGCTCGGGCGCGGATGACGTAGCTGCGGTGACCAATCCGACTGTCTAGCTTGGCTATTGACGCAATCGTTTGCTGCCGTTGATGTCGGCAGCCAGAAGTTGTCAGACCTCGCTGGGAGGATGGGGTTATGTCGGTGACGGCCTTGGCGGGCTCTTTTCAGAGGCCTGCGGTGAAGCGTGTGGATGTGTTG
>RXJD01000040.1 GCA_003987775.1 Mycobacterium sp.
CGCCTTCCCCAACCTCTCCGCCGCGTTGAACGCCATGATCAACATCAACCTCGACCTGGCCGGACTCTCCGCCGCCCTCAACAGCGGCATCACCGGCCTGGTTAACGCGGGTGGAGCACTGTCGGCGGGCCTGGCCTCGAGCCTGTCCGGCTTGACCCAGACCGGCGCGGTGATCACCAACAACCTGCTGGCGGCGCTGACCGGCAGCGGCCAGACGGGTGCCACGGTGGCCGGCATCTGGCTCAACGCGCTCAACCAGGCGGCCGCGGTCTTCAACAACGCCCTGGGCGCCAGCTTCGGGGCCAGCCTGTCGGGATTCGGTCAGACCGGCGGAGCCCTTGTCGCGGGCTTCGAGAACGCCCTGGCGGGCCTCACGCAGACCGGCGGAACACTGCTGACGTCGCTCAACAACGCCGGGTTGGGCCTGAGCGCCTCGATTCGCGACATCCTGCTGAACCTGCAGCTGGCGCTGCAGGCCGCGCTGAACGCCAGCTTCGGCGTCTCGGTCGGCACCTAGAATCTGAGCCCCCGACGACGCGGCACCGGAAATCAGGCGGCAGCTTGACGTCCGGTGCCGCGTCCTTGGGTCGCAAGTCCAGACCGCTACACCGCGGCGGCGCGCCGGGAGTAGCGCTGCAACGCCGATCGCGCTCGAGCGACCACCTCGGCTTCGTCGCGTTCGGACTCACCGTGGGAGTCGACGCCCTCCATGCGCGGGCCTACTGCAGCGCAGTCAGTTGACCGGGTTGGAGCAGGATAATTTCCCCTTCGGTCTGCGGCCGGTGCAGGAACGCAACGTCATTCCCCGGCGCCGAGCCGAACAAGCAATCACGTCACGTAGCGCAGGCTGAGCCACGGTTGGGTCCAGTCCCCTACCCGGCCCCAGTGATCCAGTACTTCGTCGAACAGTTGCGCCGCCGCAGCGGGATCACCGTGCACGGCACGAGCTGCGGCAGCCTCCATCGACGCGATGCCGGACCACGCGCAATTCTGTACATCCCCGGCCGGGCTCGCCGCCTCGTCGAAGAGGGCCCGTGCCCCCGCTTCGGAGGTATCAGGCCGCGGTGTTGGTGTACGCCATTGATTGGGCAACCTGCTGGGGCAACGTGTTCAGCAGGAACGGAATTATCCCGCCGAACTCGGTCCCACCAAGCGGCACGGTGATGTCCGGTAGACCCGGAATCGGCAGTATCTGACTCAATTCCGCCGTAGCCGTGATGCCGTGCGGCGGAACAAGAATGCCGGTGAAGGGCAGGTGAGCGGTAACCGGGATGGTGACGGGAAGGCCGAGCAGCGTCAGAGTCACCGGCAGCGGCTGATCGAGCAAAACCTCACCGTTGAGGAAACCGTTCAGGATAAATGCCGGGGTATTGCCTATCGCGTTAGCCGCTCCCCACAGGTTGCCGGTGGCCAGCGAGCCTGAGAAAGCGTAGGCACCCTCCGCCAGCCCGTTCAAACCGGCGAACGGCGGGCCCAGGATGGCGAAGCCGAGTTGCAACGGCAAACCGAAAATGGCCTCGCCGGTCAGACTCGGAGGCAGACCCAGCGTCAGCGCGAAGTCCGCCGAGACGCCCGCGTTGGTCAGCGTGTTGATTCCGTTGGCGATGTTCTGCGCCATCATCCCCGGTATCGAGCCCGCCGGGATCAGGCTGGCGGCTCCCTGTACCTGCTGGCCAAGCGCCGTCAGGATGGGCAGCAGAGCTCCGGCCGGACCTTCGACCCCGATCGGTCCCGAGATCACAACGGAAGGCGGCAGAGCCACGTCCACCGTGATCCCCAGACCGCTCGTGTCGAACCCGGTGATGAACAGGTCAACGAGCGAGCGCGCCCCGTACTGCACCGCCTGGGAATACTGGCCCTGCTGTATCGCCAGGCCGGCCAGGTTCAGGTCCCGCTGGAAGGTCGGGAACGTCTGCTGGATGCCCTGGCCGAACTCCGACAGTTGCGTGCCCAGCGTGGTGTAGAAGCCGGTGGTGCCGTTGACGAACGCCTGAACGCCGACCGCCGGGTTGATTCTCGAAGCTTCCTGCAGAGCGAGCTGGAAGTTCGCCGGCACATTGCCCGGGAAGCCCTGGAGGTTGAGGGCGAGCGCATTTCCGGCCAACTGCGCGTAGTGGGCCTGATTCACCGCGATCTGGTTCAGGATCGGGAACGGGCGATAGTTGGCTCCGAGGTCACTCAGATTCCGGACGGTGTTGTCGAAAAGGACCTGATACGGGTTGGGGTAGGCCGCTACGCCGGGGGTGGCGACCTGCGGGAACAGCAGATTCTGCAGAGAGGTTCCCAGGCCCCCGATGATCGGGCCCAGCTGTCCGGTCGCCCCACTGAGCTCGCCGAGAACCGACGTGAGGGTGGTGGGCGACAACAGCGACGGCACCGACGGCAGAACGAAGTTGATGCCGCCCAGGTTGAACCCCCCGGTGCCGCCGGTCAGCGGGCTCAGGAGACCACCGAGCAACCCTTGTCCACCAGTGGTGGTGGTTCCGCCGGTGATGCCACCGCCCAGCAGGCCGCCCAGCAGCCCGCTGAGGGGGTCGGTGGGTGCTGCCGTCGGCATACCGGACGTGCCACTCAGCAGAATCCGCTCGACGTTGGCGAGTTCGGCGTCGACGTAGGCTGCTGCCCCGCCGTTGAGGAGGCGGATGAACTCGGCATGAAACGCCGCCGCCTGGGAGTTGAGCGCCTGGAATTCCTGTCCATAGGTTCCGAACAGTCGCGAGATCGCTGCCGAGATTTCGTCTGCGGCCGCCTGGGCGATTCCCGTCGTCGGCGCAGCGGCTGCCTCCGCAGCCGAGCCGACCGACGAGCGAATTCCATCCAGCTGCCCGGCAGCCGCGGTCACGAGATCCGGCTCGATCACGAATGACATATTCAACCCCCGTCGAAGTACACCCGATGTAGCCGCGGAGGTACCCGATTCAGGGAGATCCCAAACCTCAGTTCAGCAGGTCAGAGTGAGGCACTGGTCACTGCGGTGAGACCGTCGAATTTGAATACAAACGGCGTTCGTGGAGCAGTGGTCACGCGATGGCGTTGGCGAGCTGCGCGGGCGCGTAGCTCAGCAACGCGGGGATGATGCCGCCGGCAGGTGTGCCGCCGAGGGTGATGGAAACCTTGCCGATGACCGGGGCGTCGACGACGGCAACCAGCGGCCGCAGAGGCGCCAGAATACCTCCGACGGGTATGTCGAGCGTCACCGGAATGCCCGCCGTGGCCGACAGCGGGAGCGCCAGCGGAAGCTCGGCCTCGCCGTTGAGGAAGCCGTTGACGATATTGGCTGGGGCACCGACCAGTGCGGTCGCCGCCGCCTGCAAGTTTCCGGCCCGCAAAGCATCGGTGATGGTCGTGGCGCTGTCCGCGAACGCGAGTGCGGTGGTGATGGGAGACCCCACCGCGTTGAGAGTCATCGCGAGCGGCAGTCCGACGGTGGCTGACCCGGTGAATTCCGCAGTATCGATCGTGAAGGCGATATTGGTGTCCAGCACCGTTCTGACCACATTGGTGAAGTTCTGCGCGATGTTGCCCGGGATGGCCAACGGCGGGAACAGGTCTCCGATGGTGCCGAGCAGCTGAATGTTCGCGAAGTCACTGGCGTTGATGCCGCTGACGAACAGACCCACCAACGCACCCGCCACGTCGCCGGCCCGCAGGCTCGCAGGCACATTGGCCAGCCCAATCGTGAAGTCCCGGGTGGCACTGGTGAGCGCCGTAAAGGTCAGCGACGCGTAATTGAACTGGTTGGTGAGGAACTGGTTTAGGAATGGCACGGGATCGGCCAGCCACGTATCGCCGATGCTCTGCAGGTTGGCGCGCGTGTTGTTCAGCAGGTCTTGATATGGCCCCAGAGGCGAAGCGGTGCTCGCAGCGGAGTAGGACATCGCGGCCGCACCTGGTGAGCCGCCCGTGCCGAACAGCCCGTTGGTGCCGGGGTTGCCCGGAACTCCCGCGGCGCCTCCGCCCGGGGTTCCACCGGGACCGGCTGCGCCGCCGGCGCCGCCGGTACCGAATAACGTGGCATTACCGCCGTCACCGCCGTTGGCACCGGTCCCGCCTGATGCGCCAACGCTTCCGCGGGGTCCGCCGCCTCCACCGGCCCCGCCGTCACCGCCATTGCCGTACAGCAGTCCGCCATCGCCGCCGACGCCGGCGGTGCCGCCGGCACCGCCCTTACCGAGGGTGGAACCGCCTACTCCGCCGGTACCACCGGCCCCACCTGCGCCACCGTTGCCGACCAGCAAACCGGCGGTGCCGCCGTTACCACCCGCGCCGCCCGCGCCGCCGGCGAGGGCAAGGAAGCCGCTGCCGCCGGCACCGGCGGCGCCGCCGGTGCCACCGTTACCGAACAAGCCGGCATTACCGCCGGCACCACCGTCGCCGCCGGCGCCAGCTCCGCCGATACCGCCGGCCCCACCTGTGCCGCCGGCCCCACCGGCCCCGCCGTTACCACCGAAAAGTCCGCCGCTGCCACCGGCCCCACCGAAGCCACCACTGAGACCGATGACGTTGGCAACGGCAACGCCGGCGCCGCCGGCCGCGCCATTCCCGCCGGAGCCGTAGAGCCCGACGCTGCCGCCGCTACCGCCGGCCGCGCTGGCGGCGCCACCGGCCGCACCGCCATTGCCACCCTGGCCAATCATGGTGTTTCCGCCGGCACCACCCGCACCCGCAAGGCTCGAGCCGCCGTCGCCCCCGTCGCCGAAGAAGGCGTTACCGCCGGCACCGCCGGCCGCTGTGTCACTGGACGCGCCATTGCCGCCATTGCCGAACAGACCGCCGGCCGCACCCGCCTGCCCGGACCCTGCGCCGCCGTCACCACCGTTGCCGTAGAAGACTCCCGCACGGCCCGCGGTGCCGCCGGTCGGGCCACTGCCGCCGTTGCCACCGTCACCGAACAGCACGGCATTCCCGCCGGCACCGCCGGCACCCGTCCCGGTCGCGCCGACGCCGCCGGCACCGCCGGCACCGCCGTTGCCGAACAACAAACCACCGGTTCCCCCGGCGCCGCCGGCCCCGCCAGCCGCCGCTCCACCGCCGCCGGCCCCGCCGATGCCGCCGTTGCCGATCAACCCCGCGGCTCCACCGTTGCCGCCGGCGCCGCCCGAGGGCCCACCCGCACCGCCGTTGCCGCCGTTGCCGTAGAGGAGCCCGCCCGGCGCACCGTTAGTCCCGGGGTTTGACCCGGTCCCGTCCTGGCCGTTGGCGCCGTTGCCGATCAAGGGGCGTCCCAGCAGTGTCTGGGTGGGCGCGTTCACCGCGTCGAGCACGGCCTGCAGCGGTGACGCATTGGCCGCCTCGGCCGCGGCGTAGGCCGCCGCACCGCCGTTCAGCAAACTCACGAATTCGGCGTGAAACGCTGTCGCCTGGCTGTTGAGCGCTTGGAACTGCTCGCCGTAACTGCCGAACAACTGCGAGATGGCCGCCGATATCTCATCGCCCGCAGCAACGGCCAGACTCGTCGTGGGACCCGCCGCGGCCGAGGCTGCCGACCCCAGGGCCGCGCGTATGCCCGCTAAGTTGTCTGCTGCGGCAGTTACCAAGTCCGGCGTAGCAACCAAATACGACATTGCGGGCTCCCCTCGCTGCACTGCGGCGTTCACCTGAAATTAATCAGGGCAAGTGGGAGCCTAAAGCGCATGCGCGTGCGCACGCGGCAAAACCGGCCAATTACTGGATTTCCGGCCCCGGACGCGTCGCGTGGCCAATCGCTACCCGAACGACAGCGGCGGGATCACCGGCGCCGGACCACCCAGAGCGGCCGCGAGGCTTCGGGGCAGGAAGTCCAGCAGGCCCGGAATGAGGCCACCGATCGGCGTGCCGGTGACGGTCGAGTTGAAGGTCAGGCCCGGGACACCGAGAAGTCCGCTGGCGTCCACGAGCGCGGTGTACGGCGCGGCAGGAACGAGCAGCCCGCTCAACGGAAGATTGAGGGTGGTTGGGGCACCCAACGCCTCTATCGTGATCGGCAGGGTCAGCTGACCGTTGAGAAACCCATCCGCAAAAGCCGCGGGCGCGCCGAAGACCGCCGCCGTCGCCCCGAATGGGTTGCCGCTCTGAATTGCGGTCGTAAACGTTGTCGCGCTGACGGCCAACGCGTGGAGGCCGTTCGCCGGGGCACCCAGCGCCTCGATGCCCAGGGCCAGCGGCAGTCCCATGTGAGCGTCGATCGTGACCCCGAGACCGAACGGGCCGTTGGGGTCGACGATCAGTCCGACCGTCGAGGTGACACCGGTGTCCGTCAGGGTGTTCACCACATTGGTCAGATGCTGCGACACCTGCGCCGGGATCGAGCCCGCCGGCAGCAAGTTGGTGAAGTCCTGCGCCATCTGACCGGGAATGGAGAAGATCGGCAACAGGTCGCCGACCGCGCCAGTCGGCGTCACGGCGATGACACCATCGGCGCCGGTGACGGTGTTGAAGCCCGAGAAGAACGGGTTGAGGAACCCCCCGCCGATGAGTTGCAGGCCGCCGGTGACGTCGCCGACGGCGAAGGCCTGCGAAGCAGCCTGGAAGCTCGACGGCAGCGCGCTGAACCCGGCGACGAGGTCGTTGCCGGCATTCTGCAGCGACCCGGCGACCACCTGCGCGAAACCGATCTGCTGGTCGACGATCCCCTGCACCGCCGCCAGCGGGTTGATCGTCGGAAGCGCGGACAAACCGGCCTGGATACTGGCCGGCGCATTCGCCAGACCGGTCAGAATTTGAGGCCCGTAACCCGACAGGTTCGCGGCCAGCTGGCTCAGAACCGGCGCGGGACTGGCGGCCAGCGCGCCACCAAGAGCCTGCAGGTTCCCGGCTGTGTTCGCCAAGAGCGCCTGGTACGGCGCGGCCACCGCGTCCGCGAAGCCCGCTATGCCCGAACCGACCAGCGCCTGCGCGCCGGCCGCCTCGGCATTCGCGTAGGCGCCCGCACCGGCATTCAGCAACCCCACGAACTCGTCGTGGAACGCCGTCGCCTGCGCGCTCATCGCCTGGAACTCCTGGCCGTGCGTTCCGAACAGTTGCGCGATCGCCGCCGAGACCTCGTCCGCACCGGCAGCCAGCACCGACGTCGTCGGACCCGCGGCTGCCGTCGTCGCCTCGCCCAGCGCCGAGCTGATTCCGGACAAATTTTGCGCCGCTGCCGCAACCAACTCCGGCGCCGCCACCACATACGACATATCCATCTCCTCACTAGCCCGTTAGTGACCGGCGGTCATCCGCCGCCGCGAAGATGAATTTAAAGCGATATGAAACGCGTGTGCAAAAGCCTCAGCAGACTCGCAGTTTCCTGTAACCAGGCAGGCAGACAGCCGATATAGCCCAACCAGGGATGATCACATTCGGCGATGGTTTACATCTAAAATCGTCATGTCGACGGCCGGGTTCGCGCCGCAGTCCGGCCCGCGGAAATGTCCCGCCGGCAGCTACCTGTCACGGCGCAGCGTGCGCACCTCGGCGAGGAACTCGCGCCGGAGTTCGGCGTCCGAGAACTCGCCGCGCCAGACGGTCGTGGTGGTTCGCGAATGCTCGGCGACCCCCCGAACATGCGTGCACAGGTGTGCGGCTTCCAGGTGCACCGCCACGCCACGAGGCTCGATCAGCGCAGTCAGCCCGTCAGCCACCTGCTCGCCGAGGCGCTCCTGAACCGTGAACCGGCGCGCGAACAGCCGGACCAATCGCGTCAGCTTGGAGATACCGATGATCTGGTCGCCCGCGATGTAACCGATGAAGGCAGTCCCGAAAAACGGCAACGCGTGGTGTTCGCAGAGGCAGTTGAAATCAATGGGCCCCTCGATGATCTGTGAGGGCGCGGCCTCGACGGCGTAGCCGCGTTCGGCGGGAAAGCTCGTCGCGAGCTTGGGATCACCGTCGTAACCGGCAGTGATGTCATAGAGCGCCTTCAGGAACCTCTTCGGCGTGTCCCGGGTGCCAGGTGTCGCCAGGTCCAGGCCGAACGCGGTGAAGATCTCGGCGATCGAGGCCTCGAACCGCTCCCACTCAAACGGGGAGATCGAACGGGACGGACTGTCGAAGCACCGACTGGTCAGGTTTGCCGTCATCCCGGCGGCCGGACCCGCCATCTCGATGACATTGTCGGGTTGGCTGGCCACGTCCGTCATAAAGCCTCCTCGCCGGTGGCGCGGGACAGCAGGATGGAATCTGTCAGCAAACTGACGAGATAAATTTACGCAGCTGCCGACTGCAGACACAACCGTCTTAACTCAATAAAAGCAACGGGCCGGGTGACCGGATCGCCGATCGCCGGCCCAGTCAGCTACGCAGTTCGGCGCCGACCCGTTCGGCCGCGCAGCGCACCGCCGCGTCACGGGCCGCGGTGGCGTCGTCCTCGGTGAGGGTGCGGTCCGGGGCCCGGAACCGCAGGGCGAATGTCAGCGATTTGCGATTCTCACCGATCTGCGCGCCGGCGAAGACGTCGAACAATTGCAGATGCTCGAGCAACTCGCCCGCTCCGTCGCGCACCGCGTCTTCGACGGCCTGAGCCGGAACATCGGCAGCCACCACCAGGCTCACGTCCTGGAACACCGCCGGGAAAGGCGACACGCGCGGCGCGGGGAGGACGCCGCCGAGGGGAATCGCCTCCAGGTCCAGTTCGATCGCGCAAGTCCCCTTCGGAAGCCCGGCCCGTTCGATGACGGCCGGGTGCAGCTGACCCGCGTGCCCGACGACGGTGCCGCCGGCGAGAACCTCCGCACACCGGCCCGGATGCCAGGGCAGGTACTGGGCGGCTCGCAGCGTGACGTCCACGCCGCCGGCTCGCGCAATGATCCGCACCGCCTCGAACGCGTCCGCGGCTTCCACGGAACGGCCCGGTCCCCAGGGACCGCGCGGCTCGCGCAATCCCGCCAGGACCGCGGCGACGTGCTGCGGTTGGCGTGGCAACGATGCGTCCAGGGTGGCGATCTCGGCATCGGTGGGCCGCCGGTGGACCGGGATGAGGTCGACGGCGCGGGTCTGGTCGGTGGGCTGCACCACCTGCGCGATGGCGAACAGCGCCACGTCGCCAAGTCCCCGGGAGACATTGCGGTGCAACGCTTCCAGCAGGGCCGGCAACAACGTGGTGGCCAGCTGCGGCCGGTCGGCTTCCAGGGGGTTGACCACGTTGGTCGTGCTGCGCCGAGGGTCGTCGGCGGGCAATCCCCAGAGATCGAACACACCCGCCGGCAGGAAGGGCGTCGGAAGGATCTCGACGTAACCCGACAGGGCCAGCGATTTCCCGATCGCCCGGCGTCGCTGCTGGGTGGCGGTCAGCCCCCGGCCCGCGGGTGCCGACGGCAGGACCGACGGGATCGCCTCGAGACCCTCGAGCCGCAGCACCTCTTCCACGAGGTCTGCGGGTTGACGCAGGTCGGGACGCCAACTCGGCGGCGTGACCGTCAGGGTGTCACCGTCTTGCGCCACCTCCGCGCCGACCTGGCGGAGCCGCCGGGCGGTGGTGCCGGGCGGGTAAGCCACGCCGGCGATGCGGTCCGGCAGGTCGGCCAGGATCTCGACCGGCGGTGGCGACCAGTCGGTACGCGGTGGATCGCCCCGCCAGTCGGTGAGAGTGGGTTCGGCGACTCCCCCGGCGATGTCGACGAGCAGCCGGGCACACCGGTCCAGGACTGCCACCGAGATGGCCGGGTCAACGGCGCGTTCATACCGGCGCGCCGCTTCGCTGGGCAGATGCAGCCGTCGCTGGGTTCGCGATATCGCTGCGGGGTCCCAGACGGCTGCCTCGAGCAGCACCTCGGTGGAGGTGGCGCGAACCTCGGTGCTGTCCGCGCCCATCACACCGCCGATCGCCGCGGTCGCGACGTCGTCGACGATCAGGACGTCGACCGGTTCCAGCTTGCGTTCGATGTCGTCCAGGGTGACGACGGTCTCGCCAGGCTGAGCGAAGCGCACCCGGAATCCGCCGGTGATGCGGGCGCGGTCGTGAGCATGCATGGGATGGCCGAGTTCAAGCATCACGTAGTTGGTGACGTCCACCGCCGGCGAGGTGGCACGGATGCCGCACAGCAGCAGTCGCCGCTGCAGCCACCACGGCGACACCGCCGCAGGGTCGATCCCGGTCACCGGGCGCAGCGCGAACCGTCGCACGCCCGTGGCAGAGTCCACCATCAGTGGCCACGCTTCGCCCTGAGCCGGCAACGGCTCCACCGCCGCGGGATCGACGAAGTCCAGGTCGTAGGCGCACGCGATCTCGCGGGCCAGCCCCCGCACCGACAGGCCATAGCCGCGGTCCGGTGTGATCGCGAGGTGGAACACCACATCGTCGAGACCGAGCACCGCAGCCGCGTCGGCCCCGGGTTCCGCGGTACCCGCGGGCAGCACCAGGATCCCGGAATGATCCGCTCCCAAGCCGAGTTCGGCGGCCGAGCAGATCATCCCGTTGGAGTTGCGGCCGTAGGTCTTGCGCGCGGCAATGGTGAAATCGCCAGGCAGCGTCGCTCCGGGCAGCGCCACGACCACCAGGTCGCCCACGACGAAATTCGTCGCGCCGCAAACGATCTCCTGCGGCTCGGGGTTGCCGACGTCGACCAGGCAGGCCCGGATCGGCTTCTTGAAGCCGCTGAGCTCCTCGATCTCGGCCACCCGACCCACGGCCAGCGGACCCTCGACCGGACCGAGTCCGGCGACGTCCTCCACCTCGTGACCTATCCGCACCAGCGCCTGCGCCAACTCGGCAGCACCGACATCCCATCCCGGCGCGCCGGCTGAGACCACCTCGCGCAGCCAGCTGTACGGAACGCGCATCAGGCCCCCACCCCGAACGGCAGCGAGAACCGGATGTCGCCTTCCACCATGTCGCGCATGTCGGGTATCCCGTTGCGGAACTGCAGGGTTCGTTCCAGCCCCATCCCGAAGGCGAAGCCGGAATAGACCTCAGGGTCGATACCGGCGGCGCGCAGGACGTTGGGGTGCACCATCCCGCAGCCACCCCACTCCACCCAGTCGGCGCCGCCCTTTTTGCCCTCGAACCAGACATCGACCTCGGCGGACGGTTCGGTGAACGGGAAGAAGTGGGGACGCATCCTGGTGCGCGCCAACGGGCCGAATTCGGCGCGGGCGAACGCGTCCAGAGTGCCGCGCAGATGGGCCATGGTCAGTCCACGGTCGACGGCCAATCCCTCCACCTGGTGGAACACCGGCGTGTGGGTGGCGTCGAGTTCGTCGGTGCGGAACGTCCGGCCGATCGAGATGACGTAGACGGGCAACTCGCGCTCCAGCAGGGTCCGTACCTGCACCGGGGACGTGTGGGTCCGCAGTAGTTGCCGCGAGTCCTCGGGCGCGATGTAGAAAGTGTCCTGTTCGCTGCGCGCCGGGTGATCGGGCGGGAAGTTGAGGGCGTCGAAGTTGAACTGTTCAGTTTCGACTTCGGGACCCTCGGCCAGCTCCCATCCCATCGCCACGAACGTGTCGGCGATGTGCTCGGCCAGCATGGTGATCGGGTGCCGTGCGCCGGTCGGCTGGCGGGTCGAAGGCAGCGTGACATCGATGCGCTCGGCGACGAGCACCGCCGCGTCGCGCTCGGCGCGCAGGACCGCAAGGCGCTCGTCGTAGCTGCGCTGGGCTTCAGTGCGGGCCACATTGACCCGCTTGCCCGCATCGGCACGCTGCTCCTTGGGCAGGCCGCCCAGCGCCTGTCGCGCCAGAGCCAGTGGCGAGCGGTCGCCGAGATACTCGGTCTTGGCGTGCGCGAGAGCGTCCAGCGTGCCGGCGGACGCGATGGCCTGCTGGGCAGCCTCGACCGCCTTGGCCAGAGCTTCCGGCGACAGGTCGACGGGTTGATCACCCACGCGGCGGCACTCTCCTTGCTGAGGCTGGTCGGGCTGCCCGGCCTCTACCCCGCGCAATGAGCTCCAGCGCGGCCCGCGTGGTCAGCGGGAGGGTTCACGGCACGGGTATGACGCAACTGCCGATCATAAGTCATCGTCAGTTGTGTCCCGGATCACGGAAGATCAGGAATCGAATTGTTCGAAGGTCTGGGAGAACTCCCAAGGGTTCTGCGCCACTCCACTGCTGACATTCGTCAGCACACCCAGCGGGCCCGGGAAGTCGCGGTTGGCCGACCACATGTGCAGTCCACCGATATTGTTCTGCTCGGCGAAGGTGGTGAGCTTCTGGGCGTCGGCCAGGGTGAAGATCTCGGCCGGATCGTCGTTGACTCCGATCATCGGGGTCACGTCAACCATCGACCAGATCTGCGCGCTGGTTTTCGACGGGTACAACGTCGTCAATTGATCATGGACGGCGGTGGCCGCCTGAATCGCGTAGTCGCCCATCTTCCCGGCGTACGGCAGGGTCGGGTCGTAGTAATCCATCGCCATGATGTTCACGTGGCTGATCTGCACGTTACTGTCGGCGGCGATCTGAACGGCCCGCAGACCGTCGGCGGTCAGGCCCGTCGGCATCACCGGCAGCGTGAACGACACCTCGACCGGCCTGCCGGTGGCGACTCCAGTGGTCTGCAGTGCTGCGATCGCCTGCGAGCGGAGCTTGAGCGAGGCCGTGTCACCCAGGGCCGCACCTTCGATATCGAAATCCAGCTTGTGAATTCCGTAGGCGTTCATCACCGAGGTGTACTTCGCGGCCAGTTCGGCCGCTGTCCCGCCGGTCAGGGCGAGTTCCTGGTTCGCCGCGCCGCCGAAGGAGATGGTGGCGTTGATTCCTGCGGCGCGCATGGCGTCCATCTGACTGTTGATCTGGCCGAGCAGACTGCCGTTCGCGACGGCGCCGCCGTTGCCGATCGTGTACTCGGTGAATCCTCCCCAAGCCGGCTGGCCGGCGGCATTGGCGGTGATGAAGCCCAACGTGACGTCCTCGATGCTGCCGATCCGGCTGGCACCGGTGAAGTCGAACTGGGGCCACAGCGTCATGTCGACGTACGGAGAGAACACACCCGTGCCGACCGGCGGCGGCGGCGTGACGCTGCCGGGCAGCCCGGCGATTCCGGGCCGGCCGAACAGCAGCCCGGCCCGCCCGCCGGCACCGCCGGGCGCTCCGGTGCCGCCGTTACCGCCGGCACCGCCGTTGCCGAATAGTCCGGCGTCGCCACCGGCACCGCCGGACTGTCCGCCGGCACCGGCCGCCCCCCGGCCGCCATTTCCGATCAGCAGCCCCCCGTCGCCGCCACGGCCGCCGGCCACCGACGCGTCGGCACCGTCGCCGATCAAGGGCCGGCCCAGCAGCAGTTGGGTGGGCGCGTTGACAACTCTGAGCAGCTGCTCCTGCAGGGTCTGCACAATCGAGGCGTTGGCCGCCTCGGCAGTGGCGAAGGAGTCCGCGCTCGCGGCCAGGGCCTGCACGAATCGGGCGTGATAGGCCTCCACCTGAGAGCTGAGCGCGCGGTACTCCTGGCCGTAGGCTCCGAACATCCCCGCGACCGCCGCGGACACCTCGTCGGCGGCGGCCGGCGCGAGTCGTGTGGTCAGACCCGCCGTCGCCCCAGCGGACGCCACGGCGGAGCGGATGTCTTCCAGATCCGTCGCGGCGGCCAACAACATGCCCGGATCGGCGATCAGAAAACTCATGGCATCCTCCGGTCGGTTCGGCGCGCCCGGGTTACGTTGCCACGTGCCTCGGTGATTTTCAATCGTCGCGCCTCGTCCGGCTCGTTCGACATCACTAGATCAGCCGACAGAGCAGCCAATACGGCGAAATTTCAGACCTTGGTCCGCTGGTTCAGTCGAACAAACGCGAAGCGGATTCTAGTTTGCTATTCGGTGGCGTTCAGACCGTTACAGGCTGCACGCCGGCCGCCACCTCATCCAGAACGGCATCCTCCGTCGCGCGCGAGCCGAATCGGTCGCTCACGACATGGGCGATGAGGGCCGCGGAGGCGCCGAATGCAAGGCCGCCGGCCATCCCCCACATGCTGTGCGCCAGCATCAAGAAGCCGAAGCCCGCCGACCCCAGCAGCATCAGGAACCGCACGGGCGTCCAGTGGATCGGCGCCCGGAACCGCAGCGAGACCAGGACACCCAGCGTGACCGCGACGGCGTGCCCCGCGTTGGTGAACTCGCCGCCCATGACCGCGGCCGTCACACTCACCGTGATCCACCACGCGATCCATGCTGACCGGAACGACCGCGGGATCGTGGCGGTCAACGCGCCGAGCGCCGCCAGCGCGCCGTAGCTCATTCCGACGTCGCTGGCGTGGGTGATCGACCACGGCATCCAGCCCATCTTCACCGCCGTCGCCAGCGCTGCGGCGACAACCAGGGTGGCGCCGATGTGGCCGACCATAAACGCCACGAGCAGCCGGATGGTGCGCAGGTGCAGTTCCGCCAGGACCAGCAGGCAGGTCAGAAAGGGCAGCCAGAACCACAGCGGCCCCGCCTCGACCACGAAGGCACTGCCAACCAGGGTGCCGATCCGGCCGTGCGACAGGTTGTGCAGGTTCGTGCTGGCGTGCCGGATGACGCTGTCATGGGCCTGCGGGCTCAACATCAGCATTGTGGTGCTGACAGCGAACAGCGCCGCCACGTAGCCGACCGTGAAACGGACCCGCGACAGGCGGGTGAGAAAGGTAGAAAACATCACCTTCCACTATGCATGGACGTTTGTCTCATTTGTGTTATCGCTGGTTGACAACTCTTTGTGAGTTTTCAGGCGATAAATAGCCAAGTCGGGCGGAATGCCGGTGAGTTTGCTGGCGAACATCGGCCTGCGCGCCCGCTTGGCCGTGACACCCATCGCGTCCAGATCGCTCTGCGGGATCAGGTCCAGCGTCGGGCTCGAGATCATCACGCCGCCTTTGGTGGCGCGCTCCATGACCCGGGCAGCGATGTTCACGTCAACGCCCAACCAGTCCGCACCCAGCCGCTGCGGCCGCCCGGTGTGAATACCCACCCGCATGCGTGGCCGATAACCCTGCACCTCAACGGATTTGATCGCCTCCTGAGCGGCAAGCACGGCCTTAACGGCGACGGCGGGACGACGAAAGACGGCCATGATGCCGTCACCCATTCGCTTGACGATGTGCCCGCCGGCGTCCAACATCGGGGACTCGACCGCCCGGGCGACCTGGCGCAGCAATGTGAGCGCGGCGTCGTCCCCGGCCTGCAGCGACCAGGTGGAAAAACCCACCAGGTCGGTGAAGACGAGCGTCACCTCGGGATTTGCCGGCTTGCGCGAAACGGCCTCGGTCATCGCCTGCCACACCTGTAACACACCCAGGCTGACCTCGCGCGATGCCGCGTCGCGGTCGCCCAGCAGCCGGTCGGCAGCGCGTGCGGCAGCCCGGGGACCGCCCTCTCCGGCCGTCGACAAGGGATCACCGAACTCGGGGTCGCCGGGCAGCAGCCGTCGCGCCCTCTTGACGAAGGCCACCACGTTCGGACTGTGATTGGTGCTGCGAAGCCACTTTCCGGGAGAACGACGGGGCGCGGCTTCCTGGTGGGCCACCGCAGTCGCGGTCTCGTCGGGCACGCCGGACTCCGCTTCGCCAGACCCGACCTCCACTCGGCAAGGGTAGGTGGTCCGGACTGAGGCAGGCAACGAGGCCCACGCCACTTGTGTCACACGTCGCAGCAAATGCCCTGATCACACGAGTGCGGCGGCGCTGTGGAGAGTCCGTAACACAGATGCGACGCATATGCCGATGTGCTAGACAACGTACGTTGTCACCGTTTATCGTGAGCCCACCATGAGGCGCTTTGGAGGCCGTGATGACTGTTCCTGCAACGACAGCGGCTGATCCCCTCGGGCCGGACTCGCTGACCTGGAAGTATTTCGGAGACCTGCGCACCGGCATGATGGGGATCTGGATCGGCGCGATCCAGAACATGTATCCGGAACTGGGCGCCGGGGTCGAGGAGCACTCCATCCTGCTGCGCGAACCTCTGCAGCGGGTGGCCAGGTCCGTCTACCCGATCATGGGGGTCGTCTATGACGGCGACCGGGCGGCCCAGACCGGCCAGCAGATCAAGAGCTACCACCGCACCATCAAAGGCACCGACGGCGCGGGCCGGCGCTATCACGCGCTGAACCCCGAAACGTTCTACTGGGCCCACGCGACGTTCTTCATGCTCGTCATCAAGGTCGCGGAATACTTCTGCGGCGGGCTGACCGAGGCCGAGAAACGCCAACTGTTCGACGAGCATGTGCAGTGGTACCGAATGTACGGAATGAGCATGCGGCCGGTGCCCAAGTCGTGGGAGGACTTCCAGGAGTACTGGGAGCGGGTCGGGCGCGAGGAGCTGGAGATCAACCAGGCGGTGCTGGACATTTTCCAGATCCGGATCCCCAAGCCGAAATTCGTGCTGATCCCGACGCCGGTCTGGGACCAGATGTTCAAGCCGATGGTCGCCGGTCAGCGCTGGATAGCGGCCGGCCTGTTCGAGCCCGCAGTCCGGGAAAAAGCCGGCATGCGCTGGACACCCGGAGACGAAATCCTGCTGCGGTTGTTCGGCAAGCTGGTCGAACTGGCCTTCCTGGCGGTGCCCGACGAGATCCGGCTGCACCCGCGCGCGCTGGCGGCCTACCGTCGCGCGGAGGGTCGGACCCGCAGTGACGCACCGTTGGTGGAAGCGCCCGCGTTCATGGCGCCGCCGCGGGACCGCCGTGGACTGCCGATGCACTACTTTCCGCCCCGGCCCCGCTCCCCCCTCGAGCCGGCCCGGGTGATCATGGAGCGGGCCGGCGCGCTGGTGCACAGCACCCTGTCGATCGCCGGGCTGCGACCGGCGCGCGGGCGCAGCCGGGCCGCCTGAGCCTGCCCGGCCTGCGGCCGGCGCGCGGGCGCAACCCGGCGGCCCGAGGCTGCTACGCCAGCCCGAGCGGCCGCAGGAACAGCGGGACGACGCCGAACTGGTTGCCCTGGAACCAGAACTCCCAGCCCAAAGCCGTAATCGACCCCCCGGTGATGGTGGGTACGGTTCCGTTCAGCGTCACCGCAGTGGGCCCGAACGGTGTCAAGCCACCCAACGACCCCGCGAAGCCGCCAGTCGGCGATACCAGCACATTGCCGTTGGCCGACATCCACGTCAGCGGGCCGAACGCGGTGTTCAGGGTTCCGGTTGCGTTGGCGACGAGCCCCAGATTTCCACCTGTGCTCGTCGGAAAAATCGGGGTGCCGCTGAGCGAGAACGACCCGATCTGGCCGAACGGCCCGTTGAGGATCGCGGACTGATAGAGGCCACCCAGGCCATAGCTCGAGGACAGCTGCAGCGGGCCGAGATTCGAGCTCTGACTGACGGTGGAGAGGCTGATGAGCGTGTCCAGTGGGCTGGCCTCGGCGACACCGGCACCACTCGAACTCGCCAAAGTTTGCTGCACATTGGCGAATTCGGCACTCACGTACTGCGCGGCACCGCCGTTCAACAGGCTGACGAAGGTGTCGTGATAAGCCGCGGTCTGCGCACTCAACGCCTGGAATTGCTGGCCGTGCTTACCCAGAAGGTTCGAGATCGCCACCGAGATTTCATCCAGGGCTGGTGCCGCGATTGCGGTCGTTCGCGCGGCCGCTGCCGCATTCGCAGTGCGTATGCCGTCGCCCATGGACTCCAGACACCCACTGGCCGACTTCAGAATTTCCGGAACGACGTTCAAATATGACATAGCTGCCCCCTGCCCCGACAGTCTTGCGACATCACGCCAACTATTCGACGTGTGACAAATATTAACAGTCAGGAGTGAAATTTCCGCTAACCAATTTCACATGTCTTACCAAAGTGGGGATGTGCGAATGATTTGCTAGAGCGGCTGAACGGTCAGCGCGAGGCCCGTGCGCTCAGGTACAGGCAGATGGCCGCGGCCGCGGCAACGTTCAGGCTCTCCGCTCCACCCGCCATCGGGATGCGCAACCGGCGGTCGGCCTGCGCGGCGACCTCAGCCGGGAGTCCCTGCGCCTCCGGCCCGAACAGCCAGGCCGTCGGCCGCGCGAGGATCGGGTCGGCGTCGTCGAGGGACGTCTCGCCGTCCACCGCGGTGGCCAGCACCTGCAGCCCGGCGCGCCGCAGCGAAGCGAGCACCGCCTCGGTGTCGGGAGCGACCACGACGGGGATAGAAAAGATGCTGCCGGTCGATGCGCGCAGGCACTTGCCGTTGTACGGATCGACGCTGTGACCGGCCAGAACCACCGCCGCGGCGCCCATCGCGTCGGCGATGCGGATGAGCGTGCCGGCATTGCCCGGCTCGCTGATGTCCACGGCAACCGCGATCAGGCTCGGCGAGTCCGCCAGCACATCGTCCAGATTCGTCGCCGGGATCTCGCACACCGCGACCAGACCGGTCGGGGTCACGGTGTCGGACAACGCTTTTGCGGCCCGCTCGGTCACCAGATGGACGGGCGTTGCCTGCCCGGAAACCAGCGCGTCATGCCGGAGCGCCGCGTCCTCGGTGACGAACAGGTCCCGGACCAGCCCACGCTGCAGCGCGCCCGCGACGAGATTGGGCCCTTCGGCGAGGAACAGTCCGGCGCGGCGCCGGCCGACGTGACGGTGCAGTTTGACCGCGGCAGCCACCCGGGCCGAGCGTTCGGTGAGCGCGGCCTTCATGGTGTGCGGACCCGGGTGGGGTTAGGCAGCCTCTCCCGAGGGTGCGTTGACATCCTCGGGCAGCGCGGCCCGAGCGACCTCGACCAGCGCGGTGAACGCCGCGGGATCGCTGATCGCGATGTCGGCCAGGTTCTTCCGGTCCACCTCGACGCCGGCGGCCTTGAGGCCCTGGATCAGGCGGTTGTAGGTGATGTCGTTGGCACGCGCGGCGGCGTTGATCCGCGAGATCCACAGTTTGCGGAACTCGCCCTTGCGGGCGCGACGGTCACGGTAAGCGTAGTTGAGCGAATGCAGCTGCTGCTCTTTGGCTTTGCGGTAGAGCCGGGATCGCTGACCGCGATAACCCTTCGAAGCTTTCAGGACGCTGCGCCGCTTCTTGTGGGCGTTGACCGCCCGCTTCACGCGTGCCATGGGTGTTCCTACTCTCGTTCAAAATCGGTCGGGGGCTGCCGAAAGCCCGCTGTCGATGGGGGTTTCGTATGGGGGATGCGATGCGGCGCTAGCCGTTGAGCAGCGAGTTGACCCGCTTGGTGTCGTTGGCCGACACGACGGTGCGACCGTCTAGACGACGGGTGCGCTTGGTCGCCTTGTGCTCGAGCAGATGCCGGCGGTTGGCTTTCTGCCGGACGATCTTCCCGGTGCCGGTGCGCCGGAACCGCTTCGAAGCCCCGCTGTGGGTCTTGGCCTTGGGCATGTTTCCTCGATTTTCCTGGTTCTGTGAGCTGTTCTGGTGGTGGTGCGGGTATTGCTAGGACGGTTGGGCGTCGCCGGCCGAATCGGCCGGCCCTCCCGCACTCCCCGGGTGTTGCGCCCTGGCGCGCGTTTTCGCGCCACGGTGCGGTGCCAGCACCATCGTCATGTTGCGGCCATCCTGCTTGGCCGACGTTTCGACGAATCCGTACTCGGCGACGTCCGCGCCCAGCCGCTGGAGCAGTCGATAGCCCAACTCCGGCCGTGACTGCTCGCGGCCACGGAACATGATGGTGACCTTCACCTTCGACCCCGCTTCGAGGAAGCGGACCACGTGGCCCTTCTTGGTCTCGTAGTCGTGGTCGTCGATCTTGGGTCGCAGCTTCTGTTCCTTGACGACGGTCTGCTGCTGATTCCTGCGGGATTCACGCGCCTTCTGCGCCGCCTCGTATTTGTACTTGCCGTAGTCCATGATCTTGCAGACCGGCGGCCTGGCATTGGGAGCAACTTCGACAAGGTCGAGATCGGCGTCCGCGGCAACGCGGAGTGCGTCTTCGATACGCACGATGCCTACCTGCTCTCCCCCAGGGCCGATCAATCGAACTTCAGGCACGCGAATGCGCTCGTTGACGCGGGTCTCAGTGCTGATGGGGCCTCCCTCGTTGGCTTCTACTTCAGTACGACCCGTGGACGGGGCCGGAAACAGCCGAGGAGGCACACCAACCATCAGCAAAAAAGCCCTGCAGATGCAGGGCCCATTGCCGACCGATCGCGGCTTGACCTGGTCAAACCGCCTGCGCAATGCACAGAACAAGCATCGTGTCGATGCCTGTGACCGGACCGGATTGCCTTGAGATATCTCGTGGCAACCGGTGGGAGTGGGACTCCTCTTCACTGTCCCTGGCCTGACGCCGGGATGGTCGCAGCGATCAGTCTAGCAGGCAGAACGCGTGAGCCTGCCAACCCGCGTGCGGGCGTATCGCGCTTCCAATTATTGCGGGCGTATCGCGCTTCCTTTATCAAGCCAGTTATCAAGCCAGTCTTAGCAAGTCGGCGGCTCAGCATGCCTAAGCCGGGAATTTCCTAGCTGGAGGGCATATCCTCGCGGTCTGTGACAATCACTAAGCCGCGCCCGACGCGCAGGCCGACTTCCCGGTATCACTGGCTACCCGCGGTAGCCGGCTGGACCGTCGGCGTCATCGCGACGGTGTCGCTGCTGGCCAGCCTTTCTCCACTGATCCGGTGGCTCATCCACGAGCCGCGGGAATTCATCAACAGCTATCTGTTCAACTTCCCCGATACCAGCTTCGCGTGGTCGTTCGTGCTGGCCCTGCTGGCGGCGGCGCTGGCGGCTCGCAAACGCATCGCCTGGTGGGTGCTGCTGGGCAACATGGTCGTAGCCGCGGTGATCAACGCCGCCGATATCGCCGCCGGCGGCAACACTCCCGCCGAGGCGTTCGGCGAGAACCTCGGGTTTGCCTTCCACGTCGTGACCATCGTGCTGCTGGTGCTGGGCTACCGGGAGTTCTGGGCCAAGGTCCGCCGCGGTGCGCTGTTCCGCGCGGCGGGTGTGTTGCTGATCGGCGGCGCCATCGGGATCCTGCTGTCCTGGGGTCTGGTGGAGATGTTCCCCGGGACGCTGGCGGCGCCCGACCGGCTGCCCTACGTGGCAAACCGCGTCGTCGGCTTCGGATTCGCCGATCCCGACTTGTTCACCGGCCGGCCGCACGTTTTCCTCAACGCGATCTTCGGGTTGTTCGGCGCGTTCGCACTGATCGCCGCCACTATCGTGCTGTTCCTGTCCCAGCGCGCCGACAACGCCCTGACTGGTGAGGACGAGTCAGCGATTCGCGGACTCGTCGAACTCTGGGGGAAGAACGATTCGCTGGCCTACTTCGCCACCCGCCGCGACAAGTCGGTGATCTTTGCCCCCAGCGGCCGCGCCGCGATCGCCTATCGGGTCGAACTCGGGGTCTGCCTGGCCAGTGGCGACCCGATCGGCGACCCGCGGGCGTGGCCGCAGGCAGTCGCAGCCTGGATGGACCTCTGCCAAACCTACGGCTGGTCCCCGGGGGTCATGGGCGCAAGCACGGAAGGTGCCCGCGTTTATCGGGAAGCCGGCCTGAACGCCTTGGTGCTCGGCGACGAGGCGATTCTGCGGCCGGCCGAGTTCAAGTTGTCCGGCCCGGAAATGCGAGGGGTGCGACAGGCCGTCACGCGCGCTCGCCGGGCCGGGCTGACGGTGCGTATCCGCCGGCACCGCGACATTCCCCGCGACGAGATGGCGCAGACCGTCGAGCGCGCGGACGCCTGGCGGGACACCGAAACCGAGCGGGGCTTCTCCATGGCGCTGGGCCGGCTCGGTGACCCGGCTGACGGTGACTGCCTTTTGGTGGAGGCAATCGGACCTGCCAACCAGGTGGTTGCCATGCTTTCGCTGGTGCCGTGGGGCAACACGGGTGCCTCGCTGGATGTGATGCGCCGCTCCCGGGAATCGCCCAACGGCACCATCGAACTCATGGTCAGCGAACTTGCGCTGCACGCTGAAAGCCTTGGGATCAATCGCATTTCGCTGAACTTCGCAATGTTTCGCTCGGCGTTCGAGCAGGGCGAGCAATTGGGAGCGGGCCCGGTTGCGCGGCTGTGGCGGGGACTGTTGATCTTCTTCTCACGCTGGTGGCAGATCGAGACTCTGTATCGCTCGAATATGAAGTATCAGCCCGAATGGGTGCCGCGCTTTGCCTGCTACGACGACGCTCGGTTGATTCCCAAAGTCGGCGTCGCATCCGCGTTCGCCGAGGGCTTTCTGACGTTGCCCTTCACCCGGCGCGACAAAATTCACACGGGCCATCACCCGGCCGTGCCGCAGCAGCTGGTGGACAGCGGACTGTTGCACCCCGACGGCACTGCGCCCGATGTCAGCGGACTGCAGGTGGCAGACCTGCCGGCGGGCGACGACATGCGGCGTCGTCAGCCCGAACAGGTGCGGGTCCGCTTAGCCAAGCTGAAGAAGCTGCAGGACGACGGTGTCGAGGCGTACCCGGTAGGCGAGCCGCCCAGTCACACCGTCGCACAGGCGCTCGCCGCCGAGGACGGGGCTCCTGTCTCGGTGGCCGGCCGTATCCTGCGGGTCCGCAACTACGGCGGCGTGCTGTTCGCGCACCTGCGCGACTGGTCGGGCGAGATGCAGGTGCTGCTGGACAACTCGCGCCTGCAGCAGGGCCGCGCGGCCGACTTCAACGCGGCGATCGATCTCGGCGACCTGGTGGAAGCCACCGGGCAGATGGGGTTCAGCGACAAGGGGACCCGATCGCTGCTCGTCACGCACTGGCGACTGATCGGCAAATGCCTGCGCCCGTTGCCGGACAAGTGGAAGGGACTCACCGACCCGGAAGCCCGGGTTCGGACCCGCTATGTCGACCTCGCCGTCAACGCGGACTCGCGCCAGCTGATCACCGCCCGCAGCAGCGCCCTGCGGTCGATTCGCGAGACCTTGTTCGCCAAGGGATTCATCGAAGTCGAAACACCCATGCTCCAGCAGGTCCACGGCGGTGCCACCGCTCGTCCGTTCGTGACCCACATCAACGCCTACGCGATGGACCTGTTTCTGCGGATCGCCCCGGAGTTGTACCTCAAGCGTTTGTGCGTCGGCGGCGTGGAACGGGTCTTCGAACTCGGCCGGGCCTTCCGCAACGAGGGCGTCGACTTCAGCCACAACCCCGAGTTCACGCTGCTGGAGGCCTATCAGGCGCACGCCGATTACACGGTCTGGATCGACGGGTGCCGCGAACTGATCCAGAACGCCGCCGAAGCAGCCAACGGCGCCCAGATCGCGATGCGGCCCAGAACTCAGGATGATTCGATTAGCTACGGGGCGCGACTGGAGCCAGTCGACATCTCCGGTATGTGGCCGGTGAAAACCGTCCACGACGCCGTCTCCGAGGCCCTCGGCGAGCACATCGACGCCGACACGAACTTGAAGACGCTGCGCAAGCTGTGCGACGCCGCCCGCATTCCGTACCGCGCTTATTGGGACGCCGGCGCCGTGGTGCTGGAGCTGTACGAGCACCTGGTCGAGGACCGCACCGAGCACCCGACGTTCTACATCGACTTCCCCACCTCGGTATCGCCGCTGACCAGGCCACATCGCAGTAAGCGGGGGGTGGCCGAACGCTGGGATCTGGTGGCCTGGGGTGTCGAGCTGGGCACCGCCTACAGCGAACTCACCGACCCGGTGGAACAGCGCCGCCGCCTCGAGGAGCAGTCGCTGCTGGCTGCGGGTGGCGACCCCGAAGCGATGGAACTCGACGAGGATTTCCTGCAGGCGATGGAGTACGCGATGCCACCCACCGGCGGCCTGG
Source organism: Mycobacterium sp. (assembly GCA_003987775.1). GTDB lineage: Bacteria > Actinomycetota > Actinomycetes > Mycobacteriales > Mycobacteriaceae > Mycobacterium. The sequence goes on from RXJD01000040.1 coordinate 23,534, forward strand.
GAATGGGCGTCGACCGCGTCGTCATGCTGATCACCGGCCGCAGCATCCGCGAGACCCTGCCGTTCCCGCTCGCCAAACCGCATTAGCCCCGTCTTAGCTGACGCGCCCGGGTTCAGTTAACTCACAGGAAATAGTCCGGAAACATGATTCCGGATGGGAACCCGGCGAACGAGAATGAACCTGTGACCGCGTCGACGCCTCATGCTCTGGCGCCCGCTGCGTCGGCTGAAGGGTTCTCCACGCAGGCCTTCAGCCACACCTCCCTGATGCACGGGTGGGTGCCGATCACCGTTCAGATCGTGACGGGTGTTGCGTTGTTGCTGGCCATCGGCTGGCGGACGCGAACCTGGCGGCTGCGCTGGCTGCCCCTGGCGGCGCTGGCCGGGGCCGCGGCGGCCTACGGAACCCGCGTGTACGTCAGCCGGCTGTCCACCGAACCGGCCCCGGGTGCGCTGTGGGCCTGGGCCGGGTTGGCCGGAATGGCGGTCACGGTGCTGGTGCTCGGGTGGCGCAGCGCGCACTGGTGGCGGCGCGGCATCGCGCTGCTGGCCGTGCCGCTGTGCCTGTTCAGCACGGCGCTCACGCTCAATATGTGGGTCGGCTACTTCCCGACGGTGCAAGCCGCCTGGGGTCAGCTCACCTCCGGCCCGCTGCCCGACCAGACCGATCCCGCGACTGTCGCCGCGATGATGGGCAAGGGTGTCCGCCCGTCGCACGGCAGTGTCGTTCCCGTCGTGATTCCCTCCGACGCATCGCATTTCAAGCATCGCGGGGAACTCGTGTACCTGCCGCCGGCCTGGTTCGCCAGTACGCCGCCACCACGGTTGCCGACCGTGATGATGATCGGCGGTCAGTACAACACCCCCGCGGACTGGGTACGCGCCGGCAACGCCGTGCGGACCGCCGACGCCTTCGCCGCCGCCCATGAGGGCAACGCTCCGGTACTGGTGTTCGTGGACTCCGGCGGCGCCTTCAACAACGACACCGAGTGCGTGAACGGGCGACGTGGTAATGCCGCCGATCACCTGACCAAAGATGTTGTGCCATTTATGGTTTCAAACTTCGCGTCCAGCTCCGAACAGTCCAGTTGGGGAATCGTCGGCTGGTCGATGGGCGGGACCTGCGCGGTGGATCTGGCCGTCATGCACCCCGGGATGTTCAGCTCGTTCGTCGACATCGCGGGCGACCTCTACCCCAACGCGGGAAACAAGCAGGAGACCATCTCGAGGCTGTTCGGCGGCAACGCTGAGGCCTGGGCCGCCTTCGACCCGACCACCGTGATCACCCGGCATGGCCCGTACATCGGCATAACCGGCTGGTTCGCCATCCCCGCGCACCGCGAACTGCCGATCGCCGATACCGCTGCCATGCGGCTGGCCGGCCGCGACGCGGCAGCCAATCCCAGTGACCAGACGGCGGCCGCCAACGCCTTGTGTGCGCTGGGCCGCTCCTACGACATCGACTGCGCGGTGGTTCCGCAACCAGGCAAACATGACTGGCCGTTCGCCGACCAGGCCTTTGCCAGGTCGCTGCCCTGGCTGGCCGGTCGGCTGGGCACCCCTGGCGTGCCGCCAATCCCACTGCCGGGCACCGCCACTCCCCCGGCGCCCGCCACACCGTCGAACGCGCAAGTCGTCGCAGCCGGACGGTAACCGGGTGCTTTCGGTCGCCGGGGTCCGCCGCGCCATCTTCGCGCGGCACTGCCATCCCTGGAGCGCGTGGACCCGCTGGGCGAGTACACCCCTGATCCTGATTCCGGTCTGGACCCGGCGGCGACGGGATGCGGCGCTACTCGGGGTGTGGCTGGCGATCAATCCCTTCGTGTTCGGCATGCCGCGTGACCACCGTGCCTGGGCGACGCGGGCAATGCTGGGCGAGGAATTGTGGATCACCCGACGCCCACGGGATGCCGCCCTGGCGGTCAGCGCGGTGACGTCGGTGGCCGCGGCGGTGGGGGTGGTCTCCGCGCGCCGCCGTCGACTGCGTCCGGCGGTGATCGCCGTGGCGGCCCAGATGGCACTGACGATGCTCTATTGGCACCAAATGGTGCGCTACCTCGAGCGGCAGGACGGTATCGGCGGCGGGCAGCAGTAACGTGGCGGTCATGCCCGACCAACCGTCCCCTCCCGACCCCGGATATGACGACTCAGGTGTGCCGACGTTCGATTCGGTGCGCGAGAAGATCGAAACGCGCTTCGGCGCAGCCCAGGGCGCCGAAGAACTCGCCGCCGAGACCGCCGAAGGCAAATCCGTCGAGGAGCAGTACGAGGAGCGGCAGCGGGCGGCCGCCGAGCGCCTGGCCAGAATTCGGGAGTCCATGCGCGCCGATGACTGACACTCTGCCGCACCCGGCCGCGATACGGTCGGTGTCACCCGGCGCGCGGCAGCTGATGCACCGTGCGTAAGTTCAGCATCGCGGAGCGCCGGAACCGGTTGGCGCGCAGGCATTTCCTCTCCGGTGCAGGGTCAGTGTCCCGGGTCACCGCCGGTTTGATCGGGCTGCACGCGACCGATCCCGCGACCCCGTATCTGTCGCTGTGGGCGCGCTGCCGCGGCTTCTGCACCGCCGACCTGGACCGGGTGCTGTACAAAAAGCGTTCGGCGCTCAAGCATCTGGCGATGCGCAGGACGTTGTGGGTGGTGAACTCCGGTGACGTGACGCTGGTGCAGGCGGCGGCCAGCAGCCAGGTGGCCGACACCGAGCGGCGCCGGCTGATCGCGGACCTGCACAAGGCCGGGGTCACCACGGACGGCGAACGATGGCTGACCCAGGCGTCCGACGCGGTGGTACGCCATTTGGCCGAGCACGGACCGGCCAGCAGCACCGAACTGCGGACCGCGCTGCCCGAACTGGCCGGCAGCTACGATCCGGCGCCCGGAAAGCGTTGGGGCGGAATGGTTCCGGTAGCCCCGCGGGTACTGACCGTGTTAGCCGCGCGCGGCGAGATCGTCCGCGGCCCCAATGACGGAGGCTGGACGGCGTCGCGTCCCCGGTGGAGCGCCACGACGGAGTGGCTGGCCGAGCGCGGCGAACCGGTACCCGAAGCCGCCGCCCGGGCGGAGTTGATCCGCCGCTGGCTGCAGACGTTCGGGCCGGCGACGATCACCGATATCAAGTGGTGGTTCGGCACCACATTGACGGCGGTGCGCGCGGCGCTGGCCACCATCGGGGCCGTGGAGGTGGACCTGCACGGCGGCGCCGGCTATGCGCTGGCCAACGACCTGGCCGTCGAACCGGAGGTGCCGCCGTGGGGCGCGCTGCTCCCGGGTCTGGACTGCACCACGATGGGCTGGTCGGAGCGGGACTGGTACCTGGGCGAGCACCGCGGACAGGTCTTCGACAGCAACGGCAATGCCGGTCCCACGGCGTGGTGGAACGGGCGGGTGGTCGGCGGCTGGTGCCAGGATGACGAGGCCCGCGTCCACCTGCAGTTGCTGGAGGACGCCGGCGCCGAGGCGCGGCGGGCGTTGCAGCAACGGGCCGATCAACTCACCGAGTGGCTGAACGGGGTCCGGATCAACGCGCGCTTCCCGTCACCGTTGTCGAAGTCGGGCCTTCGGTGAGTGACATCGAAGCACGAGATATGAGGATGTCTGAGCCATGGATTGGGTGACGTCACACGCTTTAGCGATCGGCTCGGCGTTGCTGGCATCGTTCGTCGCGGCGGTGGGCATCGTCGTCCGGCAGACCGCCCTGCAAAATCCCGCGGTCGAAAGCGGAACCGCGGGTGCCGTCACCGTTCTGCGTGACCGGCTGTGGTGGGCGGGCACGGCGGCAGCCGTCGCCGCCTATGGGTTCCAGGCTGTGGCCCTGGCGCACGGATCTTTGCTGTTGGTGCAACCGATGCTGGTCTCCTCGCTGCTGTTCGTGCTGCCGCTCAGCGCAGTGCGATTGGGGAATCGGGTGCCGGGGTCCGAATGGGGATGGGCGACGCTGCTGACGGCCGCGCTCGCGGTGTTCGTGCTGGTCGGGCGGCCGCGGGAGGGACACTATCGGCCTGAGACGCCGGCGTGGACGCTGGCGCTCGGCTTGGTGGTGCCGGTGGTTGTCGCGGTGGTGGCCGCCCGGCACAGTGCGGGCAGAGTCCGGGCCACGTGGCTGGGCGTCGCCGTGGCGCTGTTGCTCGGGATGATCGCGGTGTTGACCAAGACCTGCACGCACCGTTACGCGGTGGGAGGCTGGCACGCCCTGTTCACCTCGCCGGCACCGTACGTGCTGGTTACCTTGGCGGTCGCGGCGACGGTGCTGCAGCAGTGGGCGTTTCGGGCCGGAGCCCTGCAGGCCTCCGTGCCGATCATGCTGGTCGGCGAGCCGGTCGTCGCCGTGTTGCTCGGCTCCGTCGTGCTGGGCGAACACCTGGCGGCGCATGGCATCGGGGTTGTAGCGCTGCCGGCAGCGATCGCGGCGATGCTGGCGGCCACCATCGCGCTGGCCCGTGGGGAGGGTGCTCAAATCGAAGAGGCGGCATCAACGCTGCGGCGGTGACTCAGCGATCGCGCCAGCCCCGCCGGAACCGGTCGTCGTAGTACGCGTCGTCGTCGTCCTCGCTCGCGGACCGGGCGCGTTCGGCGTGCAGGCGGGCCGAATTGGCTTCGACGAAAGTGGACATCGCCTCGACACGAGGATCGGACCGAACCTCGCGCATCGCGTCCTCGATCAGGGGCCGTACGTCGTCCACGGCGGCGTTGTAGGCGGCCAGGATGGCCTCTTCGTCGGGTGCCGTCACCGACAGCAACCGGTTCTCGGCATCGACGACCACCCGGATGCCGTTGGCCGTACCGACGCCGCGGGCCTGCTCCAGCGCGCGCTGAGCCCGCTGCACCTTGCTACCAAGCTCCTCGAAGTCATTGCTGGCCACCACCGCTCACCCCGTCTTCTTATCTCGCGGCAGCCGGCAACCGGTGTAGCCCGCCACTCCGAGATTGCCGGCGTATCCGACCTTGATGGAGATGCCGGTCGGCCCGGTGAACCAGACGTCGTGATTCCCCGGCTGATCCTTCATGACCGCGACATCGGTGGCCCCGATCTTGGCAGCGGAGTCCTTGGCTACCTTGAGAATGGCCGCCCACGTCTCCTCGGACAGTGCGACATTCTCCGCGACGCGGTGCGGCAGGAAGTATCGCTGCCCGTCCGTTTGTTCGTAGGGACGCTCGCAGTTGCCGGTTGATCCCTCGTGGGGCGTTTGCCACGTGATCGACGGGAGCAGTGTGCTTGCGGCGGCGGTGATCTCGTCCATCGCGCCTTGGACCTGAGCCGTGGTGTCTTCGAGCGAGGGCAGGCCCTGGAGTTCGTGCAGGGCCTGGGTGGCCTCCGACGGCGGAGTGGGTTCGTACGGTTGCTTCACGTGGCATCCTGTTAGCGCGAGGAGGGCTGCGAACACCGCCACCCACAGCGTGGTGTGGCGACGCGCATCGATGTGAGCTCTCATGTGATGGTTTCAGCTCCCGGGGATCGCCTGGCCGCTCAGGCCGGCCACAACGGCAGCGATGTTGTAGCCCGTCGTGCGCGGCATGTCGTTGCCACCCTGGCGAGGGTAGTCGCTGTGGCCGTGTGCACCCTCGAGATTGAGGGTGCCGCCGTGGCCGTCCGCGATGGCGGCGGGACCGGTACCCAGGCGGGTGAACTCGGGGTTGGTGGCTGGATTGGGCCCGAAATGGCCGGCTCCGGACGCGTCCAGGACCGACAACCCACCCATCGCGCCGACGTTGAACGGGAACGGCAGCAGCGGCGCACCGGCGTGGACGAGCGGCGGGGTGTCGTAGGTCAGCTGAATCGGGTCGTCAGGGGTTTCCATGGCAAATACATGCCCGGGCTGCAGCTGCAACTGCTGCGGGGTCGAGGCTTCAATGCCCGGTGAGCCGTAGAACAGTGCATCGCTGACGCCGTGGTTACCGGGCTCCTGCAGGGCCAAACCCGTGGTCAGCGAGCCGTACGAATGTCCGATCGCCGTCAGGTGGGCAGGGTCCCCGTCGTGGGCGGCGCCGATACCGTCGTAAAAGCGGGCCAGACTGTGTGCTCCCACTCGGGCCACGTCGTCGTGGCTGACTCCCCACGCCCCCGCCAGGGATCTGCCCGTCTCGTCCAGCCCGGGAATCTGAGGCGCGTCATAGCCGATCCAGGCAATGGTGGACACCGTGTCATGGAGATGCCCGGGTGTGTTGCCCAGTTGACGCAGGGCTTCGTCTTTGACCTGTCCGGCCTCTTCCGCCATGCCGACGATCGCGCCGTGGACGGTGGTGTTGAGCCCCGGGGAGGTCACCGAGACGTGGGTGGCGGTGTCGGGATCCCCGATAGCGACGGCGGCATGTGCCTGAGCTCCGTTCTGCGTGTCGAGCAGCAGCAGCTTGCGGTCAGGCTTGCCACCGACCGCCTTGTCGACAGCTTGCAGGTCCGGCAGGTTCTTCGTTCCGGCCAGCGCGGCATCGTAGCGACGCTGCCATGCCTCGTAGGCGAGGCGGTCATCGAAGATCGCCCCGGGTTCGTTGGGTGACGGGATATTGCGGCCCGCCGCCCAGTCGGGATGCTGGGCTCGGAGGGCGTCGGCCTGCGCTGCGGCGGAGTGCGCCCTGGCCAACTCGTCGCTCAGGGTCTCCCGGTTGTAGTAGTCCCGATCCACGGCGGGCATGCCGTCACGGTTTCCGATGTAGTGGTCGCGCTGGTAGAGCACGTCCTTCTCGGCGGGGGTCAAGCCCTCCCAGAAGTCGTGGAACTGCTTGGGATCGGCGGGCGGCTGGGCACTGCCGTCGAGGATGGCCTGTACGTGCGGGCGGAACGGCGCGCCGTCCGGACGCTGCCGGTAACCGGCCAGGTCCTGAAGACCAGTCGAGATCGCTTGTGCCGCTTGATTTTCACCGTCTTCGAACTCAGTCAGCAGATCCTTGACGCGAGCCTGGAAATCGGCCGCCTGGCTGTCGAGCTGCGCTTGCAACAGATACGCGAGCAAGTCGCCAGAACGAGCGCCGGGCACGTGTGGGGCCTTGACATTGCCCACGTCGTCCACGGTCATGCCGGCAGCGGGAATGTCGCCGTCGACGATGCTCAGAAGCGCGGCGCGGCAGGCGCCCAACTGCGCGCCGTAGGTGTTGAACGTGTCCGCCAGCGTGATGACGGTGGAGCCGATGTGATTGGCGGCCAGCTTCTCCGACAGCGCGCGGACCGAGGTGGCGCTCGCGGCCTCGCCCTTCCAGCTGTCCATCGCGGTGTCCACGTCGCGGTTCACCTGGTCGACCCGCGCATTGAACGTATTGCTTTGCGCGCTCAGGTCTTTCGCGAAGCCGGTCATCGACTCCGGCTTACAGCCGCGAACGTGACTGATCGTGGTCACTGCGACTAGCGACCGCCGGCGTACTGACGTCGCTGGTCGGCGAACCCCCGGTCGACCGCCTCGTAAGTGGTCGCCGCATTCGTCGAGAAATCGGCCATCCGGCGGACACCGGCACCGACCACACCGAATCCCTTGATGACGGCGTCGTTGACCTGAGCGGAAGCCTCCTGCACCGGCGAACCCGGCATCTCCACCGCGGCGGTGATCTTCAATGCGGCTATTGCGTCTGCGTGCCCGGCCAGGGTGGCGCCGAGCCTGTGCAAGTTGTCCAGATCAACCTGAAACAGATCGCCCATCGTGCGAATTTTACCGGCACCGCGGCGCTGAATTACGCACTGACTTTGCGGCGCTTGGGGTTCGCCCTCCGGGCGGCCGGCGGTGCGACGACTTCGGCCAGGAATTTGCCGGTGTAGCTTTCCGGCACCGCCGCCACGTCCTCCGGAGTGCCTTGCGCCACAACGGTTCCGCCGCCTGCTCCACCTTCGGGTCCCATGTCGACGATCCAGTCCGAGGTCTTGATCACGTCCAGATTGTGTTCGATGACGATCACCGTGTTGCCCTTGTCGACAAGGCCGTTGATCACCTTCAGCAGCTTGCGGATGTCGTCGAAATGCAGCCCGGTGGTGGGTTCGTCGAGGATGTAGATCGTCCGCCCGGTCGAACGCTTCTGCAATTCGGAGGCCAACTTCACCCGCTGGGCCTCCCCTCCGGACAGCGTCGGCGCGGGTTGTCCCAGCCGCACATACCCGAGCCCGACGTCGACCAGGGTGCGCAGATAGCGATGGATGCCGCTGATCGGCTCGAAGAACTCCGCGGCCTCCTCGATCGACATGTCCAGCACCTCGGAGATGGTCTTGCCCTTGTAGTGCACCTCGAGGGTCTCCCGGTTGTAACGGGCACCCTGGCAGACCTCACACGGCACATACACGTCGGGCAGGAAGTTCATCTCGATCTTGATCGTGCCGTCACCGGTACAGGCTTCGCAGCGCCCACCCTTGACGTTGAACGAGAACCGGCCGGGTTGGTAGCCGCGGACTTTCGCTTCGGTGGTCGCGGCGAACAGGGTGCGGATCTTGTCGAACACCCCGGTGTAGGTGGCCGGGTTGGACCGCGGGGTGCGGCCGATCGGCGACTGGTCGACCCGGACGAGCTTGTCCAGGTGGTCCAAGCCGGTGACGCGGGTGTGCCGGCCGGGCACCTGGCGCGCGCCGTTGAGGCGGTTGGCCAGCACGGCGGCCAGAATGTCGTTCACCAGCGTCGATTTACCCGATCCGGACACGCCGGTCACCGACGTCAAGACCCCGAGCGGGAACGACACGTCGATGCCGCGCAAGTTGTGTTCACGGGCGCCGACCACGGTGATCTGGCGCTTGCGGTCGGTGGGCCGCCGTAGGGCGGGCATCTCGATGCTTTCGCGCCCGGACAGATAGGCGCCGGTGATCGAGTCCTTGTTGGTCAGCAGTTCTTTGTAGGGACCGCTGTGCACGATGAGGCCGCCGTGTTCACCGGCTCGGGGCCCGATGTCGACGACCCAGTCGGCGTGCTCGATGGTGTCCTCGTCATGCTCGACAACGATCAGCGTGTTACCCAAATCCCTTAGCCGCGTGAGGGTTTCGATAAGGCGGCGGTTGTCGCGCTGGTGCAGGCCGATGGACGGCTCGTCGAGCACGTAGAGCACACCGACCAACCCCGAGCCGATCTGGGTGGCAAGCCGGATCCGCTGGGCTTCACCGCCGGACAGCGTGGCCGCCGCCCGCGACAGCGACAGGTATTCAAGTCCGACGTCGAGCAGGAACCCCAGCCGCGACTGGATCTCCTTGAGCACCTGCCCGGCGATCGCGGCCTCGCGGGTGCCCAGGGTCAGTGCGTTCAGGAAGTCCGAGCAGTCCGCTATCGACAGTTCACACACTTCGGCGATGGACTTCGGGCCGTACTCCCCCGCCGTCAGCATCACCGCCAGGATTTCCGGCTTGAGCCGCGTTCCGTTGCATACCGGGCACGGGATGTCCCGCATGAAGCCCTCGTAGCGTTCCTTCATCTGCTCGGACTCGGTCTGAGCCATCTTGCGTTGCAGGAACGCCAGAACGCCTTCGAACTCCGCGTAGTAGGACCGGGTGCGCCCGTACCGGTTGCGGTACCGCACATGCACCTGTTCGTCGGCGCCCTCGAGAATCGCCTTGCGGGCTTTGGCGGGAAGTTTTCGCCACGGGGTGTTGACGTCGAAACCGAGGGCGTCGCCCAGGCCGGCCATCATCCGGGTGAAGTACTCGGCGGTGTGACCCGACGACCACGGCGCCACCGCGCCGTCGGCCAGGGTCAGATCGGGATCGGGCACCACCAGGTCCGGATCGACTTCCTTGCGGATGCCCAGACCGACGCACTCGGGGCAGGCGCCGTACGGCGAGTTGAAGGAGAAGGAGCGCGGCTCCAGGTCGTCCACCGCCAGAGCGTGCCCGTTCGGGCAGGCCAGCTTCTCGGAGAAGCGCTGCTCGCGGGGGTGATCGTGTTCGTCCCGGTCGTCCGGGAATTCCAGCACCACGATGCCGTCGGCCAGATTCAGCGCGGTCTCGACGGAGTCGGTGAGCCGCTGTTTGGCGCTGGCTTTGACGGTGAGGCGGTCCACCACCACCTCGATGTCGTGTTTCTCCTGCTTTTTGAGTTTCGGCGGCTCGGTCAGGGGGTGCACCACACCGTCGACCCGAACCCGGCTGTAACCCTGCGCGTTGAGCTTGTCGAAGAGGTCGGCGAACTCCCCTTTCCGGGTGCGCACCACCGGGGCGAGCACCAGGAAGCGAATACCCTCCTCCATCGCCAGCACCTGGTCCACGATTTGCTGGGGCGTCTGCCGCGCGATCCGCTCACCACAGATCGGGCAGTGCGGAGTGCCGGCCCGGGCGTACAGCAACCGCAGGTAGTCGTACACCTCGGTGATGGTGCCGACCGTCGAGCGCGGATTGCGGTTGGTCGACTTCTGGTCGATGGACACTGCCGGGGAGAGACCCTCGATGAAGTCGACGTCCGGCTTGTCCATCTGTCCCAGGAACTGCCGGGCGTAGGCCGACAGCGATTCCACGTAGCGACGCTGACCCTCGGCGAAGATGGTGTCGAACGCGAGCGACGACTTGCCCGACCCGGACAACCCGGTGAAAACGATCAGGGCGTCCCGGGGTAGATCAAGGTCGACGCTGCGCAGGTTGTGCTCGCGCGCACCCTTGACGATGAGGCGGTCAGCCACGCTGTCCCTTTCAGCTGAAACGTGTGCGGCCCTGGCGTTGAACGATCAGAGCGGGGGCCGCATTCCATGCTAGGTGTCCCTACCGACAGGAAGTCGGCCAAGCCGCCCGAGCCAGCCGTAACCAAGTAGCGTGCATGGGTATGACCGCTCCCAACGAGCTCAGCGACGACTACACCGGACACGTCGACCCGGGTACGGCGGCCCGACGCACGCTGCCCGGAGCGACGATCGTAAAGGCCTCGGTAGGCCCGATGGACAACAACGCATACCTGGTCACTTGTTCCGAGACCGGCAAAACGCTGCTGATCGACGCCGCGAACGACGCCGAAGTCCTGATCGACTTGATTCGACGGTACGCGCCGACGTTATCGCTGATTCTGACCAGTCACCAACACTTCGACCATTGGCAGGCCCTGGAAGCCGTGGTCGAGGCGACCGGAGCGCCGACGGCGGCCCACGAAATCGACGCGGAGCCGCTGCCGGTGCAGCCGGACCGTTTGCTGGCGCACGGCGACACAGTGCAGATCGGTGAGCTGACGTTCGACGTGATCCATTTGCGCGGGCACACCCCGGGATCGGTCGCGCTGGCACTGGACGGCGCTGCAACCGGCGGCGTGACCCATCTTTTCACCGGCGACTGCCTGTTCCCTGGCGGTGTGGGCAAGACCTGGCAGCCCGGCGACTTCGAGCGGCTGCTCGATGACGTGACCACCCGGGTCTTCGACGTCTACGACGACTCCACCGTGATCTATCCCGGCCACGGCGACGACACGGTACTGGGCGCCGAACGCCCGCACATTCAGGAATGGCGCGAGCGCGGGTGGTGATTCCCGCGCTCTAGGGTTTCTGTCTGCCAGACGGCGATCCCCGCACTGCAAGCGCACCGTCCGAACTCACGCGCCACGCGCCGGGACGTTCGACCCTATGCCCGCCACGGCCCGGAGCGAACGATGAGAAGCTATGAAGCGCGACATTCTCAAGTTCCTGTCGGGCATGTTTGCCGGGTTCGCGATCGAACATGCGGTCCTCGCCGTATACCTGTCGGCAGGCGTTTTCGACCTGCCTCAGTTCATGGGCAGGCATTGGCCCGATTGGTCTCCATGGCTGGGGGCTGCTCTCTACGCGGCCATTAGTGTCTGGCTCGGTTACTTCGGCTGGCGGAAAAAGGGTTCTGCGCATCATGAAGCGTGATGCGTACACGTTCCTGTCGGGATCAGCGTTCGCGCTGGCATATGCGCATGCCGCCTACGCGGTGGCCGCGTCCAAGGGAATCATGAACGAACCGGTTCTTTTGGGTCGAAAGTGGGGGGTCAAATTCGCGTGGGTTGAGGTCGCTCTCTACGCCGCGATCAGTCTGGCCCTGGCTTACCGGGGATGGCTGGCCGACAGCCGAGAGCCCGAGAGGTGAAAGCCATCTGGTTGACGCATGGCGATCTGTCCGCTGATCTTCCATTCACCGGCGACTGCCGGTTCCCGGGTGGTGTGGGCAGGAGCGGCCCGGCGAGGCCGAGCAGCTGCTCGCCAACATCACCACCCGGGTCTTCGGCGTCTGCGACGACTCCACCGTGATCTGTCCAGGCCACGGCAACGACACGGTGTTAGGCGCCGAACGCCCGCACATTCAGGAATGGCGCGAGCGCGGCTGGTAAGTCTCCTGGTCTCAGGTGGTGTGCACGATCAGCACGTCGACCTTGGCCTTGCGCGAGACGTTGGCCGGAACCGAACCCAGGAGCCGACCCGCGATCGTGCTCAACCCGACGTTGCCGACCACCAGCAGGTCCGCTTTCTCCGACTCGGCCAGGTGCACCAGTGCGTCCACGGGGGCACCCTCGATGGCTCGCTCCTCGACGTTCTTGGCGCCGGCGTTGTGCGCCCGCTCCTTGGCGTCGTGCAGGATCTCGTAAATCGGACCGGTGCCGGTGACCTTGTAACTTTCGCTCTTCAGGGCGTCGACGGCGCGAGCGTCCTCGTGCTGCGGCAAATACGCCGACGCGATGATCAGTTTGGCGTCCGACCCCGCGATCGCAGCTGCCCTGTCTACCGCGCGCAACGACGAGTCTGAGCCGTCAGTCCCTACGACCACGGTTTGATAGGCGCTCATTTACCCTCCCAGGTGTCGGTTTCCGCCAACCCAAGACCCTATCGCGTTGCTGGACGTAGACGGGAGAGGTTTGCGGCGCGGGTCACGTCCGGACCGCCCGTACACATAAAGTTGAAACCAATCATGTCTGTGTCAATCGTCGAAAATCCCGTGGCCGACGACGCCGAGCCGGCCGCCGCGGCACACCCGAGGGGCCGCTTTCTGGACCCCTGGGCCATCGCGGCCCTGACCATGGTCATCAGCGCCGCCTGGGCGGGCCGACCGTCGCTGTGGTTCGACGAGGGCGCGACCATCACCGCGTCGGCCAGCCGCACGCTGCCGGAACTGTGGAAGTTGCTGGGCCACATCGACGCCGTGCACGGCTGCTACTACCTGCTGATGCACGGCTGGTTCGCCATCTTCCCGCCGACCGAGTTCTGGTCGCGGGTCCCCAGCACGCTGGCCGTGGGAGCCGCCGCGGCCGGCGTCGTGGTTTTCGCCAAGCAGTTCTCGGGGCGCACCACCGCGCTGACCGCGGGCACCGTCTTCGCCATCCTCCCGAGGGTGACCTGGGCCGGTATCGAGGCGCGCTCGTCGGCGCTGGTGGTGGCGGTGGCAGCCTGGCTGACGGTGCTGGTGGTGGCCGCGGCCCGGCGGAACCGGGCCCGGCTCTGGGTGTCCTACTCGCTGCTGTTGATGGTGGCCGTCCTGGTCAACGTCAACATGGTGCTGTTGGTATTGGTCTACGCCGCGATACTGCCGTTCACAGCGAGGGGGCCGGCCCCCGAAGGGGCACGCAAGTGGCCCGCCATCTGGCTCGCCGTGGCATCAGTAGTTGCTCTCGGCGCCATGACGCCATTCATGCTGTTTGCCCACAAACAGGTGTGGCAGGTCGGATGGATCAACGGACTCAACCGAAATCTCTTCCTCGACGTCGTGCACCGGCAGTACTTCGACCACAGTGTCCCGTTCGCGATCCTGGCGGGGGTTCTCCTGCTGACCGCGGCGGGCTTGCGTGTCGCCGGCAAAGCCCGCGCCGAGAACGGCCGGCTGTTGCTCATCAGCGCCCTGTGGGTGGTGATTCCCACTGCTACCGTCCTGATCTACTCAGCCGTCAGCGAGCCGATCTACTATCCGCGCTACCTGATCTTCACCACCCCGGGCGCCGCGGTCGTCCTGGCCGTCTGCATCGTCGCCATCGCCCGCAAGCGCTGGCAGGTGGTCGGCCTCCTGGTGCTCCTGGCCATTGCGGCCTTTCCCAACTATTTCTTCACGCAGCGGGGACCGTATGCCAAGGAGGGCTGGGACTACAGCCAGGTCGCCGATGTCATCAGCGCGCACGCCTCTCCCGGCGACTGCCTGCTGGTGGACAACACGGTGCCATGGCGTCCCGGCCCGATTCGTGCCCTGCTGGCGACCCGGCCGGCGGCCTTCCGGTCGCTGATCGACGTCGAGCGAGGTTTCTACGGCCCCAAGGTCGGGGCACTGTGGGACGGCCACGTCGCGGTGTGGCTGACGACGGCGAAGATCAACAAATGTCCCGCGTTGTGGACGATCACCAACCGGGACACGTCACTGCCCGACCATCAGGTGGGACAGGCGTTACCGCCGGGCACGGCGTTCGGGCGGGCCCCGGTCTACCAGTTCCCGAGCTATCTCGGTTTCCACATCGTGGAGCGCTGGCAGTTCCACTACTCCCAGGTCGTCAAGTCGACGCGCTGACTAAGCACCGCGCTCAGCCCGTGGCCCGGCGGTCGCGGTGGGTGGCCTGGTAGGACGCAACGAAGCCGAGCGCCGCCAGCGCCGTGAAGACCGAGAACAACCAGCGTGCAGAGGTCACCTCACCGCCGGGCGCGGTGTTGACCACCACACCGGCCAGTCCGGCCCCGAAGGCTCCGGCACTGAGCTGGATGATGTTGATCGCCGCAGCCGCCGCGCTGCTCTCCGCCTCGTCGTCAACGGCGGTCATGGCCCGCACGGCCAGGTGCGGCCAGGCGATTCCGATGCCCGCCCCGGTGATGAGCAGAGCGAGCGCCCAGATCGCGACGATGCCCAGGGGCGCGTAGGGGCGCTGGGTGACGGCACCCAGGGCCAGCCCGGTCGCCATGATCAGCGGCGCGACCGCAACGACGTGCCCGATCACCTGGCGATTGGTCAGTGACGCACTGGCGATTTCCCCGATGGTCCAACCGGTGGCCAGAGCTGCTCCCAGGAATCCCGACTCCACCGGGCTCAGGTCGGCCAGTTGCTGGCCGAACAGCGGCACATAGGTGTTGGCCATCGCCGCGATCATCTGCACGGCCATCGTCAGGTAAATCCACTTCAACGGCCCGCGGCCGAACACGCTGCGCGGCAACACCGCGACGTGCATCCGCCAGTCAACCACCAGGAAGACGACCACCAACAGCACCGCGGCGGCCAGCAGGCCCAGCGTCTGCACCAGGTAGTGCGGCAGAGCCGCGATGCTGACGGCCAGAGCTGCGGCCCCCATCAACAGCAGCGACCAGATGGGCACCGCGCGGTTGGGCTTTTCTTCCTCTTCCATGCCCGCCCGAGCCGTCACGACCCTCGCCACCAGCACGGCCATCAGCGCGGCGGCCAGTCCCATCACGACGAAAGCCCAGCGCCACCAACCGAATTGAGCAAAAATCCCGCCCGCGGTGGGTCCGATCAATGTCGCGACACCCCACATGGTCGACACCAGCGCCGAGCCACGGGTCCACAGGTGACGCGGCAATGCACGGTTGATCAGCGCGTATCCGAGACCGGCCAGCAGGCCGCCGGCCACGCCCTGCAGCATTCGTCCGGCCACCAGCACTTCCATCGTCGGCGCCAGCGCGGAGACGAGGCCGGCGAGGCCGAATACGGTGAGGCCCATCAGGTATGACAACCGCGCCCCGACGCGCAGCAACATGGGATTGACGGTGGTGGCTGCGACCACCGAACCAATCAGATAAAGCGTTGTCGCCCAAGAGAAGAGGCGGTCGCCACCGATGTCGGCGACGACGCTCGGCAACATGCTGACGGTCAGAAATTCGTTGGTGGCGTACAGCGCAACGCCCCCGGCCAGCACGGTACAGGTGCCCAGGTGCTGACCGAGCAGCTCACGCCAGCTGCCGGTCTCGCTGACCGTCTCCGTCACCATTCCACCGTAAGAGGTCCGGCGGCGTTACGGCCGCAACCCCGCTGCGGCCGGACGTGCCGTTCGACGGGTCGCGCGGTAGGACGCCAGCACACCGAGTGCGGCCAGCACGGTGAACACGGCATACAGCCAGCGGGCCTCCATCAGCTCGCCGCCGGTTGCGGAGTTCACCACCACACCCGCCAGCCCCGCGCCGAAGGACGCGGAGATGAGTTGCACGGTGTTGATCGCCGCGGCCGCCGCGCCGCTCTCGGCAGGATCGTCGACGGAGTCCATCGCCCGCGCCGACAGATGCGGCCAGGCCATTCCGATGCCGGTGCCGGCGATCAGCAGCGCCAGGGCCCATACCGCGATCAGACCGGGCGATGCGTCGGCACGCTGGGTGAGGGCGCTGAACGCCAGCCCGGCAGCCATCAGCAGCGGCGCGACCAGGACGACGCGGTTGATCACCCGAGGGTTGCTGAGCGAGGCGCTGACGATCTCGCTGAAGGTCCAGCCGACCGCGAGTGAAGCACCGAGGAATCCGGCCGCGACCGGCGTCAGGTGTCCCAACCGCTGGCCGAACAACGGCACGTAGGTGTCCACCATGACGGCCATCATCAGCACCGCGAGTGTCAGGTATATCCATTTGAGGGGCCCGGTTCCAAACACACTGGGCGGCAGGACGGTTGCGCGGCTACGGCGATCGACGACGACGAATCCCGCGATCAACAGCAGGGCGACCGCGAGTAGGCCCGTGATCGCCATGGCATTGTGCGGCAACTGCGCGACGCTGACCGCCAGCGCGGCCGCGCCGACCAACAGCAGCGACCCGACCGGCACCCGAAGCGCAGGGGCCGCTAAGTCGTCCTGGTGGGTCGCGCTCGCCGCCAGGACCGCCGGGACCAGCACGGCAAGCAGCGCGGCAAGGACGGCCATCGCACCGAAAGCCCAACGCCACAAACCGAATTGCGCGAACAGGCCACCCATCGCCGGGCCTACCACCGTTGCGACGCCCCACATCGCGGAGACCAGGGCCGAGCCTCGGGTCCACAGTTCTCGCGGCAACGCGGCGTTGATCAGCGCGTAGCCCAGCCCTGCCAGGGTGCCGCCGGCGACTCCCTGCAGCGCGCGGCCCGCGATCAGCACCTCCATCGTCGGAGCGACCGCGCACGCAACGCTGGCCACTCCGAAAACGGCCAGACCCAGCAGGAAGGAGGAACGCGCCCCGAAGCGGCGCAGGATCGAGTTGACGGTGGTCGCGGCCACCACCGATCCGACCAGATAGAGGGTGACCACCCAGGCGTACAGGCGGTCGCCGCCGATGTCGGCGATGGTGCTGGGTAACAGGCTGACCGTCAGGAACTCGTTCGTGGCGTACATCGCGACACCGCCCGCCAGCACCGTGGCCGTGCCCAGGTGCTGACCGAGCAGCTCACGCCAGCTTCCGGTCTCGCTCGGCGTCTGCGTCACTTGAGACCGGCGGCGTCCATCCCGCGCAACTCCTTCTTCAGGTCGGCGATCTCGTCGCGGAACCGGGCGGCCAGTTCGAACTGCAGGTCGCGCGCGGCGGCCATCATCTGCGCGGTCAGGTCCTTGATCAGGTCCGCCAGCTCGGCGCGCGGCATCGTGGAGGTGTCGCGGCCCTCGATCACACCGGCGCTCACAGCCCGGCCTGCTTCACCCTGCGCGCGCCGGCCGCGGGAGGCGTTCCGCCCGGATCCGCCGATCTCGACGTCCGTGTCGTCGGCCTCGCGGTAGACCTGGTCGAGGATGTCGGCGATCTTCTTGCGCAGCGGCTGCGGGTCGATTCCATTCGCCTCGTTGTAGGCGATCTGCTTGGCGCGGCGGCGTTCGGTCTCGTCGATCGCCTCTTTCATCGAGTCGGTGATCTTGTCGGCGTACATGTGCACTTCGCCCGAGACGTTTCGCGCCGCACGGCCGATGGTCTGGATCAGGCTGCGCACCGAGCGCAGGAAGCCCTCCTTGTCGGCGTCGAGGATCGACACCAACGACACCTCGGGAAGGTCCAGACCCTCGCGCAGCAGGTTGATGCCGACCAGCACGTCGTACTCGCCGAGCCGCAGTTGCCGCAACAGCTCGACGCGGCGCAGGGTGTCGACCTCGGAATGCAAGTAGCGGACCCGGATGCCCATCTCCAGCAGGTAGTCGGTGAGGTCCTCGGCCATCTTCTTGGTGAGCGTGGTGACCAGCACCCGTTCGTCGCGCTCGGTGCGCTTGCGGATCTCACCGATGAGGTCATCGATCTGGCCCTTGGTCGGCTTGACCACGACCTGCGGGTCGACGAGGCCGGTCGGGCGGATCACCTGCTCGACGAACTCCCCGCCGGTCTGGCTGAGCTCATAGGGCCCCGGCGTGGCGGACAGGTACACCGTCTGCCCAATCCGGTCGGCGAACTCCTCCCACGTCAGGGGGCGGTTGTCGACCGCCGACGGCAACCGGAACCCGTATTCGACGAGGTTACGTTTGCGGGACATATCGCCCTCGTACATGCCGCCGATCTGCGGCACGGTGACGTGCGACTCGTCGATGACCATCAGAAAGTCTTCGGGGAAGTAGTCCAGCAGAGTCGCGGGAGGCGAACCGGGGCCCCGACCGTCGATGTGGCGAGAGTAGTTCTCGATGCCGGAGCAGAACCCGACCTGTCGCATCATCTCGATGTCGTAGTTGGTGCGCATCCGCAACCGCTGGGCTTCGAGCAGCTTGCCCTGCCCCTCCAGTTCGGCGAGCCGGTCGGCCAGTTCCTGCTCGATCGTCGAGATGGCCTGCGCCATCCGCTCGGGACCGGCCACGTAGTGGGTGGCCGGGAAGATGCGCAGCGAGTCGACCTGGCGAACCACGTCGCCGGTCAGCGGGTGCAGGTAATAAAGCGCCTCGACCTCGTCGCCGAAGAACTCGATGCGCACGGCCAGTTCTTCGTAGGACGGGATGATCTCCACGGTGTCGCCGCGAACCCGGAAGGAGCCGCGGGTGAACGACAGGTCATTGCGCGTGTACTGAACGTCGACCAGCAGCCGCAGCAGCCCGTCGCGCGGCACCTCCATGCCGACCTGCAGCTCGACGGAGCGGTCGAGGTAGGACTGCGGCGTGCCCAGGCCGTAGATGCAGGACACCGATGCCACCACCACGACGTCGCGACGCGACAGCAGCGACGACGTGGCGGAGTGCCGCAGTCGTTCGACGTCGTCGTTGATCGAGCTGTCCTTTTCGATGTAGGTGTCGGTCTGCGCGATGTACGCCTCGGGCTGGTAGTAGTCGTAGTACGAGACGAAGTACTCGACTGCGTTGTGCGGCAACATCTCTCGCAGCTCATTGGCCAGCTGGGCGGCCAGCGTCTTGTTCGGCGCCATCACCAGGGTGGGCCGTTGCAGCCGTTCGATCAGCCAGGCGGTGGTCGCCGACTTCCCGGTGCCGGTGGCGCCGAGCAGCACGACGTCGCGCTCCCCCGCTCTGATCCGGCGCTCCAGCTCGTCGATGGCGGCGGGCTGGTCGCCGGCGGGTTGATGCGGGCTGACCACCTCGAAGCGGGCACCGGAGCGCACGACCTCGTCGACGGCCCGGTATTCCGAGTGGGCGAGTACTGGGTGTTCGGTGGCGAAAGCCATAGCACCAGGGTAGAACCAGCCACCGACAAGCTTTGTTCCGCGCAGGAACGCTGAGCGTTGGGCCGCTACCGTTCAGTTCTGCCGCTAGGACGGCCCGTTCGCGCCGGCTTTACCGGCCAGGCTTCCGCCCCGCCCGCCGACGCCGCCGACCGCACCGCCACCGCCGCCGGCGCCGCCGTTGCCGCCGTCACCGATCAGTTGCGCATTGCCGCCGTTCCCGCCGTCTTTGCCCACACCGTCGTCACCCGTGCCGCCGAAACCGGTACCACCGGCACCGCCGGTACCGCCCGCACCGCCGCTGCCTCCGTTGCCGTACAGCGCTCCGCCTTGACCGCCGTTCGAACCTGCCCCGCCGTCACCGCCGGCGCCACCGACAGCGTTGGTACTCAACCCGCCTTGAGCGCCCCTGCCGCCGGCGCCCCCACCGCCGCCGTTGCCGATCAGCCCGGTACCTCCACCCGCTGCGCCGGCTCCGCCGCTGCCGCCGATGCCGCCGTTGGGACCGTTGAAGGAATTGCCGCCCGCTGCCCCGTCACCGCCTGCTCCGCCTGCTCCACCGTCCCCGGACAGGAATCCGCCCATGCCCCCGGCGCCGCCCGTTCCGCCGTTGCCGCCGGTCTCCCCAGGCGCATCGCCGAAGTTCCCTCCGCCGATGCCGCCGTTGCCGCCACCGCCGCCGGCACCGCCGTTACCGATCAAGCCGGCGGCGCCGCCCTTTGCCCCCGCACCGCCGGCACCGCCCTTCCCAACGAGGTCGTTAGGAGTGAAGGCACCACCACCGCCGCCGCCCGCACCGCCGGCGCCACCGTTGCCAAGCACCAATCCGGCTGCGCCACCGTAAGCGCCATCTCCGCCGGCACCACTCGCCCCGCCGACGTCGCCGGTGCCACCCGTTCCGCCGCGGCCGCCTACGCCACCTGCGCCACCGTCGCCGATCCACCCGCCCGCGCCGCCATGGCCGCCGGCGGCACCGGTGCCACCAACCCCGCCGACCAGGTTGCCGGCACCACCGACACCGCCCTGGCCGCCGGCGCCACCGGCTCCGCCGTTGCCGAACAGCCCGCCGGCCCCGCCGTGCCCCCCGACGCCACCCGATCCGGCGTCCCCGCCGATGAAATTGGGGCCGATACCCATGCCGCCACTTCCGCCGTCACCGCCGGCCCCGCCCACACCGCCGTTTCCGTACAGACGACCGCCGGCACCACCCGTACCGCCCGCTCCCGCGGCACCACCGTCGCTTGCAGCGGCGCCGGCAGCGCCGAAACCACCGCTCCCACCGGCGCCACCAGCTCCGAACAGCCCAGCCGACCCACCATTACCGCCGATTCCCCCGGCGCCGCCAGCCGTGACAGCTGTTCCGCCGGCCCCGCCGGTGCCACCGTTGCCGTACAACCAACCGCCCTGGCCACCGGCTCCGCCCGCAGCACCGGCGCCGCCTGCGCCGCCAACGCCGCCCGATCCGATCAATCCGGCGTTGCCACCGGCTCCACCGGCGACCCCGTTCGCTCCACCGGCGCCGCCGGCCCCGCCGCTGCCGAATAGCCAGCCGCCGTCGCCGCCGCGCTGACCGGGCGCACCGGTTGCGCCGTCACCGATCAGGGGGCGCCCAGTCCAGGTCTGCACTGGCGCGTTGATCGCAGCGAGCAACGCCTGCTGGACATTGGCGGCCTCCGCCGTCGCATACGCGTTTGCGTTCGCATTCAAATTACGAAGAAACTGTCCATGAAACGAAAGCGCCTCCGCGCTCAGCACCTGATATTGGCGAGCGTGGGCGTTGAACACCGCAGTGATGGCCGTTGATACCTCGTCGGCGGCAGCAGAAACCACATTTGTCGTCGGGCCGACCGCGCCCTCATTGGCGACTGTCAAGGACGACGCGATTCCGGCCAACTGTTCTGTCGTAGCGGCGATGAGCTGCGGCGATACCAAAAGAAACGACATTGTGACCCTCCCCAAATCAGGATGACCGCAATTTATCAACTCTGATCTCGACAATCTCGGGGAATGCAAGAAATTCTTTCGGGGTAACGAACACGGCCATGGGCTACACACTGGATAGGAGCCGAGTGACATTCAGCGGGCGGATTTCGCCTGCATTTTGAGGCGACCAATCCCACCCGATCAGCTATGCCGCGCCCATACCCGGGTGCCCGGGTTGCATTCAATCAGGTAGCCGTCGTTGGACGCCGACAGTGCGAAGACCGGAATGTCCGGTCGGTCACACGAACTGCCGGCAGCATGCACGCCGGTCGTGATCGGCGCCTTGCTCCACACTCCGCCCTCGCAGACGACCTGCTCGTTGCTGGTCTGGTCGTAGCCGAGCTTGTCCACGTCGCTGCACACCCCGCCCAACACGGGCGGCATCGGGCGGGTCGCCGGAAGCGTGGCCGCGCCGGCCACCCGCGCCGGATCGGCGAGAACCACATTGGCCGGGGCGTCACCCACCCGCGTCGCCACCACGGGCACCCGCAGCACCGCGCCCTGGGCACCGCATTCGTTGCTGCCGACGGTCTCGGTCTGCACGCCACGCAGTGTGCCGTCGGCCTGCAGGGCCAGCGACAGCGCCACCGTCTCCTGCTGGGTGGCTCCATCCGCCTGGTTCGCCAGGTGGCAGTGGACCCGGATCTGTTGTGCGGCCCCCTGCCAGTACCCCGCCACGAACCGCAGGGCGTCGTGCTGTCCCCCGTCGGTGGTGTCGGCGACCTGATGGGTGGCGTCATCCAGGCGGACACCGGTGGCGGCACATCCGCCGGTCGTGCACACGGAATGGAATGCCCACCAGTAGGTGGTGCCCCCGTCGTGCCGGACCGGGGTGCCGTTCGTCGTGCGTTTGGCCCGGTTGAGGTCGAGTCGATAGGTGCCGTCGAGGACCTTGCCCGGCGTAGGCGTCACGGGCGCCGCCGCCGCGGGCGGCGCAGGCTCAGCCGGCCGGGCTGCCAGCGCGGGGCTGGGCTGCGACGGGTCGGTCTCGAAGCTGTACAACGTGGACCAGGTGGCCGCCACCGCGATCAGCACCGCACAGACCAGGGCGGCCGCCATCCGCACGCGCGAGGGAACCCGTGGGCTGCGGGCACCCTGACCTGGCGGCGGCTCGGATGGATCGACGTCGGAGGTCGGCACCGATCCTGCGCGGACCGCGGCGGCGAACATCCGGCACCGCTCGAAGCGGTCTTCCGGTTTCTTGGACAGTGCCTTGGCGAACACGTCATCGAGGTGCGCGAGGTCCGGACGACGTTCGCTGAGCCGGGGCGGCTCGTCATGCAAGTGCTGGCTGATGACCGCGACCGGATTGGCGTTACGGAACGGCGGTGCCCCGGTCAGCAGGTGAAACGCCGTGGCGGCCAACGCATATTGGTCGGCGCGCCGATCGATGTTGGAACCCGCCAATTGTTCCGGCGCCGCATAGGCGACGGTTCCGACCGCGACGTTGGTCTGGGTGATGCCGCTGATGTCAGCGAGGTGACGCGCGACCCCGAAGTCCGCCAACAGGATTCGGCGTTCTTGGCTTTGGTCGGTATCGGGATGGGTGAGCAGGATGTTGGCGGGCTTGACATCGCGGTGCAGCAGTCCGCGGTCGTGGGCGTAATCGAGGGCTCCGGCAACAGCGTCCAGAATGGCGCACACGTCATCGACCGGCATCCCCTCCGGGTGAGCCTCCCGCACCAGCCGGGCGGCATCGGTGCCTTCGACGTAGTCCATGGAAATCCAGAGCTGGCCCTGGAATTCGCCGCGATCGTGCACCCCGACGATGTGCGGATGCCACAATGTCGCCGCGAGATCGGCCTCCCGGTTGAACCTTTCGCGGAACTCGGTGTCCGCGGTGATCGCCTCGGCGAGCACCTTGATCACGTCGCGGCGCGGCAACCGCGGATGAAGGGCGAGATACACCTCGGCCATTCCCCCGGCGCCGAGCTGTCGCAGGATCGTGTAGCCGGCGAACGACGCGCCGCGAGTCATGCCCGGCCGCGCCGGGCCGTCGGAACCCGAAGCGGGTGCCGAGCCGGATGCAGAGACGCGGCGCCGCCGGTGCGTGACGGTTGTCACAAGCCCGCGGCCGGCCTTGAGCCCGGCTCGAAGACGCCGGGTGGCGCCTGGTCGTTCATCCATCCGCAAGATGCCCCCTCCTCCATTCGCATGATGCATGAAAAGCATTGGTGCAGGACGGGATGCAAGCTATGAAACAGCTATGTATGACCGCCCGGGACACATAGGGACGTCACAGCTGGCACACAACCAGCAACGCAGGAGCGGGCTAATCTGGGTCTGGTGAGTCGACCAGCCCCGCCGGCACTGACGATTCGGCATGACGGGTCTCAACGTTCCTTCGCTCCCGGCCATGAAGTGGTGATCGGGCGCGACCTGCATGCCGATCTCCGTATCCCGGACCCCCGCATCTCGCGCGCGCATCTCATCCTGCGCTTCGAGCAGGGCCGCTGGCTGGCGATCGACAACGGCTCCCTCAACGGCACCTACGTCAACGGCTACCGGATGCCCGTCGTCGACGTTCACGACGGGCAGAGCATCAACGTCGGCAATCCTGCCGGGCCGCGGCTGACCTTCGAGATCGGCCGGCAGCGCCCGCAGGCCAAACCACGCAGCACGTTCAACGACGCCGCCCGCCACGACAGCGGCCCGCCCACGCTGGCATGGTCGACGAACGTCCCGCGTCCGCCTGCCCGCCAGCCCAATGGACGACCGGTGTCACCGCCGCCCAGGCGCCCGCCGGCGCGTCCAATGCCGCCCGAGGAAGTCACCACGGTGAACGCCGGGCCGCCGCCGGCCGAGGTCACGGCGATCGATGCCAAGCTGGCGGACGTATCGAGCCTGGCCACCAGGATGGTCAGGATCCTGTCACCGCGTTCGGCGGGGATTGCCGGGGCCCCGAAGTCGACCGGCGCCATCACCATCGGTCGTGCCAACGACAACGACATCGTCGTGTCCGACGTGCTCGCCAGCCGCCAGCACGCCACACTGCGGACCACACCGCTGGGCATCGAGATCCAAGATCGCAGCGTCAACGGGACTTTCGTCAACGGCACCCGGGTCGGCTCGGCAATTCTCTCCCAGGGCGACGTGGTCACTATCGGCAACGTCGACCTGCAGTTCAACGACGGCACGCTCGTCCCGCGCAGCGAAACCGCTACGCGCACCGGCGGTCTCGAGGTCCGCGGAGTCAACTACACCGTGGACAACGGCAAACAGCTGCTCGACGGCATCTCCCTGACGGCGCGGCCCGGGACGCTGACCGCCGTCATCGGCGGGTCGGGCGCCGGCAAAAGCACGCTGGCCCGGCTCATTGCCGGCTACGCCCGCCCCAGCAAAGGTTCGGTCAGCTTCGAAGGCCATGACGTTCACGGCGAATACGCGTCGCTGCGCAGCCGGATCGGGATGGTCCCGCAGGACGACGTGGTGCACCGCCAGCTCACGGTGCACCAGGCGCTCGGCTACGCCGCCGAACTCCGGCTGCCGCCGGACACCAGCAAATCCGACCGCGCGCGGGTGGTGGCCCAGGTTCTCGAGGAACTCGATCTGACCAAGCACGCCGACACCCGCGTCGACAAACTCTCGGGCGGCCAGCGCAAACGAGCTTCGGTGGCGCTGGAACTGCTGACCGGGCCGTCGCTGCTGATCCTCGACGAGCCCACATCCGGGCTGGACCCCGCGCTCGACCACCAGGTCATGATGATGCTGCGGCAACTGGCCGACGCCGGCCGGGTGGTGATCGTGGTCACCCACATGCTGTCGTACCTGGATATCTGTGACCAGCTACTGCTGGTGGCGCCTGGCGGCAAGACCGCGTACTGCGGTCCGCCCGACCAGATCGGTGGCGCCATGGGCACCACGAACTGGGCCAAGATCTTCAGCCAGGTGGGCGCCGACCCGGCGGAAGCCAATCGCCGGTTCCTCGAGCGGAGCCAGTCACAGGACCGGCCGGACCCCGACACAGCCCCGGCCGACCTGGGCGAACCGGTGCACACCAGCATGCGTCGACAGATCTCGACGGTCGCTCGACGGCAAGTTCGCCTGGTGGTTGCCGATCGCGCCTACTTCGTGTTCCTGGCCCTGTTGCCGTTCATCCTCGGCGCACTATCGCTGACCGTGCCCGGGTCGAACGGATTCCGCGCGGTCGGCGAGCACGGCGGCACTCCGGACGAGTCGGCTCAGATTTTGAACCTGCTGCTGCTGGCCGCGGCGTTCATGGGCACCGCCCTGACGATTCGCGACCTGGTCGGTGAGCGGGCGATCTTCCAGCGCGAACAGGCGGTTGGTCTGTCGACGACGGCGTACCTACTGGCAAAAACCGGCGTGTTCTGTGTGTTCGCCGTGCTGCAGGCCGCGATCGCCACAGCGATCGTCGTCGTCGGAAAAGGTGCACCGACGCGCGGCGGACTGGTGCTTGGGCACGGCAACACCGCGGCCACCTTCGAGTTGTTTCTCACCGTCGCCGCGACCTGCGTGGCTTCGGCGCTACTGGGCCTGGGCATTTCGGCGGTGGTCCGTTCCACGGAGCAGATCATGCCGCTGTTCGTGGTGTCGATCATGGCGCAGCTGGTGCTGTGCGGCGGGATGGTCCCGGTGACCAACCGGGTTGTGCTGGAACAGGTTTCCACGGTGGTGCCGGCACGGTGGGGCTATGCCGCGGCCGCGTCGACGGTCGATGTGCGGTCTCTGGTACCGGGCTCGCTGGTCCCCCAGGACAGATTCTGGCAGCACACCTCCAAGATCTGGTTGCTGGACATGGGGATGCTGGTGGCGCTGTCGGTGTTCTATGCCGGCTTTGTGCGGTGGAAATTGCGGCTCCGTAGATAAGGGCGCAGGTAGAGTCTTGACATCCATCCGCCGAAGCACGAGACATTCGACCTGACCGCCCGCACCAACACGGATCCGAAAGGGATCGTGCGGGCGGTCGACGAGTACGCGGTGCATCCGTGGGGGCTCTACCTGGCCCGTCCGACGCCGGGGCGCGAGCAGTTCCGCTATCTGGAGTCGTGGCTGCTGCCGTCATTGGGTCTGCGCGCCACGGTGTTTCACTTCAACCCGGGTCACGAAAGAGACCATGACTTCTATCTCGACATCGGCGAATACAGCCCCGGGGAGACGGTGTGGCGGTCGGAAGACCATTATCTCGATATCGAGGTACGCACCGGTAGCGGCGCGGAATTGGCCGACGTCGACGAACTCTTGGACGCCGTGCACCAGGGCTTGTTGAGCCAGGACGTCGCCGAACTGGCGATCCGGCGCGCCGTCACCGCCATCGATGGGTTGGCCTGCAACGGATATGACCTGACTACGTGGCTGGCGGGACTGGGTATGACGCTCCGGTGGCACGGATCTGACGCCAAAACGCTTCCTGCTCAATGACGCTCGGAATGTAGTCGAATCCACAGTTTTCCCGGCTAACAGCCGGGTATCCAAATACCATGGCTGTAAGCAACTATGAGCAAGGTGGCCGGCATCGACGACAGCGCCGAACTCCGGTTGACGGACCGTGCTTCGTGGTTCAGCACCGGCTCGCACACAGCGATCACTACGACTTCCGCCTGGAAATCGACGGGGTTTTGGTGTCATGGACGATAGCCGACGGCCCGTCGGTCAGCCCCGCCGAGCAGCGCATGGCCCGACGCGCCGAAGACCATCCGCTCGAGTATGCGACGTTTGAGGGCGTGATCCCCGAGGGCCGACACGGCCCCGCCGGTGTAGTCGTCTGGGACCATGGCACATACGCCAACGGAACTCGTCACGACATGGCCAAGGGCCTTGCCTGTGGCCATGTTTCGTTCCAGCTGCGGGGCGACAGGCTGCGCGGGCGGTACGCCATGACCCGGATTCGAGAGGGTGACGAGGAAACGTGGCTGCTGGTCAAACGCCGTGACGAGAGTGCGCACAGCTTGTCATGACAGGTGCCGCACGAATTTCCTTAAGCCTGCGCATCGTGCGGGCTTTCGCGTAGGAAGCCGCCTAGCCGGCGAACCCCCTCCCTGATCTGCTCAGCCGGCACGTGGCTGCACGACAGCCTCAACGTCGTGTCCCCCTCATGGCCGGCGTAGAAGTCACGCATCGGGGTCCACAGCACGCGATGGTGCGCAGCGCAGCGTTGCAGGGTGGCGTGGTCCAAATCCCGTCGGGTCTGCATCACGACGAAAAAGCCGCCCGTGGGCCGGTTCCAGCTGAGCCCGAGTTCGCCTGCGTCGGGGAACTCGTCGTCCAATGCGGCCAACAGCAGGCTCCGCTTGTCGCGGTAGGACTGTCTCAGCACCCGCTCGCGCTCGGCCAGGGCAGCCGCATCTGACAGCACCAGGCCCGCGACCATGGCCTGGCTGATTGGAGAGGTGTTCACCGTGGTGGTGTTTTTCAGGGTGGCCAGCCAGCTGGCCAGGGTGGACCCGTCGTGCCAGGGCTGATCGGCGACCACATAGCCGACGCGGGCACCGGGGAAGCACACCTTGGAGAAGGTGCCCACCTGGATCACCATCCCGTCCTCGTCCAGAGCCTTCAGGCACGGCGGGACGTCAGGATCGGTGAAGCCGTAGGTCGTATCTTCGATCAAGAACACCTGCCGCTCCCGAGCGGTGCGCAGCAGTTCCAGCCGGGCCGGCCGAGGAATCACCGTCCCTGAGGGATTGGCGCAATCGGGTGCGACGTACAACGCTCGCAGCGGTTCTCCCAGGGCTTCGGCTTGCTCACACGCCGCCTCGAGGTCCGCCGCGGTGACGCCCTCGGGGCCCTCGAGAATGTCCATGGTCCTGGCACCCATGAAGGTCGCCGCACCTCGAATCCCGGCGAACGCGGGGGCAACGATGCCGAGAGTCCCGCGGCGATGCAGTTCCAGGGCACGAAGAATGAGGATGAACCCCTCCTGCGCGCCGACGGTGATGGTGATATCGGAGGCGCCCACCGCCAGGGCGGCCGTGGCGGAGAGCGCGCGGGCGAGGTCCGCGTTGACGATCCCCTGGCTGGGACCGTACTGAAACAGGGCGTCCCACCCCGGCGCTTCGCTGCCCAGCCGAGCGGCCACCTCGTCGACAGCCGCGATCAGGCGCTCGCGGGTGATGCCGTCCAGCAGCGGCGCTCCCGGGGCGAACGAGATTGCGCGCGGGTAGCGGCCCATCACCTCGTTGAGAAATCCGATGGCGCCCAGAATCTGGGCTTCGGCCCCGCCCGTCTCTGGCGTGCCTGTCACAGCCGGCTCGACAGCTTGTGACGCACATCGGGGGCGTGCATGCGATCCGCTTGGACGATGGCGAAGTCGGCCAGGTACGTCGCGAACTCGTCTTCGGGCTCGATGCCGTGGGCGAGCATCAGCTTGTTGGGCATCACGGCGGGCGCCGACAGCGCCGCGGCCACCGACGCCACTGTGGCATCCACATCGGCCGCCCGCACCACGGCGTCGACCAGGCCGGCCTGCATCGCCTCGGTACCGCTCAGACGCCTGCCACGCAGGATCAGCTCCCGGGCGAGCGGCACCCCAACCCGGCCGGGGAGCCGCAGGTTGGCTACGCCGGGAACGATGCCCTCGCTGGCGGCCGGCAAACTCATCCAGGCGTCATCGACGGCGATCACGTGGTCGGTCACCAGGGTGAGTTGCATGCCGCCGCCGATGGCGAAGGAATCGACCACACAGATCCACGGCTGGGCGACGTCGCGCCCGGTCTCTGGATCGCGCACGCCGCGCGCCAACTTCGACAGCAGGCCCGCTTCGCGACCGATAAAGAAATCGAGGTACGAAATCTTGCCGGCGGCAAGGTGCTTGAGGTTGATCCCCGCGCAAAACACCCGCTTGCCGGCATACGACGCGTATTCCATTGGGGCGCCGCGGATCACGCCGACCGAGGAGGAGGGGTCCAGTGTCACCACGTCGACGGCCACCTCGAGATCGCGCATGAGCTGGTTCGTTTCCGCGTTCAGTGTCATGGTGTTGGCCAGGGTCACTTCGGTCAGCTCGGCAAAGCCGTCCGCGCGTCGTAGGGTGACGGTTTCCAGGACGAGCTCACCGCTTTCCCGGAACTCGTCGGCGTGGGCCGACGACTCGGGAAGCGGCGTGCGCATGTCAACCAGTGCCGGAATGGCAGTGGCCGGGTTGCGCAACAAGGCCCGCAGAAACCGGCCTTGGTCGCGCTCCACCTGCAGCCGTTCGCTCGGGGCCAGCGCGTCGTCGTGACGTCTGGTCGCCCGGTCAGGCAGCAGATCGGGCAGCTGGTCACCCGCGGCGCGCACCAGGTCACCCAGCCTGGCTGGCCCGCGGTTATCGCCGCCAGCCGCCGTCAGCGTCCGGTAGACGTCGTCAATGTGCTCCTCAAACCAGGCCGCGGCTTCCCGAAGCTCTGCTTCTGTCGAGGGCCGGTCCCACGGCGTGGGCCGGCTGTGTCGGGCCGCGATGCCCGGGGAGGCGCCGTTCGCGGGGCGAATGCGGTCGGTCATCTAGTCTTTCCCGCGCCGCCGCAGATAGCGCTCACACGCAGCGAGGTGGGCCCCCACGGCTTCTTCGTAGCTGGTGTGGACGGCCTCGGCGATCAGCTGGCGGACGACCCGCAGGTCGTCGAGGCCGGCCACCCCGGCGCGCAGGGTCGCCACCTCGGCCTCGGGTCTGTCGGTGATGATGTCCACCAGGCCGCTGCCGAGTGCCGCGTCGGCGTGCACCGGTTCGCCGAGCAGTGCCAGCCGAATGGTCTGGGCGGGGCCGATCAGTTGGACCAGACGGAACAGCGCGGTGCCCGGCCAGACCGCGCCGTCGTTGCGCCAGATCACCTGGGAGCCGGGGGCGGCGATGCGGAAGTCGCAGGTCAGCCCCACCTCCAGCGCGGATCCGCCGACCTGGCGCCCGAACAGTGCCACTGTGGCCGCCGGCGAACGCTCGACCAGACGCAGCGCACGCTCCCAACCGTTCACCTCGCCGATGCCGTCATCCGGCGACAGGTGCTCTGCTCCTGCGTCGCGCAGATCGATGACGGCCAAACCGCTGCCCACGGACCGGATGAAGTCGTTCAGCGCCCGCGTGCGGCAGGCAAGGTCGCCCGACGGCAGAGTGAAGTAACCGGCGTGCTCCCCGGGCGGCTCGATCATCGAGTCCTCGTCACGTCCACTGGACCAGGGCCATCTCGATGGTCGAGCCGGGGCCCATCGTCGTGATCACTCCGTAGTCCCCCGGCTGGACGACGTTCTCCCGGTTCAGTCGCTCGAGGCTGAACAGGAACGACCCGCTGGCCAGGTTGCCGTAGTCGCGCAGCACGCTGGTGGCGTGGCGGACGGCGTGGCGGCTCAACCCCAGGTTCACCCGTAGCGCGTCGAGGACCTTCTTGCCTCCGGAGTGCACCACCCAATGGTCGATGTCGGTGATGTCCAGACCGGTGCCAGACAACAGGCGGCTCAGGGCGAACTCGGCGTTGGCCCCGATCACGTACGGAATCTGCGGGTCGAGGTAGAAACTGAACAGGCCCTGGCTGTCGTCCCAGTCGTAGCGCATCGCCTCGAGCGCTTCCAGGATGATGTGGCTGCTGGTCTTGAGTACCAACGGGTGTGGCGTGGCGGCCAGCTTCGGGTCAGTGCTGACTGCCAGCGCGGCGGCGCCGTCGCCGAACAGGGAATTGACCACGGCGGTCCGCATGGTGCCATCGAAGACGTAGGCGGCCGAGCAGGTCTCGACGCAGATCATCACGGCGAGTTTGTCGGGATGCGCCTCGGCCCAGGCGGTTACCGGCGCCAACCCGTTGAGTCCGCCATTACAGCCCATGCCGACCACGTCGAGTCGCGCACAATCCGGCCGCATATCCCGATGCCTCATGAGCCACGCGGACAACCCGGGCGTCATGAATCCCGTGGAGGTCACACAGCACAGGTAGTCGACGTCGGCAGGGGTGCGGCCGATGTTCGCCAGGCACTTGCCCAGAGCTTCGGCGGCCATCTTGATGCCCCACTCGCGGTGTTTGACAAGCAGTTCGCCCTGGCTTTCGGGCCGGGGTCGGCCGTCGGCGTCGCGCGGCGGCAGGACCAGGTGCCGGGACGCGATCGCGCTGTTCTTGAACAGCGAGCGGATCTTGTCGTCATCGATGTCGAAGTGCTCGATGAGTTCGTCTTGGGTGTACCGAAACGGTGGGACGCTGGTACCGACCGCACAAAGACGCGCCTGCATCAGATGTCCCCGTCGCGCGGCGATAACGGTCGGGCCGGCACGGTCCGGCCTAATCTGGTGGCGTGCCCGCTGCGTTGGACCAGTTCGAGTTCGTCGAATACGAGAAGCGTGATCGCGTCGCCACGATCACCATGCGGCGCCCCGAGGTCCTCAACGCCATGAACGTGCGCATGCATGAGGAGCTCAGGCTGGTCTGGGAGGACTTTGAGAGCGATCCGCAGGTCTGGGTCGGCGTCCTGACGGGTTCGGGTGATCGCGCCTTCAGCGTCGGACAGGACCTCAAAGAACTCGCGGATCGCGACGCGCGCGGAGCCGCGGGGTTGTCGTCGTTCGGGAGCAAGGGCAAGCCGGGTGCACCGCGGCTCACCGACCGGTTCGACATCACCAAACCCCTGGTCGCCAAGGTGCGCGGATACGCGTTGGGTGGCGGCTTCGAACTTGCGCTCGCCTGCGACCTGATCATCGCCGCCAGCGACGCGCAGTTCGGATTGCCCGAGGTCCGCTTGGGTTTGGTGGCCGGCGCCGGAGGCGTGTTCCGGCTGGGCCGTCAGCTGCCGGCGCGGGTGGCGGCCGGCTACCTGCTCACCGGCCGCCGCATGACCGCGCACGACGCGCTGCACCACGGCTTGGTCAACGAGGTGGTTGCGCCCGAGCGCCTCGACGATGCGACGCAGGCCTGGGTCGACGACCTGTTGCGGGGCGCACCGCTGGCCGTGCGGGCGACCAAGGAGGCCATGTGGCGCTCGCTGGACCTGCCGTTGCGGGACGCCTTCGACGAGGTCTATCCGTGTGAAGAATGGCGTAAGCGCAGCAGCGATGCCATGGAGGGTCCCCGCGCCTTCACCGAGGGCCGGCCACCGTCGTGGACTGGGACGTGAAGGCTTGCACAAGGTAGTCCTGGAACCCACCGGTGCGGGCGGAGTCGCACGAGAACCGGTGTAAGCCACCACCGAGCAGGTTACAGCGGTAGTTAGCGGCCGAAACGTAGCCCCTGCCATATGATCTCGAATCCTACGTCCTACGTCGACGCGTTACAGATTATCCCCGTTTGGTCCTTCTCATCTGGCAAATCAGCGGAACAGTCGTGCCGCATCCTGTTCTTTACCTGCCGCCTGCCGATCCTTTCCCGCTCTTCGGGGCCGGCCTAGGGCCGTTTGTCCCCAATCTGCGCATCGTTGGTCCCTCCTGGACTGCTTGGTGAGCTTCCGTCGTCGCGCCGGCCACCGACGATCTCTTCTCACGGCGGCGTGAGCTGATCTTGTTGCGGTGGGTGCCATTCCGGCGTTCATCACCTGCTTGATAAACCACCAATTCGACTCAGCGCCTTCCTACCCGGTGGCCAGCGGTGACCGTGACCCTTGCCGCTTTGCCCGCCTGGCTGCACACTCACCTCGCGGCCGAGAGACCTCGACGGCCGGAACCCGCCGGCCGTATCCGATTCGCGTTGCGGAATCCAGCGCGCGCAAGGGTTTTCGGTGTCACATAGGCTACGAGCGCCCGGTAGAGGCGGTATTCATGCACGTGGGCCACGATTGTGCCCCACGCGTTAGGAATTGATGTGCGAATTCCAGTCCGATACTGACCCTGAGTCCTGGTCTGCTGGTTACGCTCTGCGATGAGTTCAATCGGTGCTCGTTGTGATCACGCGAGTCCACACGTGAAAACTGAGGGACGGTGTCCAGATACCTGAATCGCGGGCTGAACGGGCGCCAGCCCCTTTGGTCGCTTGACGGAACGGCTGCCGACCCGGCCGATCCGTCCTTCCACGCATCGCCGGACCGATTCAGCGCGTGGCAAGCGGCGCGCCGCGAGCATCCGCTTGCGTGGACTCATTCACCCACCTACGGAGAATTTTGGTCGGTCACCACCCACGACCTCGGGCGCCAAGTACTGCAGAACCCTTCTCATTTCACCTCGACCGCAGGCATGCGTCTGGGCGGCAACGCTCGCGCTGTCGCCCTGGCTTCCGGAAAAATGCTGGTCGTCACGGACGGTGGCGCTCATCGACGATTGCGGGCCGCCCATTCGGCGTGGCTCTCCAAATCGGCCGTTGATCGGATGTCTTCCGCTGTTGAACGCGATATCGAGAAGCTGCTCGCCGACCTGATCGCGCAGGGCGGCTCCTTTGACGCCGTAAGAGACTTCGGCACCGTGATCGCACGTCTGGTTCTCGGGCAGGTACTGGGAATACCGGACGCGGACTGGGCAGAACTGGGCAGACTGACCGACGCCGCTTACGCAACCAATGTTGAGCAGGAAGCCGCCCAGGCACACGGTGAATTGCTCATGTATCTCTTCGGCTTGCTCGAGCAGCGTCGAGCAGAGCCTCAGGACGACTTTGTGACGGCGCTGTCCAATACCGATGTAGACGGCCATCGCCTTACCGATGATGAGATCTTGCTCAATTGCGATGGCATGCTCAGCGGCGGGCTCGAAACGACACCGCTCGCGGTCGCCGGTGCCCTGGTGGCCTTCGCCGAAAATCCCGATGCCTGGCAACAGCTTCGTGGGCGCCCAGAGCTGTTCGACTCGGCTGTCGATGAAATCTTGCGCTGGACTTGCCCTGCGGCACATCTGATGCGGACCGCCCTCGTCGACGTGTCGCTTGGGGAGGCCGAGATTCGATCGGGTGACCGAATCGTCGTATGGCTCCCTTCCGCTAACCGTGACGAAGCCGTGTTTCCCGATCAGGGTTTCGTCATCGGCCGTAATCCGAACCCGCACTTATCCTTTGGCTCCGGTCCGCACTCGTGTGTCGGTGCGGTCCTGGCCCGCCTGGAGTTGCGCTGCCTGTTAAAGGTCTTGGCTCGGCTCGTGTCGTCCATAGAGGTGACTGGGCGGGAAGAACGCCGGCATTCCAACTTCCTTCACGGTCACGAGGTGGCCGAAGTCACCACGCTGGCCGCGAGTGATTCTTGAACGCTTATTGCACAAGCTAACTCGGCGGCAGCACTACCGGCCGTATTGCCAAGGATGACAGCTGCCAGGATCACCCCCCTGGTGCCGCCCGTGCCGACGGCGACACCACCAGGTCCACGAAAACAGGACCGATATCGGCCGAGTTCTCCTGCCGCCGAACACGATCGGTGCCGACTGCGCACTAGTGCGGTCACCACGAGCCGGCACGGTGTGCGCTAGTGGGAAGCGAGTTCGTGCTCGATGAGTTCGCGGTAGACGGGCATGCCCAACAGTTCAGCGTGCGTGCCCCTTGCATAGATCCGGCCGTGCCGAAGAACCAGGATCTGGTCGGCGTTGGTGACGGTGGAGAGTCTGTGAGCAACGACGAGGAGGCTGCGATGGCCGCGCGCTTGCAGCAGGTTGTTCATGACGTCGTATTCGTTGGCGCGGTCGAGGTGCGCAGTTGGCTCGTCCATGAGGATGAGCTGCGACCGGGACAGCAGGGCGCGGGCCAAGGCGAGTCGCTGGCGTTGGCCACCGGACAGACCGCGCCCGCGTTCAAGGACGGGGGTGTCGAGTTGTTCGGGAAGACGGGCGATTTCGTCGGCGATATTTGCCTGTTCGAGGACACGCCATAAGTCGGCGTCGCCGGCGTCCGGATCGGCAATGAGCAGGTTGTCGCGGACGGTGCCATGGAGCACGGGTGCGTCTTGTTCCAGAAGTCCGAGGCGGCCGCGGAGTTCCTTGAGTCCAATGCTGCGGAAGTCGCGGCCTTCCCAGCTCACGGTCCCGGAACTCGGGTCGTGGAAACGGCACAGCAACGCCAGAATGGTTGACTTTCCCGCACCAGAAGGCCCGATCAGCGCGGTGGTCTGATCCCGAAGGAGCGTGAAGGAAACGTCGTCCAGGACGGGGTCGTTGCCGTAGGAGAACGACACATGGTCGAATTCGACCAGCGGAGCGCTGTTCTCGTCCTCGGCCGAGAACTCCGACGCGCTCGGCGCGTTCACACCGCCCGCGACGGCAAGCGAAGCCTGGTCGCCCTCCGGCAGTTCGTGCAGTGTGGCGATCAGATGTTGATGTGCGCCTGCTGCGATACGCACATTGGTGAATGCGACAAAGGCAGCGGTGACAGGAAAAATCGCGTACAGGGCGAAAGCAAACAGGCTGACGAATTGGCCAACGGCCAAGGTGCCGTCCGCGACGCGCTGCCCATCAATGATCATGATTGCCACAAATGAGCCGGTGACGCCCAACCGGAATACAAGAACACTCATGGCGGTGGATGCCGCGATGCGGACGCCATACTCATAGGCGGCGTGTGCACTGCCGCCGATGGACTGCGCTTCGCGATCTTCGGCGCCGTAGAGCTTGATGGTGCGTGCGGCGCCGAGGGCTCGCTCCAATCCGGCTGTGTAGTCGCCCAGTGCGGCCTGACAATTCAATGAAGCGCGTTGGATCCGGGAAAGAAATGGATTGCCGGCAGCGAACGCCAGCCCCATGGCCACCACCACGATACCCACGGTGAGCGCATCGATGGTCAGCATGAAGATGACGGCACCGAGCAAGGTCAACGCCCCAAAGAAGACGTCGCTGACGGCGCGTGGCATCTCACGCAACAGACTTGCGTCGCTTGTTGCGCGGGCCAGCAGGGTTCCGGTGCGAGTCCCGTCCAATAGTCCGATCGGCAGGCGGACAACGTGACTGGTGAAGACGGCTCGCACCTGCAACACGATTTTCGCGCCGATCCGGCCCAGCCGATAATGCCCTGACGCCTCCGCCAGCAGCTGACCGACAAGCATGATCACCAGCAAGACGGCCAACGTGAAAATCGGTGTGCCGGCCGATGCCCGGTCGACGAGCCGGCCGATCAGCAGCGGCTGCAGCAGGCTGAGCGCGGTCGCAACGCCGAGTAGAAACAGGCTCACCGTCATCGAGACCCAATGGACGCGAAGCAGACTGATCATGCGAGGGTCGTCGGCTACGAAGCTTTTGGCTGGCGCCATTAACACTTATCCTTTCTGGCGCTGGTCAGCCTTTACCGAGTGTGTCCCGAGTGTCGCGGAACTTCGGTGGCCGTCCTTGGCGAATTCTAGACGATCGCCGACTCGGTGGGATAGCGTCACGCCAGGAATCCCGAAGGCTACTCATTTGACTCGATACCATGCAGGCCATTTTGCGGTGACCCGCTCAAATATGTGGTCCAATCCCCTTTGCCGGCCTGATTTTGACGCTAAATACGGTGACCTGTTGAAATTCTTCTCGTTGGGGCGCCAAGCGACCACGATCCGATTCCCCGACGGCAAGAATTTCAGCTGCATCAATACGATGGGTGAACGCCTTCATGCGATTACACCGGCGGCAGGTCCGGTGCCCGCGACTGAGCAGATGCACGCCGCTTTCCTGACCGCCGCGGGGCCCCTTGACAGCGCCCGAGCACTGGCTAGTCTGCCGCTATGCGCGAGAGGCGACGCACTGCCGCGAAGCGCGTCGCAACATTTCCCTCCTTCCGTCAAACGGCAGCGCAGATCGATCATCTGATGGGCGAGCATGCGCCGCAGGCTCTCTCATGCACGGAGGTGTGCTGGTGACCCCCACCTCGCAGAGTGGGGCTCCGGCCCGACCGGTTGTTCTGTTCGTCCTGGGCTCGGGCCGGTCCGGAACGTCGGCGCTGACGCGGGTTCTGTCGCTATGCGGCGGTACGCTCCCGCCCGGGATGTTGGGCGCCAATTCGGGCAATCCGCATGGCTTTTGGGAGCCTCGCAAAGCCATCGTTCTCAATGAGCGAATCCTGCGGCGCCTCGGCAGCGCGTGGGAAGACCCGACACTGCGACTGTACGAGGAAGGAGCGTTCGACGCCGAAGCCAGGACCGCTTGCATCACCAAAGTCAGGGCTTACCTCAGCACGCTGCCGGCCGCACCGCTCGTCGTCATCAAGGAACCGAAGATCACGCTGCTGTCCGGCGTGTGGTTCGAGGCGGCGCGTTTGGCCGGTTTCCACGTCGTCGCCGTGATTGCGATGCGCCACCCGCAGGAGGCCATCGCGTCGCTCAGGAAGATGGGAACCTCCTTTGAGCTCTCAAGTGCTTTGTGGCTGAAGGCCAACCTCCTGGCCGAGAGACATACGCGGGGCACGCCGCGAGTGTTTGTGGAGTACACCAACCTTCTGAATGACTGGCGCCGGGAAGTATTTCGCATTTCCGCTGGGCTCGCGATCGACCTTCACACCCGGGATGAGGGCGCGATCGAGGAGTTCCTCAACCTTGATCTCCGCCGTCAGCGCCGCCGCGGTCCGGTGACAGACCCCTTCGGCACAGACTGGATTTCTACCGTTTACGAAACGCTGCACGCAGCTTCGCAAGACGAGCCTTGGGATGCGTCTGCGCTGGATCGAGCCTTCGAGGAGTATCGAGCGAGCGAACATACCTTCCGAACGGCGTTGGAGGAGTTCCGCCGGATTCGCCGGCTGAATGTGGGGATGCGGCCGTCCATACTGAAGCTGATCTACGAGGTCAGTGCGATCGCTCACCGGCGCAGCGGGACCTGGGCCTAGACTCGCCGGACTGCAGAAAATCGCACACGAATCGCTGCCTAAAAGTCACGGTGAGATAAGTTTCACTTTAGTGTCACTCTGAGCTGTTCGCCGAATGTTTTGAGCACGTCCCTTTGCAGCATTTCGTGATGATCGCAGTCCACAGGGCATTCGCTGATGTCGCCAGAAATGTATGGCCGCCAGCTTTGAACAAGCGACGAACCGTTCGGAGGCCGGCGGGCCGAGAAGATAACGACATCACCATCGAACATTTCCGGCGTATGCTCCAAAAGGAGACGCACGCCGACGTTCATGTTATTGACGATGATTTCCACGAGCTGTCTCGGTGGGAGAATAATGTCGGCCGTGGCATGTTGGCGAACCAACTCCTCGGCCTCTTGGTAAGTGAGCGTTCTGGACCCTTGTCCGTAGTCGAGGCCTTCAATCTCGATGCCGGCCGCCGTCAACATCATCTTGAGGGCATCGCTTTCCGACGCGAGATCTGGCACCTCTTGAACGTCACTCGGATCGTCGAGGTTAGCGTCGAAAATGATCAGACGCCCGACTACGCAGCCCCGTCGGCGCAGCTCAACGGCGAGCTGATGCGCGATGACGCCGCCAAGAGAGTAACCGAGAATGTTGTAGGGGCCGTCGGGGTGAACCGCCTGGAGCGTGTCGGCATATTTCTCGGCCATTTCCCGTATTGAACTGGGTCCATATCCCCCAGGTTGCGCTGCTTGTTGGATTCCAATGATCGGGCAGTCCAGATACGGACCCAGGTTTCGGTACGGCCAGGCGATACCTCCTAGAGGATGAATACAGAACAGCGGAACCCCTGCGCCATCCTTGAATATCTCGAAAGGAACAACCTCGACCGAACTATGCGGTGAGTCCAGCTCTCGGCTCAGGGCTTCAACCGTGGGAGCTTCAAACAAGGCGCGGACCGCTAGATCGGCGCCCAAGGTCTTGTTGATCGTCGCGATCACCCGTATCGCCAGCAGCGAATCCCCGCCGAGTTCGAAAAATGAATCGTCGACCCCGACGCGCCGCAAGCCCAGCACGCGGGCGTAGATGTCGGCCAGGATCTCTTCGGTGGCGGTGGCGGGGGCGCGATACTGGCCTGCGCCTTGGTATTCGGGGGTGGGCAGGGCGCGGGTGTCGAGTTTGCCGTTGGGTGTCAGTGGTAGCGCGTCGAGCACCACCACGGCCGCCGGCACCATGTATGCCGGCAGCCGCTCGGCCAGCGTGGCACGCAACGTCGTCGGGTCGGCGATCCCGGTGACGTATCCGATCAGGCGTTTGTCGCCGGGGTGGTCCTCGCGGGCGATGACGACGGCCTGCTCCACCTCGTCCAGGGCGGCCAGGGCGGCGCGGACTTCGCCGAGTTCGATGCGGTAGCCGCGGATCTTGACTTGCTCATCGGCGCGCCCGTGATATTCCAGCTGTCCGTCCGGGCGCCAGCACACCAGATCCCCGGTGCGATACATGCGCCCCCCTGGCCCGCCGAACGGGCACGCCACAAACCGTGACGCCGTCAACTTGCGGCGGCGCCAATAGCCGACCCCGACTCCGGCGCCGGCGACATACAACTCCCCGACCACCCCGGCCGGCACCGGGCGCAACCACTCGTCCAGGACGAACAGCGCCGCCCCTGGTACCGGGGAACCGATCGGCGGCACCCCGGTCCCCGCGGTCAACGGGGCACTCCGGGACGCATACACGGTGGTCTCGGTCGGACCGTAGGCATTGATCATCACCCGCCCGGTCGCCCAGCGGTCTACTAGCTCCGCCGGGCAGGCCTCGGCGCCGATCAGCAACGCCGCCGACCCCAAACCCTCAGGGGAAAGCGCCGCCACCTCCGAAGGAGTCTGGGTTACGACGCTGACCTGTTCGGCGACCAGCAGGGAGTGCAAGTCCTCCGGTGAGCCGGCCAGTTCCTCGGGTATCACCACCAGCCGACCACCGTGGAGCAGTGCGGCCCAGATCTCCCACACCGAGAAGTCGAAGGCATACGAGTGCCACTGCGTCCACACCCCCGCCGCCGGCAGGTGTGCATGCTGCGACGCCAGCAGTTGGGTGAGGTTGTGGTGGGTGATGGCGACGGCTTTGGGTGTGCCCGTGGTGCCTGAGGTGTAGATCAGATATGCGATGTCGTCCGGTTCCGGCGGCGGCAAAGACGTCTCCGGATTGTCCTCGAGAGGGGCCTCGACATCAGCGATATCGAGGACGGTGAGGTCGTAGCTGTCGAGTCGGGGGGAGAGCGCGGTGGTGGTCAGCACGGCGGTTGGGGTGGTGTCGGTGAGCATGAAGTGGATCCGGGCATCGGGCAGGCTTGGATCAATAGGCAGGTAGGCCGCACCGGTTTTGAGGACCGCCAGGATCGCGATGATCGCCTCGGCCGAGCGCGACATCAGCAGCGCCACATACTGTCCCGGGCGCGCGGCCAGCAGGTGCGCCACCCGGTTCGCCGCCTCCTCGAGTTCGCGGTAGGTCATCGAGCGGCCCTGGCAGGTGACCGCGACCGAATCGGGGGTGCGTTGGGCTTGCGCGGTGAACAGCGCCGGGATCGAGGCCGGGGTGGGTGCGGGGTGGGTCAGCACGGCGCGGTGGCCGAGCTGATCGAGCCGGGTGTGCTCGTCATCATCGAGCAGATCGATCGCCGACAGCCGCGCGGTGGGGTCGGCGGTGATCGCGGTCAACACCCGCCGTAGGCGCTGGATCAGCGTGTCGATGCTGGTGGTGTCGTAGACGTCGGTGCGGAATTCGACCATGCCGCCGATCCCGGCGGGCTCCCCGGTCGGGGTCCAGCGTTCGGCCAGGGAGAACACCAAATCCATGCGGGCGGTGTGAGTCTCGACCGGCAGCGCGGTGACCGACAAATCGCCCAGAGCCAGCCCAGCCAGGTCGTCAGTGGGCCCGGCGAGGTTCTGCCAGGCCAGCATCACCTGGATCAACGGGTGATGCGCCAGAGACCGGGTCGGGTTCAGCCGCTCCACCAGCAGTTCGAAGGGCACGTCCTGGTTGTCAAAGGCGCCCAGACTGCGCGCCCGGACCTGGCCCACCAGCTCGGCCACGGTGGGATCACCGCCCACGTCGATCCGCAGCACCAGGGTGTTGACGAACAACCCGATCAGATCGTCGAGGGCCGGGTCGCGGCGCCCGGCGATCGGGAACCCCACCGCCACATCCGAACTGCCGCTCAGGGTGCCCAGCAGCACCGCCAACCCGGCCTGAATCACCATGAAACTGGTCGCATTGTGCTCGCGCGCCAGCTGCGCCACCTGCTGCTGTAACTCAGCCGGCCAGTCCACCGCCACGCTGGCGCCGCGGTAATCGGCCACCGCCGGATACGGCCGGTCGGTGGGCAACACCAGACGTTCCGGCAGCCCGGCCAGGGTCTGCTGCCAGTAAGCCAGTTGGGTGGCGATGCGGCTGCCCGGATCGCCCAGGTCACCGAACTGGGCCCGCTGCCACAGCGTGTAATCGGCGTACTGCACCGCCAACGGCGCCCAACCCGGGGCTTGTCCCGCGCATCGGGCGCCGTAGGCGGTACTCAGGTCGTAGAGCAGCGGGGCGATCGACAGGCCGTCCGCGGCGATGTGATGGGCCACCGCCACCAACACATACTCGTCCTCACCAACCCGGAGAAGCCTTGCCTGCAAGGGGATCTCGGATCCCAGATCGAACCGGTAAGCGGCCACCGCACCGATCGCTGCACCCAACCGCTCCGCCGGCCAGCCGCTGGCGTCGATCACCTCCCAGCCGACATCAGACACGTCAGGTGACACCACCTGCTGCTGGGGTATTCCCTCGACCGCAGGAAACAGCGTGCGCAGGCTTTCCTGCCGGGCCACCACATCGGCCAGCGCCGCACCCAACGCATCGACATCAAGGCACCCGACCAGCCGCACCGCGACCGGCAGGTTGTAGACCGGCGAGGGCCCCTGCAGCTGCGCCAAAAACCACAACCGGTTTTGGGCGAACGACAACGGCACCACCGCCGGGCGCTCGGTAGCCACCAGCGGCGCCAATCCAGCGCCACCCTCGCCGATGCGGGCCGCCAACCCCGCGACCGTGGGAGTTTCAAAGACCGCACGCACCCCCAGATCGGTGTTCAAGGCCTT